>NZ_CP022998.1:787500-1987500 GCF_002277895.1 Rhizobium sp. 11515TR | reverse complement strand
CGAACCGTTGTTACCGGTCGGGGATATGGCGATCGCCAGCCGCGAACCGCTGTCGATCAGATAATCCGCGACGGATTGGATGGAGAAATCTTCCTCTTCATCCGTGGCAGCCTGAGCAACCTGCTTCGGCCCGTGATCCGGAGCGATTGCGGTGTCCAAGGCGATTGCCGTCTCCGAAGCAATTACCGTATCCGCAGCCTGAACCGGGATTTCCTCTACGGGGACGGAGAGCATGCTTGTGGGCGCCTCGACGCTGCTTGCTCGCGCAACTGGCCGAACCGGCTCCGGTTCGGCGATGGGTTGAATGCGCTTCGCCGCCTCCAGCGCGACGGCATCTTCCTTGCGAACAGGTCCGACCGGCCGCAATGCACGGCCGCTGAACAGCTCCGCGAGCATGATAACGATGGCCGTGAGGATGAAGGTGGCAAGGGTAGCGACGACGACGATCGGGCCGACCTTCGGGAAAGACGGATCGACCGGTTCGACCGCCGTGGAAACGATGCGTGCATCGGCAGGGCTGGAATTCTTGTCGACGCGAGAAGCCGCCTCGCGATAACGGGCGAGATAGGTTTCGAGCAATTGTCGCTCCGCCGCAGCTTCACGCTCCAGCGCATTGAGGCCGACTTCGTCCTCCCCTGCCCGGGCGCTGTCGGCTTTCAGCGTATTCGATTGGGCGAGGAGCTGCTGCTCGCGCAGCTGCGCAACCTTCGCCTCGTTCTCGATGCTTGCCAGAATCCTCTGGGTCTCGCGATCGATCTGCTGACGGATATCGACCAGCTGCGCCCGCAGGCTCTTCAGCCGCGGATGCCCATCCATCAGCGTCGTGGACAGATCCGATATTTGCGACTCAAGATTAGACTGGGTCGCCTTCAGCCGCTGAATAGTTTGCGAGCCTGCGACATCGGCAAGCGTATCGGTAGAGCGGCCGCTGGACAGCGCACTGCGCACCGCCTGCGCCCTCGCCTCGGCATTGGCCTTGTCGCCACGCACCTGCGCCAGCTGCGTCGAAATATCCGCGAGCTGCTGCGTGGCGAAATTGTTGTTCTGACTGGTCTGGAGAAGACCGTTGGCGGAACGATAATCCGCAACCTTCTTTTCCGCCTCGCTGACCTTGTCGCGCAGCTTGGCGATCTCCGGCTCCAGCCAGCGTGTCGCCTCGCTGTTGGAATCGAGCTTGGCGCCGCTCTGCATGGATAGATAGACCTGCGCCATCGCGTTCGGCACGCTGGCGGCGAGATCCGGATTGCGGGACGTGAAGCTGATGCCGATCACGCGCGAGCTGTTGATCTGATAGACCTGCAGGCGGCTGTTGAAGGCGTCCAGCATCCGCTCTTCAGGGGCCTTGTCAGCCGCCGTCCGCTTCAGATGCAGCTTGATCAGAATATCAGAGAGAGCAGAACCGTTGTTGCCGGCGGCGAATTCGGGACGATCGTAGAGCTTGAGATTGGTAATGACCTGCTTCACCAGATCCGCCGACTGCAGGATCTGCACCTGGCTGGCAATGTTCAGCTCGTCCAATAGAGGTCCGGCACCGGCATCGTTGCCCGATGTCGTCGCCGCAAAGGCAGGCGCACGCTGCTCGATGAGGATGCGGGCCTCGCTGCGATATTCCGGCGACATGACCTTGGCGATCGCGAATGCCGCGCAGGCGCCTGCCAGCGTGATGGCAACGACGCGCACCCGCCGCTGCCACACAGCGCGAAAGAGCTGAGCGAGATCGATGTCCACATCCTGCTGGGTGTTGTTGACACCGGACATATGCAAAACTCCGTAATAGAAAGCCAAAATTAATCGTAAACGACTATGGTAACCCAAGCGTTAATAGTATTTCGCCAGCATTATTTTTGGCATCTCTAATTTTTTCCTGGAATTTGATTTGCTCTTTACCGACCGTTAACCCTAACGGATCGATAACGACGGCAGTGTCTTCCCTTTCCAATGAGCGCGAAATGCCCTTCGCAAAGTCAAAGATTGTCCTTGCACTCGGCATGGCCGCCGTGAGCGCCGCGCTCACCGGCTGCAACACCTATCAGCCGGCGCCCAAAGCCTTCAACGAGGCCACGATCCAGCCCTATACCCTTGATAGCGGCGACCGGTTGCGCGTCACGGTGTTCGATCAAGCCGGGCTGACCAACACCTATACTGTCGACCAAGCCGGCTATATCGCCTTTCCGCTGATCGGCCAGGTCGCTGCCCGCGGCCGCACACTGCAGCAGCTCTCCGGCCAGATCGCGCAGAAGCTTCGCCAGGGATATATTCGCGATCCAGACGTCACCATCGACATCGACCGCTATCGCTCGGTCTATATTATGGGCGAAGTCGGCCAGCCGGGCCAATATTCCTATGTGCCGGGCATGACCATCCAGAATGCCATCGCGGTCGCAGGCGGGTTCACCAGCCGGGCCAACCAATCCAACGCGGATGTCACCCGCAAGATCAACGGTCATGTCATGACTGGACGGGTCGGCATCTCCGATCCGGTGCTGGCGGGCGACACCATCTATGTCAGAGAGCGGTTATTCTAACCGCGCCCGCTCATGGCCCGACCGCTTCGTATCCTTCATTGCTTCAGATCGCCCGTCGGCGGCGTCTTCCGCCATGTCCGGGATTTGGCGGAAGAACAGAGCAAAGCGGGCCACGAGGTCGGCATACTTTGCGACAGCCTGACAGGCGGCGAGCATGAGGATCGTCTGTTCGACGATATCGCGCCGTTCCTGGCTCTTGGCGTCGTCCGCCTGCCGATCCGACGGCAAATTACCCTCTCGGATGCTGCAACACTTTGGAGCAGCTATAAAGAAATCAAGAGTTTGCGGCCGGATGTGCTGCACGGGCATGGCGCCAAGGGCGGCCTGCTCGCGCGCGTTCTCGGCTCGATCCTGCGGGTCAACAGGTATCGCGTAGCCCGCCTCTATACAGCGCATGGCGGAAGCCTGCATTTCTCGCGCGGCTCGTTCCAGGGCATGCTTGTGCACAGCCTGGAGCGAATGCTCGAGTTTCTCACCGATGGCCTGATCTTTATCTGCGACTTCGAGCGCCGCACCTATGAAAGAAAGATCGGCAAGCCGCGCACCCGCTCTGTGATGATCTATAACGGCATCAGCGAAAGAGATTTTCGCACCATACCGACACGATCGGACTCCGTGCATTTCGTCTATATCGGCATGCTGCGGGACCTCAAAGGTCCCGATCTGTTTGTGGACGCCTTTGCAAAAACGGAGCGCCGGATCGGCAGGCCACTGTCAGCGCTCATGATCGGTGACGGACCGGACAGAGACAAATATCACCGGATGATGGTCGAACGGGGCCTCGGTCACCGTATCGGCATGCTGCCGGCGATGCGCGTGCAGGAAGCCTTCACGGTATCACAGAATATCGTCGTCCCCTCGCGCGCCGAGGCGATGCCCTATATCGTTCTGGAAGCGCTCGCAGCTGGAAAGACCGTCATCGCCTCGCGCGTCGGCGGCGTTGCGGAAGCACTTGGCGAAAACAGCCCCGCACTCGCCAAACCGGAAGATGCCGATGATCTCTCGCGCATCATGGCCGAAGCGATCACCGAGCCGCTATGGGGCGCCCGCAACATGCCCGATATCGGTACGATACGATCGAATTTTTCGGCTTCCGCCATGGCACGGGATACTTTGCACCTGTATCAAAATATACTTGGCCTGAACAGCGACGGTTAGAATACAGCCAAGTGTTGTAAGTGTTTCTTAGCTGATATCTGATAGGGCTTGTCCGGTAACGACCGGATAAGCTG
The DNA here is from genome assembly GCF_002277895.1 of Rhizobium sp. 11515TR. Classification (NCBI taxonomy): domain Bacteria; kingdom Pseudomonadati; phylum Pseudomonadota; class Alphaproteobacteria; order Hyphomicrobiales; family Rhizobiaceae; genus Rhizobium; species Rhizobium sp. 11515TR. Next base: position 1,983,743 of record NZ_CP022998.1, on the reverse strand, counting down.
CCATGAACACTACCCAAAAGTCCGAGCAATTCAACTTGGACAATCTTCGCAAGCAGGTTTCGGAAATCCGCACCCGCGGTGCCGGCGAGACTCATAGCGATCGCCCGGATGGCATGAATGCCTATGCGCGGCAAATCGCCGAACAGCTTCGCGAAACCAACCAGTCTCCGGCGATCATCGTCGGACAATACCGGCTGTTCGAATTTCTGTCGCTACTCGCATTCGGACTTGCGATCCTCCTCTTCGGTACGTCGGACAATCATCCTTTCCTGTCGAAGACTGTGGTGACGATCGCCCTCTGCGGTCTTGCCATCGTCTTTCTGCAGATTGCGGATGCCTATCAGATACCGGTCTTGCGCTCGCCGCATCATTTCCTGCACCGGATTCTCGGGTCCTGGGGGGCCGCCTTTGCGGTCATGGTCATTGCCCTTCTGCCCTTCGACATCAACAATATCTACTCCCTTTCGCTTCTCAGCCTTTGGCTCGCGGCAGGCGCAGGGTTCCTTCTCGTGGCTCGCCTCCTGTTTGCCTACGGTATCCGCCACTGGGCTCGCAACGGCGTCATGGAGCGGCGCGCCGTCATCGTCGGCGGCGGCGAACCGGCAAAGGAGCTCATCCGCGCGCTCGAGCATCAGCCCGACAACGATATCCGTATCTGCGGCATCTTCGACGATCGCGGCGAAAAGCGCTCGCCAGTCATGGTCGCCGGTTACCCGAAGCTGGGCACGGTATCGGAACTGGTCGAATTCGCCCGGCTCGTGCGCATAGACATGCTGATCATCGCGTTGCCGATCAGCGCCGAGGATCGCATTCTGCAATTGCTGAAAATGCTTTGGGTGCTGCCTGTCGACATTCGCTTGGCGGCCCATGCCAACAAGCTGCGGTTCCGCCCCCGCGCCTACTCACATGTCGGCGCCGTGCCGATGCTCGACATCTTCAACAAGCCGATCCGCGACTGGGATGGCGTTGCAAAACGCATCTTCGACATCTTCTTCAGCCTGGTCGCACTTGCTTTGCTATGGCCGATCATGCTCGGCGCGGCAATTGCCGTGAAGACAACCTCGAGAGGGCCGATCTTCTTCATGCAGAAGCGCCACGGCTTCAACAACGAGATCATCAACGTCTTCAAGTTCCGCTCGATGTACACCCATATGAGCGATCCGTCGGCGCGCAATGCCGTGACCAAGAACGACCCGCGCGTCACCCCCGTCGGCCGCTTCATCCGCAAAACGTCGATCGACGAGTTGCCGCAGCTTTTCAACGTACTGCTCGGCAGCCTCTCGCTTGTCGGGCCGCGCCCTCACGCCGTTCTGGCCGCCAGCCATAACCGCACCTATGCCGACGTCGTCGAAGGCTATTTCGCGCGCCATCGCGTCAAGCCCGGCGTCACTGGCTGGGCGCAGATCAACGGCTGGCGCGGCGAAATCGACAGCGACGACAAGATCAAGTTCCGCACAGCTTACGATCTGTACTACATCGAGAACTGGTCGCTGCTCTTCGATTTGAAGATCCTGTTCCTGACGCCGTTTCGTCTGCTCAATACGGAAAATGCCTATTGAGCGCGATCGACCTGCCATCGCCCCGCGTCGCGCAGCCGCAACTTGCCGCCATGCGGCTGGTCGGTACGGCCAGCGTCGTCATCGGTGTGTTCCTGTCGGGCTTCGTCATCGCCGAGCCGGCGCCTTATGAGTTGTGGCTCGCTTTTCTGATCGGTACCTGGTTCATTCTCGGGCTGAAAATCTCGCGCAGCGTCGCGCCACTACTGGCGCTGTTTCTGCTGTTCAATATCGGCGGCATGCTCTCGATCACGCAGATGCACGATCTTGCTGCCGGCAACCACCTCGACGGCCCGATCTATATCGCCGTTTCCACCTTCCTGGCGCTGAGCTCCGTTTTCTACGCCGCCATTACCGAAGACAACGAAAAGCGGCTGAAGCTGATCTTCAGTACCTGGGTCGTGGCAGCGCTGATCACCGCAAGCCTCGGCATCCTCGGCTACTTCCATGCCGTGCCGGGCTTCGACATCTTCACGCGCTACGACCGCGCCATGGGTGCGTTCCAGGATCCGAACGTCTTCGGCCCCTATCTCGTGGCGCCGAGCCTCTACCTCATGCACGGCCTGCTGATCGGCGACCTGAAGAAGGCGCCGATCAAGGGCATCTGCCTGTTCGTGCTCGCCTTCGGCATTTTCCTGTCCTTCTCCCGCGCAGCCTGGGCTCTCTTCGCCTTCGCCTCAGCGATGCTGATCTTCTGCATGCTGTTGAAGCACCGTAGCAATACCTTCCGGCTGCGCATTCTGGTGATGTCGCTGGCGGCCATCATCCTCATGGTCGTGCTGCTCGTCGTCGCGCTGCAATTTCCGCAGGTCAGCGACCTGTTTTCGACGCGCCTGCAGCTGGTTCAGAGCTACGACGGAGGCCATCTCGGCCGCTTCGAACGCCATAGCATCGGCTTCCAAATGTCCATGGAACGGCCTTTCGGCATCGGGCCGCTGGTCTTCGGCCAGATCTTCCGCGAAGACGAACATAATACCTGGCTAAAGACGCTGACCACCTACGGCTGGATCGGCTTCGTAACGTGGATCAGCATGATCTGCTGGACCATCTATATCGGCTTCCGCAACCTCCTGAGAGAGCGTCCCTGGCAGCCCTACCTGATGATCGCCTGGATCGTCATTCTCGGCCATGTCGGCATCGGCAACGTCATCGATACCGACCACTGGCGCCATTTCTACATGTTGATCGGAATCGTCTGGGGCTGCGGCGCCCTGGAGCAGAAGTTTCAGCGTGACTTGAACAAAAGGGAAGCTACATCGTGAACATTCGCACCAACGTCAAGCGCCTGTCGTTGCTGCAGGTTCTCGAGCCGAGCGGCGGTGGCTCCGGGCGACATTTTCTCGACCTATGCCGGGCCATGCAGCATCGCGGCCATTCCGTGACCGCTATCTATTCCCCAGTGCGCGCCGAGCCCACTTTCGTCGCAGAGCTGGAAAATATCGGCCTGGACAATGTCATTCCGCTTGGCATGCGGCGCGCGCCCGGCCCCTGGGATCTGACGGCATGGTGGCAACTGCGCAAGATCGCGGCCACTCATGGGCCGTTCGATCTGATCCATGGCCATAGCTCGAAAGCCGGCGCGCTTACCCGCCTGCGGCTACCTGGGCGCCGTGTCCCCGTTCTCTACACGCCGCATGCCTTCCGCACCATGGACCCGACGCTCGGTGTGAAAGGCCGTTTGATCTATGGCGGTATCGAGCGTCTTCTCGGGACATGGCTGACCGATCGCCTAGTCTGCGTTTCGCAGGATGAATATAATCACGCCCTGTCGCTCGGCATCCCGGAAAAACGCCTGCGCGTCGTCGTTAACGGCGTCAACGCACCTCCCCTCAGCCAGCGAGCAGCCATCCGCAGACGATACGGCATTCCTCAGGAAGCTTTGCTCTTCGGCTTCGTCGGCAGGATGACGCAACAGAAGGCGCCTGAACGCCTGATCGCGGCTTTTGCACGGATAGCAGCCCAATTGCCGCAAGCCCATCTGCTGATGATCGGGATCGGTGAGCTGGCCGACACAGCAAGAGAGATGATCAAGGGGGCCGGGCTTGAAGATCGCGCCCGCATCGATGGCAGCGTGCCGGGGGTGACGGCCATCGACGCCTTCGATGTTGTCGTCATGCCAAGCCGCTATGAGGCGATGTCCTATGTGATGCTGGAGGCCGCAGCTGCGGGCAAGCCGCTGCTGCTTGCCGATGTCGGTGGCGCACGCACGGTGCTGGAGCACGGCAAGAACGGATACATCGTGCCGAACAGCGATAATCCGGAAGCGTTGGCGGCCGCGATGGCACGTCTTGGCGATCCGACGTTGCTGGCGAATTTTACTGCCGAGGCCCGTCGCCGCAAGGATGAATATACGCTCGCCGGCATGGCGGATGCGACCGAAAAGATCTATCACGACCTGCTCGGCTACCCCACCCCTGCCCCGCTGGAGTTGGTAGCAAATTCCGGTTTGGACGATAAGCGCGAGGGCCGGGAGAAAAGCGCGGCGGCCTTTTAAACTCGCAGAGGATTTTCGTCGGAAATCGGTTCCGCTTTTCAAGCCGATGCGATAGACTTAACTCATGATTACTTCAGCACAATTGCGCGGCGCGCGCGCCATGCTCGGACTGACGGTGGAGACGCTTGCCAGCGAGAGCAAACTCCCGGTTTCGGCGATCGAAGCGCTGGAAACAGGGATCAGCCCGGCGGATATGAGGGCGCTTGCGACAGTTCGCTCCGTCCTCGAGAGCCATGGCGTGCTTTTCCTCGCCGGCGGCAGTGACGGCACGGGCGGTCCTGGCATTCGCTTCAAGCATTGGTCCGAAAATGATGGCATTCGGCCTGAGAACCTGAATGCCACCAATGACGATTGACGGCTGACGCAGCGTCTGAAATCTCCAAGAGCCGCTTCGCGCCTTCAGGCCTTAGGTTTTGCGACCGGCCTCAGGCCGCGAGCTTCCAGCTTTTGACAAGCCCTTCGGGCGCAGAGAGGGCTGCAGGCAGGATGTAGCGTTCGGTGTTGTTTGCCGGCTCCCAGCCTTCAACAATGGAGCCAACCGGCAGGCCATGCCCGAAATCGGTCAGCGTCACAAGCTCAAGGATCATATGGCCATAGTCGTCGCGCCATTCGCGCCGTTCGCCGCCCTCGAAGAGACGCAACCGACCCTTGGTGCGCGGACGCTCGCGTGCGGTCAGCCATTGCGCGACGGATGCCTCGGCATTGGCGAAGGACACCACATCATCGGCATCGCCATGCCAGATGGAGACGGCCGGATAGCGGGCAGCTTCGGGGGAAACTTCGCGAACGAGCTCGCCCCATTTTTCCGCCGGGCGGCTTGAGCCACGCTTCATGACGTCAAGCGCCGATATGGCATCGCGGGCAGCGCCGAAAGGCAGGCCGCCGATGATGGCGCCTGCGGCAAAGAGTTCCGGATAGGTCGCGAGCAATGCGGCTGCGACAGCGCCACCGGCCGAGAGGCCCATGACAAAAATCCTGCTATCGTCGATCGCATGCAGACGGCGACTGAAATCGATCATTTCTCTGATGGAGCCGAGCTCACCGCGATCGCGCGTGACCATGCTCGGGCGAAACCAGTTGAAACAGAGATTTGGGTTGTTCGATGCCTTCTGCTCCGCATAAAGCACGGCAAATCCATGCTGCCGCGCAAGTGCCGTCCACCCGCTCGCGCGATCGAAATCCTCGGCATTCTGATGACAGCCATGCAGGACAACGACGAGCGGCATCGGTCCCTTTACGCCCGGAGGCACATATTCGAGCATGCGCAAATCGCCGGGATTGCGGCCAAACCACAAAACTTCCGTCAGCCGCTGCGGCGACGGGCGCGTGGAAACGCGACGGCGCGACGGCTGCGATTGCGGCTGCATCAACGGAAATTTGAGCTGCGGCAGCTCGACGGAATCGACGAGCAAGCGGCGAAGCCGGCTCGGAACTTTAAAATTCATCATGGACCTTTCTATCCACGTCAGCCACGGCCGGTTTTTTCCTCTGCTGCGGGCTGGCGCGCACTGTTCCTCTCCAGAAGCAGTGACATCGAGAAATCGAATCTCTTTGTGCAACGCAGCAAATATAGGGAGGCCGGTCCGCTTCGAACAGGCATAAAGCATCATTACTGCTATGTGAAATCAGCTTAAATCGATTAGATTTTCGGCCACAAAAAAACGCAACTGCGTCAGAAATAAGCCCGTGCAAGCGCGAGAAGCTTCGCGTCGTCCTTTACGCCCTGGCGATAAAGCTGAATAATCAATGCGCCGAGGCGTTCTGCCTCTAGGCTTCGCGGGCTCATGCCACGATCCTTGCAGACCGTGTCCAGTACCTTCTCGAGCCGGTCCAGATCGTCTGAAAAAAGCGGCAGATCTCGTGGATGGATAGGTGTGTCCAGCATTTGCGCGTCTCATGGTCCGTGGGGCAGAAGCACGCAGTACTTCGCCGGCACCCGTTTTATTCCCGACGACAGGATTAGACTATGCGCCTTGCGTATGGGGTTGGCAAGGAAGCATTTCGGCCGACGCATTTCTGATTCGTAAACTCTACGGAAATTCGATCGAAAGTACAATTTTAAGTTAAAGCATCACCCAGCCTTTATCCGCATCTGCAACAAGCGGAAAAAACGGAGATATAATGATGACCAGATTTCTGATCCGGGCTGCGCTCAGCTTGGCGCTTGCAGCAACGGCCCTGCCTGCCCTCGCGCAGAATTTTTCGAATCTTCCGCTGCGCAACCCTCACCAGCCGCCCGAAGGATATATTTCCGTGCAATCGGGAATATCGATCTCCTATCCCATAACGGATGGCGACAGCGACGAGCAGCAGGAGAAGGCGTTGAAATCCTTCTACAAGATTGCCGCAAGCAGCTGCGCCACCCTGCTCGATACGATTGCCGATGCCTGCGAGATCAGTGCCCTGTCGAGCAATACCTCGGTCAACAATCCAGACAATCGCGGCACCAGACTTTCCATCAACGGACAGGTGACGATGGCGGTGAAACTGAAGCCGCCGACAGGGGCCGCGAAATAGCCTTGCCCCATCGCAGTTCATGATCTCCGCCAAAGCCAACGGATCGGTAAGAAATGACGGCGATAATCCCCCTCGCAATTGAGGGATGATACCATGGCGAAAGCGAAACGACGCACGCGGCGCAAGCCGCAATCCAAGGCGGGCAATTCGATGTGGCTATGGGGTGTTGTCGGCCTGGCAACGATAGCCGGCATCTACGCCTATCAGCATCGCAATGATATGCCGTCGATGCTGGCGCATGCCGGCACAGTCGCAGGCATGCCGCATATGGCTCGGGAGACGCCCGTGCCGGCGGCAAAGCCGCAAATAAGGACGGCAGCAGTGACATCGGAGCCGCGCGCAACATCCGTCCTGCCGGTACCGCCCGCCGCCATTCCCGTGGCAATGCCGGTCAACAAGATACCGGTCGAACGGCCGATACCCGGCTTGCATGCGCAGTCCGGCGGTCGTTTCGTGCTATGCGGCGCCGGCTCGGGCACGAATTGCGTCGTCGACGGCAATACCTTCTGGCAGGATGGCATACGGATTCAGTTGGCCGATATCGAGGTCCCGGACGCCGGTGCCGCGCGCTGCCCCAGCGAAAGACAGAGAGGCGTAGCCGCGAAACTGCGCCTGCAGGCCATTCTCAACGATGGAAGCTTCGTGCTTTCCGGCAGCAGCCGTCGCGACGACCCGAATGGCGGCAAGCTCCGCATTGCCATGCGCGCGGGGCGCTCGCTCGGCGATCAGATGGTGTCGGAAGGTCTCGCGCGCCGCTGGACCGGCCAGGCGTCGTCCTGGTGTAGCTGATTTTCAGAATTCGATTGGGAGTTCAAGGAGATAAATGGTCGGGGCGACTGGACTCGAACCAGCGACCCCTTGACCCCCAGTCAAGTGCGCTACCGGGCTGCGCTACGCCCCGACCTGCCGAAACGGCTTGTTTCGTTTAGAGTTTAGCGTTTCCCGACGCAAGCGAAAAGTGTCGGCCTGCTCAGAAAAAGTTGCCGCTCAACGGCACAGCTGCCTCGGTCCGCGGCTCGGCTGATAGGTGTTATCGGAGGCGCGATAAGAGCGATAGCGGCTTGCGCAGTCACGCGCGTGAGCGCCGTAATAGCTCTGTGAACTCTGCCTGTTGAACAGAGTACCGGTCACAAAAGATTTGAAGAGAACGCCGCTATCCGAATCGTCGTCATAATAGCTGTCCGAGCCATGCAGCCGATGGCCGCTGCCCCAACGATTATGGTGATGATGCCAATGGCCGTGGCCATGACCGTGATCGCGAACCTGGATGATGTCCGACTGTCCGGTTGCAGGCACCGTCAGGGTCGGCATGGTGACGGCATTCGCCGGCATGGCGGCACCTACCGCCAGCAAAAGACCAAAGCCTGCGGCAGTTATCGATCTCGCAATCGTAAACATATGCGACTCCTTCGAAATCTGGCGGCGCGATCAAGTAAATCCGCACAACAACCTTGCTGCCGACCACGCCGTCATTATCTGTATATAGTGATTTGGAGCCACACTCATAGATGCCCTTCCGTCTTTATGTGCGACGGCTATCGCACGACGGAAAGTGGGCGGAAAGTCAAAGCAATGAAGCCCTATATAATGACTCTCCTGTTATGCGCACCGCTGCTCTCCGCGTGCAATACGACGGAATCGGTGCAGCCCATTCCGGGCAGCATCACCTATGGCGGCCAACCGCATATGAAACTGACGAAATCGCCTCCCGGATCGCAATTCCAGCATCACTTCACGAACCAGTGGGGCCAGGATGTTATCGAAACCTATATTGTCCAGCCGGACCGAAGCGTGAAGCTCGTGAACCGCCAGGAAATGAGCCCGCCAGACTAGAGCCTTCCGACGGAAAGTCGCTGTAGTCTACTGGAACTGCACTGAAGATTCGTTGGCCTGAACGAAACTCCGCCGGCGTGAGCCGACGGAGCGTGTTGGAATACAGATAAAAGTCACGCTTACCAGCAGCGATAGCACCGACGGTAATAGGGCCGGCCGTAATAGCTGCGGTGATGATGATTATCGCTGACAGCGGCGCCGACGAGAACGCCGCCGATGATGCCGGCAGCGGCCAAAGCGGCGGCCTGGTTTTCAGCCTGTTGCGCCTGGGCGCGATTGGACTGGTATGTGGCGCCGACGCAGCGATTGTAGCGCTGCGTTCCCGGACGGAACCCCTGCGACTGGCAGGTCATTTCCGCATTCATCGCAGATTCCTGCGGTGTCTGACAGCTCGATAGAATGGTTGATATAGCGACAAGGCTCGCCGCCATCGTGGCACGTATGCGCATATTCCCTCCGGCAATTTAGGATACAACCCCGGAAAGCGAAATACAGCCAAAGGTAAGCTCTAGCAAGCCAACCTCATCAAGCACCGCGCGAAAATCCGTCAATCGTGGCAAAACTGCACGCAAGGATGGCATCGTGCTTAACGGCCGGATAGCAGCATAGTGCAAAATGAAAAGACCCCGCCAATGGCGGGGCCTTCACATCCGATTTGCACGCCCGCAGCCCATCGAGACCGCGGGCGTGTTTTCGATCAGAAGTTCCGTTCGAAACGAAGGATGCCGGCGACCGTATCATCCTTGATGTAGTCGTAGTGCACATAGGTGAGTTCCGGCTCGACCAGGAAATCCTTGACCGGATAGATCTTGAGGTTTGTGGTCGCCTCGAACATCTTCGACTCTGTATAGGCGAGCTGCAGGTTCCACTTCAGCTTGTCGTTAACCGGAACGCCGACGCCACCCCAGAGAGCCCAGTCACCCCAGCCGCATTTGGCCGCGTTGGTGCCGCTCGAGGTCGTGCAAGCTGAAATATCCTGGTTGGTGCCGGCATATTTGTTCAGCTTGTCGCCGTCGGTATTCCAGCCACCCATCAGGAAGGCTTCCACGCCGCCGAACTTGGCGTCGAGACGAGCCTTGATGGCACCTTCCTCAACAATGGAATCATAGCCGCCAACGATCTTGATGCCCCAGTTGCCGGCCTTGTAGCCGAGCCCGGCAACGACGTCGGGAGCATAGTGGTTGGATTTGTCGTCCGTCCACCAGCCAGCACCGTAAGAGGCCTCACCGTCGGAAGTAGAATTGGAGTCTTCCAGCGAGATCACAGCCGAGAAGCCATTGTCCGGCTCGTATTTATAGGTCAGCTGATTAAGTTCATACGGGCCGTCGTAAATCACGTCGTCGTTGATGACATCGCCGGCATAGCCGACGTAAAGATTGTACTGAGAGTCAAGCTTACCGACCGTGAAGCCGCCGAGGCTGATGTTGGCAAACAGCAGCTTGGAGGAAGTCGCGCCTCCATCATTCCACTCCCAGCGGAAGATGGTGTTGGTCTTCAATGGACCGTATTCGGTGTCGGTCGCCGTATCGACATTGAGCTCCACACGCTCATGCCAGAGCGTGCCGACCCTGCTGCGCGGATTATAGGCGTCATACCACTCGCCTTCCGTGCGAACCTTTCCGCCGACTTTCAGGCAGGTTTCAGTGCCGGGAATATAAAAATAGCCTGTGCCGTATCCATCGCAGATACGGACATATTCAAGCGGTTCGGGTTCCGCAGCGACAATGGCGTCGGCGGCATGGGCGGCGCTCGCGGCTGCGATGGCAGCGGCGGAGCCAAGAAGAAGGCTCTTGATGTTCATGGTGTCTCCATTCGACTATCCGTCAGAGATGGAGTCTCCCGGCAGACAACGACGTGCCCCTCCATAGCCTGACTGTTCCCCTCAAACAGGGCGAAGCAATAAGCTTCGCCGCCAAACTGAACCCGTGAGCTTGCCCCAGCAAGTTAATAAGGCTGCCGAACTAATTTCCACAACGCAGAAGAGTGGCAGACGTGACAAAAATGTCACACGCCTGTCGTAATGACAAAACGACGCACCACACGCGGCCGATACATGCATCGGACAAGAGAATGCATACGATAGTTGCACACCTGCGAAACACAATAGGCTTTAGCCGCAATCCCCAACACGCCCGACCCACGCGTGCGGGCAGCCTTATCGTACCTGATCGAGGAGACGCTTGCATTCCAGAAGATCGTAAAGCGTCTCCTGAAGCAAAGCGCGATCTTCCTTGCCGACACTCGATTTGCCGATGGAAACATCAGGCACGCCATCGTCACCGCTGACAAAATTGAAGAAACGGCGGCTGATCGGTGCCTTGGCGCGGCCGACGATCTGGTCTTCGTCGGAATTGGCAGAGGCGACACGGGGCTCAACGGCGGCAGGCTCCTGGGCCGCCGCAAGCGCTTCCACACTGGCCAGATCACCATGCCCGACAGCGATGACGAACTTGTTGCCGTTGGTCTTCAGAAGCTTCTGAACACCCTTGATCGTATAGCCGTGATCGTAAAGCAAATGGCGAATACCATTCAGCAGGTCGACATCCTCGGGGCGATAATAGCGCCGGCCGCCACCCCGCTTCATCGGCTTTATCTGCGGAAACCGGGTCTCCCAGAACCGTAGGACATGCTGCGGCAGATCAAGGTCTTCCGCGACTTCGCTGATCGTGCGAAATGCATCCGGGCTCTTGTCCATCATCATACTCCCACACTGCGCATGCGGCGCCGTTTGGCCGGATCACGCAAAAGCGGATGTCGGCATTCGTACCGCTCCATGATACGACTCACCATATTTCAACGGTTTGGCGGTGGAAATTCAAGTCACATCTTCAGCCGCTGCACAGGCTGGCGACAAATCATCACAGAAGATGCACCGGAGCAACCGCACGACAAAGCATGCGGCGGAGCGAAAACAGAAATCGCAAGGATGGAATTAGGAGGCAGGATTTACCGGCTTGGCCTTCGCCTTGCGGCTCGCATGTGCTTTCAGAATGCGGGTCTTGAGGACGTTCGACGCCTTGAAGGTCATGACACGCCGCGGAGAGATCGGCACTTCCTCGCCGGTCTTCGGATTGCGGCCAATGCGCTCATTCTTGTCACGCACCTGGAATGTCGCAAACGAGGAGAGCTTTACCGTTTCTCCACGCACGATGGCGTTGCAAATTTCATCGATCACAGTCTCGACGAGCTCTGCCGACTCCGTTCTGGAGAGACCGACTTTCCGGAATACCGACTCCGCCAAGTCTGCGCGCGTCACTGTCTTGCCCGTCATAGCTCCCCGCCCATATTGCTGCGTAATCTTCTTCAAGTTTTGCGAGACTATTGCCGTTGCGCCGAACGGTCAAGCTCTTGTTCGGAACGGCTTTTAGAGATGTGGCACTACCAGCGCAGCAGGACCGCGCCCCAGGTGAAGCCGCCACCCATGGCCTCCAGCATCACCAGGTCGCCCTTCTTGATTCGTCCATCACCGGCCGCAACGGCGAGCGCAAGCGGAATTGATGCAGCCGAGGTGTTACCATGAAGGTCCACGGTGACCACAACCTTCTCGGGAGCAATTCCGAGCTTCTTGGCGGAACCATCGATGATGCGGCGGTTGGCCTGATGCGGCACGAGCCAATCGAGATCGTCGGGCGTTGTACCCGTCGCATCGAATGCCGCCTGGATGACGTCGGTAATCATGCCGACGGCGTGCTTGAACACTTCGCGGCCCGCCATATGCAAGACACCAACCGTTCCCGTCGTGGACGGGCCGCCGTCGACATAAAGCTTTTCCTTATGGGAACCATCGGAGCGCAGGCTTGCCGTCAGCACGCCGCGATCGCTATTGGAACCGCTTCCCTCGCCGGCTTCCAGGATCAGCGCGCCAGCGCCGTCACCGAAGAGAACGCATGTCGTGCGGTCGGTCCAATTGAGAATGCGGGAAAATGTCTCGGCGCCGATGACGAGTACGCGCTTGGCAAGGCCGCCGCGAATATAGGCGTCAGCCGTGGTCACCGCATAGACGAAGCCGGTGCAGACGGCCTGGACATCGAAGGCGAAGCCATGATGCATGCCGAGCCGGTTCTGGATATTCACCGCCGTTGCGGGAAAAGTATTGTCCGGCGTCGAGGTGGCAACGATGATGAGATCGAGATCATCCGGTGTCATCCCGGCATTGGCGAGAGCCGCACGCGCCGCCTGCTCACCAAGCGAGGCCGTCGTTTCGCCTTCGCCGGCGATATAGCGTTGGCGGATGCCGGAGCGCTGGACGATCCAGTCGTCGCTGGTATCGACAACCTGCTCCATCTCGGCATTGGTCATGACGCGTTTGGGGAGCGCCGCCCCAAAGCCGCGAACAATTGAACGGATCATTCTGCTTGTACCCCGTCTCTCATGCCGCTTCCGGCCCGATAGGGGGCAGCCGTTTGGCATGATATCTCTTCAAATCGTTTTCGATTTTCTGCGTGAGCCCATTCTTGGCCATATCATAGCCGACATCGATGGCGGCTGCGAAGGCTTCCGCATTCGCGCCGCCATGGCTCTTGATGACGATGCCGTTCAGGCCAAGGAAGACACCACCATTGACCTTGCTGGGGTCGAGCTTTTCGCGCAGCAGGTCGAAGGCGCCCTTGGCAAAGACATAACCGATGCGCGCAAGCAGCGTGCGCGACATGGCGGCGCGCAGATAGGCGCCGATCTGCTTTGCCGTGCCTTCCGCCGCCTTCAGCGCGATATTGCCGGAGAAGCCTTCCGTGACGACGACATCGACCGTACCCTTGCCGATATCATCGCCCTCGACGAAACCGGAATATTCGAGCGATTCGAGATTGGCTTCGCGAATGAGGCGGCCGGCGTCCTTGACCTCTTCCTGGCCCTTGATTTCCTCGACGCCGACGTTCAGCAAGCCGACTGTCGGGCGTTCGATCTCAAAGAGCGCGCGCGCCATGGCGCCGCCCATCAGGGCAAAGTCGAGCAATTGCTGGGCATCGGCGCCGATCGTGGCGCCGACATCGAGCACGATGCTTTCGCCGCGCAGCGTCGGCCAGATCGCCGCGATTGCCGGACGTTCGATATTGGCCATGGTGCGGAGACAGAATTTCGCCATCGCCATCAGCGCACCGGTGTTGCCGGCCGACACGACGACATCGGCATCGCCTGTCTTCACCGCCTCGATCGAGCGCCACATGCTGGAGACGTAGCGGCCGCGGCGAAGCGCCTGGCTCGGCTTTTCATCCATGCTGATGGCAACCTCGCATTCGTGAAAGACCGATTTTTCGCGAAGCTTGGGATATTTGGCGAGGACCGCCTCGCAGCGCTCCTTCTGTCCGTACATGACGAATGTGATATCGGGATGCCTATCCAGCGCCTTGGCCGCGCCGGGAACAACAACCTCAGGGCCGAAGTCGCCACCCATTAGGTCAAGAGAAATTCTGATCACGCGTCCCTAGTCCTTTTTCTCCGCCGCGACGGGCGAATTTGGCGTCAAAATACCGTTTTCTCCCCCGGTTACAACTGAATTGTGCTCGAACGGCACCGGGGCCTATTCCTTTTTCCAGTCTTTCAGAACAGCAAAGGGCGACGGTTTTCTGTCATCTTCGCCCGTGTCTTCAATATGCGCTTCGAATTCCACGCCAGGCTTGCGCGGATAGGGATCGATGGCGAGAGCGGCAAATTCTGCAACGACCGCGCCGGCGTCAATCGTGTCACCGGTAAAGGTCTCCGGAAGATCCGGACCATCAGGATCAAGTATCATTTCTCCGGCATCCACAGAGGGCGCACGCGCCAGTTTGGAATCCTCGGGCACGAAGATGTGCTCGAAGTCCTCGTCGATATCAGATTCGACCGGCTCGAGTGTGACAACGCAAGCCTGAACGATCTTTGCCTTCACATTGCCTTTGATGCGCACGCCGTCCCGCTTCCAGCGCGAAATCTTGAGGTCGGCTTCGAGCTTGCCGACAGAGAGAACATCCCAGAGGGCGGCGAGCCCGGCCAGTTCGCGATCGTCAGCCTCGAGGTGCACATCCACCGGATTGGCAGAGATATGTCCCACCTTCACCGGATAGGAAAACGGCGTTTCATCGGAGTCGTGTCTTTTCATTTTTATCTCCTAACCGGCCCGTTGGCCGACTTTATCTGGCACTGGCAGCGTCGCCGAACCCGTAGCGATCTGATTTTCGGTTATGGTCGCCAAGTGCGCTTCTGCGATCATCATCCAATCGGCCAGCGAACGCATGGATGCCGCGCTTTCGCTCGCCTTGGGATAGATGTTGCGCTGAAGCGCCGCGGCAAGCGCGGTGCGATCGCCGCTATCCATGGCACCCGCATAGCTTTCGAGCCGCCCATAAAACATGCCGGCCAGCTTCTTCATGCGCTTCGGCACGCTGTTGTCGCCTATACCGAGCTCGCGGATCGAATAATCGATATCCTCGAAGAAAGCATCCACGATTTCCTGCGCCAGTTCCTGACCGCTTGTCGCCGACGATCGCGTGCGGCGAAAGAACAGGATCATCATCACCGACAGCAATTCGAAGCGCCCCATCACCGTATCGGGCACCTCGTAGTCGGTATAGAAAACCGGCTGTCGCGCCATGGATGTCAGCGCCTCATACTGCCTGACGACGATGATCTGATTGTGATTTCTTTTGCGGAAGAGCCCAAAAATCATGAAAATTCCCGGAATTGGCTCCCTCGGAGCGCGCCGTTTTTGCTTGGCCTTGTTGCATCCACGCAAAAGCTGGTTTACCGAAGCAGGCGCGAATTGCAATGCCGTTTGTGCCCGCTTCGAGGCTCCAGCCCTTACCGTCGTCACGTTGTGCATGATCGGTGACGAAGAGTGCCGAACAACATGATTGTGCCTTTTGCCATCGCGGAAAGGCCACAATGATGTGCACAGCAAGGTCATATCGGCCGCCCGGCCATCGGATTGATTCATTAGGGGAGATGAGATGTCGTTGACCAGACGGTATTTCAAGTCTGACATTACTTTCAGCAGCGCTGCCGCCATCGCCCTGGTGATTGCGACCGTGGGCCTTTCGGGTTGCAAGACCAGCGAGGTCATGAACAACGGCTACATCTTCGACCCGCAGTCGCTGGCGCTCGCGCCGGTCGGTTCGAGCCGCGAACAGGTCCTGCTGTCGCTCGGCACGCCTTCCACCACCGCGACCTTCGATGGCGAGGTCTTCTACTATATCTCCCAGAAGCGTACGCGCGCCGTCGCCTTCATGAAGCCGAAGCTGGTCGACCAGAACATTCTGGCGATCTATTTCGACAAGGACGGCGTGGTGAAGCAGGAAGCCAACTACACGCTGAAGGACGGCAAGGTCTTCGACATGATCAGCCGCACGACCCCGACCGGCGGTCGCGACATCACCTTCCTGCAGCAGATCCTCCAGGGCAGCGGCAGCGGCGTCAACGGCGCAAGGAACTTCCTCAACAACCTCAACCCGGGCCAATAAGACCGGGACGGTATCTCAACGAAAAACCCGCGAGGCACTGCGCCCCGCGGGTTTTCTTTTTGCGTTCGGTCTGCTTCGCTTAGCCGGCAAGAATCGCAAGCAATAGCAGGGCGACGATATTGGTGATCTTGATCGCCGGATTGACGGCCGGACCCGCCGTATCCTTGTAGGGATCGCCGACGGTGTCGCCCGTTACAGATGCCTTGTGAGCTTCCGAGCCTTTCATGTGGCGCGTGCCGTCCTTGTCGACGAAACCATCCTCGAAGCTCTTCTTGGCGTTATCCCAGGCGCCGCCGCCCGACGTCATCGAGATGGCGACGAAGAGACCGTTGATGATCACGCCGAGCAGCGAAGCGCCGAGAGCGGCAAAGGCAGAGGCCTTGGAGCCGGACAGCAGCAGGACGCCGAAATAGACGACGACCGGCGCCAGAACCGGCAAGAGCGACGGGATGATCATTTCCCGAATGGCAGCCTTGGTCAGCAGATCGACGGCGCGTCCGTAATCGGGACGCTCCGTGCCCTGCATGATGCCGGGCTTTTCACGAAACTGCCGGCGCACCTCTTCCACGATCGAACCGGCAGCACGACCGACGGCCGTCATGGCGATACCGCCGAAGAGATAGGGGATGAGACCGCCGAACAGCAGGCCGGCAACGACGTAGGGGTTCGAAAGCTCGAACGAAATCGTGCCCACATTGGCGAAATACGGGAACTTATCGCCGTGCGCCGCGAAATATTGCAGGTCGTTCGAATAGGCGGCAAACAGCACGAGTGCACCGAGACCGGCCGAACCGATGGCATAACCCTTGGTGACGGCCTTGGTGGTGTTGCCGACCGCGTCCAGCGCATCGGTGGATTTGCGCACTTCCGGCGGAAGATGTGACATTTCCGCGATGCCGCCGGCATTGTCCGTCACCGGACCGAAGGCATCGAGCGCGACGATCATACCGGCAAGACCGAGCATGGCGGTGACCGCAATACCTGTGCCGAACAGGCCGCCGAGCTGGTAGGTGGCGATGATGCCGCCGACGATGACGATCGCCGGCAATGCCGTCGATTCCAGCGAGACGGCAAGGCCCTGAATGACGTTGGTGCCGTGACCGGTAACCGACGCCTGGGCGATGGAATTGACCGGCCGCTTGTTGGTGCCGGTGTAGTATTCGGTGATGACGACGATCAGCGCCGTCACGATGAGACCGACGATACCGCAGCTGAAGAGCTTCGTGCCGGTGATGTCGAAGCCGCCAACGGTGCCGATCGAACCCCAGCCGATGGTGAGCGAGGTGGCGGCGGCCAGACCGATGATCGACAGCACGCCGGTCGCGATGAGGCCCTTATAAAGAGCGCCCATGATCGAGCCATTGACAGCGAGCTTGACGAAGAAGGTGCCGATGATCGAGGTGATGATGCAGGCGCCGCAAATCGCCAGCGGGTAGATCATGGCAGAACCGAGGATCGGGGAGCCAGCGAAGAAAATGGCGGCGAGAACCATGGTCGCAACGACGGACACCGCATAGGTCTCGAACAGGTCGGCCGCCATGCCGGCGCAATCGCCGACATTGTCGCCGACATTGTCGGCGATGGTGGCGGGATTGCGCGGATCGTCTTCCGGGATGCCGGCCTCGACCTTGCCGACGAGGTCGCCGCCGACATCGGCCCCCTTGGTGAAGATACCGCCACCGAGACGGGCAAAGATCGAAATCAGCGAGGCGCCGAAACCAAGGGCGACCAGCGCATCGATCACGTCACGCGAACCGGCTTCGTGACCGAGGATGCCGGTCAGCACATAGAAGTAGATGGAGACGCCGAGCAGGGCGAGACCTGCAACCAGCATGCCGGTAATGGCACCGGACTTGAAGGCGATGTCGAGGCCTGCGGACAGGCTCTGCGACGAGGCTTGCGCGGTACGAACATTGGCGCGCACGGAGACATGCATGCCGATGAAACCTGCGGCGCCTGAGAGGATTGCGCCAATCAGGAAGCCGAAAGCGGCTTCGGCCGACAAGAGGAGCCAGGCCGCGATGAAAACGATGATCCCGACGATGGCGATGGTTCTATATTGGCGCGCCAGATAGGCTTGCGCTCCTTCACGAATATACCCGGCAATCTCCTGCATGCGGGCGTTGCCCTGATCGGCAGCGAGCACCGACCGGGTTGCCCATACGGCATAGATGACCGAGAGCAGTCCGCATGCGATCACTCCTAAAAGAATCGACATTTCGCTTTTTCCCTCCAAAAAAGCCGGCGGTTCACTCCATCCCCCGGCCGCCTGCGACAACGGTCGGCCCCCTCCTCCAGGGGATCGGTCGCTGTGCAGTTGCGAGATTGCTGTTGGGAAAACGTCGCGTCAAGACCGCCCGCAGGTAAAACACCCGCAAGAGGTTCAAAAGAATATTCGAAGATGAAATCAGGCGCGAACGAAGGAAACGAAAATGCGTTACATCGCGATCTGAACGTCCGGCGAAGCCTATTTCTTCGCTTCGCCGCGAATCTGCTTGGCGATTCGGTCGAGCACGGCATTCACGAGCTTCGGCTCGTCCTCCTCGAAGAAGGCATGCGCAATCTCGACATATTCGGTGACGATGACCGGGACCGGCACGTCCTTGCGATCGATAAGCTCGAAAGTGCCAGCGCGCAGGATAGCGCGCACGGTGCTGTCGAGACGCGACAGCGCCCAATCATCCTGTAGCGCGGAACCGATCAGCGGATCGAGCCGGGTCTGCTCACGCACGACCCCCGACACGATGGAGCGGAACCAGGATGCGTCGGCCTTCAGATAGGTCTCGCCATCCAGCTCCTGCCCGAGACGGTGTGCCTCGTATTCAGCCACCACCTCCAGAACGCCGGTTCCGCCGATATCCATCTGATAGAGCGCCTGAACCGCCGCAAGACGTGCGGCACCCCGCTGGTTGGCGGGTTTTGCCGGTCGCTCGTTATCCTGATTGCTCATCTATTATGCACCCAACTTCTCTTTCAGCGCGATCATGGTCAGCGCCGCACGGGCGGCAAAACCGCCCTTGTCCTTATCCGAACGGCGCGCACGCGCCCATGCCTGCTCATCGTTCTCGACGGTGAGGATACCATTGCCGATCGCGAGAGATTCGCTGACGGCCAGATCCATCAGAGCCCGCGAGGATTCATTGGCGACGATATCGAAATGATAGGTCTCGCCGCGGATAACCATGCCGAGAGCCACATAGCCGTCATAAACCACATTACCATTGTCGCCGCCATCGAGCGCCATGGCAATTGCCGCGGGGATCTCCAACGCGCCTGGGACGGTAACGACGTCATAGGTCGCGCCAGCCTCGTCGAGAGCGGCCTTGGCGCCGTCGAGCAGGGCATCGGCCATATCGTCATAGAAGCGAGCTTCGACGATAAGGATATGAGCATTGGAAGAGCTGGTCATACATCACCTGCAATTTGAGAGGGCGCGGCACCTTGTTAGGCCCGGGTCAAATCACGGCGGGCCTCGCTTGGCAAGTGTTTTTCAATGGCCCGCGCCGATTCCGACCCTATTTGGAAATGATCAGCGCGCCGCGGAAATTGTGGCTTTCGCACACGCAACCGCTTCGATAATAATTTGCAACCTGCGAGGGGGAGGTTCATGACGAAGAAATCCGCACCCGCCATCAATGTCGGCGAGCTTGAACTGGAACATTGGCAGCAAGGCAGCTTCTTTGCCGGCAGCGATACGTCCTTCGGGACAAAGCTCGGGCTGAAGCAGCTCGGCATCAGCTACAACGAGGTGCCTCCGGGCAAATCCGGCTGTCCGTTTCACAATCATCATGTCGAGGAGGAGATGTTCGTCATTCTCGACGGCGAAGGCGAATATCGCTTCGGTGACCAGCGCGTCGCGGTCAGCAAGGGCGATGTTCTTGGAGCTCCGGCCGGCGGCCCGGAAACGGCACATCAGCTGATCAATGTCGGCCCCAGCGTGCTCACCTATCTCGCCATTTCCACGAAGGCGCGGACCGAGATCGTGGAATATCCCGATTCCGGCAAGTTCCTGGCCAAAACCTATAGCGACGGCAAGACGGCGTTCCGAGCCATCGGCCGCGCCGCTGCCACCAACCTGGACTACTGGGACGGCGAACCCGGCGCCTCGGACGACTGACCACCACCCAAAACATTTCGGCAAAGACCTGACCCGATGACCCATATTCCGACACTGACGACCGACCGGCTTCTGTTGCGCGGCCACACGCTTGATGATTTCGGCGAATTCCTCGAGCTCTGGAAACAGAAGGAGATCGTCCGCTTCATCGGTGGCGAGATGCCGACACGCGAGCAGGTTTGGGCCCGCCTGCTGCGCTATGCCGGCCTATGGCATCATCTCGGCTTCGGTTTCTTGGCCGTCGAGGAACGCCAAAGCGGCCGGCTGATCGGCGAAGTGGGATTTCTGGATCTGCATCGCGACATGACGCCGATGACGGAAGGCACGCTGGAAGCCGGCTGGGCCATTACGCCGCCGATGCAGGGCAAGGGCTATGCGACGGAAGCCATGAGCGCCGCGATCGCCTGGGCAGACAGACTGTTCGCAGGCCGTCGCATGACCTGCATCGTGGATTTCGAGAACCTGCCGTCGATACGGGTTGCCGAAAAGATCGGCTTCCGCCGTATCGGCGAACTCGTGCTCAAGGACAGGTCCAACGTCCTATTCGAACGTTAGGCTTTGCGGGGAGACCTATCATGCCGGCTCAGCAGGACGGGTTTTCCGTCAGATCTTACGAACCGGATGACGTCGAAGCCACGATCGACATTTTCCTGAGAGCCATTCGCGAGGTGGCGTCCAAGAACTACAACCCGACCCAGATCGCTGCCTGGGCAAAGGTCGATGATGCAGAAATATGGGCACAATATCGAGCGAGCCGGCCGACCTGGCTTGCGATGGATGGTTCAAAACCCATCGGCTTTACCGATCTGAAATCGGATGGTTGTCTGGATATGATGTTCGTTTCGCCCGATTATCAGGGAAAGGGCGTCGCCAGCTTGTTGCTTGCGACCGTCGAAAATGCGGCCCACGAACAGCGCCTTCAACGGATCTTCACCGAAGCGAGCCTGACGGCCCGCCCCTTCTTCGAGCGCAAGGGCTTTGTCATCGTGACCGCGCAGCAGGTAGAAAAGCGCGGTCAGATCTTGTCGAACTTCCTGATGGAAAAAACTCTCGCGTAAGCTGCCAAGGCACCGAACGGCGCCCTCTACTGTAGCGAGCTTGTGACACTCAGTCCTCGCGGACGACAGGGAATTCCGCCAGACGAGCGGCGTAGCGGGCCATTGTGTCGACTTCAAAATTGACGAAATCGCCAGCCTTGCGCTCGCCCCAGGTGGTAACCTCTAGAGAGTGGCGGATCAGGAGCACATCGAATTCCGTACCCTCGACGGCATTGACCGTCAGCGAGGTACCGTCGAGCGCGACCGAGCCCTTCGGCGCCACGAATCTTGCGAGATGCTCCGGCGCGCGCAGGCGGAAGCGGGTGGCCTCGCCTTCCGATGTCACCGAGAGGATTTCCGCCTTGCCGTCGATATGGCCTGATACGATGTGGCCGCCAAGCTCGTCGCCGATCTTCAGGGAACGCTCGAGATTGATCTTGTCTCCGGCCTCCCAACTGCCGATGGTCGTCAGGCGGAGGGCCTCTTCCCAAGCCTCGACCTCGAACCAGCGTCCATTGCTGCCCTCTTCCGGCAGTCCGGTCACCGTCAGGCAGACGCCTGCATGCGAAATAGATGCGCCCATGTCGATCGTCGCCGGATCGTAATTGGTGGCAACGCGCAGCTTGATGCCTTCCTGCATCGGGGAAATGGATTCGACCGTGCCGACGTCGGTGACAATTCCGGTAAACATCAAAAACCTCTCTCGTATTCGTCGCAGAGATCGTCGCCGAAGCGGCTCTCGCCGACATGCATAAAGTCAGCTGGGATATTGGACTTGAGGACTGGCGATTCAATACCGCCCGCGCCGATATCGGCAGGCCCCCGGAATAGCAGAATGCGATCGACCAGCCCGGCGTCAAGAAAGCGCTGCGCCGTCCTGGCGCCGCCTTCCACCAGCAAGGATGAGATGCCGCGCGTACCCAGAGCTTCCAGCAGCTCTCCGGGCTCGCTGGAATTGGATTGCAACACCTCGACACCGGCGGCGTCGAGCGCCGCGCGCCGTCCGAGGAATGCAGCATCGGTATTGTCATCGAAGGACGGCGGATGGCCGGCAACTACGATCACCGGATACTGCCGGGCCGTCCGGACCAGCTTGCTGCCGAGGGGCAGCCGCAGTTCGCCATCGATGACGATACGGAGCGGCGAACGATCCTCCAGGCCGGGAAGCCGGCAGGTCAATTCCGGATCATCCGATATCGCCGTGCCTATGCCGACGAGAATGGCGTCGCTTTCGGCGCGCAGCATCTGGACCTGCGCGCGCGAGATATCGCCGGTAATGCGCACCTGCCCCTCGCCCGTCTTGCCGATCATGCCATCGGCGGAAACGGCAAGTTTGAGAGTCACATAGGGCCGGTTTCTCGTCTGGCGCATGAGATAGCCGGCGAGAGACCGCCTACCTTCCACCTCCAGAATACCGGCATCGACCTCGATGCCGGCATCGCGCAGCATGGTGATGCCGCGCCCGGAAACGCGCTGGTCGGGATCGGTGACACTGATGACGACGCGTGCCACGCCGTAAGCGATGAGCGCCTCGGCGCAGGGCGGCGTCTTGCCGTAATGCGAACAGGGCTCGAGCGTCACGTAGGCGGTGGCGCCTTTGGCCGCCTCGCCCGCCTCGGCTAGCGCCTGAGGCTCCGCATGCGGACGACCGCCGAGTGCGGTTACGCCGCTGCCGAGGATGACGCCGTCCTTGACGACGATGCAGCCGACGGACGGATTGGTGGAGGTCAGTCCCAGATGCCGGCGCGACAAGCGGATGGCCGCGGCCATGAAACGCTCGTCCTCGGGCCGCGGCGCCATGGTCAGGGATCCAGCGGATCGCGAGCGATCTTGGCGTTGATTTCGTCGATCACATGCTCGAAATCCTCAGCATGCGAGAAATCGCGGTAGACGGAGGCGTAGCGTACGAAGGCGACGTCATCTAGGCTTTTCAACGCTTCCAGTACCTGCAGGCCGATCTGCTCGGAGCTGATTTCGGTCTCGCCGGAGCTTTCGAGGCGACGCACGATGCCGGAGACAGCGCGCTCGATCCGGTCCCGGTCGACCGGACGCTTGCGCAGCGCGATCTCGAAGGAACGCACCAGCTTGTCGCGATCGAACGGCACTTTGCGGCCCGTCTTCTTGATGACCATGAGCTCGCGCAGCTGCACACGCTCGAAGGTGGTGAAGCGGCCGCCGCAATCCGGACAAATGCGCCGACGGCGGATGGACGTATTGTCCTCCGCCGGGCGCGAGTCCTTGACCTGAGTGTCTTCTGAGCCGCAGTAAGGGCAGCGCATGCGCTCTCCTTAGCCCATGTAGCCGTACATCGGGAAGCGGTCAGTGAGCTTGACCACCTTCTCGCGCACGGCAGCCTCGACGGCAGCATTGCCTTCGTCGGAATTGGCGACCTTCAGGCCATCGAGCACTTCGATGATCAGATTGCCGATCTCCCGGAACTCGGCTTCCTTGAAGCCGCGCGTCGTGCCGGCCGGCGTGCCGAGGCGGACACCCGAGGTTACGAAAGGCTTCTCAGGGTCGAAGGGAATGCCGTTCTTATTGCAGGTGACGTAGGCACGGCCCAGGGCAGCTTCCGCGCGCTTGCCGGTGGCGTTCTTCTTGCGCAGATCGACCAGCATCAGATGGTTGTCGGTGCCGCCGGAGACGACATCGACGCCGCCGGAGATCAGCGTTTCGGCGAGAGCCTTGGCGTTCTTGACGATCTGGGCGGCGTAGTCCTTGAAATCGGGCTGCAGCGCTTCGCCGAGGGCAACGGCTTTTGCGGCAATGACGTGCATGAGCGGGCCGCCCTGGAGACCCGGGAAGACGGCCGAGTTGAACTTCTTCGCCAGATCCTCGTCATTGGTGAGGATCATGCCGCCGCGCGGGCCGCGAAGCGACTTATGCGTGGTCGTGGTAGCAACGTGGCAATGCGGGAACGGCGACGGATGCTGACCACCGGCAACCAGACCAGCGATATGGGCCATATCGACCATCAGATAGGCGCCGACGCTGTCGGCGATCTCGCGAAAGCGCTTCCAGTCCCAGATGCGGGAATAAGCCGTACCGCCGGCAATGATGAGCTTCGGCTTGTGCTCTTC
This sequence comes from Rhizobium sp. 11515TR, assembly GCF_002277895.1. NCBI lineage: Bacteria > Pseudomonadati > Pseudomonadota > Alphaproteobacteria > Hyphomicrobiales > Rhizobiaceae > Rhizobium > Rhizobium sp. 11515TR. The sequence continues at coordinate 1,959,676 of NZ_CP022998.1, read as the reverse complement.
GGCCTTACGCTGCACTTCATCCATATCGAGCAGGTTATCGCCTTCGCGCACGCCGTAGGACACGACGTTAAACCATTTGCCGGACATGTTGACCGGCGATCCGTGCGTCAGGTGGCCGCCCGAATTCAGATCGAGGCCCATGAAGGTGTCGCCCGGCTGCAAGAGCGCCAGAAAGACGGCCTGGTTCATCTGCGAACCGGAATTCGGCTGGACGTTGGCGAAGTTGACGCCGAACAGCTTCTTGGCGCGCTCGATGGCGAGCTCCTCGGCGATATCGACGTACTGGCAGCCGCCGTAGTAGCGCTTGCCCGGATATCCCTCGGCATATTTGTTGGTCATGATCGAGCCCTGCGCTTCCAGAACGGCGCGCGAGACGATGTTTTCCGAAGCGATCAGTTCGATTTCGTGCCGCTGACGACCGAGCTCCTTGCCGATCGCGCCAAAGATTTCCGGATCGGTATCGGCAAGCGAGCGATTGAAGAAGGGTTCGGTGGACGCGTTGGTCATCGTGAAAGCTCCTGAACGGGCCGAAACGGCAATGCAGACGGTATTAGCGTCAGGGTCGCCGGAGAGCAATACGACCAGCGACATTTGCTGGGCATTCTACGCAGAGCGACCCCGGCAAACGAAAAAGCCGCACCCTGAGATGCGGCTTCCGTGCAGATGGGGTTCGAACAACGCCGATTACTGAACCGGCTGCTCCATGCCCTGGGTCGTGTTGAGCGCCAATTGGGAATTGCCGTCGAGATTGTAGATGTCGTCGCGGAACTGGACGATGCCGTCGCGGGCGCTCCAGGCCGAAATATAAACGAAATAGACGGGCACTTCGGTCGCCAGCTTGATCGGCGTGTTGACGCGGGTGGAGATGACCTGCTCGATGTGCTGACGCGGCCAGCCCGGCGTTTCAGCCAGCAACCAGGTCGCGAGGTCGCGCACGTTCTGGACGCGCACGCAGCCCGAGCTGTCGAAACGCATGAGCTTGTTGAACAGGCCCTGCTCCGGCGTGTCGTGCATATATTCGTTGTTGGGATTATAAAAGTTGATCTTCGTGGACGCCATGGCGTTCGTCTTGCCCGGGTCCTGACGGAACATCAAGTCCGGGGCCTTGTCCGAGTTCCAGTCGATCGTCTCGGGTGCGACTTCCTGGCCCTTGCCGTCGAGAAGACGGATGTTGTTCTTCGTCAGGTAGGTCGGGTCCTTGCGCATCAAGGGCACGATGTCCTTGATGATGATGGAGCGCGGCGCCGTCCAGTATGGGTTGAGGATGACCTCATAGATCTTCGAATTGATGATGTGCGTAGGCCGCGATTCACGGCCGACGATCGCCTGGTGGCGCAGTGCAACCTGACCATCCTCTACGGCTTCGACACGTGTCGCCGGGATGTTGACCATGACGTGACGGCGGCCGAGGTCGGACGGGAATGTCTGGAGGCGAACAAGATTGGTGTTGAGCTGCTGCAGGCGAACATTGGCGGGGATGTTCATCGCCTTCAGCGTGAAATCGCCTAGGACGCCATCTGCCGGCAGTCCGTGACGGGCCTGGAAACGCTTGACCGCACCGTCGACGTAGGAGTCGAAGGCGGAAGAGATACCAGCCTCACGCGGCAAGTCACCGGTGATCATCAAATGCTGGCGCAGCGACTGTACGGCCGGATCAGTCACGCCAAGCTGCAGCGGCTGCTGGCTTGTCGGATTGATCTGCGGCCATCCGCCGTTGGCGGCAATGCTCTGATATTGCGCGATCGCCTGCTGAATATTCGATACGGAATCTGGCCCGAGGATTGGCGTGTTCGACTGAACAGCAGCGGCGGTGCGCGCCGCGGCCTTGGCGTCGAACTGATCATCCCAATTGCCGCGAGAACGGTCGTTGATCAGCGCTTCCAGTGGGGTCGCGTTTTGCGCGAGAGCCGGAGCAGCCAGTGCGGCAGCGCCAAGAGTTGCAGCCGACCGCAGGAAAGCGCGGCGCGAAAAGGGTCCAATTCCGTTTTTCTTCGACATATCCTAACCGTTCAACGCTGCGATCCAATCATGCGCAGCTTAGAGAGGAAGCAGTAAATAGCGCAGCTTGCGCCAAGTAACGTGGCTCAGTATCAATCCGTTCCCTTAATGCACCACCAAAAACTTGGCCACGAACTATCACAATATCGCGAAGCCAAGATCTTCAGGTCGGAAGATCGTATTTCGAGAACGCTGCCTGCAGTCGATTTCCGCTGTCATAGCAATATGGCCAATTCGTGTCTCGCGGCATGAAACTTGCTTTGCTGCGCAAGTGCGAAAGAAAAGCCAAACTGCATTTGCTAAAATACCACAGCTGCGCGTGGTTCATAGCGTGTCCTGATACGGCGTCAATGGCTTAGCCGCCTGGGACGTTACATGGGACGAAAGGTGAAGCGCTGACGTGGCAAAAAGCGCACAACGGCCGGCTCGGCAATGCGCCTCAAGCCGGACACGCAGGGAACGTGTCCAGCTTGCTTTTACTGGAAGGTCTTAGGATCGATCCCCGCCCGTTACTTACAGGCGATAGAGGATCTGATCGTTCCAGAAGCGGTCCAGACGCTGCAGGAGCTTGTTCATCTGGGTGAATTCATCGGTGCCGATACCGCCGACCTTGTCGATCGAGCCGATGTGGCGCTCATAGAGCTTGGCGACGGTTTCGGCGATATCCTGGCCGGTTTCCGTCAGGCTGATGCGGACCGAGCGACGGTCGATGCGCGAGCGCTGGTGGTTGATGAAGCCGAGGTCGACCAGCTTCTTGACGTTGTAGGAGACGTTGGAGCCGAGATAGAAACCGCGGGAGCGCAGCTCGCCGGCCGTCAGCTCGGAATTGCCGATATTGAAAAGGAGAAGTGCCTGTACGGCGTTGACGTCGTCGCGACCCTGACGGTCGAACTCGTCCTTGATAACATCAAGCAGGCGGCGGTGCAGACGCTCGACCAGGTGAAGGGATTCCATGTAGAGAGCCCGGATGTCATCAACCTGCTGATCCCGAGCGTTTGCAACTGCCTGCGGCTTGATTTTCGTGTTCATCATGACTTGGCCTCACTCTGTTTTGTTTGGCGGTGTCGTTTTCTTCCCGCCTTGAGTGAGACCCTATCGAATACACATAAAATTCTACTTAAACTGCAGGCTTAACAGCACCTTACCAGGAAGTGTTGCTGTCTCAGGGTAAATCAACCATTACCTGCTGCTGCCGGCGCCGGCGTTTCTCCTGCCACAGCAGGACGCGGAAAGCGCAATAAATCACCGCCACACACGCATGCAAGATCATGATCAGCGGATTGGATCCGAATATCTCCGGCCAGACGCCATACATCAGCCCCTGCCCGCCTGCAGCCAGCACCCACATGACCGGCCCCCAGGAAACGGTAAGCCATAATCCAAGGGCTGCGACCGGAAAAACCACCGCAAGCCCGGCCCCTGCGACCTTCCAGGGCAGAGCGAGCAGATCGAAGCGGGCGTGACCATCCAGCGAATAGCCGACCAGCATCGCCCAATATTGCAGGCCGAGCCAGAAGCAGGCGATCGCGATCAGCCGCAGGAACAGCACGAACAGGATGTCCGTCAGCGTATTCTTGGGTACGGTCGAAGAATCAGGTTCCATGCGCGAACAATACGTAGGAGGCACGCGCCTCGCCAGAATATAATGGCTGCGGCCTTTCGCCTTGTTTTGAATCCTGGGGACGGCGTGATAGGTACGCGCCCCATAGAGAATGCCATAAATAGACGAAGAAGGATGGCGGCATCATGGAGAACAAGACGCATCTCGTTGACGAGATCACCGGTCATCGGCGCATGCGGCGCAACCGCAAGGCCGATTGGACGCGCCGTCTCGTGCAGGAAAACCGGCTGACGGTCGACGATCTGATCTGGCCGATCTTCGTGATCCCGGGCACCGGCATCGTCGAGCCGATCCCGGCCATGCCCGGCGTCAAACGCATGACCGTGGACAAGGCCGTGGAAGCGGCGAAGGAGGCAGCCGATCTCGGCATTCCCGCGCTCGCGACATTCCCGAACATCGAGATGGAACTGCGCGACGAGACTGGCTCCAACAGTCTCGAGAAGAATAATCTCATCAACCTCACCACTGCCGCAATCAAGAAGGCCGTGCCGAACATTGGCGTCATCACAGACGTCGCGCTCGACCCTTTCACCAGCCACGGGCATGACGGCATCCTGCGCGGCAACGAGATCGTTAATGACGAGACGGTCGAACAAGTGGCGCGCGCCGCCGTCTACCAGGCGGATGCTGGAGCGGACATCATCGCGCCTTCGGAAATGATGGACGGCCGCATCGGCGCGATCCGCCAGGCGCTCGATGCAGCCGGCCACCAGAGCGTCGGCATCATGAGCTATGCGACGAAATTCAGTTCGGCCTTCTATGGCCCTTATCGCGAGGCGATCTCGACCGGCGGCCTGCTGAAAGGCGACAAGAAGACCTATTACATCGACCCGGCAAACGGCACCGAGGCCGTGCGCGACGCCACGCTCGACGTCGAGGAAGGCGCCGATATGCTGATGGTCAAGCCCGGCCTGCCCTATCTCGACATCTGTTGGCGGCTGAAGGAGGCCTTCGGCCTTCCGACCTTTGCCTATCAGGTCTCGGGCGAATACGCGATGATCAAGGCTGCCGCGGCCAATGGCTGGATCGACGGTGATCGCGTGATGCTCGAAACCCTGCTCGCCTTCAAGCGCGCCGGCTGCGACGGCATCCTCACTTATTTCGCTGTCGATGTGGCGAGACATCTGGCGAAGAAATAACGTCACGCCGTCCGCTTATTGTATTTGCTGAAGCCGATACCATATGTTCGGCAAATGTTTCCCCGCCGCGACTTTTGCGTGCCCTACCGGTCGCATAAAAGTCGCAGAGGGATCTTTAACTGGCATTGGCCCCTTGCGGATTCGAAGAATTGACGGGGCTAGCGCGAAGGAGCAAAACGATGAGCCTGATCCCCAGCCCGCTCTATGCAGCACCGGATGACTGGCGCGCCTATAGTGGCGTTCTGAGCCGGCGCATCTTCGCCTTCATCGTTGACTACATCATCGTCGCGCTGCTGTGCATTCCAGCGGCCGTACTGCTGTTCTTCGTTTCGATCCTGACACTGGGGCTCGGCTTCTTCCTTTATCCGGTGCTGTTCGTTCTCGTTGCCGGCCTCTATTTCGGCTGGACGCTTGGCGGCCCCTATCAGGCGTCGCTCGGCATGCGCGCCATGGGCCTCACCATGGTTCGAGTCGACGGCCGACGCATGGATTTCCTGACGGCGATCGTCCATTTGGCGCTGTTCTGGTTCCTGAACTCCGTCCTGACGCCGCTCATCCTGCTGGTGGGTCTCTTTACCGACCGCAGCCGGCTAGTGCATGACCTGCTGCTCGGCACGGTCATCGCCCGGACGGCCTAAAACAACGCATAAGCACAGGACACCTCGCGATTTCCCACGGGCCATGGGGCGCGCAGGAGATATTTCTGTGCATGGTCAATTAGGAAACTTCGATCTTTAGCGAAGGACGTAGTTGACGTTTTCTAAACTTGGGCCATGCTTGTAGAAAACGGGTGCCGAGAGAAAGGTCAATCAACGGCAGATGAACACGCAGTCGACGCCATCTCCGCAGTTTTATCTGACGGCACCGGCTTCCTGCCCGTACCTGCCGCACGAGATGGAACGCAAGGTCTTTACACACCTTGTTGGTCCGCGCGCCGCCGAGATGAACGATATTCTGACCCAGGGCGGCTTCAGGCGCTCGCAGAACATCGCCTATCGTCCCGCCTGCGAATCCTGCAGAGCCTGCATATCGGTACGCATCCTCGCCCAGGAATTCGAGCCCACCCGATCGATGAAACGGGTGCTGACCGCCAACAGCGATATCATCGCCACCGAATTTCCGGCGCAGCCCTCCAGCGAGCAATATTCGCTCTTCCGTCGCTATCTCGACTATCGTCATCAGCAAGGCGGCATGTCCGATATGACCGTGCTCGACTATGCGATCATGGTCGAGGACACGCATGTGAACACGCGCATTATCGAATATCGCCGCCGCGAGGAAGGATCGGGCCTCGAGCAGCGTCCGAAGGGCGAACTTCTGGCCGCAGCCTTGACCGACGTCATGAGCGACGGGCTTTCCATGGTCTATTCCTATTTCAATCCCGATCTTGATGCGCGGTCGCTCGGCACATTCATGATTCTGGATCACATCAAGCGGACGAAAGCGCTGGGATTGCCGCACGTCTATCTCGGCTATTGGGTCAAGGGCTCGCGCAAGATGGACTACAAGACCCGCTTTCAGCCGCAGGAACATCTGACGCCGCGCGGCTGGGAACGTTTCGACCCGGCAGCCGACGGCGACAAAGATACCTTACGCTGAATGTTCGCCCATCTCTCGGACCATAAGAAGGGCCTGCTGCTGACGTCGCTCGGCGGTCTGGCGCTGTCGATGGATATTCCGCTGATACGGCTTTCCAGCGGCGAAGTCTGGTCGGTACTATCGGCCCGCAGCCTCGCGACCATCGTCGTGGCGCTGGCCGCCCTTTTCGTCGTCCGCCGAGTCACAGGCTCGTTGCAAACTGTGCTGCCGGGCTCGCTCGGAATTCCCGTTGGCTTCTTCTATGGGCTGACTACCGTTACTTTTCTTCTCGCCGTCTATTATACCAAGGCGGCGAATGTGGTCTTCATCATCGCGCTCAACCCTATGTTCACCGCGCTGCTCTCCTGGATTTTCCTGAAAGAGCGCCCTGCCCTTTCCACCTTCGTTACCATGGCTGTCATGATCCTCGGGGTTGGTCTAATCGTCGGGGATGGTATGGAGGGCGGCCATTTGCTTGGCGATGCGCTTTCCGTGCTGGCATCGTTCTCCATTGCGTGCGCCATCACGATCAGCCGCGCCTCGGGCCGGGATATGGGTTTTGCTTCCTTGCTGGCCGCCGTCATTCCAGCCGCCGTCGGCCTCTACCATGTGGTTCCCTCGAGCTTTTCCATCGATCATCCCCGCTGGATTCTTCTCGACGGCGCCGTCTTGATGCCACTTTCCTTCTGGTGCCTTGCAACAGGCACACGCTTCCTCTCGGCGCCGGAAGTGGCAATGTTCTACCTTCTGGAAACGATTCTCGCGCCAATCTGGGTTTGGCTGATCTTCTCCGAGGCGCCCACCAACATGACTCTGGCCGGCGGCGCCATCTTGATCCTCGCGCTAGCCGCTCACTCGCTCTGGCAGGCGCGGGTCAAGGCTAGAGTAGCAATCACCGCGCAGAGCCTTGCGCATTGAAACGACAGTCAGCCAATGTTATAACTGCGTTATTACATTGGAGCTGAACATGAACGTTACCATCCGCAAGATCGGCAATTCCGAAGGCGTGATTATTCCGAAGGAAGTTCTTGACCAGTTGGGGCTCGGTGCTGGCGATACATTGGAGCTCAGCCTGAAGGATGGTGGATTGCTGATGCAGCCAACCGACGCGGACTTTGCGCGTCAAATGGAACATGCACAGCGTTTCATGGATCAGTATAAAGTGGCACTCAAGAAGTTGGCGGAGTAATGCCCTTTATCTTCCTGACTAGGCCGCTCATCGAACAATTGCACAAGATGCAGATCAAAAGGTTCGGCGGCTCCTATGGTCTGAGAGACGAAGGCTCCCTCGAATCCGCCTTGGCGCGCCCGATTAACAAGGCCCAATACGGCACAAATGATATCATCGAACTGGCGGTCGCTTATCTATTTGGGTTGGCAAAAAACCACGCGTTCATAGATGGCAACAAACGCATCGCCATCGTGGCAACAGCAGTCTTTCTCATGGACAACGGCTACCGTATTCAAACGACGGACGCCAATCTTTACAGCTTTGTCTTGGCTGTGGCCGCTGGTGAAATCGACGAAGAAGGAGCAACGCGCTTCCTACGGGACGTTTGTGTTCCGGAGGCAGGTTAGAAACTAACCGCCTCTTGTTCGCCTCGGCGTTGGGTTTCCGATGTCTGTCGGCAATCGATCCGGCGGCCGATTGCCGTCTGTTGACAGTCAAGCCGTAACACCCCGGCCCTTCGCTAGGGCTCAGGACGTTCGTCCCTGCAACCGACCCACTGGCCGACTGCAGGGATTTTAGATCAATCGATCCTTACCCAGAAAACCTGCCGCTTCTGGGGAAGCCCTTCGGCACGGCACGGCCGGCACCGGCGCGGTCGCCCAGCCATTCCACCAACTCGTCCTTGGTCTTGGTGAAGGTGCGGCCGGCACTATCTTCCCATGTCAGGCCATCGGCGATCGCGAAGCACCTGATATCGGCGATGCCGCCATCCTTGTAGCGCTGCAGACGCACGCCTTTGCCGCGCGACATTTCCGGCACCTGCGAAAGCGGGAAGATCACCATCTTGCGGTTCTCGCCGACCACGGCAACGTGGTCGCCCGAAACTGGAACCAGAAGCTTCGTCTCGTCGGGATAGGAGACGTTCATGATCTGCTTGCCCTTGCGGGTATTGGCGACCAGTTCCGCCTCGGCAACGATGAAGCCGTTGCCCGCCGTCGATGCGATCATCTGCTTGCGCTGCGGATCATGGACGAAGGCGGTTAGCACATCCTGATCGTTCTCCATGTCGATCATGATGCGCAGCGGCTCACCGTGGCCACGGCCGCCGGGCAGCTTGTCGCCGCCGAGCGTATAGGCCTTGCCGCCGGTCGTAACGATCAGGATCTTGTCCGTCGTTTGCGCCGGGAAGGCAACCTTCAGTCCGTCGCCCTCCTTGAAGGTCAGCGACGAGGTATCGGAAATATGGCCCTTGAGGGCGCGAATCCAGCCCTTTTCCGAGACGACGACGGTAATCGGTTCCTTCTCGATCATCGCCTGCTGGATAGCCTCGTCATCGGCTTCGGGCGCTTCGGCAAACTGCGTGCGGCGCCGACCGATGTCGGTGGCCTTAGCGAATTTCTTCTTCACCTCGCCGATTTCCCAGGCAACCGTCTGCCACTGCTTCTCGTCCGAAGCGAGCAGTGCCTCGATGTCGGCCTTCTCCTTCGTCAGGCCGTCGAACTCCTTGCGGATTTCGAACTCCTCCAGCTTGCGCAAGGAGCGCAGCCGCATATTGAGGATCGCCTCGACCTGATTGTCCGTGAGGCCGAAACGCTCCATCATGACAGGCTTCGGCTCATCCTCCTCGCGGATGATGGCGATGACCTCGTCGATATTGAGATAGGCGACCAGCAAGCCGCCGAGAATTTCGAGGCGCTTTTCGATGGCCGCCAAGCGGAAGCGCGAGCGGCGCAGCAGGACTTCCCGGCGGTGATCCAGCCATTCCTTCAGCACTTCGTTCAGCGCCATGACCTTGGGAATGCGGCCCATGGACAGAACGTTCATGTTGAGCGGGAACCGGCTCTCAAGCTCGGTGAGCTTGAACATCGATTCCATCAGGATCGTCGCGTCGACTGTGCGGCTCTTCGGCACGAGAACGACGCGGATATCCTCGGCGGATTCGTCACGGATGTCCTCGAGCAGCGGCAGCTTGCGCGCCAGAAGCAACTCGGCAATCTTTTCGATCAACCGCGACTTCTGCACCTGGAACGGAATTTCCGTGATGACGATCTGGTAACCGCCGCGACCGAGATCCTCGATCTCCCATTTGGACCGGACGCGGAAGCCGCCACGGCCGGTCTTGTAGCTTTCTATGATGCTCTGCCGATCATCGATAATGATGCCGCCGGTCGGAAAGTCGGGACCTGGAATATACAATTCCACCAGCTTCTCGACCGTCGCGTCGCGATCCTTGATCAGATGCAGGGCGGCGTCGCAAAGCTCGTGAGCATTGTGCGGCGGGATGGAGGTCGCCATGCCGACGGCGATGCCAGAAGAGCCGTTGGCGAGCAGATTGGGGAAAGCCCCAGGCAGAACGATCGGCTCGGAATTCGACTCGTCATAGGTGTCACGGAAATCCACGGCATCCTGGTCGATGCCCTCGAGCAGCAGCTCGGAAACCGCCGTCATCTTGGATTCGGTGTAACGCATCGCGGCCGGGCTATCGCCGTCGATATTGCCGAAATTGCCTTGGCCGTTGACCAGCGTGTAGCGCTGCGAGAAATCCTGCGCGAGACGCGCCAGCGCGTCGTAGATCGATTGGTCGCCATGCGGGTGATAGTTACCCATCACCTCGCCGACGATCTTGGCGCATTTGCGGAAGGCGGCGTTCGGGCGGAGCCCCATCTCGCTCATCGCATAGACGATACGGCGATGCACCGGCTTCAGCCCGTCGCGGACGTCCGGAAGCGCGCGTTGCGTAATCGTCGACAAGGCATAGGCCAGGTAACGCTCTTCGAGCGCGGCCTTCAGATCGACCGGAAGGATGTTGTCGTCGCCGTCACTGGGCGGCGGTGTTAGATTTTTTCCCATGGCCCTTGACTATAAGAGATGGCGATTCACGGCAAGAAATCAGCCGAAAGCACCTGTGGATGAAGGCATTTCAGACATATTGCAGGGTGGCTATCGATACATTTTTGCTGCACTCGCACTCTACATTGATTGCCGTTGGATTTTCACAGAAAGATCAATATAAGTCAGCGCAGTACACGCTCAATCTGTACGCCCCCGCCAATACCACCGGCTCAACGAGGAACGCCATCATGACTTTCTATCGGACCACGCGGCTGATGCTGTGCAGTGCCGCCATCCTGTCTTTCGCCAGCTCCGCCTTTGCGCTCGACGGCAATGATCTGCTGAAGAAGATCAACGACGTCTATGGCCAGCAGGGCGGTTCGATCGCCGCGACAGGCATTGATGTCGATGGTAGCACGGTGACGCTGAAGGGCGCGAGCTTCAAGGCGGCCGGCATGGAAGACAGCATTCCGCTCGGCGACATCACCCTTGATGGCGTCGAGGAAAACAACGGTGGCTACACGATCGAGGAAATCGATTTTGCGGATGTCGATTTCAACAAGGACGGCGCCTCCGTTTCCGCCACCGATCTCAAGCTGACCGGCGTCGAGATTCCGGCCGACTCGAGCAAGGGCGACCTGAGCTCGCTGCTCTATTACAAGAGCGCCCATGCCGGTGCCGTATCGGTGACCAAGGACGATACCGAAGTGTTCTCGATCGAGGGCGCCGACGCCAACATGAAGAAGCGCGACGACAAGTCGGGCCTCGACTTCGACGCCAAGATCAATGGCATCAAGGCCGATCTCAGCAAGGTCGACGATGCGAAGACCAAGGAAGCGATCGACGCGCTGAAGCTGCAGCAAATCGACGGCACTGTCTCCATGAAGGGCAGCTGGGACATGGGGCCTGGCACCATCAACATCAGCGAATATTCCTTCGACTTCAGGGACATCGGCAAGCTGAACCTCGCCTTCAGCATTTCCGGCTACACGCCTGCCTTCGCCAAGTCACTGCAGGATGCGCTGAAGACGGTTCGCTCCAATCCGAACCAGCAGGAAGCACAGCAGTCCGCCGGCCTCGCCATGCTCGGCCTGCTGCAGCAGCTCACCTTCAACAGCGCCCAGATCCGCTTCGACGATGCATCGATCACGGCACGTGCGCTCGATTTTGCCGGCAAGCAACAGGGCGTCACGGGCAAGCAGCTTGCCGACACACTGAAGGCAATGACGCCGATCATGATGGCGCAGCTCAACATTCCGGAGCTGCAGAATGCCGTCTCCGCGGCGGTCAGCACTTATCTCGACAACCCGAAGAGCCTGACCGTCACCGCCGCTCCGGGCAAGCCTGTGCCGGTGCCGATGATCATCGGCGCTGCCATGGGCGCGCCGACGACTATCCCGCAGGTCATCGGCCTCAAGGTTTCCTCGAACGACTAATCGGTCATCCCCAAAACCATTCCGGAACCTGGCGGTCTCGATCGCCGGGTTTTTCTTTGCCTTGGCTCAGGCTTCCTGTCGCACTTGATAGGTTTTCAGCTGGTTGAGCGCATGAGACAAGAGAGCGAGCAATTCGTCCGCGGTCGCGCCGTCGCGCGCCTGGACAGACATGCCCTGCACGATCGCGCCCAGAAAACGCGCGAGCGACCGAGCGTCCGCATCCGGCCGCATATCCCCCTCCGCGATGCCCCGTTCGATGCGGGCGGTGAAGATATCCAGCGTCTGCAGGCGCATCGATGCGACATGATGCGCGATCGGCTCGTTCTCCTCGGCGCAGTTCAGCACCGCTGTGGATATCATGCAGCCCTTTGGATGCTCCGGCGCCGTGAAGATCTTGGCGGAATTCGTCAGAAAGCGCTCGAAAGCGGTCACGGTATCCAGCTTGTCCTGAAAGGGATTGCCGGGTTCCGGACGGGGCATGCGCCGATATTGATCCAACGTCTCGCGATAGAGCTCGGCCTTCGAACCGAAGGCGGCATAGAGGCTTTGCGGCGTGATGCCCATCGCAGCCGTCAGATCGGCAATGGAGGAACCGTCGTAGCCGTGCTGCCAGAAGGTATCCCGCGCGGCGGCAAGAACCGTTTCGCGATCGAAGGCGGGCGGCCGCCCGCGCTTGCGTGGCGAAGAATTTTCCTTCTCTTCAATGTTTTTCACAATGGTCACTCTAGAATTATTTCCTGACTTGGTTTATTCAGGAACGGTCATTGTGATTATATAAGGTTTTTCCCCATGAGTCTTCCACTGGAAAATTCCGTTCCTCTCAACGACGGCAGCCTTGCTGAAGGCGTCGATGCTGCAATCAATTCCGCCCTGGCGGACAAGAGATTGGTCGGGACCGTCGTTCTGATCGCTCAGGATGGAGAATTGGTCTATGCCCGCGCCGCCGGTCTGGCGGATCGGGAAAACAGGGTGGCTATGCGGGAAGATGCCATCTTCCGCCTCGCCTCCGTCACCAAGCCGATCGTCACCATTGCCGCCATGCGGCTCGTCGAACAGGGCCGTATCGGGCTCGACGATCCGATCACCAAGTGGCTGCCGGATTTCCGGCCGCGTCTGCCGGATGGCGGCGAAGCCCTTATCCGCGTCCGGCATCTTCTCACCCACACCTCCGGGCTGGGCTACACATTCGCCGAGGCGCAAGACGGCCCCTATCACAAGGCTGGCGTATCCGACGGGCTGGACACGCCGGGCCGGTCGCTGGCTGACAACCTCCCGCGCCTCGCCAGCGCGCCTCTTCTCTTCGCGCCCGGCGAAAACTGGCAGTATTCCCTGGCGATGGATGTCCTTGGCGGCATCATCGAAAAGGAAACCGGCGGCCCGCTCGGCGATGCGGTTGCCGATCTTGTCATGAAGCCGCTCGGCCTTTCCGACACGGGCTTCTACGTGCGCGACCGCAGCCGCCTGGCAGCTGCCTATGTGAATGGTACTCCAGAGCCGCAGCGAATGGGCGACGAGGCGCTCGTTCCAATCTTCGACGGCGTGATCCGCTTTGCACCCGACAGGATATTCGATCCCGCGTCCTATCACTCCGGCGGCGCCGGCATGGCCGGAACGGCAAGCGACATCCTTGCCATTCTGGACACGATCAGGAAGGGCGGTGCACCGCTGCTATCGGCCGATACAGTGAAAACCATGATGGCCGATCAGGCGGGCGGGCATATGCAGGCGCAGCAGGCCGGTTTCGGGTTCGGCTACGGCTGGTCCGTTGTCCTTGATCCCGTGGTCGCACAGGTCCCCTTCTCGGCTGGCACGATCAAATGGGGGGGCGTCTATGGCCACAGCTGGTTCGTCGACGCCGAAAAGGGCCTGACGGTGGTCGCCCTGACCAATACGACCCTTGAGGGCATGTGGGGTCAGTTCACCATGGATCTGGCAAAAGCGGTCTATGCCGCGATCTAGCTGATATCAGCGGCCAAACAAAAACCCGGCGATTTCGGTCGTCGGGTTTTGTATCTCATGAAATTGAGCACCGCGAGCATATATCGTTGCCACAAATACAACTAATGTTTGCATTTCAATAAAATATATCTTATTACTTGCGATAATAAGTAAATCTACCGTTTCAGATGGACGCTTTTAATCCGGGACACTCCATCATGATTTTCTATCGAGCAAGGTGGCTGGCAGCGATCAGCGTCGGGCTTCTATTCTCAGCGAGTTCTGCTTTCGCGCTCGACGGTGCCGACGTCCTCAAGAAGCTAAACAATGCCATGGTCGCGCAAATAGGCGACTCAGTGGAGGCCGGAAGCGTCGATGTTAACGGTTCAACCGTCGTTCTGAAAAATGTGAGATATATGCCGCGAGGAAGAACCGCCATTAGCCTCGGTGATGTCATCATGATCGGCCTGACCGAACGGGCGGGCGGCTATACAATCAAGAAGGTGCTCATTCCCGATATTACAATAGAGCAAAAGGACTTCAGTGCGAGTGCAACGGGGCTAAGGGTGGAAGATCTCGAAATTCCCGCGAATGCGACGTTGAGTGATATCGATTCAATATTCACTTATCACGCACATGCTGGCCCGGTGTCCGCTCTAAAAGTCGGTGAAAAGTTTTTCTCCATATCCGCTGCCGATTCCGTCGCAACGAAACGTCCAGACGGAAAAGGCGTCGATTCCAGTTTCACAGTTGATGGAATTGTTGCCGATCTCTCCCTTGCTCAGATGCCAGTAAGCTCTGAAGCAAATCGATTTTTTGGGCTGCAAAACCTGCGCGCGACATTTTCCATGAAAAGCAGCTGGGAGCTTTCGACCGGCAAGTATGATCTGACGGACTACACGATTGATCTGGAGAATATGGGGAAGCTGAATGTACAGCTCAGCTTCTCGGGCATCACCCCGGGGCTCTACAGCACCACGGATGCACTTTACTCCTCCCTGACCGGCGTCGAGGACGATGAGAATACCAAGAATGCTAAATATTTGCTGCTTCTCGCGTTCGTTCAGCAGTTGACGTTGAATAGCGCGCAGATCCGCTTTGACGATGCGTCAATCACCAACCGCGCATTCGACTACGTGAGTAAATGGGACCATGTGACGCGCGCGCAATCTGCGAACCGCTTCGCTAAAGAAATGCTGGAGTTAACAGCTGCGCTTGATATTCCCGACCTCCAGCGGATGCTTTCAAGAGCGATTATTGAATACTCCAACAATCCAGGAAGCCTGATGTTTAGCGCCACCCCTGCCCAACCCATTCCGATGTCAGCGATCCTCGAAGCAGCGAGGAACGCAAAAGAGTCGATCCCGAAGATGATCGACCTGAAAATCACATCAAACGACTAAGTTGGTCGTCTAATCAAGCACAAAAAACCCGGCGATTTCGGTCGTCGGGTTTTTCATTTTGTCAAACCGTAGAGGACTTAGTCCTTCTTGACCGGCGGTACCGGGCGGATCGCCAGTTCGCGCAGCTGCGTCGGCGTGGCAGCCGAAGGAGCGCCCATCAGCAGATCCTGCGCCTGCTGGTTCATCGGGAACAGCGAGATCTCGCGCAGGTTCTTGGCGCCGACCAGCAGCATGACGATACGGTCGATACCGAAGGCAGCGCCGCCGTGCGGAGGCGCGCCGTACTGGAAGGCGCGGTAGAGACCGCCGAAGCGCTCTTCGACGTCGGTCTGGCTGAGGCCGACCTTTTCGAAGGCGGCGACCATGGTTTCCGGCGACTGGTTACGGATCGAGCCCGAAGCGATTTCGAAGCCGTTGCAGACGGCGTCGTACTGGAACGCCTTGATCGTGAGGGGATCCTGGTTCTGCAGCGCCTCGAGGCCACCCTGCGGCATCGAGAACGGGTTGTGGGCGAAATCGACCTTCTTTTCTTCCTCGCTCCATTCGAAGAACGGGAAGTCGACGATCCAGCACAGCTCGAAGCGGTCGCGGTCGACCAGGTTCAGCTCTTCGCCGGCCCGAGTGCGAGCCTCGCCGGCAAACTTGTAGAATTTGGCGGGATCGCCGGCGACGAAGAAGCAGGCGTCGCCATCATCGAGGCCGAGCTGGGTACGGATCGCATCCGTGCGCTCTTCGCCGATGTTCTTGGCGAGCGGGCCGGCACCTTCGAGCTTTTCGCCTTCCCTGCGCCAGAAGATGTAACCGAGGCCTGGCTGACCCTGGCTCTGTGCCCACGCGTTCATGCGATCGCAGAATGCGCGCGAACCGCCGGTCTTGGCCGGGATGGCCCAGACTTCGACCTTCGGGTTGGAGGCGATCATGTTGGCGAAGACCTTGAAGCCGGAGCCGGCAAAATGCTCGGTGACGGCTTCCATGACGATCGGGTTGCGCAGGTCCGGCTTGTCGGAGCCGTATTTGCGGATGGCAACATCGTAAGGGATGCGCGGCCACTCCTTGGTGACCGGCTTGCCTTCGGCAAACTCCTCGAACACCTGGGTCATCAGCGGCCCCATTGTGTTCCAGACGTCTTCCTGGGTGACGAAGCTCATCTCGAGGTCGAGCTGGTAGAATTCGCCCGGCAGACGATCGGCGCGCGGATCTTCATCGCGGAAGCACGGCGCGATCTGGAAATAGCGGTCGAAGCCGGCGACCATCAGCAGCTGCTTGTACTGCTGCGGCGCCTGCGGCAGCGCGTAGAAGGTGCCGGGGTGGATACGGCTCGGCACGAGGAAGTCGCGCGCACCTTCCGGCGACGATGCCGTCAGGATCGGGGTCGTGTATTCGGTGAAGCCCACTTCGCCCATGCGGCGACGCATGGAGGAGATGATCTGCGTGCGCTTGACGATGTTCTTGTGCAGCGTTTCGCGGCGCAGATCGAGGAAGCGATACTTCAGGCGAACGTCTTCCGGATAATCCGGCTCGCCGAAAACAGGCAACGGCAGCTCCTTGGCGGCGGAGAGCACTTCGATCTCCTGAGCATAAAGCTCGATCTCGCCGGTCGGCATGTTCTTGTTGACGGTGTCTTCCGTACGGGCCTTAACCAGGCCGTCGATGCGGATGACCCACTCGCCGCGAACGGTTTCGGCGAGCTTGAAGGCCGGAGAATCAGGGTCGGCAACGACCTGGGTGATGCCGTAGTGATCGCGCAGGTCGATGAACAGCACGCCGCCATGATCTCGGACGCGATGAACCCAGCCGGCAATGCGGACGGTCGAACCGACGTCGGACTTGCGCAGGGCGGCGCATGTGTGGCTGCGATAGCGATGCATAATATATATCCTGGACTTGGCGGGCGGCGGCGAAAGGACACGCAGACCCCTCGCCCGCCGACGAGAAAATCGGGCGGAAAAGCGCATGGTGCGCCCGATTTGTCAAGGCTCGAACGCATGGCTTATCCCGCCCCCGGCGGGCGAGAAAGCAAAAACTTAGGCTTAGTTGAGGGCTCGCCCCTCTTCTAAGCCTTAGTTTTTGCAAGAGAGGCGGTAGGTAGGGACGCACCCAATCTTCGAATTGGACGAGCGAGAAGAGGCGCCCGCTCTTGCAATTTCAATGGCTTAGAAATTGCGCTGCGCTTTGGGAAACGTCGCAGCTCCCAGTTCGCAATTCCTAAACCAGTGAAATTGCTTTCTCGCCCGCCAGGGGCGAGATAAACCTGCGCCAGCCTCATTCTCCGCTATTTTTCAATTCCAGGAGAATTGTCAAACAAACTCCCTCGACATTCGTCGTGACCTCGTGGTTCCAGACCCGCAATGTACGAAAGCCCTGCTTCGTGAAATGTGCGTCTCTGGCTAGATCCCCGATGCTTTCGGCATGTTGCGCACCATCGACCTCGACAATCAACCGCGCCTCGAAACATACGAAATCGAGAATGTAACCATCGATCGGAACCTGTCGCTTGAATTTGAATCCCTCAAGCTGGCTTCGACGCAAGGCCTGCCAAAGCATGTTTTCAGCCTTGGTGGCATCACTGCGCATCGCTTTGGCGAAATAACGCAACCGATCTGGAACGTCGCGGCGCATGAGCTCTCCTAGTTACCGTCTAAAAAGTGTACATATTAAACAACATCTACTTCAACGAGAATAAATCGCTACCCAAGACAGCATCCGCAAGTAGCCTCTGCGGCAGTTTGGCTACCTCGATGCTATTGCTGAACATCGCGGTCAACTTTAAACAGACAGCCATATATCTTCGCCTCCGGAGCATGACATGCCGATCCTTACCCGCCGCAATCTTCTGAAAGCTTCAGCTGTTGCCGGTGCTTATGGCGTCGGCCTCGGCATTGCGGACAAGTTCGCGGGCAAGGCGGCGGCGGCCGAGCCACTCACGCTGAGGACAGCCAAGATCGAGGCCAATCTTACCGATAGCGGTACGACCAAGAGCGTGCTCACCTATGGGGGCGCCGGCATGCCACCGATCATGCGGATGAAGAAGGGTGAACCCTTCGCCGCGCGACTGATCAACGGCATAGACGATCCGACGACCATTCATTGGCATGGCATCCGCCTTCCGAACACTATGGACGGCGTGCCGTTCCTCACCCAGCCTTATGTCTACACCGGCGATCATTTCGATTACGCCTTCACTCCCCCGATGCCGGCACCTTCTGGTATCATCCGCATTGCAATACGCTGGAACAGATGGGCCATGGCATGACCGGCGTCATCGTGGTCGAGAACCCCAAGGATCCCGCCTTCGATTCGGAAGTGGTACTCAATCTGCGCGACTGGCGGCTCGGCAGCGACGGTCAGTTCATCGCCCAATTCAAGCCTCGCGATGCCGCGAAATCCGGCACCTACGGCACGGTGCGGACCGCAAACTGGCAGCAGGAGCCACAATATGACGCGCCTTCCGGCGGGCTAGTGCGGCTGCGCATTGCCATTACAGATGTCACGCGCATCTATTCCTTCCGCATGGACGGCGCCGAGGCGACTGTGATCGCGATCGACGGCAATCCCGTGCCGCAGCGCTTTCCGCTCGATCTTCTGCAGCTCGGACCGGGGCAGCGGCTGGAGCTTGCGGTGCGTATGCCCGACAGCGAAGGCGCTGTCGTCAAGCTCGAGGATATCAAGGGCACCAATCCGAAGGTGCTGGCAACGCTGCGGGCGGTCGGCAGCTCTCTGAAGCGCGATGTCCGCGATCTGGCGCCGCTCGAAGACAATCCTGTGCGGAAGGCAGACCTCGGTTCCGCCACCCATATCCCGCTGATTCTCAGCTCGACGGCGGAGAACACAGCCGATAACAGCATTTGCGGCTCGCTCGGCTACAGCTTCTGGGCGATCAACAAGGTGCCGTGGCCGGGCGATACCCCCGACCCCACAGCGCCGCTTGCCGAACTCAAGCTCGGCAAGAGCTATGTCATCGACATGGAAAACGTCACGCCGCACAGTCATCCGATTCACCTGCACGGAATGAGCTTTACGGTTCTCTCCTCTTCGACCAGGCAAGTGCTGCCCTTCGTCTCCGATACCTATCTGATCCAGCCGGATGAAAAGGTGCAGCTTGCCTTCGTTGCCGATAATCCCGGCGACTGGCTCCTGCATTGCCATATCATCGAACATCAAAAGACCGGCATGACGAGTTACGTGCGCGTGGCCTAGCCGATCGCAAGCCACTCAAGCGCATGCGGTTTCAATGGAAGCTGCCGCAGTCCCAGGCAATTTCAGCGAAAAGCGAAATGCGGCAAGAGCTTTGTCCGCGAAAGTATTGACATATCCGACTGAAAGGAGAAGGAAGTTAAGAAAGTATTTTACCATTGAATGTGTTGATATGATCGAAACTACCGCCCAATTGGAGGCGGCCTGCCAAGAGCTGGCCAAGTCGGAATTCATTACCATCGATACGGAATTCCTGCGAGAAACGACCTTCTGGCCGGAACTGTGTTTGATACAGATGGCAAGCCCCACCACGGAAGTGCTGGTGGACCCGCTAGCCAAGGGGCTGGATCTGGCACCCTTCTTCGAACTGATGGCCAACCCGTCGGTTTTGAAGGTGTTTCATGCTGCGCGCCAGGATATCGAAATCATTTTCCATCGCGGCAATCTCATTCCGCATCCGATCTTCGATACGCAAGTTGCGGCGATGGTCTGCGGCTTCGGCGATTCGGTTTCCTACGATCAGCTCGTCAGCCGCATCAAGAATGTCCATATCGACAAATCCTCGCGTTTTACCGACTGGAGCCGGCGCCCGCTCTCGGAAAAGCAGCTGGACTACGCGCTCGCTGACGTGACCCATCTGCGCGACGTCTATCTCTCACTCAAGGAACAGCTCAAGCGCGAGGGCCGTGCCTCCTGGCTGCAGGAGGAGATGGCGATCCTCGAAGCGCGCGAGACCTATGACCTGCATCCCGACGATGCCTGGCAGCGGCTGAAGATGCGGCTGCGCAAACCCCAGGAACTGGCCGTCCTCAAATTCGTGGCCGCCTGGCGCGAACGCGAGGCTCGCGCACGCAACGTCCCACGCGCCCGCGTGCTGAAGGACGATGCGATCTATGAAATCGCGCAGCAGCAGCCGAAGGATAGCGAAGCGCTGGCGCGTCTGCGCACCATTCCGAAGGGTTGGGAACGCTCGGCAGCAGGAACCGCGGTGCTTGAAGCGATCAACGCGGCGCTGGCACTACCGAAGGCAGAAATGCCGCATCCGCCGCGCCATCAGCAGGCCCCCGAGGGCACGGCAGCGGCTTCCGAACTGTTGAAGGTCCTTTTGAAGCTGATTGCCGAAAAGCATGGCGTCGCCCCGAAGGTCATCGCCAACAGCGACGATCTCGACAAGATCGCCGCCGAGGGCGAGAAGGCCGATGTCGCCGCTCTGACTGGCTGGCGTCGAGATCTTTTCGGCGAAACTGCCCTGCAGCTGATCCAGGGTCAGGTGGCCCTGCGCTTCGTCGGCAAGCGGATCGAGACCGTCGCCCTCTAACTGCGATGTTCTCCTTTTCCGGCGTCTTGCGATGGCGTATGATTCGCGCATCGAGATGTGGACCGCCATCACGATTGCGCCGCAAATCTCGTGGAATGAACGTCTTGTGTAATCGTTCTATTCGATGACGTTCCAGTTTGCCGACGCAATCCCGCGTCGATGACAGGCGTCGCTTCTCGGCGGAAAAGTGAATGGGCATCCTCCATTCGATGCGCAACTGGATCCTGACATCGCTGTTCCTCGCTTCGACGGGCGTCATCTACGGCAAGCTATTCTTCCCACAGGCGCCGATGTACATCGGTGCAGTCTTCGCGCTGTTCTGCGGCATGCCACTGCTGGTGTTCGAACGCCGTATGATCCTGCCGCGGCTGAACAACTGGATGCATAGACTGCCGACGCCGGCCTTCATCCTTTCGGCCCTGGTGGTCGATTTCCTGCTGATGAGCGCCGGCTACGCCATGGCCGGCAGTATCATGAAGCTGCTGGGGCTGGTCGCTGGCTCCTGGAAAGACCTCACGCTGCTGACGATAGACGTCTATCTCTATGCCGTCGTCGTGACCGCCATCGTCATTTTCATCGGCCGCGTGCGGGAATTGCTCGGGCGCGACGTCTTCTCCAGCCTGTTGACCGGCCGCTACCGCAATCCGGTGCAGGAGGAGCGTGTCTTCCTCTTCGTCGATCTCGTCGGCTCGACAGCTTTTGCCGAGGAGCATGGCGACCTGAAAACGCAGGCATTCCTCGGCGCGGTGTTCGGCGCCATGGCTGAGCCGGTGCGGCGGCACAAGGGCGCGATCGACGACTATATCGGCGATGCCGCCATCATCACCTGGCCGCTTCAACGGGGCGTCAGGAATGCCAATTGCGTGCGCTGCGTCTTCAACATCCTCGACGATATCGAAAAGAGTGCTGAGACGTGGCTGAAATCCTACGGCAGGGTGCCGCGTTTGCGAGCCGCTCTGCATGGCGGCAGTGTCGTAACGGCCGAAATCGGTGTCGATCACCACAAGATCGCCTATTTCGGCGACACCGTGAATACGACCGCAAGGCTGGAATCTCTTTGCAAAACGCTGGAGCGCCAGGTGCTGATTTCCAGCGATTTAGCTAGACGGGTGGAGCTTCCTGAAGGGATCATCAAGGAAGAGCTTGGCGAACATGCCGTTCGCGGACGGGATCAGCACCTTGGCGTCATCGCCCTTCACACGCAGGACCGGCAAGCGTTGAAGAGCGTTCGCGGCAGATCGTAAACAATACGCACTTTGGGCTGCATTTCGATATTGATGCACGCCTGGACTTCACAGCCTATGGGTTGTCCACAGTCACCAAATCTTCACCTAAGCGTTAATTCGCAGACATGAGTCGCCTGTTAAGCGGAGTTGTTTTTGCCACTCTCCACCACAAGGTGACATGATGACCCGAATCCTTTCCGCCTCCACGGCACTCTTCATTCTGCTTGCCGCCTCGGCGCAGGCAGACGAGCAGCAATTCAAGGCAAAGCTCGTCGGCCAGGCGATTCTGCCGGCCAACACCATCACTGCCGCACCCGCCGATGCGGCCGATTTCCTGAAAACGTCAGGCAAGTTCACCACGCCGGATCGCAAGCGCACCGACGCACCCGGCACCGTGCCGGGCAAGGATGGCGCCCGCCTCACCGATCTGAAGCTGCCCTTCGCCGGCCAGCCGATCCAGGGCTTTTCCGGCATCAAGACCATGCCCGACGGTACCTTCTGGACGCTCTCCGACAATGGCTTCGGCTCCAAGCAGAACTCCTCCGACGCGATGCTTTTCCTGCACCAGCTGAAATTCGACTGGGATAGCGGCAAGGTCGAGGTCGTCAAGAACCTGTTTCTGTCCGACCCGAACAAGAAGGCTCCCTTCCCGATCGTCATGGAAGGCGCCGACAAGCGCTACCTGACGGGCGCCGACTTCGACATCGAATCGATCCAGCCGGTTGCCGATGGCTTCTGGATCGGCGACGAATTCGGTCCCTACCTGCTGAAATTCGATACGGACGGCCAACTGACCGACGCCTTCGCAACGACGATCGACGGCAAGCCGGTCCTGTCGCCCGACAATCCGCTGATCCAGCTGCCGGGCAACCCCACGCAGAAGATGCCGGCCTTCAACCTGAAGCGCTCGGGCGGTTTCGAGGGTCTCGCCATGTCGAAGGACGGTTCCAAGCTCTACGGTCTGCTGGAGGGCGCGATCTACAAGGATGACGGCCAGATGGAGAGCGTCGACGGCAAGACGGCCATCCGCATCATCGAATTCGACGTTGCGTCGAAGAGCTGGACTGGCCGCAGCTGGCTCTATCCTTTCGCCGACAAGGGCGTTTCGATCGGTGATTTCAATATGCTCGACGAAACGACGGCCCTGGTCATCGAACGCGACAATGGCGCCGGCTCGAGGGATAAGGCCTGCGCCGATCCCAAGCAGCCGAAGCCGGATTGCTTCGAGGCCCCGGCCGAGCTGAAGCGCGTCTACAAGATCGAGTTCAGCGACGCGAATGTCGGCAAGGCCGTCCGCAAGATCGGCTATGTCGACCTGCTGCGCATCGAAGATCCGGACCACAAGCGTCGCCAGGGCGGCGGCGAAGGCTTCTACGACATGCCTTTTGTCACCATCGAGAATGTCGACCGCGTCGATGCCACGCATATCGTCATCGGCAACGACAACAACCTGCCCTTCTCGGCAGGGCGTACCGTCGACAAGGCTGACGACAATGAATTCAGCCTTCTCGAAGTCGGTGATTTCCTGAACGC
Source organism: Rhizobium sp. 11515TR (assembly GCF_002277895.1). Taxonomy (NCBI): domain Bacteria; kingdom Pseudomonadati; phylum Pseudomonadota; class Alphaproteobacteria; order Hyphomicrobiales; family Rhizobiaceae; genus Rhizobium; species Rhizobium sp. 11515TR. The sequence goes on along the minus strand of NZ_CP022998.1, from coordinate 1,936,289 downwards.
GAAGTAAGAAAATTCCCTTCTCCCCTCGGGGAGAAGGTGCCCAAAGGGCGGATGAGGGGGAATGGCTTTCTCATAGGAGCCGAAACAAGTCCTATCGCGAGCGCCCCCTCAACCCGCGCTGCGCGCGACCTTCTCCCCGCTGGGGAGAAGGTTGTTCTTCATTCGAAGCGGAAGGCCAGGCGACGATTGGTGAGCTTGCCGAGCTGCTGCAGACGCCCATCCAGCCTCTCGCCGGCAAAATCGTGATACTCGGCGGGAACGACGAATTCGAGATCCACATCCGGATTCGTCGAACGGCGGAACGACAGGTTGCGGACGATGCCGGGCATCGAGGCCGAAAACAGGTAGACGACGCGCAGCAGGCCGCCGAGCAGCTTGGCGCGTTCGATGTAGAGCGGCGTTGCGATCGTTGCCAGCGGCTCGGTCGCTCCGTCGTCGTTCAAGCCCTCGAAACGGTAGTAGTTGGCAAGCGCGATGAAGGCGCGGCCGGCATGGGTGATACCCACGAAGGACGTATGGGCGATGATGTTCAGCGCCTGCAGCCCGCGATAATCGGGATGGGCTCGCCAGCTGATATCGGCAAGCAGGCAGGCCGCCTGGCGATAGCGGCTTTCCTCTTCGGTCTCGGTGATCCCGAAGAAGGGCATCATCCGCCCGGTCCAATCGGCAAGCTCGCGGGCATGTTCCGGCGAACGCGCGCGCAAGATGGCAAGCTCGCCGGCTGCGGTCAGCAGCGGGTCGCTGTTGCGCTCGGCCTCGGTCAACAATGAGTAGAGGTAACCTTCGCGCACGCCCTGAGCGGAAAAGGAGATGATGGACGGCTTCATGGCGGTGAGCACTTCGCGCATGGCGACCGCGCCGAAGGGCAGCAGCGAACGACGATGCTTGGAAACCGCCTGCAGAGCCGGGTCCTTCGCATCCTTTGATTCGATGATCTGATCCAAAAAACGGATCATTTCATCGAGCGGTACTTCATAGCCCTGCATCATGTGCAGCGGATATTTGCGGATTTCCATGTGCAGCTTGGCTACGCTTCGCCATGTGCCGCCGACCGCATAAAAGGTGCGGCCCTCCCCCTTGCTCAATAGCTTCGCCGTCTTGACATGCTTGCGCGCGAAGCTGCGGGCCTTCTCGATCGAGCCGCCGGCATATTCAGAGAGGCGTAGGCCGCCGAGCGGCAGCGTGATGCCTTTGCCGATTTCCCGGTCCTTGATGTCGATCAGCTCCAGCGAGCCGCCACCAAGATCTCCGGCGATGCCATCGGGGTGATAAAAACCGCTGATAATGCCAAGCGCGGAAAAGCGTGCCTCTTCTTCGCCCGAAAGCACCCGCACCTTGCGCTGGAGGATGGCTTCGGCCTGATGGATGAACTGCGGACCGTTGCTGGCTTCACGCGCCGCGGCCGTTGCCAAGACGTAGATGGTGGAGGCACGCGCCTGATCCGACAGTGCCTTGAAGCGATGCAGGGCTGCAAGCGCCCGCGCCACGCTTTCCTCGTCCATCTTCCCTGTCAGCGCTATGCCCTTGCCGAGGCCGCACAGCACTTTTTCGTTGAAGAGGATGGTTGGCGACCGCGAATGGCCTTCATAGACGACAAGGCGGACCGAATTCGACCCGATATCGACAACGGAGACAGGGGCGATGCCCGGAAGACGCCCCTGGGCTTCTGATTCAACCATGCAGGTCCAATTTATTTGTTGCGGCCCGATAGCAGCCCAGCGATGAGTTTCGGTGCACTGGATTTCAAGGCTTCACCACGGCCCGACAGGCTGGGGTTGGTCATGAAATACTGCTGCGCATTAAATGGCTCTTTTCCCTGACGCACTTCCATGCGCCGTGAAGTCCCGTCCGGCAATATCTCGTAGCTTTGCTGATTGTCAATGATATTGCCCAGCATGATCTGTGAAAGCACCTGTTCATGCACGGTCTTGTTCGTGAGCGGCACGAGCGTTTCGACGCGGCGGTCGAGGTTTCTCGGCATCATGTCGGCCGAGCCGATATAGACGAGCGCCTTGTCCGACGGCAGGCCGTGGCCGTCGCCGAAGCAGAAGATGCGGCTGTGCTCGAGGAAACGGCCGACGATGGACTTGACGCGGATCCTTTCCGAAAGCCCGGGAATCTGCGGGCGCAGGCAGCAGATGCCGCGCACGACAAGCTCGATATCGACACCGGCATTGCTGGCGCGATACAGAGCGTCGATGATTTCGGGATCGACGAGCGAATTCATCTTCATCCAGATCGCCGCCGGACGGCCGTTCTTGGCGTGTTCGATCTCACCTTCGATATGCTGCAGGATGCGCGGACGCAGCGTATAGGGCGAGACCGCAATCTTCATGCCCTGTTCCGGCTCACCGTAACCGGTGATGAAGTTGAAGATGTTCGCCATGTCGTGAGCGATCGTCGGATCGCAGGTGAAGTAGGAAAGATCGGTATAGATCTTGGCAGTGACCGGATGATAGTTGCCGGTGCCAAGATGGCAATAGGTGCGCAGCTTGCCGTCTTCTCGGCGCACGACCATGGACATCTTCGAGTGTGTCTTGAGCTCGATGAAGCCGAAGACGACCTGCACGCCGGCGCGCTCCAGATCGCGCGCCCAGCGGATGTTGGCTTCCTCGTCGAAGCGGGCCTTCAGTTCCACCAGCGCCGTAACTGATTTGCCGAGATCGGCTGCATCGATCAGCGCGCGGACGATGGGGCTATCGTTCGAGGTACGGTAAAGCGTCTGCTTTATCGCCAGAACATCAGGATCCCTAGCAGCCTGGAGAAGAAACTGGACCACCACGTCGAAGGACTCGTAGGGGTGGTGGACGACCATGTCCTTTTCACGGATCGCGGCGAAGCAATCGCCGGCATGTTCGCGGACGCGCTCAGGAAATCGGGCATTGTAGGGCTCGAAACGCAGATCGTCGCGCGGCGCCTTGCAGATTTCCGACAGCGTGTTGAGCGCGAGCAAGCCGGGCAGAACCGCGATGCGGTTTCCCGGCACGTTCAGCGATTCCACCACGAACTGACGCAGCTCAAGCGGCATTTCGGAGTCCGTCTCGATGCGGATCACCGAGCCGCGGCGGCGGCGTTTCAGCGCGGTTTCGAAGAAGCGCACCAGATCTTCGGCCTCTTCCTCGACTTCGATATCGCTGTCTCGAATGATGCGGAAGGTACCGGAGCCCTGAACCTCGTAACCCGGATAGAGCCGGTGAATGAAGATGTTCACCACATCTTCGAGCGTGATGTAGCGGATGACGTTGCTGGCATCCGGCAGGCGAACGAAACGGTCGAGCGCCGGCGGGAGGCGCAGCAGCGCCGTCATCGGTTCGCGGCCATTCATGCTCTTCAGCTGCAACGCGATCGAAAAACCCAGGTTCGGAATGAATGGGAAAGGATGGGCCGGGTCGATGGAGAGGGGCGTGAGGACCGGGAAGATCGCCTGCTCGAACTCGGTATGAAGCCACTGACGGTCGGCATCGGAAAGGGCAGCCGGGCGGACGATCAGAATATCTTCCTTGGCGAGATATTGCTGCAGGACGGCAAGCGAAGCCTGCTGCTCCATCTGCAGGTTGTCGATCTCACGCAGGATATCGTCGAGCTGCTCGGCCGGCGTCTTGCCGTCTGGCGTGCGCACGAGAATCTTCTGGCGGACCTGGCCTTCAAGGCCGGCAACGCGCACCATGAAGAATTCATCGAGGTTGGCGGCGGAAATCGAGAGGAAGCGGACGCGTTCCAGCAGCGGATGCGCGGTGTTCAGCGTCTCTTCAAGGACGCGGCGATTGAACTGCAGCCAGGAGAATTCGCGGTTGATGAAGCGCTCGGGGCTGGTCATCAATTCACTGACCGCAGGCGCGGTCTCGGGATTTCCCTGATTGGCGTCCTGATGTTCCGTGAGTGCCGAGTCCATGTTCCACCTACCCTCTTTCCAATCCTGTGCCACGTATATCAGTTTGACGACGGAACTGTGACAGTCGATGTCAACTCAATCCGGCTGACCGGAGCCACCCAGCTCGTTCAAGACCTCGGCGGCCAATAGGCGCGTGATCCTTGTCCCTCGCGCCAATGCCAGCCGGTCCAGCCTGTCGACGATCAGCTGCGCCGCGTTCAGGGAACGCTCCATGCGATTGACGATATAGAGGACGAGTTTGTCATCGATATAAAGCTGGCGGTCGGCGAAGAGCTTGACGATCACCTGCGACAGCAATTCCTCGTCCGGCTCGCCGATCTCGACCACCGTCGCAGCCTTCAGGCGGGACCGCAGGTCGGGCAGCGTCACGGGCCATGACATCGGCCAGAGCCGGCTCGTCATCAAGAGGCTGGTGCCGTTTTCGCGCACGCTGTTGATGACATGAAAGAGCTCGGTATCGTCAAAACCGAGACGATCCACGTCTTCGAAGATGACGGGACCGTTCGCCGCTGCGACTGCAGCATCGGAGCCGGCAACGGGATGAATGTGGACGGCGCCGCACCGCTCGGTCCAGATGCTCGCAAGATGCGATTTGCCCGACCCGACAGGACCGGCCAGGATCACCACCGGCGACGGCCAGTGCGGCCAGGAATCGACGATCTTCACAGCCGCGCTCAAGGGATCGGCGACGAGCAGATCGTCGCGGCCGGTTGCGGGATCATGCGTAAAGGCCAAGGGCAGCTGCTCGGCGGCCTTGCGCCTTAGATCAGCGTTCTTTGCGTCGGTCATGTCTAGCTATTCTCGGTCTTGCCGGCCTTGGCTCTGCGCGCCTTGCCCGCTTCCGAGCGTCCGTAATAGAGATCGCTCTGAAGGTAGCGCGAAAGGGCGAAACGGACAAGAACGCCGCAGGCGGCAGCGGCAGGAACGGCTATCAGCAGCCCAACGAAGCCGAAGAGCGCGCCAAAGGCAAAAAGGGCGAACATCAGCCAAACCGGATGCAGGCCGACGCTTTCGCCGACGAGCTTCGGCTGCAGCACATTGCCTTCCAGAAACTGCCCAGTGAAAAAGACGACGAGCGTCAGGCCGACCCAGAGATAATCCGGCCAGAACTGAACCAGTGCGACGCCGACGGCCAGAACGAGGCCGACCATCGAACCGACATAGGGAATGAAGCTGATCATACCGGCAAAAAGGCCAATCAGCAGGCCGAAGTTCAGGCCGACCAGCGAGAGACCGACGCCGTAGTAAACTCCGAGGATTATGCAGAGCGAACCCTGCCCCCGGATGAAGCCTGCGATTGCCTGATCGATCTCGCGGGCAATCTGACGGACGGTGGCGACATGATCGCGCGGGATCCAGTCGTCTACCTTGGCGACCATCCGATCCCAGTCGAGCAGCATATAGAAGGCGACGACGGGTGTGACGACCATCAGCGAGATGATATTGACCAGCGCCTTGCCCGAGCTCCAGAGCTGCGCGAACAGACCGCCGACGAAGCCCAAACCTTCGGACATGATGCTGGAGAAATTGTCCTTGATTGCGCCGAGCTGGTTGCGGATCCAATCCGGCAGCACCATCGTCTGCGCCTTGGCGATCAGCTGTTGTATCTGCTGCACATAGGTCGGAATGTGCTGGATGAAATCGTTGAACTGATTGACGATGATCGGGATGAAGATCGTCAGCGCCAGCGCGAAGATCAGCACGAAGGAGACGAGGATCACCACCGTCGCCATCAGGCGGCTGAGGCCGATCCGCTCCAGCCGGTCGGCGACCGGATCGAGGAAATAGGCCACCGCCATGCCGGCGATGAACGGCAGCAGGATCGTACTGAAGATATAGATAAAGGCGATGAAGACGACGAGCACGATCACCCAGAAGGTGACTTGACGCTTGAGGCTCGCCCCGCTGACCTTTTGCTCCATCGTCTTCCCCGTTGCTCCGCGCCCGTTTTCCGTGTGCTTAGGACATAGGATGATGCCGCAATTATGGTCAAGTCTGCGGCCGGAAATCTGCCCAGGGCAATGGGAAGCGGGGAAAATCGGGAGTGTTGCGGCGCTTGCGCCTTGCATAAAGGCCCCTATCATGCAATGGCGAGCCGATCAAAGCCCTGTCATAATGGATGGGCGGCCATCGGAGGCGGAAGCATGAGCCAGTCTGGAAAAAACGGTCTGACCTATAGCGACGCCGGCGTCGATATCGACGCCGGCAACCTGCTCGTCGAAAAGATCAAGCCCGCCGTCCGTTCGACGCGCCGGCCGGGTGCGGATGGCGAGATCGGCGGCTTCGGCGGCCTGTTCGACCTCAAGGCCGCCGGCTTCACCGATCCGGTTCTGGTTGCCGCCAATGACGGCGTCGGCACCAAGCTGAAGATCGCGATCGACGCGAACTATCATGACACCGTCGGCATCGACCTCGTTGCCATGTGCGTCAACGATCTGGTCGTCCAGGGCGCCGAGCCGCTGTTCTTCCTCGACTACTTCGCCACCGGCAAACTCGACCCGGACCAGGGTGCGGCGATCGTCGGCGGCATCGCGGCCGGCTGCCGCGACGCTGGCTGTGCGCTGATCGGCGGCGAAACGGCTGAGATGCCGGGCATGTATTCCCACGGCGATTACGATCTGGCGGGTTTTGCCGTCGGTGCCGCCGAGCGCGGCCAGCTGCTGCCGTCGGGCGATATTGCCGAAGGCGATATCATCCTCGGCCTTGCCTCATCAGGCGTTCATTCCAACGGCTTCTCCCTGGTACGCAAGATCGTCGAGCTTTCCGGGCTTGGCTGGGATGCGCCGGCTCCCTTCGCCGAAGGCAAGGCGCTCGGCGAAGCATTGCTGACGCCGACGCGCATCTATGTAAAGCCGCTGCTCAAGGCCATCCGAGAAACCCATGCTCTCAAGGCGCTTGCACACATTACCGGCGGCGGCTTTCCGGAGAATATTCCGCGCGTACTGCCGAAGCATCTGGCTGCCGAAATCGATCTTGCCGCCGTCAAGGTTCCGCCGGTCTTCTCCTGGCTTGCCAAGACGGGTGGCGTCGAGGCCAAGGAAATGCTGCGCACCTTCAACTGCGGCATCGGCATGATCGCCGTCGTCGCTCAAGAGAATGTCGAGGCCGTGAAGGCCGTGCTTGAGGCCGAAGGCGAAGTAGTCGTTACGCTCGGCCGCATGATTGCCCGCGAGGAAGGCGCTGCCGGCACCGTCTACAAGGGCACGCTCGCTCTATGACCACGCCGCGCAAACGCGTCGTCGTCTTCATCTCGGGCGGCGGCTCCAACATGCTGGCTCTTCTGAAGGCCACGAAGGCAGCGGACTACCCGGCCGAGATCGTCGGCGTCGTCTCCGACAAGGCGGATGCCGGCGGGCTTGCGAAAGCTGCCGCGGAAGGCATCGCGACCTTCGCCTTCGTGCGCAAGGAATTTGCCAGCAAGGAAGCCCATGAAGAGGCGATCCTTTCGCAGCTGGAAGCCCTCTCGCCCGATATCATCTGCCTTGCCGGCTATATGCGACTGCTCTCCGGCCGCTTCATTCAGGCTTACGAGGGCCGGATCATCAACATCCATCCCTCTCTGCTACCGCTTTTCCCTGGCCTGCACACGCATCAGCGCGCCATCGAGGTCGGCATGCGCATTGCCGGCTGCACCGTGCATTTCGTCACCGAAGGCATGGATGAAGGCCCGGTCATCGGCCAGGCGGCCGTGCCCGTGCTCAGCGACGATACTGCCGATAGTCTCGCCGCCCGCGTGCTGACGGTCGAGCATCAGATCTATCCGCAATCGCTGCGGCTGCTGGCGGAAGGCAAGGTCAGGATGGAAGACGGCAAGGCGGTGAGCCTTGGCAAAACGCTTGCTGTCGATGGGCGTCAGATCATATCACTGCTTGGGGACGCAGGTTAAATAGGGAATTTCTGTGGCTAAACGCCCCCTCATCCGCCCTTCGGGCACCTTCTCCCCAAGGGGGGAAGGGAGAAGCGCTTCAGGTGCTCCCATTTCAGCAAAGCCATCGCGTTTAGGGTTATGCAACTTCCTTTGAAGGCGGAAGTCTGGTCTTCCCGGCAAAGTGCTTTTTGCCGGGATCGGCGTTTATAGCGACCCTCCTTCTCCCCTCGGGGAGGAGGTGCCCGAAGGGCGGATGAGGGGTGCCAGATGTCTCACCCTCACAATCTTCCTCAAGCCGCAATCGCCATCAACGGGTGCAGCGTGCCATCGCTATAGACGATACGGCCGCCGCGAAAGGTGGCGCGGATGCGGTGAACCGAGCCGGGCTCGACGGCGACCAGATCGGCAAGCTGGCCCACGGCAATCTCACCGCGATCCGTCAGACCGGCCGAACGGGCAGCATTGGAAGTTGCGGTTGCAACCGCTGCCGGCAGACCACCGGAAACTACGTCCGCAATCTTGAAGATCGCGGGCACGAAGGCCGCCGGGTGATAATCGGCTGCGATGATGCCGAGCAAGCCGGCGCGCGCCGCATCCAGGGCACTGAGGTTGCCGGACATCGACTGGCCGCGCAGCGCGTTCGGCGCTCCCATCAAGGTCCAGAGACCGCGACGGCAGGCTTCTTCGGCCGCTGGTCCCGTCACCGGAAATTCACTGATCGTCACGCCGAGATCGTGCATCGCCGCGACCTTTTCGGCACTGTCGTCATCATGTGAGGCGAGCGATAGCTTGTGCTTCAGCGCAAGTTCGACCACGTCATGGAGCTTGCGCTCGATCTCCGGATCCTGGCGCTGCGCGATGCGCTGTGCGACCACTTCCTCGGCGGCCTCCCGCGACATGGAGCGGCGCTCTGACATGCTGCGGACATAGCTTTCGATATCATTATACTGCCCCTGCCCCGGTGTATGGTCGGTCAGGGAAACCATGTCGACGGAGCCCTCCTCCAGCAGCCGCTCCAGGGTCGGCGCCGCGCCGAGATTGGTGATTTCGTAGCGTGCATGGACACGGTGGTCGATCAGGAGCTCGTCGCGCAGGCTGCCGATGCCGCGAATGACAGCCGAGGTGGTTTCGAGCGAGCGAACGTGGCCATAGACGCTTTCGGTCGCAAAAGAGAGCGCCGCAAAGGCCGTGGTGACGCCGGCCGCCGCCAGCTTCTTGTCCAGCTCGTGAATGCCGAAATCGATCGGCATCATCGCATTCGGCCGCGGCGCGATCTCGCGCTCCACCATGTCACAATGCAGGTCGACGAAGCCCGGCATCAGCAAACGGCCACCGCCGTCGAACGTCGGCTGCTCCACCGGCTCCGAGCGGATCTCGGCAATCACGCCGTCCTTGATGCGAACCGCGCCCTTTTCGACGACTTCATTGGGAAGAACGAGCGTGAAATTGCTGAGCCACATCGGCTTTCTCCTGAAACAGCGTCCATGATCGAAGGAGGCTCGGAAACATTCGAATGTTTCCGGCCAGCACGCCCCGGTAAGCTCGATTCGTGACATTGTGATGAATGGCGAGCAGAGTTTTCACAAAGCTCCCGCTCACCCGGTGGTCTATCTCAAGCTGGCGACATTCAAAGCTGCCCATTGCAGCAGCATGATCGTCTTGGCATCGTAGATGTCGCCCTTCTCGATCATGACAATCGCATCGGACAGGCGAACTTCCAGCACCTCGATATCCTCATGCTCCTCCGCAAGGCCGCCGCCATCGGTGACACGGTCGGAGGTATCGATCACGGCGGCGAAGAAATGGATGACCTCGGTCGAGGAACCGGGCGACGTCATCGACCTGAAGAGGAAACGGACGTCGCGTACGCGAAAACCGGTCTCTTCCATGGCTTCGCGGCGGATCGCCGCTTCCGGATCATCGCCGTCGAGCAGGCCGGCGGGCACCTCGATCATTCTCTCCGGCAGGCCGACAAGCTGCGACGGCAGACGGTGTTGCCGAACAAGCACCACCGTTTCATGGCTAGGATCATAAAGCAGGATGCAGGCGGCCGGCGTGCGATGATAGACCTCGCGCTTCAGGCGATGCTTTTCACCCCGCGAATCCGTGTAGTCGACCTCGAATGTGCTCAGCCGAGTCCATTGATCCGCCAGCGTCCTTTCGCTGACGATTTCGGCCTTCGCCTTTTCGAATTTACTCATGCCACGTCCTTGCAAAGCCATACCTTATTATCGTGGACAGCCGCGCCGCCATAGGGAGCGACCGGATCGGCACCAGTGAGCACATTGATGCCCTCGCCGTCAACGTGAGCGTTGTTCGGCCAGAGCCCTTCAGCAATCAGCACGCCCGGCTTCACTTCCGTCGTCACGCGCGCATGCAGGCGGATATCACCGCGTGTATTGCCGATGCGAACGAGTTCGCCATGAGCAATCTCAAGCCGCTCGGCATCGGCCGGATTGATCATCACCTCGGGGCGCCCTTCCTTCTGCCGCGATGTCTTCGTTTCCGCGAAACTCGAATTCAGGAAGTTGCGCGATGGCGAAGTTGCGAGCCGGAACGGATGCTCGGGGTCGGCCACCTCGATAACATCGACCTGATCCGGAAACTCCGGAAGCTCGATATGAGGGCCGAGCAGACCGATTGATGCTGGCGGGCGGTTCGGCGCCGGCTGGTTCGTCCAATCGGGACGGAACCGGAACTTGCCGTCGGGATGGGCAAAGCCATTGATGAAATGAGCCTCCTCGAAATCCGGCTGACGGTCGAACCATTTGTGCTCGAGGAAATAATCGTAGTCCGGCAGGCCGCTCCTCGACAGAACCCGGTCGATCATCTCGCGGGCAGAGAAGCCGAAACCGGGACGATCCGAGACGCCGAGGCGTTTGCCAAGTTCCTCGATGACGAAAAGATTGCTGCGAACGGTCGGCGGCGGCTCGACGAGCTTGGGACCGAGCAGGATGTGGTTCTGCCCGCCGGCGCGGTAGATGTCGTCATGCTCGACGAACATGGTGGCGGGGATCACAATATCGGCCATCTCGGCCGTATCGGTCATGAACTGCTCGTGTACCGCCACGAAGAGGTCGGAGCGGGCAAAGCCGCGCTTCACCAGCCGCTGCTCCGGCGCGATATTCACCGGATTGGTGTTCTGGATCAGCATGGCAGTCACCGGGCCGCGATGACGCAGCGCCACGGCATCGCCGGTCAAGGCGCGGCCGATCTGCGACTGATCGATCATGCGGATATCCTGATCCTTCATGGCGCGGCCGGTGAGTTCGCTCGCGTCCATGCGGAAGATATCGCTGTTCGAATGAAAGGCGCCGCCACCCTCATATTGCCAGGAACCGAGAACAGTGGCGACCGACGCCGCTGCATGCATGGCGATCGCGCCGTTGCGCTGACGGGTAAAGCCGTAGCCGAGGCGGAAATAGGTCTTCTTCGTCGTCCCCACGAGCTTGGCGAAGGCTTCTATCTCATCGACCGAAAGGCCGGTGATAGCGGCAGCCCATGCCGGGGTCTTCGATTTCAAATGCTCTTCGAGGCCAGCGGGATCGTCGGCATATTTGGCCATGTAATCGCGGTCGGCGTAGCCGTCACGGAAGGCGATGTGCATGACGGCGCAGGCAAGGGCCGCATCCGTACCCGGCTTGACGATCAAGGCCATGTCGGCCTGCTTCATCGTCGGATTGTCGTAGATATCGATGACGACGATCTTCGCGCCGCGTTCCTTGCGGGACTTCACCGCATGGGTCATAACGTTGACCTGGGTGGCAACCGCATTGGTACCCCAGATGACGATGCAATCGGTGCGGCCCATCTCGCGCGGATCGGGACCGCGCAGCACGCCCGTCGCCATGGTGAAGCCCGTCCAGGCCGGATTGGTGCAGATCGACGAGAAGAAGCCGGAATAACGCTTGGCATGGCGCAGCCGCTCGATGGAATCGCGCTGCACCCATCCCATCGTGCCGGCATAGAAATAGGGCCAGATCGCCTCGCTGCCGTCCTTGGCTTCGGCCTTGATGAAGGCTTCGGCGATTTCATCCAGCGCCGCATCCCAGGAGAGCTCCTGCCAGCGCCCCCGCCCTTGACGCCGGCGCGGCGGAGCGGCTTCATCAGGCGATCGGGATGGTAAAGCCGCTCGGCATAGCGGGCGACTTTGGCGCATATGACGCCGGAGGTGTAGGAATGGTCGTTGGCGCCGCGAACCCGGCCGATCCTGCCGTCTTCAGTCAGATCGACCTCCAGCGCGCAGGTGGAGGGACAGTCATGCGGACAGGCTGTATGGCCGATGCGCGATTTGGCTTGGATGGGGGTCGCAATGTTCATGAGGTTTGTATATTTCAAGCGGAGACCGGCCACTAGAGACAATCCGGCCCATCTCAACAATTCATGCGGACTTCACCGACAATGAACTATCGGCACATCTACCACGCGGGCAATTTTGCCGATGTCTTGAAACACGCAATCCTCGCGCGCCTCGTCCGCTACATGCAGAACAAGGACAAGGCCTTTCGCGTTCTCGATACCCATGCCGGCCTCGGGCTTTACGATCTGTCGTCCGAGGAAGCCCAGAAGACCGGCGAATGGCGCGATGGCATCGGCAGGGTGCTGGAAACGGAGCTCGTACCGCAGGTCGCCGATCTGCTGGAGCCCTATCTTGCCGCCATAAGAGAATTGAACCCCGAAGGCGGCGTCAGGCTCTATCCCGGCTCGCCCAAGCTCGCCCGCATGCTGTTTCGCCCGCAGGACCGGCTTTCGGCGATGGAGCTGCACCCGGATGATTTTCAGCGGCTGCACCGCCTGTTCGAGGGCGATCATCATGCACGCATCACCGAACTGGACGGCTGGCTGGCACTCGGCGCACATCTGCCGCCGAAGGAGAAGCGCGGCATCGTGCTCGTCGATCCGCCTTTCGAAGAGGAAGGCGAATATGAGCGGCTGATCGACGGCCTCGCAAAGGCTTGGCGCCGCTTTCCTGGCGGTACCTATTGCCTCTGGTATCCGATCAAGAAGGATGCGCCTATCAAGCCTTTCCACGAGGCGCTGCAGGCGCTCGAAATTCCGAAGATGCTCTGCGCCGAGCTGAGCGTCAAAAGCGACCGCGGCTTCACCGGGCTTACCGGCTCCGGCCTTATCATCGTCAACCCGCCCTTCACGCTGAAGGACGAACTGCATGCACTGTTACCGGCCTTGAAGGATATTCTGGCGCAGGACCGCTTCGCCTCGCAGCGCGCCTTCTGGCTGCGCGGCGAGCATTGAATTTTCCCACATACCTACAGGTGATTTCATGAGACTTCTTTGCTCGTCCACCTCCCCCTTCTCCAGCAAGGTGCGCATGGCGGCACGCCATCTCGGCATCAAGCTCGAGGAGATCCATGTCGACACGAATGCCGGGCCGACGCTGCTGATCGACAACAACCCGCTCGGCAAGATCCCGACCTTACTAACCGGCGACGGCGAGGCGATTTTCGACAGCCGCGCCATCATGCATTATTTCGACCGGCGCGAAGGCGGGCTCTATCCATCGAAGAAGGGCAAGCGCACGGAGATCGAAGTTCTGGAAGCGCTGATCGACGGCACTAACGAGTGCCTGCTGTCTATCGTCTACGAACGGCGCCTTCGCGAGCCCGAGAAGCAGCATCAGCCCTGGATCGACCGGCAGTGGACGAAGGTCAGCCGCGCCCTCACCCATCTCGACGCCGAGCCGCCGAAGATCGGCAAGAAGCTGCATGCGGGTCACTTCGCGCTTGCCTCTCTCATCGGCTATCTGCAGCTCCGCTTCGAAGGGCAATGGGAAGCGGACTATCCGGGATTGACGGACTGGGCACGCAAGTTCGAGAAGCATTTCCCCGATTTTCCGGCGATGAAGCCGCAGGTCTGACGCTGTTCTGCGACGTCGCGCGTCACATCGGCGACTGATATTGGGCAAACAAAAAAGCCGAGGTTTTCACCCCGGCTTCTTCTTCATTCCGTGCCATCAAGTGATTAGAACTTGACGCCGATACCGACCTTGACGCTCTGCTCGTCGTAGCCGCGCGAGAAGCTACCAGAGTCGAGATCGAAGTTCTTCTTGCCGTAGTCCGTGTAGCGGTACTCGAGACGAGCCGTGATGTTGTTGGTGATGAAGGTTTCAGCACCTGCACCGACCGTGTAACCAACAGCAGTCTTGCTGTCAGACGAGGTGTCGTCGGAGAGCTTGTTCTGGCCGAGTGCCAGACCAGCCGTGCCGTACAGCATGAACGGGTTGAAGTCGTAACCGAGGCGACCGCGAACCGAGCCGTTGACACCGTTCTTGGCGGTCAGGCCGTTGCGGGTGCTGTCGGCGCCGGAGTAGCCGAGGTCAGCTTCGATACCATATACGATCTGGCCCTGCTGCCAGTTGTAGCCGGTGAAGGCCTGACCGCCCCAGGCGTAAGCGTCGCCGTTGCGGTTGAAGTGACCGGCGTTCCAGTCGCCAGCGCCACCGATGTAGAAGCCGGACCAATTGTTGACGGCCGGAGCTGCTTCCTGAGCGACGGGCGGCTGCGGAATCTGCTCAACAGCGTCAGCAGCCTGAGCTGCGGTGTAGCCGCCGAGAGCGAAAGCGGAGACCATGAGGGTCGTGATAAGAGTACGCATACTTTTCTCCTTTCAGTCCCGTGTGCCCCGCTTACTGTCCTTGACTTCGAAGCGCCACGAGCAATTAAAACATATCCCTCCCGGATCGAGGTTGAAATTGGAATGCAAATGAGGAATTGGAAGAGCCAAAATATGATATCATTGTGGCACAGACGTGGCTGAATTTCGATGTTGCTTCGTCGCAACAGAGGAATTGTTAACCTTAATCATCAGTTAAACAGTGTATACTTATTTTAAACTAAATATAGCTCAAGTTTTACATAAGAAACCTCAAGGCGCATCATTTGCCCGCGCATCTTTTCATATGGTGTATCGAAGCCCTATATGAGCATCGATTGGGTAACGACGAGCAAAAGGCGATCTCTTGAGCCAGGAAAAACTACGCACGGCGCTGATAACCGGCGCTTCCAAAAGAATAGGCCTGGCAATTGCCGAGGATTTGTCGGCTAATGGCTTCGCTGTGGCGTTACATGCCAATCAGTCCCTCGCCGAAGCTGAGAAAATTGCGGCGAAACTGCGGCAGATGGGCCGGAGAGCCATTGCGATCAAGGCGGATCTGCAGAATTTGGCCGAGACTTCAACTCTTGTCGAAAGGGTTGCGGATGCCCTCGGCCCGCTAGATCTTCTGGTGAATAATGCCTCGGCCTTCCTCGGCGATTCCGCCGATCATTTTGACGAAGAAGCCTTCGAGGCGCATTTCGCAATCCATGTGCGGGCGCCGTCGATTCTGGCTGCCGATTTCGTCCGGCAGCTTCCCGAACCGCATCAGGGCCTGATCGTCAACATGGTCGACCAGCGGGTCTGGGCGCTCAACCCGCGCTTCTATTCCTATACACTGTCGAAAGCCGCCCTCTGGACGGCGACTCAGACGATGGCGCAGAGCTTTGCGCCGCGTATCCGCGTCAACGCGATCGGCCCAGGCCCGACGGTGCGCAGCGTGCGGCAGAGCGAAGAGGACTTTCAAGCGCAGATCGACGGCCTCATATTAAAGGCGGCTCCAGGGCTCGAAGAATTCGGCCGGACCATCCGCTTTCTTTTTGACACGCCCTCGATCACGGGCCAAATGATAGCGCTCGATGGCGGCCAGCACCTTGCCTGGGAAACGCCAGACGTGTCGGAGAGTGCGGAATGAATGGAAGAAAGCTGCCTGACGGCGGCGTTCTCTATGACGAATCAGAGGATATTGAAGACGACATCGAGGTGGAGGGCGATGCCGCCGCCTCCCCTGTTGCGCCTGTCGACTGGAACGAAGGCGGAAAAAACGAAACTGGGCTTCGCGGCGCCGAGCTGATCGCCGAATTCGTCAAGCGACTGCCCAACAATCCCGGCGTCTACCGCATGTTCAACGAGGCCGGCGACGTGCTTTATGTCGGCAAGGCGCGGAACCTGAAGAAGCGCGTTTCCAATTATGCGCTGGGTAAGGTGCACTCCAACCGCATCGCCCGCATGGTGCGCGAAACCGCAAATATGGAATTCGTGACCACGCGGACGGAGACGGAAGCGCTGCTGCTGGAAGCGAATCTCATCAAGCGCTTGCGTCCGCGCTTTAACGTTCTGCTGCGCGACGACAAATCCTTTCCCTATATTCTGATTACGGGCGATCATCGCGCGCCGGCGATCTTCAAGCATCGCGGCGCCCGCGCCCGCAAGGGCGATTATTTCGGCCCCTTCGCGTCGGCTGGTGCGGTCGGGCGCACCATCAATTCGCTGCAGCGCGCCTTCCTGATCCGCACCTGCACCGATAGCGTTTTCGAGACGCGCACGCGGCCCTGTCTGCTCTATCAGATCAAGCGCTGTTCCGGCCCCTGCACGCATGAGATCAGCGATGCCGGCTATGCGGAACTGGTACAGGAGGCGAAGGACTTCCTTTCCGGCAAGAGCCAGAACGTCAAGGCGCATATGGCCGAGGCGATGAACGCCGCCGCAGAAGATCTGGATTTCGAACGCGCCGCCATTTTCCGCGACCGTCTGGCGGCGCTCTCGCATGTGCAGAGCCATCAGGGCATCAACCCGGCCGGCGTCGAGGAAGCCGATGTCTTCGCCATCCACCACGAGGGCGGCATTTCCTGCATCCAGGTCTTCTTCTTCCGCACCGGTCAGAACTGGGGCAATCGCGCCTATTTCCCTAAGGCCGATCCGTCGCTCTCTGGCGCTGAAGTGCTGAACGCTTTCCTGGCGCAATTCTATGACGACAAGCCGGTGCCGCGGCAGATTCTGCTGTCGGAGACGGTTGAGGAAATCGAACTGCTGGCGGCGGCCCTCAGCGAGAAGGCTGGTCACAAAGTTACGATCCTCGTGCCGCAGCGCGGCGAGAAGCGCGATCTTGTCGAACATGTCATCGCCAACGCCCGCGAGGCGCATGGCCGCAAACTCGCGGAAACCGCCTCGCAATCGCGGCTGCTCGAAGGCTTCAAGGAAACGTTCAAGCTTCCCTATACACCGCAACGCATTGAGATCTACGACAACTCCCACATCATGGGCACGAATGCGGTCGGCGGTATGGTCGTGGCCGGGCCGGAAGGCTTCGTCAAAAACCAGTACCGCAAGTTCAACATCAAATCGACCGACATCACGCCGGGCGACGACTTCGGCATGATGCGCGAAGTCATGACCCGCCGTTTCTCTCGTCTCCTGAAAGAGGAAGGCAAGCCCGACCGCAGCGGCGAGACCGACGCCAGCGTCGATACTGCCGATCGCGCCTTCCCCGCTTGGCCCGATGTCATCCTCATCGACGGCGGCCAGGGGCAGATGACGGCCGTGCGCGCCATTCTCGATGAGCTCGGGATCACCGACAGTGTCATAGCCATCGGTGTCGCCAAGGGCGTCGACCGCGAAGCCGGGCGTGAGCGTTTCTTTGCTCCCTCGCGCGAAAGCTTCTCACTGCCGCCGCGTGATCCCGTGCTCTATTTTATCCAGCGCCTACGCGACGAAGCGCACCGCTTCGCCATCGGTTCTCACCGGGCCCGGCGCAAGAAGGAGATGGTGAAGAATCCGCTGGACGAGATCGGCGGCATCGGCCCTTCGCGCAAGCGCGCGCTTCTCCAGCATTTCGGCACCGCGAAGGCCGTGTCGCGCGCCGCTCTTTCCGACTTGATGGCCGTCGAGGGCATTTCCGAAGCGGTGGCGCGTCAGGTCTACAATCATTTCCACGAGGACGCCGCGAAATAGGGAAAGCTCGTCGCAAATTCCACGCAATAGCGGTGAAAAAACAGAAACAATATTGACGATAAACCGACCAAACCATCATCTAGGGTGTGACCACCAAAAAGTGCGGAGCGGTTTTTGGGATCACATTCCATCAGACGACTTCAGCGGGGTGGGATCAACAGTGCCCAATCCGATTCGGTCGAGACAACAGAAACGAAACGATTTCCATGGCTTCGCGCGCTTACAGCATCCCTAATCTGCTCACCTACGGCCGCATTATCTGCGTACCCCTGATCGTTCTTTGCTTCTTCATCGAGGGTAAGCTGGAAGGTTCGGATTTCGCGCGCTGGGTTGCGCTCTGGATCTTCATCATCGCCTCGATCACCGATTTCCTCGACGGCTATCTCGCGCGCATCTGGAACCAGACCTCGAATATCGGCCGGATGCTCGATCCGATCGCCGACAAGCTGCTGGTCTCGGCCATCCTGCTTCTGGTCGCCGCCGACGGCACGATCGCCGGCTGGTCGCTCTGGGCCGCCATCATCATCCTTTGCCGCGAAATCCTGGTTTCGGGCCTGCGCGAATATCTGGCGGCGTTGAAAGTCAGCGTTCCCGTAACCCGCATCGCAAAATGGAAGACGACTGCCCAGCTCGTCGCCATCGCCTTCCTTCTGGCTGGGCCGGCAGGCGACAAGGTGCTACCCTATACCACAGAGATGGGCATCGTCCTGCTCTGGGTCGCAGCGCTTTTGACCATCTACACCGGCTATGATTATTTCCGGGCCGGGCTGAAGCATGTCGTGGATGAAGAATGATGACGAAGCTCGTCTATTTCGCCTGGGTGCGTGAGCGGATCGGTAAGGCCGAGGAAGAGATTTCCCTTCCCGCCGATGTCGTCACCGTCGGCGATCTCCTGAGTCATTTGAAGGGCTTGGGCGAGGAATACGAGGCGGCACTTCAATTCCCCCAGGCGATCCGCGTCGCTATCAACATGGAGCACGCGGAACACGATGAGCCGATCGCCGGAGCGCAGGAGATCGGGCTCTTCCCGCCGATGACCGGGGGGTGAGGAGCGGTCGGGCGAAGCCCGAGCAATCGATCCAGTGGATCGATTGCAGCGACGAACGCCCCTTCGGCAGGCTCAGGATGCCTTAGCGAAGGGGCGGGAGGCACCTCAGCATGTTTGCGAAGCCGATCAGGGAATTGCGATGATTTCACCATTCGTCAAAGTCCAGCGCGAGGATTTCGATCTCCAGGCGGAGATCGACCAACTAACCTCCGGGCAGCACGATATCGGCGCAGTCGTCACCTTCTCCGGTCTCTGCCGCGACGAAGGCGGCGCACTCGGTGCCCTTGAGCTTGAGCACTATCCCGGCATGGCGGAGGCGGAGATCACCCGCATTGCCAGGCTCGCCATCAAGCGTTTCGAGCTTCTCGGCCTGACCGCCATCCATCGCTACGGCAAGATTGCGCCGGGCGAGAACATCGTGCTCGTCATCGCCGCTGCATCGCATCGGCAGGCCGCCTTCGACGGTGCCAATTTCGTCATGGATTTTCTGAAGACCTCTGCGCCCTTCTGGAAAAAGGAGCATGGCAAGGATGGCGAAGAAGGTGGCTGGGTTTCGGCTAGGGATGCCGACGATGCCGCGCGGGCCAAGTGGACCGGCAACACGTAAGCTTCAAGGCATCACTCTTTCGCGCCGGCTCATCACCAGCAGCAGGACGAGGAGCGAGAAGATGACGAAGTCGCGCCACAGGAACGGGCCGTAAGCACCCCACATGGTTTCGAAGAGGCCAAGGAGCGCCGCCCCACCCGCCGATTTCAGCGGATCGGAATAGCCGCCGACGGCCGCGATCATCAACACCTTGAGCCCGAACATCAGCCCTGCCCCGAAATCCATCGTTCCATAGTAGGAAGTAGCCAGCAGGCCGCAGATGGTTGCGACGAGGGCTGACGCGACATAGGCAAGCAGGAAGACGCGGTTCGCACTGGCGCCGCAGAGCTCGGCGGCAAGGGAATCGTCTGTCACCGCCCTCCAGATACGCCCCCAGCCGGTGCATTTCAGCACATAGGCGCCCGCGAGGATGACAAGGATCATCAGGGCTGTGTTGAGCAGCTGGATTTCCGTCAGTGTCACGCGGAAAACGCCGCTATCCCAGAAGACGACGGCATCGTTCAGGAAGGGTGGCAGCCAGATGCCGCGCGTATTAGACGCCAGCCGCGCCGTTTCCATCAGGATGATCATCATGCCGAGTGCTGCGACGATGACGGTATTTGGCGACTTGCGCGACAGCGGCAGCATGATTGCACGGCCGACGAGGAAGCTGATGCCGATCGTATAGCCGATGGCGACAACGGCACCGAAGGCAAAGGCGGCCGGCAGGACGAGATACATCTTGGTGTAACCGACGTCGGTAAAGAGCACGAGCATCTGGCCAGCAAAGGCGAACAACGCGCCGTAGGTGATATCCGCCCGCTTCATGACCCCGAAGGCAATGGAATAGCCGAATGCTAGCGTCGCATAGAGCGCAGCGAGCGGAACCGCATTCGCCAGTTGCTGCAAAAGATAAGCCATTCCACTTCTCCGAAGAACCAGCAAATAGTAACTGGCAAAATTCATTTTACCAGTTATAATTTTCGCCATGAGTTTTTCCTGGACCCCACATCGCTTCTCCGGTGGCGCACTCGCACTCGATGTCGCCAACAGCGTGATCCTGCGCCATGACGACGAGCGTCGGATCGACCGCTTCGAGGCAGTGGGACAGATGGATAGCTTCCCGAAGGCCGCTGCCAATTTCTGCGCGGAGCGGGCGCTCTTCGGCGAGATCCTGCCGGTGAAGCGGGAAAACCGGGCCGATTTCATTGTCCTCCGCGAGTTGATCGACCGCTATTTCCGAGCACGCGTTCTTGGAGAGGCCGCAGATCTGCTGCTTGCGGATCTGCTTGCGGCATTGGGAAGAGTCCTGAAGCGCGCCTCATCCGATGGGCTCGATGCCGCGACGGTACATTCGACGCTACGCCTCATCGCCATGCCCGATCCCGAGCGGATGAAGATCTGCCGCAACTGCGGCTGGCTCTTTATCGACCGCAGCAAGAACAAAAGCCGCGCCTGGTGCGACATGGCGGTTTGCGGGAACCGAGCCAAAGCTAGCCGGCACTACCGGCGCAAGAAGGAGGAAACTGCGCCATGACGATAAGAAGGATTATGCTGACAACGATAAGTGCCGGGATCGTCGCCGGCCTGGTGCTGGCCGGCTGCCAGCGGAAAGACGATGAAGGCCCGACCCAGCTCACTGGTCGCCTTTTCGTCTTCAACTATCGCGTCGCGAGCGCGAGCTACATGATCACGCTGAAGAAGATTGCCCCGATCCCTGAGGGAGCAAAGGCGATCGCGGAATTTGAAAACCCTGCCGGCGGCGACCCGCTTGTCGTCAACCAGAAGATCTATACATTCTGGGACAAGATCACGCTGGAAAGTCCGGACCTGCACTGCGTGCGCAAGGACCGTCCCTACTCCGTCTCGATCAAGCTGGTGGACGCCAGCGACAAGACGATCCAGACGATCAAGACCGAAGTCAAATCCGATCTGGACCAGACCGTGCTGCCGACGAAACCGCTGGTCGTCGGCCCGGTCTATACCGCCAATCCAGATGTCTTTAAGGGCGATGGCAGCGCCGATTACGGGCGTGATGCCGCCTGCCCGGCATGAAAAAAGCCGGGATGCGAAGTCCCGGCTTTCATAAGTCATTTCAAATCGTTCAGCGTTAAAGCTGAAAGGCCGATTCAGCCGACGATTTCGGTTTCGGAGAACCAGTAGGCGATTTCGACGGCAGCCGTTTCCGGAGCGTCCGAGCCGTGAACGGAGTTTTCACCGATCGACAGAGCGAAGGTCTTGCGGATCGTGCCTTCGGCAGCGTTGGCCGGGTTGGTCGCGCCCATGATCTCACGGTTCTTCAGAATGGCGTTTTCGCCTTCCAGAACCTGCACGACGGTCGGGCCGGAAGTCATGCCTTCGACGAGTTCGCCGAAGAAGGGGCGTTCCTTGTGAACAGCGTAGAAGCCTTCAGCTTCGCGCTTGCTCATCCAGACGCGCTTGGAGGCGATGACGCGCAGGCCGTTATCTTCAAAAACCTTGGTGATGGCGCCAGTCAGGTTGCGCTTCGTCGCATCCGGCTTGATCATCGAGAAAGTACGTTCAATCGCCATGGGTCCATTCCTTGTAATCAGAGAAAAGTGGGCGGTCTTTACCTGCCCCAAGGCCCGAAAACAAGGGGGATCGGCCAATTTCACGCCACTGTCCCGGTTCGAGCGCTGATTCGCGATCCGCTGGGTGGCGAAGTGGCCACCCGCCACCGAACTTCGCGATAACATCACTGCCACTATAAGAGGAGACACAGATGCTCAAACATTTCAGGATGCTTGCCGATTACAATCGCTGGGCCAATGTCCAAGTCTACGATGCCGCGGCAGATCTCAGCGACACGGAATTCCATGAGGATCGCGGCGCCTTCTTCGGTTCGCTCCACGGAACGCTGAATCATCTCCTGCTGACCGATAGGCTGTGGATGCACCGTTTTAATGGCACCGGCGGGGTGCCGGCGTCACTCGGGACCGTCCTGCATGACACGCTTGAAGGACTTCACAGCTTACGGGAGGCGGAAGATCGAAATATCATCACCTGGCTGGAAACGCTCGATACCGATGCACTTGCCGCCGACATTACCTATACCTCGATCCTGCGACCGGGCGCCATTACCGTTCCCCTCCATGCGGCGGTGTCCCATATGTTCAATCATCACACCCACCACCGCGGCCAGTGCCACACCATCCTCACCTCCATGGGCAAGCGGTCGCTGGAGCTGGACCTGCTGAATTTTCTGCGCAGTGAAGGGACACGCTGGATGTGAGCGAGAAGCGAACTGCTGTTTTCTGCTTTCGTCAAAGCGTTGAGCACATGCCCCGTTTTGTTGCGACGCAGCTTGAACAAGGCATTTTGTTCATGTTCCCTTAACCTGCCGACCTGCAGATTGATAAGATATATCAGCTCACGGTCAAAGGCAGGCATGAAGAACTCGCAGACAAGCGTTTCGGCATATTCCATCGATGACGATGAAACGGAAACCGAACTCGAGGTCATCGGCCGCTTCATGACGCGGCTGAAGGTGAAGAGCCTGCCGCGCAACTATCAGCTTTTCCACGAGGCGCTTTATGGGCAGGATCGCTGTCTTGCCGAAGAGATCGAGGCGCTCGGTCCCCTTCCCTCACAAAGCGGGCTCGATGAAATTGGCCTGAAGTATCGGCTTGTCAGCCATTGCGGGCTGGTGGCGCGCAAATCGGAAAGCGATGCCGCCGAAATGCTGCGCGAAGTCGCCGATCAGCTCGCCAAGGGGCTGATGAAAAAGCAGCATTTTGCTCGCGGGATCGATACGGCTCCACATGCCGATGCTGCACTCGACAACCTGAATGCCTCGCTCAGCAATCTCATGCTCTATGAAACGGAGCTGACCGAGCGGCTGCGCAACTGCGCCAACCTATCGAAATCCTCGCAAAAGGCCGGCGCCTAAGCGTCTTCCCGCTCTTGCCTTCGGCGCCGAGTTCGGCCAAAACCGCGCCATGATTTCGATTTCAGACCTTTCCGCCCGCATTGCCGGCCGCCTTCTCATCGATCATGCCAACGTGACGCTTCCGGCGGGCACGAAGGCTGGCCTCGTCGGCAAGAACGGTGCTGGCAAATCCACGCTGTTCAGGATCATCACCGGCGATCTCGCCGCCGAGAGCGGCTCGGTCTCGATCCCTCGCAATGCCCGCATCGGCCAGGTGGCACAGGAGGCACCCGGCACCGAGGAACCTTTGATCGATATCGTTCTGGCAGCCGACAAGGAACGCTCCGCACTGCTCGCGGAAGCCGAGACCGCGACCGATCCGCACCGCATCGCTGATATCCAGACGCGTCTGGCCGATATCGACGCGCATTCGGCCGAAGCGCGTGCCGCCAGCATCCTGGCCGGCCTCGGCTTCGATCACGAGGCGCAGAAGCGCCCCGCCTCCTCCTTCTCCGGCGGCTGGCGCATGCGCGTGGCTCTCGCGGCTGTCTTGTTTTCCGAGCCGGATCTGTTGCTGCTCGACGAACCGACGAACTATCTCGACCTTGAAGGCACGCTCTGGCTGGAGGACTACATCCGCCGCTATCCGCACACGGTCATCATCATCTCGCACGACCGCGATCTGCTGAACACGGCGGTCAATTCCATCGTGCATCTCGACCAGAAGAAGCTCACCTTCTATCGCGGCTCCTACGACCAGTTCGAGCGGCAGAAGGCTGAGGCCGACGAGTTGCAGATGAAGGCGAAGGCGAAGAACGACGCGGCGCGCAAGCACCTGCAAAGCTTCATCGACCGCTTCAAGGCCAAGGCCTCGAAGGCGCGGCAGGCGCAATCGCGCATCAAGGCACTGGAGCGCATGGGCACCGTCGCCGCCGTCATTGAAGACCATGTGATGGGCTTCAGCTTTCCGGAACCCGAAAAGCAGCCTGCCTCGCCCATCATAGCGATCAGCGGCGGGGCTGTCGGCTATGAGCCGGGCAAGCCGATCCTCAAGCGCCTGAACCTGCGCATTGATGCCGACGACCGCATCGCGCTGCTCGGCTCCAATGGCAACGGCAAATCGACCTTTGCGAAGTTCATTTCAGGCCGGCTGGGCGCGGAGAGCGGCGAAGTCAGGCTGGCGCCGAACCTGAAGATCGGCTTCTTTGCCCAGCATCAGCTCGACGACCTCATCCCCAACCAGACCGCTGTCGAGCATGTCCGCCGGCGCATGCCTGAGACGCCGGAGGCGAAGGTGCGCGCCCGCGTCGCGCAGATGGGCCTTGCGACGGAGAAGATGGACACGCAGGTCAAGGATCTCTCCGGCGGCGAGAAGGCGCGGCTGCTGATGGGCCTTGCCGCCTTCGACGCGCCGAACCTGCTGATCCTCGACGAACCGACGAACCATCTCGATATCGACAGCCGCAACGCGCTGATCCAGGCGCTGAACGACTATTCCGGCGCTGTCATTCTGATCTCGCACGACCGTCATCTGATCGAGGCCACGGTCGACCGCCTCTGGCTGGTGCGCGACGGCACCGTCTCGACCTTCGATGGCGATCTTGAAGAATACCGCAGCCTCGTTGTTGCCAGCCCGAAGTCCAGAGAGGACAAGGCCAAGGCAAATACCAGCGACGATTCCGTTTCCAAGGCGGATCAGCGCAAGCTCAATGCCGATCGGCGCGCCTCGCTCGCGCCGCTCAAGAAGAAGATCAACGAAATCGAATCCTTGACCGGCAAGCTTGAGAAACTGATTCAGGCTCTTGATGCAGAACTTGCAGACCCCGCCCTCTACGAGAAGGCGCCGGCAAAGGCTGCGGAAAAGGCAAAACAGCGCGCCGATGCGGCCGAAAAGCTCGCGGCGGCAGAGGAGCAGTGGCTGGAACTTTCATCGGAATATGAGAGCGGCATGGCCGGCTGAAACCTCGCTGCCTCTTAACGAATTAGGACCCGATCCTAACCGTTCATTAACCATAACTGCAGAAGATGCGCTCAACTTTCATAGACATATTGTTGAGCGATTCTGATGAACTACCGTGTGTTGCTGGGTGGCCTCGCCGTGTGTCTGGCTCTCGGAGGATGCGCCACAAAGCCAGCCAATGAAGCGTCGCTCAAGAGCAGCTATGCCGCCGAGGAGCCGCGTCACAAGCCGCTGAAGGCCAATGATCCCATCGAGATGGAGCCGAAGAAATGGCTCGTCGCCGATCTCGAAACCCGGGATGATCTGGCGGGCATGAAAGGCCCACACAATCTCGCCGGCCGGACGCTGGAGGTCTCGTCGCTCAAGGACATCAGGCTCGCCGACAAGGAGGTCGTCCTAACCTTCGATGATGGCCCTGCTCCCGGCAGAACGGAACGCATTCTCGCCACGCTCGACAAATTCGGCGTCAAGGCCGCCTTCATGATGGTCGGCGAAATGGCACAGGCGCACCCGGCGACGGCACGCGAGGTGCTTGCGCATGGCGATGCGATCGGCAGCCACACCTTCCGCCACCCCGATCTCGACAAGATGACTTTCGACGCGGCGATGACCGAGATCGCCCGCGGCAAAGATGCCGTCACCAAGGCGATCGGCACGGACGTTCCCTTCTTCCGCTTCCCCTATCTTGCCGACTCCAAACGCCTGCGCACGGCGATTGCCGCTCGCGACATGATCGTCATGGATGTCGATATCGACAGCAAGGATTACTTCACTTCAACCCCCGCCTCTGTGGTCGACCGCACAATGAAGCAGCTCCACCAGCGTGGCCGCGGCATCGTTCTGATGCACGATATCCACCAGCGCACCGTCAGGATGCTGCCTGTTCTCCTGAGCCGGCTTGAGAATGAGGGCTACAAGGTCGTCACGCTGAAATACAAGCGCGAACCGGCTCCGGCGACCAATATGGTCGCACAGGCCGACACAAAGATGGTCCGCTAAGGCGGGTCGACACCGAAAAATTTATGACCGATACGGGCGCGGAAGCACGGTTGCTTCAGCGCCCGTATTTTGGTTTGCTGAGGGCGACCACCACCAACAATGGAATGGCGAGCCCCATGCACCTCTACCTTGAACGCGACGACGATCCACAAACCCTGCAATTCGTCGCCGAGAAGGATACGGAATCCGAGCGGCTGCTGATGACGCCGGAATTCGAGGCGGATCGCAACGCGATCAAGGAGATGATCGAACGCGAGGATCGGCTGATCGCCACGACCCGGCGCGGCAGCTGGCTGTTCGATTTTCATCGCAGCGCCGATCATCCGCTCGGTCGCTGGTATCGGCTGCCGGCCGATCTCGCCCCTCTGCCCGACGCTCCCTGGGAACCGATCTTCGATCTCGATGCCTTCTGCGCCAAAGAGGGCAGAAAATGGCTCTGGCGCGGCGCCATAACTTGCCCCTGGGAGCCGATGCGCGTGCTGCTTTGCCTTTCCGATGGCGGCTCCGATCCCATTCGGATGCTCGAATTCGATTGCGAGACGAAGAGCATCGTCGAAGGCGGCTTCGACACGCCGGCCGTGCGCAGTCACGCGACCTGGCTCAGCCGCGACGAAATCGCCTATTTCGGCTCGATCGACCGCGAATCCTCGACGCGTTCCGGCTGGCCGCGTGTCGGCCGCCGCCTGAGGCGTGGCCAGGCGCCGTCCGATGCACCGGTACTCTATGCCGCCGATGACAGCGACATCTATGGCTCCTGTTCGATCTTCGATCCGCAGCTCGCCGGTCTGGCGACGGGAGATGCGGCAAGGTCGATCCGGATCTTCAGCGCAGGTCACGAAATCGGCAGCGCCAGCCATTTCATCGAGGACGGGGACGGTTCGCTGCGGCGGATCGACCTGCCGAAGGATGCCGAGTTCGGGTTCAACCACTCCCATCTGATCTGGCTTGCCAAGACAGACGAACGGATCCCGGCCGGCAGCCTGGCCCTGCAGCCCCTGCCGCGAGAGCCCGGCGGTGCCGGTGCGAGACGCATACTGTTTTCGCCCAATGAGCGACAATCGGTTTCGCAATTCCTTTTGATGCGCGAATGGTGCGTCTTCATCGTCTCGGACAATATGCAACCGCATCTCTTCGTTCTCGACCTTACCAGCGCCGATGCCGAAATCCGCGAAATCGCACTGCCTGATGATGTTCAGACGGTGTCGGTCGCCCCGCTCTATTCCGATCTGCATCTCGGTGACGACACGCTGCAGGTCTATGGCGCTGGCTTTCTGCAGCCGCCCTCTTCCTACCGGCTGGATCTTGGCGATCGCAAGGCCCCGCTTGAACTCAAGTACATTGCCAGTTCACCGACCTATTTCGACAGCGAAGGCATGACGTCCCTCCTACTGGAAGCTACCTCCGAGGACGGGACGAAGGTGCCCTATCACATCGTACTGCCGAAGGTCTGGACCAAGGGCGAACTGCCGGTGCTGCAATATGGCTACGGCGGCTTCGACGTCCCGCTCGGCCCCTATTATTCCGGTGTCATCGGCCGCTGGCTGGAGCAGGGCAACGCCTATGTGATGGCCTATATTCGCGGCGGCGGCGAATTCGGACCGAACTGGCATCGCGTCGCAAAAGGCCAGGGTCGCCACAGGGCATTCGCGGACTTTGCCGCCGTCGCCCGCGATCTCGTCGCTCGCGGCTACACCAAACCATCGCGCATTGCCGGCAATGGGGGCAGCAACGGAGGTTTGCTGACTGGCGTCATGGCGACACGCTATCCGCAGGATTTCGGTGCGATCTGGTGCCAGGTACCTGTCCTGGACATGACCCGTTTCCATGTCTTCCCGGCCGGAAAAGCCTGGATCGACGAATATGGCGATCCTGACAATCCGGCGGATCGCGATTACCTGCTGAGCTATTCGCCGCTGCACAATGTTAAGCCTAACTCCGAGATCACGTATCCGTCGATCTACATCGAAAGCTCGAGCAATGACGACCGGGTTCATCCCTCGCATGCCCGGCGGTTTGCGGCCCAGTTGGAAGCGCTCGGCCATCATCCACTGTTCCACGAATTTGGCTCGGGTGGCCATGGCGGTGACGGCGCATCAATCGAACTCGCGACGCGCACGGCTCTGGGCTACAGTTTTTTTCGGGAGACGATCGTGAAGGGAAAAAGCCTTTAGCTCCACGCTTACGCCTCGCAACGAAAATCAATGGTTGCACCAGCTTCCGATACGCTTGAAACGCGCCGAGGGGCGTGATTAGCTGTGGCTGTGATCACGAAGAGCGGGCGAGCCCGCCCGCTCGTATCCGGGGGGAGTAATAGATGGATCGTCGTTCATTTCTGCGGAAAGCCGGCGTCGCCGGCGCCGGGTCGGTGGCAGCGGCTGCAACGCTTGCAGCACCGGCCATTGCGCAGAGCAATCCGAAAATCAACTGGCGCCTGACATCGTCGTTTCCGAAGTCGCTCGATACGATCTATGGCGGCGGCGAAGTGCTGTCGAAATATGTTTCCGAGGCTACCGACGGCAATTTCAACATCCAGGTGTTTGCAGCCGGCGAAATCGTGCCGGGCCTGCAGGCAGCAGACGCAACCTCAGCCGGAACCGTCGAGGCCTGCCATTCAGTCGCCTATTATTATTGGGGCAAGGATCCGGTCTGGGCCTTGGGAGCTGCCGTTCCTTTCGCGCTCAATGCCCGCGGCATGAATGCCTGGCAGTATCACGGCGGCGGTATCGATCTCTTCAATGAATTCCTGGCGACGCAGGGATTGATCGGCTTCCCGGCCGGCAATACCGGGGTGCAGATGGGCGGCTGGTTCCGCAAGGAAATCAACACTGTTGCCGATCTCAAGGGGCTGAAGATGCGCATCGGCGGCTTTGCCGGCAAGGTGGTCGAACGCCTCGGCGTCGTGCCGCAGCAGCTCGCCGGCGGCGACATCTACCCGGCGCTCGAGAAAGGCACGATCGATGCGGCCGAATGGGTCGGCCCCTATGATGACGAGAAGCTCGGTTTCTACAAGGTGGCGCCCTACTACTACTATCCCGGCTGGTGGGAAGGCGGCCCGACCGTGCATGTCATGTTCAACAAGGCGGCCTATGAAGGCTTGCCGAAGGCCTATCAATCGCTGCTGCGTACGGCCGCACAGGCGACGGACGCCAACATGCTGCAGAAATACGATTACCTGAACCCCGCCGCCATCAAGCGAGTCGTGGCCGAAGGGGCGAAGCTCAGACCCTTCAGCACCGAGATCTTGAATGCCTGCTTCGACAAGGCCAACGAGGTCTATGCGGAAATGGAAGCCAACAACCCGACCTTCAAAAAGATCTGGGACTCGATCAAAGGCTTCCGCGGCCAGCATTATCTCTATACCCAGGTCGCCGAATACAGCTATGACGTCTACATGATGACGCTGCAGCGCTCGGGGAAGATTTGAGCGAATAGCCGATCTCAAAAGAGGAAACCCCGGAGCGATGTTCCGGGGTTTTTCGTTGCGTTCGATCGACAAGCAGGCCGATGCGCGCCGTGTGCATCAATTAAACGACGGAGGCTGGCTGAGATCGTTGGCTGGCGGCTTCGGCTGATCGCCGCCGCCCTGATCCGCCGGCTTGCCGTCAAGCGGATTGCCGCCTGGAAGCTGCAGCCCGGGCAGACCGAGGTCGCCGCCATTGTCCTGGCCGGGTGCGCCGAAGCCGGGAACCTCGATCTTGATCGTGTTGGGATCGACACCCGTGCCGGCTCCCTTGTAGTGCATGACCATCTGCGGGAACATGATCGTCAAAGCCACCATCAGGATCTGGATGCCGACGAAAGGCACGGATCCCCAGTAGATCTGCCCCGTCGTGACGGGCGCGACCTGCTTGCCCGTCACCCTGTCGAGATAAGGCACGCGCGCAGCGACCGAGCGGAGATAGAACAGCGCGAAACCGAAGGGCGGGTGCATGAAGCTCGTCTGCATGTTGACGCCGAGCAGCACGCCGAACCAGATGAGGTCGATGCCGAGCTTGTCGGCCGCAGGCGCCAGCAGCGGCACGATGATGAAGGCAAGCTCGAAGAAATCGAGGAAGAAGGCGAGCACGAAGACGAGGATGTTGACGGCGATCAGGAAGCCGACCTCGCCGCCCGGCAGCGACACCAGCAGATGCTCGACCCAGACATGGCCGTTGACGCCGTAGAAGGTCAGCGAAAAGACGCGCGAGCCGATCAGGATGAACAGCACGAAGGCAGAAAGCCGCGTCGTGGACGTCAGCGCCGAGCGGACGACCTCCATGTTCAATCGACCTTTGGCAGCCGCCATTATGAGCGCGCCCACCGCCCCCATTGCGCCGCCTTCCGTCGGCGTCGCGATGCCGAGGAAGATCGTGCCAAGCACGAGGAAGATCAGCGCCAAGGGCGGAATGAGAACGATGATGACCTGCTGGGCCAGCCGCGACATCACGTTGAGTTTCATCCCCTTATCGAGCACGGCGATCGCGTAGATGAAGGCGACGCCAACTGTTGCACCGAGAATATCGGCGTTTTCGCCATAGGTGGGCGTCAGGTAAACATGTGCGGCATAGGCCACGCCGGCGCAGATCAACAGAGCAAAGAGCAAGGACGTTACGCCGGAGCCGAGCGAGCGGGCCTCCTTCGGCAATGCCGGCATGGAGTTCGGCTTCACGATCGACATGATCAATACATAGAGCATGTAGAGACCCGTCAGCACGAGGCCGGGAATGAGGGCACCGGCATACATGTCACCAACCGAACGACCGAGCTGGTCGGCCAGTACGATCAGGACAAGCGACGGGGGGATGATCTGCGCCAGCGTACCCGAGGCGGCGATGACGCCGGAGGCGACCCGCCGGTCATAGCCATAGCGTAGCATGATCGGCAGAGAGATCAGACCCATGGCGATAACCGAGGCAGCGACGACGCCGGTGGTGGCCGCCAGCAACGCACCGACGAAAATCACCGCATAGGCAAGACCGCCGCGAATAGGTCCGAAAAGCTGGCCGACAGTGTCGAGCAGGTCTTCGGCCATGCCGGATCGCTCCAGCACGATGCCCATGAAGGTGAAGAACGGGATCGCCAGCAGCGTGTCGTTCGACATCACCCCCCAAAAGCGATCCGGAAGCGCGTTGAGGAGCGGCCATGAGAGATTGATGGTGCCGCCCGAATAGGGTGCGAGCTCGACGCCGACCCAGAAGAACAACAGCCCGTTGGCGGCAAGCGCGAAGGCGACGGGATAACCGAGAAGCAGGAAAATGATGAGCGAGGCGAACATGATCGGCGCCATGTTCACGGCAATGAATTCGAGCATCAGCGCGCCTCCCCGGTCGGGGTTTCGATATCGAGCGGCGCATGCGTCGGCACATAGGGGGTCGGATCATCCATATCGCCGCGCATGACGGCGATCTTCTTGATGATCTCGGAAAGCCCCTGCAACGCCAGCAGAAAGAAGCCCGCCAGCAGCACAGCCTTGCCCGGCCAGATGATCAGGCCGCCGGCGCTGGAAGACACCTCTCCGGACATGAAAGAGGTGCGGACATAGGGCACGAGATCGTAGACCATGAGCAGCACGAAAGGCATCAGGAACAGGCAGTGGCCCAGCAGGTCGATCCAGTGCTGCACCCGGCGCGGCAGGGAGCCGTAGACGATATCGATGCGGATATGTTCATTCTGGCGCAGCGTGTAGGCGGCGGCGAGCATGAAGGCGGCGCCGAACAGATACCATTGCGCTTCCAGCCATGCGTTAGACGAGGTGTTGAAGACCTTGCGCACGACGGCATTTCCGGCGCTGACCAAGACGGCCACCAGAATAAGCCATGAGACTGATTTTCCAATAATCTCAGTCACATAGTCGACGATTCGGCTGAAGCCGAGCAATGTTTTCATGATTTCCCCCCGCAGCGATTCTTCCCGGATCTTTTGGCTGCGCAGAGGAAGAGTGCCGATTTCAGGCTGTGAATCAAGAGCCGGCACCCGTTTTCCAAGCATCAAGATTGGACCTGCCGCCTGCATTTGCGATTTGCCGCCCTTGCCCACATCAGGCATTCTGATAAAGATCGCATCAATAATCATACTAATCGAGAGACACTCATGTCCCCCATCAACCTCGCTATCGTCGGTGTCGGCAAGATCGTCCGCGACCAGCATCTTCCGTCCATCGCGAACAATGCGGATTTCAAACTGATCGCGACGGCAAGCCGTCATGGCACTGTCGAAGGCATCCCCGCCTTCACGACGATCGAAGCCATGCTCGATGCCGTGCCTGACATCGATGCCGTTTCTCTCTGCATGCCGCCGCAATATCGTTATGAAGCCGCATACAAGGCGCTTTCGGCCGGCAAGCATGTTTTCATGGAAAAGCCGCCGGGCGCGACGCTCAGCGAAGTGGCGGATCTTGAAAACCTTGCAAAGAGCAAGGGCGTGTCGCTCTTTGCAAGCTGGCACTCGCGTTATGCGCCGGCAGTGGAGGCTGCAAAGAGCTTCCTCGCCAGCACCAATATCCGCAGTGCCCATGTGATCTGGAAGGAAGATGTCCGCCACTGGCATCCGAACCAGGAATGGATCTGGCAGGCCGGCGGCCTTGGCGTCTTCGATCCGGGCATCAATGCCCTGTCGATCGTGACCCACATCCTGCCGCCGCTCTTTCTGACCGGCGCGACGCTCGAATTCCCGGAAAACCGTGATTCGCCGATTGCGGCCGACCTGCATTTCAAGAGCGGAACCGGCCTTCCTGTCCGCGCCGAATTCGACTGGCGCCAGACGGGCAAGCAGAGCTGGGATATCGTCGCCGAGACGGATGCCGGCCAGATGCTTCTTGCCGAAGGCGGTTCCAAGCTTTCGGTCAATGGCGAGCTGAAATTCTCGGCGCCCGAGGCCGAATATCCTTCGCTCTATCGCCGCTTTGCCGAGATCGTCAAAGCCGGTACATCCGATGTCGACGTTTCGCCGCTGCGCCACGTTGCCGATGCCTTCATGCTCGGCAAGCGGAAATTTGTCGACGCATTTTACGATTGATGAGGCTTTCCCCGTGAAGACAATGCCGCCCGCGGCGTGCTAGCGTGGCGCATCGTCTTCACTGGAGAGATGCCTATGGCATCGGAGCATGAACAATCTTTTGGCCTCGGCGTCGGCAACAAATCCGTCAAACTCGCCGACCCGAACCAGAGCTGGCACGAAGCATATTTGCTGGAGGAAGCTGCCATTCGCAAGGCTCTCGGCGACCTTGCCGTCGATGTCCAGCATTTCGGCAGCACCTCGATCCCAACGATAAAAGCCAAGCCGATCATCGATATTGCCGTTGGCGTGCGGCGGTTCGAGGATGGGCTTGCCTGTGTCGAGCCGATGGCCTCCATCGGCTACGTCTATGCCGGCAGCAATATCGTACCGGACGACCATATTTTCGGCCGTGACATTCAAGGGGATACGCGCACGCACCTCGTGCATGTGGTCGAATATGGCGGCCCGACCTGGCGCAACTTCCTGATCTTTCGCGACCGGTTGCGTAGGGAACCGGATCTTGCGCATGCCTATGAGGCACTGAAGATCGAACTGGCGGCAAAATATGCCAATGATCGCGCATCCTATACGGCGGCGAAGAAGGATTTCATCCAGAAGATCCTGTCGGAAGGCGCGTAAAGCTGCTCTTCACGATGGGGGAAAGGTCAGGCCTTCTTCTCCCACCGGCCGTCCTGCGTCTGCTGCCAATAGGTGAGATTATGCCCCTCGCCCTTCAGGCGTTTCCATTGGGCGCGCGCGCTTTCCAACTGTTCCTGATCATAGCCGTCGAACATCAGCACGACGCGCTGATAGGCTCCGACATCCGTCACCTCGGCGCCATCGATGAAGAAACGCACGGTGGCATCATTTATATTGTCAGGCGAAATCGTCAGCAGCACGGGCTGGCGACTTGCCATTTCGTCTTCATCGGTGCCATGCGGCAAAAAGCTATCCTCGCGATAGGTCCATAGATGGCTATCGAGAAGATCGCGCCGTGCCGGCTCGCGCATCTGCACAGCGACCTGCCAGCCGCGTTCGACACTCTTGTCGATCAGCGGCGGCAGGGCATCTTCGAGCTTCGATTCCGTCAGGTGGTAAAAGAGAACGTCGGTCATGGCGCCTCTTCTAGAGCAATTCCAGGCAAAGTGCGAAGCGGTTTTCCGTTCGGAATGCGTCACAAGGGAGGATAGCGCATTTTCGCGATTCGAAGAAAAGCGGAAAGGCGCTATCTCACAAAATCCGGCTGGTCACGATTCGTAGTTGGCACGGACCAGTTCATCGAGCAGGCGCACGCCGAAACCGGAACCCCAGGACTGATTGATCTCATCCTGAACCGAGCCCATCGCCGTGCCGGCAATATCAAGATGCGCCCAGGGCGTGTCGCCGACGAAGCGCTTGAGGAACTGGGCAGCGGTGATCGAACCTGCGTGGCGTCCACCGGTATTCTTCATATCGGCGAACTTACTGTCGATCATCTTGTCGTAGTCCTTGCCGAGCGGCATACGCCACAGACGCTCATCTGTCACAAGGCCTGCCGCCGTCAACTCACCCGCCAGCTTGTCGTCATTGCAGAACAGACCGGCCTGTAGATTGCCGAGCGCGACCAGGATCGCGCCGGTCAAGGTCGCCAGATTGATCATGAACTGCGGCTTGAAGCGGTCATTCGTGTACCAGAGCGCATCGCAAAGAACGAGCCGCCCCTCGGCATCCGTGTTGATGATCTCGATCGTCTGGCCGGACATGGAGGTGACGATATCGCCCGGGCGCTGTGCATTGCCGTCGGGCATGTTTTCCACAAGACCGATGACGCCGATGGCGTTGACCTTGGCTTCGCGTGCCGCAAGCGTATGCATAAGGCCGGTCACGGCCGCAGCCCCTCCCATGTCCCCCTTCATCTCCTCCATGCCTGCAGCCGGCTTGATGGAGATACCGCCGGTGTCGAAGACGACGCCCTTGCCGATGAAGGCGACCGGCTTGTCCTTCGCCTTGCCGCCCTTCCATTGCATGATCACCAGCCGCGGCGGACGGGCAGAACCTTGCGCGACCCCCAGCAGGGCCGCCATACCGAGCCGGCGCATTTCACGCTCCGTCAGGATCTCGATCTCGACGCCAAGCTTTTCCAATTCTTTTGCCTTGGCCGCAAATTCCACGGGCCCGAGAACATTCGGCGGCTCGTTGACGAGATCGCGCGCGAGAATCACGCCCCCAGCCACGGCTTCGGAGGTCGCGTATAGCTTCTTGGCAGCTGCCGCTTCCTGGGTGACGATCGTCACCTTCACCGCCTTGCGGGAGGCGCCCTTCTCGTCCTCATCGCCCTTCTTCGTCTTGTAGGTATCGAAGCTGTAGGCACGCAGAAGCATGCCCAGGGCAAAATCGGCCGCTTCCTTTGGCCCGACTTCGACGCTAGGTGCATCGAGGAAGATCGCGACCTTCTCGGTATTGCGGATTTTTGCGGCTGCTGTGCCGCCGAGCTTCAACCAGTCGTGCGCGTTCAGGCCCTTGGCCTTGCCGGCACCGATGACGATGATCCGGTCGACGGGCGAGGCTTCCGGCGCGATGATATCCAGACTGCTCAACGCTTTGCTCTTGAAGCCGGACACCGGCGCCGCCTTGGCGAAAACATTCGCCGGATCGGCGCTCTCGGCACCAGCCGGCAGCTCACTATCCGTGCCTTTCAGGAGAATGGCCAGACCGCCGCTGAGACGAGCCGACTTGGCGAAGGAAATCTCGAATTTCACAGACATTTCTGCTCCGATAATATGCGTCGTAGTGAGAGAACTTTGCACAACCATCATTCAAGGTCTGACTAAGGAATACAAGCGTTTGGCGCTGCATTCCTTATATATGGCGGTTGGCGGCTTCAAATCCCTGTCATTTAGCGAGGCTAGATTGCGCGCGACGGTGTTTTAGCCGCCTCGGCGGCACAATTCTTGTCGGAAAGCCGCCTTGATCATAGATTTCAATAGCCTCAATCGCGAAGATCGCTTTCCGGAGATTCTACGGCCGCGCACGGCGGGTGATACCTTCATCGCTCTCTTCTGTCTTTGGTGGGCTTTGCTGGGTCTGTTTTCACTTTTTCCACAGATCGACCTCGGCGTCGCGACCATGTTCTTCCAACCGCAGCAATGCCTCGGAAGCACCAAGCCCGACCAGATCTGCGGCATTTTCCCTTATAGCGGCGATCAGCACATGCGCCTGCTGAGGGAAATATTCTTTCAGCTACCTTACGTCGTCGCTTTCGTGCTGCTCTGGATGCTTCTCAGATGCTGGCAGGATCACGGCGCGACCTTCAACGCGCTCAGAGCCCGCAATCTCAAGATCGCGCTCGGCTCCCTGCTCCTAGGCCCCGTGCTGATCGTCAATCTGTGGCTGAAAGCCTTCTCCGGGCGCCCGCGCCCACGACAGACCGATCTCTTCGGCGGCACGCTCGATTTCGTGCATGCCGGATCCTTCGCCGGCAAATGTGTCAGTAACTGTTCCTTCGTCTCGGGCGAAGCGGCAGCGGCAGGCTGGCTGTTCTGTCTGATCCTCATCATTCCGCAGCCGTTCCGATCGGCGGCCGCCCTGCCGATCGCGGCAGTTTCGCTGCTGATTCCGGCACTTAGAGTAGCCTTTGGCGGACACTATCTTTCCGATGCCGTCCTCGGCTGGCTTTCCTCGCTTGTCATATTCGCCGCGCTGCTCGCTTTATCCCAAACGACACACGACAGAAGAATCTCGGAAAATTAACGAATTTTTTTCGAGTTGGTTGTCGCCAAAAAAACGTAAACAGCGTAGAGGAGGGTGAATCTCTGTCGGCTCGTTCGGCAGCTGTTGCGTTTAAGGGCCGGCATGAAGTTATTCGAGACATATATCGTACGGCGTGTCGGTATGATGTTCCTGGTAGCGCTGCTGCCAGTGCTCGCCATTATTTGGACCACCCAGGTCCTGCAACGCATCAATCTCGTGACCGATAGCGGCCAGTCGATGGGGTCGTTCGCGAAGCTTGCGACGCTCATTCTGCCGACGATCATCCCGATCGTTCTGCCTTTCGCGTTGGTCATCGGCATCACACAGACCTTGACGGCGATGAACAGTGATTCCGAGCTGACCGTCATGGAAGCTGCCGGCGCGAAGCGCAGCATCATCATCCGCCCGATCATGATTCTCGCCATTGCGATTAGCGTGTTCTCCTTTTTCGTCGACAATGTCGTCGAGCCGAGAGCGCGTGTCGCCGCCCGCCAGATGGTGGCCGAGGCCTATGCCGATCTTCTGTCCACCGTGATCGAAGAGAAGAACTTCCGACGTATCGAAGATGGGCTCTATGTGCAGATCTCGCAGCGGCTTTCGGGGCGAATCCTGAAGGGGCTGTTTGTCGTCGATTCCCGCGACCCCGCCTTTGACCTCATCTATTATGCCAAGGAAGGCGCCGTCGATCCGAGCGGTACGTCGCTGCTGATGAAGGACGGCGAGGTCCACCGCAAGACGCCCGATGGCAGCGTCTCGGTCATCAAGTTCGATTCCTACTCCTTCGACCTGTCGGATATGACGCAAAGCCGCGGCCAGGCAAATGCCCGTGCCAGCGACCGCAGCCTTGGCTTCCTGCTCAATCCGGATACGAACGATCCGGACTACAAGCAAAGACCTGGCGATTACCGCGCTGAATTGCATCGCCGCCTTAACGACTGGGCGCTGCCGGCAATCTTTGCGCTGATATCGCTTGTTATCGCCGGTGATGCGCGATCACATCGCGAGGCACGGCTACATCCGATGGTGTCGGCGCTGACCCTATCCTTCGCGTTGCGCTGGGCAGATTTCTACGCTGCCAACCAGATCGACCATTCAGCCAAATTTATCGGCGTTCTCTACGCAATCAATATCGTCGCGGCGCTTATCGCGATCATCCTCTTGCTGCGGAACCGGAAGATGACGATGCCCGTCTCGATCCGCAACCGCCTCAGCAACTGGCGGCAAAGAATTCAGGACCGCATCCCGACCGCACCAGGCAGCTCGAACGGGGGCGGTGCATGATTTTCGGTACGCTCGGGCGCTACTTCTTCACGCGTTACATCGTGACGACGTTCTGGTTCTTCCTTGGCGTCGTCTCGATCGTTTATCTCGTCGATTTCAGCGAGACCGCTGGACGGCTCGCCGGCCTGCCCGGATATACCGTCTCCATCGGCTTGCTGATGACGGCGGTCAGACTGCCGTTCATCCTGCAGCAGACGGTGCCGTTCATCGCGCTCTTCGTGGGCATGACGGTGCTGATCGCCCTCAACCGCCGCCGCGAGCTGGTTATCGCGCGCGCTGCCGGCATCTCCGTGTGGCAGTTCATGACACCCTTCCTGATGGGTGCTTTCTGCGTCGGGCTTCTGACCATGCTTGCCCTCAATCCGGTAGCGGCATGGGGCCAGCGACATGCCGAAGCGATCGAAGCCGATCTGCGCGGCGACCCGTCCTATCGCAATACGCTTTCGATTCCATGGCTGCGCCAGTCCAACGGAAAAGACGACACGATCATTGGTGCAAAGGCCATTCTGAACAACGGAACGACCCTGACGGGTGTCGTGTTTATCCACTTCGATTCACAGGGAAATATCGTCCTGCGACAGGATGCGGACTCGGCAAAGTTGGAAGATGGTTACTGGCTTCTTAACAATGTTGTCGAACGGCGGCCGGGCGAAATTCCGGATCACAAAAATTCGATACAGGTCCGTACGAATCTGAAACAGGATTTCGTCTCGCAACGTTTGGCGCAACCGGAAACCATTGCTTTTTATGATCTTTCTAATCGAATAAAGGTCGCACGCTCCTTCGGCATCTCGACCAACGCACTTGAGACACAGTTTCACTCGCTGCTGTCACAGCCATTCCTTCTCGTGGCAATGACTCTGATTGCGGCAACCGTGTCCCTAAAATTCAGTAGATTCAATCAATCGCGCTCTGTGATTCTGGGTGGAATCCTCTCCGGCTTCGTGCTTTATGTTGTCACCGTGCTTGTAAAGGCATTCGGGAGCAGCGGAGTGGTTCCTCCCTACGTGGCGGCATGGATACCCGTGATCGTCGCATTGGCATTCGGAGCAACGATCCTGCTTCATCAGGAGGACGGCTAAGTGGCGGCAGGCAACCGCAAGAGTATCAGAAAGTATGTGGCTGCCCTCGTTACGGGCACGGCCGCGTGTGCATATATTTTGAGTCCGGTCGTCGCTTACGCCCAGGCCAATAATAATAATGCCAACACCAACAATGGCGGCACCGGCGCTGCGACCTCCCCTATCAAGGTGAAGGTGCCGGAAGGCTCTAAGCTAGTCCTTTCGTCAAACGAATTGGTCTACAACAAGGATACACAGATCGTCACGGCGACGGGTGCGGTCCAGATCAACTATGGCGGCTATAGAATGGTCGCCCAGAAGGTTGAATATAATCAGAAATCCGGGCGGATGACGGCTCTCGGAAATGTTGAGCTGATCACCCCGGACGGCAATCGCATGTACGGTGACAAAATGGACGTCACCGACAGCTTCTCCGACGGCTTCGTCAACGCCCTTCGCATTGAAATGCCCGACAACACCCGCATGGTCGCCGAAAAGGGCGAGCGAGTCGGCGGCAATCAGCTGATTCTCACAAAGGGCGTCTATACCGCTTGCATGGCCTGCTCAGAACAGGGCCGTGCGCCGCTGTGGCAGGTCAAAGCACAGCGCGTCGTCCAGAACGGCGTGACACACACGATTCGTCTCGAGCACGCCCGTTTCGAGTTGTTCGGACAGCCGATCGCCTATGTTCCTTGGATTACGGTCCCAGACAATACGGTCAAGCGCAAGTCCGGCTTCCTGTTCCCGTCGGTGACCGTTTCTCAGCGTCTCGGCGTCGGTGTAACGGTTCCTTATTATTACGTCATCTCGCCGAGCATGGATGCGACGGTCACCGCAACGGGCTACAGCAATCAAGGTCTGTTGCTCCAAGGTGAATTCCGCCAGCGCTTCGAGAACGGCACCCACACCCTGCGTGTTGCCGGCATCAGCCAGATGAATCCGGACGCCTTCACGGCCGGTACGACCGATGCCGAGCACAAGACGCGCGGCATGATCAATTCCAAGGCCGATTTCAGGATCAATCCTCGCTGGACTTTCGGCTGGGATGTCATGGCGCAGAGCGATAACAATTTCTCGCGCACGTATGGACTGGACGGGCTCAACCAGAGCACCCATACGAACCAGGCCTACCTGACTGGTATCGGAAAGCGCAATTTCTTCGACATGCGCGCCTTCTACTATAACGAGCAGGATACAGACAATAATGCCACGGCGCAGAAGCAGCAGGCATATGTCTATCCGAGCGTCGATTATCATTATGTCGATCCAAACTCGGTTTACGGAGGCGAGCTGTCGGCAACGATGAATTTCACGCATCTGTCGCGTGACAAGACATCCTTCCTTGACGCCGCGGGCTCTCTTAACGACGCCAGTCTGAATGACCGCTACCTCGGTCTTTCCGGAGATTATACGCGCCTGAGCACCGAGCTGCAGTGGCAGCGTACCTTCACCACGGATCAAGGCTTGGTTTTGACGCCGCTGGCAGCGCTTCGCGGCGACGTCTATGGCCTGGACATGAATGGGCCTGCGGCAGGCACCTACTCCGGCAATTATGACAACAGCGACTATGCCGCGCGCGGCATGGCGACCCTGGGTCTCGAAGCCAAATATCCGTTCCTCATCACGACAAGCAACAGCACTCACGTGTTCGAGCCGATCGCGCAGATCTATGTGCGCCCGGACGAGCAGCTTGCCGGGCGGCTTCCGAATGAAGACGCGCAGAGCTTTGTCTTCGATGCGACCAACCTGTTTGATCGTGACAAGTTCTCGGGCTTCGACCGCATCGAAGGCGGCACGCGTGCCAATGTCGGGTGGCGCTACACCGCCAGCTTCGACAGCGGTTACAAACTGCAGCATATTTTCGGACAGTCCTATCAGCTCGCGGGACGCAACTCCTTTGCGACCGACGATCTGGCCGGTGCAGGTTCGGATTCAGGACTTGAAACCACCCGTTCCGACTATGTCACCATGTTCGGCTTGACGACACCGCAGGGCATTTCGCTGTCGCAGTCCTACCGCTTCGACGAGAAGGATTTTGCCTTCCGTCGCGGGGATACGGCAGTTGGCTTCTCGAACGATGTGTTCCAGACATCCTTGATCTACACGCATATTGCGGCCCAGCCGCAATATGGTTTCACCAGCAATCAGGACGAAATCCAGTCGCGCGCGCAGATCAAGTTCAAGGAATACTGGTCCGTCTTCGGCACGGTCAGCTATGATCTCAACAGCAATGAGATCACCCGCCAGGGCGTCGGTCTTTCCTACGAGGACGAATGCACGATCTTCACCGTGTCATTCCTCGACAAGAAGGATTCGACAGCCAGCTCGGCCACCAATTGGTCGATCGGCGCTCGCCTGACCTTCCGTACGCTTGGCGACGTCAACCTCGGCAGCGTTCAGGACGCAACATTCTGATCTGAATCGAAACTGCAGAGAGCCGGCTTCATCGCCGGCTCTTTTGCATGGATGCGGTTGGTCGCCGCCTATCGCGTAATTCCTTAAATCTGGATCGATTTAAGGAATTACGTGGCAGTTTTAAAATGCTGCAGCGACCTTTGCTCGTCACATGTGACGCGCGGCGCTGTTGTGTCATTGTTTCGCCGCAAGGATTTTGCAATTCATCGCGCTTGATGTAGACATGTGGCGCGAAGTTGCCGTATTGCGCGACAGACGCACCAAAACAGCGCTATGCTGGCAGGAAATACCTTTGGGAAGGGGTAATTGATGTTTTCTGGAAAGACACCGATGCGCGCTCTGTTGTTCGGAGCCGCGGCCTTGGTTATGGCGAGCTTCGCCGTGCCGAGCGGCGATGTTGCTTTCGCAGCAAGCGAAGTGAAAGTCCTCGTCAATAGCCAGGTAATCACATCCGGCGACATAGCCAGGCGCGTCGCCTTTCTCAAATTGCAGCGCCAGAAAGGCGA
Source organism: Rhizobium sp. 11515TR (assembly GCF_002277895.1). NCBI lineage: Bacteria > Pseudomonadati > Pseudomonadota > Alphaproteobacteria > Hyphomicrobiales > Rhizobiaceae > Rhizobium > Rhizobium sp. 11515TR. The sequence goes on along the minus strand of NZ_CP022998.1, from coordinate 1,894,300 downwards.
TCTGAACAAGCTTGCCAAGGAGCAGCTCGTCGACGAAACGCTGAAGCGCGCGGAGATCTCCCGCCTGCGCATGTCCGTTTCGACGACGGACGTCGATGCCGCCTTCGGCCGTTTCGCCTCCAGCAACAAGATGACACCGGCACAGCTTAGCCAGATTCTCGAAAAGGCCGGTGTCGGCGTTGATCACTTCAAATCCTATATCGCCGTTTCCATGAGCTGGCCGCGGGTCGTCAATGCACGTTTCGGCGCAAGAAGCCGCATGTCGAACGACGATCTCGTGACGCGCATGACGGAAAACAAGACGAAGCCGGTCACGACGGAATATTTCCTGAAGCAGATCGTCTTCGTCGTTCCGGCTGCAAAGCGGAACGCCATTTTGAACCAGCGCAAGGCGGAAGCGGAAGCATCGCGGTCGAAGTTCCCGGGCTGCGACCAGGCAAAGGTCTTCGCCGCGACCATGCGTGACGTCTCCGTCCAGGACCTTGGCCGCGTCCTTGCACCAGAAGTTCCGGAAATGTGGAAGCCGCTCCTGGAGAAGGCTTCCGGCAACACGACCACGCCGATCGTAACCGATCGCGGCGTCGAATATGTTGCCATTTGCTCGCAACGTCAGGTGAATGATGACGTCGCCGCCGCTGCCGTGTTCCGTGCCGAGGATATCGGTAAGGACAAGGCAACGGGTGTGAGCGCCAATGACAAGAAGTATATGGATGAGCTGCGCTCCAAGGCGCAGATCGTCTATCGCTGATTGACGATGCCACGGCGCTCTTCCCTCCCCCTCGCGCTCACACAGGGGGATCCGGCTGGCATAGGTCCCGACATCACCCTCGCCGCCTGGCTTCGCCGCGGCGAGCTTGATCTGCCACCCTTCCTGTTTCTTGGCGATGCCGCCGTGCTTGCGGCGCGAGCTTCTCAGCTCGGCCTGACCGTACCGCTTGCGACCGCCGATCCGGCGAATGCCTGTAATATCTTTCCCGATGCGCTGCCGATCCTGCCGATCGAGGCTGGCATGGATGTCATCGCCGGCGAGCCGCATGTGGCGACCGCAAAAGGCACGATTGCCGCCATCGAAACGGCCGTTTCCCTCAGCATGAGTGGCCGGACATCCGCAGTCGTCACCAATCCTATCGCCAAATCGGTGCTCTATGATGCCGGTTTCGGCTTTCCTGGCCATACGGAATTCCTGGCGGATCTTGCAACCCGCGCCACTGGAAAGCCGGTCATGCCGGTCATGCTGCTTGCCGGTCCGAAGCTTCGCGCGATCCCAGTCACCATCCATATCTCGCTGAAGGAGGTGCCTGAAACGTTGACCTCCGATCTGATCGCCGAGACATGCCGGATTACCGATCGCGACCTCCGCGTCCGTTTCGGCATCTCCAAGCCGCGCCTTGCCGTTGCCGGTCTCAATCCGCATGCGGGAGAGAATGGCGCGCTCGGCAAGGAAGACGACGAAATCGTATGGCCTGCGATCGACAGGCTCCGCTCCGAGGGCATCGACGCATTCGGCCCCCTGCCCGCCGACACCATGTTTCATGACGACGCCCGCCGGCGTTACGATGTCGCCATCTGCATGTATCACGATCAGGCATTGATCCCGGCCAAGGCGCTCGGCTTCGACGATTCCGTCAATGTCACGCTCGGCTTACCTTTTGTCCGCACGTCTCCGGATCACGGCACGGCTTTTGGCATCGCCGGTAAGGGTATTGCCAAGGAAGACAGCCTTGTCGCTGCGTTGAAGCTGGCCAGCGAAATCAGCAGCAAGACCGGAAACAATCCCTGATGGCCGCTCTCGATGGCTTGCCGCCCCTTCGCGATGTAATTCAACGCCACGGCCTCGATGCGCGCAAGGCGCTTGGCCAGAACTTCCTTCTCGATCTCAATCTGACCCAGAAGGTCGCGCGCGCAGCCGGATCGCTCGAAGGCGTCACCGTCTTCGAAGTTGGCCCTGGACCGGGTGGCCTCACGCGCGCCATCCTGGCGCTCGGAGCGGCCAAGGTCATCGCCGTCGAACGCGATGCGCGCTGCCTGCCGGCTCTGGCGGAAATCGCCGATCACTATCCCGGCCGGCTGGAGGTGATCGAAGGCGATGCGTTGAAGACGGATTTCGCCGCCCTTGTCCCGCAAGGGCCGGTCAAGATCATCGCAAACCTGCCCTATAATGTTGGGACGCAGTTGTTGGTGAACTGGCTTCTGTCGGCCCAATGGCCGCCCTTCTGGCAATCCCTGACCCTGATGTTCCAGAAGGAAGTCGGCCAGCGGATCGTGGCGCAGGAGGATGACGATCATTATGGCCGGCTCGGCGTGCTCTGCGGCTGGCGGGCAGAGGCCCGCATGGCTTTCGACATACCGCCACAGGCCTTCACGCCGCCGCCTAAGGTGACCTCGACCGTGGTGCATCTGACGCCGAGGGAAAACCCTATCCCTTGCGCCGTCGACAAGCTGGAGAAGGTGACCCAGGCCGCCTTCGGTCAGCGCCGCAAGATGCTGCGACAGAGCTTGAAGCCGCTTGGCGGCGAAGCCCTACTGCTAAAAGCCGATATCGACCCGCAGCGCCGCGCCGAAACGCTTTCGGTGGAAGAATTCTGCCGGCTGGCGAATTGCCTGTAAGCTTAGAGCTTCGGCGTCTCTTCGAGCAGGTCCCGAACGAAATCGAACATGCCGTGCCGACGGTCACGGCGCAGGCGTTCGGCCTTGACGATCGACTGAACGGCATCGAAAGCAATGTTCAGGTCGTCATTGACGATGACATAATCATATTCGCGCCAGTGAGCGATCTCGGCCCGGGAATTGGCGAGACGCATGGCGATGACCTCTTCGGAATCCTCTGCGCGGCGATGCAGCCGCGATTGCAGCTCCGTCATGGTCGGCGGAAGCACGAAGATTGAGACGACATCAGCCGGCATCTTCTCCTGCAACTGCTGGGCGCCCTGCCAGTCGATGTCGAAGAGCATGTCACGGCCTTCCGACATCGCCGTCTCCACAGGCTCGCGTGGCGTGCCGTAGAAATTGCCGTGCACCTCGGCCCATTCGAGCAAGGAGTCGGAATCGCGCAGACGCTCGAATTCGCGCTGCGAGACAAAATGATAGTGCACGCCTTCGATCTCGCTCGGCCTGCGCTGCCGCGTCGTGACGCTGACCGAGAGGCTCACCTGCTTGTCCTTGTCGAGCAGTGTGCGCGCGATCGTCGACTTGCCGGCTCCCGAGGGCGAGGAGATGGCAAGCATCAGCCCCCGGCGGGCGATCGGAATGGATGTGGATGTCGCCGGCTTCATGGCCTACTCCAAATTCTGGACCTGTTCGCGGAACTGGTCGATTACCACTTTCAGCTCGATGCCGGCGGCTGTCACGGCCGCTGCATTCGATTTCGAACAGATGGTATTCGATTCCCGGTTAAATTCCTGTGCAAGAAAATCGAGCTTGCGGCCGACAGGGCCGCCCTTGGATATCAGATCGCGCGCCGCCGCCACGTGGGCCTTCAGGCGATCGATCTCCTCGCGCAGATCGGCCTTGGTGGCAAGAAGGGCAGCTTCGGCGTGGAGCCGGTCACGATCAAGGCCCGACGAGCCATCCAGAAGCATCGAAACCTGCGTCGCCAGTTTCGCGGCAATTTCCTGCGGGGAACGAGAAGGGTCACGCTCGACCGTTGATGTCAGCGCCTCGATCGTCGCGACATGACCGAGCAGAACCTTGCCGAGTGCATCGCCCTCCTGCCGGCGCATGTCGCGGAGATCGGCGAGTGCCGCCTCGAGGCCGGCCATGATATCTGTGTCGCGCGCGGCGACAACGTCCTCGTCTTCCTCGGCTTCCTTGAATTCCACCAGGCCGCGCACAGCCATCAGACTTTCCAGGCGCAGCGGAGCGGGATCGACGATGCCGGCCAGCTGATCGCGCAGCGCCAGGACCGCCGTCAGCGCATCCTGGTTCACGACGATCTCGACACGGCTTTCTTCCACCGAGAGCGACAGGCTGACCTGAAGATTGCCGCGCGAGAGCCGATCCGCGATCGACTTGCGGACATCGGTTTCGAGGCGCTCCAGGCCCGGCGGCAAGCGCAGGCGGATATCCAACCCCTTGCCGTTTACCGAGCGCAGTTCCCATGCCCAGCGGCCACGACCACTCGTTCCCTCACGCCGGGCAAAGCCGGTCATGGACTGCAACGCCATGCAAGCCTCCGATAGTTCCTATCCCCAATCCATCGAAAATCTTCGGATTACGGGCCAATGTAAAGTGAATCCGCGCCGGGCTCTCTGTGCAGACCACGGTGCGGTGAGGATTAGTTGGTCTTCTTCTTCTGCTGCGCGCCCGAACCGGGGGCTATGGCAGCATCGTCGGGTTGACCATCAACGGCAATGGCGCTGGGATCTTCGCCCTTCTCGGCAACCAGCTTGCGCCAGCGCCTGACATTGGCATTGTGCTCGTCCAGCGTCGCGGCGAAGACATGTCCGCCGGTGCCATCCGCCACGAAATAGAGGTCCTGCGTCTTCCAGGGGTTGGCGACCGCCTCCAGAGCATCCTTGCCCGGATTTGCGATCGGCGTCGGCGGCAAGCCCTTGATGAGGTAGGTATTATAAGGCGTGTCCTTCTTCAGGTCGGACTGGTAGATCGGGCGATCGGACGGCTTTCCTTCACCACCGAAGAGGCCATAGATGACCGTCGGGTCGGACTGCAGGCGCATACCCTTGCCCAACCGGTTCAGGAAGACGGAAGCGACATGGGCGCGTTCGTCCGCCACGCCGGTTTCCTTCTCCACCATGGAAGCCAGCGTGATGAAATCCTGCTTGCTCGCCAGCTGGACGCTTGAATCGCGCTTCTCCCAGATCTGATCGACCAGTTTGGTCTGTGCCGCCACCATCTGCTGAACGATTTCGGTGCGCTTCGTGCCGCGCGTGAACTTATAGGTGTCCGGCCTCAGGCTGCCTTCCGGCGGCAGGGCTGACGGCAGATCGCCCTCCAGCACGACATCCGCCTGCAGCTTGTTGAACATCTGCCGCACCGTAAGCCCTTCCGGCAAAGTAACCGAATAGAGGATCGACTTGCCGGACTTCAGCAGCTCCATGATGTCCTTCATGGAAGCGCCGGCCTTGATTTCGTATTCGCCGGCGCGAAGCGTTTCACCATCATGCAGATAGGTGGCCGTCAACCAGCGGAAGATGCGCTGATCGGTGATGATGTTATTGGATTCCAGGCGGTTGGCAATCTCGCTGAGGCCAGCACCATTGCGCACGATGAAATTGGTGTTGGTCGTCAGAGGACCGGGACCCTGATAGATCGAAAACGCGTAATAGGCGCCGCCGATGGCGGCAACGGCGACGAAAACCGCAAGCGTCATCAGAAAGTTCAGGAAGATGACCATCTGGCTGCGGGCTTTGCGCGAACGCTTCGGCGGATCCGGAACACGCTCCGGACGCAGGGCTTCATTCGCCGATTTCGGGATAATCGGTCCTTTCTGCCCGTTCGGAGTTCCGTTGCTCTGGTTCGTATCGCTCACCGGCAATCCCTTCCTTTTTGTCATTGCCTGCTCTTTGGCCAAGCAATGCGGCAAAAAGCAGGTTCAGAAGATAAGGCGGAGCTCCAGGCTCCGACTTCGACCGATCAGGCGTTCCCGCACCACATTCCCGAGAAAGACGAAGGCGCAGCAACAATCAAGGATGCGGGCGAGATTGCCGCAAGGCACCCTCACCCCAACAGTTACGCGTTGTTATTAAGCCTCATAACGGCGCAGGACAAGCGACGCATTCGTGCCGCCGAAGCCGAAGGAGTTCGACAGCGCAACGTTGATTTCGCGCTTGCGGGCCTTGTGCGGAACGAGATCGATGGCGGTCTCGCGCTCCGGATTATCCAGATTGAGCGTGGGCGGGGCGACGTTGTCACGAATGGCGAGCGTCGCAAAGATCGCTTCGATGGCACCGGCAGCGCCAAGAAGATGACCCGTTGCCGACTTGGTGGACGACATGGAAATCCTCGACGCGGCATTGCCGACCAGCCGCTCGACAGCGCCGAGTTCGATCGTATCGGCCATGGTCGATGTGCCATGGGCATTGATGTAGTCGACATCATCAGGCGTCAGGCCGGCGCGCTTCAGCGCTGATGTCATGCAGCGGAAAGCACCTTCGCCGTCTTCGGACGGAGCGGTGATATGATGCGCGTCGCCCGAGAGGCCGTAGCCGACGACTTCTGCATAGATCTTGGCGCCGCGCGCCTTGGCGTGCTCCAGTTCTTCAAGAACAACGATGCCGGCGCCCTCGCCCATGACGAAGCCGTCACGGTCGCGGTCGTAGGGGCGCGAGGCCTTTTGCGGCGTATCGTTGAAGTCCGTCGACAGCGCCTTGCAGGCAGCAAAGCCCGCAAGCGAAATGCGGCAGACCGGAGCTTCGGCACCGCCTGCCACCATAACATCGGCATCGCCGAGCATGATCAGACGAGCAGCGTCGCCGATCGCGTGCGCGCCGGTCGAGCATGCGGTGACGACCGCGTGGTTCGGGCCGCGCAGCTTGTGACGGATGGAAACCTGACCGGAGACGAGATTGATGAGACGACCGGGGATGAAGAAGGGCGAGATGCGGCGCGGCCCCTTGTCGCGCAGCGTATAGCCGGCTTCGACGATGCCTTCGAGGCCGCCAATGCCCGAGCCGATCATGACGCCCGTGGCAATCTGGTCTTCATCCGTTTCCGGGTGCCAGCGGGCATCGGCCAGCGCCATGTCGGCGGCCGCCATGCCATAGATGATGAAGGGATCGACCTTGCGCTGTTCCTTCGGCTCCATCCAATCGTCAGCATTGAACGTGCCGTCGGTGCCGTCGCCGACAGGAATGCGGCAGGCAATCTTTGCCGCGAGGTCTTCGACCTCGAATTCAGTCACGAGGCGTGCACCATTGTGCCCAGCGAGCAAACGCGTCCAGGACACCTCAGTGCCACAGCCCAAAGGTGATACCATGCCGGTACCCGTGATAACGACACGTCTCATCGCCCGCAGACCCCCGTCTTTTTATGATGATATGCGTATAAACTTGCTTCGCCCGGCGTCGCCGGACGAAATAGGGCGGACTCTTCAGCCCGCCCCGTCAAAAAGCGCGAAAGATTAGGCCTGAGCCTTCTCAATGAACTTTACCGCGTCGCCGACCGTCAGGATCGAGTCAGCAGCGTCGTCCGGAATTTCAACGCCGAATTCTTCTTCGAAGGCCATGACCAGTTCGACGGTGTCGAGCGAGTCCGCACCCAGATCGTCGATAAAGCTTGCGCTTTCAACAACCTTGTCGGCGTCAACGCCAAGATGATCAACAACAATTTTCTTTACGCGTTCTGCGATATCGCTCATGTCGGTTTCCTCGACCTTATATCCTGATGAGAATGCCTTGTGACATCCCTACCCTAATTCAAACCTGCAGCATCTGTTCCGACGCCGCTGGCAAACCCGTTCAACCCGGCATTGAGATCCGGTCCAGCGCCTTGAATGTGGCCCAGTCCGCCTGAATTTTCCGGACGACTGTTCACAGTCATGGCCCGCTTAACACGGTTTAAGTCCGTCGCAAAGCCAGAAAATAGCCGGCTCCGGGTTGCTCAACATGCTATTGGGGGAAAGTTCCCCCCAATAGCAATTCCTTTAGATCATCGCCATGCCGCCGTTGACATGGATCGTCTGCCCCGTGACATAGCTCGCCTCCGAGGAAGCGAGATAAGCGACGGCGGAAGCGACTTCCTGACCCGTGCCCATACGCTTCATGGGGATCGCCCCCATGATGGCTTCCTTCTGCTTGTCGTTCAGCTTGCCCGTCATCGCGCTTTCGATGAAGCCCGGCGCAACGCAGTTGACCGTGACGTTGCGGGTGGCGATTTCCTGCGCCAGCGACTTGGTGAAGCCGATCATGCCGGCCTTGGAGGCGCAATAGTTCGCCTGACCCGGATTACCCGTCACGCCGACGACGGAAGTGATGTTGATGATGCGGCCGTAGCGCCGGCGCATCATCGGATGGGTCAACTCCCGCGTCAGGCGGAAGACGGCGGTCAGATTGACTTCCAGCACGGCGTCCCAGTCCTCGTCGCTCATGCGTACGAAGAGGCCGTCCTTGGTGATGCCGGCATTGTTGACGAGGATATCGACGCCGCCGAGCTCCTCTTCCGCCTTGGCGCCGAGCGCCTTGACTTCATCGCGGTCCGACAGGTTGGCCGGGAAGATCTTGACGCCATCGCCGAGTTCGGAGGCCAGCGCCTCCAGCTTTTCGACGCGCGTGCCGTGCAGGCCGACGATGGCGCCCTGCTTGTGCAGGAGCCGGGCAATTTCTTCACCGATGCCGCCGGATGCGCCGGTTACCAAGGCCTTGCGGCCGGTCAAATCAAGCATGTGCGTCCCTCGTTCCTTGAATATATCAGCCGAGCAATGCGGCAAGCGCCGTGTCTATATCTGCAGCATTGTTGACGGCGATGCCGTTGACCGACTTGTCAATGCGGCGGGCAAGACCCGTCAGCACCTTGCCGGCGCCAATTTCATACAATGTTGTCACATTGTAGGCGGCAAACCATTCCACCGTCTCACGCCAGCGTACTTGGCCGGTAACCTGCTCGACCAGCAACCGCGCAATCTCATCAGCATCGGTAACCGGAGCCGCCTTCACATTAGCGATGACAGGCACGACCGGGTTGGCCTTGGCGACGCCGGCAAGCGCTTCGCGCATCGCGTCTGCGGCAGGTGCCATCAAAGCAGAATGGAACGGCGCGGAGACCGGCAGCAGGATGGCGCGTTTGGCGCCCTTACCGGTCGCAAGCTCAGCAGCCTTTTCGACCGGGGCTTTCTCGCCGGAGATAACGATCTGGCCACCGCCATTGTCATTGGCGATCTGGCAGGCGCCGAGCGCGGAGGCTTCTTCGCACACAGCAACGACATCAGCATGTTCAAGGCCAATGATTGCGGCCATGGCGCCAACGCCGACGGGCACTGCCGCCTGCATGGCATTGCCGCGGATGCGCAGCAGGCGCGCCGTATCGGCAAGCGAGAAGGTGCCGGCGGCACAGAGCGCGGAGTATTCGCCGAGCGAGTGACCGGCAACATAAGAGACCTTGCTCTTCAGATCGAGGCCGCGAGCCTGCAGCACGCGGATGACGGCGAGCGAGACGGACATCAGCGCCGGCTGCGCATTGGCCGTCAGCGTCAGCTTGTCTTCCGGGCCGTTGAAGATGACGTCGGAAAGCTTTTCACCGAGCGCTTCATCGACTTCCTCAAAGACGGCGCGCGCCTCGGCGAAATTGTCGGCAAGGTCCTTGCCCATGCCGACAGCTTGGCTGCCTTGGCCGGGAAATGTGAAAGCAACAGTCATTATAAAGCGTCCTTTTGGGGGTCGTTTCGCTTCCCAATGACATTGTTTGCGGCGGAGTCAATAGTGCAAGCCCCGCAGCCACAGGCTTTTGCACCCGCGAAGCGCAATGATTTTTTTCTTGCGCTCGCTCAGATCGGGCCTAAATTCTCGCGACCTCATTCATTTTGGCTTTCTCCCATCTCCCAAGGTTTTCCCATGAAATATAAGAATTTAGGCCGCACCGATATTTCCGTTTCGCAGATTTGCCTGGGCACGATGACCTGGGGCACGCAGAACAGCGAAGCCGAAGCCCATGAACAGATGGATTATGCGGTCCAGAAGGGTATTAATTTCTTCGATACCGCCGAAATGTATCCGACGACGCCCGTCGGACCGGAAACACAAGGCCGCACCGAGGAATATATCGGCACCTGGTTCGAGAAAACCGGCAAGCGTAAGGATGTCGTGCTCGCCACCAAGGTTGCCGGCCCGGGTCGCGAATATCTGCGCGGCGGACAGGGGCCGGATGCTGCCAATATCAATGCAGCTGTTGATGCCAGCCTGAAGCGGCTGAAGACCGACTATATCGACCTCTATCAGGTTCACTGGCCGAACCGCGGTCATTTCCATTTCCGCCAGAACTGGCGTTATAATCCCTTCAACCAGGATCGCGAGAAAGTCATCGCCGAGATCACCGAGATCCTGGAGACGATGGGCGAGCTGGTGAAGGCCGGCAAGATCCGCGCCGTCGGCCTCTCGAACGAGACGACCTGGGGCATCCAAAAATATCTCACGATTGCAGAGCAGAAGGGCCTGCCGCGCGTCGCCACCACGCAGAACGAATACAACCTCCTCTACCGCCATTTCGACCTCGATCTGGCTGAACTGTCGCATCACGAAGATGTAGGCCTGCTCGCCTATTCGCCGCTCGCCGGCGGCATCCTCACCGGCAAATATGTCGGTGGTGCCCGTCCGGCCGGTTCGCGCGGCTCGATCAATCTCGATATCGGCGGCCGCCTGCAGCCGCTGCAGGAGCCGCCGGTCAAGGCCTATCTCGAAATTGCCGCCAAATACGATATCGACCCGTCGAAGCTGGCGCTGGCCTACTGCCTTACCAAGCCCTTCATGACTTCCGTCATCATCGGCGCGACGACGATGGCGCAGCTCGAAACCGATATCGCTTCAGCTTATGTGACGCTACCCGAGGAGGCATTGGCCGAGATCGAGCAGGTGCATCGGAAGTATCCGATGCCGATGTGAGGAAGAAAAGCGCCCCGTTTCACCGCGGGGCGCCTTACCATAAGGAAGTGCGTCGCAGCAGAACGCACTCTATGAATGCTCTATTGCTTTGTCTTCGGCGCAATCGCCAATTCGGAACCATAAGCCGCCTTCAATTCCTCCTGCCCGTTCACGCGGTCCGTAGACTTATGAAGCAGGGTCGAGCGATAGCCTTCCGAACTCCGTCCCTCGATTAAGGTGACATCGGCGTTTCCTGGATTGTCCGAGCGCTCGAACCAATCGACGGGGTGATGCAGGAAATTCATCTCGAAGGCCCGGTTGGTCACGCCATGGCCGACGATGATGACATTGTTATTTCCGTTTTCGGCGTCGTGCATGACGGTCTGCAGGAACAGACGGACACGCTGAGCGACATCGGCGCGGCTCTCGCCATCCGGCGGACGCGCATAGAACTTGCCGTTATTGTTGCGCAGCCTTGCCCATTTCTCGAACTCATCGGGAAATTTCCGCTTCTGTTCGGCATGGTCGTAGATTTCGGTGAAGAGCCCGAAATCCTGCTCACGCAGGAGATAATCCTCTCTGGTATCCCCGATGAGTTCGGCGGGCAGAACCTCCAGCAGGGCATCCTTGCTCTGCCGCGTCCTCAGGAAGGGCGAATACCAGACGCTCAGCTTGCGCAGTTCGGCTGATGGCAGCCCTTTCAGATAGGCTGATATCGCATGGCCTGCCTGCAGCACCTGCCGATGTCCCCACTCGGTCAGTGGAACATTGTGATCGCCGAACTGCCGATAGGCCCGGTCGTCGATATTGCCGAGGGATTCGCCGTGCCGAACGAGAAAAATGCGCATGAACAATCCCTGTTGCTGCAATTCGCATCCCATCATATGGGAGAGTGCGGCTGGTGCAACGCTGCGGCGGATGGGAGCTCGCCATTTGGCCCAAGCATCGACGCCGCTCAGGACAAAACGGCCTAATTTCGCTCGCACCCTTGCCTTTCGAAGAAAAATCCGTATAAGCCGCCCTGTTCGCAACCCGGTCTTCTGGCTGGTGGCTGAACGGAGGGCCGGTTTCCGATAAGGGAATCGTTCGGAACGGAAGCGTTCCAGCCTCCCGTGTCTCCGCTCTCGACCGTCTCGGAAACGCTTTTCTTGCTTGGGTTTACCCTCTCAGGAGCAGTCGTTGAGGCTTAGCCGCCGAATATCGGGTTCAGACCAACGCAAGAAAGGCAAAGCTATCCATGGCTCTTTACGAACATGTATTCCTTGCCCGGCAGGATATTTCCGCTCAGCAGGTCGACGCCCTCGTAGAACAGTACAAGGGTGTCATCGAAGCTCACGGCGGTAAAGTCGGGCGTATCGAGAACTGGGGCCTCAAGTCCCTCACCTACCGCATCAAGAAGAACCGCAAGGCTCACTACGCCCTGATGGACATCGATGCTCCGGCCGCTGCGATCCAGGAAATGGAACGCCAGATGCGCATCAGCGAAGACGTCCTGCGTTACATGACGATCGCTGTCGAGCAGCACGAAGACGGCCCGTCGGCCATGATGCAGAAGCGCGACCGTGACGACCGTCCGCGCCGCGATGGCGACCGCCCGGAGCGCAGCTTCGGCGATCGTGGTCCGCGCCCGGATCGTGGTGACCGCGAAGACCGTCCGCGCCGCCCGCGCGAAGACCGCGTATAAGGAGATTTGAGAGATGTCTGAAGTTTCTTCCGCACCGGTCCGCCGTCCGTTCCATCGCCGCCGCAAGACCTGCCCGTTCTCGGGCGCCAATGCGCCGCGCATCGACTACAAGGACGTTCGTCTCCTGCAGCGCTACATTTCCGAGCGCGGCAAGATCGTTCCTTCCCGCATCACGGCCGTTTCCCAGAAGAAGCAGCGCGAACTCGCCCAGGCGATCAAGCGCGCCCGTTTCCTCGGCCTGCTGCCCTACGTCGTCGCTTAATATAAGCTGACGCCGAACGAATTAGAGGGAAGGCAGCGATGCCTTCCCTTCCCCCTTTCGCGATGGGCGCGGATCGGAACCTTGAAACCCCATGTTGGGGATAAGCTTTCAGGCCTGCGTGGCGAAGGCATCCTCTAACTGCTCGATACGAAGCAGGACAGCGACGTGAAAAAGTTGAACGCAAAAGAGCTTGGCATCGGCGCGCTCGCCGGTCTGACCGCCGCCCTACTCGTGTATGGCGCGACGGTGCAGCCATTGTTGTTCATCCTGTTCGGTGCACTTTCAGCTCTCCCGATCCTGATCGTCGGCCTCGGCTGGGGCAATATGGCCGTCATCGTTGCCGTCGTGGTCGCCGGCATCGTCGGAACCGTTGCGCAGTCGGTCTATTTCGGGCTATTCGTCGTTCTCCTGACGCTGATCCCCGCATGGCTCAGCCATCTCGCCAATCTGGCCCGTCCCGCCTCCGAACTCGGAGGCCCGGACAATCTGATGGCCTGGTATCCGCTCTCCGACATCATGTTGCACCTGTGCGGTCTCGCAGCCGTCGTCATCGTCGTCGCCGGCGCGGTCATGGGCTATGGCGCCGATCTGGTGGGCCAGGTCGTGGACGCCTACATCGCCGCGGTGAGCCAGCAATCTCCCGATCTTCAGCTCAATCCGGCTGCGATCGCGAAGATGAAGTCGCTGATGCTCTACATGATCCCGATCGCCTGGGGCATGATCTGGGTCATGATGCTTCTGGCTGCCTATTATGTGGCGACCCGCATTGTCGCGGCTTCGAGCCACAATTTACGCCCGCGCGAGGATATTCCCTCGGCGCTGCGTATGAACCGTAATGCGATCTTCGTCTTTCTCGTGGCGATCGTCGCGATCTTCTTCGGTGGCGTCCTCGGCCTCATCGCCGCCGCCGTGCTTGGCGCCTTCGGCGCTGGCTTCATCGTTTCCGGCTTTGCTTCGCTGCACTACCGGACGCGGGGCAAGGACTGGCGTCTGCCGGTTCTGATACTCTGCTACCTGGTATGCTTCTTCGTGACGCTGCCGCTCTTTATCGTTCTCGTTCTCGGCCTCTACGATACTCGCAAGGCGATATCGCTGACCCCGAACAAGAATGTCGACACATCCAAACAAGACACGAAAATCTGACATCGAAAGGAACAACGAAAATGGAAGTCATTCTCCTCGAACGCATCTCCAAGCTCGGCCAGATGGGCGAAACCGTCAAGGTTCGCGACGGCTTTGCCCGTAACTACCTGCTGCCGCTCGGCAAGGCGCTGCGCGCCAACGCCGCCAACAAGGCTCGTTTCGAAGCCGAACGCGCAACGCTCGAAGCCCGCAACCTCGAGCGCAAGAGCGAAGCCCAGAAGGTTGCCGACGTTCTCGCCGGCAAGTCCTTCATCGTCGTTCGCTCGGCTGGCGAAACCGGCCAGCTCTACGGTTCGGTCGCTGCCCGTGATGTCGTCGAAATCCTCGCCGCCGAAGGCTTCAACGTCGGCCGCAGCCAGGTTCACATGAATACGCCGATCAAGGCCATCGGCCTGCACAACGTCACGATCGGCCTTCACGCCGAAGTCGAAATCACGATCGAACTCAACGTTGCACGCTCCGCTGAAGAAGCCGAGCGTCAGGCCAAGGGCGAAACCCTCACCTCCGCCGACGCCATCTACGGCGTTGACGAAGATGCCCTGCGTCCGGAAGACTTCTTCGATCCGGAAGCTGACCGCGACGGCGACGAAGAAGCTTGATCTTCAAGCCTCCGCAGGATTGCGAATGAAGAAGCCTGGGTCTTGCGGCCCAGGCTTTTTTTGTTAGTTGGAATGACGAGCCATCCTCGCCCTTCGAGGTTCCGCGCCGCAGGGGTAAGGATGGAGTGCGTTATGGTATAAAGCTCGGCGCAATATCCCGCCTTGCACAGGACAAAGCCCGATTTTCAGTCACCGGTCCTGGGCTCTGGCAACGGAGCCGAATCCTTATCGATCGAAACGACGACGGACATGCCGGGCGCCAGCTGATCCGCCAGAGGCTGTCCATCTTCTATCTTGATCCTGACTCCGATACGCTGGGCGACCTTGGTGAAATTGCCCGTGGCATTATCGGGTTTGATAACAGCAAATTCCGAACCTGCCGCCGGGGAGAAGCGCTGGATGCGGCCCTTGATCTCGCGATGCCCGAGCGCATCCACGGAGATCGTGGCGGGCTGATCGAGCTTCATGCCATCAAGCTGCGTTTCCTTGAAATTGGCGATGACCCAGACGTCCTTCGGAACGAGGTTCATCAGCTGCGTGCCTGATGTCACATACTGGCCAAGGCGGACGCTAACCTCCCCGACACGGCCGTCCTGCGGCGCCCTAATGGTCGTATTGTCGAGATCGATATCGGCAAGCTGCACGGCCGCTTCCGCGCCGCTGACACCGGCTTCCAGCGAAGCGCGGTTGACGATGATCGTCGTCAGGTTCTGCTGGGAGACATCGAGAGCGGCCTTTGCCTGATTGACCGATGCCTGGGCCTGCTGCAGCGTCGCCTGCGCCTGTTCGGAATCGCTCGTGGTCGAGACACCTCTGGAAACCAGCGTCGTGACGCGATCGAAGGCGAGCTGGGCACGCTTCAAGGCAGCATTGGCGCTGTCGATCTGCGCCTGACTCGAGACGATGCCGGCCTTGGCGGCCTGCTCCTGCTGCTGCGAATTGGCAAGTGCCGCCTTCTGCCCGTCCAGCGTCGCGTGGGCCTGCGCCACCTTCTGTTTGTAGATACGGTTATCGATCTGGGCGAGCACATCGCCCTCCTTGACGAGCTTGTAGTCCTTGATCGGCACGTCGGTGATATAGCCGCTGACCTGCGGGCTGATAGTCGTGACATAGCCTTTGACATAGGCGTCGTCCGTGGTCTCCACCGCGGTTTTGAACGGCGGCAGATGCCAGGCATAGAGCACCAACATGACGCCGCCGATGCCGGCAAGAACCGCAATGACTTCGATGGGGGAGCGAACGAGCCTCGACATGGAGCTATTTCATATCCTCATGGGTTGGATATCGCGACCTCTACCCGATAGTCGGCCACGCGAGCCCTGACGAACTGGAAGAGAACATGGATGGTTAGGCCGGCAAGCGAAAGGAAGGCGATTACGGCGGCGACAAAAAACGCATCTCCATAGGCAAGCATGTTGGCCTCACGGCTCACCTGTGCGCCGAGCAGCGCCAGCCCCTCCCCCTTCAGCAGCGCGCTATCCCCAATCACCTTGCCATAGGAGGATGAAAGCTGACTGACGCGTGTGGCCACATGCGGATCCGTCAGCAGCACGCGCTCGGTCAGGACGGCCGAATGGAACTTCTCGCGAATGGTGATCAGCGTGCCGTAGAAGGCCGAGCCGACGAGGCCGCCGATGCTTTGCGTGAAGGTGAAGACGACGAAGAAGGTTACCAGATAGGGCGGCCCCTTGGATATAGCCTCCTTGAAGCCTGCCGACATGGATGGCGGCAGGAAGAGCGCCGCGCCGGCCGCCACCAGGGCCTGGCTGAGATACATCTGCTCGGGACGGGTCAGGTTCGTCACCTGCGAATCCATCAGCGAGCCCACCCCCATCAGGATAAGCGCGACGAACTGGATCTGCCACGTGTAGCCATAGCTCATGAACGCGGTGCAGATGAGGCCGCCGATGATAGAGAAGGCGAGGATGATCCAATAGAGCAAAGCAAGCTGATCATAGAGCAGGCCGACGGCATTCTGATAGAAGGTCATGATGACGGACGTCTGCTCGGCGGCAATGATGCGGAAGACCAGCAGGATCGCCGTCAGATGCAGAATTTCCGGCCGAAGCAGCCAGCGAACGTCGATCAAAGGCGTCGATCGCCTCAGTTCGACGACGATGGCAACGGTCAGGGACGCGACGGCAATCGCCAGCACAACCCCGAGCCATGGTACCTCCAGCCACCAATAGAGGCGCCCGACCGACAAGGCGACGGCAAGGCAGCCGAAACCGATCGCGACAAGAAGATAGCTGAAGATATCGCCCAGCACGATGACCTTGACGCGCGGCGGTGGTGTCAGCGGCAGCAGATAGATGATCGGCATGACGAGCAGCGCCAATGCCATTTCAAGCGTGTAGAGGCCACGCCATTCGCCATAGTCGAGTAGCGAGGGCGACACGAGGCGAGTGATGGGGGCGGCAAGCAGCGTGTTCATCATTGCCAGACTGACGCCGATCGTCATCTTCTTGGCCGGCTCGAAGGCCTCCAGCATATAAAGGAAGCCGAGCGTCGATAGCGGCGCGCCGGCAATTCCGCTCAGGAAGCGGACGACGATCGCAGAATGCAGGTCGGAGACGAAGAGATTGAGCAGCGAAGCGAGCACGAAGCCGAGAATGCTGACCTCGGCGAAATTGCGCACGCCATATTGAAGGCGGATCTTCACCAGCGCGATGGCGAGGCTGACATTCGGCGCCATATAAGCGGCAGAGAGCCAGGCCGATTCTGTGGTGGTCGCCGCAATGGTTCCCTGAATTTGCGTAAGGTTGGCGAAGGCGAGATTGAGACCCAGGCCCTGCGTCAGAAAGAACATGACAGATGCCGCAATATAGAGCGGCACTTTCCAGCCCGGCATAGGCGGTGGAGCGGGTGGGACGGCGTTGGCTTCCGCATTGGCGACCGGGCCCGGATCCCCGCTCATGCACTACCTCATGATTTACCGATATTCTGAAGATTGGCAGTCATGGCACGGATAACCTTCAGCGCCATGCCGACATCCTCGTCCGAAATCCCCTCCAAGATATCCGCACGCACACCGGTGGCAAGAGCCTCGACCTCGGCGGCAACGACTTTTCCGGATTCCGTCATGAAGATCTGCTTGGCGCGGCGATCGGACACCGCGGCACGGCGCTCGATGAAATTCTGCGCTTCCATTGCGTCAAGGATGCGCACGAGCGTCGGCGTTTCCAGCTCCAGTTCGTCGGCAAGCTCCCTCTGGTTTATTCCGTCCCGGCGGGAGAGCTTGCGAAAAACCCTCGCGCGGGAAAGGGTCATGCCGTGCTCTCGAACGAGAGCGTCGAAAGCCGCCCTCAGCTTGCGATTGAACGCGGAGAGGTCGTCGAAGAGCTCTTGTCTTGATGGCGCACCTGGCATTATTGCAACTTTATACTATAAGCATCCTACCCTAATTTAAGGGGAATACCCGGATTTTCCCAGCTTTTCAAGCAGGATAGCCGCAACAGTTGATGCGTGCAGCGAAAGACCCGGCTAAAATGTTCCCCACGGATAGTTTGCATAAGTGATTCGTGTGTCGATCTTTGCGTTGCAAAGTGGCCACAAGGGATTTTTTACGTGGCGGAAACTTGTCCCTGTGGACGAGTGGAACAACGTTGATAGGTCGGTGTGGCCATCCGTTTGCACGGTTGACCATGACATCGGAACATCGCAAACCAGACGACACCCTAAAGCATGAAGAGATGGAAAATGAACGAAGCTGCGCGCAAGCTCGCCGCCATTGCTCCCGCCGACCAGCATTATCGCGAAGCGCCCAATAACATTGAGGCGGAACAGGCTCTGCTCGGCGCCATCCTCGTCAACAACGATGCTTATTACCGCGTCTCCGACTTCCTGAAGCCGATCCATCTCTACGAACCGCTGCACCGCAAGATCTTCGAGGTCGCCGGCGATATCATCCGCATGGGCAAGACCGCCAACCCTGTGACCATCAAGAGCTTCGTGCCGGCTGACGAGAAGGTCGGCGACATGACGGTCGCGCAGTATCTCGCGCGCCTCGCCGTCGAAGCCGTGTCGATCATCAATGCGGAGGATTACGGCCGCGCCATTTACGACCTGGCGCTGCGCCGCGCGCTGATCACCATCGGCGAAGACATGGTCAACATCGCCTATGACGCGCCGCTCGACATGCCGCCGCAGACGCAGATCGAGGATACGGAGCGCCGGCTGTTCGAGCTTGCGGAGAATGGCCGCTACGACGGCGGCTTTCAGTCGTTCAATGATGCTGTCGCACTGGCGATCGACATGGCGGCCGTTGCCAAGGAGCGTGACGGCGGCCTCTCCGGCATCTCCACGGGCATCCACTCGCTCGACAGCAAGATGGGCGGCCTTCAGCGCTCCGACTTGATCATCCTCGCCGGCCGTCCTGGCATGGGCAAGACCTCGCTTGCCACCAACATCGCCTATAATATCGCCGCCGCCTATGAGGGCGAAGTGCAGCCTGATGGCTCAATGAAGGCGAAGAACGGCGGCGTCGTCGGCTTCTACTCGCTGGAAATGTCGTCAGAACAGCTCGCCACCCGTATCATCTCCGAGCAGACGGAAGTCTCCTCCTCGAAGATCCGCCGCGGCGACATCAACGATGCGGATTTCGAAAAGCTGGTGGCCTGCTCGATGATGATGCAGAAGGTGCCGCTCTATATCGACCAGACGGGTGGTATCTCCATCGCCCAGCTTGCGGCCCGCGCGCGTCGCCTGAAACGCCAGCGCGGCCTCGACGTTCTGGTCGTCGACTACGTACAGCTCATGACCGGTTCGAAGAAATCGGGCGAAAATCGCGTTCAGGAAATCACCGAAATCACCACCGGCCTGAAGGCGCTCGGCAAGGAGCTCAACGTTCCGATCGTGGCACTCTCCCAGCTCTCGCGTGCGGTCGAAAGCCGTGACGACAAGCGGCCGCAGCTTTCGGACCTGCGTGAATCCGGCTCGATCGAGCAGGACGCCGACGTGGTGCTCTTCGTGTTCCGTGAGGAATATTATGTGAAGAACCAGGAGCCGCGCGATCCGAACGATCCGAAATATGCGGAATGGGAAGCGCTGTTCGACCGCGTCAAAGGCACGGCTGACGTCATCATCGCCAAGCAGCGTCACGGACCGACGGGCACGGTGAAGCTTGCCTTCCAGTCGGAATTCACCCGATTTGCCGACCTCGCCGACCCGTCTTTCACGCAGTATGAGGAACATTGACGCTTGCCGCGTCAATGTTCCGCTGGAACGAGAACCGCTTCGCACTTTTCCCGGAAAGGACTTCAGAGTCCCGCAGCCCGTAGCAAAGCCATCGTCGCAACGCCGACGATAACGCTTGCCAGCATCGGCAAGCGGCGGGAGACGATGGCAGTGACCGCGCAGGCCAGCGTCTCCGCCCAGCCGGTGGCAAAAGCTGTCGGGGCAATAACAGCCATCAGCACGGCCGGCGGGATAGCTTCGATTGCGGTTCGCCGGCGCTCGTCAATCCTAACGTAGTGAATCAAGACGAGACCGCCAACACGGGTAAAGATCGTTGCGGCAGCCATGGCGAGGACGGCGAGCAAAGTGTTGAGATCGAGCGTCATGCCGCCTGCTCCCGCGCTCTGCCTTTCCAGAAAGCCATTGCCAGCCCCGCCAGCGCGCCGGCTGCAATATGCCAGACACCGGGCACGAACTGGTGGACTGCAACGGCTGCGATTCCGCTTGCAGCAAGCACCGCGCCGGTTTCCGGCCCTTTCCAGAAGCCCATGACCAGCACGATGAAGACGGCCGGAAAGGCGAAGTCGAGACCGATGACGGCGGGATCGCCGAGAAAGGCGCCAAGCAGAGCACCCGCAAGCGACGAGCCGACCCAGGCCAAGTAGAAGGGCGTGACGATGCCCGCATACCAGGCGGGCGTGAGCCGCATCGTGCCCGCGCGGAATTCCGCCATGGCCCAAATCTCATCGGCGAGAAACAGCATGGCGAGATAGCGTTTGATGCCGGAAAAAGACTGCATCTTCGTGCCGATCGAAGCGCTCATCAGCAAGTGTCTGACGTTGACGAGCAGGGCCGCAAAGCCGGCGCCAATCCAGCTTGCGGGATGTGTCCAGATATCCATCGCCACGAATTGCGAGCCGCCAGCGAAGACGAGCGCGCTCATCAGTGTGGTCTCCAGCGGCGAAAGCCCCTTGGTCGCCGAAACCGCGCCGAACACGAGGCCGATCGGCAGGACGGCAACGATCAAGGGAAAAATGGCACGCATCCCGGCTTTGAATTCGCCGGCCGGCCGGCTTTGCTGCAACATTGGCAACCTCCACTTCAACAATGACAGAGAGGTAGCCGACGGCAGCCGGCGCTGTATTGAACGAAAGTGACTGGAGTTCCACCCAGAATCGGCAAAGCGTTTTCAACATTCGCAGAAAAGCGGAAATGCTATGTTTTGTTTCTTTACGCATTCCGGGCGGAAAACCGCTGCGCACTTTTCCTGAAATGCGCTAGCCGACGCGGAACTGACCCGGGGTGACGCCAGTGCGCGATTTGAAGTGGCGCGTAAAATGCGCCTGATCGGCGAAACCGCATTCCATGGCGACATCGGCCGGCATGCGGCCTTCCCTGAGCAATCGGCGGGCAACGATAACACGCCGGTCGGTCAGAAAGGCATGGGGCGTGATATGATACTCCCTGCGGAAGGCGCGGATCAGGTGCGCGCGGCTCAGCCCCGCGACCTTGGCCAACTCCTCCAATCCGACATCGCTGTCGAAATTCTCAGTGAGATAATCGCGAGCACGCGCGACCGCGCTGCGCTCCTTGGTATCGACGGGAAGGACGATCGTGCTGCCGTAGCGCGCAAAAAGCGCCGCCAGCACCGAGAACATGCCCTCATCGGATTCCAGAGCGCCAGCACCGCTCTCGAGTGTACGGTGCGCCTTGTGGAAAGCGCTCGCAAGCTGCGGATCGCGCAACAACGAACGGGCGAAAGACGGCGTCGCGTTGAAGGCTTTGCCGGTGACGTCTTCCAGAATATCGACGAAGAGCTTCGCGTCCGGGTAGATCATGCGGTAGCGATAGCCTTCGCCGCCCGGAGCGCCGTCATGCACTACTCCGGGATTGATCATATAGAGATCGCCCGGTCCGGCTTCTTCCCGACTGCCGAGCAGCGTGGTGATCTGGCTGCCTCTTTCAATCGTCCCGATGCTGAAGGTGTCGTGCGCATGCGGCGCATATTCATGCGTCACGAAGCTTGCGCTCAGGCATTCCATGTCACGAAAGCGACCGTCTCGCCAGAAGCGGGTCGATTCCACCTTGGCAAGCGGCATGGCGTCAGCCGCCTCTTTCTGCGAAACGTTCTGCATCCCCGAAGATTAGCGCGCCGGCTCCCGCGCGTCTTGAACAAAAGTGATCGCATGTGGAAAAGGCTGGTACCTGCCTGTGCGCGCTTTCTTGAGAAGGCGTGATGGGATCCGTCGTTCTGCTGGACGATCCAAAGATGAAAACCTAAAAGGCCTTTAGGCCCAAACCCGCTCTTTGGAGGAGAAGCAAAATTGAAACGCATCGAGATGAAGGTGAGTGGCGGCTGCCAGTGCGGTGCCGTGCGCTATCAAGCAACTTCCATGCATGATAATTCGCATCTCTGCCATTGCCGCATGTGCCAGAAAGCCTCCGGCAACATCTTTGCTGCGCTCGTCGCCGCGCCTGATGATGCGCTCACTTGGACACGCGGCAAGCCGAGCGTCTGGAAGAGTTCTGAGCTTGTCGAGCGCGGCTTCTGCGCCAATTGCGGCACGCCATTGTTCTTTCATCACCTCGAAAACGGCCGCACCAACCTGATGATAGGTTCGCTGGACAATCCGCACGCCTTCCCGCCGCATGCCAATACCTGCACCGAGAACATGGTGACATGGTTCGATACGATAATGGGCCTAGAAAACACCGGTGTGACTGAAAATAACGGTGCCGAATGGGCTGCGGCGATCAAGACGAGCAACAACCAGCACCCTGATCGCGATACCGCCTCATGGGCGGTGAGAAGGCGTGACGACTGAGTCCTATCCGGCGATCGCCCGCGGGGCACTGTCCGTCGCCGCTATTCCGAAATAACCACCATCCCGGAAACTAAAGGCCGCAACAGCCTACTTCCAGGATGATGCGCGCAGCGTATCTGAAGGGCAGCCCTTCAGCTCATTCGTGCCTCGAAGCAGCCTCTTGGTGTGGCGGCAGTTTCTGCCTAATTCCGCATACATGCCTCGCAGCACTTTTTCTTTTCATCGACGGCCAGTATCCTGATCCAAGCCAAATCACCTCCGGCCACTTCCTTATTCAGGGCGCCCCATGACAGATAATTTCAATGACGATGATGCTTTCGCTTCCGCCGGCCTGCGACTGACGGTGGATCTCGGCGCGCTCGTCGAAAACTGGCGCGACCTCGCGCGCCGCTCGGGGAAGGCCCGCACCTCAGCCGTCGTCAAAGCCGATGCCTACGGGCTGGGGATCGAGGATGTCGGCGAAACGCTTTATGCTGCAGGTGCGCGCGATTTCTTCGTCGCCACCGCCGATGAAGGCGCGACATTGCGGCTCTACGCTCCGGAAGCGCGCATCTTCGTCTTGAGCGGCATCTGGCCGGGCATGGAGCGGCGGTTCTTCGAAAACGACCTCGTACCGGTCATTGCTTCGGAAGAACAGTTGACCTTCTGGATGTCGGTTCTGTCGGATTATGGCGACTATCCCTGCGCGCTGCAGGTCGACACCGGCTTCAACCGGCTTGGCCTGCCGATGGATGATGCGATCGCACTTGCGGATGACGTTTCCCGTCCGGCAAGCTTTGCGCCGGTTCTCGTCATGAGCCACCTCGCCTGCGGCGACGATCCGTCCAATGCGATGAACAGGCAGCAGCTCGAGGCCTTCCGCAAAGTCAGTGCCGCCTTCGAAGGCATCGAGGCGAGCCTTGCCAATTCGGCCGGCATCTTTCTCGGGGCCGACTATCATTTCGATCTCACCCGCCCCGGCATCGCCACCTATGGCGGCGAGGCGGTCCCCGGCATGGCCAATCCGATGCGCCCGGTAGCAACGGCGGAGGCGCGGATCATCCAGACCCGATCGGTCAAGGCGGGCGAAACGGTGGGATATGGCCGCGCGCTTCAATTGACCCGCGACAGCCGGCTGGCGATCGTCTCGGCAGGTTACGCCGACGGCTACATGCGCAGTCAGTCGAGCGCCGGCGTGCCATTGCGCCAGACCGGCATTGCGGGCGGCCATGGCTTCATTGCCGGGCATAAAGTGCCCGTTGCCGGCCGCATCACCATGGACCTCACCATCTTCGATGTCACCGATCTGCCGGAAAATCTGGCCCGCGCCGGCGACTACGTTGAACTCTTCGGCAAAAATATCCTGGTGGATGAAGCCGCAAAGGCTGCAGGCACTATCGGTTACGAGATGCTGACCAGCATGGGGCTGCGGCACGAGCGTCGGTATATCTCGGAAGAGACCGAGGAATAGCCCAGCTACTCCTCAAAATATTTAGCGGGCGCTGATCGCCAGCCGAACGCCAAGGGCGACAAAGAGCGTGCCGAGCCCGCGATCGAGCCACAGGCCGAGGCTGCGATTGCGCCGAAGCGCGTCACTCAATCGGCCGCCGAGGAGGATCAACGGCGGTTCGATGAAGGCGGCGACTACGATGATCAGGCTTCCATGCAGCAGAAGCTGCGCCCAGACCGGGCCGGCGCCTTCGACGACGAATTGAGGCAGGAAAGCCAGGAAGAAGATCGCGACCTTCGGGTTGAGCAGCGAGACCATGATGCCTTGCCGATAAATGCGGCTGAGGGACAAGGCCCTACCGGCCTCCTTGATCCATGCCCCCTCGCCCTTCGAGCGCAGCGCCTGAATGCCGAGCCAGATCAGATAGGCCGCGCCGATCCATTTGACCGTCGAAAAGGCCAGCGCGGAAGCGGCAAGAATCGCCGAGAGGCCGGCGGCCGCCATCAGCACATGCAGGCACGCGCCGCTCCAGATGCCGAACAGCGCTGCAAAGCCGGAGCGCATGCCGCTTCTGATCGTGTGACCGAGAATGAAGGCGATATCCGGCCCCGGCGACAGATTCAGGAGGATTGCCGCGGTCAGAAAGCCCATCCAGTGCGCAAGAGAATAGTCAAACACGATCATTATCCATAAAACCCGGCATAAAAGCTGACACGATCGCCGTTGATACGGAAATCATTAGTTTTGATAGGCCGGGAAAGACATTATCTGTCAGCCGAGCGCGATTCGTCGCGAAAAGCGAAGTATTTGAACTTGAGAATAGCATCCTATGGCTAAGGCCCGCACACAATTCATCTGCCAGAACTGCGGCACGGTCCACAATCGCTGGGCCGGCAAGTGCGACAGTTGCGGCGCATGGAACACCATCGTCGAGGAAGATCCGATGGGCGGGATCGGCGGCGGACCGGCCAAGACGCCGCGAAAGGGCAAGCCCGTCACGCTGACCACGCTTTCGGGTGAAATCGAAGAGGCGCCGCGCATCCATACCGGCATATCCGAGCTCGACCGCGCCACCGGCGGCGGTTTCGTGCGGGGATCGGCCGTTCTCGTGGGCGGCGATCCTGGCATCGGCAAATCGACGCTGCTGATGCAAGCGGCGGCCGCACTCGCCCGTCAGGGGCACAAGATCGTCTATGTCTCCGGTGAAGAGGCTGTGGCGCAGGTCCGCCTCCGCGCCCAACGTCTGAAAGCGGCTGACACCGAAGTGCTGCTGGCGGCCGAAACCAATGTCGAGGACATTCTCGCGACGCTGGCCGAAGGCAAGCGGCCGGATCTCGTCATCATCGATTCCATCCAGACGCTGTGGAGCGAGCTTGCCGAGTCCGCGCCCGGCACGGTGACGCAGGTGCGTACCGGCGTTCAGGCGATGATCCGTTTCGCCAAGCAGACCGGCACGGCGATGGTGCTGGTCGGCCACGTCACTAAGGACGGCCAGATCGCCGGGCCGCGCGTCGTCGAGCATATGGTCGATGCCGTCCTCTATTTCGAGGGCGACCGCGGCCATCACTACCGCATCCTGCGCACCGTGAAGAACCGCTTCGGCCCGACCGACGAGATCGGCGTGTTCGAAATGTCCGACGCCGGGCTTCGCGACGTGCCCAACCCATCCGAGCTCTTCCTGGGCGAGCGCAACGAAAAATCGCCCGGAGCGGCCGTCTTCGCCGGCATCGAGGGGACACGTCCGGTGCTGGTGGAAGTGCAGGCGCTCGTGGCACCAACATCGCTCGGCACGCCGCGCCGCGCCATCGTCGGCTGGGATTCGGCGCGGCTGTCGATGATTCTCGCCGTTCTGGAAGCGCATTGCGGTGTACGGCTCGGCCAGCACGATGTTTACCTCAATATTGCCGGCGGCTACCGCATTTCCGAGCCTGCTGCGGACCTTGCGGTCGCTTCTGCACTGGTTTCCTCCCTGGCCGGTCTTGCTCTGCCCGCCGATTGCGTCTATTTCGGCGAAGTCAGCCTGTCGGGCGCCGTCCGGCCGGTTGCGCACACCGCCCAGCGCCTCAAGGAAGCCGAGAAGCTGGGATTTTCCGCGGCCGTTCTGCCTGCCGCTTCCGCCGATCTGCCAAAGGTCAATGGCGGACGCTGGAGCGAGATCGATAGCCTGCCGGATCTGGTGGCGCGCATTGCCGGATCGAGAGGTGCGCTCAAGCGCGCGGAAGACGAAGACTGAGCCTTACTTCAGCCGTTCTTGGCAAAGAAGAGGCTCATGATTGAGGCCGATGCCGACCATGAGGTCCGGCAAGTCTTGAAGTGGATTATAGATGCCCATTACGATTTTCGACGGTATTGTTATCGGCGTTCTTCTCTTCTCCGCCATTCTGGCCATGGTTCGGGGCTTTTCGCGCGAAATTCTCTCGATCGTCAGCTGGGGCGGCTCCGCAGTCGCCGCCTACTATCTTTATCCGCTGCTCGTTCCCTATGCCCTGCAATACAAGGCCGACACCAAGATCGCCACGATCGCGTCTGCCGCCGTCATCTTCCTGCTGGCGCTCATCATCATTTCTTTCATCACCATCCGGATTGCCGATTTCATCATCGACAGCCGCATCGGCGCGCTCGACCGCACGCTCGGCTTCCTTTTCGGCGCGGCACGCGGCCTGCTGCTGATGGTCGTCGTCGTTGCCTTCTGGAACTGGCTGGTGGCACCGGCCGCACGTCCGGACTGGGTCAACAACGCCAAGTCGAAGCCTTTCCTCGATTCGATGGTCGAGAAGCTGACGGCGGCGCTGCCGCAAGACATTCAGGCAAGGCTGCCGGCTGAAATCCTCAACAAGATCGCGCCAAATCAGCAGCAACAGCAGCAGCAAGGAAGCGGCGACAACGCCACGCCGAACGATACCGCGCCGTCGGATGATGCACCCGCGCCGCAGACAAACAATTGACGGTGCGTTTACAGGCTTGACCTGCCGCCCGAGAATCGCCATTTGAGCGGCGTGACAATAGAAGATCCGGCCCGATATTTTTTCCGGCCGGATTTTGAGCTATTTTAATGGTCACTCGTGACGCCGCCCCGATCCGCCCACGTTGAGAGCAAAGGCCCGCAGCCATGAACCATTCCGTTTCCTTCGAGGACGATATCGACGGCGACACGCTGCATGAAGAATGTGGCGTCTTCGGCATCCTGGGGCACCCGGATGCGGCAACGCTGACGGCGCTCGGCCTACACGCCTTGCAGCATCGCGGCCAGGAAGCAGCCGGCATCGTCTCCTTCGATGGCCAGCGCTTCCACTCGGAGCGGCGGATGGGTCTTGTCGGCGACCACTATACCGACCCCGCCACCCTCGCCCGCCTCCCCGGTGACCGCTCGATCGGTCATGTACGCTACTCCACCACCGGCGAAACCATCCTTCGCAATGTCCAGCCGCTGTTTGCCGAGCTGGAAGTCGGCGGCATCGCCATTGCCCATAACGGTAATTTCACCAACGGCCTGACCATGCGCCGCCAGCTGATCGCCGATGGTGCCATCTGTCAGTCGACCTCGGATACCGAAGTCGTCCTCCATCTCATCGCCCGCTCCAAGCATCCCTCCTCCTCAGATCGTTTCATCGATGCTATCAGGCAGATGGAAGGCGGCTATTCGATGCTCGCCATGACGCGCACCAAGCTGATCGCCGCCCGCGATCCGATCGGCATCCGGCCGCTGGTCATGGGCGAACTCGACGGCAAGCCCATCTTCTGCTCGGAAACCTGTGCTCTCGACATCATCGGCGCGAAATATGTCCGCGACGTCGAAAACGGCGAAGTCATTATCTGCGAGATCCAGCCTGATGGTTCGATCACTATCGATGCCCGCAAGCCGGAAGTTTCACAGCCCGAGCGTCTATGCCTGTTCGAATATGTCTATTTCGCCCGTCCTGATTCCGTCGTCGGCGGCCGCAACGTCTATGTCGCCCGCAAGAACATGGGGATCAATCTCGCCAAAGAAGCGCCTGTCGCGGCCGATGTGGTCGTGCCAGTTCCGGATGGCGGCACGCCCGCCGCGATCGGCTATGCGCAGGCAAGCGGCATTCCCTTCGAGCTCGGCATCATCCGCAACCATTATGTCGGCCGTACCTTCATCGAGCCTACGCAGCAGATTCGCGCCTTCGGCGTCAAGCTCAAGCATTCCGCCAACCGCGCCATCATCGAGGGCAAGCGTGTCGTGCTGATCGACGATTCCATCGTGCGCGGGACCACGTCCGTGAAGATCGTGCAGATGATCCGCGAAGCCGGCGCCAGCGAGGTGCATATCCGCGTCGCCAGCCCGATGATCTTCCATCCGGATTTCTACGGCATCGACACACCGGACGCCGACAAGCTGCTTGCCAACCAGTACAGCAGCCTGAAGGCCATGTGCGATTACATCGGCGCGGATTCGTTGGAATTCCTGTCGATCGACGGACTCTACCGAGCCGTAGGCGGCGAGCCGCGCAACAATGCGCAGCCGCAGTTCACCGATCATTACTTTACCGGGGACTATCCGACGCGTCTGCTCGACAAGGAAAGCACCAGCAACGTGCGCAAGCTTTCCGTTCTCGCGAGCAATGGTTGACCTTATAAACGGTTGACCCCAGAAAGGTTGGGGGCGTTCTGCCCCTATTCCTTTGCAACATATCCGGATCAAAGCAGCATGAGCGTCAATCTCAAGGACAAGATCGCCCTCGTCACCGGCGCATCGCGAGGTATCGGCTATTTCACGGCACTGGAACTGGCCAAGGCCGGCGCACATGTGATCGCCTGCGCCCGCACCGTCGGCGGGCTTGAGGAGCTTGACGATGCCATCAAGGCTGCCGGCGGCTCGGCGACGCTTGTGCCCTTCGATCTTGCCGACATGAATGCCATCGATGCGCTCGGCGCCTCCATCTATGAGCGCTGGGGCAAACTCGATATTCTCGTTGCCAATGCCGGCGTTCTCGGCGTGATCTCGCCGATCGGCCATGTCGAGGCCAAGGTGTTCGAAAAGGTGATGACGATCAATGTCACCGCCACTTGGCGGCTGATCCGTTCGGTGGAACCGCTGCTGATGCGCTCCGATGCCGGCCGCGCCGCCATCCTCTCCTCGGCCGCCGCCCATCGCTGCCGGCCCTTCTGGGGTCCCTATTCCGCCTCTAAAGCTGCCGTCGAGGCGCTAGCGCGGACCTGGGCCGGGGAAACGCAGAGCACGCCGCTGCGCATCACCAGCGTCGATCCAGGCGCTACCCGCACTGCCATGCGTGCTCAGGCCATGCCCGGCGAAGACCCGGATACGCTGCCGCATCCGCGAGAGGTCGCCCAGGCGATCCTGCCTCTGGTCGGCCCCGACGTCACCGAAACCGGCAAGCTTTTCGTCGTGCGCGAAAACAGGCTCGTCGACTATCGGATGCCGGAATAAAAACATCCCGGGCCTTTACGCGGGACGCCTTATCCCTACTTGACCAAATTCATCCGGCGCGCGATAAAGCCGCCCATGAAAACGGTTATCTGCATTATCTGCCGGAAGATTATTCGCTAGCGTTTCGCTGGCCTGGCCGTTTTCGTCTCCCAAAATCCAAGATGACAAACGTCCGGCCTGCCGGTGACGGTATTTTTTCGGATTTATGCCTTGGGAGAGTGACATGGCCGCCGAGCCGCAATTAAAGTTCTACAACACGCTGACGCGCGAAAAGGCCGATTTTCAGCCGATCGATCGCGACAATGTCCGCATGTATGTCTGCGGCCCGACGGTCTATGACTTCGCCCATATCGGCAACGCCCGCCCGGCGATCGTTTTCGACGTGCTGTTCCGGCTGCTGCGGCATGTCTACGGTGAGAGCCGTGTCACCTATGTCCGCAACATCACCGACGTCGACGACAAGATCAACTTGCGCGCGTTGCGCGATCATCCCGGCTTGCCACTGAACGAGGCGATCCGCCTGGTGACGGAGAAGACCGAGCGGCAGTATCGCGAGGATACGACGGCGCTCGGCTGCCTGGAGCCGTCGGTACAGCCGCGGGCGACCGATAATATCGCGCAGATGATCGCGATCATCGAGACGCTGATCGCCAAGGGCCATGCCTACCAGGCTGCTGGCGAGGTGCTGTTCGATACCAAGTCGATGGTTGATTATGGCCAGCTTTCGAAGCGCAATCTCGATGAGCAGCAGGCAGGCGCTCGCGTCGCCGTCGACGAGCACAAGAAGAGCCCTGGCGATTTCGTTCTGTGGAAACTTTCGGACGAGAACGAACCCGGCTGGGAAAGCCCCTGGGGCCGCGGTCGTCCGGGCTGGCATATCGAATGCTCGGCCATGAGCGGACGCTATCTCGGCGATGTCTTCGACATTCACGGCGGCGGCCTGGACCTGATCTTCCCGCACCATGAAAACGAAATTGCCCAATCGCGCTGCGCGCATGGTACGCATGCCATGGCGAATGTCTGGATGCATAACGGCTTCGTGCAGGTCGAAGGCCGCAAGATGTCGAAGTCGGAAGGCAATTTCGTCACTATCCACGAGCTGCTGCAGACGGACAAGCTCGGCGGGCGGACCTGGCCGGGCGAGGTGCTGAGGCTTGCCATGCTGATGACGCATTATCGCGAGCCGATCGACTTTTCCGTCAAGCGGCTCGAAGAAGCCGAACGGCTGATCGCCAAATGGCCGGCAGCGGATATCGGCAACGCCGTGCCGGATCAGACGGTCCTGGCCGCTCTCGGCGATGATCTGAACACCGTTGTGGCCATCCAGGCGCTGCATGCCCTGGCACAGGCCGCCAATGCCGATGCCAGCCTCCTGCCCGTCTTCGCGGCCAGCGCCGATCTTCTCGGTCTGCTGCCGAAGAAGGCGGAGGTGGACGAAGCTGTGGTCGCGGAAGTCGATGCCAAGGTGCGCCAGCGTCTGGAATTGCTGAAGGCAAAGAACTTCGCCGAAGCCGACAAGCTTCGCGAGGAACTGACGGCAAGAGGTGTTCAGCTCAAGGACGGCAAGGACGCGGCGACGGGCGAGCGCATTACGACTTGGGAGATCAAGCGGTGAACTTCGTTACCTTGCCGCATACTCCAGTCCCGCCGAAGATCCGCAGTAACGCCCGCCGCATGCGCAAGGTCATGACGGACGCGGAACTTCGGCTCTGGAATGAATTGCGCGCGCACCGCCTCATGGGTCTCGGCTTTCGCCGCCAACTGCCCATCGCCGGTTATATCGTCGATTTCGCCTGCCCTGCTGAAAAACTCATCGTCGAAGTCGATGGCTCCCAGCATGGCAATGACCACGATCAAACCTATGACAAGGTTCGCACCCGCCGTCTCGAAGCCGGCGGCTGGACTGTCCTGCGCTTCTGGAATGACGATGTTCTGAAGGATATCGATAACGTCTGCATGCATATTCTCATCGTAGCCGGAAAGGATAGGCCATGACCGTCTCGACCTACACTGGCGGCTGTCAGTGCGGCGCGGTTCGCTTCCGGGTGCGGGGGGGGCTGAAGGATGCCTCCATCTGTCATTGCCGCATGTGTCAGAAGGCATTCGGTGCCTATTATGCGCCCCTAGTCTCGACGCGTGGTGCTGAACTCGTATGGGCGCGTGGCGAGCGGAAGGTGTTTCAATCATCCAACTATGTGAAGCGCGGCTTCTGCGGGGATTGCGGCACGCCGCTGACCTACGAGGCGCCCGATGGCATTGCAGTCGCGGCTGGTGCCTTTGACGATCCCTCGCAACTGCCGCCCCTTGTGCAGTATGGTACGGAAGCCAAGATCGGCTTCGTCGATCGGCTGCATCTGCTGCCCGGACACTCGACGGAGGAAGACGCTGCGCAAGCGCCCTTCGTGCTGAACATCGTGTCCAACCAGCATCCTGACCACGATACGGCAGCATGGCCACCGGAGAGCGGCAAATGACAATGGTTGCAGGACATAGCGGCGGATGCCAATGTGGCGCGGTTCGTTATCGCACAGCCAGTGCGCTCGGCTATCCGCACCTTTGTCATTGCCGCATGTGCCAGAAAGCATCCGGCAATTACGCCCTGCCATTGGGCAGCGCCAAGCGTGTCGATTTCGAGCTGACGCGTGGCGAGCCCTCCTGGTTTCATTCGTCCGATCTCGTGCGCCGCGGCTTTTGCGGCACCTGCGGTACACCATTGTTTTACGACGTACCCGGCACGGATTCCATCAATGTGACACTTGGTTCGTTGGATGAGCCTGCGCTGGTCCAACCCGTCGCACAATCGAACCGCGCAGGAAAAATGCCTTGGTTCCATGCACTCGATGCGCTGCCGATGGAACCGGATGAGGACAGCTCAGACCGTGCGATATCGATCAGGCTCTCCAATCATCAACATCCCGATTACGATACCTCAAGCTGGCCAGAGGAGAAGAGCCATGAGTGAAGCTACCAGAAGCGGAGGATGCCAATGCGGTGCTGTGCGGTTTCGCATTCGCGGTGAGCTCGGCCGCCCCTCGATCTGCCATTGCCGCATGTGCCAGAAGCAGTTTGGCAATTTCTTCTCCGCGCTCGTTACAGCCCCTGAGGACGGCGTGGAATGGACGCGCGGCGAGCCGACCTATTTCCAGTCCTCCGTCAATATCGACCGCGGCTTCTGCAAGAACTGCGGCACGCCGCTGACCTACCGTCATCCCGGCGGCCTCGAAATCGCCATCGGCGCCTTCGACGAGCGCGACGATCTCACGCCGCAGATCCAGGTCAACCACGCCTATCGCTTGCCCTGGGTGGAGACGATCTTCGAAAAGCCCGTCTATCAGGATCCGGATTTCTATTCGCGGCAGGAGCACATCATTTCCTTCCAGCATCCCGACCACGATACCGATGTCTGGCCGGCGGAGGGGCTAAAAATATGACCGAAGTCCTGCGCACATTTTATCCGGAAATCGAACCCTATGCCTCCGGTCACCTCGATGTCGGCGACGGTCATGTGATCTATTGGGAACGCGTGGGAACGCCCGGCGCCAAGCCCGCCGTCTTCCTTCATGGCGGCCCGGGCGGCGGCATCTCGCCGAGCCACCGCCGCGTATTCGATCCCACGCTTTACGACGTGACCCTGTTCGACCAGCGCGGCTGCGGGCGCTCGACGCCGCATGCCGGCCTGGAAGCCAACACCACCTGGCATCTGGTCGAAGATATCGAACGACTGCGCAAAATGGCCGGTGTGGAAAAGTGGCTGGTTTTCGGCGGCTCCTGGGGCTCGACACTGGCGCTCGCCTACTCCGAAACGCATCCGGAGCGGGTTTCCGAGCTGGTCGTGCGCGGCATCTATACGCTGACGAGAGCCGAACTCGACTGGTATTATCAGTTCGGCGTCTCCGAGATGTTCCCCGATAAATGGGAGCGCTTCATTGCGCCTATCCCGCCGGAAGAGCGGCATGAGATGATGGCCGCCTACCATCGGCTGCTGACGCATCCAGACAAGGCTGCCCGCCTGGAAGCCGCCAAGGCATGGTCGATCTGGGAAGGCGAGACGATCACGCTTCTGCCGGAGCCCGCCGTCAGCGCCCAGTTCGAGGATGCGGAATATGCGCATGCCTTTGCCCGTATCGAGAACCATTTCTTCGTCAATGCCGGCTGGCTCGAGGAAGGGCAGCTGCTGCGCGATGCCTACAAGCTGAAAGACGTTCCCGGCGTCATCGTCCATGGACGCTACGACATGCCCTGCCCGGCGAGATATGCCTGGGCGCTGCACAAAGCATGGCCGAAGGCGGAATTTCACCTGATCGAAGGCGCGGGCCATGCCTCGTCCGAGCCTGGCATTCTCGATCAGCTGATCCGCGCGACGGATAAGTTTGCAGGGAAGATCTGACCTCGGAACGCCCCTCACCCCAGCCCTCTCCTCGTTAACGGGGAGAGGGAGCGACTGAGCAAGAAGAAACCGGTTCGCCGGAGGAAACAGTATGACACGCGAAAAAATCTATCTCTTCGACACGACGCTCCGCGATGGCCAGCAGACGCCCGGCATCGATTTTTCTGTCGAGGACAAGATTGCCATCGCCACCATGCTGGATGAGTTCGGCCTGGATTACGTTGAAGGCGGCTATCCCGGCGCCAACCCGACCGATACCGCTTTCTTCAATGAGAAGCGCACGACATCGGCATCCTTCGTCGCCTTCGGCATGACGAAGCGCGCCGGCATCTCCGCCTCCAACGATCCCGGCCTTGCGAGCTTACTGCAGGCGAAATCCGATGCGATCTGTTTCGTCGCCAAGAGCTGGGACTATCACGTCAAGGTGGCGCTCGGCTGTACCAACGAGGAGAACCTCGAAAGCATCGCAGAAAGCGTCAAGGCAGCCGTCAATGCCGGCAAGGAGGCTCTCGTCGATTGCGAGCATTTCTTCGACGGTTACAAGGCCAATCCGACCTACGCGCTTGCCTGCGCCAAGACGGCCTATGATGCCGGAGCTCGCTGGGTCGTACTCTGCGACACCAATGGCGGCACGCAGCCGCCGGAGGTGCGCGCCATCGTCGAAGCCGTCATCGCCTGCGGCGTTCCCGGGCACTGTCTTGGCATCCATGCCCATAACGACACCGGCCAGGCGGTTGCCAATTCGCTTGCTGCGGTCGAGGCCGGCGTGCGGCAGATCCAGGGCACGCTGAACGGCATCGGCGAGCGCTGTGGCAACGCCAACTTGATCACGTTGATCCCGACCCTGGCGCTGAAAAGAGCCTATAGCGAACGCTTCGAAACGACGATCGACGCCGAGCGCCTGGTGGGCTTGACCGGCCTTTCGCATGCCTTCGACGAGCTTCTGAACCGCTCTCCGGACCATCAGGCTCCCTATGTCGGCGCCTCTGCCTTCGCCACCAAGGCCGGTATCCACGCCTCGGCGCTGCTGAAAGACCCGCGCACCTACGAGCATGTGCCGCCGGAAAGCGTCGGCAATTTCCGCAAGGTAATGGTCTCCGACCAAGGGGGCAAGTCGAACTTCATCAATGCGCTAAAGCGGCGCGGCATCGAGGTCGGCAAGGACGACCCCAAGCTCGACCAGCTGATCCAGATCGTCAAGGAGCGTGAAGCGACAGGCTATGCTTACGAAGGCGCGGACGCGAGCTTCGAGCTTCTGGCGCGGCGCACGCTCGGCACCATCCCGGAGTTCTTCGCGATCGACGGTTTCCGCGTCATGGTCGAGCGCCGCTTCGATTCCCACGGCCGGGTGAAAATCGTCTCGGAAGCGGTGGTCAAGATCATCATCGATGGCGAGACCATCATGTCGGTTGCCGAGGGCGACGGCCCGGTCAACGCACTCGACCTGGCGCTGCGCAAGAATTTCGGCAAATACCAGCACGAGATCGACGATCTGGAACTCGCCGACTTCAAGGTGCGTATCCTCAATGGCGGCACGGAGGCCATCACCCGAGTCCTGATCGAATCCACGGATAGCGACGGTGTACGCTGGTGGACGGTCGGCGTGTCCGAGAACATCATCGACGCATCGTTCCAGGCGCTGATGGATTCCGTCATCTACAAGCTGATGAAAAACCGCCATATGGCAGGCAAGATCGCAGCGGAGTGATCCGCTGGTCATCAAAAAGCTTGACGATGCCGTCAAGGAAATGAATTAGCCATATTGCATGCATTGGGGTAATCCCGTCTCAAATAATTGCGAAAGACGGGAAAATTCATGGCCACCGACGCGGTCAAACCTGAAATCAAGAACAATGACGCTATCCGCGGCTTCGGCTTCGCGATGACGGCCTATCTCTTCTGGGGCATTCTGCCACTCTATATGAAGGCGCTGGCGCATATCCCGGCTTTCGAGGTCATTGCCCATCGCATCGTCTGGTCAGTCCCGGTTGCCGGCATCGTGCTGCTGGCGCTGGGGCGGCTGGGAGACGTGAAGGCGGCGTTTCGTAATCCGCGCACGATCGCCATGGCATCGCTAACGGCAGCGCTCGTCACCATCAACTGGGGAACCTATGTCTGGGCGATCGGCGCCGGCCATTCGCTCGATGCCGCGCTTGGTTACTTCATCAATCCGCTATTCAGCATTGCGCTCGGTGCCATCGTGCTCAAAGAAAGGTTGGCGCCGATACAGATCGTCGCCATCTGCCTTGCAGCCATTGCCGTCATCATTCTGACGGTGAAAGCCGGCACCCTGCCGTGGGTCGCGTTGTCGCTGACCTTTTCCTGGGGGTTTTATGCCTTTTTCCGCAAGACGCTGCCTGTGGGAGCCAATCAGGGCTTTTTCATCGAGGTGCTGCTGCTCTGCATCCCGGCAGCGCTTTACATCCTCTATCTGGAAGCGCGCGGTGAAGGCCACTTTTACCAGACCGGCATTTCGGATACGGCGCTTCTGCTCGGCTGCGGGCTCGTGACGGCGCTGCCGCTGATGATCTTCGCCAATGGCGCGAAGCTTCTGAGGATGTCGACCATCGGCATCATGCAGTATATCGTACCGACCATGGTCTTCCTGTTTGCCGTCTTCCTATTCAAGGAACCCTTCGGCACGACGCAACTCGTTGCATTTTCGCTGATCTGGGCCGGTCTTGCGCTCTACAGCTGGTCGATGCTGCGTCAGAGCAGAGAGCGCTAGACATCAAGCCGAGCAGCTAAACAGCGCTCTGATAGCAATTATGCGATTTCGTTAGCGTCGCTATCCGAGGCACTCTCGCGAGCCTCTTGATATTTGCGCGCAAACTCGATGCACTCATTCAAGCTATCGCGAAGTCTGATGGCCGTATCAACATCGAAATTGATATAATTTTTGACGGAGCCTTCCGGTCCCGCATAGCTGTCAGGTCGCATTTTAACGGCGATAAAGACGTCGGATTTATCAATGGCTTCTTTGACACGCCATTCGAAAAACGAGTGGCGAGAGATGCCGCTTTCTTGTGAAGTAGTGAGAATGACCTCGCCAGCCGTTACGTTTAACAACTTCGAGCCAGATAACAACGCCCTGAAGATCGGCCACATACTAGATCTCTCATTTTGAGATAGAACCGACCCGTATGTTACCCGATCGCATTCGGTCAGCAAGCTTCGATACTTGGCGGCAAAGTCCTGTTCTACAATCAAAGCTTCGAGATAACCGCCTCTTCGCCGCCTCGGTCGCCATGCGTCTCGGCGGCGTGTTTGCGGATGGCCGGAATAATATCGGCGATCTTGTCGATGACGAGAGGCTGGACGCGATGGGCGGTATGGACGAAGCCCTCTTCCGTCATATGGCGGATAAGCTCCATCATCGGGTCCCAGAAACCATTGATATTGGCGAAGACCATCGGCTTTTCGTGCCGGCCGAGCTGACCCCAGGTCATGATCTCGACGATCTCTTCCAACGTGCCGATGCCGCCGGGCAGCGCAACGAAAGCGTCGGCGCGCTCGAACATGCCGTGTTTGCGCGCATGCATGTCAGGCGTTATGATGAGTTCGTCGAGTTGACCGAGCGAATGGCGCGTCGCTTCCATATCGACCAGAAATTCCGGAATGATGCCGGTGACCTGACCGCCGTGCGATAGCACGCCGCTCGCGACAGCGCCCATGATGCCCTTCGTTCCGCCGCCATAGATCAAGCGCAGGCCGTTTTCGGCAATGCTTTTGCCCAGTTCGCGGCCGGCAGCCATGTGGGAGGGATCGCGCCCCGGCCGCGAGCCACAATAGACGCAAATGGTTCGAATTGGCGCGGAATCGTCGGTCATGGATGCAAAGAACTATGCTGCAGGTGCGCAGTCAAGATTTTTCAAAGGAAAACTTGTGTCGGGACATGCGAAAATGGCTGAGAAAGCTTGTAAAAGCAGGCGAAATCGCTAGCAATTTCAGGAGTTGCGACGACTTCGCCGCGTGGAGATGAATGATGATGAAGAACCGTGCCGGTTGGCTGGCTCTGTTGGTGTTGGCAGTGGCGACCCTGTTGATGGTCTTTTTCGTGATGCCACGCATCAACGGCGACAAGACCCCGATCGGCAATGCGGTCAATCAAGCCGGCGATGCGGTGAAGAATACGATCGACCAAAACGCGCAGAAGGCCGGCGCGACCGCCGAGAGCGCGACGAAGGCCACGCAGAATACCGCATCGACCGCCGTCAACACCGCAGACCTTGCGAAGAAGCTAACTGACCTGACCGGCGCGGCAACCGCTTCGCTGGCCGATTTGAAGGCGCTCTTCAAGGACGGCAATGCACCGGCCCAGGATGCCTTCACGGCTGCGAAGACAAAAGCGATTACCGCGCTGCAATCGATCGTCGGCTTCGCGCTTCCCGAAGGGATCGACGCAACGACGACGGGAATTGTTAAGAAAGCGCAGGACGGTGCAGGCAAGGCTCTCGCCATCATCCAATCTCTCCCTGACAACGCCGGCGAAGCGAGTGCGGCGGTCGACAAGGCCTTCGCAGCGCTGACAGGCCAACAGGCGCCCGAGACCAACGCGGCTGCCAATCCTCGCGTACCGTCATTCGACGTGTTGCGCGTCGAGCCGGACGGCTCGACGGTTATTGCTGGCTCGGCCGAACCAAATGCCAAGTTGGAGATCGTCGACGGCGAAAAAGTCGTCACGACGACCAATGTCGGCCCGAGCGGCGACTTCGCCGCCGTACTCGACAATCCGCTGCCGCCTGGAGACCACGAACTGGTGCTGCGCGCCACCGGCAAGGACGGCAAGGCCGTCAATTCCGAGGAAGTCGCCACCGTCTCCGTGCCGAAGGACAACTCCTCCCAGGTCCTCGCGATGGTGTCGAAGCCAGGCGCTGCAAGCCGCATCATCACCGCGCCTTCCGCCAAGCAGGGCCGCGTGGCCGCGGGCGAACAGGACACGTCAGCAGCCGACGCCCAGGCCAAAGCGACGGATAAGCCGGCGGCAACGGCAGATGCCAAACCGCAACAGAATGGTACGGCAATCGCATCCGCCAATCCTGCGGCAGGCGCGGCAACGCCACCGGCAGCAAAGGCGGATCAAGACGTCATGGTCAATGCGGTGGAGATCGAAAACAACCATATCTTCGTTGCCGGCACCACAAAGCCGAACGCCAAGGTCCGCGCCTATGCCGACGAGAAGCTCATCGGTGAGAACGTCGCGGGTGCGGACGGTCACTTCGTGGTAGACGGACCCATGCCGCTTGCCGTCGGCGATCACAAGATCCGCGTCGACGTGCTCGACGGAGCCGGCAAGGTCGTGGTGCGGACCAGCGTCAACTTCACGCGTCCCGAGGGCAATCAGGTGACGGTCGCGGCGCAGACCCCCGCCGCCAATGGTCAGGCACAGGCGACCACAGCAAACATGGTACCGCTCGACGAGGGCGAGCTTGCCAAGCTCAAGGAAGGCGCTGGAAAGGCTTTTGCGCTGCTCAAGGGCCTCTTTACCGACGGCAAGCAGCCGAATACGGAACAGCTCGCAGCCGCCCGCTCAGGCACGGAAATCGCGCTCAAGTCACTGTCGGAATTCCGGCCGACCATCAACGCCAGTGCTGCGCTGAAGAAAGCTGCGGCCGACGCTTCCAGCACGGCCTCCAGGGCGCTTGCCACCTTGCTTGCTTTGCCGAAAGATCCGAAATCGGTCGGCGCGGCGCTGCCTGGGCTCGAACAGATGATCGCTGTTATTACGGAGCCTGTTCAGACGGCACCGGCCCAGCCGAACACAGAGGTCTCATCCAACGACAGCGGCCCGAAGACGATCGAGCAGGCACCGCTGTCGCAGGACACCAATGCCGTCATCATACGTCGCGGCGATACGCTGTGGCAGATCTCGCGCCGCATCTACGGTGCGGGTGTACGCTATACAACCATCTATCTGGCCAACGAGGACCAGATCAACAATCCGGACCGGATCCTGCCGGGACAGGTCTTCGGCCTGCCAAAGGACGCATTGCCGAATGCCGAGGAGCTTCATCGCAAGCGGCTTTCGGGTGAGCATCTCTAGCGGCAACGACCGTCCATCGTGAACATTGGCCGCGGCCAGGCTCATCAGCGACTGGCCGCTGCTTTTATACGGCATGAAAATAGTATAAGCGTCGCCCGACCCCATAGCCTTCGCGTAATGGCCATGTCTTGGCTGGGAAGGCTTGCCAGTCGGCTGTGCAAACACTGCCACGCCCGGCTGCCCAATCATTCGCCGGAGACGGACATGGCAGGCCAGAAGAAAACCATATCGGCGGATTCCAGCAATCCATTGAACACCATCGTCAATCTCTGGCCCTATATGTGGCCGAGCGGGCGCATGGATTTGAAGATGCGGGTGGTCTGGGCGACCGTTTTCCTGCTGGTCTCGAAATTCTTCCTGCTGCTGGTCCCCTACTTCTTCAAATGGTCCGTCGATGCGCTGAACGGCAAGCTCGACATGCAAGGCATACTGCCTACGTTCCTCGTCGGCGCCATCGCCTTGATCATCGCCACGAACGCGACACGCCTGATCCAGCTCGGCCTCAATCAGCTGCGCGACGCGCTGTTTGCAAGCGTCGGCCAATATGCGGTGCGCCAGCTCGCCTACAGGACCTTCGTGCACATGCACGAGCTGTCGCTGCGTTTTCATCTGGAGCGCAAGACAGGCGGCCTCTCTCGCATCATCGAGCGCGGCACCAAGG
Source organism: Rhizobium sp. 11515TR (assembly GCF_002277895.1). Classification (NCBI taxonomy): domain Bacteria; kingdom Pseudomonadati; phylum Pseudomonadota; class Alphaproteobacteria; order Hyphomicrobiales; family Rhizobiaceae; genus Rhizobium; species Rhizobium sp. 11515TR. Next base: position 1,854,153 of record NZ_CP022998.1, on the reverse strand, counting down.
GCATCGAGACGATCGTCCGCTTCACGATCCTCAACACCTTTCCGACCTTCATCGAATTCCTGCTGACGGCCATCATCTTCTGGCGCGGTTATGGCTTTTCCTATCTCGCGGTCACGGCCGTCACGGTCTGGCTCTACATCTGGTTCACCGTCAAGGCGAGCGACTGGCGCATCTCCATCCGCCGGACGATGAACAACAGCGACACCGACGCCAACACCAAAGCGATCGATTCGCTGCTGAACTTCGAGACGGTCAAATATTTTGGCAATGAGGAGATGGAAGCCAGACGCTTCGATCAATCGATGGAGCGATATGAAAAGGCAGCCACCAGCGTCTGGACGTCACTTGGCTGGCTGAACTTCGGCCAAGGCTTGATCTTTGGCCTCGGCACGACAGTGATGATGGTCATGTCCGGGTGGTCGGTCCTCAACGGCCAACACACGGTTGGCGATTTCGTCTTCATCAACGCCATGCTGCTGCAGCTCTCCGTGCCGCTCAACTTCATCGGCTTCGTCTATCGCGAAATACGCCAGGGCCTGACCGATATCGAGGAAATGTTCGACCTGCTCGAGGTCAAGCCCGAGGTGGTCGATGCGCCTGACGCCAAGGAGCTCGTCATCGGCAATGGCGCGATCGCGTTCAAGGACGTGCATTTCGCCTATGATCCGGCACGGCCGATCCTGAAGGGCATCTCCTTCGAGGTGCCGGCAGGCAAGACGGTCGCCGTGGTCGGGCCTTCGGGCGCCGGAAAATCGACACTGTCGCGGCTCCTCTATCGTTTCTACGATGTGCAGGACGGCACGATCACCATCGACGGCCAGGACCTGCGAACCGTCACGCAGAAGAGCCTGCGAAAAGTCATCGGCATGGTGCCGCAGGATACCGTACTCTTTAACGACACCATTGCCTACAACATCCGCTATGGCCGGCCGGGCGCGAGCGAAGCGGAAGTGACTGGAGCAGCGGAGATCGCCCAGATCGGCGATTTCATCCGTCAGCTGCCCGAAGGTTTCGAGACCAAGGTCGGCGAACGCGGCCTCAAATTGTCTGGCGGCGAGAAACAGCGCGTGGCGATCGCGCGCACCGTTCTCAAATCGCCGCCGGTTCTGATCCTCGACGAGGCGACCTCGGCGCTCGATACGACGACCGAGCGCGAAATACAGGCCGCCCTCGACGTCGTCTCCAAGAACCGCACGACGCTTGTCATCGCGCATCGGCTGTCGACCGTCATCGGCGCGGATGAGATCATCGTGCTGAAAAGCGGCGTCATCGCCGAGCGCGGAACGCATGCCGAGCTGCTGGCGCGGAACGGGCTTTATGCGTCCATGTGGAGCCGTCAGCGTGAAGCGACGCAGGCCGAAGAGCATCTGAAGCAGGTGCGCGAGAACGACGATCTCGGCGTTGTCGACCGACTGGCGCCGGCAAGCTGAGAAAACCCGTGGAAGCATGGAATTCCGCCGCCCATGACGGCATCGGGTGCGCAGTGGTTATGCACCGATTATTGTCACGAGACTGAGATGACAGCTTGCTAGGTACGAGGGTCTTTTTCAACGGAGCCCCCAAATGCGTACTTTTGCCAAAGCTTTAAGCCTGTTGCTCGTTGTCGGCCTGGCCTCGCCGGTTTTCGCCGAAGATGCCAAGCCTTTCACCGATGCAAAGGAGATCAACCTCCTCGATCTGCTGCCGCCTCCGCCGGCCAATGATTCCGCGCAGATGAAGGCCGAGCTCGGCGAAATCCTAACGATCCAGGTGACTCGCACGCCGGAAATGGCGGCTCGCGCAGTGGCCGACGCGGAAGAGAACGTCTGGCGCTTCTCCGACGTCATCGACAATCCGAAATTCACCAAGGAAAACCTGCCGAAGTTTTCGGCCTTCTTCGATCGCGTCGTCGAGACCGAAGGCGCCGTCGTCGATCCCGCCAAGGATGTCTGGAAGCGTCTGCGCCCGCATCTCTACAGCGATCTGGTCAAGCCGATCGTACCGCTCTCCAAGTCCGGCTCCTATCCGTCCGGCCACACCACGGTCGGCACGCTGATGGGCATCGTGCTTGCCAACATGGTGCCGGAAAAGCGCGCCGCCATCATGGCTCGCGCCTGGGAATACGGCCATAATCGTATCGTCGGCGGCATCCACTATGCTTCCGATATCGAAGCCGGCCGCATTGCAGGCACCGTCATCGCCGAAACCATCATGACGCATGAGGACTACAAGACCGAGTATGAGGGCGCCAAGGCTGAACTGCGCGCCGCTCTCGGCCTCTGATTTCCGATCGGCCGACGCAGTACACAGGCCGACGCAGTACACAGGAGGCCGCCGCCATCGGCGGCCTTTTCGTTGCGGCGCACGCGGGCTTCCGCAGGCTGCACTTTTCAAGTCAGGGGAACGTTGGCATCTTGGTCAACGCGGATTGCGTTGAGGACGAGCGCGCGAAAGCATTGCCCATGACAGAGTTTGCCTGTAGTCACGCTCGACTGGTATTCAGAGCAAGACTGCTTATCTTGTTCTCATTCTTTTGACTGGCATGATCTTGCCGAAGAACCGGAGTCCGGTTCCTGGTGAGGATGCCCTAACGGAGTAGGCCATAGATGAGCTTGATGAACAGCGTACGCAACGTCATCGTTCCCATACACAAGGAGGGCTATCCCTTCGTTGCAGGCTTCTTCGTCGCGTCGCTGGTGCTCGGTTGGATCTTCAAGCCGCTCTTCTGGATCGGTCTGATCCTGACGCTATGGTGCGCCTATTTCTTCCGCGATCCCGAACGCATGACGCCCCAGGACGATGATCTGGCGATATCACCTGCCGACGGCAAGGTTTCGAGCGTGCAGATGGTGACGCCGCCGGCCGAGCTCAATCTCGGCAGCCAGCCGATGCTGCGCATCTCGATCTTCATGAACGTCTTCGATTGCCATGTGAACCGTTCGCCGATGCGCGGCCGCATCACCAACGTCTCCTATCGCCAGGGCAGCTTCCTCAATGCCGAACTCGACAAGGCCAGCGAACAGAACGAGCGCAACGGCCTTGTGATCGAAACGAAACATGGCGAAATCGGCGTCGTGCAGATTGCCGGCCTCGTTGCCCGCCGCATTCTTTGCTTCGTCCATCCGAACGAGCCGTTGGATGCCGGCGAGCGCATCGGCCTCATCCGCTTCGGCTCGCGCCTCGATGTCTTCCTGCCGGAAGGTGCTTCGTCGCGCGTCGCCGTCGGCCAGCGCGCGATCGCCGGCGAAACCGTCATTGCCGAATTCGGCTCGGCCAAGGGCGCAACCCTTAGCCGCCGCAGCTGAATCCGAGAGTATTTCCGCCCTAAACGGAGTTACGGAAATACTCTACACCATTGTTTTCACGCAATTCCGGACGCAAAACTGCTTCGCACTTTTGCTGGAATTGCTCTAGGAACACGAGCGAGATGAAGACGCCTTTTCCGCCTTTCGAGCCACACGGACCCAACGACGAAGCACGCGGACCGCGTCTCCGGGAAATTCCGTTGCGGCTGATCGTGCCGAACATGATCACCGTGCTGGCAATCTGCTCGGGTCTGACGGGCATTCGCCTCGCTTTCGAAAATCGCTACGAACTCGCCGTCGTGGCCGTGCTGGTCGCTGCCTTCCTCGACGGCATCGACGGGCGCGTCGCGCGACTGATGAAGGCCACCTCGAAATTCGGCGCGCAGATGGATTCGCTCGCCGACATCGTCAATTTCGGCGTTGCCCCGGCGCTCGTCGTCTACGTTTTCCTGCTCGACCAGGCCCGCTCGCTTGGCTGGATCGCGGCGCTGATCTACACGATCGCTGCCGGGCTGCGGCTCGCCCGCTTCAACGTCATGGCCGAGCGCGAGCACAAGGCGTCTTGGCAATCGGAATATTTCGTCGGCGTACCCGCGCCTGCCGGCGCCATGCTGGTGCTGGCGCCTGTTTATCTCGGCTTTCTCGGCCTGACGCCGGACCGCACCTTCGCCTTATGGGGTGCCGCTTACACCGTTCTCATCGGCTTCCTGCTGGTCAGCCGCCTGCCCGTATGGTCCGGCAAATCGGAAGGCAATGGCGTAAGGCGCGATCTGGTGCTGCCGATCATGCTCGGCCTTGTCGTCTATGTCGCGTTGCTGATGAGCTATACGTGGCATGTCATGGTCGTGACCGTCGTCATCTATCTGCTGTCCCTGCCCTTCGGCGCACGCTCCTGGGCGAAGAAATACGGCACCTATACCATCAACGGCCCCGCCGATCCCAATGTCGACGATTCCAACGACGATATCGGCCGGCATATCTAGCGCCGGCATATCAAACCGCTGCACAACAGTCCTCTGGCGGCATCGCCGCGCTGCAACCGCTAGTCTGCAAGTCTCCCTTATCAATCAGAGACATGCCGATCGCTGATCGGCGCAACGGGAAGCCGGCTCGGCGCGATATTTCTGCAGATTCAAACATTGCGGCAGTACGGATTCTACGCGAGGTTTCGGCGCTAATCTCTCGAAATATGGTCGTTGTTTACAAAAGCTGATTGGAAAACGCCTTCGATTTGTCATGATTTACGACAAAAAGCACTACTCGACTGTGAATCGAAAAATGCTCCGGGGGAGCATGGTGAGGAGTGAAACATGACGCAGAAGAAAGACCCGCCGGCACAACCGCAGGCAAAGATCGATCCCAGCAAGCATTATCGTCCGCTGGGGCTGAAAGCCGTTCTTGCAGCCCATCTGATGCTGAAGACGAAGCCTCTCAAGAAGAAGATCGCCTGAGAATATAGCTCTGCCCGCCGCCGACAAATACCGGCAGGCAGCGTTTCCGGTCACTGGCCGCTAAATGGCGGCCGCTCAGAGAAGACTTAGCTGGCCATCGTCCGGATCCGCCTTCTTCGGCGGTTTCCTGACCGGATCGAGTACCACGGGTGTCTGCACATCCGGCCCCATATTGGCAACCTTGTTGACGCGATCCGAAACCGGGATCGCCTCGAAAAAATCCTCCTGGACCGGCTTCATCAGACCAAGGACATCGCGAGGCTCCTGCGTCTTGCAATCGAGCCAGCGGGCAAAATCCTCCGGCTTGATGACGACGGGCATGCGGTCATGAATGGATCGAATGGCGCTGTTTGCCGCCGTCGTCAGGATCGCACCCGTATCGACTTCCGAACCGTCGGCCGACGACCAGGTTTCCATCAACCCGGCAAAAGCGATGACGCCGCCACTGCGGGGGCGAATCCAGTAGGCTTGCGGCTTCTCACCGCTTTCCTTCGGCGGCCGGTGCCATTCGTAGAAGCCGGATGCTGGGATGAGGATGCGGCGATGGCGCATGGCCGCGCGGAAGGAAGCCTTGCCGATCGCCGTTTCCGCCCTCGCATTGATCAGAAGCGGGAAATCCTTGGGGTCCTTCACCCAGTCGGGCATGAAGCCCCAGCGCACGAGCAGGGCGCGACGATCCGGCAGGTTGCTTCCCGGTCGCTGCCGATCGCCCGATATCACGACAAGGATCGGCTGCGTCGGCGCGATATTGTAGCGCGCGGGAAAAGCCTCGTTCAGCAGGACGCCGAGCGCTTCCCCCACGTGATCTGCCGTTGATGTCAAAGCGAAACGTCCGCACATGAGGCCTGTGTTGCACCCGAAAAGCGGCGGGTCAAGCCTAAGGTCAGCCGCGCGGCCCGAAGAGTATGATCCCCGCCCCGGCAAGGCAGATGGCGGCTCCAGAAATATCCCATCAGTCCGGCAGCCGTCCTTCGGCGAGCCAGAGCCAGAGAATGGAGGCAATGATATAGACACCGCCATAGGCAGCAAAAGTGCGGCCGGCCGCCTCGCTCGGCACCAGCGCCAGAAGCCAGGCGAAGAGCGCCAGCGATATCAGGCCAGGTGCCAGCCACCAGACGGGCTTCGACAGACGCAGCCACGCCCAGAAGGCAAAGCAGCCTGCAATTTCGGCAAGAGCCGCCAAAGCATATAGCCCGAAGATCATCCCGATCGTTCCTATATTCGGTGCATTCAGAATCGTCGCCTTAGCCAGAAGCGAGTTAAGGGGCTTTCCTGTGGGACAGCAAGCGCCGTTTCCTGTAGAAATTGGCCGCAGATGGCTCGTTGCCATCGCGCATCGATCTTCCTATCCGAATGCAAAGCGATCCATGACCTCCAATCCTCGCCCTGCCTCCTCGGCCATTCTCCAACGCAACGGCCGCTTCCTGCTGGTGTTGCGCAGCAATCCCCCGTCTGCCGATATGTACGCCTTTCCGGGAGGACGGGCCGAAGAAGGAGAGACACCGGCTGACGCGGCACTGCGTGAGTTCAAAGAAGAGACGGGCATATCTGCGCGCAATCCCCGCCTGTTCGAGACGTACGACCTGCGCTCCCACGCGGCGGACGGAACACTGACGAGCCACTTCCTGCTCTCGGTCTTTCTTGTGGATGCCGATGAGGATGCGGTCGCCGAAGCTGCCGACGATGCGGCTGCCATTGGTTGGTACACGCTGGAGGAGGTGCGCACCCTGCCCGTTCCCGCCAGTGTGCTCGAGTGCGTGGAACGGCTTGCTGCAGAAAACGCATAGCTCGGCGCCGAAATTAACGATGCTGAGCAATATCGGCGTGGAAACCGCCTGCCGCGCCTTGTTCCCGTCATGCTTGTCCGGTCAACATGGTTACATGATTCATAACAGCCTTGGCCGACCTCTTCTGATCTGCATCGCGCTTGCCGCAGCCTTTCCCGCTGCCGCACAGCCAGCAGCAAGTGCGCCGCCGGCACAGGCTGCCGATAATGCGAATGCCGAGCAGCCGGCACCCTATGACGAGCAGCTTTCCCGGCTTTCCGAAATTCTCGGTTCGATCGACTATCTGCGCAATCTATGCAGCCCGACGCAGGAAGACGGATGGCGCGGCGACATGCAGCACTTGCTCGACACGGAGACCAAGAGCGAGCCGAAACGAAAGGAAAGGCTCACTGCGGCTTTCAACCGTGGATATCGGTCCTTCGCATCGGTTTACACGAATTGCACGCCGCAGGCCCGCACCGCGGAAGAGCGATACCGTAACGAAGGTGCAACACTGGCGACAGAAATCACCGCACGCTTTGGAAATTGACGATTTATTAACCTCTTTTCATAGCGAGCCGTGTCGTTTTGGGAAAAGGCTGATAGAGTTATTAAGCAAGTGGTAAGGACATGAACGTCTCGAGGAAAGAAACAATGGAAACCAGCCTGAACGAAATCGACGACATGATCGTTCATGAAAAGATGCAGGCAGCGCTGGAATACCAGAATGAGGCTTGGGCCGACGGCATGGCAGATGGCATCGAGCCCGAAATCATCGCCGACGCCGCCATCGCCCACGCGATTCGCGAGACGATCCGGAATCAAGGGGAACAGGGCGCCGAAGCCTTGCTCGAATCGCTGCGTGAACGCATGCTCGCTGGCGAGTTCTCTCCGAACCGTACCCTGCAATAACACTCAGAGATTGCTAATGCGTATCTTTCCAGGCAATGCGCTCACCTGTTCCATTGCCTCGTTCGCTGCCGTAACCCTGCTTTTGGGCAGCACTGCCTTGCCGCTACCGGCCAATGCCTTTTCCCAGCTCAACCCGCCGGCTCCCCAGGCGAAAGACGCAGTACAGTCCACTCCCAAAAAGAACGAGAAGCCGATCGAGCAGGCGCTGGAAGCGCCTGCCAATAACGCGCTGCCAATGCCCGATCCGCTGATCAACAAGCAGGCAAGCCAGAGCAGCGGCGATGCTTCGAACACGAACAAGTCAGTCGAATTCCTCTACGATATCGACAAGGCGCCGGAGCCGGTAAAGAAGCTCCGTGCGGCAATCGTCGAGGCTGCCGCTTCCGGTGATCTCGAACGCCTGCGCCCGCTGATGAATGTCGGCGGCGGGCTCAAGCAGACGCAGGTCACCGCCGACGACCCCGGCGAAGATCCGATCAAGACACTGCATGATCTTTCAGGTGATCCCGACGGCATCGAGATCCTTTCCATCCTCCTCGACATCATGTCGACCGGCTTTGCTCATGTCGGCCAGGGAACCCCTGACGAGGTCTATGTCTGGCCCTATTTCGCCGAGAAGGACATCAAGACGCTCTCCACGCCGGAGAAGGTCGATCTGATGCGCATTGTGACGGCTGGCGACTATGCCGACATGCTGGAATTCGGCGGCTATAATTTCTATCGCGTTGGCATCACGCCGGACGGCCGCTGGAAATTCTTTACCTCGGGCGAATGATCCGGCCGGGGAACTTGCGGTTCCCCGCCGAAGGCCCTACCTCTGCGTGATGAAGCATGTCGCGCAAAAGTGCGCAGCGGTTTTGCGGCAACGACATGCGCAAGATCAAAGACCTGAAGCGCAGGAAGCGATCTGAAAGATCGCGACGTGCTTTAGGCCAAATCAGCGGAACCATCATGCCAGCCGTATTCCTTAGAGAGCGCTCCTTCATCCGCATTGCCGGCGCGGAGGCGGAGACATTCCTGCACAATCTCATCACCACCGACCTTGCCTCGCTCGGCACCGACGAGGCGCGCCCAGGCGCGCTGCTGACGCCACAGGGCAAGATCCTGTTCGACTTCATGATCTGGCGGGATGGCCCTGACTTTCTGCTCGAAACGGACACGGCGCAGCGGGAGAGCCTGCTCAAACGGCTCACCATGTATCGCCTGCGCGCCAAGGTCGATTTCGTCGCGGAGGAGATGCAGGGCGTCACGGTCGTATGGGGAGATGCCACGGGCGACAGTCCCAAGGACAGCCGCTTCGCAAGGGCGGGAATTGTGCTGACCCGGACGCCCGGCGAGCACGGCAGCGATCCCGAGATACTTTATGACGCGCTGCGTATCGACAACGGCATCGCCGTTTCCGGCCGCGATTTCGTATTGCAGGAAGCGTTCCCGCATGATGTGCTGATGGATCTGAATGGCGGGCTGGGCTTCCGCAAGGGCTGCTATATCGGCCAGGAAGTGGTTTCCCGCATGCATCATCGCGGAACGGCGCGCAGGCGTGTCGTCATCGTCAACGGCAGCGCCGAGTTGCCGCCCTCCGGCACGGAATTGACTGTCGGCAGCAAGCCGATTGGAACGCTCGGCTCGACCGTCGGCAATATGGGCCTAGCCATCATCCGCATAGACCGGGCCGGTGAAGCCATTGCCGAAGAGGTTCCGATAAAGGCTGGTGAGGTCGACGTCACCGTGTCTCTTCCGACCTGGTCCGGCCTCTCCTTCCCCACCCGCGCCGATGAGGCGTCGGCATGACATCGGTGACGACCGCGCGCGCCTGGCAGCGCATGTTATCCGGGCGCAGGCTCGACCTTCTCGATCCCTCGCCGCTCGACGTCGAGATCAGCGACATTGCGCATGGGCTTGCCCGTGTCGCGCGCTGGAATGGACAGACCGCCGGCGACCATGCCTTTTCGGTGGCGCAACACAGCCTTGTCGTCGAGGCGATCTTTCGCCATCTCAATCCGGCAACGCCCGACGAACTGCTTGCCGCCTTGCTGCATGACGCACCGGAATATGTGATCGGCGACATGATCTCTCCGTTCAAGTCCGTCGTGGGCGGCGATTACAAGGTCGTGGAGAAGCGACTCGAGGCGGCAATCTACCGGCGCTTCGCCCTGCCCCCGCATTGCGCGCCAAAGCTCAAGGAAAAGATCAAGAAGGCCGATACGATCTCGGCCTATTTCGAGGCGACGCTGCTTGCCGGCTTCACGCCCGATGAAGCCCGCAAATTCTTCGGCCAGCCGCGCGACATCACACGCGAGATGCTACCGATCGACCCCATGCCGGCAATCGAAGCACAACGGCTGTTCCTCAAGCGCTTCGAGGCGATCGAGGCAGAGCGCGTTACCATGAGGGTTGGAGCGTGACCGCGATCGTCATATCGCCGCTTGCGCGCATCGCCGAAATGGCCGTTCACCATGGCGCGCGCGAAATGATCAGCCTGATGGCCAAGGAACACAGCTTCCACCGTCCCGCGGTCATTCAGGCGGATCGGCATCTGCTGCTCAATATGAACGACATCAGCTTTGCCGGAACCGGCGATCTCGTCGCTCCCCAGGAGACACATGTTCGCGCCATCATCGATTTCGCGACTGGCTGGGATCGCAGCGCGCCCTTGCTCATCCATTGCTGGATGGGCGTCTCACGCTCGCCGGCGGCAGCACTGATCGCGGCCTTAGCCGTTCACCCGGAGGAGGACGACCTTGTGCTGGTGCGCCGCCTGCGCGCGAGCTCGCCATTCGCCACGCCGAATGCCCGACTCGTTGCCATCGGCGACGACATGCTTGGACGCCGGGGGCGGCTGGTTGCTGCAGTCAAAGAGATCGGCCGTGGCGCGGATGCTGACGGCAATGCGCCTTTCATGCTGCCCTTGGCCGACTCGAGCACTGGCGCTTTAAAAAACGGAGACAGCGTTGCGCAATCTCCGCTCGCTTCACAGCAATGAACCACCGCGATCACGCGGCGACGACATCCGTTTGATCCGGGTCATACTGACCGTAAGTATTCTGATAAAGCGACGGCGGATCCTGCATGTCGTTCAGCAAGACGTCCAGCGCCTGATCTTTAGCAAGTGTCGCGGCATCCGTTGGACTGGTGTCGCTCGTATCGGGCTCCAGCGACAACATATCGGCGGCTGAGGCATCCGACGATTTCAGGGCATCGAGACCCTCGGCGAGCTGATCCTTGGTCAGGGAGCCGGCGTTTTGCATATCAAGGCTCATGAACAGGTTTTCCGCATCGCTCTCGCTCATATCCTTCGGACGCCCAGCAACGAACTCGTCCTGCGAGACTTTGCCGTCCTTGTCGATGTCCAGGCTGGCAAACAGCTGGTCCATGGGCGATTCACCGGAAGAGCCAGCGGCCGACGTGGAACCGCTTAACTGGCTGTTCTGCTGCATCTGTAACAGCATCGAGGCCAGATTGCCGGAAAAGACATCCGTCGCGCTGGGATCACTGCTGCCGTTACTGTCCTCATCGTTGAGAATGCTCGCCGACAGAAGACCGGACTGCGCCGCCTCCTCCAGCTCCTGCGCATCCACGACGCCGTCCTGATTCTTATCCAGGGGACTGTACGAGGCAGCCGTCATGCTGCTTCCAATTGAAGAAACCCCGCTCATCCAAATCTCCTACGGCAAATGCCATCGCGTGTTTGATAGACCCCAGCACGCTTAGTCATCTGCAGATAGGATAGATCTGTTTGCCCTGCCGGTTGAAGATCGGTGTTAATTCACCATTAACCATAATTGACAGACACCGAATCATATCGCCGGTGGGCGCCTAGGCAGCAGAAACAACCGCTGCTTGGCATTCGCCGCTTCATTGGCGCGAATCATCTTTGCTTGCTTAAGGACCGGCTTCATTGGATGACGGCACATGCCAGGCGCTTGCCGGCGCCGCCGACGGGCTGACTGCGATAATCATCCGAGTCGGCATGGATCATCAGCGTGCGGCCGCGGATGCCGTTCTTGCCGTTCAGCGATACCATGCCATTGAAGACCTGGGCACGCAGCTTGCCATCCTGATCGACATACTGGTTGGGCATATCGCCGGCATGCGGACCGTTGGCGGCCAGAAAGCCGTGTTCGGCCTTGGTGGGATTGAAATGACCACCGGCGGACTCGAAGCCGTGTGCATGGTCGCAACGGCTATTTTCATGGATATGGAAGGCGACCCAGCGATTGGCCGGCATGCCTGACACTTCCATCTCGATCAGCACGCCCTTTTTGCCCTCGGTCAAGGTCGCCCGGCCGGCTTGTTTACCGTCGAGACCGACGAAATCAGCAGTGGCGGTGTTTTGACTTTGGGTTTGCGCTGCCGCGGGCGCGGTTGCGGCAAGGGCAAGAATTGCAACGATCGTCATCCGCTTCATGGAACACCCTCCCTGTTCTGCGTGGCAATTGCCCAACGCGTGGCAGGCATGAGGGTTCCGGCGAATGGAAAAAATGACCTTAATCAAAATGATAAGGCGACTTACCGGCATTCCGGCGGGCCGCCTTACATCGGATGAAAGTGCTTGTCAGGCCGCTATGCTGTCGACGTCATACTGGCCGTATGTGCTGTTATAGGCATCCATCGGCGACAGCAGATCCAGGTCGAAATCGACATTGGATTCCGGTGACTTGGCCGTGGAAGCGATATCGGCGCTCGGCAATTGCATGAGCTTGGCAATGAAGCCGCTCAGTGCACCATTCGAACCATTGGCAGCAGCGTCGGTACCGCTGGCCTCGAGAATGCCGGGGCGCTCGTCCACCGCGCGTTCCTCCTGGCTCAAAAGACCATCGCCATTCGAATCGAGACGCGAAAGCGTGCCACGATACGGGTAGGAGCTGTTGGATATGGAAGAAACATGGGACATACAAACCTCCTAAGGTAGGAGCCGCCTCATGCGACGTCGTTTGTACGCAATACATTCAGAGTTAGACTATGAGACGTTATTAAGCTGCTTCGCGCTGCCGGTAAAGACAAATTATTAATGAGTATTAACCATAGTTCTCAAGCGGTAAATCTGAATTCCCTAATGTTCCCTTTGCAATCCGCTATGAGGAAATCCGGCATAATCCACTGGAATCATAGGGTAATCTGACTATCTAGTCTTACCCGGCGAGCGGTTTCGTATATGCTACGGCGGATCGCCCATGGAGAAGACATGATGGAATTGTTACCGCTCGTCATCCTGGTCGTCGGTATCCTGGTACTGCGGGGCCACAACCTAAGGATAAAGCAGCTGGAAGCGCGCGTTCAGGAGCTGCAAAATGCTCTCGCGGGTAAGATGCTGACGGCGGAAACGGGCAAATCGATTCCTGCGACGGATTCGACGGCTCTTACTGCTCAACAGCCTGTCGAAGAGGAGCCGAAAGCGGTGATCGAAGAGATCTCCGCGCCCGATACCGAGCAACCGGCCCTCGCCACAAACAATGTCGCGGATGCGGCCGCGGAAGAGGCCACTCTTCTTGCCAGCCAGACATCCGCGCTGGCCAAGGAAAGCCTGGAGAGCACGATCGGTGCACGCTGGGCCGTCTGGGTCGGCGGCATGGCGCTGGCGCTCGGCGGCATCTTCATGGTCAAATATTCGATCGAGAGCGGTCTTCTCAGCCCCGGCATCCGGCTTGTTCTTGCCGCGCTCTTCGGTCTCGTCCTGATCGCCGCCGGTGAAGTGATCCGCCGCCGCGCCGCGCCGGTTCTGAACAATGCCTTCCAGAATGCGATGATCCCTGGCGTCTTGACGGCGGCTGGCGTCGTTGCACTGTTCGGCGCGACCTATGCCGCGCATGCCATCTACGAATTCATCGGCCCCACGACCGCCTTCATTCTTCTCGCACTGATCTCGCTCGCCACGCTCGGACTATCGCTGTTGCACGGACAAGCGCTTGCCGGCCTCGGTCTGCTGGCATCAATGGCAACCCCTGCGCTGATCGCATCGACTGCGCCACGCCCTTGGACACTCTTCGGCTATCTCGTTTTGACCTGGTTTGCGACCCTGCTGGCGTCGCGCCTGCGTCGCTGGCTGATCGTGCCATCACTCGCAAATGGGCTGCTGAACCTCTGGCCTCTGCTCTACATTACCTTCAGCCCCGCGGTCGATCTGACGCCGGTTACGCTTGCTGTGCTTGCGATGATCGGCGGCACCATCTTTCTCTGGCCGGGGCGCTATCCGATCTCCGAGGTGGCAAAAGAAGGCAACGCAACAGCACCGTCCGAAGATATGCCCCAGCAATCCAGCGCCGGCATGGAATGGGCGGCGTTTCTCGCCCGGCAGCCGCTCGGAATGACGCTGACGGCAGCGATTGGCGCGCTTGCGGTATCGCTCTGTATCGTCGGCTACAGCCTTCGATATGGATATCCCATTGTTGACGCCGCATTCATGTTTGCGGCGATCGTTGCGGCGGTAGCGGCCTTCGGTGCCGGCCGCCTGCATGCAGCCTGGGCAACGATCCTGTCAGCGATTGTCACCATTATTGGCACGTCCGGCATTCTGACCAACTGGATTGGCGGGATCGAATCCACAGGTACGGACGGAACCGCCAGCCTGCAAAGCACAGTGCTCTATGAAGTGCTCGGCCTCGGCGTCCTCTTCGTGCTGATCGGTGCCTTCTTCCTCCGGCGCTTCGCCCAGGCGGAGAAACCCTATGCCGCGCTTTGGAGCCTTGTCATGGCCGCCACGCCGCTGGCGATCGCAACGATCAGCTTCGTCAACTTCGGCAATTGGACGCTCGACTGGCTACATGGGCTCTACGGCATCGGACTGGCACTAGTTCTCATCGGGCTTGCCGAATGGCAGGATCGCCGAGACGACGAAGTGCTGAGCCTGCCGACGAACATCCTCGCGGCCGGCTCGTTTGCCGCGGCCGTCTTCGCCCTGCATACGCTTGCGCATCATGCCACCGCGACGATCCTGCTGCCGATTCTCGGTATCGCCTATCTTTTGGCGGGGCGCTTGCGCAATTGGCTCGTTCTGCCCTGGACCATGGTTGCCGCGCTCGTCATCGCCATGGGGCGCATCGCCTGGCAGCCGACGATCGTCGATCCGTCGGAACTTGGGACGACGCCGGTCTTCAACATGCTGCTTGCCGGTTACGGCATTCCGGCCGCCCTTGCCGTCCTTGCGGCGTTCATCACGCGTGATTCGCCGAGCCTGCGGCTGCGCAACGCTTTACAGGCGCTCGCCTGCTTCCTCGTGTTGTTGACGATCGCCATCCTCGTGCGCCACGCCATGAACGGCGGCATTCTGAACGATGCGGCTCCAACGCTCGGGGAACAGTCGATCTATACGCTGCTGGCAATCGGTGCCTCGGCGACGCTGATGGCGCTCGATCTCAGCGCGGCGAGCCCTGTCTTCCGTTATGGCGGCATGGCGCTCGGCGTCATTTCGGTCTTCATGATCCTGACCCTGCATCTGCTGGGGCTGAACCCGTTCATGACGGGTGAGAGCACAGGTGGCATCCTGCTTTTCAACCTGCTGCTGCTCGCCTATCTCCTGCCAGCCATCGCCTATGGCGGCCTGGCGCTCTTTGCCCGCAATCGTCGTCCCCTGCCCTATGTCGGCATGCTGGCGGTCGCTGCGGCCATGATGGCCTTCGCATGGGCAACCCTGTCGGTGCGGCGCTTCTGGCAGGGCGAGTACATTCCCTTCTGGAACGGTTTCATCCAGGGGGAGCTCTATTCCTATTCCGTCGTCTGGCTGCTGATCGGCATCGCGCTTCTCGGGCTCGGGACCCGCCTCGAGGCCCGGAGCCTGCGCATCGCCTCGGCGGTGCTGGTCTTCATCGCCGTCGTCAAGGCCTTCCTCATCGACATGGCGAACCTGGAAGGCTTCCTGCGGGCGCTGTCCTTCATCGGCCTCGGTGCCGTGCTGATTGGGATCGGCCTGTTCTACCAGAGGATCCTGACGCGCAAGAAAGCGACGGAATGATTGCGGCGAATCCTTTCGCCCGGTAGGAAGAAAGAACCTGCCGACTGACCATCCCGGAGCAAGTGCGACCATGGACACCGACAAGATGGCGCGGGCTTTCGCCCCGTTCGAAGCACTGGCTGCGGATCTCATTCCGCACGCCGCGGATGGCGATGACGGTTCGCACGATATTGCCCATATCCTGCGCGTCTTCCGCAATGCCATGGCCATCCAGGCCGAAGAAGGCGGCAATGCCCGCATTCTCGCCGCTGCCGTGCTGCTGCATGATTGCGTTGCCGTGGAAAAGAATTCGCCGCATCGCGCGCAAGCCTCGCGGCTTGCAGCCGAGAAAGCTTCGGGCATCCTGCGGCAGCTCGGCTGGGCGGAAGAGGATATCGCGGCTGCCGCGCATGCGATCACCACGCATAGTTTCTCCGCCAACCTACAGCCGGAAACACTGGAAGCGAAGATCCTGCAGGATGCCGATCGGCTGGATGCCATCGGCATGGTCGGTGCGGCACGTTGCTTCTACATTGCAGGCCGCCTCGGCTCTGGCCTTTACGACCCGTTCGATCCGCTTGCGACAGAGCGGCCGCTTGACGACAAGCGCTTCGCCATTGACCATTTCGAGACAAAGCTGTTCAAACTGGCGGACGGATTCCAGACCGAGACCGGAGCTAGGTTTGCCGGTGCACGGCATGACCGGCTGAAGACCGTGCTGGCAATGTTCATTGACGAAATCTGAGGCCACCCATGCGCGTCAGCGATCTTTTCATCTATCCCCTCAAGAGCGCCCGCGGCATCGCCATTCCGTCGGCAGCTGTCGATGCTTTCGGTCTTGCCGGTGATCGCCGCGCCATGCTGGTCGATCCTTCGGGTAACTTCATCACCCAGCGCGAATTGCAGGCACTGGCGCGGATCGATATCCAGCCAGCGCCTTCCTATCTGCGCCTGAAGATGGAGGGCAAACCAGACATCATCGTTCCGCCGCCACACCCCGACAACCGCATGGACATCATCGTCTGGAAATCGGCCGTCAATGCATCCGTCGCGGATGAGGACACCAACAAGGCGCTGTCGACATGGATGGGCCGCGAAGTCAAAATGGTGTTCTTCGACAGGCTCGCGAAGCGCATCGCCAACCCGGAATGGGCGGGCGAGGATACGCCTGTTACGTTTTCGGATGGCTACCAGATTCTGGTCACCACCACCGGCTCGCTGAAGGCGCTCAACACCGATCTCGCCGCTCACGGCGAGGGCGCAGTCGGCATGGAGCGCTTCCGCCCCAACATCGTCATCGATATCGACGAGGAATGGCCGGAGGATCGCTGGGCCGCCATCGAAATCGGTAGTATCCGTCTCGATCTCGTCAAGCCCTGTTCGCGCTGCATCATGACGACGCAGGATCAGCAGACAGGCTCGCGCGACGTGCCGAACCCGATGCCCGCCATGGGCCGCATCCGCATGTCGGCCGACCGCCGCGTCCCCGGCCCGCTCTTCGGCTGGAACGCCGTGCCGCGCGGCGAAGGCTCGGTGAAGATTGGCGACATGGTGACGGTGCTTGAGGAGCGGCCGGAAGGTTGGGCACTCAAGCGGCGCTAGAGCCGTTTCGCTTTTCTTCGAATCGCGAAATGCTCTATCCTTTTGTTCTCTCGCAATTCCGGACGGAAAATCGCTACGCACTTTTCCTGGAATTGCTCTAAAACTGATCCTCTGCGCAGGCCGTTTACTGCTTAGCCTTTGGCGACAAGGGTTGGAGATGCCATGCCCTCGTTCAGTGAAGCGACGGCAACCGCCTTCAGCGCGGCTTGCATAAAGCCGTCGCGCGCCGCGGCGATCTCTATGCCGCGCGGCTCGTAGACATGGCGATGCAGAAAGAAGCCGGTCAGGCGGAAGGCGGCGGAAAGGCTTTCCCTATCCGCGGCGATCATGGCCCCTGTCGTCAGAAACGGCGGCAGTGCCAGCATCTTGTCCGCCCACGGCATGCCGGCTGCCCGGCAAACGGCACGCCCGGACTTCGGCGAAACGAAAGCCAGATCCTCACGCACGCCGGTTGCCGCGCATTCCGTCAAATCGAGGCCGAAGCCGAGATCGTTCAGCACGGCAAGTTCGAAACGCACGAAGAGTTCGCCGGCATCGGCGGGATTCTGCAGGTTTTCAAGGATGACATCGAGCGCATCGTAGAGGTGCGGGTGCGGATCGCGCTCCGGCAGCAGCCGCAGCAAAGCGGCCATCGCCTGCACGCCATAGACAGCGGTCGCTGTCTCCATCAGCCGCGCAGCCCGCAGTGTCACCGGCTCCATGCGAAATTCGCCGAGATGCTCATGCAGTCTTGCCCGCCAGGTGACTTCGACGAGATTGCCGGCCTGCAGTACCGGCTGCATGGCCCGCGAGCGGCCGGATCGCACCAATCCCATATGGCGACCGCGGGTACGCGTCATCACCTCGGCGACGACGCTGGTCTCGCCGAGACGTTTGACGCCCAGAATGATCGCATGGTCCTGCCATTGCATCGGCCGGTTGCCCCGAAAGATTTCCGCGATTCGAGTTTAGGACAAATGACTGCCGCTGTCACATGGCGAGCGGGGAACTGCCGGCCAGCGTCTCGACGAAGAGGCGCATGGATTGCTCATCGAAAGGCTTATTCAAAAGCGGCACATGCCGCAGATCTGCCGGAAAATCGAGTGTATCGGAATAGCCGCTGACGAAGCCGAAGGAAATGCCGCGTTCCATCAACAATCGGGCAAAGCCGAAACTGGTCGACTCCCCAAGATTCACATCGAGCATTGCAAAATCATAATGTTCCGAATGAATGGCGTTGACCGCCTGCTCCAGATTCGAAGCAATCTCAATTTCTCGAATTCCGACGAGGTGAAGAATTTCCTCTGCCTCCATGGCAATGATAAGATTATCTTCCAGTATAAGGACGCGCTGAAACGTCATATCAGCGCCATCCTTGCACGTACGCGCCAATTGGCGCACCCCGTAAAAAGTCCCGCATCTATCCCTCCGGCGCCAATCATCGGCCCGTCTTGAATGGATGGCTTTGCCCATCCGTTTTGGCTCAGTCTCTTGTGACATGACTTCGCCTCCAATCCGCTTCGCACTTTTTGCACTGCGGGACTATGGGCTCGTCACCATGCTCCAATCGCTTTTGCCGCCGCGGTTAGTAAAAGGTGAAACTGGTCGAAAAGTGACGATAATAATAATCTATGCTGATACAGTTGTCGTTAGCATTTAAAAAAGACATGTCCTTTGTGCAAAAGGCTACCCTCAAATGAAGGGGCGCCTGACCGAATCAAGGCCGTCCCAACCGGCAAGCTCAGCAAGCCCTTCGCCGTCCAAAACCTCGCAGCCTCGCTCGTTCCAGAGCAGCAGCTTCCGCGCCGCCAACTTTTTCAATGTCTTGTTGGTATGAACCACCGAAAGACCAAGCGTGTCGGCGACGTGCTGCTGCCGGATGGGGATGATCTTACTGCCGTTGAACAAGCGGAGTGCGCTCGCGCGCTGATGCAGATACGCGATCAGATAGGCTGCACGCTCGAGTGCAGAGCGGCGACCTATGCTTAGAAGATGTTCATCCAGTATCCGCTCCTCACGCGATGCGATCCAGGTCAGATCGTAGGCCAGCGAAGCATGGGAATTGTAGAGCGTCATCAATTCCGTGCGCTCGAAGACGCAAAGCGATATCGGCGAAAGCGCCTCCGTCGAGTGCTGCATCTCGCCCATGATCGAACCTTGCAATCCAATAAGGTCGCCGGGCATCACATAATTCAGGATCTGGCGGCGCCCATCCTCCAGCGTCTTGTAGCGGAAGCCCCAGCCGGAGAGGATGGTGAAAAGATGCGCGCTATGCGCACCTTCGAGGAAAATAGTAGCCCCGGCGTCGACAAGAAGTTCGCCCTTCTTGAAACCGCTGATGAAATTCAGCTCGTCGCGCTCGAATTCCCGGAAATGCGGCAAGGATCTTAGCGGACATTGCTGGCAGGGCGTGCGTTGTCCATGCACAGTCGCGGCTGCCTTCATCATGAAACGCTCCCCTCAGTCGCAGCGGCAAAACGACATGCCCGATAAACCGCTGCAATATAAAGCGCTCAGGGAAGCAAAGTTCCATCAATGCGGGAAATCGAGCCCCATCTCCCGGAAACGCTCGGGATCGTCTCCCCAGTTTTCGCGGACCTTGATGAAAAGGAAAAGGTGTACGGGCTGTTCCAGAATTTCGGAGAGCTCCTTGCGCGACGCGGTCGAGATCGCCTTGATCGTCTCGCCGCCCTTGCCCAGCGCGATCTTTTTCTGGCTCTCGCGCTCGACATAGATCACCTGTTCGATGCGCACCGAGCCATCCTTGCGCTCTTCCCATTTTTCGGTCTCGACATGCGAGGAATAGGGAAGCTCCTGGTGCAGGCGCAGAAACAGCTTTTCCCGGGTAATTTCGGCGGCGAGGTGGCGCATCGGCAGGTCGGAAATCTGATCCTCGGGATAGTACCAGGGACCTTCCGGCAAGGTCTTTGCCAGATAATCCATCACGTCGTCACAGCCGGAGCCGTTCTCCGCCGAGATCATGAAGGTCTGCTCGAAAGCGATCTTCTCGTTGGCGGCGGCGGCAAGCGCCAGCAGGTCCTCGCGGCGAACGCGGTCGATCTTGTTCAAGACCAGAATCTTCGGCTGGGAAACATCCTTCAGCCCTTCCAGGATGGCTTCGGCATCGCCCCGCAAACCACGCTCGCTATCGATCAGCAGCATGATGAGATCGGCGTCCTTGGCGCCACCCCAGGCGGACGTCACCATGGCGCGATCAAGACGGCGGCGCGGCTTGAAGATGCCCGGCGTGTCCATGAAGACGATCTGCGCATTGTTGTGAATGGCGATGCCGCGCACGATGGCGCGCGTCGTCTGCACTTTATGGCTGACGATCGAGACCTTTGCGCCGACGAGCCGGTTGACGAGCGTCGACTTACCGGCATTGGTGGGGCCGATAAGAGCAACGAAGCCCGAATGCGTCGGGCCGATATGTTCAACCGCGCCGTCTTCGGCGGGTGTGTCCTGCTGATTAGTCATTTTCCACTAGTCCCCGGCAGTTACTTCTCAGTCAACTGAGGCTGCCATATACCTTCGCGCTCCAGGATCCGTGTCGCCGCCATCTGTTCGGCCGCACGCTTGGAGCGTTCTATTCCCGTTTCAGGCGCCGTTCCCTTGACTTCCACAGTCACTGTAAAGCGCGGATCATGATCCGGTCCGCTGCGATCATCAACCCTGTAGACCGGGGTGACGCCGAATTTCGCATGCGCCCACTCCTGCAACTCCGTCTTGGCGTCGCGCCTTGCGCCCTCAGGCCGGATGGCACGGGGCTCCCAGAAGCGCAGGATGAAGGCGCGGGCGACTTCAAGTCCGCCATCCAGATAGAGTGCAGCAATCAGGCTTTCGACGACATCGGCGCGCACGTTCAGCATCCGCTTGCCCGTCAGCTTCTTCACGTCGGCGCCGGTGCGGATATAGAGATGCAGTTCCATCTCGTCGGCAACCTCCGCGCAGGTCTCTGCACTCACGAGCTGGTTGAGGCGAACCGAAAGCTCGCCTTCCGTTGCCGCACCGAAGGTCTTGAAAAGCAATTCTGCGATACAGAGGCCGAGAACACGGTCGCCGAGAAATTCCAGCCGCTCGTAGTTGCCCGTCTTGTGTGTCCGCGCGCTGGCATGGGTCAGCGCGCGATCGAGACGCTCCTTTTCGGCGAATTCGTGGCCTATAACGACCTCAAGCCGGGCACGATCCGCCAGGGAGAGCGTCTGCACCTTCGTCATTCGACGACCTTGAAAATACGGTCCCAACGCATGTTGGTCGGCCATTTCCAGATTTCACGAAACGAGGTGTCGTGACCCAGCGAGAAGAAAATGACGCTGGCTCGGCCGATCAGGTTCTCAGCAGGGACATAGCCGACATCGAAACGGCTGTCGTCGGAATTGTCGCGATTGTCGCCCATCATGAAATAATGGCCCGGCGGAACGACATACTCCTGGGTGTTGTCGCCACGCGAATTCGGTGAAAGATCCAGCGTGTCGAATACCTTGCCGGTATCGGGCAGACGTTCGCTGTAGACGGCAATATGGTCGCCCGGCTCCTGGCTGTAGTCCGATGAGAAGGTGCCATGTGGCTCGCGCGGAACGGCCTGGCCGTTGATATAGAGAATGTCGTTCTTGACCTGGATGCGGTCACCGGGCAGGCCGATCACGCGCTTGATATAGTCGACATCCGGATTCGGCGGGAAGCGGAAGACCACGACGTCGCCACGCTTCGGCTCGCTGCCCAGGATGCGGCCGCTGAACAGATCCGGCGAGAACGGCATTGAATACTTGGAATAGCCGTAGGCGAACTTGTTGACGAAGATGTAATCGCCGACGAGAAGCGTCGGCATCATCGAGCCTGACGGGATAGTGAATGGCTGAAAGAGAAACGTGCGGATGATCATGGCCAGGACGAGCGCCTGTACGATGACCTTAATGTTTTCCCACAGGGCGTTCTGCTGTTTTACGGCTTTCTCGGACACGCAGTCTTATTCCTTTTTCGCACCCCACCGGCGCACTTGCATTCAGGCACTGTCTACTCGCTTCACATCATCGCGGCAATGGCGTGGTTGCCAAAAGCGACATGCAGTCGTGATTCAGGCATCCATCGGCAGCGCTTCGATGATCACAAAGGCCTGAGCAAGAGGAAAATCATCCGTTATCGTCAAATGAATGGCGGCGCGATGATTTGGAGGCAGCATGGCCGCCACTCTTTCGGCAGCACCGCCGGTCAATTGCATCGTCGGCTTGCCACTTGGTAGATTGACGACCCCCATGTCGCGCCAGAAAACACCCTGCGCCAACCCCGTGCCCAAGGCTTTGGAGCAGGCTTCCTTGGCAGCAAAACGCTTGGCATAGGAGGCGGCCTTGTTCTTGCGGCGCTCGGACTTGGCGCGCTCGATATCGGTAAAGCAGCGCTCGGTGAACCGGGCGCCGAAACGTTCGATCGTCTTCTCGACCCGGCGGATGTCGATAAGGTCGCTGCCTATGCCGATAATCATGGGAAGGCCCTCCTGGCGGCCCGGACGAGGTCAGGCACGTCAGACGCTCGATGCGTTTTCGGCGAGCGCGAGCCGCTCGCGGGCACGTTCCATCAGGCGCTCCTTGCGGCGCGTCTTGAAGGTCTTTACACCATAATAGGTCAGCGCATAGACGATCACACCCGTCACGATGGCGGGCGGAATGCCGCCGATCAGCATCGGCTTCAAAACCGGGTCCCAGATTTGCGTGAGATCGCCCTTGTGCCACAGCGCCGGCAGATCGATGCCGCCGCCCTGGCCGCCGCTGTCGCGCGCCAGGATCAGATGACCGATTTCCCAGGTCAAAGCCCAGATGAAGGGGTAGGTAATCGGATTGCCGGCAGCCAGACAGCCGAGCGCGGAGGCAATGACATTGCCGCCGACGAGATAGGCGATGATGATCGCCATGACGAAATGCACACCGATGAACGGCGTCCAGGACACGACGATACCCGCCGCAAAGCCGGCCGCAACCGAATGCGGCGAGGCGGCGAGGCGAACGAGGCGCTTACCAAAATATTGGAATGAACGAACGAAACCCTTGCGGGGCCAAAGATGTTCCCGCAGTTTTTCCTTGAATGTCAGTGGTTTTCGGCGACGAAACAGCATGCGGCTTATCTAGTGCAATGGGGGCGGTCGTGACAAGAGCGGCCGAACGTATCATGCACTGATTAAGAACCGAAAGTGCGGCTCTTTTTTGGAACGTCAACTGCGCAGCGCGCAGAAAATGGACGCTCTCTTCATTTGCAAGAAGCAATCCCGCAAGATCAGGATGCTCCAAGGGCGCAACAACGACGCGCCCCTTCTGGTCTTTCAAGTATTAACAGCGATTAACGCGTGCGGAATAGACCGCGGTCGACCTGGCGCTGACGGTACTCAAGGTCAAAACGGTCATGCGAACCATTCAGGTAAGCCATTTCGCGTTCTTCAACACTCGGAACACGCAGGGCACGGGCAATTTTCTTGATCGGGCTAAACATTGTCTTCTCTCATCTCAGTTTCGTTTCTTCGATGACCAGAAGATAGGCCTGACAAAGGTTAATTACCACCGCTCTAAAATATACACAGCCATGCGCTCAATGCATATCTATCCAGAAAGACGCTCGAGTTTGGTCATAAAATGATCACAAAATATGCAGCCTGCCTCGGATCGACAGCAATCCCGGCGGATCTCATTCGTAGAGGCGCTTTACGGTGGCGATGCAGTCCAGTTCCTTGAGCTGCACCAGAAGCTGGTTGAGCTGGCGCAGATCCCAGACTTCGACATCGAGGGCCATTTCGGTGAAATCGGCTGCAACCCGAACGGTGTTGAGCACGCGAATATTGACGTCCACATCCGCCACGGTCTGCGCCACCTTCGCCAGGGTGCCCGGCTCATTGAGGGCATTGATCAGGATGCGGGCGGCAAAGCGGGACTTGTTGGCCTCGTCCAGATCCCAGCGCACATCGATCCAGCGCTCCGGCTCGTCATCGAACCGCTGCAGGACCGGCGACTGGATCGGATATATGGTGATGCCCTTGCCCTTTTCCATGATGCCGACGATGCGGTCGCCGGGGACGGCGCCGGTTGGCGCGAAATGCACCTCGACATTCGAGGAGATGCCGCGGATCGGCGGCGCATCGAGACCGGCGCCGTCGGAAACGTCGGCCTTGTTCTTGCCGGGGATCTTGAAGATCATGCCCGAGGCGCTGCGAACGTTGAACCAGCCCTCGTCGCCGGCGGGCTTCACAGTCACGCGTTCGTCCTGATGATCGGGATAGACGGCGCGCAAGACATCAAGCGACGACATCTCCCCTCGCCCGACGGCGGCGATCGCGTCCTCAACGTCCTTCTGGCCGAGGCGATGCAGAGCCGGCTTCAGGGCATCGCGCGAGAAGACCTTGCCGGCGCGCTCGAAGGTGCGCTCCAGAATGCGATGGCCGAGGCCGGCATATTGCTTGCGGATGGCAAGGCGGGTGGCGCGGCGAATAGCGGCGCGCGCCTTGCCAGTAACGACGATCTCCTCCCAGGCGGCCGGCGGCACCTGCACGCCTGAGCGGATGATCTCGACCTCATCGCCGTTGTTCAGCCGCGTGACGAGCGGCATGATGCGGCCGTTGATCTTGGCGCCGACCGTGGTGTCACCGATATTGGTGTGGACGGCATAGGCAAAGTCGATCGGCGTTGCGCCGCGCGGCAGGGCGATCAGCTTGCCCTTGGGCGTGAAGCAGAAGACCTGGTCCTGGAACAGTTCAAGCTTCGTGTGCTCGAGGAATTCTTCCGGACTGTCGCCCTCGGCCAACGCCTCGATCGTATGGCGCAGCCAGGAATAGGCGTTGCTTTCCCTTGACAGGAGCTCGTTGTCGCCGTTGCCGTTAGCGCCGTCCTTATAGAGCGTGTGGGCGGCAATACCGAATTCGGCGATCTCATGCATGCGCTTCGTGCGGATCTGCAGCTCGATGCGCTGGCTGGAAGGGCCGACGATCGTCGTATGCAGCGAGCGATAGTCGTTCTGCTTGGGCGTCGAGATATAATCCTTGAAGCGGCCGGGAACGACACGCCAGCGGGTATGAACGATGCCGAGCGCCCGGTAGCAGGAGGGAATATCGTCGACCAGAAGGCGGAAGCCGTAGACATCGGAGAGCTGCTCGAAGGAGAGTGACTTGGACTGCATCTTGCGGAAAACCGAATAGGGCTTTTTCAGCCGGCCCTTGACCATGGCGTTAGCAAGGCCATTGGCGACAAGCAGATCGCGCAGCTCGGTCTCAATCTTCTTAACCAGACCCTCGTTACGGCGCGACAATTCCTCAAGGCGCTTGGTGACGGTATCATGCGCTTCGGGATTGATATGGCGGAAGGAAAGCTCCTCCAGCTCCTCGCGCATGTCCTGCATACCCATGCGGCCGGCAAGCGGCGCATAGATTTCCATCGTCTCCTCGGAGATGCGGGCGCGCTTTTCCGGCGACATGTGATCGAGCGTGCGCATATTGTGCAGGCGGTCGGCAAGCTTCACCAGAAGCACGCGCACGTCGTCGGAAATGGCGAGCAGCAGCTTGCGCAGGTTTTCGGCCTGCTTGGCCTTCTTGGTGACGAGATCCAGCTTCTTGATCTTCGTCAGGCCCTCGACTAGGCGACCGATGTCTTCGCCGAACATCTCATCGATTTCGGCGCGCGTCGCCGTCGTATCCTCGATCGTGTCGTGGAGAAGAGCGACCGCGATGGTCGATTCATCCAGGCGCATATCCGTCAGGATCGCAGCAACTTCGAGAGGATGGGAAATATAGGGGTCGCCGCTGGCACGTTTCTGCTGGCCATGCTTCTGCATCGCATAAACATAGGCTTTGTTGAGGAGAGCTTCGTTGGCATCGGGCTTGTATTTCTGCACGCGCTCAACAAGCTCGTATTGCCGCATCATTCCAAAGCTACTCCAGCAAAAACAAAAGCGCGCCAGTCATATGACCGGCGCACGCATTTCCCCATCATATCGCTCCTGCCCGGAGCATCAAGATCGACGATCAGTAATCGTCGCTTTTTTCGGGCGGAACCAGACCTTCGATACCGGCCAGAAGCTCTTCTTCCGACATCTGATCGAACGTAACGGTCTCCGGCAAATCTTCTTCCTCGTCGCTGGAGGCGGAAGCGCCGGCGGCGAGCAGGCTTGCGGGATCTGGCTCTGGCTCATCCACTTCGACATGCTTCTGCAGCGAATGGATGAGATCTTCCTTGAGATCGTCCGGCGACAGCGTCTCGTCGGCGATTTCGCGCAGAGCAACGACCGGGTTCTTGTCGTTGTCGCGATCGATGGTGATCGACGAGCCCTGTGAAATCAGGCGGGCGCGATGGCTGGCGAGCAGCACGAGCTCGAACCGGTTCTCTACTTTATCAATGCAATCTTCTACTGTGACACGGGCCATTGCCTGTCCTTTGCGGTCGTGATGTCGTCATCATGTCTCGGAGTAGCACGCCGATACAAGCAAACGATGGCAAATTCAAGTTTTTCCTGTTTCAGCGCCTTTGCACCCTTCCGGAAAGTGCTAAAATTCCCCCAGACAAACAACGATTTCCACCTTGAGTTGCTTGGAATATCGCATTGCGTGCCCTAAATCTTGGTTATATGAATAATTCATAAAGTAATACGAATTATTCTGCAACGCCCTACAAGGCATTGTTTTAGCTTGTGTTTGAATGAAGTGATTACGTTTTTATAACAGTGGATATGTAAGAGATGTTTGACCCACGCGAAAAAATTGCACTCTTTATAGACGGCGCCAATCTCTACGCTGCATCCAAGAGCCTCGGCTTCGATATCGACTACCGGAAGCTCCTGAAAGCATTTCAGAAACGCGGCTATCTGCTGCGCGCCTATTATTACACCGCCCTCATCGAAGACCAGGAATATTCCTCCATCCGGCCGCTGATCGATTGGCTCGATTACAACGGCTACAAGGTTATTACCAAGCCGGCCAAGGAATTCACCGATTCCATGGGACGCCGAAAGATCAAGGGCAATATGGACATCGAGCTGGCGATCGACGCCATGGAGCAGTCCGAAACCGTCGATCACCTGGTGATCTTTTCCGGCGACGGCGATTTCACGACCCTCGTTGAAGCTCTCCAGCGTCGCGGACGCAAGGTATCGGTCATCTCGACCATGGCGACGCAGCCGCCGATGATCGCCGATGATCTGCGCCGCCAGGCCGATCATTTCATCGATCTCGTATCGCTGAAGGCGGAAATTGGCCGCGAGGCTTCGGAGCGTCCACAACGTCCGGCCGAACCGACGTCAGCCGCTTCGGATGTCGAAGAGTAATTGAGACTGCGTCAGCTAGGTTCGTTATCTGCCGAGGATAGCTGTGTGCGGCGGGAAACGTTTCGTGTTTGCCGCGACAGCCGGCCCTTCGCTAGGGCTCAGGGCGTTCGTCGCTGCAATCGATTGACGCGCAGCCGTGGTTGCGCAGGGATGGTTGTGGACGCCGGCAAGCGTTTCGTGTTTGCCGCGACAGCCGGCCCTTCGCTAGGGCTCAGGGCGTTCGTCGCTGCAATCGATTCACTGGATCGATTGCTCGGGCTTTGCCCGACCGCTCCTCACCCTCATCCATTGTCCTTGAGCAGGCGGCTCTTCTGCCTGTTCCAATCGCGCTCCTTCTCGGACTCACGCTTGTCATGCAGCTTCTTGCCCTTGGCGAGGGCCAGTTCCAGCTTGGCGCGGCCGCTGTCGTTGAAGTAGATCTTCAGCGGCACGAGCGTCATGCCTTCGCGATTGATGGCCGAACGCAGCCGGCCGATTTCGCGGCTGGAAAGCAGCAGCTTGCGGCGACGACGGGGCTCGTGATTGAAGCGATTGGCCTGCAGATATTCCGGCAGATAGGAATTGATCAGCCAGATCTCGCCATCCTCGTCCGAAGCGTAGGACTCCGCAATATTCGCCTTGCCTTCGCGCAGCGACTTGACCTCAGTGCCCTTCAGCACTAGCCCTGCTTCGTAAGTGTCGATGATCTCGTAGTTGAAGCGTGCCTTGCGGTTCTCCGCCACAATCTTCTTCACCACACGCTGGCTGCCTTTGGGTGCCATGATTCTTCTTCTTTTCTTGCGTCATTCCGGCAGCGGCCGAACGCGCGCCTGTCCCCTAAATAAGCGAGACCGCCCTCCTTGTGAAGAGAGCGGTCCGGCAGAGTTTCGGCAACGCGCCTGTGACGCCGTTAGTTCAGGAGGCCAGCATGGCGCATGGCCGCGTCGATCGCTGCCTCCGTGCCCGGCTCCAAGGTCGACAGGAGCGGCGAGCGGACGTTGCGGCTCATGCGGCCAAGACGCGAAAGACCGTACTTGGCGCCGCAGAGACCGGGTTCGAGGAAGATCGCCTTGTGCAGCGGCATCAATCGATCCTGATATTCGAGAGCCTTGGCATAGTCACCGGCAAGTGTGGCCGCCTGGAACTCCGCGCATAGACGCGGCGCGACGTTGGCCGTGACCGAGATGCAGCCGACACCGCCATGGGCGTTGAAGCCGAGCGCCGTGGCATCCTCGCCGGAAAGCTGGCGGAAATCGCGGCCGCAGCTGATGCGCTGTTCGGAGACGCGTTCGATCTTGCCGGTCGCATCCTTTACACCGACGATATTGGCGTAGGCCTTGGCAAGCGCGCCCATCGTCTCCGGCGTCATATCGACAACCGAGCGGCCGGGAATGTTGTAGATATAGATCGGCAACTTCACCGCTTCCGCGATCGCAGCGAAATGCGCGTAGAGGCCCTTCTGCGTCGGCTTGTTGTAATAGGGTGTCACAACCAGCACCGCATCGGCGCCGACCTTTTCGGCGTGCTGCGCCAATTCGATCGCCTCGCGCGTGTTGTTCGAGCCAGCGCCTGCCATCACCGGGACGCGCTTGTTGGCGATCTCGATGCAGAGCTCGACGACGCGCTTGTGCTCGTCATGCGAGAGGGTGGGAGATTCACCCGTCGTTCCAACAGGCACCAATCCCTTGCTGCCCTCTTTTATCTGCCAATCGACATGCGAGGCGAAGGATGCCTCGTCCACCTTGCCGGCGTCAGTAAAGGGCGTAACGAGAGCGGGAATGGATCCCTGGAACATGCAAGTCTCCTAGCGGCGCGGCATTCATGCTTCAGCCGCAATCCATGGTTATGAATCCGCGCACCATAAAGCGCCGGCTTGACGGCGACAAGCACGCTTTGAATGGTAAAGGGCAGTTTCCGATATCATAATTGATTGAAATTCGGGCCATCGGTAAGGTTTCGTTAATACAGCATTTGGCAAATGGAAGGGGCCTGTTTGTTTTGTGAGTAGCCGGATGAAGAGACCTGTCATGATCTGGACCGCCGTGGGCTTGGCGGTCGCCTGGGGCGCGGTTGCCTCGCAACTTCCCGGCCAGCAGATACCGACGAGCGCCAATGCCTATGTCGCCATGGCGCCGGACCCCATGAGCACGGCCGCGATCCCGCGCAGCGGCGGCGCTATCGCGCCCGTCAGCGGCGACCTGAAAGCAGGCCTCGACGCCCTTTCCAACAAGAACCCGACGCAGGCGCTCGCCATCCGCAACGGCATGGGTGAAGGCACGCTCGATCGCCATATCCTGACCTGGGCGATCGCCACTTCGGGGCAACCGGGCATCCCCTCCGGCGAGATTGCCGCCGCCGCCCGCGAGCTTGTCGGCTGGCCGGGACTTGGCAGTCTGCGCGCCAATTCCGAGCGGGCGCTCTACACGGAGAATCCGGCGACGGATCAGGTCCTTGCTGCTTTCGGCAGCTCGCAGCCAGAAACCGTGGAGGGCACGATCATCCTCTCGCGTGCTCTTATGGCGCGCGGCGCAACCGCACAAGCGGGTAAGCTGATCCGCAAGATCTGGCGCGATGAGCCGCTGGACAAGCCTCTCGAAGACAAGATCCTTGCGGAATTCCCAAGCCTGCTTTCGCCTGCCGATCACAAGGCGCGCATGGATTATCTGCTTTACCGCGACCGGACCGCGCAGGCCAAACGCTTCGGCGATCTCGGCAAGGCACAATCCCTCTACAAGGCGTGGGCGGCGGTCAATGATCGCTCGCCGAAGGCCGATGCGCTGATCGCAGCCATCGACGC
This sequence comes from Rhizobium sp. 11515TR, assembly GCF_002277895.1. Taxonomy (NCBI): domain Bacteria; kingdom Pseudomonadati; phylum Pseudomonadota; class Alphaproteobacteria; order Hyphomicrobiales; family Rhizobiaceae; genus Rhizobium; species Rhizobium sp. 11515TR. The sequence goes on along the minus strand of NZ_CP022998.1, from coordinate 1,824,169 downwards.
GCAATGGCGCAAGGACCCCGCCTATCTCTTCATGCGGATCGAAAACCTGCGTCGTCAGAACAAATATGACGATGCCGCCAATCTTCTGGCGCAAATGCCCAAAGACCGCAGCGTGCTTGTCAGCCCCGGCGCATGGTGGGCCGAGCAGCGCATCGTCAGCCGAGGCCTGGTGGATCAGGGTGAGTTCAAGGCCGCCTACCGCGTCGTCGACGCCAGCGTTGCGGAAAGCCCGCAGGATGTCGGCGAGGCTGAATTCCATGCCGGTTGGTACGCTCTACGCGGCCTGCAGGATGGCGCAAACGCGTCAGCCCATTTCCGCAGGATCCTGCAGGTCTCGAACGGCCCGATCTCGCAATCGCGTGGCTGGTATTGGCTCGGCCGCGCCGCCGAAGCGGGCGGACCGGGCAAGGCTGCCGATTTCTACGCGAAGGCCGCCTCCTATCCGAGCACCTTCTACGGCCAGCTTGCTGCCGAGAAGCTTGGCCGCCGCACCCTCAACGTCACCTATCCCTCGCCCTCGGCAACGGATCGTCAGCGCTTCCAGGGACGCGAGGCGGTACAGGCGATTTGGCGGCTTGAGGCCGCAGGGCATGGATGGCGTGCCGATGCGCTCTATCGCGCGCTCGCGAAACAGCTGGATAGTCCCGGCGAGGTCGCCATGCTGGCTGCCCGCGCCGAACGTTCCGGCAATCACCAGCTTTCGCTGCAGATCGGCAAGATCGCCTATGGGCGCGGTATCGATGTTGCTGCACTCGCCTTCCCCATAGGCGTCATTCCGGACAATGCGAATATTTCCGGCTCCGGCAAAGCGCTAGCCTATGCCATTGCGCGGCAGGAGAGCGCCTTCAATCCTGCCGCCGTTTCCTCTGCCAATGCCCGAGGCCTGCTGCAGCTGCTGCCGAAGACGGCAAAGGCGGTTGCCGGCCGGCACGGCATGACCTATTCCGCCGACAAGCTGACGCAGGATGCCGGCTATAATGCCACGCTCGGCGCCCATTATCTCGGCGAGCAGATCGACACCTTCGGCGGCTCCTACATCCTGACCTTCATCGCTTACAATGCAGGGCCGAACAAGGTGCCGGAATGGATCAGCCGCTATGGCGATCCGCGCGGCAAATCGCTCGACGATGTGATCGACTGGATCGAGCGCATCCCCTTCCCCGAGACCCGCAACTACGTGCAGCGCGTGATGGAAAACTATCAGGTCTACAAGGCCCGGCTGGGACAGAAGACCGATATCGTACACGATCTGGTTGACGGCCGCGGCTAAGCCCCATCACCATCGCAAATCCGCCGTCCGGCCTTGCGCGATATGCTTCAGCCAACAACCGCAGTTGTGAAGGCTACGGAAATGACGTTACATCCCTCGTGATAGCCAAAGCACGAGGGATGACGCATGCGCAGCGACGACGAAAGCGGTTTTCTTGCCAGAACGATCGCAGCGGAAGATGGCCTGAAGCTCCATGTGCGGGACTACGCCGGCGACGAGACGGCCACGAAGGCCAGAACACCCGTCTTCTGTCTGCCCGGCCTGACGCGCAACTCGCGGGACTTTCATCAACTGGCGCTGCTTCTGTCACAGGATCCGGTAGCCCCGCGCAGGGTGATCACGCTCGATGCCCGCGGGCGCGGGGCATCCGAATGGGATGGGGACAAATCCCACTACAATCTCATCGTGGAAGGGCAAGATGTCCTCACGGTTTGCGCTGCGCTCGGAATTCATCAGGCCATCTTCATCGGCACCTCGCGCGGCGGTTTGGTCCTTCATATGCTCGCGGCCTGCCGGCCGGATGTCCTCAAGGCGGTCATTCTCAACGATATCGGTCCATTCCTTGAGAAGATCGGATTGGCAGATATCCGCGATTATCTCAACCGGGACAAGAAACCCGCCAATTGGGACGAGGCGATCGAGATCCTTCGGGAGAACCATGGCAGCGCCTTTGGCGCACTTGACGAGGAGGATTGGCAGGACATGGCACGAGCAATCTATGCCTCTCGCGACGGCAAGCCGATTGCCGATTACGATCCCGCCATTGCAGCGCAGATGCAGGCACTCGACCTTGAAGCGCCGATTCCAGACCTCTGGCCGCAATTCCAAGCATTTCAAGATATTCCGCTGATGGTGATTCGCGGGGAGAATTCGAAGCTTCTGACACAGACCACAACGGACGAGATGGCAAGCCGCCATCCGGGAATGGCCATCAAGATCGCGAGAGGGCAAGGACATGCCCCGATTTTACATTTGGGCGATGTTCCGGATGCGATCCGGCATTTCATCTCGGGGTTCTGACAACAGGCACCTGCGCACGATTGGACGTCCGCCCAAGGCAAAAGGCCCGGTTGGGAAACCGGGCCTTTCCTCTTCTGATCGGAGGTCTGATCAGAAGATTTGTCAAACTTGCTCGGCGAACCGAATTAGAACACACGCTGGAAGCGGAGGATACCAGCCCAGGTATCCTTGTTGACGGCGTCGTAGTTGACATAGGTCACTTCCGGCTCGATCAGCAGGTCCTTGACGGGGTTGAACTTGACGTTCGTCGTCGCGGCGAAAGTCTTCAGGTCGTCGTAGGAAAGCTGCAGGTTCCACTTCAGCTTTTCGTTGATCGGAACGCCAACGCCGCCCCAGACAGCCCAGTCACCCCAACCGAGGCCTGCACCGCCGGCGCCGGCATACTTGTTGAGCTTGTCACCATCGGTGTTCCAGCCGCCCATAACGAACGCGGTGAGAACGCCGAAGTCCGCATCGACGCGAGCCTTAACGGCGCCTTCTTCGACGATGGAGTCATAGCCGCCAACGACGCGGAACTGCCATGCGCCAGCCTTGTAGCCAGCACCGGCAACGACGTCCGGAGCGTAGTGGTCGGAGCTGTCTTCGCCGTTTGCACCGGTCGCACCCGTGCCGGAATTGGAATCTTCCAGCGAGATCACAGCCGTGAAGCCATTGCCGGCGTCATACTTGTAGGTCAACTGGTTGAGTTCGTCGGTGCCGTTGATGCCGTATTCGATCACGTCGTCGTTGATGACGTCGCCGGCGTAGCCGAGGAAGGTCGAGTAGACGGAATCGGCCTTACCGACGAGGAAACCGCCCAGGCTGATGTTGGCCCAAAGCAGCTTGGTCGTGGTCGCATTGCCGTCATTCCAGTCCCAACGAACAACGGTATTGGTCTTCAGCGGGCCGTATTCGGTGTCGGTGGCAGTGTCGAGAGAGAGTTCAGCGCGGGTATGCCAATAGGTACCGCGGGCACCTGCGTCTTGGCCAGCCTTGTAGGCGTTGTACCAACCGCCTTCGGTACGGACGCGGCCGCCGATCTTGAGGCAGGTTTCGGTGCCCGGGATGAAGAAGTAGCCAGCGCCATACGCATCGCAAATGCGAACGTATTCCAGCGGCTCGGGCTCAGCAGCGACGATCGCGTCAGCAGCATGAGCACCGGATACTGCTGCCAGCGCAGCAGCGGAGCCGAGAAGAAGGCTCTTGATGTTCATAGTAACTCCAGTTCCAATATCGATTAGGTATGACAAATCACGCCGAGAAAATCGACGCGCCCTACCCCACCTGGTTTTAAAGTTGACCCCTGATCTGGGAGAACCAAGACGCTAAGTCTCGCTTCCGATTTGGAACCTACAGATCGTTTTTTTCAGAGCAATATCAGAGATAAACTATGAACAATTGTGACGGTAGTTTCAAACGAGTGCGTTGCACAAAAATCACGTCGCAAAACTGTCATACTACCGACACGTTAGCAGCCGAAAACTACTTCAGATTACTTGAAATAGATGCGCAAGCACGGGTCGATCGCGCCGAAAAAGAGCATAGAGCGCTCTCAAGACTGAATTCTAATTGTCGATATTCTCAAATAAAGAAAGCCCAGCTATTCGCCGGGCTTTCCCTCATCGTAGTGAACAATCTTAAATGACCGAGGTCAGATCAGATTAGAAGCTGCGCTCGAAGCGGAGGATACCAGCCCACTGGTCCTGGTTGATGGAGTCCCAGTTGGTGTAGGAGACTTCCGGCTCGATGAGCAGGTTCTTGACCGGGTTCCACTTGACGTTGGTGGTTGCGGCAAAGATCTTGGAGTCGGTATAGGCGAGCTGGAGGTTCCACTTCAGCTTTTCGTTGATCGGAACGCCAACGCCGCCCCAAACAGCCCAGTCACCCCAGCCGATACCGGCAGCATCGCCAGCGCCGTTCGAACCAGCATACTTGTTGAGCTTGTCGCCATCAGTGTTCCAGCCGCCCATCAAGAAGGCCGAGAATGCGCCGAAGTCGGCGTCAACACGAGCCTTGACAGCGCCTTCTTCAACGATCGAGTCGTAACCGCCGACGACCTTGAAGCCCCATGCGCCGGCCTTGTAGCCAACACCTGCGACAACGTCAGGAGCGTAGTGGTCGGAGCTGTCTTCGCCGTTGGAACCAGTAGCACCAACGCCAGAGTTGCTGTCTTCGAGCGAGATCACAGCCGTGAAGCCGTTGCCGGCGTCGTAGTTGTAGGTGATCTGGTTCAGTTCGTACGGGCCGTCATAGACCACGTCGTCGTTGATGACGTCGCCGGCGTAGCCGGTGAAGACGTTGAACTGCGAGTCCGTCTTACCAACCGTGAAGCCGCCGAGGCTGATGTAAGCCCACAGCAGGTTGGTCTTGGTGGTGTTGCCGTCGTTCCAGTCCCAACGGATGATGGTTTCGGTCTTCAGCGGACCGTATTCGGTGTCGGTGGCGGTGTTGACGTTCAACTCAGCGCGGGTATGCCAGAGCGTGCCCAGACGAGAGTTCGGATTGTAGGCGTCGTACCACTGACCTTCGGTACGAACCTTACCGCCAATCTTGAGGCAGGTTTCCGTGCCCGGAATGAAGAAGTAACCAGCACCGAATGCATCGCAGATACGGACGTATTCGAGCGGCTCCGGCTCAGCAGCGACGATAGCGTCAGCCGCATGAGCACCGGATACTGCTACGAGTGCAGCAGCGGAGCCGAGAAGAAGGCTCTTGATGTTCATATTGACCTCCAGTCAAAGTTTTATCTCGAGAATGAGAACTACCCGAAGGTATTCCCTGTCCCATCCTCGTGTTTCAAGAAGTGGACGATCAATCGCCCTCGCTTCCGAGAGTGAAAATACAAGACGTGCACTGTCACGCAATCGACATTTTCGCGGAACAGGGGATTTGCGTAAGCCTTCCGCAAGGCCTGTTGCCGAAAGGACACAAGTCAGCAACACGGCGGCCGCAATTATTTAGACTTCATTAAGAAACTCCTTAATCTACCGGCACTTACGCGCGCAGTGAAAATGGTCCCCGCTGATTGGAAAAAGGCATTCGAATGGCCTTTCCATGGCTAACCGGCGGATTTTGCTGGGTTTGGTAAGCTCTGTATGACGCTTGCCTCGCCGACCTACCCATGATCGACAGCCACTGGCGGGCCCGGCCCTCGTCCCAAAACGACGCAAGGACGCGGGTGATTCCTTGAAATGGCCGATTCGACTGCGACGTGTAGGCATCGAGCAAGGCCAAGCCGCCAATGACCAGATATCGCCCTACACCGTCATTTCCTTCGAGAGAGGATCATTCCGGCGTGATGGAGCACGCCATCGATGAAATCGCCATCGGCGGTGAAACCGGTATCGTCCCAATAGTCGATATGATCGCGCGTCACCACGTAGCGCCCCTGATAGGCACGCTCACGGCTTCCCCGCGCTTCGATATATCGGCCGTTTGGCAGGAGTTCATGACGGATATGATTGTCGGCCGTCGTCCACATGCCGACGTAAGCATGTATCGGTGTCTTCATTTCGATTCGATCCTCGGAAAGTGCGGGCGGCGCGAATACGACGCCGGCCAAGGCGAGAGCAAAGAGACCCCGAATCAATGTGCCGCCCGCGTCGGGCGAACGACGATCTCATTGACATCGACATCATCGGGCTGCTCGACGGCGAAGCGTACCGCGCGACCGATGGCATCGGGCGTTAGCGCGACGGCCCGATAGGACTTCATCGCTTCGGCCGCCACCGGGTCGGTGATCGTATCGGCCAGCTCGCTCTCGACGACGCCCGGATGGATGCAGGTGACCCGGATATCGCGGCATTCCTGGCGCAGCCCGTCGGAGATTGCCCGAACGGCATACTTGGTTGCGCAATAGACGGCGGCGGTCGGAGAAACCGCCAGTGCGCCGATCGAAGCGATATTGATGATGTGGCCGGCGCCGCGTGCCGCCATTTCCGGCAGCACCGCCGCAATGCCGTGAAGCACCCCCTTGATGTTGACGTCGACCATTCTGTCCCATTCCTCGACCTTCATCGAAGCCATCAAGGAAAGCGGCATGATGCCGGCGTTGTTAACGATTACATCGACGCTTCCCCAGGCCAGGCGTGCGGCCTCTGCAAAGGCAGCTACGTCAGCCCTGTCGGTGACATCGAGCCGGCGGGTCATGACCGTGCCGCCCTTTTCGCGAATCTCGGCCGCCAATGCTTCCAATCTGTCGATGCGCCTCGCGCCCAGCATGATCTTTGCGCCGACGGAAGCGAGCTCACGGGCGATGCCCGCGCCGATACCGCTGGAGGCACCCGTGATGAGAATGATTTTATCGATAGGCATGTGATCACTCCTTCTTGTGTGAACGGCTCTCTTCCAGAACCGAACGTGAGGAGGATACAAAGCTTCATTGTCGTGATAAGCCATCCATTCAGTGACAGCTTGGAAAGCAGTAGTTACCAATGTGGCCCGATCTTAACGCTCTCTCCGTCTTCATCCTCGTCGCTCAGGAGCGCAATTTTCGCGCTGCTGCCGATAGGCTCGGCGTCACCCGCTCGGCAGTCAGTCAGACGATCCGGCGATTGGAGGAGAGCCTGGGCATCGCGCTGCTGCAGCGCACAACCCGCAGCGTCAGCCTGACCGAGGCTGGCGAACGGCTTTATGCGGACGTGGAGCCGGCAGTCTCGGACATACGCACCGCTATGGAAAAGACGGAGACTTTGCGCACCCGACCTCGCGGTCAATTACGGCTTGCCGTCTCGTCGATCGCGGAGCGTTTTCTCGCCGGCGACTTTCTCGCAGGCTTTACGGCCGCCAATCCCGAGATCCAGCTCGACATTACCGTGACCGACGAGGAATTCGACATCGTATCGGAAGGCTACGACGCAGGCGTCCGGCTTGGCGAAGTCATCGAGCAGGACATGATTGCCGTACCGGTCGCCGGCAACGAGCGGCAATTGGCCGTCTGTTCCCCGGCCTATCGCGACCGATTCGGCATCCCCCGGCATCCGAAAGAACTCTCGATGCATCGATGCATAGGCTGGCGATCCTCACCAAAGGCTGTCCCCTACCGCTGGGAGTTTGCCGAGGAAGGCAAGGAATTCCGGGTGGAGGTCGCACCGGAGGTGACGACGAATGATATGGGCGTGATGATCAAGCTGGCTATCGCCGGAGCGGGAATCACCTTCGGGATGGAAGAAAGCTTCCGCACCTTCATCGGCAGAAACAAGCTGATGCCGATCCTTGAGGAATATTGCCCCTATTTTCCGGGCTTCTACCTCTACTATCCCAACCGACGGAACATGGCTCCCAAGCTGCGCGCGCTCATAGCATATCTGAAGCGCTACGAAGGCTTTGCAGGCCGCAATTCTCTATAATATCTGGTTTTGCTGGATTTGGCGGAACCGGCATCGCGGGCCGTCTGCTGATGATGACAATTGAGTCAAAATGGCGGAGAAGATGGGATTCGAACCCACGATACCATTTCTGGTATACTCCCTTAGCAGGGGAGCGCCTTCGACCACTCGGCCACCTCTCCGGTGCGGCCCTGATAGGGCCATTCATTTATGGACGCAAGCGCTTTTTCGCGCTTGTGTACGTTCTTTCTGTGATTCAGCAACAGGCGATTGTCGGCCGAAGCATGCTCCGGCCGATCTGAATTTACATCAAGCCAGCAGCTGCTTCAAATCCGCGGCCGGGTCGGCAAGAACCTCTCTGGACGGACTCGCGCCGGTCTCCAGCAGCTTCTTTCCGGTAACATAGGCCTTTGCATCGTTTATGGCGTCGACCGCGATGAAGCGGCCCTGCTTGAAATACCAGACGGAAGCCGCGCCTTCGCGGGCGCCTGGACGCAGCAGCGTCTCGTCATAGCCCAGATTGAAGCCGGCGATCTGCAGCTTGACGTCATATTGATCCGACCAGAACCACGGCTTCGGATCATAGGCCTTTTCGTTGCCGGCTATGATTCCAGCAGCGGCTTCCGCCTGATCGACGGCGTTCTGCACGGATTCGAGACGGATGCGACCGCCCTCCCAGGGCAATTCCACGCAATCGCCTATGGCGAAGATTGCGGGATCGGAGGTGCGGGCAAACGAATCGACGACAATGCCGTTGCCGACCTCGAGGCCGGCCTCCTTGGCCAGCCTGTCGTTGGGCGCAACGCCGATGCCGACGACGACGAAATCGACATCGATAGTAGACCCGTCGGACAATTCGGCGGCGCCGACATGACCGTTGCGGCCGATGAGCTGCTTCAGCCCGGTCTTCTCGCGAATGATCACATCGTGCTTCTGATGGATGGTCCTGAAAATATCGGCCGTTTCCTTGGCCGCCACCCGCTGCAATATCCGGTCGCCCATCTCGATGAGCGTGACCTCGAGGCCGCGATGACGCGCGACAGCAGCGGCCTCGAGCCCGATATAGCCGCCGCCGATGATGAGCACCCGGCGTCCGGGACGCATCTCGCCGGCAAGAAGATCGGCATCGCGCTTGTCGCGGGCGAGATAGACGCCTTCGAGCGCGCCGCCGACGGAGGGCGGCAGGCGGCGGGGCGTCGAGCCCGTCGCAAGCGCCAGCGTCTCGTAATCCAATCTGGAGCCGTCCTGCATGACGATCTGCTTTGCGGCCCGATCGATCTGCTCCACCCACGTCGACACACGGATATCGACATTATTATCGGCATACCAATGTTCAGGCCGGAACAGCAGACGATCGAAAGTCATCTCGCCCAGCAGATACTTCTTGGTCAGTGGCGGTCGCTGATAGGGAAGGTTCTCTTCGGCACCGACGATGGTGATCGGCCGCGAATCACCCAACCCGCGCAATTTGGCAGCGAGCGCGAAACCCGCCTGCCCGGCCCCGATAATGACCAATCTGCCCGTCACGATCCGTACTCCATTGTTATTATGGCCGCCTTCCGTGCACGCGGAAGTATGGCCGCCTTCCGTGCACGCGGAAGGTTGCCTATGGACTTCAGGGGTAACGCCTGCATCCGCAAGCGTCAATCACGGCTGACCCTGCGCCCCGGATCGGGAGAAAATTAGGCCGAACGCTCAGCTTGATATTTCGACCCAGCGGCGTTCGTGGAAGGATTGGGCCATGGCGTGCACCGATTTTTCGATGCGCAGGCCGTCTTCGAAAGCCACGACCGACGCAGCTTCGCCCGCTATGGCGCGGATCAGCTCTCGACATTCGATGATCTTCAGATCGTTGAAGCCAAGGCCGTGGCCTGGCGCCGGGATGAAGCGGTCATAGGGCTTGTGCGCGGGCGCGGCCAGCACCTTGCGGAAGCCCTGTTCGCTGTCCCTGCCCTCGGCCTGATAGAGCTCGAATTCATTCATACGCTCCTGGTCATAGGACATCGAACCCTTGGAACCGAAGATCTGTAGGGCAATCCGGCCCTTGCGGCCCCAAGCCGAGCGGTCGGCCATGAGAACAGCGGAAATGCCGCCGCCAAGGCGCATCAGCACATTGGCAAGATCATGGTTTTCGACAGCACGGCTGCCGCCATCCTTCAACGGCCGTTCGGCATAGGGCTTCACCATGTCGGTGATCACGGCCTCGACATGGCCGAAGAGGAACCAGAGCAGCGAAAGCGGATGCACGGCGAAATCATCGAGAGCGCCATAGCCGGAGGCAAGCTCGCTCTTCCAATAGAATAGACCGTTCGGATCGGCCATGAAGTCCTCGTCCATCTCGACGCGGACGTGATTGACCGTACCGATCGCGCCTTCTGCAATCAGCGCCTTGATGTGCCGCATCACCGGGTTCTGGATATAATTGTAGCCGAGAATGGCGACCTTGCCGGAGGCCTCGGCCGCAGCCAGCATGCGTTCGGCATCGCCATAGGACGGCGCCATCGGCTTTTCGCACCAGACATGCTTGCCGGCTTCAAGGGCTGCGATCGCCATTTCCGGGTGGAATTGGTTTGGGGTCGTGACCGAGACGACGTCGACTTCAGGATCCGCAATGAGCTCCCGCCAGTCGGCCGTCGCCTTTTCGAAGCCGAACTCGTCCCCGCGTGCCTTTGCCAGATCGGCATTGGCTTCGGCGAGATGCACCAGGCGCGGCCGCGCGACATCACCGAATACTGTTTTGACCGCATTCCATGCCAGCGCATGGCATTTGCCCATGTAACCGGTGCCGATCAATCCAACGCCCAACGGCCTCATTTGCCCTTCCTCCTCAAATCCGCTCCCGAAGTCGCGCGATTTTTGGAATATTTAGACCGTTTTGACAAGCGCACTCATGGCGTTGGCATCTCTTCCGCAGATAAGAATTCATATTTACACGTTTAAAATCATGATCTTAAAATTATTCGTGCCGAACGATTCAAAATCCGGTATCGTTGGAAATATGGAACGTTTGTTTCATTACGGGCATTGGGGAGCTTAAGGATGGCGCATGGACAATAATGTCGGGACGCAGACCAAGGTACCGCGCGACTTCGAAAGCCTGCGCAGCACCATCATAGAGCGTAAGAATGCCATGCCGAAGCGGTTGGCCCAGGTTGCCGCCTTTGCGCTTGGCAATCCCGATGAAATCGCCTTCGGCACGACGGCCAGCATCGCCGCTGCCGCCGAAGTTCAGCCTTCCACGCTCGTGCGCCTGGCGCATCACCTCGGCTATGAGGGTTTTTCCGATCTTCAGAGCATCTTTCGTGAACGGTTGCGCGACCGGACGCTGAGCTATGAGGAGCGACTGGTAACGCTCGAACGCTCCGGCATAGAGAATGAGGAGGCCAGCATTCTCTCCGGCTTCCTCTCTGCGGCGAGCCAATCCGTCAACAAGCTCGCCGCAACCATCGAGACTGACACCTTCGCCAAAGCCGTCGACGTGCTTGCCGCGGCCGAGACGATCTATCTGATCGCCAAGCGCCGCTCCTATCCGCTGACGGCGCATATGACCTATGCCTTCTCCAAGCTGAACATACGTCACCAGATCGTCGCCTCGCCGAACGGCATCGACGGCGAGATCACCCGCTTCGCCACGGAGAAGGACGCCGCCATCGCCGCAAGCTTTTCGCCCTATGCCGCCGATAGCCTGGCGCAGGCGCAGGATCTCGCCTCGCGCAACGTCCCGGTCATTGCCATTACCGATTCGGCTTTTTCGCCGCTTACCGCTTGCGCGGACTACTGGTTTGAAGTGGCGGAAGCCGATTTTGCCGGTTTCCGCTCGCTGTCGGCATCGATGGCGCTGATCATGGCCTTTCCGGTTGCCATTGCCGAGCGCCGGCGAAAAGCTGCGACAAAAGCCGATAAAACGAAAATGGAATAAACATTCCGAATTGACAAAATCTCGGAACCAATGTTTCACTACAACCAGATCACGGCTGCGGGAGATGGCCGCCAGATCCATAGCAACCGGGACGAAACGAACACCGGCACTTTCAATAACGCATGATCTCGGCGCAGGCTGAAGAGCAAAAGAGGTCATGCCTCGACGGGAGGACATCATGGCACACGACAATCCTGGCGCGGAGCCGGAAGCAAAACTCGATGTGATCACCATCGGCCGCTCCTCCGTCGACCTTTATGGTCAGCAGATCGGCTCGAAGCTCGAAGATATCGCCTCTTTCGCCAAGTCGGTCGGCGGCTGCCCGGCCAATATCGCCATCGGCACCGCGCGGCTCGGCCTGAAATCCGGCCTTATCACTCGCGTCGGCGACGAGCAGATGGGCCGCTTCGTCCGCGAGCAGACAGCCCGCGAAGGTGTGGCTATCGACGGGATCGCGACGGACAAGGAGCGCCTGACGGCGCTGGTGCTGCTGGCGGTCGAGGCCGAAGGCGTCTCGCCGATGATCTTCTATCGGTCCGATTGCGCCGACATGGCGCTGAACGAAGACGATATCGACGAAGGCTTTATCAAGTCCTCGGGCGCCGTTCTGGTCTCCGGCACGCATTTCTCCAAGCCCAATACCGAGGCGGCACAGCGCAAGGCGATCCGCATCGCCAAGGCGAACGGCCGCAAGGTGATCTTCGATATCGATTACCGGCCGAACCTCTGGGGCCTCGCCGGCCACGCCGAAGGTTTCGAGCGCTATGTGAAGTCGGAACGCGTGTCCTCCAAAATGAAGGAGACGCTGCCGGATTGCGACCTGATCGTCGGCACGGAAGAAGAGATCATGATCGCCTCCGGTGCCGACGACGTACTCGGCGCGCTCAAGGAAATCCGCCGTCTTTCGTCCGCCGTCATCGTGCTGAAGCGCGGCGCCATGGGCTGCATCGTCTATGAAGGCCCGATTTCCGACGATCTGGAAGCCGGCATCGTCGGCCAGGGCTTCCCGATCGAAGTCTTCAACGTTCTCGGCGCTGGCGATGCCTTCATGTCCGGCTTCCTGCGTGGCTATCTGCGCGGCGAACCCTTGAAGACCTGTGCCACCTGGGCGAATGCCTGCGGCGCCTTCGCCGTTTCCCGCCTGCTCTGCTCGCCGGAATATCCGACCTGGACGGAGCTCGATTTCTTCCTGAAGACGGGCAGCAAGCATAGGGCACTGCGCAAGGACGAGGCGATCAACCACATCCATTGGGCGACGACGCGCCGCAGCGACGAAATCCCACTGCTGATGGCGCTTGCGATCGACCATCGTTCGCAACTCGTCAGTGTCTGCGATGAACTGGGCATCGGCCATGACAAGATCGTCGCTTTCAAACGGCTTGCCGTCGAGGCGGCGGCGCGGGTGGCCGATGGCCGCCCCGGCTACGGCATGCTGATCGATGAACGCTTCGGGCGGGACGCCTTCTTCGATGCCGCCACCAAGAACTTCTCCTGGATCGGCCGCCCTGTAGAATTGCCGGGATCGAAGCCGCTGAAATTCGAGTTCAGCCAGGACATCGGCTCCCAGCTCGTCGAATGGCCGCTCAACCATTGCATCAAATGCCTGTGCTTCTATCACCCAGACGATACGCAAGATTTGAAGGCAGAGCAGCAGGAGAAGCTGCGGACACTGTTCGAGGCTGCGCGCAAGGTTGGCCGCGAACTGCTGGTGGAAATCATCGCCAGCAAGAACGGACCGCTGACCGACGACACGATCCCGACTGCGATGGAAGAGCTCTATGCGCTCGGAATCAAGCCGGACTGGTGGAAGCTGGAGCCGCAGGAATCGGCGGCTGCATGGAAAAAAATCGATGCCGTGATCGCCCAAAATGATCCATGGTGCCGCGGTATCGTACTGCTCGGCCTGGAGGCGCCGGCGGAGGAATTGATCCGCAGCTTCGAGGCGACGCTGGCGGCGCCCTCGGTTAAGGGCTTCGCCGTTGGGCGGACCATCTTCTCCGATGCGGCCCGCGCTTGGCTCTCGGGCGGCATGAACGACGAGGAAGCGGTTGCCGACATGGCCGGCCGCTTCCAGCAACTGACGGCGGCGTGGCTCAAAACGCGCGGCCGGTGAAATTCCAGAGCGGTTCAGTTTTTCACAAAACCTTGCACCGCTCTATCACTTTGGTTCCGGCAATTCCGGATGGAAAATCGCTATGCATTTTTCCTGGAATTGCTTTAGCATTTGGGAGGCGCCCGATGGGCAAGACGATCCGATTGACGATGGCGCAGGCCGTCGCGCATTTCCTCAAGAAACAGATGACCATCATCGACGGGCAGAAGCAGCCGATTTTCGGCGGCGTCTGGGCGATCTTCGGTCACGGCAATGTCGCGGGCATCGGCGAGGCGCTCTATCAGGTGCGCGAGGAGCTGCCGACCTTCCGCGCCCACAATGAGCAGGGCATGGCCCATGCCGCCATCGCCTATGCCAAGGCGAGCTTCCGTCAGCGCTTCATGGCCTGCACGACCTCTATCGGCCCCGGCGCGCTGAATATGGTGACTGCCGCCGGCGTTGCGCATGTCAACCGTATTCCGGTTCTCTTCCTGCCAGGCGACGTCTTTGCCAACCGCGCGCCCGATCCGGTGCTGCAGCAGATCGAGGATTTCGGCGACGGCACTGTTTCCGCCAATGACGCCTTCCGCTCGGTCTCCCGCTATTTCGACCGCATCACGCGGCCGGAACAGATCATGACGGCGCTGAAGCGTGCCATGCAGGTGCTGACCGATCCCCTCGATTGCGGCCCGGTGACCCTCTCGCTGTGCCAGGACGTACAGGCCGAAGCCTATGATTATCCCGAAAGCTTTTTCGAAGAGCATGTCTGGACCCAGCGCCGGCCGCAGCCGGATGCCGACGAACTCGCCAGCGCCATCTCGCTGATCCGTCGTTCGGAAAAGCCCGTCATTCTCGCCGGCGGCGGCGTGCTCTATTCGCAGGCGACGAAGGAACTCGCCGCTTTCGCCGAAGCCCATGATATTCCCGTCGTTGTCACGCAGGCCGGCAAATCGGCCATCGACGAGACGCATCCCCTCGCACTCGGCTCGGTCGGCGTGACAGGCACTTCGGGCGCCAATGCCATCGCCGAGGATACCGATCTGGTGATCGCCGTCGGCACACGCTGCCAGGATTTCACCACCGGCTCCTGGGCGCTGTTCAAGAACGAGAAGCTGGCCATGATCGGCCTCAATATTGCGGCCTATGACGCGCTGAAACACAACAGTCACCCACTGGTGACAGATGCGCGCGAAGGGCTGAAGGCGCTTTCCGCCGGCCTGACCGGCTGGCGCGCGCCGGCATCGCTTGCTGAAAAGGCGACACGGGAAAAGAAGGTCTGGATGGAAGCCGCCGCCAAGGCAATGGCGACCACGAACGCTGCGCTGCCCTCCGACGCCCAGGTCATCGGCGCGGTAACGCGCACGCTCGGCGGCAAGGACAGCATTCTGGTCTGCGCAGCCGGCGGCCTGCCCGGCGAGCTGCACAAGCTCTGGCCTGCAACCGCGCCTGGCAGCTATCACATGGAATATGGCTTCTCCTGCATGGGCTATGAGATTGCCGGCGGCCTTGGCGTCAAGATGGCGCGGCCGAAGAAGGATGTCGTCGTCATGGTCGGCGACGGCTCCTATATGATGCTGAATTCCGAACTGGCGACCTCGGTCATGCTCGGCCTGAAGATCACGGTCGTTCTCCTCGACAACCGCGGCTATGGCTGCATCAATCGCCTGCAGATGGCGACCGGCGGCGCGAACTTCAACAATCTCTTGAAGGATGCCCGCTACGAGGTCATGCCGGAAATCGATTTCCGAGCGCATGCAGCCAGCATGGGCGCGATAGCCGTAAAGGTCTCGTCTATCACCGAGCTCGAACAGGCCATCGAAGCATCGAAGAAGAACGACCGCAGCTCGGTCATCGTCATCGACACTGATCCGCTGATCACGACGAATGAAGGCGGCCATTGGTGGGATGTCGCCGTTCCCGAGGTCAGTCCGCGCGCCGAGGTCAACAGGGCCCGCGCGGCTTACGAACAAGCCCGCGCCGCCCAGCGCATCGGCTGATCCATTTCCGTCCTACTTCTGGAGGAGCTTTCGGCTCCTCCAATCGTGTTTTCAAGGAGACTATCGATGAAGGCCAAACTCGGCATGTCGCCCATCGCCTGGTGGAACGACGATCTTCCGGAGCTCAGCGACGACGTATCTCTGGAAGAATGCCTACGCCAGTCGCGCGGCGCGGGTTTCACCGGCATGGAACAGGGCCGGCGCTTCCCGAGCAACCCTGATGAGATGCTGCCGATCCTGCGCGCCGCCGACGTGACGCTCTGCGGCGGCTGGTTCTCCGGCACGCTGGTCAACGAGGAGCTTGCCGCCAACAAGGATCGCATCGCGCCGATGATCGAGCTGTTCAAGGCCGTCAGCGCGCCTTGCATCGTCTACGGCGAAGTCGGCCGCTCCATCCAGGGCGATCGCTCCAAGCCGCTCGCCACCAAGCCGCGTCTTTCGGACGATGAGATGAAGGCCTATGCCCGCCGCGTCACCGAGTTCGGCGAATGGTGTGCCGACCAAGGCATGCCGCTCTCCTATCACCATCATATGGCAGCCGTGGTCGAAACCGAGCCGGAACTCGATGCCTTCATGCGCAATTCCGGCGAAGGCATTCCGCTGCTGCTCGATGCCGGTCACCTCGCCTTTGCCGGCGGCGACGTGCTGCGCGCCATCGACAACCACCACGCCCGCATCAACCATGTCCACGTCAAGGATATCCGCAAGTCGGTCGTCGACGGGCTGGATCGCAGCAAGCAGTCCTTCCTCGATGCCGTCGCACTCGGCGCGTTCACGGTGCCGGGTGATGGTTCGCTCGATTTCGGTGCTATCGTCCAGCGTTTCGCCGATTACGGCTATGAAGGCTGGTTCGTGGTCGAGGCCGAGCAGGATCCGCGCAAGGCGCCGCCGCAGAAGATGGCCGAGATCGGCCATGCCGAGCTGATGCGCGTCATGACGGCCGCAGGCTACACGGTGGAAACAGAAGGCTTTCCCAAGGGATAGCCAGAGCGCTTCCGCTTTTCTTCGAATCGCGAAAACGCTCTAGCTCTTTGTTATCTAGCAATTCCGGACGAAAAACCGCTGCGCAGTTTTCCTGGAATTGCTCGAGAGATGAGAGCCCCTCGCCCCATCGAAGGATGGGAAGGGGCGTTCTCCCAAGCAATGGAGGAAGACCCATGCCCAATCTCAAGGTCAAACCTGACGGCTCCCATGGCCGCGTCACCCATGTCACGCCTGAAAGCGCCGGCTGGACCTATGTCGGCTTCGACCTCTATCGCCTGAAGCCCGGCGAAACCGCCTCGGCTGAGACCGGCGACCGCGAAGTCTGCCTCGTATGGGTCAGCGGCAAGGGAAGCGCCAAGGCGGGTACGAAAGATTTCGGCTCGCTTGGCGGGCGTATGAGCCCTTTCGAGGGCGCGCCCCACGCGCTCTATATCCCCTCGGGCTCAAGCTGGTCGGTAACCGCCGAGACCGATCTGGAACTGGCCGTCTGCTCGGCACCGGGAGGTGGCTCCTATGAAGTCCGCGCCATTCCGCCGGGCACCCATCCGGCCCTGACGCGCGGCAAGGGAACCAACGTCCGCTACGTCAACAACATCATGCCGGAAGACGATGGCGCGGCGCATTCGCTGCTCGTCGTCGAAGTGATCACGCCGGGCGGGCACACCTCGTCCTATCCGCCGCACAAGCACGATCGGGACAATCTCCCGAACGAGAGCTTCCTGGAGGAAACCTATTACCATCGCCTCAACCCGCCGCAGGGCTTCGGCTTCCAGCGCGTCTATACAGACGATCGGTCGCTCGATGAAGTCATGGTTCTGGAGGATGGCGACGTGACGCTGGTGCCGAAGGGGTATCACCCTTGCGCCGCCTGCCACGGCTACGATCTATATTATCTCAACGTCATGGCCGGCCCGAAGCGCATCTGGAAATTCCACAATGCCACGGAGCACGAGTGGCTGCTGAAGTCCTGAATAACGCCTGACATCGATTCATAGTTGAAAAGGCCGCGCCCGAAAGTGCGGCCTTTTCCATTCTTACGCCGGCAACAGGCCGTAGCGCCATTTCCGATCCCTGGCATTGCGCGACAACACCAGCCAGGTCAGCAGGATCATCCCCATCTCCGCGAAGATCGGTGTCATCCAGATCCCCCGTTCGCCGAAGACGAGCGGCAATAGGAATGTCAGCGGCAGGGTGAACAGATAGGACCGTGACAGACCGAAGATCGCGCCTCGCTTCGCATCACCGATCGACTGGAAATAGGACGACAGGATGATCGCCTGGCCGAAGAGGAAGTAGGCGCCGATCGTCCAGGGCAGAATACGGCCCACTTCCGCGACGATCACAGGATCGGCCACGAAGATCGATCCCAGATGTCCCGCCAGCAGCTCAACGATCAACTCGACCGCGGCGCAATAGACCAAAGCCGAGATCAGGGCGATCAGGACGCTATGACCGACGCGCGCCGGAAGGGCCGCGCCGTGATTGTGACCCGATATCGTCTGCAGCGCGATGCTCAAGCCGAGAAGCGGCAGATAGGCGAAGGTCATAACGCGGGTCACGATCCCGTAGGCGCCGACGGTCGCGACATAATCCCCTTGGTGCCAGATCGACACGTTGAAGAGGATGGCCGCCGAGCTTAGCGAAATGCCGATGAAGCCAAGGCTCATCGGCGCGCCGAAGGCAAAGATGCCGCGCCACTCGCGAACATGCAGCGTCATGTCGACCCAAAGCCCATTCGGCCGACGCAGGCGATAGATGACGACGATTGCCAGGCAGATGAATTGCGCCAGGACCGAGCCGCCTGCGGAGCCGACCACACCCCATTGGGCGACGGCCATCAGCAGCCAGTTTGCCAGAATGTTGAGCAGCGTCGAGGCAAGCGTCACCAGCGTCATGAAGCCAAGCTTCCCTTCGCAACGCAGCCCGTCGAGATGGATCGAAAGAAAGAAGCTGATCGGCGCGAAAGCGACCATGACACCCATAAACGCTTCGGCGCTGCGGACAACATCGACGTTCCCTGCCGCGGCCACGGTAATGAACTGCCGGCCTGCGAGCCAGTAGATAAGGTTGATCGCCACCACGACGGCGAGTGCCAGCGTATGGGCGCCGGTGAATACCGACCTCGCCCCTTCTCGATTTCCAGCTCCGAGGCGCCGGGCAAGAATGCTCGCCATGCCGTTCGAGACCAGCGTCTGCAGCGCGATCAGCAGCATCAGCGCGGGAAAGATGAGGCTGACGGCTGACAACGCTTCGGCGCCGACGTAGACGCCGAGAAAATAGGCGTCGACGACGGCAAAGAGGCCGCTAACCGTGGTGATGACGATGATCGGCGCGGCTGTCTTGGCAAAGACGCCAGGCAGCCAGCCGGTGAGGAACATGTTGTTTTCGAGTGTGTGCGTCATGATGGTACCCGGACGGAATCGCTCGCGAGCGGCGAAGATAGCGGCGTAACAAGCTGGGATGAAGATTAAAGGTCGAGAACCAGGTGCGGCAGGCCGTTCGATGTCCGGCGCGGCGAAATGCCGTCGGCATCGACCTGGGCGTTGATGCGCTGGCGGAATGCCGAGAAGCTCTCGAACTCCACCACATCGACCGGCTCGTCAAAATGGATCGTTATCTTATAGAGCCCGCCCGACTTCGCCGACATCGCCAGAACCTTGCCCGTGAACGGCTTGTTCAGATAGCGTCCGCGCACGGCGGAGCCGACATCGAAGGGCGCATCCGGCCCATCGTTGGGTTTTGCGGCAAGCGCCGACAGCGTGTTCCAGTCACGCAGCCCGTGTTGCTTGGCGATAAGCTCCAGCGCCGTCGAGTGGCTCATATCATTGCCGCGCTCGGCCATCGCCTGACGCAGACGCCGGGCCTGAGCCTTCAATTCATCTATGGACGGATACGTCGTCATAGGATCAGCCTTTGCTAAGGCACGCACTTACGACTGTGAAACGGAGCTCGCATTACCGTCAGTCAGCATGCCCTGAATGGCCGTGACCCAAAACAGCGAGGACTTCACCTCGGATTTTCATCCGCGAGCGGCAGGCGCCTCGAACCGAGCCCTCGTATGATCGAAGCCGATGCGCCTGTCAAGATGCGGCCAAATCGGCACAAAAGACGAGCCCGTTAAAATTCTACGAATGCAATTGACGCTTCCGCAAAATCTCCGTGCAAGGTTCATGGAGTAACCGAGATGAATTCGGTCTGTTCTTCAACAGGGAATGACAATGCTTCGCGCAACCCATCTGGCGAAAGTCAAATCCGAAGTCTACGAACGCAGCTGGGAACGGTTTTACGTCCAGAGGCCGGCGCGTCTCGTGGCTGTTCGTCCCTGTCTGACAGGCATTTCGGTGCGCAGCGCCGAGATTACCGACATCTCGCGCGGCGGCGCGAGCTTCACCGTCGCCACGACCGTGGGCCTACCGACCCATTACTATCTAAACATCCTCGGCCTCGCTTATCGCATCGCCTGCGCTGAAACGAGCCGCAACGGCAACCGCGTCCATGTCCGCTTCATCAACCTGATCGAGCCGGAAACCCTCCGCCGCGTCGTGCGCGCCGATTTCATGATCGGCAATGTCGAAGCCCTGGCTGCACGCGGCAAGAGGCGGCCGGTATAAATTCGGCTTCACATCCTCAATCGCTTCGCACCTCCGCGCGGGCATATCGTGCAGGCGGCATACCTGCGTATCGCGCAAAGGCAACACTGAAAGTGCTTGCCGATCCGTAGCCAACGCGTTCAGCTACCTGATCCATGCCCAATTCGCGGCTGCGCAATAGCTGCTTTGCAAGAGCCATGCGCCAAGCCAATAGATATTCCATTGGCGGCAGGCCAACGACGCGGCTGAAACGCGCAAAGAAAGCCGATCGGGACAGAGCCGCTTCGGTCGCAAGATCCGCAACGGTCCAAGGATGGGCAGGACGCGCATGAATCGCGTGAAGTGCTGCGGCCAGGCGCTCATCGGCAAGGCCGCGACTCAAGCTCGACGTGAAGGTTGTTTCCGTGCCGGATCGCAATGCCTCGATCAACAACACCTCCAGCAGCCGTTCCAGCACGAGTTCGCGTGCCGGCCGGCGCTCGCGCGTTTCCTCACCGACCAATTGCATCAACGTCGCAAGTCGGGGCTCGTCACGAACGATAACCACCTCAGGCAAGAGGGAAGTGAGCAAGGCCGCATCCGGCGCCCCGAAGCTGCAATGCCCTATACGCATGCGCAGATCCGCCGGCCCTTCGAGGCGGCCGACACGGAAATGGCCGCCACTCAATTGCGTTGGAACCATGGGGGACAGACCGGCCGGTGCGTCGACACTCTCGTTGACAAGGTCGCGCATAGCCGGAACGAGCACGAAATCGCCGGCTCGGAGGATGAAAGGCTGATGTCCTCCAAACGTTACGCGGCAATGCCCCTCAAGGATTGCGCAGTAGAATGGCTCGCCTGTGGCCTCGCGATGAATTCGCCAGGCGCCGGCGCATTCCACCAGCTTCGAAAAGCGGGCGGCCGGCTGCAGCAGCGTGACGATTTCGGCAAGGGGATCGACGGCCATAATCAGGACTAACGCTAAAGAAATGGAGACTATAGCATATATAAAGTCTCTCGCCCGGTCACTACCATGCCTCATTCCTTTTGTTTGGAGAGGCTCATGTCCACGATATTGATTACCGGTTGCTCGTCTGGCTTCGGCCTGGAGACTGCGAAACTGTTTTTTGAACGAGGGTGGGATGTCATCGCGACAATGCGCACGCCCAAACCCGAGCTGCTACCGGTTTCCGAACGCTTGCGTATTCTCGCGCTCGACGTCACCAATCCGGCAAGCATCGCGGACGCCGTGAAGGCTGCCGGCCCGATAGACGTATTGGTCAACAATGCCGGTTTCGGAGTGCCCTCACCAATCGAACTGACTGCGCCGGAGACGGTGCAGTCGCTGTTCCAGACAAATACGATCGGCACATTGGCGATGGTCCAGGCCGTATTACCCCAGATGCGTCAACGTCGGGCCGGAGTCATCGTCAACGTCACCTCTACGGTGACGGTCAAGACCCTGCCGGTGATTGGGATCTACCGGGCGAGCAAGGCAGCGGTGAACGCCTTCACCGAGTCGCTATCGGTGGAGATGGAGCCATTTGGCGTGCGGGTGCATATTGTCCTGCCAGGCCGGTCGCCGGAAACTCGCTTTGGGGAGAATGCGCGTCCACATTTGCGTGGTCTGGACGATCCGGATTATGCGCCCTTGATCCAGCAATTCATAAAAAATGTGCAGGACGACACCGGCCCCGTGACCCATGCTCCCGACGTAGCGGAGGCAGTGTGGCGGGCAGCCACCGATCCATCCGCCCCGCTGCGAATTCCGGGCGGTGCGGATGCTGAACTCTGGATGGCTGAGGCAAGTTTGTAACCGGAATCGACGACAGCCAAAAAGCTGCTGCCGTTCCGACTCGACCGTGCATTAGAGGGAACACGCAGTCGTCGGCCCCGGAGCGCGGCCGGCGGCTGCGTTCGGCCTTTTATGGACTCTCGTTCTACAACGGCAGGCGCAGCCTGCCTCTTGATATGCGGCGTATGAGATCGATGAAAAGGTCGCATTCCGCGGCCATGACCCGTTGCTCCAGGGAAAGTACGCTATCGTCGGGATGGATTTGAACGGTCGTTGTGGCCACAGTTCTTCCGTGGTCATACTCACCGTCCACAAGGTGGATTGTTGCGCCTGTTTCCGTCTCTCGATTGTCGAGCACGGCTTGGTGAACTCTTCGCCCATACATCCCCGATCCGCCGTATTTGGGTAGCAGCCCCGGATGAACATTCAATATTCGCCCATCAAACGCGGCTAGCGTAAGCGGGCCAAGCTTCTTGAGATAGCCGGATAGGACAACGAGGTCGGCTCCACAGGCGACAAGCGTATCGCGAAGCTGTTTGTCCGCATCAGCTTCCCTGCCCTTCGTCGGAATGTGAAACGAGGGAATACCATTGGCCTCAGCATAGGCTAGTGCTGCGGACGAAGCCCTGTTGCTAACTAGCACGACGGCGGCTGCGTTCAGCGTGTTCGCTCGGATGGCCTCGTTGACCGCCCGAAACGAAGTTCCATTGTTTGATGCAAGAAACGCTATTGCGAGCTTATCCATCAGGGCCTCGTTGATCGATGCTCTCGCAATGACCGAGACTCCCTTTAATGGCAACAGACAAGGATTTTCAATGATTGCGACGACGCGAGCCGAAGGCCGCGTCTTTCCGCCCTTGCAACCACCCGCCAAGCGCCTATTCTGCCGCACCCTGCAACCGAATTCGGGAAACAAAGCCAGCATGTCCGCCTTCTCGCGCTTCACGCCGCTGATCAGCGCCCTTCCCTCCACCGTTCCTTTCGTCGGCCCTGAGGCGCTGGAGCGTCAGCGCGGACTGACGGTCAAAGCCCGTATCGGCGCCAATGAAAGCGGCTTTGGGCCTGCGCCCTCCGTCATTGCGGCCATGCGTGAGAGGGCCGGCGATATCTGGATGTATAACGATCCGGAAAATTTCGAGCTGAAGCAGGCGCTTGCGGCCCATCTCGGCGTGCAGGCGGCCAATATCGCTGTCGGCGAAGGCATCGACAGTCTGCTTGGCCTGATCGCCCGCATGGTCATCGAGCCAGGTACGCCCGTCGTCACCTCGCTCGGCGGCTATCCGACCTTCAATTTCCATGTCGCTGGCTTCGGCGGCCGGCTCGTTACCGTGCCCTATGTCAACGATCGCGAGGATCTCGACGGGCTACTCCAGGCAGTGAAGCGCGAGAATGCACCGCTCGTCTATTTCGCCAATCCCGACAATCCGATGGGAAGCTGGTGGGATGCCGACAAGATCGTCGCCTTTGCCCGCGCGCTGCCGGAAAACTGCCTGCTGATCCTCGACGAAGCCTATAGCGAAACCGGGCCTGCCAGTTCGCTGCCCGATATCTCCACGCTGATCGACCTGCCGAATGTTTTGCGCACCCGCACCTTCTCCAAAGCCTATGGGCTGGCCGGCGCTCGCGTCGGCTATGTCATCGGCGCGCCGGAGACGGTGCTGACTTTCGACAAAATCCGCAACCATTTCGGTATGAACAGGCTCGCGACCGTGGCGGCGCTCGCAGCGCTGAAGGATCAGGCCTATCTCGCCGAGGTGATCGGTAAAATCCACACCGCGCGCGACGAGATCGGCACGATCGCCCGCGACAATGGTCTAGTACCCCTTGCCTCCGCCACCAACTTCGTTGCCATCGATTGCGGCCGCGACGGCACTTATGCCCGCGCCATCGTCGACGGGCTGATCCAGCACGGCGTCTTCATCCGCATGCCGGGCGTGGCGCCGCTCAACCGCTGCATCCGCGTCAGCGTCGGGCTTAGCCAAGATCTCGATCTCCTAGCCGAGGCGTTGCCGAAGGTCCTGAAGGCGATCAGTTAAGCCTAAAACGGCGAAACCGCGCCTGCCTTGTCCCGGCCGGTCGCGGTTTTCATCATTTCGGCGCTCGCCTCTCCATCGACCACCGACATCCCCTCCGAGATCAGTCAATACGTCGTATCGTTTGCGGCATGCGTCAGAGCGTGATGCCGAAAAGTGTAGGCGGTTTTCGGACGACATCACGCTCTACTTCTTTGATGCTAGAGCGGATTCAGATTTTAGGTCGCCTCGACCTAAAATCATCCGGCTCTAGTGCGTGGTCATCCACTCGCGGGCGGCGCGCAGCGCTGCTGCGAGCTGCATCTTTGTCAAGGTCGCGGCGACGTCGGCGCGAAGCTCGGCGGCGCGCTCGCTGCCACGGATGGCGGCGATATTCAACCATTTGTGGGCGGCAACGAGGTCTGCATTGCAGCCCCTGCCGGTCGCATAGTTCACGCCCAGTTCGCAAAGGGCATCGGCGCTGTTACCACCCATCATGGCATTTCCAGACATCGGCGTTTCGAAGCGTGCCATTGCAATTATCCCTGTTTGACTTCTGTTCGTATCTGCCCTGTTTTCCGTCCAAACCTTGCCGTCATGCGCGGCTTTCCGGTTCTTTCGGCCGGCGGGTTGCCCCGCTCGTTTGATGGCTTCACTATCGCAGACGGCCTTCAAAAAACGCCTAAAATGCATGATTAATTCGATGCAAACAAAGTACAAATGCTTGGTAAACTTGGGATTTTGTTAAACATCGCTTCCCTTGCAAATTAAGGATTTTCGCGCAGGTTTTACCTTTCGTTAGGATTTGGATTTAAACTCTTTCTTCACCACAAAAAGAGCGCAGTTGAATTCGATGTCGTGTTTCGACGGCGCTCGGATACCCGTAGAAACGGGTATTTGGGTTCCGAAAATCATATTTACCTTTACGTTCGCGTTAGATAATCTCGCCACGTTTCCGGCCATGGAGCCGGATGGCGCCGGGGAGGAATAAGAACATGATCCGTGCCACCATTCTTATTGCTGCAATGCTATTGAGCGCGAATGCGGCCTTTGCCGAAGAACCGATCGTCGGCAACTGGAAGACCGTTGCCGGTGATACGGCCGCCATCGCGCCCTGCGGCGACAGCTACTGCGTGACGCTGAAGACAGGCAAATATGCCGGCAAGCAGATCGGCAAGATGCAGGGCAAGGGCAACAGCTATACGGGCGAACTGACCGACCCCTCCGAAGACAAGACCTATAGCGGCTCCGGCACGGTCAGCGGCAACAAGATCAAGATGCAAGGCTGCGTGCTGAAAGTATTCTGCAAGTCGCAGACCTGGACAAAGCTTTAAGACGGCTCCTGCTTATTTCAGAAAGCGCTGTTGCGCCTGCCCGCCGCGGTTGGCAGGCGGCTTTTATTTGCCTGCGGAAGATTCATTCGACCATTCGAATCCGGTAATATTTATGAACGCTGGATGAACCGGTATCTCAGCACCTGTTCAGCATGACCATGGCAAAACGGTGTCCAGTATAGGGCACGGGTAGGCTAAGGACATGGACTCGATCATCATCGCGCGGCGCTTCGTTGTTATCATGCTGTTTGCAGCCGTCTTCGCATTCGGCTTTTCGGTTGCGGTCGAGCATGGCGGCCGCAGCGGCGCACAATCGCACTTCGGCGCAAGCTTCACCTGCGTGCAAACTGGTGCGCCTTATTGCACGACAGTGCAATAAAGAACGCCTGCGCGCGATCCTCGCGCAGGCCATTGACCGGCTCTAAAAATAGCTGCGAGAATCCGAGCCGTCTGTTGCAACGTCGTTTGCTTGTAACCAACGACACTCTATAATGGCGCATGAGCAACAGAATCTCTCCCTTTTCACCCCTCGACATCTCCTCCCCCAGCCCGTTCCAGCCGCGGACCTTCGATGATCCGGGCAAGGCCGTCGAAGCGCTGACGGGGCTTTACGATCGCAACACCGCGTTCCTGATCGACAATTTCACCAAGCTCGCCAAGGGTGCGCCGATCACCGCGCGCTACCGCGCTTTCTATCCGCAGGTCAGCATCGAAACGACGAGCTTCGGCCATGTCGACTCGCGTCTCTCCTACGGCCACGTGACGGCGCCCGGCGTCTACACGACGACAATCACCCGCCCACAGCTCTTCAAGCATTATCTCAAGGAACAGCTGGCGCTGCTGATGCGCAGCCACAATGTTCCGGTCGTCGTATCGGAATCGACGACGCCCATCCCGATCCATTTCGCCTTCGGTGAAGGCGCTCATGTGGAAGCAACCGCGAGCATTTTCGAAGACATTCCGTTGCGCGACCTCTTCGACACACCTGACTTGAACACCACGGACGACGAAATCGCCAACGGCGAATATATCCCGCCGCCGGGCGAGCCCTCGCCGCTTGCGCCATTTACTGCGCAGCGCATCGATTATTCGCTGGCCCGCCTCGTCCACTACACGGCGACCAGCGCCGCGCATTTCCAGAATTTCGTGCTGTTCACGAACTACCAGTTCTATATCGACGAGTTCTGCAAATGGGCGCGCGACCTGATGGCGAGCGGCGGCGACGGCTATACCGAGTTCGTCGAACCGGGCAACATCATCACCAAGGCTGGTTCCAGCCAGCCCGAGGGCGATGTGGCCGCGCCGCGGCTGCCACAAATGCCGGCCTACCATCTGAAGAAGAAGGGCCATGCCGGCATCACCATGATCAATATCGGGGTCGGCCCATCCAACGCCAAGACGATCACCGACCACGTGGCGGTGCTGCGCCCACATGCCTGGCTGATGCTCGGCCATTGCGCCGGCCTGCGCAACAGCCAGCGGCTCGGCGACTATGTGCTCGCCCATGCCTATATGCGCGAGGACCACGTTCTCGACGACGACCTGCCGGTCTGGGTGCCGATCCCGGCGCTCGCCGAAGTGCAGGTGGCGCTTGAAGCGGCCGTTGCCGAAATCACCGGCTATGAGGGCTTCGAGCTGAAGCGGATCATGCGCACGGGCACGGTCGGCACCATCGACAACCGCAACTGGGAACTGCGCGATCAGGCAGGCCCGGTGAAGCGGCTATCGCAGGCCCGCGCGGTCGCGCTCGATATGGAATCAGCGACCATCGCTGCCAACGGCTTCCGCTTCCGCGTTCCCTACGGCACGCTGCTCTGCGTTTCGGACAAGCCATTGCATGGCGAATTGAAGCTGCCCGGCATGGCGACGGCCTTCTATCGCACACAGGTCAATCAGCATCTGCAGATCGGCATCCGCGCCATCCAGAAACTAGCCGCCATGCCGCCGGAAGCATTGCATTCGCGCAAACTGCGCAGCTTCTTCGAAACTGCATTTCAGTAAGCCACGAGCCAGCAAAGCAATGGGGCGTCACCCTATTGCTTTTCTGCTGATACCGATTGCATCTGATAAGCGGCCGCGACCTGCGGCCGTTGGTCGTTGGGCGTCGCCCACAAATTCAGACCAAGGATCATCACGGCAAAAATGGCAAATCCGATCGCCGTGCGAGCAATCACTTCGCCGGGATTTGACATTTGCAATAGCTCCTCGTCCGACAGGGTCTTCTTCTGCCAGTGGTAGATAAGGGCTGCTTCAAGATTGTACACTTCCGTCTCTCCTTATGGTGTTGACGGAACTGGTCGACCGGGCTCGCGCTTTTTCGACAACCGCAAAAAATTTTGTCATGCTGCGGATCGGGATGTCGATTTGCTTGGCGGCCGCTCGTCTATGGCTGTCAGCAAATTGAGAGAGGAGACGCTGCGATGAAATATCTCTGCCAGGTCTGGTTCGATGGCACGAGGCTCGACCTCATGACCAAGGAGGAAAAGCAAAAGCTCGATGCGGATTCGCTCGCCTATGACCGCGCCCTGATGGCGAGCGGCAACATGATCCAAGCCGAAGCGCTACAGTCACCAAAATCGGCGGTGACTGTACGGGTCCGTAACGGCGAGACGGCGGTGACGGACGGCCCCTTCATCGAAACCAAGGAACATCTCGGCGGCTTCATCCTGATCGAGGCGAAGGATCTGAACGACGCGATCCGGATTGCCGCCGGCATTCCGCTCGCCAAGCTCGGTGCGATCGAGGTGCGGCCGATCCATAACTTCAACCCGGATGCTTGAGGATGTTCAGATGAAGTTTCTTTGTCAGGTCTGGTTCGAAAGCGCAGAAATCGCCAAGATTTCCGAAGAGGAAGGGCGAAAGCTGACCCAGGATTCCGTCGACAACGACAACCGGCTACGCGAGAGCGGCCACCTCATCGTCGCCAATGCCTTGCGCGAACCGGAGACTGCGAAAACAGTTCGCGTGCGCAGGGGCGAAGCCGCCGTGACGGATGGCCCTTTCACTGAGATGAAAGAGCATCTCGGCGGCTTCGTTCTGATCGAGGCCCGGGACATGGAGGAAGCGACGGCGATCGCCGCCACCTTCCCTGTCGCCCGCTACGGCATGATCGAGGTTCGCGCGGCTTACGACATCCGCTTTCCGAACGAATAGCAGTGAGGGAAAATATATGCGGTTTCTGTGCCTGATCTACACGACAGTCGATGTCGACGGACGATTGACGCCGAACGAGATGAACCATTTGATCGCCGAGCACTTCATCTTTGATGAGGGCTTACGGCAGGACGGTACCATGATCGTTTCCGATGCGCTGGCGCTTCGGGACAAATCGATCGTCATCCGTCCAGACGGCGACAAATTTTCGGTAACGGACGGGCCGTTCGTGGAGACGAAGGAGCATCTGGCCGGCTTCTACCTCATCGAAGCTCCCGA
The DNA here is from genome assembly GCF_002277895.1 of Rhizobium sp. 11515TR. Classification (NCBI taxonomy): domain Bacteria; kingdom Pseudomonadati; phylum Pseudomonadota; class Alphaproteobacteria; order Hyphomicrobiales; family Rhizobiaceae; genus Rhizobium; species Rhizobium sp. 11515TR. Next base: position 1,795,439 of record NZ_CP022998.1, on the reverse strand, counting down.
TCTTGAGGAAGCAGCCGGGATCGCCAAGCGCATTCCCTCGGCGCGCTATGGCGCCGTCGAAATCCGCCCGGTTCGTATCCTCACTCTGCGGGGAGACCTGGCGGAGACATCCTGACATCCATGTCGCTGAACCAAACCCTCGAAAGCATCTACCGCAGCCACTCGCGCCGCGTGCTGGCAACGCTGATCCGTCTGCTCGGTGATTTCGACCGGGCCGAGGAAGCGCTCCATGATGCTTTCGCGGCGGCGGCGCAGCAATGGACGGAGGAGACGATCCCGGCCAATCCCTATGCCTGGCTCGTCTCCGCCGGACGTTTTCGCGCCATCGACCATATCAGGCGGCGAGCACGCTTTGACACCGCCCGCTCCGATATTGCCGAGAGCCTTTATCCGGAGGGAGAGGCGATGGAGATCGCCGAACATGAAGAGATCGAAGACGACATGCTGCGGCTGATCTTCACCTGCTGCCACCCGCTTATTCCCGCAGAGGCACGGATGGCTATGGCCTTGCGGGAGGTCTGCGGCCTGACAACGGAAGAGATTGCCCACGCCTTCCTGATTCCTGCTCCGACAGTCGCGCAGCGCATCGTCCGTGCCAAGAACCGCATACGCACCGCCAACATTCCCTATGAGGTGCCTGACAAGACCGAGCTGCCGGAGCGGCTGGCGCAGGTGCTGCATGTCATCTACGTTGTCTTCAACGAGGGCTATTCGGCATCCTCCGGCTCTGCGATCGTGCGCGCCGATCTGGCTGCGGAGGCCATACGGCTCGGCAGGCTTTTGCTGCAGCTATTGCCGGATTCGGAAGTCGAAGGGCTGCTTGCAATCATGCTGCTGCAGGATTCGCGGCGGCATGCGCGTACCGATACCTCCGGCGATCTCGTTCTGCTCGTCGATCAGGATCGTGCGCTGTGGGATCATGGCCAGATACGCGAGGGCCTGCAACTGTCGGCGCGGGCCATGTCCGCGGAGAGCGTCGGCAGCTATGCCCTGCAGGCGGCGATCGCGGCGGAACATGCGCGCGCCGCAACCGCGGACGACACCGACTGGCGGCAGTTGGTGACACTTTACGACCTGCTGCTGATCGCAAGCCCATCCCCGGTGATCGAGCTCAATCGGGCGGTGGCCATCTCCATGCGCGACGGGCCTGCTGCAGCATTGTCCATCGTCGACGGGCTGTTGCGGGAGGAGCGTATGGCACGATATCATCTCACCCATGCGGCGAAGGCGGATTTCCTGTGCCAGCTTGGCCGGACGGACGAGGCGCGGCAATCCTATCAAACGGCGCTTTCGCTATGCCAGCAGGCGCCGGAGCAGACTTTCCTGCGCAAGCGATTGGCTGAGCTTTACGATAAGACGACCCGACATTGAAGCGCATCACAAGCTTTCAGAGCGCGGTCACCCGTTTGCGCGAAACAAGCAATCCGATCGCGGTTCCCGTCAGCGCTGAGACCACGATCAGCAGATGGGCATTAATGCTGGCCTGGGCGAGATTTTCAATCGCTACTTTCTCGCCCGATGCACCGAAGGCCATGGCTCCGGCCGTGATGCCGGCCGGATAGGTGCCCACGCCTCCGGGCGCATGCACGGGCAGAACTGAGGATAGTTCGCCGCCGAGCGCGCCACCAAAACTTGCCGAAAGCGGCGTCACATTCATGAGGCCAAGTGCCCAGGCAAGCACCACGACCTTGACGAGCCAGTTGACGATGGTCGTCAGCCAGGCGCGCGCAAAGGCGCTGCTATCGACCGGCAGGCCGCGCTCCAGCTCGTGCACCAGTCCTTGCACCTTCTTCGGCAGGGTGCGGGCGGCAAGGCGGATTAGCGGTCGGCGGGAAGCGAAACCCGCGACCGGCAGCAGCAGGAAGGCCGCCCATACGATCCAGGCAAGAACGTGATGGGGCGAGGCAAGTGCAAGGCCGACACCGGCGGCAGCCAGCAGCGCATGCAGGTCGAGCAGCCGCATGACCAACAGCGCCGAGGTGCCGCGGGCCAGCGGAATGCCGAATTCGGAGCGCATCAGCACCGGGAAGCTGGTCTCTCCGGTGCGGAAGGGCATCATGATATTCAGCAGATTATGAACCTGCGTCACGCGAAACAGCGCCGCAAAATGACCCGAGGTTTCCTTCGGGAAATAATCGTAGATGCGCCATGTGCGCAGGAAATAGGTGCTTGTCAGAAGCGCCAGAGCCAGGAGGATCGGCAGTGCGCCGACCTTGCCCCATTGTGCCAGGATCGAGCTCCAGCCCCAAAACCATTCGATGAAGGCGGCGTAGGCCACGACTACGGCGAGCGTCAAGAGCGTCATTCGGTTGCGAATAAACCAATTCTGTCGGCTGGCAACCGTCGGAGTCTTCATGTAGTTAGGGCACCCAAATACGAGCGGAAGGCTGAAACCGGACTTTTCGCTCGTTTCGTCCGGCAAGTACTGCCGGTCTTTTAGGAGAAAGAAGTGTTGCAGACAACGGCAGAGTCGACCCTCCCCCAGGCCGATCCGGCAAGCCCTCTCGAGCTTTCGCTGGTCGTGCCCGTCTTCAACGAGGAAGAAAGCGTCGGACCGCTCATCGAGCGCATCTGTGCCGCCATGCGTGGATTTGACAAGTCCTGGGAGCTGATCCTGGTCGATGATGGCAGCACGGACGCCACGCTCGTCAATGCCCGCCGGTCACTTTCGCAGGAAGGCTTGACGCTGCGCATCGTCGAACTTCAGCGCAATTTCGGCCAGACGGCGGCCATGCAGGCCGGCATCGATGCGGCGAACGGCCGCCTGATCGCCACCATGGACGGCGATCTGCAGAATGACCCGAAGGATATCCCTTCGATGGTCGAGGAACTGGAGCGGCGGCAGCTCGACCTGCTCGTCGGCTGGCGCAAGAACCGGCAGGACGGGCTTCTGCTACGCAAGATTCCCTCCTGGTGCGCCAACTACCTGATCGGCCGCATCACCGGCGTCAAGCTGCACGACTATGGCTGCAGCCTGAAGATCTATCGCTCCTCGATCATCAAGCAGGTCAAGCTGATGGGCGAGATGCACCGCTTCATACCCGCCTGGGTTGCCGGCGTCGTGCCGAGCTCGCGCATCGGCGAAGTGCCCGTCACCCACCATGCGCGCCAGCACGGCACGTCGAAATATGGGATCTCACGCACCTTCCGCGTCATCCTCGATCTGCTGTCGGTGATGTTTTTCATGCGCTACAAGGCGCGGCCTGGACACTTCTTCGGCTCGCTCGGCCTCGGCCTCGGTGCGCTTGCCGGCATCATCCTGCTCTGGCTCTTCATCGACAAGTTCATCTTCGGCGACGATATCGGCAGCCGTCCGCTGCTGATGGTCGGCGTCGTGCTGCTCCTGTCGTCGGTGCAGATGATCACGACGGGCATCCTCGCCGAAATGATCGCCCGCATCTATTATCGCGACGATCTCTCGCCGAACTACATCGTGCGCAAGATCTTCGATCAAGATCATCAAGACGCCTAGGCACAGGCCTAACAGCAACGGGAGCTGAACGGCGCATGAGCTCGAAGGACGACATCACTAGCCAGCTATCGGACACGGCAGACCTGCCACCATGGCGGACAACAAGCTCAACGCGCCTTGTTCATGATCGCTGGCTGAAGGTTCGTGCGGATAACTGCGTGACGGCGGAGGGCGTGGAGATCGCGCCCTATTACGTGCTGGAATATCCCGATTGGGTCGAGATAATTGCGCTCGATGCCGAGGATCATATCTACCTCGTTCAGCAGTATCGTCACGGCCTCGGCGTCGTGGCGCTCGAGCTCCCCGGGGGAGCCGTGGATGCGAGCGATGCAAGTCCGGTCGAGGCGGCCGCGCGCGAGCTGCGCGAGGAAACCGGCCTTTCATCCACCGAATGGGATTATGTCGGCAAGCTCGCGCCCAATCCGGCCACGCATACGAACCACTCGCATATCGTTATTGCCCGCAATGTCGAGCTTGCAAGCAGGCCGGCGGACGACCCGACCGAGCGCATCCGCCTGATCCGCATGCCGATCAGCCAAGCAATCGAGCTCGCGCTGGAAGGCAAGATGATCCAGGTCATCCACGTTGCGGCACTGACGCTTGCCCTTCACAAGGCGGGCAAGTGGGACGTGCCGAAACCCAAGCCCTGACTACGATTTCTTCTCCGCCCATACGGCATCGAGCGCGCCACGCGCGATCCGCACCATGGTATCCACCTCCTCATGGCTGATGACGAGCGGCGGCGAGGCCAGCATGCGGTCGCCGGTGGCGCGCAAGACCAAGCCGTTCGCCAGGGCATGGTTGCGGACGGCGGAACCTATAGTGTCAGGCTTTTCGAAACGGCGGCGTGTCGATTTATCGGCGGCGAGCTGCAGGCCGCCCATCAAGCCGATGCTGACGGCTTCGCCGACCATGTCGTGATCGGCAAGGCTGCCCCAAGCCTTGGCAAAGTAAGGGCCGATATCGTCGCGCACGCGCTCGACTAGTCTTTCCTCCTCGATGATCCGCAGATTTTCGAGGGCGGCGGCGGCGCAGACAGGGTGGCCGGAATAGGTGAAGCCGTGGTTGAATTCGCCGACTTCATTGATGAGCACATCGGCAATACGATCGCTGACGAGCACGCCACCGATCGGCAGATAGCCTGACGACAGCCCCTTGGCGATCGGGGCCAGATCCGGCTCGACGCCGAAATGCTGATGGCCGAACCATGCGCCGAGGCGGCCGAAGCCGCAGATCACCTCATCGCAGACCAGCAGGATGTTCCTTACCTTGCAGATGCGTGCGATCTCCGGCCAATAGGTGGACGGTGGAACAATGACGCCGCCGGCACCTTGCACAGGCTCGGCGATGAAAGCTGCGACATTCTCCTCACCCAATTCATCGATCTTGGCTTCAAGCTCACGAGCCATCTTCAGGCCGAATTCCTCCGGCGAGAGATCGCCGCCCTCGGCATACCAATAGGGCTGACCGATATGGACGACGCCAGGGATCGGCAGGTCGCCCTGCTCGTGCATGTATTTCATGCCGCCCATGCTGGCACCTGCAACCGTCGAGCCGTGATAGCCGTTCTTGCGGGCGATGATGGTCTTCTTCGTCGGCTTGCCTACGGCAGCCCAATAGACCCTCCCCATGCGGAACCAGGTATCGTTGGCCTCGGAACCGGAATTGGTGAAGAAGACATGGTTGAACTGCGGCCCGGCATGGGCGCAGACCTTCTCGGCGAGAAGCGTCGCCGGCGTAGTCGTCGTGCCGAAGAAGGTGTTGTAATAGGGCAGCTCGTTCATCTGCCTTGCGACAGCGTCGGCGATTTCGGTGCGCCCATAACCGATATTCACGCACCAGAGGCCGGCAAATCCATCCAGATACTTCCGCCCCTCCGCATCGAAAATATAGACCCCCTCGCCGCGCTGGATGACGCGCGCGCCATCGGCGTTGAGCTTGCGCATATCGGCAAAGGGATGGAGGTGATGGGCGGCATCGAGGGCAGCGAGATTGGAGCGGCTGGACGTATCGGACATGGCTTATTCGAACCCTCTTTGAATTGGCATTTGTCAGGCAAGTCCACCGACGCCGCAACGCAGCTGGACTTGACTGCAAGCTATCTTGGTTTACGACCATGCCGTGAGCATCGGGGATTTACAAGAGAATGGCGGCCGACAACGCAACCGAAGGTAACGCGCGCATCGAGGTGCTGATCTCGGACATGAACGGCCGGCTGCGCGGCAAGCAGATCCCGATTTCAGCCGAAAAGAAGGTCTGGTCCGGCGCCGTGCGGCTGCCGACCTCGACGCAATCGCTCGATATCTGGGGCGACGACAACGACAATATAACCGGATTGTCGCTGACGATCGGAGATCCGGACGGAACCTGCGTTGCAGACGAGCGCACGCTGGCTGACATGCCCTGGGCGCCGGCGGGATCGAAGCAGGTGCTGGCCACTATGCATGAGCTCGACGGCAGCCCGAGCTTTCAGGATCCACGTGCTATTCTTTCTGCCGTGGTAGAGCGCTACAAGGCGCTCGGATTGACGCCCGTCATCGCGACCGAGCTGGAATTCTATCTTCTGGCCGGAGACTGGCGCGAAAGAGGCATCCCCTCGCCGCCCCCGGCCCTGACCTATCAGGGCGAACCGAACGGCTTTCAGCTCTATGACATGGATGCCGTCGATCTTCTTGACGATTACATCGAAACGCTGCGCGGCTACGCCCGGGCGCAGGGGTTGCCGGCGGATGCGACGACGGCGGAGTTCGGCCCCGGCCAGTTCGAGGTCAACCTGCTGCATCGTCCGGATGCGCTGGCGGCAGCGGATGATTGCATCATGCTGAAGCGCGTGGCCGAGCAGGCGGCGCGCAAGCATGGCCTGAAATCGACCTGCATGGCAAAACCCTATACCGACCATGCCGGCTCGGGGCTGCATGTGCATGCGAGTATCATCGACGCTCAAGGGCGCAATGTCCTCGATGCTGCGGGCGGTGAGCCGAAGAGACTGAAGTCGATCTGCGCGGGGCTGCTACAGACGTTGCAGGACGCGCAGCTGGTCTTTGCACCCTATGCCAATTCCTATCGACGGTTCCAACCAGGCTCCTTTGCCCCTGTCGATCTGACCTGGGGCTTCGGTCATCGCGGCACGGCCGTGCGCATTCCAGAGAAGGATGGGCCAGGCGCACGCATCGAACACCGCGTCGCCGGTGCGGATGCCAATCCCTATCTCATGCTGGCGGCAATCCTAGGCGGCATGTTGCTCGGCCTGGAGAACGACCTCGATCCCGGTGAAGAGACGACACCGGCTCATGCGCCGGCCGATGCGCCCAAGCTGACGCATGATTTTCTGACGGCGGTGGAGCGCTTCCGAGGGTCAGCCTTCGTTGCCGACATTTTCGGCGAGCGGTATCAGAAGCTCTACGGCGAGACGAAGCATAAGGAAGCGCTCGGCCACCTGCGCACGGTTTCCGATTTCGATTACAGGACCTACCTGCCCCGTCTCTAATGACGTTAGACGGCGAGGCTATCGACGGCACCCTCGCTCTGGACACGCGCGGCTGTCCCCTCTCGAACCATTACCTTGAGCTCGCCGGGATGCACCTTGAGCGTTACATCGCGCTCAAGCGGTAAAAGCTCGCCATCCATCACGCAGTTGGCGAGCTGGCGCAGCTTCGGGAAATGCAGATGCACCTCCGGCGCATGCATGACCATGACATCGGCATTTTCGCGAACCCGGCCACGCAGCATGTCGATAGCAAGCCGGGCGACGCCGAGCGGCCGCAGGGGCTTTGCCGTGTAGAAACCCAGCTCGCCGCTGCGCAAGCTGTCGGCATACAGCAGCGCATTGGCGCCGAAGGGATTGTTGGAGACGGAGATCGCCGAGACGTGCCGGCGCTCGCGAATGTCACCGGCCTCGAAGTCGACGTCGAATTCCGGAGGATTGGCGATGACGCCGAAGGCCGCGCGGGTACTGGCTGACATCTTTCCGATGCGGGAGCGATAGGTATAGCCATTGCGGTAGCGGACCATGCGCGCATGCAAGCCCGCTGAAAACTGATGAATGAAAGCACGACCGTTGGCGCTGCCGATATCGACATTGTCGACCTCACCCGTCGCAAGAACATTCAGCGTCTGCCATATATCGAGTGGCAGGCGCAGAGAACGAGCAAAGAGGTTCATGGTGCCAGCCGGAATGACGCCGAGAGCGACGCCGTTTTTCCAGGCAATGGCGGCAGCCGCCGAAATGGTGCCATCGCCACCACCCGCGACAATCCCGTCAATATCATCACGACGCGCAGCACGCTCCATCGCCGAGACGACGTTGCGCCCCTCCACGACAACAGCTTCGAAATCGTGACCGGCGTCACGGAAGACCTGCTCCGCTCTCTTTTCATAGGCAGCCATGTCAGTCGTGCGGAACGTTCCGCCATCGCGATTGAAAAAGCCGATCAACTTCATCGGGGGCTCTCGGTCTTTCCGCAAATTGTATCAGGGGCTAAGGCCCGTGCGCTTCTTCTCAGATGGTTTTGGAGAGAACGATTTCAAGCGCTGTAGCCGCTTCGCCGAGATCGGCTGCAGCGCACTTATGCATGATCCGCCATGCTGCACTGCAAAAAATGCACGCGACAGAAACATTGCCCTCATTGATAGTACCAACAAGGGTGTGTCCATGCCCGCGTGTCCCTTATTCCATTTTGATGCACTGAGCGCCGAATGCCGGGATTTGCCGCATCATTCGCGGCGCTTGAATTTCGTGCGCCGCCCAAGGAGTTTCCGTGAGCGATATTTCCGTCGAGGCCCTCGATAGCCAGACCATCATCGAAGCGCCGTCTCGCACCGCCATAGCGCTGGTGACTTTGGCGCTGGCCGTCGGCAGCTTCGGTATCGGCACGGGTGAATTCGTCATCATGGGACTTCTGCCCAATGTTGCCGACACCTTCGGCGTCACCACTCCGGAAGCAGGTCATGTGATCAGCGCCTATGCGCTCGGCGTCGTCGTCGGTGCACCGATCATCGCCGTGCTCGCCGCCAAGATGGCGCGTCGCACGCTGCTCCTGCTGATGATGGCGATCTTTGCCGCGGGCAATATTTCCAGCGCTTTCGCACCGACTTTCGAAAGCTTCACGGCGCTGCGTTTCATCACCGGCCTGCCGCACGGCGCCTATTTTGGGGTCGCCGCCCTCGTTGCTGCCTCGATGGTGCCGGTACACCGCCGCGTGCGCGCCGTCGGCCAGGTCATGCTCGGCCTCACGATCGCGACGCTGATCGGTACGCCGATCGCGACTTTCCTCGGGCAGCTTCTGAATTGGCGCGCAGCCTTCATGATGGTCGGCGCTATCGGCCTTGCCACCATGCTGCTGATCGCCCTCTTCCTCCCCAAGGACAAGGTTGAGGAAGGCGCCAGCATCACGCGCGAGCTCGGCGCGTTGAAGCGCATTCAGGTCTGGCTGACGCTGGGCATCGCCGCCGTCGGCTTCGGCGGTATGTTTTCGATCTTCAGCTACGTAGCCACGACCACGACCGAAGTCGCCGGCCTCGGCTCCGCCATGGTGCCGGTCGTGTTGGCACTCTTCGGCATCGGCATGAATGTCGGTAACATCGTCGGCTCGCGCCTTGGCGATATCTCCATCAAGGGAACGATCGGCGGCATGATGATTTTCAACATCGTCATCATGACGCTCTTCTCGCTGACGGCGGCCAACCCGATCATGCTCTGCATCTGCGTCTTCCTGATCGGCTGCGGCTTTGCCGCCTGCCCGGCCGTACAGACGCGCCTGATGGATGTGGCTGCCGATGCACAGACGCTGGCCGCCGCCTCCAATCACTCCGCCTTCAACATCGCCAATGCGCTCGGCGCCTGGCTTGGCGGGCTGGTGATCTCCTGGGGCTTTACGGCGGCTGCGACCGGCTATGTCGGCGCGGTGCTTTCCGTTGGAGGCCTCGCCGTCTTCGCCGTTTCAGTTGGCCTGGAGCGCCGCACCGGGCGCGCATGACATGCCGGGGGCGCCCAGCTGCTGGCGCCCGTCGCGGCAAAATACATTCTCCTCGCCCCAGACGGCCATCGCCTTGATGATCGGGCCCAGGCTGGCGCCAAGTGGTGTCAGCGCATAATCGACGCGCGGCGGCACCACCGGAAAGACGGTGCGTGATAGCAGCCCGGATTCTTCCAGTTCCCGTAATTGCTTGGTCAGCATGCGTTGCGTCACCGACGGCAGTTTGCGGCGGATTTCGTTGAAGCGCAGCGTTCCTTCCATCAGGTGAAACAGGATCACGCCCTTCCATTTGCCGTCGAGCACGCTCAGCGTCGCCTCGACCGGGCATCCGGGGAAATTCCTGACAAGCTTGGAACGGGGAACCGACATAGATAGTATCCTTTTTGTACCTACGTACAGAAATTGTGCATTCTTGCGCCCTTTGAGGATAATGCGCATCTAGCCTCTGTGCAACCAACCCAGGAGCTTCTCCCATGCGCGCAGTCGCCTACAAGCAGCCACAACCCATTTCCGCAGAAACATCCCTGATCGACATCGAACTGCCGATACCCGAGGCAAAAGGTCATGATGTGCTCGTCGAAGTGAAGGCCATTTCCGTCAATCCGGTCGATGTCAAAGTCCGCGCCAACGTCGCCCCGCCCGAGGGTGAATACAAGGTCATCGGCTGGGATGCTGCCGGCATCGTCAAGGCGGTTGGACCTGATGTCACCATGTTCAAGCCCGGAGACGAAGTCTTCTATGCGGGTGCAATTAATCGCGGCGGCTCCAATGCCGAATTCCATCTGGTCGATGAGCGCATTGTCGGCGCCAAGCCGAAGAGCCTCGATTTTCCGGCGGCGGCCGCTCTGCCGTTGACCTCGATCACCGCCTATGAGGCGCTATTTGACCGCCTGAAAGTGCAGGATCCGGTTCCCGGCGCGGCCAATGCCATTCTCATCATCGGCGGGGCCGGCGGCGTCGGATCGATCGCCATCCAGATTGCACGCGCGCTGACCGATCTCACCATCATCGCCACGGCATCCCGGCCGGAAACACAAGCTTGGGTGAAGGAATTGGGCGCGCACCATGTCATCGACCACTCGAAACCACTTGCGCCGCAGATCGAGGCGCTCGGCATCGGCGCTCCGGCCTTCGTCTTCTCCACGACCAATACATCGGATCATACCGGCTCGATCGTCGAGGCCATCGCGCCCCAAGGTCGGTTCGCCCTGATCGATGATCCGAAGACGCTCGATGTCGTGCCCTTCAAGTGGAAGGCGATATCGATCCATTGGGAGATGATGTTTACCCGCCCGCTCTACAACACCGCCGACATGATCGAGCAGCACAAGCTGCTGACGAAGATCGCCGGACTCGTCGATTCCGGCAAGATTCGCTCCACCCTGACGGAGACCGCGGGCACGATCAACGCCGCCAATCTGAAGAAGGCGCATGCTCTCGTCGAGACCGGCAAGATGAAGGGCAAGGTCGTTCTGGCGGGCTTCTGAGCGGCCAATATTCGCGACACATCGGGCCGGGCGAATGTCGTCCGGCCGCTTTGTTTTAACGCGTTTGCATCAGGTTTTGTTGCATCGCAAAAGTTTGCAGCCGCCTAAACAAATTTTTATCGCAGAATCGAGCATTTAGGCATGTCCGCCTCTTGACTTTTCATGCCTTCGGCGCGACTTCTCCGCACGTGGAGAACAGCGTTTTCCATACCGATTAACCGGAGCCATCTTTCGATGCCTAGCGACAGTAGTAGTCGATTGCCTTTGCCGTCAGTAGCATTCGTGCACTAACCGACTCCTGTCGGCTCGCCACGATCCGCTACGACGGCGGATCGACCGGAAAGGCGAGCTATAATGAACATCAACAGCTTTCCCGCGCGGGCCGGCAATGCCGCTCGTGCATTCATCAATAATAATCGCGCCGTCACCATTGCGGAACGCGTCGAGGTTCTGAACGCAACGGATGTGGCAGAGGCTGCCCGCATTCTCGCCAAAATGCCGGAAGAGCGCGCCGTGCGCATTCTCGACCGGCCGGAGCTGCGCAACGCACCCGCCATTCTCGAAGTCATGGGCAATGCAGATGCCGCGCGTCTGCTGCATGGCATGTCCAACGACCGCGTCGCCGACGTGCTGCTCGAAATGGATGTCGACGCACGCGCCCGGTTGTTCGCGACCTTTGACGAGCATGCAAGGCAGGCGATCCAAGGCCTGATGGGCTATCCGCCGCGCACGGCCGGCGGCATCATGACGACGGAATTCGTCAGCGTTTTCGCGAGCTGGACGGTCGCCCAGACGCTCGATCACGTTCGCCAGGTCGAGCGCTCCCGCGAAACGGTCTATGCCATCTATGTGCTCGATGACGAGACGAATGTGCTGCTGCACGTCGTGACGCTGCGCCGTCTCATCACCGGCGAGCCCGATGCCTGTATCCTGACGGTTGCCCAAAAGGGCACGCCGGTGACGGCACCGCCGCTGATGAAGCAAGAGGATGTCGCCCGCCTGATCCGTCGCCACGATCTGCTGGCGCTCCCGGTCGTGGACGACAAGGGCATGATGCTCGGCATTGTCACGGTCGACGACGTCATCGATACGATGATCGCCGATACGACCGAGGACGCCCAGAAGTTCGGCGGTATGGAAGCCCTCGGCCAGCCCTATATGAAGATCAGCTTTGCCGGCATGATCCGCAAGCGCGCCGGCTGGCTTGCCGCCCTCTTCCTCGGCGAAATGCTGACCGCAAGCGCCATGCAGCATTTTGAAGGCGAGCTGGAAAAGGCTGTCGTGCTGACGCTCTTCATCCCGCTCATCATGAGCTCGGGCGGCAATTCCGGCTCGCAGGCGACCTCGCTGATCATCCGAGCGCTGGCACTCGGCGAGCTCAAGCTTTCCGACTGGTGGCGCGTGGCATTCCGCGAACTGCCGACCGGCATCGTGCTCGGCGCGATCCTCGGCCTTGTCGGCTTTGCCCGCATCGTGCTCTGGCAGAATATCGGCCTCTTCGATTATGGTCCGCACTGGCAGCTGGTCGCCCTTACGGTCTTCGCTGCCCTGATCGGCATCGTCACTTTCGGCTCGCTCGCCGGCTCAATGCTGCCGTTCGTTTTGCAGAAACTGCGGCTCGACCCGGCCAGCGCCTCCGCGCCGTTCGTCGCAACCCTGGTCGATGTCACCGGCCTAGTGATCTATTTCTCGGTCGCGTTGCTGATCCTCAGCGGCACGATGCTCTGAGGACAATCAGGTTCTATTCGAAAAGGGGCCGGCGGCGGCCCCTTTTTCATTTTCACTTCGCCTGTTTCATTCAGGCTGTGGCAGTTTCAGAGCACCGTTGGTCTTGAGCGTGCGGATCGCGAAGTTCGAGCGCAGATCGACCACGCCTGGAAGGACAAGCAGCTTTTCCGACATCACCTTCTCATAGGCGGCCAGATCCTCCACCACGACTTCCGCCAGGAAATCGGCCGTGCCCGAAATCAGATGGCAGGCGACGACTTCCGGAATGGCGAGCAATGCTGCCTGCTGCGTCTCGGAATTCTCCTTTGAATGATGACCGACCTTGAGTTCCACAAAGACCGTCAGACCGAGGCCGGCCTGCTTGCGGTCGATATCTGCGCGGTAGCCGCGCAAGAGCCCGGTTTTTTCCAGATTTCGGATGCGCCTCAGGCAGGGAGACGGCGAGAGATTTACGCGCTCGGCAATCTCGACATTGGTGGCGCGCGCATCCTCCTGCAGGCAATTGAGGATCGCAATATCGAATTTATCCAGTTTTGGCATTTCTGTAAAACTCAATAATGGATTTTGGCAGATTATTGCTCCTAGCATGATTTTTGAGCCATAACTAGCAAGGACATGCCTCGGCCTTCGGCGCTATCTTCTCTTCATTCGAAAGATAATCGGATCGTTGGAAAGGATATGTCGATGACCGCTTTGTCTCTCTCCACCCGCAAGGCAACCCCCACCATGGTCGGCTATGCCGGTGCCATCGTGACCGTCTTGATCTGGGCAAACTGGATTCTTGCCACCCGTCATACAGCCGAAACGCAGATGGGCACCATCGATCTCGGCCTGATCCGCTACGGCGTGCCGGCCCTGGTGCTGGCTCCCGTCTGGTGGAAGACTGGCCTGCTGCCGAAGGGCGTGCCACTGAAGCTGCTGGCGCTGATGGTCTGCGGCTCCGGTGCCCTCTTCTTCCAGCTCACCACTCTTGCCATTCAGTTCACACCCGCCTCGTCGGCCGGCATCCTGCTCGGCGGTTCCATGCCGCTGGCAACTGCCCTAATTGGTGGGCTCTTGTTCCGCGAGCGGCTTGATATCACCCGCTGGCTCGGCCTTGCCGGCATCGTCGCCGGCGTCGTGATCCTCCTGGCACGCAGCCTCTATGGCGTGCAGATCTCCTGGGAGGGCTTTACCCTGCTGCCCCTATCGGCCGTGCTCTGGGCAAGCTACACTCATGCTTTCCGCCGCTCCGGCCTGAGTGCCGTGCAGTCGAGCGCCATCATCGCCGTCTGGTCGTTCCTGATCCATGTCGGACTGGCCGCTGTCTTCGGCAGCTCGCTTGCCTCGGTGCCGCTACCGGAAATCGGTCTGCAGATCGTCAGCCAAGGGCTGTTATCAGGTCTTGCCGCCACGCTTGCCTATGGTCTTGCTGTCCAGGCTCTCGGTGGCACGCAGGCCGCAGCCTTCACCGCCATCACCCCTGTTCTTGCCACGATCGGCGGCGGCTTTCTGCTCGGCGAGGAAATCGGAATGGCGGGCATTGCAGCCGCAATCGTCACTGGACTTGGGGTGGCACTTTCGACCGGGGTGCTCGCCCGGAGATAAACGCATCATCTGCAAGACAATGGATCGAGGGCTGCCATGTGCAGCCTTCGGCATTGAAAGCGACATCATCTGATGCTAGTTTTGATGACAACGGAGATATCAATGCGCACCACCGTAGCCATCGACGATAAGTTGCTTGCGGATGCACGCGAGGTTACCGGTCTCGCCGAGACCTCGGCGATCCTGCGTGAAGCGTTGAAAGCGCTTGTGGAACGGGAAGCCGCCAAAACCCTGATACGTCTCGGCGGCACCGAACCGAATATCACAGCTCCCCCTCGTCGCCAGTTTGGCGTCGAATGATCCTGGTCGATACGTCGATCTGGATCGATCACTTTCATAAGCCGGAGGCGCGGCTCCAATCTCTGCTGGAGCAAAAGCAGGTCGTCGTTCATCCTTTCGTCGTCGGTGAGATCGGCCTTGGAAATCTGCGGCAATATGATCTCATAATGGGAAGCCTCCGCCGACTGCCCCCGATTGCGAGAACCTCGGATGAGGACGTGCTTTATTTCATCCGAAGCAACAAACTGCAGGGTGCGGGAATCGGCTATATCGATGCTCATCTCGCGGCCGCGACAATACTGGCGCCTGGAACCTATCTCTGGACGCGAGACAAGCGGCGGCTGCAACGTGTCGCCGAAAACCTCGGAATTGCCGCGCCGCTATAATTCAGAAGCGCAGCGCCATGGCTACACGTCTGGCCGGATCGGCGCCGTGGGCCAATTCATTCTCCAGGATTTGCGTGAGGGCGGCCGACCTTTCTCCGTCATCGAGGATTTGAAACCCCACTGAGGTATAGAATGGCGCGTTGAAAGCCACCTGCCGGTCTGTCGTGAGCGTTACACCCTCAGCACCTTGAAGTCTGGCCGCTTCAATCGCAGTCTCCATCAGCCGGCGCCCGACGCCTCGCTTCTGCCAACGCCTGACCACATCGAGTTCGGCGATATGGACCGAGCCATCTTTGAGAAGGCCGGCCACGAAACCGAATGGCTGATCCATGCCGTCGACGGCAACGAACAGCAAGCCTTTCGCAAGGGATTGCTCCAACACGTCAAGCGGCAGCGACGTCGGCTCGCAAGCGACCGCGCCGGCCTCATGCAGAGCCCAGAAGGCATCGATCTCGATGGCGGCGAGCAGATGCAGTTCGTCGGCCCTGGCCGAACGGATCGTCCATGCGCCTTGTTCGATCTCCGTCATCGCATCTCACATATTCGGATAGACCGGTCCTTCGCCCCCCTGCGGCGGCACCCAGTTGATGTTCTGGTTGGGGTCCTTGATGTCGCAGGTCTTGCAGTGGACGCAGTTCTGGGCGTTGATGACGAAGGTATCCTTGCCATCCTTCTCGACCCATTCATAGACGCCGGCCGGACAGTAGCGTGTCGATGGACCAGCAAAGACATCATGTTCCGACGACACCTGCAGTGCCATATCCCTGACCTGCAGATGCACCGGTTGATCTTCCTCGTGGTTGGTGTTCGACAGGAACACTGAGGAAAGACGGTCGAAGGTCAGGACGCCATCCGGCTTCGGATAGTCGATCTTCTGATGCTGGGCGGCCGGCTCCAGCGAGGCGGCATCCGTCTTGCCATGCTTCAGCGTGCCAAAGAACGAGAAGCCGAATAGCTGGTTCGTCCACATGTCGAGGCCGCCGAGCGCCACGCCGATCGCCGTGCCGAACTTCGACCAAAGCGGTTTGACGTTCCGGACACGCTTCAGATCCTTGCCGATATCCGAAGAGCGCCATTCGTTCTCGATCTCGATCACTTCGTCATTACCGCGGCCGGCCGCGATCGCCTCGGCGATCCTGTCTGCAGTCAGCATGCCTGACAGCACTGCATTGTGGCTGCCCTTGATGCGGGGCACGTTGACGAAGCCGGCGGAGCAGCCGATCAGCGCGCCGCCCGGGAAAGTCAGCTTCGGCACCGACTGATATCCGCCCTCGGTGATGGCGCGGGCGCCATAGGAAATGCGCTTGCCACCTTCGAAAGTGCCGCGGATCGCCGGATGCGTCTTGAAGCGCTGGAATTCCTCGAAGGGGTAGAGATAGGGGTTCTTGTAGTTCAGGTGCACGACGAAGCCGACGGCGACCAGATTGTCTTCCAGATGATAGAGGAAGGAACCGCCGCCCGTCTTCATGCCGAGAGGCCAGCCGAAGGAGTGCTGCACGAGACCCTTCTTGTGGTTTTCGGGCTTGACCTCCCAGAGCTCCTTGATGCCGATGCCGAACTTCGGAACGTCGCTATCGCGCGACAGATCGAACTTGGCAATGAGCTGCTTTGCGAGCGAGCCGCGCACGCCCTCGCCGATCAGCACATATTTGCCGAGCAGCGCCATGCCGCGGGTATAATTCGGGCCGGGTTCGCCGTTCTTCTCGATGCCCATGTCGCCGGTCGCGACGCCGATGACGGCGCCCTCGTCATTATAGAGCACTTCAGTCGCGGCAAAGCCGGGATAGATCTCGACGCCGAGGGCTTCGGCCTTCTCGGCCAGCCAGCGACAGACATTGCCGAGCGAGACGATATAGTTGCCGTGATTGTTCATCAGCGGCGGCATCAGGAAATTCGGCAGGCGGATGGAGCCGGCGGGGCCGAGGAACAGGAAGTGGTCGCTCGTGACTTTGGTCTTGAAGGGATGCCCTTCCTCGTCACGCCAGCCCGGCAGCAGGCGGTCGATGCCGATCGGATCGACGACGGCGCCCGACAGGATATGCGCGCCAACCTCGGCCCCCTTCTCGAGCACGACGACGGTCAGATCCGGATTGATCTGCTTCAGCCGGATCGCCGCCGACAGGCCCGCGGGACCTGCGCCGACAATCACAACGTCGAATTCCATGCTCTCGCGTTCCGGCAGCTCGTTCGCGTCAGTCATTCATCTTCTCCGCTTGGCCAGCTTCCGATAATCTCGGACCACGGCCTTATCCCCTTGGGCGTCTTCCCCGTTTCGGTTATCTCTTGTCAAAATGGGAGGGGATTGTCGAGCCGGGAAGCGACAGGCAATCCCCCAATTTGCCCAACACGTAAAACAAGTTAAATGACCCTTACGTTAACGTCAATATTCTGATGGTATTTGCCGTCAGTTGTGAAGCGCACCTTCCATAGTCGCCGGATGGCCCTCTATAAATGCCGATCAAACAATCCGAATAGCATGAAGGGTAATCAAGATGGATCTTGGTATTGGCGAAAAACGCGCGCTGGTGCTCGCCTCGTCGAAGGGGCTGGGCCATGGCATCGCAGTGGCGCTCGCCCGCGAGGGCGCGAACGTCCTGCTCTGTGGCCGAAGCGGCGAAAGGCTCGAGAACAATTGCAAGGCCATCAATGCCGAGGGCAAGGGTCGGGCGGATTGGATCTGGGCGGACCTCAATGACGAGAACTTCGTGGATGTGGTCACCAAGGCAGCCATAGAGAAGCTTGGCGGCATCGATATTCTCGTCAACAACAGCGGCGGACCGACGCCCGGCACGACGGAAGATATGACCGCCGACCGGCTGGAGACCTATTTCATCTCCATGGTGTCCCGGATCATCACCCTGACCACTGCGCTCTTACCAGGCATGAAGGCACAAGGCTGGGGACGTATTCTCACCGTCGCCTCCTCCGGTGTCGTCGAGCCCATTCCCAATCTCGCGCTTTCCAACACGCTGCGCCCGGCGCTTGCCGGCTGGAGCAAGACGCTGGCCAGCGAAGTGGCTGCGCATGGCATCACGGTCAACATGCTGCTGCCGGGCAGCATTGCGACAGATCGGCTAGCCGAGCTCGATACCGCCACAGCCAAGCGCGGAGGCAGGAGCCTCGAAGATGTCAGCGCCGAGCGTCAACAGCGCATCCCCGCCGGCCGCTACGGCCGTGTCGAGGAATTCGCCGCCACCGCCGCCTTCCTTTGCAGCCAACCGGCGAGCTACGTGACGGGCACCATGGTCCGCTGCGATGGGGGAGCTGCTCGCTCCCTTTGAGGTCGCCACCGGCAAACAGAATGCAGGCCCTTGCAACAGGGCCTGACAACACAATTCCGTGAGCTGCAGCAACGCTCCTATGCACGCTGCAGCACATCTCCACACTATAAATACCGCCTGAAGCTGTTTTGCCGACCGATTATTACATAACGGCAATCAAAAAATAGTCATTTGACTGTTTGCTGCACCGCACAAACAGAAACAATTCCAAAGCTTTCCAAGCTTTAATTTTTCGTCGTCCGGAATTGTGGTAGATTCCACAGCATCAGCGTTCATGAATTCGCGTTAAAGGGACAGAATTACCGAACGTTAGCGGTAACAGCGATGTATGGATTGCGGCCAAGCTCGTCTTTGTTGTGCGGCGCAATAAATACACTTCAACGTCACTGCGCTTCCTGCAACAAGCCCCGACCGGTTCTTTAAGTATGAAAAAATTCTGGCTTCCCCTCGGCCTTCTTGTCGTCGCAGCCCTTGCCGTATGGGGCTATCGCGACCGTATTCCTTTCCTTTCCGCATTTGTCGATCAAGCCTCTGCAGAAACCAAAGATGCCGGCAAGGCGGCGCAGGCCGGCGGCAAGCGTCAGGCCGGCCCAATCGCGGTAAAGACCGTTGCTGCCGTCAAAACTTCGCTCCCCATGGACGTTCCCGCGACCGGCTGGGTCGTGCCGATCGATTCAACGACGATTGCCGCACAGGAAGCCGGGCTGATCACCCAGATCGCGGTAAAAGACGGTGCGACGGTCAAAGCCGGCGACCTGATCGCAAAGCTTGATCCGCGCACGGCGCAGGCTGCCGTCAACAAGGACCAGGCGAACATTGCGAAAGACCAGGCAAACCTTGCCCAGGCGGAAACCGCGCTGACCCGTGCCAATAGCTTGCTTACGAGCAGCGCCGGCACTCAGGCGACTGCCGATGAAGCGCGTGCGACCCGCGACTCCGCCATTGCGACGCTCAGCGCGGACCAGGCACAGCTTGCCTCCGATCAGGTCCTGCTCGGAAATACCGACATACGGGCACCCTATGATGGCCGGCTTGGCGATGTTCAATTGAGCCTGGGTGCTTATGTCAGCGCCGGCACGCCAATCGTGACGATCAGCAAATATGATCCGGCATATATCAAGTTTACTATGCAGGAAAACAATCTGCGGGAACTGCAGGAACAGCTGGCCGCGGGTCCCGTCCACGTCACCACCGTTCCCCGTTCCGCACAGGGCAAGCCTCGCACCGGAACGATCACCTTTTACGACAACACAGTCGACCAGGCTTCCGGAACGATTGCCGTGAAGGCAACCTTCGAAAACGCCAACGGTGCCTTGTGGCCGGGACGCTCCGCGAATGTCATGGTTCACTTCGCCGACAACGAGCAGCTTATCGTCGTCCCGACCGTGGCCGTCAGCCCGGGGCCGGACGGCTATATCGCTTTTGTGGTGAAGGACAACAAGGTCAAGATTACGCCGGTGACAATTGCTCGCGCCAATGGCGGTCGCACAGCCGTCGCCACAGGCCTTTCGGTCGGCGATCATGTCGTTGTCGAAGGCCAGTCGCAACTGAACAACGGCACCGAAGTCAAGGAACAGTTTAGCGACAATCCAAACGAGAAGGTCGCTTCGGCCGATGATGGAAAAACCGAAACCATCGCAGTTGGAGCGCAACAATGATCCCGACCTTCTGTATCCAGCGTCCGGTCGCGACCACGCTTCTCGCGATCGGCGTGGTGCTTGCCGGTCTCGCCGGCTATCAGCTGATCCCCGTCGCAGCAGTGCCGCAGGTGGATTTCCCGACGATCAACGTCTCGGCCCAGCTGACAGGCGCCTCACCACAGACAATGGCGACATCGGTCGCCACGCCGCTGATCAAGCAGTTCGAGACGATCCCCGGCATCAGCGAAATTTCTTCGACAAACTCGCTTGGCAATACCAGCATCGTGCTGCAATTCAATCTCGACCGCAACATTGACGCCGCCGCCGGCGACGTGCAGGCGGCGATTTCGACCGCGCAAAGAAAACTTCCCAACAACCTGACGACCCCGCCGAGCTACCGGAAGACCAATCCGGCCGACGCGCCTGTCATGCTGATCGCCGTACAAAGCGACACCTTGCAGCGCAGCAAGCTCGACGATATCGCCGAGAACATCATCTCTCCATCGATCTCGACACTGCCTGGCGTCGCTGAAGTGACCGTAAACGGGGCGCAGACCTACGCGGTGCGCATCGACGTCGATCCGAACAAGCTTCTGGATCGCGGCATCGGTATCGACACGGTCAATACAGCCGTCGTCAACGCCAACAACCAGGTCCCGGTCGGCACGTTGCAAGACGCGGCGCAGAGCATGACGATCAATGCGGATACGCAGCGCGTCAACGCCGACGAGTTTCGCACGCTTGTGATTGCTAATCCCAACGGCAAGCCAATTCACCTCGGCGACGTCGCCGACGTGCAGGACAGCGTGGAAAACCAGAATATCGGTAGCTGGTATGATGGCCAGCGAGCGATCATTCTAGCTATTCAACGCCAGCCCGATGCCAACACGGTCGACGTCGTCGATGCCGTCAACAAGACGCTGCCGAAGCTGCAGGCCGAAATGCCGGCTTCCGTCAAAATGACCGTTATGAACGACTCGGCCCAGCCAATCCGCGAGGCCATCTCGGACGTCAAGTTTACGTTGCTGCTGACCATCGGTCTCGTCGTTCTCGTCATCTACCTGTTCACGGGCCACGTGACAGCAACGATTATCCCCGGCCTCGCCGTGCCTCTTTCGCTGATATCAACTTTCGGCATGATGTACGTGCTCGGCTATAGCGTCGACAATATCTCGCTGCTCGGATTGACGATCGCGGTGGGCCTCGTGGTGGACGACGCCATTGTCATGCTGGAGAACATTCTACGGCATATGGAAGAAGGCATGCCTGTGCGGCAGGCGGCTATCCAGGGCGCGGCCGAAGTCAGCTATACGATTATCTCGATGTCGGTCTCGCTCATCGCCGTGTTCATCCCTATCCTGCTGATGGGCGGCGTCGTTGGCCGTATCTTCAACGAATTCGGGATGGTCGTGGCAATCGCCATCGTATCGTCCGCGGTCGTCTCGCTGACCGTCACGCCGATGCTCGGTTCGCGTCTCTCCAGCGCTCACAGCCACCCTCCCCTGCCGGTGCGCCTCTTCAACAAGGGCTTCAACTGGACCGAGGTCAACTACGGCAAGGGCGTGGAATGGTGTATTCGCCATCGCTATATCGTGCTTGGAAGCTTCCTTGCTTCGGTCGCGCTCTCGGCCTACCTCTTCCTGACACTGCCAGCCAGCTTCTTCCCGCAGGAAGACATCGGGCGGCTGCAAATTTCAACGCGCGCCCGCCAGGATATTTCCTATCCGGCGATGCGTGACCTGCAGAACCAGGCCGCTGCCGCAATCAAGGCGAATCCTGCCGTCGAGCACGTGATGTCGGTTGTCGGCGCAAGCGCGCGTCAGACACTCAACAACGGTACGATCTATGCCCAGTTGAAGGACAAGAAGGATCGCGAACCGCTTGACCAGACGCTGCGCGAATTGCGCGCCGCCGTCGCCAAAATCCCAGGCATTCAGGTCTTCATCAACCCTCAGCAAAGCCTTCGTTTCGGCGGCCGCCAGACCGCTAGCCAGTATCAGCTCGTCATCCAGGCGCTCAACGCTGATCTGACGAACCAGTGGGCCAACAAGATGCTGCAGGAGATGCGAAAGGATCCACGCTTCACCGACGTGACCACCGACGCGCAATACAATGCGCTGCAGGCCAATATCGTGGTCGATACCGAGAAAGCCGCCGCCTATGGCATCAACAACAACCTGCTGCGCACCACGCTTGAAGAGGCCTTCAGCGACTACGCCGCCGCACAGATCCAGTCCACCGGCGACAGCTACGACGTGATCATCGAATATGATGCAAATCAGCCTTGGGACGACCAGAAACTGTCGCGTATCCATGTGACATCCTCGAGCGGCCAGCAGGTTCCATTGTCGGCCTTCGCGCACATCGAGCGCAATACCGGTCCGGTGACCATCAACCAGACCGGTCAGCTCGTCTCGACCACGGTATCCTTCAACCTGCCGGCCGGCGAAGCGCTTGGCGACGCCACGGCACAGATCGAACAGATCAAGAAGGACATCAACATGCCGGCGGATATCTTCACGTCCTACGGCGGCACGGCGCAGATATTCCAGCAATCGCAGGGCAGCACGCCCTATCTGATCCTCGCTGCGGTGTTGACGATCTATGTGGTTCTCGGCGTTCTCTATGAGAGCTTCATCCACCCGCTGACCATTCTCTCCGGTTTGCCGGCCGCCGCTCTCGGCGCCCTGCTCGCCCTGAAGCTCTTCGGCTTCGACCTGTCGGTCATCGCTCTCATCGGCTTGCTGATGCTGATCGGTATCGTCAAGAAAAACGCGATCATGATGATCGACGTGGCGCTGGAAACGCTGCGCTCGAGTACCGGCATGTCGCCGGCGGAAGCGATCCACGAAGCCTGCGTACGCCGTTTCCGCCCGATCATGATGACCACCTTCTGCGCCCTGCTCGGCGCGCTGCCGATCGCGGTCGGCAGCGGCGCAAGCTCCGAGCTGCGCCAGCCACTCGGTATCGCTGTGGTTGGCGGCTTGGTGGTTTCGCAGCTTCTGACCTTGTTCATCACGCCGGTCATCTTCCTTGAGATGAACCGCCTGAGCGACTTCCTCGGTCGTTTCGGCCAGCGCAAGGACGACGACCCGCACCAGAAGGAACCGCCGTCGGCGATTGCCGCGGAATGACGAAAACGGGCGCCGAAAGGCGCCCATTCCTTTTCAATCAACCGAAACGCATCGCTGGTGAAATACTGTCGGCGAATGCCATGGCGAGCAAAAATAAAAGCACCTCTCCGTCTTGAACTTGACGTCCAGCCATGTCATGACGCGCCCTCTTTGCGGCAGGGCGCGTCATGCGTCCCATCAGGGGCTTGGCCCCAATCCAGACAATTTCGACGGAAAGGAGTGCGGGCATGGCTCGGGCGCTTGGTTTCGACTTCGGCACGACGAACACGGTTCTGGCGATGGCCGATGGACCTGCGACACAATCGGTCGCCTTCAACAGCACGGCCGGCACCGCCGACAGCATGCGTACTGCGCTCTCCTTCATGAAGGATCCGGGGCTGGGCGCGGCCGCACTCAAGGTCGAGGCCGGGCACGCGGCGATCCGGCAGTTCATCGACAATCCCGGCGACTGTCGCTTCCTGCAGTCAATCAAGACCTTTGCGGCAAGCGCGCTCTTCCAGGGCACGCTGATCTACGCCAAGCGCCACAGCTTCGAGGATCTGATGGAGATCTTCGTGCGCCGTCTGCGCGCCTACGCCGGCGAGGGATGGCCGGAGAATGTTTCGCGCATCGTCACTGGCCGACCGGTGCATTTTGCCGGCGCCAATCCGAACCCTGCCCTTGCGACCGAGCGCTACAATGCCGCTCTTGCACGGTTCGGCTTTCCGGAAATCCATTACGTTTACGAACCTGTAGCGGCGGCCTTCTATTTCGCGCAGCACCTGAAGAAGGATGCGACCGTGCTGGTGGCCGACTTCGGCGGCGGCACGACCGACTATTCGCTCATCCGTTTCGAGACTCACGGCGGCAAACTGACGGCGACGCCGATCGGCCATTCCGGTGTCGGCATCGCCGGCGATCATTTCGATTTCCGGATGATCGACAACATCGTCTCGCCGGCCATCGGCAAGGGCAGCTTCTTCAAGAGCTTCGACAAGCTGCTGGAAGTACCGACCTCCTACTACGCCAATTTCGGCCGCTGGAACCAGCTTTCGATCTTCAAGACCTCGCGCGAATATGCCGACCTGAAGACGCTGGTGCGCAGCAGCCTCGAGCCGGAGAAGCTGGAGACCTTCATCGAGCTCGTCGAGCATGACGAAGGCTATCCGCTCTATCAGGCCGTATCGGCGACGAAGATGGCGCTTTCGAGCGAGGAAGAGGCCGAATTCAACTTCCCGCCGCTCGGCAAGGCCGGCCGCAAGCATGTGCGCCGCGCCGATTTCGAGACGTGGATTGCAGAAGACCTCGTCCGCATCGAAGGGGCGCTGGATGACGTGCTGACAACGACGAACACATCGCCCGATGCGATCGACAAGGTATTCCTCACCGGCGGCACCTCCTTCGTTCCCGCAGTACGGCGCATCTTTACGGAACGCTTCGGCCAGGAGCGGATCGAGACGGGCGGCGAATTGCTGTCCATCGCCCACGGGCTGGCCCTGATCGGTGAGCGTGACGATATCGCCCAGTGGACGGCGTGAGATCGCGCCGTTCCCTGCCCTTTCGTTCCTGCGCCGCTTTGGATAGAGTTCGCGCATGATTTCCGCCAACGACCTCACACCGGCCGAGCTTGCCGCCCTTCTGCATTTCCATGCGGATGCCGGCGTTGATTGGCTACTGGAAGACGAGTCGGTGGATCGGTTTGCCGAATTCGAGGCGATGCGCGCCGCGCGGCAGGGCTCGCGCGCAACGCAGCCACGGGCCGAAGCACCAGCACCCGCACCTGCCACACGGTCACAGCCCGAGCGTCGCCCCGCCGCAAAGCGGGCGACACCTCCTGCTACGGTAACAGCGCCGCGCGCCACGCCGGCCATTCCCGACGAGCAAGCCGTGGAGCAGGCCCGATTCGCGGCCGAAAGTGCGCGTTCTCTCGGTGAGTTGAAGACTGCGATCGAAGCCTTCAATGGCTGCAATCTCAAGAACAGCGCTCGTTCGACGATCTTCGCGAGCGGCACGCCGGAGGGCCGGATCATGGTGATCGGGCCGATGCCGAGCGCCGACGATGATCGCGAGGGGGCGCCGTTTGCCGGCCGCGCAGGACAGTTACTCGACAGGATGCTCGCCGCCATCGGCCTGCAGCGCGATGAGATCCTGCTCACCAACGTCATTCCGTGGCGGCCGCCGGGCAATCGCGCCCCTTCTCCGGCGGAAATCGAGATATGTCGTCCGTTCATAGAACGGCAGATTGCGCTTGCCGAGCCGAAGGCTCTGCTGCTGCTCGGTAATTTCACCGCCCGCCACTTTTTCGGCGGCGGCGAAACCATCCATGGATTGCGCGGACAGTGGCGGGAAATCAGCATTCTCGGCCGAACCATCCCCGCTATCGCCAGCCTGCATCCGCAGGAACTGCTGACCGCGCCGATCAATAAACGTCTGGCCTGGAGCGATCTTCTAGCCTTCAAGAATTATGTCGCCGCTGAAATATTAGGCTAATTTCGACAGCCATTAACGAAGAATGACACAAGTTATGCATTTTTTGCATGTCAGTCTTCTTTTGCTGTGCGTTGCAGAATCTATGTTGCACTGCAATATAAAGGTTGTCTTGGGAGGAATTCGAAAGGAACCAAGGCAATGACTGCACGTTTTCGCCCTATTCACTGCGGGTTTGACACCCTGCGCCGCGCCATTGAGCCTGTGCGCGCCATAAACGGCCATCGCAATCTCGGCATTGCTGCCAATGAGCAGATGACCGCACGAGGCACCGGCATCTCCGCCCGCATCAGCCGCCCGACGGCCATTTTCGCCGATTTCCGCGCCTGCTGACCTGCGGGCGCGAATTGCCGGGCGATCCAGCGTAACGTTCAAATATCAGGATTTCCATCATGTCTTCAGGTTTGCGTTCATTCATCGCTCTGCTCGATTCCGTCGGCCATATCGGCTCTGCGGTGCGGGCCGCCGAGGAATTCGAGCGCGCACGCAATTTTCACAAGGACGAGTGCCGCAGCACAAGCGCTGCCCGGATCGTCGCGACCAGCATTCCGCTTTGAGCTTTTGCGGGCGGATCCGAGAGTCCTTGCACTCTAGGCGGACCGCGCCCAGGCGAAAGCCTCATCGACCGCCGCCAATTTTACGGCCTGCCATCCGCAATACTGATCGAGAAAATTGCGCGATATCCACATACGCGTCTTCTTGGGTTCGTCATGCCAGCCGATGTCTCCGCGATCGGCAGATTTGCGCAGGATACGCTGCAGATGGGTGCGCGATATCATAAAATGCGCGGCCAGAGCGCGGGCATCGACATGACCGATATCGATTCGATCGCCGACTTCTCCACTGAGATCCAGCCTGGACACGATATGATCGACAACAAGACCGCCGGATTCCGTCCAGAGAAATAGGCCGACGCTTTCCGGCGGTTCGCGCCAGATGTCGGCGGCCAGACAATTGCGGGTCATGCGCGGCTGCGCCAGATCCATCAGCATCGGCGAAGCGACCAGCGCAGCTGCACGGCTGCCATCGTCAAGGAGATCGAGCGCGGCCAGATTGGCGAGATACCAGCCGAACATCGCCGTGTAGCTGATTTCCGTCGGCACGTAGCGGCGCGGACGGCGGGCGGGTCCGGGAGCCAACTCCAGGAAGCGGTAGGTCAGCAGTTCCTCGACGAAACTCAGGACCGTGTTGCGACTGGCGATGCGGTAGTGCGTGATGAGGTTGCGCAGGGCAACGACGGTCAGCCCCGAGCCCGGAATCCCCGGATCATATTCGAGATGAAGCGCATAGGCGGCCTGGGTCAAAAGCCAGCGCTGATGTGAGGCGAGCATGCGCGCAACCCTCGGGGCGCTGTCATAGCGGTTACGCAATGTCTCGGAGAGAAAACTTAAGGATGCTACGAACTTGGGATGACGAGCAAGTTGCTCGATGGGAAAACTCAATCGGGCCTCCTGGGTGCCCTTCTTAAAAAGCAACAGAAAGTGGATGTTTCATTTTTGTGAACGAAATCATCGGAATCGATCATAATTCCGACACCTAATAGCATGCTATAGTTATGCAAGTGCTCTTATATCGCAAGGGGTTAAACAAATAATTTACTTTAAATTATTGTTTCCCGACCGTAACGGCGCGCATCTAACAGCAATGCAGTCATGATGATCCACCTGAGCGTTATGGTAGCAATTGTACTGCCGGTCTGCAAATGCAGGCGCAGAGCTGCCACTTTTCATTCGAATAGCTGAATTGTGAACGGCGCGGCGAGCGAATACTTATTGTGCCATAACAAAACATATCGGCATTGCGATATGACTTTAACTTTGGTTCAGATTTCGGTGTAATGATGCGGCACTTTCAGTCCGGAGGAGGGCTTCGGACTGTGCCCGCCACAGCATAGCCTGATCAGGATAGACCATGCGTACAGACACCGGCCAGATCGTCAATCTGGCAGACTATCGCCCCACCGACTTCGTTCTGGAACGCGTGGACCTCACCTTCGATCTGCATCCGACCGAGACCAAGGTGGAGGCGCGGCTGATCTTCCATCGCCGCGAAGGTATCGATCCCAAGGCACCGCTGGTGCTGGATGGCGATGAGCTGGTCCTCTCCGGCCTGCTGCTCGATCAGGCGGAGCTGCCTGCCGCGCAATATGACACCACGCCCGAGAGCCTCACGGTTCGCGATCTGCCGGAAAGCACGCCTTTCGAGCTGACGATCACGACCGTCATCAACCCGGAAGCCAACACCCAGCTGATGGGCCTCTACCGCACCGGCGGCATTTATTGCACGCAGTGCGAGGCCGAAGGCTTCCGCCGCATCACCTATTTCCCCGACCGGCCGGATGTTCTTGCCCCCTATACGGTCAACATCATCGCCGACAAGGCCGCCAATCCGCTGCTGCTGTCGAACGGCAATTTCCTCGGCGGCGCCAGCTATGGCGAAGGCAGGCATTTCGCCGCCTGGTTCGATCCGCATCCGAAGCCGAGCTATCTCTTCGCGCTCGTCGCCGGCGATCTTGGTGTCGTCGAAGACACGTTCACAACGCTATCCGGCCGTGAGGTCGCACTGAAGATCTATGTCGAACACGGCAAGGAGCCGCGTGCGACCTACGCCATGGATGCGCTGAAGCGCTCGATGAAGTGGGACGAAGAGCGGTTCGGCCGCGAATACGATCTCGACATTTTCATGATCGTCGCCGTATCGGACTTCAATATGGGGGCGATGGAGAACAAGGGTCTCAACGTCTTCAACGACAAATATGTGCTCGCCGATCCCGAGACGGCGACCGACGCCGATTACGCCAATATCGAAGCCATCATCGCGCACGAATATTTCCACAACTGGACGGGCAATCGCATCACCTGCCGTGACTGGTTTCAGCTCTGCCTCAAGGAAGGCCTCACCGTCTATCGCGATCACGAGTTTTCCGCCGACCAGCGTTCGCGCCCCGTCAAGCGCATCGCCGAAGTCCGACACTTGAAATCGGAGCAGTTTCCGGAGGATAGCGGGCCGCTTGCTCATCCGGTACGGCCGACGACATACCGTGAAATCAACAACTTCTATACGACGACTGTCTATGAGAAGGGCAGCGAGGTCACACGCATGATCGCGACGCTGCTTGGCCGCGATCTCTTCAAGAAGGGCATGGACCTCTATTTCGATCGGCATGACGGACAGGCCGTGACGATCGAAGATTTCGTCAAATGCTTCGAAGATGTCAGCGGCCGCGATCTCACGCAATTCTCACTTTGGTATCATCAGGCCGGTACGCCCCTCGTCACCGCATCTGGCGCTTATGACGCCGATGCCAAGACATTCACCCTCTCGCTCGAGCAGATGGTGCCGGCAACGCCGGGCCAGACCGTGAAGAAGCCGATGCATATTCCGTTACGCATGGGCTTGCTTGCTGAAGACGGTGCCATCATCACGCCGGCATCCGTCACAGGAGCCGAGCTGACCGGCGACGTATTGCACCTGACGAAGCAGACGCAAACGGTGACATTCCACGGCATTCCTCAGCGGCCGGTTCTGTCACTCAATCGCAGCTTCTCGACGCCGATCAACCTGCAGTTCAGCCAGAGCGCCGGCGATCTCGCTCTGATCGCCCGTCACGAGACTGATCATTTCGCCCGTTGGCAGGCGCTGATCGACCTCGGCCTGCCGAACCTCCTGCAAGCCGCCCGCGATGCACGCCAGGGCGTCGAGATCACCTGTGATCCGGCCTTCACCGACGCACTGCTCGCAGCCGCCGCCGACGACAGTCTGGAGCCGGCGTTCCGCGCTCAGGTCCTTACCTTGCCGAGCGAATCCGATATTGCTCGCGAACTCGGCGGCAATAACGACCCGGATGCCATTCATGCCGCACGCCAGACAATCATCAGGCGGATCGCCGTGGCTGGACAGGGTGTGTTCGCCGCGCTCTATGACGGCATGCAAACGCCGGGTCACTTCACCCCGGATGCCGCAAGCGCCGGGCGTCGAGCCTTGCGCAATGCGGCTCTGAGCTACCTGTCGCAGTCGGACGAGACGCCAGCGCGAGCCAAAGCGGCCTACGATGCTGCGAACAACATGACCGATCTCAGTGCGGCGCTGACCATTCTGGCCCAACGCTTCCCGGATACTGCTGAGGCGGCGGCAGCGCTTGCGCATTTCCGCGACCGCTTCGCCGACAATGCGCTCGTCATCGACAAGTGGCTCGCCATTCAGGCGGCGATTCCCGGCGCCGGGGCGTTGGAACGCATTCGGCTACTCATGGGGACACCGCTGTTCAAGCACACCAATCCGAACCGCGTGCGTGCGCTGGTTGGCACTTTCGCCTTCGCCAACCCCACCGGCTTCGGCCGCGCAGATGGTGCAGGATACAATTTCCTGGCCGACCAGATCCTCGAGATCGATCAGCGCAACCCGCAGCTTGCGGCCCGCATCCTGACTTCGATGCGTTCCTGGCGCCTGCTGGAACCGGTGCGGGCCGACCATGCCCGCTCGGCGCTGATGCGGATCGAGCGCGCAGGCGGTCTTTCGACCGACGTGCGCGATATTGTCGAGCGTATCCTCAAAGAGTGATTTCGATCGCTCAGCGTGCCGATTTCAAAGGCTGATTTGCATCGGCCTTTTCAGCTTCAACGAGTCCCGAACGCACGCAATTTACCGCTGCGTGTGTAAAATATGCTGAAATCGCAGATGGTTAAGAAAGTTTTACCGCACCCTCTGGACAAGCCGAATCACGAATGATTCATTAAGGCAGATTCGGGCGAGCGGCGCAGCGAATCACACGAGGGACAAGGCTAAAGCGATGGTGGACGTGCGGCGGGCAACCGCGGCCGATGGACGGCTGCGTGTTAATTTCGACGGTCTGAAATCCTGGCACAGCGGCGTTACCGATCGAACCGGAGTGCGAATGGAGACGATTTCGCGTCGTTTTCCGCAGACGGAACATATTCTCAAACGCATCATTCCCGTCCTCATCGTTTCCTTCCTGATGGTCGTTGCCGCCTCGCATTTTTTTGGCATGATCACGGAGCATAGCCGGATGGCGGCCTCCGCCCGCCGCACCACCTCTCTTTCTATCGCCGCCGCATCTGCCGCCTTTTCGAATGACGCCAGCCTGTTCCAGGCCGGGGACCGCAGCGGCGCAGAACGGAGGCTGGCCTCTTATCTGCCGCAGGATCGACTGGACGCCGGCGCCTTCGTCCTGTTGGTGCAGGCGAGCGGCCGGGTGTTCGGCTCGTCAGCCGCCGGCTCTGGCTATATCGGCATGCTTGTCTCCGATTTCTTTCCGGAAGTGACGGCCATCCGCAGTTTTGGCGACCATGCCGATGTGATCGAAACCATGATCGGCGGCGAGCCCTACTACGCAGCCATTTCCCTGATCGGCGACAAGGGTGATTTCATTCTGTCGGCCGCCTCTATGGATCAAATCGACAAGCTCTGGCGCGACGAGCTGACGCTCAATGTGACGCTGTTTGCCGGTATATCCTCCATCCTGCTCGTCATCCTCTACGCCTATTATACGCAGGTGAAACGCGCCCGGGACGCCGACGAGATCTTCCTCGAATCCAACCTGCGGGTCGAGACCGCACTGTCGCGCGGACGCTGCGGCCTCTGGGATTTCGATTTCACCAGCCGCCAATTCTTCTGGTCGCGGTCGATGTACGACATGCTCGGGCTGCCGGTCGCCGATAAGCCGCTCGCCTTCACAGATGCGGCCCGGCTGATGCATCCGGATGATAACAGCCTGCATATGCTTGCCCGCACAGTCACCCGGGGCAATGCCGGCCAGGTGGACCAGATCCTGCGCATTCGCCACGCCAAAGGGCATTATGTCTGGATGCGCGCCCGCGCCCAGGTAATCCGCACCAATTCCGGCCGCGTCCACATGATCGGCATCGCGATGGACGTGACTGAACAGCACCGCCTGGCGCAACGCTATGCGGAGGCCGACCAGCGCCTGGCCGATGCTATCGAATGCACCTCCGAAGCCTTCGTGCTGTGGGACAAGAACGATCGCTTGGTCATGTGCAACGCGCATTTCCAGCAGGCTTATGGTCTGCCCGACAATGTGCTCGTTCCCGGCACCGAGCGCGCCGTCGTCAATGCCGCTGCGGCACGACCGGTCATCGAGCGCCGCATCGTCGATCCCGGCCGCTCCAATCATTCGCAGACGACGGAGGTGCAGCTCGCCGACGAGCGCTGGCTGCAGATCAATGAGCGTCGCACCCGCGACGGTGGCCTTGTCTCCGTCGGTACCGACATCACACAGCTCAAGCGCAATCAGGAGCGCCTTCGCGACTCCGAGCGCCGGCTGATGGCAACGATCAATGATCTCTCCGCATCGCGGCAGATTCTGGAGAAGCAGAAGGCGGAGCTTTCGACCGCCAACGCCAATTATCTCGTCGAGAAGGAGCGCGCCGAAGCCGCCAACAGGGCCAAATCGGAATTCCTCGCCAACATGTCGCATGAACTGCGCACGCCGCTCAACGCCATTCTCGGCTTCTCGGAAATCCTGCAGGACCAGATGTTCGGTCCGCTCGGCTCGGCCCGCTACAACGAATATGCTAAGGACATTCACGACAGCGGCAAGCATCTGCTCAACGTCATCAACGACATTCTCGACATGTCGAAGATCGAAGCCGGGCATATGAAGCTCTCCTGCGAGCGGATCAATCTCGCACCGCTCATTGAGGAATGCCTGCGCTTCACCCGCATTCCGGCCGCGCAGAAGAACATTCTCGTCGAGCAGGATATTTCCTCCGAGATCAAGCTCAATGCCGACCGGCGGGCGATGAAGCAGATCGTGCTAAACCTGCTCTCCAATGCCGTGAAATTCACCAATGACGGCGGCCGCATCGCGGTTCGCACACGCAGGGTCGACGATGCCGTCATGCTCGTCATCGCCGACACCGGTATCGGCATTCCGAAATCGGCGCTCGGCAAGATCGGCCAGCCCTTCGAACAGGTGCAAAGCCAATATGCGAAGAGCAAGGGAGGCTCGGGCCTGGGGCTTGCTATTTCCAGATCGCTGACTGCGTTGCATCACGGCCGCATGCGCATCCGCTCGCGCGAAGGCATCGGCACGGTGATCGCAATCCGCATCCCGGATCAGAACTGATCAGCTTGCGACCGTCGCCTGAAATACCTTTCGCACCGCCTTCGACAAGCGTTTCAGCTCCGCTTCCAGCGTGCGGATATCCGGGCAATCACCGGCGCGGCAGACCAGCTCGATCAAGCCGGAAGGCGTATTTTTCGGATCGAACGTGCCGTCGATGGAGAGGCGGATGAGCTGCGACACTTCCGTATAGAGCTGCAGAGCCTCCAGGCAGACGTCCAGATCGTTGCGATCCATCAGGCTGCCGCCGAGCAGTTTCAACGCTTCGGCGGTGCTGAGGCCGTTTGCATCGATGCCGACGCCGCGGACCGACGCGATCAGCCGCAGATATTGCGCGATGAATTCGATATCGATCAGGCCGCCCGGGATTAGCTTCAGATCCCAGATGCTTTCCGGCGGCTTTTCCTGTTCGATCAGGGCGCGCATCTCGCGTACATCCCTAGCGATCTTGGCGACATCTCTCTTCGTCGAAAGAACCTCGCCGATGATGCGCTCCGCATCGTTCACCAATTCCTCGTCGCCACAGATCAGGCGAGACCGGGACAGCGCCATATGCTCCCAAGTCCAGGCTTCCTCGCGCTGGTACTTCTCGAAGGAATTGATGCGCGTGGCGACCGGCCCCTTGTTGCCGGAGGGACGCAAGCGCATGTCCACCTCATAGAGCACGCCCTCGGCCGTCGGTGCAGAGAGGGCCGCGATCAGGCGCTGCGTGATACGTGTGAAATAGCGCGTGGCATCGAGCGGCTTCGGACCATCGGATTCACCGGCTGCGTCGTCGTAATCGTAAAGCAGGATGATATCGATGTCGGAACCGGCCGAGAGTTCGAAACTGCCGAGCTTACCCATTCCGACGATGGCAACGCGGCCGCCCGAATATTCCCCATGCGCCGCCCGGATTTCCTTCATGACGGCGTCCAATGCCGCCTCGACGATGAGATCGGCCAGATAAGTGAAGGCGCGGGCCGCCATGACCCCACCGATTGCGCCCGTCAACAGGCGAATGCCGATCAGGAAGCGCTGTTCGGAGGCAAAGATGCGCAAGAGATCGAGCGTCTCTTCATAATGCCTTGCCGGGGCAAGGAAGCTCTGGAGGCGCTCGGCGAGATAGTCGCGCGTCGGCAATTCCGCCATGAGCCTTGGATCCAGCATGCCGTCAAAGACATGCGGCTTGGCTGCGATGATCTCGGCAAGGCGTGGCGCCGACGACATGATGTTGACGATGAGCGAAAGGAGCGCCGGATTGGTCCCGAGCAGCGAGAAGAGCTGGATGCCTGCCGGCAGGCCGGAGATAAAGCTGTCGAAGCGCAACAAAGCCTTGTCGGCACGCTTGCTTTCGCCGAAGACGCGCAACAGCTCCGGCGTCAGTTCCGTCAACCGTTCGCGCGCCTCTACCGATTGCGTCGCGCGATATCGGCCGTAGTGCCAGGTGCGGATGACGTTGGCGATGTCAGACGGACGATCGAAGCCGAGGCGGCGTAGCGTCTCCAGGGTATCGGGATCATCGCCCTGGCCGGTAAAGACTAGATTGCCGGTTTCGCTCGACAGCTTGGTTTCCTGTTCGAACAGGCGCGCATAGCGGCGCTCGACGGTTTTCAGCGTCGTCACGAGCGCTTCGGAAAAAGCCGACACGTCGGCAAAACCCATCATGTAGGCGATGCGCCGGAGTTCGGCATCGGTTTCCGGCAGCAGATGCGTCTGCTCGTCGCGTACCATCTGGATGCGATGCTCGACATCACGCAGGAACCAATAGGCCGTCACCAGTTCATCGCGCGTTTCCGCATCGATCCACTTCGCCTCGGTCAGCTCGAAAAGCGTCTCCTCCGTCGATCGGCTGCGCAGAGACGGCATACGACCGCCAGCAATCAGCTGCTGCGTCTGCACGAAGAACTCAATCTCGCGAATGCCGCCGCGGCCAAGCTTGACGTTATGGCCTTTAACCGCGATGGCGCCGTGTCCCTTATGCGCGTGGATCTGCCGTTTGATGGAGTGGATATCTGATATCGCGGCGTAATCCAGATATTTGCGGAAGACGAAGGGCACGAGATCGCGGATGAAAGCCTGACCGGCGGCGATATCGCCACCGACGGGCCGCGCCTTGATGAAGGCGGCGCGCTCCCAGTTCTGTCCCCTGCCCTCGTAATAGATCATCGCAGCGTCCACAGGGATCGCGAGCGGCGTCGAGCCTGGATCGGGACGCAGGCGAAGATCGGTGCGGAAGACATAGCCATCTGCCGTGCGCTCCTGCAGGATGCGCACCAGCCGGCGCATCAGCCGCGGGAAGATGTCGATGGCATCATCGGGATCGGGCACGATGCCTGCCGTCTCGTCAAAGAAGACGACCAGATCGATATCGGAGGAATAGTTCAGCTCTTCGGCGCCGAGCTTGCCCATGCCGAGGACGATCAACCCGGATTTCCGGCTCGGGGCGGCGGGATCTGGAACCACGATCTTGCCGGCGTCGTGCGACGACAGCAACAGGTGATCGATCGCTGCTGAGATGGAGGCTTCCGCAAGCCTGCTCAACCAGCGTGTCGTCACCCTGCCGTCATAGATGCGCGCGAGATCGGCAAGGGCAACGAGGAAGGCTGCACGGCGTTTGGCAATGCGCAGACGGCTCATTACGTCAGATTCAGGAGGAGAGGCACCTTCCCCATCCGCAGGCAGCCAGGCACGGCGAGCCTCTTCCACCAGTCCTTCGATCTGTGGCGACAGCGGCTTCTCGATCGCGGCGACGAGGAGCGACGGTTCGAGATTGACGATTTCGCGCAAATGAGGGGACAGGGTCAGAGCAGCGACGATGAAATCCCGCAACGCGCTCTCGCCCGCAAGGAGATCGGCAACGACCGGCTCCGTTCCGGCGATCTGCTTGAGATCGGCAAGCGCAGATTTCGTCTCCGTCTGGTTCAGCGGCCGCAACCGCCCGGCCGGAACATCCCGTAGCAAATCGCTTTGCGTCGTCATGCAGTTCTCCCCAACAGCAAGCGGATAGAGCATGATGCCGAAAGAATGAGCGGTTTTCGGGCAACATCATGCTCTACTTCTTTGACGCCAGAGCGGATTCAGATTTTAGGTCGTTTCGACCTAAAATCATCCGGCTCCAGTGCAGGATTAACCTATTGTTTCTGCATGGG
Organism: Rhizobium sp. 11515TR; assembly: GCF_002277895.1. NCBI lineage: Bacteria > Pseudomonadati > Pseudomonadota > Alphaproteobacteria > Hyphomicrobiales > Rhizobiaceae > Rhizobium > Rhizobium sp. 11515TR. The sequence continues at coordinate 1,759,771 of NZ_CP022998.1, read as the reverse complement.
GAAGATCATGGTGACCGTTAATCCCTTGGCGTCGGGACTGTCGGGGACCGTATGGGAAAGCTCAAGCCGGCCACCATGCAGCTCCATGACAGCCTCCACCAGTGCAAGGCCGAGGCCTGTTCCCGGCTTAGAGCGGCTTTCGTCCAGACGGAAGAAACGCTTGACCACATCGGCACGTTGATGGGCGGGAATGCCTGGCCCATGATCTGCGACCGCGAGCGTCACGGCGTCGTTGGTGCGCGCCAGCTTGAAGGTGATCGTCTGCTCGCCATTGCAGCCCGTCGCATATTTGAGGGCATTGTCGATGAGATTGAAGAGTGCCTGACCGATCAGCTCGCGATTGCCCTGAATTTCGACATTCGGCTCGATATCGGCCGTCAGCGTCAGACCCGCCTCTTCTGCGACCGGCTCATAGAGTTCGGCGGTATCGGCGACGATGGAAGAGAGATCGACTTCAGTCATTTCCGCCGCCACCGACCCCGCCTCGACGCGGGAAATCATCAGAAGGGCATTGAAGGTGCGGATCAGCTGATCGGATTCGCCGATAATGCCCTCAAGGGCGACACGACGACCCTCGCTGTCGGCACTGTCGAGCGCGTCGGCCGCCTTATTGCGTAAGCGCGTCAGCGGCGTCTTGAGGTCATGAGCGATATTGTCGGAGACCTGCCGCAGCCCTTCGTTCAGCTTCTCGATGCGCTCGAGCATCGCATTCAGCGAAGCGGACATGCGGTCGAACTCATCGCCGGAACCACCGACCGGCAGTCGTTGCGAGAGATCGCCCGCCATGATCTTGCGGCTTGCATCCGTCATCCGGTCGATGCGTTTCAATGCGTTGCGGCCGATACCGAACCAGATGACCAGTGCGCCGAGGCCCATGATCGCCAGCGCCAGCATCAGCGCCTGGCGCACCAGCACGCGGAAGCGCTCGGGCTCGCCGAGGTCGCGGCCGATCAGGATGCGCAAGCCATTGTCGAGAATGAAAATGTTGGCAATCGCCAGATGCCGGCGCTCCGGATCGTTGGAGGCGTCGGTGTAGCGCTCGTAGGAAAAGGGCAGCTCCGTCCAACCAGCGGCGCCGAGCACACCGGGCTGTACGGAGGCGACGTTGCCGGCCAGGATATCGCCCGATGGCCCGGCAATGACATAGAGATTGGCACCCGGCTGGCGGGCGCGGCGCTCCATGGTGCGCAGAAGCAGGTTCAGACCGCCGATGTCGTAGGCGCGCTTGACCTGGCTGACCTCCTGTTGAACGGCATCGCGGATCTGTCCCGTCAGCAGCCGTTCGGACATGGCCGTGACATAGAAGACCAGCGTCGCGGCGCAAAGCGAGAAAAGAAGGATGTAGAGGGCTGAAAGTCGGACTGCGGTAGACTTGAAGAGGACGCGGAAGCGGCTCATCCCTCGTCCTTGATCATGTATCCGGCGCCACGAATGGTCTTCAGCAGCGGCTGGCTGAAATCCTTCTCGATCTTGGAGCGCAGGCGCGAGACATGGACGTCGATGACGTTCGTCTGGGGATCGAAATGATAATCCCAGACATTTTCCAGCAGCATGGTGCGCGTGACGACCTGGCCGGCATTCTTCATCAGATATTCCAGCAGGCGGAATTCACGCGGCTGCAGCAGGATTTCCTTGCCGCCGCGGCGCACCTCGTGCGAGAGGCGATCCAGTTCCAGATCGCCGACGCGATAAAGAACATCCTGTTCCGGCGTTCCCTTGCGGCGGCCAAGCACTTCGACGCGTGCCAGAAGCTCGCTGAAGGCATAGGGCTTGGGCAGGTAATCGTCGCCGCCGGCGCGCAGGCCGGTGACGCGGTCATCGACCTGGCCGAGTGCGGAGAGAATCAGAACAGGCGTATGAACGCCCTTGCGACGTAATTCGCTGATGACGGAGAGGCCATCGCGGCGCGGCAGCATGCGGTCGATGATGGCGACATCGTAGGTGTTTTCGGTGGCCATGAAGAGCCCGCTCTCGCCGTCGCTCGCGTGATCGGCAATGATGCCGGCCTCGCGAAACGCCTTGGTGAGATAAGCCGCCGCTTCGAGATCGTCTTCGATGATCAGAATCTTCATATGAGCGACATTACCTGCCGACGCAGCCTCGGCACAACCAGAATCAGGAGAATTCACGGCATGTTGGCCAGCGGTTGTCATCTTTCACCTGCCTTGGAGCCAGTCATCTTTGACATGTTGTAAAAAGGAAGCCGCGCAAGCCGTGGCCTGCGCGGCTTCCTGATTCATTTCATTCGCTTAAAGGATCAACCGGCATTGATCGGGAGAGCGACGAAGCGGCTGCCATTGCCGGACTGAATCTGGAACAGGGCGCGCGTGCGGCCATCCTTCTTCGCCTGCTCGATAACCTTGGCGATGTCGCCGGCGTTCGAGACCTGCTGGTTGTTGACCGAGGTGATCTTCTCGCCCTCCTTCACGCCCTTGTCGGCGGCATCGGAGTCGGGATCGACCGCAGTGATCGCGACACCCTTGCCATCGTCGGAAGGGCCGACGGTGAGGCCGAGGTCAGCCAGCGCCTTCTCGGAGGACGGCTGCTGCGGCTGCTGATCCGGCTGCGAGTCGTCATTGGAAGCCTGGTTCTGATCGGCAGGCAATGTGCCGAGTTCGACCGTGACCGACTGCGACTTGCCGCCGCGCCACAGCGAAACCTCAACCTTGGAGCCCGGCTGCATGGCCCCGATGCGACGAGCGAGATCGCGCGGGTCCTTGACCGGATCGCCATTGACCGCCGTGACGACATCGCCATTCTTGATGCCGGCCTTCTGGCCAGGCGAGCCATCCTGCGGGGAGACGACCAGAGCGCCGCTTGCTTCGGACAACCCAAGGGATTCGGCGATGTCCTTGGTGACGGGCTGGATCTGAACGCCGAGCCAGCCGCGTGAAACCGTGCCGGTCTTGATCAGGTCGGTCACGACGTCCTTGGCGGTCGTCGCCGGGATTGCGAAGGCGATGCCGACGCTGCCGCCCGACTGCGAGAAGATCGCGGTGTTGATGCCTACCACCTGGCCGTTGAGATTGAAGGTCGGGCCACCCGAGTTGCCCTTGTTCACCGGCGCATCGATCTGGATGTAATCGTCATAGGGGCCAGAATGAATGTCGCGGCCGCGAGCCGAGACGATACCGGCGGTGACCGTGCCGCCGAGGCCGAAGGGATTACCGACAGCAACGACCCAATCGCCAACGCGGACCTTGGAATCATCGGCCCAGCCGACATAAGTGAACTTCTTGCCCTTGGGATCGACCTTCAGGACTGCCAGGTCGGTGCGGCTATCCTTGCCGACGAGCTTGGCGTCGAGCTCGGTGCCGTCATTGAGGACAACGACGAAAGCGGCACCGTCGGAAACGACGTGATTGTTGGTGACAATGTATCCGTCTTCGGAGACGAAGAAGCCAGATCCTTGAGCGACCGGACGCAGGCGGCCCTTGTCATCGGAATTCTTCTGTTGGTTCTGGCCATGCTGCTGACCGCGACCCTGCTGCTGCTCGAACTGGCGGAAGAACTTCTTCAGCGGGTGATCGTCCGGAAGATCATCGAAGCCGCGGCCGAGACCGAAGGAATCGTCGTCATCGGCAACCGGATTGACACGGGATTCGACGCGAACCGAAACGACGGCCGGCGATACGGCGTCTACCACATTGGCGAAGCTCGGAACCTGCGGCGCCTGAACGTTGACGGCATCGGCATAGGCGCCGGTGACGACGGCCGGAACACCCGTAGCCAGGGCAGCAACAGCGAGGCCGGCGACGACGGAAGCCTTCATAGCAGTGCTGCGGGACAAGGTGTCCTTGATATTCCTGAACATATGCGAGTTACCTTCTCTTTTCTCGTCGGATTGGGCCGGCAGAACCGGCTGTGGTTCATTGTGATACTGATATAGGGCACGGCACCTTACAACGAACTGTCCGGCCCATGAAAAATTCGTAATGTAAGGAAATCGTTGCAATGTGACGACGGAAGATGACAGTCGCGTCACTTTCCCAGGATGTCTTTCAACTGCGCTTCTTCATCGGCGCTTAATGGGCTACCGGTGGGCTTGCCGGTACGACGACGCGCATAGACGGCAAGGGCCAGTCCACCTGCTACGAAGAGCGCAATCGGCGCTCCCCAGAGGATGTATGTCTTCCCGCTCAGGCGCGGCTTGAGCAGCACGAACTCGCCATAGCGGGAGACGATGTAATCAAACACCTGCTGATCGGTGTCGCCGTCGGTGAGGCGCTTGCGCACTAGCAAGCGCAGGTCACGCGCGAGATCGGCATTGGAATCATCGATGGATTGGTTCTGGCAGACCATGCATCGCAATTCGGCCGAGATCGTGCGCGCCCGTGCCTCCAAGGCTGGATCGGAAAGGACTTCGTCCGGGTTGACCGCAAAGGCGCTCATGGGCGCCAGAATCGCGACAAGGCAGAGAAGAAATAGCCGCATGGCGCCGCGAAGACTGCGAATGCCGGCAACGTGCAATATTGGCCGATAGCTGTTCATTCTGCCGGCTCCATCGCCGGGCGAACCGGTTTCGCCTTGCGGCTCGGGGCGCCGACGCGCAGGCGACGGTCGCTGAGCGACACGAAACCACCGATCGCCATGATGACAGCGCCCATCCAGATGCAAAGAATGAACGGCTTCCACCAAATGCGCACGACCATGCCGCCATCCTTGCTGGCATCGCCGACCGACACATAGAGCTGGTTGAGGCCGAGCGTGAGAATGCCGGATTCGGTGGTCGCCGTGCGGCTCGCGGTGAAGACGCGCTTCGAGGAGGACATCTGGGCAAAAGCAACCCCGCCATGGCTGACGGTGAAGTGGGCGCGATCCTCGGTGAAATTGGGGCCGACGCCCGGCTGCACTCCATCGAAGCGCAAGCTGTAGCCGCCAAGCTCGGCGATCTCGCCCGGCTTCATGCTGGCGATGTGTTCTCCCTCGAAAGTCGTCACAGCGACGATGCCGAGTACGGTGATACCAAGGCCGGCATGGGCCAATGCGGTGCCAAAAGCCGACCGAGGCAGCCCGGTCAGGCGACGCCAGGCGACGCCAGCCGCCACTTTACCGACGCCGGCACGATACCAGAGATCGGCCAAGGCGCCGAAGACCAGGAAGAAGCCGGCTGCGAGGCCGAGAGCAGCCAGTACGGGGCCGCCGTGCGCCACATAGAACAGGACAAGGCCGGCCAGGAACGCCAGACCAGCGATGACGTAGAGCCTCTGCAGCGCACCAAGCAGATCGCCGCGCTTCCAAGCGAGCAACGGGCCGAAGGGCATGGCAACGAGGATCGGCGTCATCAACAGCCCGAACGTCATGTTGAAGAAGGGCGGGCCGACGGAAATCTTGTCGCCGGTCAGCGTTTCAAGCGCCAGCGGATAGAGCGTGCCGGTCAACACCGAACCGCAGGCGACCGTGAGGATCAGGTTGTTCAGCACCAACGCGCCCTCGCGCGAGATTGGCGCGAACAATCCGCCGGCAGCAAGCTTCGGTGCACGCAGCGCGAAAAGCGACAAGGCTCCGCCGATGAAGATCAGAAGAATGCAGAGAATGAAAATGCCGCGCGTCGGATCGCTGGCAAAGGAATGCACCGAAGTCAGCACGCCGGACCGGACGAGGAAAGTACCGAGCAGCGACAGCGAGAAGGTGAGGATCGCCAGCAGCACCGTCCATATCTTCAGGGCGTCGCGCTTTTCCATGACCAGTGCCGAATGCAGCAGTGCCGTGCCGGCAAGCCAGGGCATGAAGGAAGCATTTTCCACCGGATCCCAGAACCACCAGCCGCCCCAGCCGAGCTCGTAATAGGCCCAATAAGAACCCATGGCGATGCCGAGCGTCAGGAAACTCCAGGCGGCGAGCGTCCAGGGCCGGACCCAGCGCGCCCAGGCGGCATCGATGCGACCTTCCAGAAGGGCCGCCACGGCAAAGGAGAAGCAGACAGAGAAGCCGACATAGCCGAGATAGAGCAAGGGGGATGGATCGCCAAACCGATATCCTGGAGGACGGGATTAAGATCCTTGCCCTCCGCCGGCGCCGGGTTGAGCCGAATAAAAGGATTGGAGGTGAGCAGAATGAAGACAAGGAAGGCCGAGGAGATCCACGACTGCACAGCCAGCACATTGGCGCGCAGCACATCGGGCAGATTGCGGCCGAAGAGCGCGACGAGCGCACTGAAGAGTGCCAGGATCAGGAGCCAGAGCATCATCGATCCCTCGTGATTGCCCCAGACGCCAGAGATCTTGAAGATCAGCGGCATCAGCGAATGGGAGTTGGCCCAGACGTTGAGGACGGAGAAATCGGAGGCGACATAGGCATAGGTCAGCACGCCGAAGGAGAAGGCAACCAGCAGAAACATGACGATGGAGCCGACCGGGGCGATATTCATCATCGACACGTCACAGCGCCGGGCGCCGATGACAGGCAGGATGGAGACGATCAGCGCGGTCGCGAGCGCCAGCACCAGGGCATAGTGTCCGAGCTCGATGATCATTGGCTGGCCTCCTCGCCTTTCCACACGCCATCAGCCTTCAGCTTGTCGGCGACCTGCTTCGGCATGTAGCGCTCATCATGCTTGGCGAGCACGCTGTCGGCAACGAAAACGTCGCTGCCCGGCTCGAACTTGCCTTCGGTGACGACGCCCTGCCCTTCGCGGAACAGGTCCGGCAGGATGCCATCATACTTGACCTTGATCGTATCGGTGCCGTCGGTGACCGAGAATTGAACCTGCGTTCCCTGACCGCGCACGATCGAGCCTTCGCCGACGAGGCCGCCGAGGCGGATCAGCGTCCCGGCATTGACCGGTGTCTTCGCAAGATCCGCCGGCATATAGAAATAGGCGACCGATTGGCTGAAGGCGAACAGCACAAGCAGCACGGCGGCGGCGATGAAACCCATGCCGCCGGCGATCACGGCCAGACGTTTCTGCTTGCGAGTCATTGCTGCGTCACCTCCGTCGGCAGTCCCAATTCCTTCGCCAGCGCCAGAAGCTGCCGGCCCTCCCCTCCATCGGCCGGAAAGGCCGCAAGACCGCGCTTCAACGCATCCGCGGCGCGCTCCCGATCATTCAGCACGGCATAGGAGCGGATCAACCGCATCCAGCCCTCGAAATTCTTCGGATCTTGCTTGAGCTTGGCATCGAGGCTGTCGACCATGCCGCGGATCATCTGCTGGCGATCGCCGCTGCTCAGCGCATTGGCCGCAGCGACATCCTCCGCAGTCGGATTGCCGGATGCATTGCCGTTGGCGGATGCCATCGCCTGGCCACCATTCTTGATGATATGCTCATTGACCGCGGCAAGCCAGGGTGCGTCAGGCGGCGATTGTTTCGCCAGTGCCTCGAAGGCAGTTTTCGCATCGGCCGCCTTGCCCTCCTGCTCCAGTGCCAGCGCCAGATAGAAAAGCGTGCGCGGATTGGTGGCATCGAGCGCCAGCGATTGCTGCAGCACGCCGCGCGCCTCCGCCGTCACAATGCCATTGGCCTTCACGACCAGCACCTCGCCCAGATCGCCAAGCCGAGTTGCGTTCGGTCCCAGCAGTCGGATGACATTGCGATAGGCAAGCTCGGCATCGCCGATACGGTTGGTCTTGAAATAGATCGGTGCCAGGACCTCCCAGCCCTTGGCATCATCCGGGTTCTTGGCCAGATGCTGCTCGATCTTGACGATCGAGATGGCGAGATCGTTTCCCGACTTCTCCAGCCGCGCTTCCAGCGGCTGCGCCGGCAGGCCGGGATCGCCGTTGACGAGATAAAGACAGAGACCAACGGCCGGAAGAAGGATGATGATGAAGGCCTGGGCAAGACGATAGCTGCCATGCGCAGGCGATTTCGCTGCTGTCTTCTCGTCCTTCGCGGCGGCGATGAGACGCCGTCCGATTTCGGCGCGGGCGTAACCGGCTTCCTGCGCGGAGATGAGGCCGCCGGCAAGATCGCGCTCCAATTCACGAAGCTGATCGCGATAGACCTCGGCCTCTCCGGAACGACAGTCCTCCGCCTCCTTTGCACCACGCAGAAGAGGATAAAGCAGCACAGCGCCGACAACCGCCGTAAGAACGGCCACGAGAATCCAGAACAGCATAGACGCCCAATACTTTAACGGGGCGCTTATTCCAACCGGGAAAGGCCATCTGACGAAGATTTGAGGCGTTTGGCCGCGCCTTTCAGTGCAGACGCTTATTCAAGCGGCGTCCAGGTGCCGTCGTCATTGCGGCAGGCCGCCCCCCGCGCAGTCGTCGGCTTGCCGTCGACCGTGACCGTATGCGTATATTGCCGGCAATTCTGCGAACCGACCTGGTAAGGTGCTGCAGGGACGACCTCGCCGCTGGCATTCCTGCCCTTCCATGCCACAGGCTGGCCAAGAGGCGAGGTTTCGAGGGCACGATATTCCGCTTCCAGCGCACGCTGCTTGTCGTTGTCGCTGAGCTTGATGCCAGTGCGCTCGACGATGCCACCATCAAGAGCATTGATGAAGGTTGCGGAGGCCGGAGGCTTCGCGGACGAAAACAGGCTCTTGCTGCCCCCCAGGCCGCCCGTCGTCGAGCAACCAGAAAGCGCAACTGCGGCAAAAAGAGAGGGAATGACCAGAAAAAAGGTACGAAGCTTCATACAACCGAACCAGTATCAAAAAGCAAAACCATAGGTACTGCGCTGCGGCATCATCATGACCCACAACGCCTTTTTGGCATCATGCCGTTCCTCACGCAACATCCTTCGTCAGACCGGGCAAAATTAGGCTCGCGCGAAGCCCGCCCCAGCTGCCTCGGGAGAGCTCGAAACGGCCTTGATATTCATTCGTGATCTCGCTGACGATCGACAGACCGAGACCGGTGCCGGGCTTGCTCTCATCCAGTCTGCGCCCACGTTTCATGGCTTCGCGGATCTGATCCGGTTCCAGCCCGGGACCATCGTCCTCAACCACCAGTTCCACCCAATGGCGCCGCGCCGGATCGATGCCCTTGATCTCGGCCGGCGCCTCGCTTGCAACCAGACGCACTTTGCGTTCGGCAAAGCGGGCGGCATTTTCGAGGAGATTGCCGACCGTCTCCTCCAGATCCTGCTGCTCCATGGCGAGCGCCAGATTGGGCGAGACGGAGAGTTCGAACTCCTTGTCGGCGTTCAGCCGTCGCATGACGCGGACAAGCCGTTCCAGCGCCGGCTCGGCCTCGGTGCGCGCCAGCACGGATTCGCGCTGCGCGGCGATGCGGGCACGATTGAGATAGGATTGCACCTGACCCTGCATCGCCTCGGCCTGGTTCTTCACCAGATCGCCATGCGAGCGCTCCAGGACACGGGATTCATTCAGAAGAACCGCAATCGGCGTTTTCAGCGAGTGCGCGAGATTGCCGACCTGCATGCGGGCGCGCTCGACGATACGCCTATTGCTTTCGATCAGTGCATTGACCTCATTGGCAAGCGGCAGGATTTCGCGCGGAAAATCGCCTTGCAGGCGTTCGCTCTCGCCGGCGCGGATGCGCTCCAGTGCGGCGCGTGCCTTATCGAGCGGTTTCAGGCCATAGAGAATGGCGAGCGCATTGACGATAAGACTGCCAACACCGAAGCCGACCAGCGAGAAATAAAGACTATGGGAAAAATTGCGAACATCGTCTTCGACGACGGCGACATTGCCGGTCACGCGAAACCTAGCAGCGTGCCCATCCCCATCAAGTACGATTTCGGTTTCAACCACCTGCACGCGGTTCCCGAAGGCGTCGTTGACGGTATAATAACGCTCGTAACGTTTGTCGAAGGGCGCTTCCAGCACCGACAGCACCGGCAGGTTCGACGCACCCAGCGACGGTGAAACTAGGGGTGTCGCGGTATAGGTGCCAAGCGGCTCGACTATCCAGTACCAGCCTGTCTTTGGCTGCGCAAAGCGCAGGTCGCCAAGCTGCGGATTGCCCGAGAGCCCACCCTGGTCACCGATCGTCACCGAGTTGATGACGCTGGAGAGCTGGGCGCGCAACAGGTCCTGAAAGCCGCGCTCGGCGCTCTTGCGGTAGATATTCGAGATGACGAGGCCGATCACCACCAGCGCCACGGCGGACCAAAGCGTGGTCAGCAGCAGGACGCGAGCGGTGAGCGACTTAATTCGCATTGGTCGGAGCTTGGATGCGGTAACCAAGGCCACGGACCGTTTCGATCAGATCGACGCCCATCTTCTTGCGGAGGCGTCCGACAAACACCTCGATCGTATTGGAATCACGGTCGAAATCCTGATCGTACATATGCTCGACCAGTTCGGTGCGTGAGACGACCTCGCCCTTATGATGCATGAGATAGGCAAGCAGCCGATATTCATGAGACGTAAGCTTGAGCGGCTTGCCGTCCACGGTTGCCTTCGAACTCTTGGTGTCGAGCCGCACCGGGCCGCAAACGATTTCCGAAGAGGCGTGGCCTGCGGCGCGGCGGATGAGCGCGCGGATGCGGGCAAGCACTTCCTCGACGTGGAAAGGCTTGGCGACGTAATCGTCCGCGCCGGCGTCTATGCCTGCCACCTTGTCGCTCCAGCGGTCGCGGGCGGTCAGGATCAGCACCGGCACGGTGCGTCCGGCGCCCCGCCATTTTTCAAGCACGGTGATGCCATCCATTTCAGGCAGGCCGATATCGAGGATGATCGCGTCGTAAGGTTCGGTATCGCCAAGGAAATGTCCCTCCTCGCCATCAAAGGCCGCATCGACCACATAGCCTGCCTCCTTCAAGGCCTCGGCAAGCTGGCGGTTCAAGTTGATATCGTCTTCGACTATGAGAATGCGCATCTCTGAATCCAATTTCCCCGGTTCGAGAAACAGTACTGTAAATCACGCCGCAGTGGAATCACGGAAACAATAAGATTTTGTGAGAGATTCAAGGCTTTAGGTTGGCGCCGACATGCCCTGGCATCACATCGGCACCTTCATCGTCACCTTGCGTGGGCGCTGCCCGTTGCCCTGAACGAGAACGGTGATGATGCAGCTGTCGCCGGACGGTTGTGCGGAAAGAAGCTGGCCGCCGGTCTTGGCGACGACCTCCTCGGCTGCCTCGCTGCAATCGCTGTTGGCGCGCGCGACTAGGGTCGACGTCGGCGCTGGCGCCGGCAGAACAGACGAGCCGGCCAGAACGAGGGCCGCTGCTGCTATGCTTGAAAATGAGGCCATGCTTCGGACTTCCCACAGGGATATGAACTTGGCCGATTATTTACCCAAACACGTCTGAATGGCAAATGAATGGGCTGTAATTTTCGACCAACCGGGCGCAGGGGTCGCCCAAAGGATTTGTTAAGCATTTGAAATTGTTGAATGTGAATCCACTGCAGAGTGATAACAGCAACCATCTGTCGCTCCAGAGCGCGGCATTAATACAATCTATCGGCGATATGCGTGAATCGATGCATGCCCGCTTCTGCAGGCCCCACGTGCGGAGGCGCAGGCTTAGCCATTTTTAATCATTCTTGTTTATCATCGGTTCATGTGGGCGAGATGAACCGCGCCCTCCCGTGGCGAATGCAACCGGCCTGGAGATGCCTTATCGGTATAAGGCGTGACGATTTCCTTGAGTCCTTTGAATCGCTTGCCGCGATTTCCTCTCAAGTCGAGTCCGGAGCTTCAAAAGTTGATGCAAGAACTTCAAGCCGAGAATCCGGTCGCGGACAATCCGATTCCGCCCGCCTGCTCAATCCGTTGAAAGGGTTGATGGGAGCCCTCAGTGACACCCCGCCTTCAGTAGGGTTCACGGATGGCCGTTGCCGTCTCATAATCAGCGGCAATGCGCATTTCGCGCAGCGGCCGAACGCGCTCGATGGAGCGCTGATAGTTCGGATGAGACTTGTAAGCCGCCAATGCCGCCTCATTGTCGAATTCGCCGTAAACGACGAGATCGACTTCGGTTCCAAGCTGATCGGTCTTGACGTTCGTGCCGATCTCCAAAAGCCGCGCATGCGGAATGGCCGTGAGGATCGAGAGGCCGGAACGGACCTCCTCAAGCTTGGCGCGATCGGGAACGGTGAAGAAGACGATATGACGGATCACGCGGCGGCTCCTTGTGCATATGCGAGGGCATCGCGCGATATCATGGCGACAGGCTCATTTCAATGAACCGTGCCTTCACTTACCGGACCATCTCGTCGCACGTCATGCGGGCGGCATTTACCGCATGGCGGCGAGGCGTGCTATCATCGCGACCATGACCGACGAGGACCTTATATCCCTTGCCCTTGGCCTGCCGGAGGTAGAAGACAGCTCACACTTCGGAACCCGCGACTTTCGTGTTCGCGGCAAGATCTTCATGACCCTTCCGAGCCCGGATTTCTGCGTCGTCAAACTAACACCCGACCAGCAGCAAATGGCATTGGCAACCATGCCGGACGACGTCATGGCCGTGCCGGGCGGCTGGGGCCTGAAGGGCTTTACGCGGCTATTTCATCACGACGCCGATCATGATGCGATCGAGACGCTGATTCATCGCGCATGGCGAAACGTGGCGCCGAAATCTATGGCTTTGCCGGAGGATTAGGCATCATGTCATCCTCGACGGTCAGCGGCCAGTCGACGACATAATCCTCGAAATCGTCAAGATCGACATCGTTCTCGCTGACTGTGCGCCCTTGGGCGGAAACACCGGCGATATGCACCGTTTCCGGATCGCCCGAGATCAACGGATGCCACCAATAGAGATCGCGACCCTCGTTGACGAGGCGATAGGCGCAGGTGGGCGGCAGCCATTCCAGCTCCGGAACCTTCTCCGGCGTCAGCTGCACGCAGTCGGGCACGAAATCCCAGCGGTTCGGGTAGCTGGTGCAGCGACAGCTTTCGCCGTCCATCAGCTTGCAGCGGATCGAGGTGAAATAGACGTCGCCACTATCCCACTCCTCGAGCTTGTTGAGACAACAGAGGCCACAGCCGTCGCAAAGGCTTTCCCATTCCGACGGGCTCATCTCAGCCAGGCTCTTGCTTTTCCAGAAGGGTATCTCGTCTGTCATCATCGTCGCCCTCGCCACCCGAGAGGAATTCGGGCTGCGGCATGCATGTCTCTTGTTCTTTTCTCTAAATCAACCAATTATTCAATTAGCCGTTCTATGAGATAATGGGCTTTGCGTGTGCCACAAGGAGACACGCGGCAGCAATGTGGTCGGGAAGTAGAGCGTGGAAGACCCATCCAATCCAGAAAACGGGCCGAAGATGGAGCCCGAGACGCCTAGGGATAACGGGGCCGAGAAGCCGCGGCGTCGCAAGCGTTATTTCTTTTTGCGCCTTGATTCATGGATCGACTCCACTTTATGGAATGCCGGCTTCGGTCTCGCCGAAGCATGGGAGGAGATCACCATCTTCTTCCGCCGCTTCCGCGTTCGCGGCTGGAAACGCATTCTTTTCGAACTGCTCGGTGAAGGCTTGACGCTGGGGACGGCCGGCTCCGTCGTCATGCTGATGCTCGCCATGCCGGCCTTCGAGGCGACGCAGGGCGACTGGCGCAACCGCGGCAATTTCGCCGTCACCTTCCTCGACCGCTACGGCAATGTCATCGGCCATCGCGGCATCATTCATGAGAATTCGGTGCCGGTCGATCAGCTGCCGGATTATTTCATCAAGGCGGTACTGGCAACCGAGGACCGCCGCTTCTTCGACCATTTCGGTATCGATGTGATCGGCCTGTTCCGCGCGGTCACCGTCAATGCGCAGGCCGGCGGCGTCGTTCAGGGCGGCTCGACGCTGACACAGCAGCTTGCCAAGAACATCTTCCTCAGCAATGAGCGCTCCATCGAACGCAAGGTCAAGGAAGCCTTCCTGGCGATCTGGCTGGAGGCCAATCTCTCCAAGAAGGAGATCCTGAGCCTCTATCTCGACCGCACCTATATGGGCGGCGGCACATTCGGCGCAGCGGCAGCAGCGCAGTTCTATTTCGGCAAGAGCATTACCGACGTCAATCTGGCGGAAGCCGCGATGCTCGCCGGCCTCTTCAAGGCGCCGGCGAAATATGCGCCGCATGTAAACTTGCCGGCGGCGCGTGCGCGCGCCAACGACGTGCTGTCCAATCTCGTACAGAGCGGGCTGATGACCGAGGGACAGGTCGTCGCCGCACGGCGCAACCCGGCTTCGGTGGTCGACCGCGCCCAGATCGAATCCCCGGACTATTTCCTCGATTGGGCCTTCGATGAGGTGCAGCGGCTTGCTACCCGCTTTCCGGAGCGCTCGCTGATCGTGCGCACCACCATCGATATGGGGCTGCAGAAGGCGGCGGAGGATTCGGTTCAATCCAGCCTGATGGAGTTCGGCGAGCGCTATAAGGCCAAACAGGGTGCTTCCGTCGTCATCGAAAACGGCGGCGCGGTACGCGCCATGGTCGGCGGCAGCGACTACGGCGAAAGCCAGTTCAACCGCGCGACCAAGGCGCTGCGCCAGCCAGGTTCATCCTTCAAGATCTATACCTATTCGGTCGCGATGGAAAACGGCATGACGCCGACGTCCACCATCGTCGATGCGCCGATCAGCTGGGGCAACTGGAGCCCGCATAATTACGAGAACCGCTACGAAGGCAAGGTGACGCTCACCCAGGCGCTGACGCAATCGATCAACACCATCCCGGTGCGGCTCGCCAAGGAGAAATTCGGCATTCAGCCCATCCGCAACATGGCCAAGGCCATGGGCGTGGAAACGCCAATTCGCAACGACAAGACCATTCCGATCGGCACATCGGAAGTGACGGTGCTCGATCAGGCGACAGCCTATGCGGTGTTTCCGGCCAACGGCATGCAGTCACGCCGCCACGGCATCGAGCAGATCACCGGCTATGACGGCAAGGTGCTCTATGATTTCGGCCGTGACGAGACACCAGCCAAGCGGGTTCTGAGCGAAAAAGCTACCTCCTACATGAACCAGATGCTGACACAGGTTCCGGTGATCGGCACCGGCCGCAGAGCGGCGCTCGACAATGGTATCGTGGTCGGCGGCAAGACCGGCACCACGCAGGCCTATCGCGATGCGTGGTTCATCGGCTTTACCGGCAACTACACCTGCGCTGTCTGGTTCGGGAATGACGACTATACCTCTACGAACAACATGACGGGCGGCACTCTGCCGGCCATGACCTTCAAGAAGATCATGGATTACGCCAATCAGGGCATCGTGCTGAAGCCGATCCCGGGGATCACCAACCCCTTCCCGGTGCAGAAACCCCAAACGGTTGTGGCAAAGAAGCCCGCCGACCCCGCCAGTAGCGCCCTGCCGCCGCTGGTGCGCCCGCGCTCGCTTTCGGTAGACTCCACGAATATCCTGCGCGATATCGGCGAAAGGCTAAAGGCTGCGACACCGCTCGGCGCGCAGAAGGTGGCAACGGCGGAGCATCGCAGCACGACCGCGCCTGAGTGATCGACCCTTCCGGAAAATGCATTGCAGCGCGGCGCAGATGACGGCTGCAAACCTGTCGTCGAACCGAAAGATGGCAGCCGGTGTTTTGGATGCCAGCTGCCGTTCCCGATCTTCGCAATTATTCTCAAGATAGCCGTAAATAGTGGCTTGCCCTTCCCCCTACAGCCAGAATCAGGAATAAATCGACACCGATTTGTCACGAGGACGATCCCAGGGTGTTCCGAGTTCCCCTTCTTGTTGCGCTTTCGCTTGTCATCGCCTTTGGCGGCGGTATCGTATTCACGCTTCTGGCGCTGGATGCCACTTCCGGCTTCGGCGCGATCAAGCTTGGCGCCTGGCAAGCGTTCCCTGAAATGCAGACGGCGGATGCCGACCCTTATGCGAAATCGCATCGAGCACGCGCGGGGCGTTTGCTGTACGGCACAGCCGAAGGGCTGGTGTTTACCGCCTCCGACGATGACAGCAAAGCCCGGCTGACCGCAAATTGCACCTACCGCATCAGCGGGCAGACGCCGCCGGCAAGGCTTTGGACCCTCTTCATCGCCGGCAATGACGGCCGGCCGATCGAAGACGCTGCCGGCCGCCCTTCCACCATCAATTCCTGGGTGGTGCTGCGCAAGCCGGATTCGACCTTCGACATCACCGTTTCATCCAATGCCCAGGCGGGCAACTGGCTCGCCTTGCCGCCGTCTGGCAATTTCCGCCTGGTATGGACGCTCCTGGATTCGCCGGCGGCCAGCAATTCCGGCCTGATCGATCTCGGCATGCCGAAACTTGAGAAGATCGGATGCGGCAATGTTTAGATTCGTCTTCGCGATCCTCACCGGCCTATTCGGCGCGGTGCTCCTGCATATCATCATCATTCTGTCGCTGCCTCACTTCTCCGACCGGGACGCTTATACGCGTGTATCGGACGAGGGTGACGAGAACCATTTCTACACGCTCGACAACAAGGACGACGATGCGGGGCTTTCCAATACAGATCCCTACATCCGCACGGCCGTCTGCGCCTTCGACATCGAGGATACGCCCGTTCATCTGACCGCGAAGGGTAAGGTGCCGTTCTGGTCACTTGCCATCTATGACGCGGCATCCAATGAAGTGTTCAGCATGAGCGACCGCACGTCGGTCGGCGGAACGCTCGATTTGTTGCTTGCATCGCCTGTCCAGCTGACTGGCATACGCAAGGCACTACCGCCCGCGCTTGCCCAATCGATCCTGGTGGAAGTGCCACGGGCTCAAGGCTATGCCGTGCTGCGCACCATGGCGCCGCAAGCAAGTTTCGACAATGCGGCGCAAGAATTTCTCTCCGAGGCCGGCTGTGACGAATTCGACAATGGCTGAAATCTTTGGGGCTGAAATCTTTAGGGCTGAAAACCCTGGATCGAGAATTGTGCGGCGGGAAGCTGGCGGACCCGTCTCGAGCGGCGCCAGGAAGCGCTGTCCGGCTCTTGCGGCGGCAGCTGGCAGGCGCGCGGCAACTCGCCACGCACTTGCATATGCTGAAGCGCTTACTTTCCCTTTGCCCGCTTCGGGCCTGCCCCAGGGCGATGCGTTGGCGTATCAAGATGCTCGTAACGCACGCCGGTGAACAACAGTATCTTTGCCTCCACCGGCTCTTTCTGCGCGCGCGGCGGCAGGCGCAATCGCCAATCCGAAAGAGATATGATTTTTGCCATTCTCGTCTCCATTAACGTCTCGAGACGGATGAACCTGCGACCTGATTTCACCCTGCCCGCCACTGAAGCGGGCTAGCGCGCTCCTCCACTCCAGCCTTTGTCTTTGGGCTTCAATGGAGGCATCCGCGCCTTCTCACGGCATTTCCCTTACACCGTGGCATGAGCACCGATTTTTCGGCTTCCATGCTGTCTTTACACTCGATCACATTCTGCCAATGGCTGCTTTCAATCGGAATTCAGACATATCGCAGTTAACAGAATGCTAATTCTTATCGCTCGTCATTCTCGGCATCACTCGTCATGCTGCATTAACGCCGTGACCGCAGCTTTGGTTTCATCGACCGTTGAAAAATTGCGGAACGCGCTTTTGCCGTGAAATCGAACAATATCATGCGCTTAACTAAACAGATGACCCGGCGGCCACACGGAAAGCGCGAATGCCACGTTGCAGAAAAGCGTCACACAAATATTATTTGCGCTCACGAAAAATTAACGTAATGTAAGGTCGTAATTCGAGGGCAATCAATGTTTGCGGCGGGCAGTTCCGTCTTTTCACCGGAGGATGTCACCGTCCTGCGCAATGCGCTGGATGGGTGGTGCCTGGAAAAGCGGATCGATATTAGAAGCACGGAAGCCCAGTTCGCGGCCACGGCGGCAATCGGCCTTTTTCAATCCGGCTACAACACCTCGGAAAAGCTGCTCGCAGCCTTGCGCGAGCATAAGGGCATCTGAAGAATTCCATCTGCATCGAGAGGCCGGATCTCCGCTTTCGCAGCGAGTAACATCGCTTTTGACTATCTCCACAACCGAAGCACTCATAGGTTGAATTTGCCTGCGCGCAGCTATGTCCAGAAAGGTTTTCCACAGGTCCGCTTTCGCCCCAAACTGCCGTCCATGCGGACAAAATGCGGCTGCACTCCTCGCGCAAGCTTAACGCGCAATTTTTATTCGGATTTTAATAAAGTTTTCACGAACCATTAACCCGCCGGTCTTAGTCTTTGGCGAAAGCCAGATAAGGACGACCGTGTCCATACCCGTTTCGACAGTCATCATCGAGGATGCCCTCTTTATCGAAAGAGTCGTCCCATTCGACTGGAGTGAAGCAAAGCGGAAGCCATGGTCGACCTTCGGGCTCCCTGCTTTTTTGTTCGGCGTATCGGTATGGGTGTTGGCGTGCGTGATCGGTTTAGAGACCTTGAAGAGCCTGCGACTGTCCGCAAGAAGGACGTGGTTCTGATGGCGACGATCACCAGCTTCGAAGGCATGGGCCATCCATCCAAATCGGAACTTCGCCAGTTCGCCGAGCTTTTCACCCCCGTTTTCCAGGCATCTTCGGACGAGGCGAAGCGGCAAGCGGTTGCCGCCCTCTCCCAATGTGAAACCGTGCCCCAAGCCGTTGCACTGTTCATCGGCTGTCAGCCGATCCCAATTGCCGCTCCGTTCCTTACGAGTTCGCAGGCGATCGACGACGATACACTTATCACCATCGCACGCACGCAAGGGGCCGCCCATGCGCGGGCGATCGTCCGCCGCTCCTCGCTCTCTCCCAAGGTCATCGACGCGCTCGTCGGCCTGCATCAGGCCGAACCGGAACGCGGCATGACAGTGCCGGAACAGCCGGCCGCCGTCGCTTCATCCCAAGCCGAGACAACAGAAACCGAACGGCAATCGCGCGAAGAAATCCTGCGCCAGCAGATCAAACAGGCTGCGCGCCATCTCAACCGCGATGACAGCGACCGGCTCGGTCTGCGTAGCCTTAGCGAGACGCAGGAAGCTCTGCTCGTCCGCTTTGCCCGTGAGCGCGATGCGGTGCAATTCGCAACGACGCTCGCCGATGCCCTCTCCTCCAGCTACTGGCTTGCTGAACGCATCCTGCTCGACACTTCGGGGCAACAGCTCGCCGTCACGCTCGTCAGCCTCGGCATGGGCATTGCCGATGCCGTCTACTCGCTGGAGCGCTTCTATCCGCATCTGGCCGAACGGCATGGCAGCGTCAGTCGGGCATGGCTGGTGCTCGATGATATCGACCAGGAGGAGAGCCAGGCACGCGTCGAAGCATGGCGCCGCGCCGACAGCTATACCTATCTGCCGCAGGAAAAGCCGGCGCAGCGTCCTGCAGCGCCGTTGTTCGGGGCAAAATCAGGTCCTCTCCGCGAATTGCGTGTGGCAAACCGTCGGTAAAAGCGGCTCAATCCAGCGGATTGGCGCGGAAACCGGCTAATGGGACGATATCGGCGATATCGTCCGTTTCCAGTTCGACGATCCATAAATCAGGATCGAATTTCAGCTCGCGATCCAGGGTTTCGCGGATTTCCTGCGGCTCCTTCCGCTCGATGCGGATCTCGAAGAGCCGCGTACCGCTCTCCTCCTCATCGAACAGGCTCTGCGGTGCCGGCGCATAGAGGGTCTCCGATCCGTCGCGGAAGCGTTGACGGATGAAGATCGCGCCCGCCTGCTCTTCACCCTTGTGCTCGACAGCGGCAAAATCGCCACGGGCAAACAAGCGGCGGACAAGAGCGGAAACAAAGATGTCGCTGCGCAATCTCATGTCGCAGCTATAACGGTGCATGCCCGCCAAGGCAATTGAAGCCGCCCTACAGCGCGTAGTCGTATCAGGTTGACGACAGAGGCTTGTACCGCGGGCTTCAGAGCGCGCCGATATCCTGCAGCTTCTTGAGGACCGCCATGTTCGGTTCCCCGGTCTCCGGCAGGCGATAGTGCTTCTGGAAGCGGCGGATCGCTGCCTTCGTCTGCTCTCCGGCTACGCCGTCGATGCTGACATTGCTGTAGGCGATATTGCTCAGGCCCTTTTGGATCTGCATGACCATATTGACCTTGTTGACCGCATCGCTCGGCGTTGCTTTGGCGACGACAGCACCGGTCCGGATGTTCTTCTCAGCATTCTGAATGGCGGCGGCAACCGGGTCGATCGCATCCGCCGTGGCGGAAACGTTGACGGGGCGCTCGGCGGGGACGGCCGCCGCCGCATTCGCTCTGCCACCGGCCGGCTGTGCAGCGGCGGCATTGCTGGCCCTGAGAGCGGCCAGAAGCTCCGGTGTCGGCGTGCCGGTTTGCGGAAGACCAGACGCCTCCTGGAAGAAGAGGATGGCCGATGTCGTGCGCGATCCCGGCTTTCCATCGGCTGCGCCATCATAGAGGCCGTGACGGATGAGTTCGGCCTGTACATCGGCAATCAGTTTCGACGGCGCGCTGGACGACTGTGCTGTTGAGGGTGCCGTGGCAGAATCGGAAGCCGAATCCTGCCTTTCTATCCGAAAAGTGGTGACGTTGCCGGCGTCGGCCTGCTGCGCGTGCAGAAAGGATTTGCGGCCGGGGATCTGGTAGGGAGACGCGGGATCGCGGGTGCGCAATATGGGCGATGGATGCGCGCCCGTCTGATACCAGAGCGCATTGGCGGTGACGAAGCCAAAAACCCCGAAGAAAAGCGCCATGCCGCCGGCAATGGCGGGATGACGGCCCACTGCACTGCCGATCAGAGCGGCGAGCGCGCCCGCACCGCGAAGGCCAAGGCCGCCCAGCGCGGTGCTGCCGCGCAGGCTCAGGCTGCCAAGGGCAACCGCACCACGGGAGGCCAGGCCGGGCTGCTTGCGCTTGCCCCTTCCTCGTCCCTTAGGCGATTTTCGCTTTTGCGGGGCCATTCATCAGTTCCTTGTTTCGCCCTTCATCTATCTCCACAGTATGTTTCAGGCGCGGCGGAAAATCGACAGCACGATTAACATCCACAGGCTGCTGCATCGTCACGGCGCCGGAACCATCGAACGGAATGAGGATGGTAATGACCGTGCCCTCGCCCGGCGCACTGGCAATCGAGAAGTTTCCGCCGTGCAGGCCGACGAGGCCCTTGACCAGCGAGAGGCCGAGGCCGGTACCGGCGTAACGGCGGGTATAGTCGTTCTGGATCTGCACAAAGGGCTGGCCGAGCGATGCCAGGCGCTCGCTGGCAATGCCGATGCCCGTATCGCCGATCGACAGCTTCAACATGCCATCAGCCAAAGCAGCATCGATGGTGATCGCACCGCCGGCATCGGTAAACTTGATGGCGTTGCCGATGAGATTGATGAGGATCTGCTGGATCGCCCGCTGGTCGGCGACGATCTCGCCGAGGCCCCGCTGGATGCGGCTTGTCAGCGTCAGTCCCTTTTCCTTCGCCTGCAGCCCGAGCATTGCTTCGCATGTCGCAATGGTGTCCTCGATCGCGAAGGATTCGAGCATCAGCTCATAACGGCCAGCCTCGATCTTGCTCATGTCGAGCATGGTATTGACGACCGACAGAAGATGCGCACCCGACTGACGGATCAAGCCGACATATTCACGCTGGCGATCGTTTTCCAGCTTGCCGAAATACTCGCCGCTCAGAATATCGGAAAAGCCGAGGATCGCATTGAGCGGGGTACGCAGCTCATGGCTGACGGCAGCCAGGAAGCGCGACTTGGCATCATTGGCCGATTCCGCCTCAGCCGCCTTGCGCGCCGCATCCTCGCGGAGCTGCTGGTCCTGAGAGATATCGCGCAGCTGGCTGACGATTGCCGTCAGACGCCCTTCGGCATCGCGACGCGCGGTCAGTTCCATCCGCGCATGGACGAACTGGTCATCCCCACCGACAACTGTCGACCGTTCCAGTCGCAAGTCGGCGCTATGGGCATCCCTTCCCTGGCGCAGTACATCGATCGCCTGCAGGAAGACGATTCTGTCTGAGACGTGGATCTGCTCGACGAAGCCACGCCCGGTGGGGTCGCGCATCCAGCACAGAAATTCCGCACGATCGCGGCCACCGACTGTGGTCACATTGCCCTGAGGGTCGAGTAACAGGACGAGGCCGAAGGCCGACTCCAGCATCAGATCGCGGTGCTCGACGACGACGGCCTCTGCCGGACGGAGGGCAGGCCGCTGACGCGACAGCGCGATGCTGCCCACGGCCGAAAAGAGGAAGGCAGCGCAGACCGTGGCCACACCGGCAGGCAGCGCCACGGCCGGGCTGGTGACGAGGGAAAGACCGGCCGGAACGGCAAAGAGCGCGACGGAAGAAGCAAGCGCAAGCCGGCGCAGGATCGCCAGTTCCTGTCCACGAACTTCGCCATCCCCGCTCGTCCGGGAGAGCCAGCTTCGGCCTACCCGGTCCACGAGGGCTACAGTCCCGACAGAAATGTCACTCAATACGCGCACACTACAACCCGTTAAAACGGTCACTTATCGGACTGCACAATAGGCCCCGCCGACTTAAGGAAAGAATAAAGAAGGAACGCTGAGGACGGCCGAAAAGGGCTCAAAATCCCGTTTTGACGCAGAATGAGGGACCTTTGTTTTTTGTGGTTAACAGCAGGTAAGCAACGGATTTTATTCGTATTTCTGCCCCACGTTAACTTTTGCGGCAAAGCTTGCATCCGCAAAGCCCTGCATATCAGGCGGATAGGGCGAGACATGCTTAACAGCAATCGCTACAATCTGAACCAAATGCTGGTCAAAGCCGGAAAGCTACAATTTGAATCAAAATTGCAGAAAATGCTGCCGAGTTTTGAAAAGCGCTGTTGTCCTCTGCCAGATAGGGTTCGAACCAGATCGGACGAGCAAGTCCGAATCGGCGATCGAGCCGAGCGACAGAGAGGATGGGGCTAGGCGATGTGGTTTCTGATTAGAGCAGGGTTCTGGTTTTCGCTGGTTCTCATGTTCCTGCCAATCTTTGCAAAGCCCGAGGGTGCGCCGCGGCCGGCAGGTGAAGCGACGCTGCAGGTTTCCGATGCGATTTCGGCGGCATCGGGCGTCGTTCAATATGTCGGCGCTATGTGCAACGAGAAGCCGGATGTCTGTGCCAAGGGCGGCGAAACGCTGACGGCGCTCGGCTATCAGGTCGGCGACGGCGCTCGCGTCGCCTATGACATGCTCGGCCGTCACTTCAAGGATCAAGCCGCAAATCCGCAGGCGGCTGCCGCAACGGCTCACACAGGTACCGATCAGGTTGCCGCCATGGCGCAGCCGATGCCGGCCAAGCGCATCACGGGTGCAGAAACGGCCGACGTCGTCGTTACCGGCACGGTCAAGCTGCCGTCCTCCATTCCGCTGCCGATGCCGCGCCCCCATATCTGACATTCTTCCATTGGCCCCAACTTCAGCGCCGCCGCCCCTATGGTCGGTGGCGTTCTTTGTCGTCCCGGGTTCAAATCGGGCACCGTTTCGCCTATATCCAAGACAATGGACAATCTGGACTGCTGCAATGACACCGCTTGAGAAGATCATCGAAGACTTTTCCTTCCTGGACGAATGGGAGGATCGCTACCGCTTTGTGATCGAGCTCGGCAAGGCGCTGCCCGACCTGCCGGAGGAAAAGCGGACGCTGGAAAATAAGGTGCAGGGCTGCGCGAGCCAAGTCTGGCTCGTCACGCATGCATCCGGCGATCCGGACAATCCGATATTGACCTTTGAAGGCGATTCAGACGCTCATATCGTGCGCGGGCTGGTGGCGATCGTGCTTGCCACCTATTCCGGCAAGCCAGCTTCGGAAATCGCGGCTCTCGACGCACTCGATGTCTTCGGGAAGATCGGGCTGGTGGAGCATCTCTCCTCGCAGCGCGCCAACGGATTGCGCTCGATGATCAAACGCATTCGCGAAGAGGCTCGTGTCAGGGCCGCGGCATAGGCCGATCCTGCAGCCAACATGGGGATAACCCGGCCCAAAAGCCGGGTTATCTTTAAGTTCGTTATGGAACTCTCAGCGGCCGCGCTTGCGACGTTGGCCGAGGCCCATTTCCTTTGCCAGGCGCGAACGGGCTTCCGCATAGGCTGGCGCCACCATCGGATAATCGGCAGCGAGATCCCACTTTTCGCGATACTCTTCCGGCGAAAGACCATGATGGGTCATGAGATGGCGCTTCAAAGACTTGAAGCTGCCGCCACATTCGAGGCAGGTGATCTGGTCATCTTGCACGGATTTGCGGACGGATACGGCCGGCTTCTGCTTTTCGACCACGGTTACGGCAGGTGCCGGAGCCGAGGTGCTGCTCAAGGCGGAATGTACGTCGGAAATCAAATTCGGAAGGTCGCTGACCGGTACGACATGGTTGCTGACATAGGCCGCTACAATATCGGCAGTCAGTTCAACCAGTAACTCCTGCCCGTTGCCAAGGGCCGCATCTGTCATTGTGTTCTCCTGTTCATCGGCTTGCCTGCTGCGTCCGCGCCTCCGGAGAGCACGCAGGGCACAACGTTGCTATATATTTCGCGCTCGGTTACGGAAATCTGTCGATTTCGCTATGTCCCAGCGCCGAACAATCCGCACAAACGCATTGCTCGTATTCGTAGCAGTCACCAGCAAGAAAACGGTGGATAAAACCAAATTTCTTTCCGCATGAAATCCACCCCTAGACCTCATGCGAGAGAAAACCGCCCCTTGCCGCCTGATCTCAGAATTAGCGACCGCGATAGCGATCTTTAATCCGTTACCGGAAGAAAGTTTTGCTCAGCTTTTCATCAAAGAAAGATAAAAGCATTGAGAGCTTAAACCCGGCCGAGACTAACTCAACATCAGAACTCTACTTGAATCTGAATTAGCACTCTTTATCCAAATGTCCAGTTTTTAATCCCTACATTTCTTCGCAAAAAATTCATCTACTAAAAAACAGATAACTAATAACGCGAACAGCTATTCCTTCCTGAACAATTTCCACGTTTGTTAGCCCTTCTTTCTATACGCGCCTCTGGTGATCTGCTCCCTCGTCAGCAGTTCATCCCGCACCGAAGGTGGCGTCAGCCGATATCCAGCCTTGTGTGCCGCACGCGCGAGAAGATGTGCTGCAATCGGTGCGGTCAGCACGAAAAAGACGAAGCCGGCCAATGCTCTTGCCAGGACCGATATGTCTTGCGAATGAATACCGACTGCAAGTAGCAACAGGCCGGACCCGACCGTACCCGCCTTCGACGCCGCATGCATGCGACTGTAGAGATCGGGAAGACGCACGATGCCAATCGCGGCGATGAGCGAGAACAGCGCGCCCGAAAGTAGAAGCGCGGTTACTATGACGGCCCAAAGCAAATCCACTATCGCCCTCCCTTCTTCCGCCCTTGGTGCTTACGCCTCTTTTTGCCTTCAGCAGCAATACTCTCATCCAGTCCAGTGCCAGCCTGTTGCACGGCATCCGATTGCCCCTGCGTTAGGATGAACCGTGCAAAGGCGACGGTCGCGAGAAAGCCGACGAGACCGAGCGAGATGGCAATATCGATATAGAGCGTGAAACCTGTCTTGGTGGCCATGACGGCGATGAAGCCGATGGCAATCGCCACCAGCATGTCGAGCGCGAGAACCCGGTCCGGCAAGGTCGGGCCGGCCACCACGCGATAGACGGTCAACAGGAAGGCAATGCTCAGAATGCCGAGCGCCACCATCGCGGCGGCTGAAACGACGGATGCGGCCATCATCGGAAAGCCTCCATGATCCGGCGCTCGAAGCCGTCGGCGATGCTGCGCCTGATAGCCTCCGGATCGGAGCAATCGAGCGCATGGACATAGAGTGTCTTGCGATCATCGGAGACGTCGACGGATAGTGTTCCCGGGGTCAGAGTGATGAGATTGGCAAGCAGCGTGATTTCGAAATCGCGATCGACCGTCAAGGAAAAGGCGAAGATACCGGGCTTTACGTCCATACTGGGGCTCATGACGGCGACGGCGACGGCCCAGACCGACTTGGCGAGCTCCCGTATGAACAGCAACAGCAATGCCAAAATGCGGCGGACACGGCCGAGATAAAGCACGCCGCCATAGGACGAGCGGACGATCGCCAGCGCAATTGCCGCAAGGACGAATCCGAAGACCAGATTGATGAAGGAAGCGCTGCCGGTGATGGCGACCCAGACGATGGCGAGCAGCAGGTTGAAGACCAAGAGGATCATTGCACGCCTCCTGCTGCGGGGAAGACCGAGCGCAGATAGGC
This sequence comes from Rhizobium sp. 11515TR, assembly GCF_002277895.1. Taxonomy (NCBI): domain Bacteria; kingdom Pseudomonadati; phylum Pseudomonadota; class Alphaproteobacteria; order Hyphomicrobiales; family Rhizobiaceae; genus Rhizobium; species Rhizobium sp. 11515TR. Next base: position 1,733,836 of record NZ_CP022998.1, on the reverse strand, counting down.
CGATGGTTGTTCGAGGCCGGCAGCGGCCGCCTGCGTCAGGTGCAGGAGCCATTCCGGAAACAGGCCGAAGCCGACGACAAGCAGAGAAAGAGCAAGAAGCGGAAGCGCTGCCTGCCATGCAATCGGCTCCGCTGCAATCCCATCTGCCGCCGCCGGGCGCCAATAGGCCAGAAGAAATACCCGCCCGAAGACGATCGTCGTCAGGAAACCGGCCAAAAGGATTGTTGCCGCAAGCCACCATGCACCCGTCGCAAGCGCCGCCTTGACCAGCACGACCTTGGGCCAGAAGCCGGAAAAGGGCGGCAAGCCGCTGATGGCGAAGAACAGTACCAGCGAGATGCCGGCAATCCAGCCGTTGCGGCGATAGAGACCACCGAGAGTGCTCAAGGAAAAGCTGCCGCCGAGCCGAGCCACCTGCCCTGCGAGCAGGTAAAGTGCCGTCATCAGCACCATCGAATGCAGTGCATAGAAGATCGCCCCGCTGAGGCCCTCGGCACTGCCGAGAGCGACACCCGCAAGCATGGTGCCGATGCCGGAGATGACGATATAGCCGAGCATGCGCCTGACGTCGTTTGCCCCGAGCGCGCCGACGACGCCGACAAGCATGGTGGCAATAGCAACGACCGCGACGAGCGGACCAAGCGCCGCCCCCTCGACAGGCAGCAGCATGACCAGAACCCGGATCAGCGCATAGACCCCGACCTTGGTCAGCAAACCGGCAAAAATCGCCGAAACGGTGATGCGTGGCGTGTGATAGGAGGCCGGAAGCCAGAAATTGACCGGAAAGGCGGCGGCCTTCATGCCGAAGGCCAGCAGGAACAGGCCGGCCAGCGTCATCAGCGGTGCGTTGCTGTCCCCCGCCCTCGCCTTCATCGCGATATCGGCCATGTTGAGCGTGCCGAAGACGGCGTAGAGATAGCCGACGGAGACGAGAAAGAGCGTGGTGGCGATCAGGTTGAGGACAGCATATTTCAGCGCACCGTCGATCTGCTCCGGCTCCGAGCCGAGAATCAGCAGGCCGAAGGACGAGATCAGCAGCACCTCGAACCAGACGTAGAGATTGAAGACATCGCCCGTCAGGAAGGCACCGCTAACGCCGGCGAGCAGCAGCATCAGGAATGGAAAGAAGCCATACCGCCGACCACTCACCGTGATTTCGCCAAGAGAATAGAAACCCGCTGCAAGCGCAACGACGGCCGCCGTCAAAGCCATGAGCGCCCCGAAAATATCGACGGTGAAGGCGATGCCGAAGGGCGGCAGCCATCGCCCCATGACCATGGTCACGGCGCCGTCGCTGACGACCCGATAGAGCAAGACGGCATCGATCAGCACCAATAGCACAAGGCCGGGAATGGCGATTGCGGCATGCCATTCGGTGCGATTGCGCAGCATCAGAAGAAGCGCGCCGAGCCCAATACACAAAACGACCGGCAAAATGGCCAGCCAATGTCCTATCGGTATCGGCAAGGCAACCAGCGCTTGGGAAAGATCAACTGCGGTATCCGTGGGTCCAGCCATTGCGTCAGTACCCCAAGGGCGGCAGCGGCCGCTCCTCCGGTTCAGCGAGCCGCATCTCGCCCGTATTGTCGGTCTTCAAGGTCTGATAGGCCCGATAGGTCAGGACGAGCAGAAAAGCCAGGAACGAGAAGGAGATGACAATTGCTGTCAGGATCAAAGCCTGCGGCAGCGGATTGGCGGCGGCAAGATCGAGCGTGGCCTTGCCTTTCTGAATGATCGGCGGCACTTCGGGCGTAACCCGGCCGGCCGTGAACAGCAGAAGGTTGACAGCGTTGCCGAGGATCGCGATGCCGAGCATGATGCGGATCGAGTATCGCGACAGCATCAGATAGATCGCAGCGGTGAAGAAGATGCCGACGACGACGGCGAAGACGGCCTCCATCAATCCACCTCCCGCTCTTCGAGCGCGAGCGCGATCGAGGTGATGGCGCCGACGACGACCAGATAGACGCCGGTGTCGAAGAGCATGACGGTGGAAAGCGGCACCTCGATGCCGAAGAGATGCGGATAGATCCACAGCCCCGTCATGAACGGCACGCCAGCCAATATGGACAGGATGCCTGCGATGGTCGCCGCAAGCAGACCGAAGCCGGCAATCGACAGCGGATGGAAGACAATCGCGCGGCGGACCGCGGTCACACCACAGGCGATGCCATAGATCGCGAGCGCCGAAGCCGCAATCAGGCCGCCGATAAAGCCGCCGCCGGGCTCGTTATGACCGCGCAGCAGCACGAAAATGGAGAAGAGCAACATTAGGGCCGTCAAAAACGGTGCGGCGGTGCGGAAGATCAGCGTATTCATGAGCGCTTGGCCTCCATCCCTTCCTCGAAACCGGGCTTCTCCTCAAGATCGGGATCGTTGGCTGCAAGCTTGCGCTCACCACCGGCGCGGATACGGATCAGCGCCAGGATGGCAAGTCCGGTCATGGCGACGACAGCAATCTCGCCGAGCGTATCCGTGCCGCGGAAATCGACGATGATGACGTTGACGACATTGTCGCCGTGCGCGATCAGCTTCGAATATTGATTGAAGAAGGCAGTCAGCGTCAGGTCGAACGGCGCTTCGGTCGCCTTCAGCAGGAGGAGTGCAAAGCCGCTGCCGCAGCCAATGGCAAGCACGGCATGGGCGATCCTGGCGAGCGGCGGACGGCGATCGGAAGGCGAAAGCCTCAGCCGCGTCATGACAAGCGCCAGAATCACGACCGCAAGCGTCTCGACCATGAACTGTGTGAACGAGAGATCCGGTGCTCCGAACAGCAGGAAGATGACGGCAACGGCAAAGCCCTGGATGCCGAGCGAAACGATCGCCGTCAGCCGATCGCGCGCAAACACCACCGCCACAACGCCGATGACCGCGATCAGGAAGATCGTCGCCTCATGCCATTGCAGGTTCGGCCAGGCTGGCATGGCGGGCAGCTCGCTATGAGCAGCGAGAGGGATCAGCAACATCGCCGCCAGGCAAAGGAAAGTGACGGTGACGTAGATTTCCAGTCGGCCGGGCTGCAACAGCCGCGACACGGCATGCGACAATCGCACCAGGCCGGAGATGAACCCATCGAAACCGCGATCCGGTCCCGGCCCAAGGGCACGCAGGACGACGGACATCAGGAAACGAGCGCGATCGAGCTGCCAGTAGACGATGACGCCGATCAGCACGGTGACCAGCGAAAGCGCAAGAGGCACGCCAATATGGGGGATCAAGGAGACCGAAATCTCCAATCCCTTGCCGCCAACGGCGCTTGCCATCGGCGAAGAGACATAATCGTGCCACTGGCCCGAAAACAATGCCGACAAGAGACCGAGAAGAGCGAGCGCGACCGGCCCGAGCCAGAGCAATGGCGGCGCCTCATGCGGCTGATGAGGCGTCTCTGTGACCGCGCCGATGAAGGGCTTCAACGCCACCGCAAAGGCGATGGCAAACATCAGCGCATTGCCGGCTACGGCGATGATGGTGAGGATGATCGCGGCAGGCGATGCCTGTGCCAGTGCGGCATAAATCTCTTCCTTGGCAAGGAAGCCGAAGGCCGGCGGCAGACCACCCATCGACACGGCGGCGACCAAGGCTGCAGCAAAGGTCAGCGGCATGGCCGAGCGCAAGCCGCCCAGCCGGGTGATGTCGCGCGTCCCCGTTTCATGATCGACGATGCCGGCGACCATAAACAGCGCGCCCTTGAATAGCGAATGCGCCACCAGATAGAGGACGGCGGCTTCTACGGCATAATCGGTACCGAAGCCGGTGAGCATCACGAGCAAGCCGAGCGAGGAAACCGTCGTATAGGCGAGCTTCAGCTTCAAGTCGGTCTGGCGGATTGCAAGCAGGGTTCCGACCAGCAGTGTCGCCGCGCCGAAGGCCGGCAAGATGGTCTGCCAGGCCATCGTCCCGCCCATGGCGGGATTGAGCCGCATCAGCAGATAGACGCCTGCCTTCACCATGGTTGCCGAGTGCAGATAGGCCGAGACCGGGGTCGGCGCCTCCATGGCATTCGGCAGCCAGAAGTGAAACGGGAACTGCGCCGATTTGGTGAAGGCGCCGCCAAGAACAAGGATCAGGGCCGCCAAATAGAGCGGGCTTGCACGCAGGGCATCGCCGCCCTTCAGAAGATCGGACATCGCGCCGATGCCCGTCACCTGCCAGATCAGCAGCAGGCCGGCCAGCAACAGCAGCCCGCCGCCACCGGTCACCACCAGCGCCTGCAGTGCGGCCCGCCGTGACGCTTCCCGATGATGATCGAAGCCGATCAGCAGGAAGGAGGTGATCGAGGTCAGTTCCCAGAAGACGAAGAGCGTCAGGAAGCTATCGGACACCACGAGGCCGAGCATCGAGCCCATGAAGAGAAAGATGAACGAGAAGAAGCGACCGAGATCGACATGCCCCTTCAGATAGCCGCCGGCATAAAGGACAATCAGCGTGCCGATGCCGGTGATGAGCAATGCAAAGGTCAGTGACAGGCCGTCTACCAGCCAGGAAAACCTAAGATCAAGGCTCGGCACCCAATCGAAACCGCCAAGTTGCACGCCGCCGGCTGCAACGGCGGGAAGGAAGCTAGAGAAATGCAGAAAGGCGAGAGTCGGAAACAGCGCCAGGAGCCACGCCGCATTGTGGCCCAAATGCCGAACGACAACCGGCGCGATCAGCGCACCGAGAAAGGGCAGGCATAAAGCCAGGAATGTCAGGCCCGCGGTGGCGGCGGCCATGCTCCCCCCTAACTGGACGTTCATGCAGAATCCGGCAAAGCCGGAACGGTCTTGAAGGGATAGGCGAAAGGACACATCGCCTCAAGCCCTGACAAGGGAAAACCGGACATAAACCACCGAAATCGATTTTTGCTGCCAGCAACTGTCGAAGTTGCAGGACATAGTGATCATTCAGGAGCCCGCGACGCCTGTTTGAACGTCGCAGCATTGCAGAATTCCTTGCCATTCCTGCATGGCTCGCAATGAAGTTGTAATGAATTTGCGCTAATTTATCGGTATTTTCTAAACCGCTATGGAATTTTCGCTCAAAAAAGCGCTAATCTTGACCGGTTTGCAGATCCCGCCTCCCGGAAACCGCAATGCTCGCCCGCGTCATTACCTTGCTGCTCCTTTCGACCATCCCGGTCTCTGCCGCGGACTGGTGGTCCTATGACAATGCAGGTCTTGGCTATTCGATCGAGCTGCCGTCGGAATTCCATCTTGCCGCCTCTTCCGAGGATACCGACCGGCTTTCGCTGTCGCCGGCAGATCGCTCCGCGTCGCTGCAGGTCTTCGGCACGATGGTTGCCAACGGCGATTTTGCATCGGAAGCGAATGGGCGAATGGCGCTCGCCAGAGACCAGGGCTGGAAGATTTCCTACTCGAAATCGAACTCACGCGGCATCAGCTTTTCCGGCACCAGGCAGGGCCGCATCGTCTATGTGCGCGGGGTCGCGCTCTGCAACGGTGGTGCTGCCTTCTTCCAGATGGATTATTCGAAGGCGGACATGCAGCGTTACGACGCCATCGTCATGCGCCTCGTGCGCAGCCTGCGCTCGACGAAAAAGTGCACGCCGACGGCGGAGATCGTCAAAAGTTTTCCGGCGGAAGGCTGAAGCAGGTCAGCACCGCCGAGTAATGTACGGCGGCGGCGGCAACCACGAAGCCGTGCCAGATGGCATTCTGGAAGCGCAGCTTTTCCCACACGTGAAAGATCACGCCGAGCGAATAGATGACGCCGCCAATGATGATGAGCAGCATCGAGGCGAATGGAATATGCATGGAAACCGGCTTGGCAACGAGGATGCCGCTCCAGCCCATTGCAAGGTAGAGCAGGATCGCCAGCCGATCGAAGCGTCCCGGAAAAAGGACTTTCAGGACGATACCAAAGGCCGCAAAGACCCAGACAGCTATCAGCACACCCAGAAGCAGCGGGTCCCCGGATCCTCGCTCCAGAAAGGGTGTGTAGGTAGCGGCGATCAGGACATAGATGAAAGAATGGTCGAAGCGGCGCAGAAACCATTTTGTCCTGGATACGGGCCATAGATTATAGGTGAAGGACATTCCGAGCGTCAGCACCAGGCCGACGCCATAGATCCAGGCGGCGGCAATTTCACCGTAGGAGCTCCAAACCGTCGCATAGAAGATCAATACGGTGGCACCGATCAGCGCGAAGACGACGCCGACACCATTGACGATGCCGTCTGCGATGATCTCATAGCGATCATAGGCCCAGCGGATGCCTCTGTACTCGGTCATTTCATCCGGTTCCGTTTTCGTTGGAGACCGATCCTTGCACTAGAAAGGAGAGGAGACAACTGCGCCAAACGCGCACATCGATCAATCTTCGTGAACGGCTTGCCATAGGCTTGCTGTCGCTTGTCAACGGAAAGCGAACGCTCAATCCGCAATTTATGGCCTTCTGTGAACAATCGAAATGCGCCATATGAATGCATAAGTACAGCGGACCAGGGATCAAAAAGGCATATCAACCGGCGAAACCCTCATGTCCGCCACCGGCGGCCCTTGCCGCCGACGCCGGTTGCCTTTTCAAGACCCATCCCAAGGTTGGAACTGACACCATGACCGAAACTGCCCCCTCCTATGCCCTGACCCGTCCCGCCTATGTCGGCCAGTCACATCTCGTCGTTACCGACGTGGCGCTGGTATCCCGCTTCTATCAGGACATGCTTGGCTTGAAGGTGATCGAGAAGACGGCGAGCGGTGAAGTCCTCGGCGTCGCCGGTCATCCCCTTCTGACGCTGACGACCGATCGGGCGGTTGTGCGCGCGCCGCGAACTGCCGCCGGCCTGTTCCATACCGCCTTCCTGCTGCCAAGCCGTGTCGAGCTTGCGCGCTGGCTTCGCCATGCGGCTCACAACAATGTCGTTCTTGAAGGCGCCTCCGATCACATCGTCAGCGAAGCCATCTACCTGTCCGACCCGGAAGGTAATGGCATCGAGATCTATGCGGATCGCCCGCATGAGCAATGGACGTTTCACGATGACGGCACGGTCGAGATGGCGACGCTCCGGCTCGATCTGCAGAAGCTCTACGAAAGCGCCCCGCAGGATCGCTGGGACGGTATGGCCGAAGGGTCGGCCATCGGCCATATTCATCTGCAGGTCGGCGATGTCGCCGAAGCCAACGCCTTCTATCGCGACGTCCTCGGCATGAAGGTCATGGCGGCGCGCTATCCCGGCGCGACCTTCCTTGCGACCGGCGGCTATCACCATCATCTCGGCGCCAATACCTGGAACAGCCGCGGCGCCGGCGTCCGCAGCGAACATATGACCGGTCTTTCCGACTATACGTTGCGCTTCAACGACAAGGCAGCCTTGGATAAGGCCGTCGCCGCCCTGGAGCAGCACGAAATCAGGACGGAGAAGCGCGACGGCGGCGTATCGCTGCGCGACCCATGGGGTATCGGACTTAATCTCATCGCTTGACTTTTCCGACCCAACCGCCATTCGACAAGCCCGCTGCGGAACCGCGGCGGGCTTTTTCGCGTTGAAGTGGTGAGGCAATCCTGCCTTCGGGGAACTTTCCGGGGATGGAATTCGACAAAATCACCGCCGGCCGATCGGATGCAGCAACCGCGTCGCAGGATGCCGGCCCGAGGGTCGATCGCAACGCATCCCGTGCACAAGACGACGAAACGGAAATTTTCGGTCTCTCAGACCAGCGAGGACGCGACAAGCTCGACATTGCTGCCTCGTGGGCGACGATCGGCATCTTCCTGATGCTGGCCTTCACCGCCGTTTACATGATGTCGCTGATCCTCATTCCGGTGACGCTTGCCGTCGTCGTCGGGATGATTCTCGGCTTGGCGGCCGAAAGGCTCAGCAAGCTCGGCATTCCCCGCGTTCTGAATGCCATCATTCTTTCATCCAGCGTTGCGCTTGTGATCTTTCTCATCATCAATGCGCTCGCCGGACCGGTCGCCAAGCTCGCGCAGCAGGCGCCCGACTTCTTCCAGCGCACATCCGACCGGCTGATGCCCTACCTCGACCGGTTTCAATGGCTGCACATTTCATCCGCAACCTTTCAAGGCAGCCCGATGTCGATCAGCACCCTGCTGGAGAACAGCGGCAACGTGCTGCATGTCGTGTCCACCAGCCTGACGCCGGCCATCGTGCAGATCCTGATTTTCTTTGCAGCTCTGCTGCTATTCCTCGCCGGCAGGGTAAGCCTGCGCAAGACGATCATCATGACCTTTTCCAGCAGGACGTCTCGACTGAATGCCATCCGCATCATCAATTCCGTGGAGCGGGTGCTCGGCTTCTATTTTGCGACGGCTTCGCTGATTTATGCCGGGATCGGCCTCGTGATGACCTTGATCGCCTATGCCGGCGGAATGAGCGTGCCGGTGCTGTGGGGCGTTTTCGCCTTCGTATCCAGCTTTATCCCATTCCTCGGCGTCACGACCATGACGATCGCGCTTGCGATCGCCGGCATCATCACACATTCGGACATCATTTTCGGTCTCGCGCCGGCCGTCGCATTTTTCGCAGTGCATCTGACCGTGGAAAACCTCGTCTTTCCGGCGATCATGGGCCGCCAATGGGAGCTCAATCCCTTCGTCGTCTTTCTGGCCATCATCTTCTGGACATGGATGTGGGGCGCGGTCGGCGCCATGCTGGCGCTGCCGCTGTCGCTGATCGTGATGACCGTCATTGACGAGCTTTTCATCGAGGAAAAAACGCAGCCGCAATTGCCGGGCTAGAGGCGGTTCAGTTTTTCACCGAATCTCTGAACCGCTCCATCTCTTTGTTTTCACACAATTCCGGGCGGAAAACCGCTGCGCACTTTTCCTGGAATTGCTCGAGCACTCGACCGCTCAGTTGGTCGTGTCGTCGTCACCCTTTTCGGAGATATCCTGCAGACGAACGAAATCGACGCCCTTGGCCTTCAGCGCGAGGATGCTGGCCGCGACCCCCTCGCCTGCCGCATGCGTCGGCTGGTTGATGTGGGAGATGATGACATCGCCGTCCTTAGCGGAGGCATATTGCTTTTCCACCATCTTGGCCGGCAGAAGCGAACCGCTGTCGCCATTCACCGAGTAACCGGCGATCCGATAGCCCATGCCACGGATCTGCATGATGGCGGCAGGCGTGTATTTCGCGGTCGCGCCGCGGAACCAGCGCGGCTGCGCAATGCCGGCTGCGATCATGGCGTCCGCACCGCCCTTCACCTCCTGAGCGACCGCCTGCGGCGAGCCAGCAGCGGCGATACCGTAAACCTTGGTCGGGACATCGACGGCGGGGATATGGTTTTGACCATGATTTTCCAGCTCGAAGAGATCCGGATGCGCAAGGAAGACCTTCAATGCATCCGGATTGGTGCGCAGCCAGCGCGCGGTGACGAAGATCGTCGCTGGAATGCGCTGATCGACAAGGGTGCTCAGAATCCGCGGATCGGTCTTGCCCATGCAGGCATCGAAGGTGAGCGCGATGCGGGGCGCCCCCTTGCCGGCACGATCGACATGCAGATGCGGCTCCACAAGCTTGATCTTCGAAACCGGCGCCTTCGGCGGCAGCTGCGGCCAACCGGCGGGCGGCTGCTCGGGCTGCGCGGCGAAGGCGGCTGGCGCGGCAAGAAGGAGTGAGGAAGCGAGCAACAGGCGTTTCATCGGACGGCCACCGGTGGATCAGGCAAACAAAATTCGGCGGGCGCGTGATTACCAGCCCAGCCACACCGCTCGCCATTATCCGGCAAGACGCCGGAAATATGGCAAAGCGGCGGCGGCAGCGCCCATTTCACATCACATTGGCGACGGACATGAAAGCCGCCAAGTCCGGGCTTCAACCTGACCGCGTCTATGATACGATTGATATGAGCATACCCTAGCACTATCTGCGTATCTTTCCGTGCTCCCGAAGAGAGACATGTATGAGTCGCGATCCCTATGAAATTTTGGGCGTAAAGCGGGACGCCCCGCAAAAGGACATTCAAAGCGCCTATCGCAAGCTTGCCAAGAAGCTGCACCCAGATCTCAACCCCGGCGACAAGCAGGCCGAGGACAAATTCAAAGAAGTCTCGGCCGCCTATGGCATTCTCGGCGATGAGGAGAAACGCGGCCGGTTCGACCGTGGCGAGATCGACAGCAGCGGTGCCGAGCAGGCGCCGCGCAACTACTATCGCGATTATGCAGCGCAGGAAGGCCAGCGCGGCCGCTATCAGAATGCGGGCGGCTTTGCCGATTTCGGCGATGCCGACGATATATTTTCCAGCTTCTTCTCGCGGCGCAGCCGAGGCCAATCGCAAATGCAGGGTCAAGACCGTCACTATACGATGGAGGTCGACTTTCTGGACGCCATCAATGGCGTGAAGAAGCAGATCAGCCTGCCCGAGGGGCCCGCTCTCGACGTCCAAATTCCACCAGGGACACGCGATGGTCAGACGCTGCGCCTGAAGGGCAAGGGCGATCCCGGCTTCAACGGCGGGAAACCCGGGGACGCGCTGATCGCCGTGCATGTTCGGCCGCACCGCTTCTACACGCGGGATGGCGACGATATCCGATTGGAAGTGCCGATCTCGCTGGCCGAAGCTGTGCTCGGCGGCAAGATTCGCGTCCCGACGCCGTCAGGAGCTGTCACCGTGACGCTGCCGCCGAACTCCAATACCGGCAAGGTGTTACGCTTGAAGGGCAAGGGCGCACCCGTGCGCGGCAAGGACAATGGCGATGCCTATGTCTCGCTGAAGATCGTCCTCCCAGATGCGCCGGATCCCGAGCTGACGCGCTTCGTTTCCGAATGGGAGGCAGGCAAGGCGCAAGATCCCAGAAAGACCATGGGAGGATAAGCGATGAACGAGAACGAGTTTCGACTTCACCTCCGGATCGAAACCACGGTGCTGGAAGTCTGGATATCCCAAGGCTGGGTCGTGCCCGAAGTCACCGATCAGGGGCGGAACTTTCACGATGCCGATATCGCGCGCGGCCAGCTTATTCTCGACCTCAGCAAGTCGATGGGCGTCAATGAACCCGGCGTCGATGTCGTTATGGATCTGGTGGATCAGCTTCACAGCCTCAGAGCGACGCTGCGTGACCTGACGGATGCCGTGTGCCGGCAGCCGCCCGATGTACAGGACCACATCCTGTCGGAGCTGACGCGTGTGGAATCGCTGAGACGGCGATGAGATTGGAAACTACCTCAGGATGGAGCGTGGCCGCCGTGACGTGATGTCCGAGGCGGCCTTGATGCTTCATCCACGCGCTCAATCGTAGAGATAATGCTCCTGCCAGGCGTCGCGCGGCACCTTGTCACCGATCTGATAGCTCAGATCGCGGACATGGATGTGCTGCGGTCCGGTCACACAACTATAGGAAAGGTGATACCAGTCACCCTTGCTACGAAAGACGGCGCCGGGCGCATTCATGGCATCCGGCTTCATATCCGGATCGCCGAATGTATAGGCGATCACCTTATCCGGTTTGAAACCCGTCTTGTCCGTACCGATCCGCTTCATGGCCTCTGCATCGCACGCCTGCTCCATTCGCTCCGACGGATCGAGCTTTTCCAACTGCTTCTTGATAGCCGCATCGACGGCAAAAGCGGAAGTGGCGACGCTAACCAATGGAATAAGGATGGCGAAGAGTTTCAGCATAAAGACCGGTCCCTTGCATTGTTTTGGATTTGAGTGCGTCGGCTCCATCAGAGAAGGCTTTGACCGCTTTCATGTCGACGCACTGTATGCCGACTTCGATAAAGAATGTGGTCTCATCAAGGCAGCGCCGCGATGAGACCTCCCGCAAGCCGCCACTTCGAGCGAGACTAGTATCGACTGCTTGCATGAAGCTTGAGGGACAGACTTGCCGCTTGAACCTCACCTCGCTGCCCTCTATTTCTCTCTTCACTTCACATCCGACTTTCACTCCAGAGAAAGCGCACCTCGTGTCAGTTTTCAAGAATCTCCCCACCCCGCCCGCCGGCCCGAAAAAACCGTTTACGGATACACGTCACGGTATTACCCGCACCGACGATTATGCGTGGCTGCGGGCCGACAACTGGCAGGCCATGTTCAAGGACCCGTCGATCCTGGCCCCGGAAATCCGGTCGCATCTGGAAGCCGAGAACACCTACATGAACGCGGCTATGGCGGACACGAAGGAGCTGCAGAAGGTCCTCTTCAGCGAGATGAAGGGCCGTATCAAGGAAGACGACAGCTCTATACCGATGAAGGATGGGCCCTACGCTTACGGCACGCTCTTCATCACCGGCGGCGAACAGCCCCACTTCTTCCGCGAACCGCGCAACGGTGGCGAACGCAAGCTGCTGCTGAATGGCGACAAGGAGAATGAAGGAAAATCCTATTTCCGTCTTTCCGGCCTCGATCATTCCTCCGATCACAGCCATGGCATCTGGGGCTATGACGACAAGGGTTCGGAATACTTCACGCTGAAGATCCGCAATTTCGAAACCGGCGAGGATCTTGCCGACGTGATCGAGAACACCGGGGGCGACGCCGTCTGGGCACCCGACGGCAAGAGCTTCTTCTATACGCTGCAGGACGAGAACCATCGCCCTTCCAAGATCTTTCATCACATCATCGGCACGCCGCAGTCCGACGACCGGCTCGTCTATGAGGAGGAGGACCCGGGCTTCTTCATGGGTGTCGGCGGCTCGCTGCTCGACGATTACATCTTCATCGACATCCACGATCACGAGACCAGCGAATACCGCATCATCCCGACCTCGGATCTCACCGCCGAGCCTAAAATCGTGGCCGAGCGCGAAACCGAGATCGAATATGAGATCAGCGAGGGCGGCGACGTCTTCTACATTCTCACCAATGATGGCGACGCCAAGGATTTCAAGATCATGGAAGCGCCGGCGGAGAACCCAGGCAAGGAAAACTGGCGTGAGGTCGTGCCCCATAAGCCGGGCACGCTGATCCTCAGCCATCTCGCCTATGCTCGCCATCTCCTCTGGCTGGAGCGCAAGGACGGCCTGCCGCGCATCGTCATCCGCGACCGCCGCACTGGCGAAGAACACGCGATCGCCTTCGAAGAGGAAGCCTATGCACTCGGCCTGCAGGGTGCGGCGGAATACGATACGGATGTCATCCGCTTCTCCTATTCCTCGATGACGACGCCGAGCCAGCTCTACGATTACAATATGGTGACGCGCGAGCGCACGCTGCTGAAGACGCAGGAAGTGCCCTCCGGCCACAATCCGGAAGACTATGTGACGCGCCGCGTCTTCGCACCCGCGTGGGATGGCGAGACCGTGCCGGTGACGCTGCTCTATCGCAAAGACACGCCTCTCGACGGCTCCGCCCCCTGCCTGCTCTATGGCTATGGCGCCTATGGCGTTACCATCCCCGCCGGTTTCAACACCAATTGCCTGTCGCTCGCTGATCGCGGCTTCGTCTATGCCATCGCCCATATCCGCGGCGGCAAGGATAAGGGCTTTGCCTGGTACGAAGACGGCAAGATGGAAAAGAAGACCAATACGTTCAAGGACTTCATCGCCGCAGCCGACTATTTGAATCAGCAGAAGTTCACCTCTTACGCGAAGATCATCGCCGAAGGCGGATCGGCTGGCGGCATGCTGATGGGGGCCGTCGCCAACATGGCGCCGGAGAAATTCGCCGGCATCATCGCCGCCGTGCCCTTCGTCGACGTGCTCAACACCATGCTCGACGACACTTTGCCGCTAACGCCGCCGGAATGGCCGGAATGGGGCAATCCGATCGAGAGCAAGGAAGAGTACGAGCAGATCGCCGCCTACAGCCCCTATGACAATGTCGGCGAGAAGCCCTACCCGCCGATCCTCGCACTCGGCGGCCTTACCGACCCGCGCGTCACCTATTGGGAGCCGGCCAAGTGGGTCGCCAAGCTGCGCGACAAGACGACGAGCGACGCGCCCATCCTGCTGAAGACCAACATGGATGCGGGCCATGGCGGCGCTTCCGGCCGCTTCCAGCGCCTGGAGGAAGTCGCGTTCGAATACGCCTTCGCCGTCAAAGTCGCCGAGAAGATGTAAGCCGAACCGCGGGAGAAGCCATGACCGTCTTCATCGCCCTGCTGCGTGCCGTCAATGTCGGCGGCACTGGCCTACTGTCCATGGCCGATCTCAAGGCACTGTGCGAAGAGATCGGCTTCCAGGATGTGCGCACTTACATCCAAAGCGGCAATGTGGTCTTCCGTGCCGAAGCGGATGAGGCAACGGTGCTGGCTCAACTTGAAAAGGCGCTGGCAACAAAGATGGGCAAGTCTCCGGGCGTGATCCTGCGTAGCCGCGAGGCTCTGGAACGGGCAGCGGAACATTCGCCCTTTCCGCACGCCAAGCCGAACTACCTGCTGGTGACCTTCCTGCAGGAGAATGCACCGAAGGATGCACTGGACAAGCTCGTCGCACCTGGCGGCGAGCAAGTGCATATCGCCGGCCGCGAAATCTACGTGCATTATCCCGATGGCTCGGGCCGCTCGAAGCTGAAGCTGCCGGCCTTGAAGGTGGGCACGTCCAGAAATCTCAATACGGTGCGCAAGCTTGCGGAGATGGCGCGGGAGCTGGAAAACGACTAGGGACGCGTCACAAGCGTCGCGTAGTCTCTGCTTCCGAAGAAGATGTTGGTGATCCAGACCGTATTTTCGACAATGACGTAAAGGATGACGATACTCTTTTCGAAGACCGCCATACGAATGCCTGGACCTAGGTCGTCTCGAGCGACGCCTCCGAACGGTGCATTGCCGATCTTTTCACAACGCGCGTAAATACGGCCAATATACCCCTCCGTTGTTCTGATATTCTGACTTAGCTCGAGCACGTTAGCTGCGATTTCAAGCAGATTTTCCATGGCCTCCGGGCGGTACTCGACCGCATATCGCTCCATGGTCTATCGACGCTTGTCAAAAAAAGCATCAAGGCGCTGTTTTACGTCGTGTCCGCTCAAATTTGGCCGAGGGTCATCCAAGGATGCGGCAACCTTTTGTCTGATCGCTGCGATCCGCTGCTGATATTCCTCTTCTTCCCGCAGCCAGACCCGGACTGCCGCCCGTAACACCTCGCTCGTGGAGGCATAGCTGCCCGCATCGACGCGTGCCTTGATCGCCGCCACCATTTCACTGGGGAGCGAAATGCTCAGTTTCTCGTTCATCGCAAATTCCTCATATCCGGTAGGATAAAGTAGGATGATTTCCTACCTAGAGCAAGCGCCTTGCGCCGCCTCTCCGTCGGCCCTACCTTAGTAACATGAGCTCTCCTCTTAACGATGATACCGCCCTTCGGGCGCCGACGGTCGCCTTCGACAACAGCTACGCGCGCCTGCCGCCGCAGTTTTTCGCGGATCAGGCGCCGACCCCGGTTGCCGCGCCACAGCTGGTCAAGTTCAACGAGATACTGGCACGAGAACTCGGGCTGGATGTGGAAACGCTGAAACGGAATGCTGCGGCGATCTTTTCCGGAAACGAACTGCTACTGGGATCGCAGCCCATCGCCATGGCCTATGCCGGCCACCAATTCGGCAATTTCGTGCCACAGCTTGGCGACGGACGCGCGATCCTCCTCGGCGAGGTGAAGGATCGGAATGGCAGGCGCCGGGACATCCAACTCAAGGGGTCGGGGCCTACGCCGTTTTCCCGCCGCGGCGACGGGCGCGCCGCACTCGGCCCGGTGCTGCGCGAATATATCGTCAGCGAGGCGATGCACGCGCTTGGCATTCCGACGACGCGGGCGCTTGCTGCCGTGATCACCGGAGAGCCTGTCTATCGCGAGAAAGTGCTGCCGGGTGCAGTGTTTACTCGGGTAGCGGCAAGTCATATCCGCGTCGGCACCTTCCAGTTCTTTGCGGCGCGGGGCGATACGAAGAGCGTACGAACCCTCGCGGATTACGTCATTGCTCGGCACTATCCCGAGATCCGAGACCGGAAGAACCCTTATCTCGCCCTGCTCGAAGCCGTGGCCGACCGGCAAGCTTCATTGATCGCGCGCTGGCTGCATGTCGGCTTCATTCACGGCGTGATGAACACCGACAATATGACCGTATCGGGCGAGACGATCGATTTCGGTCCCTGCGCCTTCATGGATGCCTATGATCCGGCGACCGTGTTCTCGTCCATCGACCGCAATGGCCGCTATGCCTATGCCAACCAGCCGGCGATCGGCCAATGGAATCTCGCGCGCCTCGGCGAGACGCTGATCCCGCTGATCGACCCCTCCGTCGATACGGCGATCGAACTGGCGAACACAGTCATCAAAGCCTATGGCGAGCATTTCCAGGGCTATTGGCTTGCCGGCATGCGTGCCAAGATCGGGCTTGCGAGCGAGGAAGACGGCGATCTCGAACTGGTACAGTCGCTGCTGGCGACGATGCAGCAGCAGGGCACGGATTTCACCCTCACCTTCCGCCGGCTGGCCGCCCTCGCCGAGGATGAGGACGTCGGCGATTTTGCCGCGACCTTCAGCGATCCGCAGTCAACGACACCTTGGCTCGAACGCTGGCGCGAGCGGCTAGCTCGCGATCCGCAGACGCCGGCAGCGCGGGCGGCGGCGATGCGCAAGGTCAATCCCGCCTTCATTCCCCGCAATCACCGGATCGAGCAGGCCATCGAGGCTGCCGTGGAGGACGGCGACTTTTCGCTATTCGAAGCATTGGTGAAGGTGCTCGCGACCCCATACGAGGATCAGCCAGGCTTTGCGCCCTATGCGGAACCACCATTGCCGACAGAACGGGTGCTTCAGACCTTTTGCGGCACCTGAGGAAGCTTGAGCGCACAAGCCCCAGACAGGCTTGCAGAGTCATCGTCCCAGCAACCTGTTGGGAGACATGATGATGAAAGTGCACAGCAGCACCCAAAACTATTTCAGTGCGCCGATCCGCAGCCAGCAGAGCGGCGACAGCGACGACAGCGCGCCCTTTTCGCTGCCGGGCGACGGTGGCGGCGACCAGGACGATGCGCAGGGGCCTTCCATTTCCTCCAGCGGCGTCCCTTCCTCCATTTCGTCGGGCCTCTGGCTCAGCCAGTTCGGTGATTCCTCGTCTTCGACATCAGGCTCCGCTGACGACCAGTCTGGCGCAAGTGCTTCCAGCAGCTCGGCATCGTCAAGCGGACAGTCCGATCAGGACATTCTCGACGAGTTTGCCAAATGGGCAAATATGACGCCGGCCCAAAAGATCCGCGCACAATATCTGGAAGCGCATGGTTTGACGGAAGATTCTTTCAAGTCCTTGCCGGCCGACCAACAGAAGGCGATCAACGACCAGATTGCCGATGAGATCAAACAGAAGCTCGGCACCGGCAATGCCGATAGTGACGGCGATGAGGAAACGGACAGCGCTGCTTCCGCACTGACGCTCGTCTGAGTCAATTGCCAAACCACTTGAAGACGATACGGAGCTGATTCACATCGCACCCGTATCGTCTTGTTTTTATTATCGATATCTCGCTATTGCCCTACCATATCGACCACGATCTTGCTGATCTCGGCAAACACTGCCTCAACATCCTTTGCAGATGCGGTCGCCTCGGCAACAAATGTCGTGACCAGGATCGCACCGCGGTCCGGCGGCCAGATAACAGCGATATCCGCATAGGAGCCGTTATTGCCCGTGCCGGTCTTATCGCCGACCTTCCACTCCTTCGGCAGGCCTGCCCGCAGACGGTTGTCGCCTGTGGTATTGGCGACCAGCCAGTTGACCAGCTGATCCCTCGATGTTTCCGACAGCGTATTGCCGAGTGTCAGAAGGCCGATCGAATCCAGCATCGCATCCGGCGTCGTCGTATCGCGCGGGTCGTCCTTGACGGCCTGATTGACATCCGGCTCGTTGCGGTCGAGGCGGGTTTCGGTGTCGCCTGTGGTGCGCAGCCACGAGGTCAACGCGGCAGGTCCGCCGAAACTTTCGAGCAGAAGATTGCCGGCCGTGTTGTCGCTCAGCGTGATCGCCGCTGCGCAGAGCTCGGCAATGGTCATGCCATCGCCATCGGCATGCTTTTCAGTTTCGGGCGAATAGGTGACAACCTTGTCCTTGCCGTAGCTGACGCGCCGGTCGAGCTTTTCCGTGCCCTGATCGACGCGCGCCAGCACAAAGCCGACGGCAAGCGCCTTATAGGTGCTGCACAGGGGAAAATGCTCCTCCTCGCGATGGCCGAGCGAAATATTGGTTTCGGTGTCGAGCACCGAAACGCCGAGACGACCGCCGGTCCTCTTTTCCAAATCGGCAAGTTGCTTGTCGACATCGTCGGACAGTTGCGAATTGTCCTGCGCTCCGCCGTCGCCTTGCGGGCGCTGGCCGCCGGCGTCGGGCGTTGTCGAATTGTCCGTTGCCGGAGGAGGCGGCGATGCGCCGCTATCCTCCGCGAAAAGCCTACCGGGGCCGAGGGTCAGGGCGGGAATAAGCAGCACCGAGCCAGCCATGAGGCGGCGGCGCGTGAGCAATGTTGGCATGTGAGAGGCCTCCAGCGGAATCGGCAGGTCTTGGGCTATGCGAGGAATATGGCAAGCCTCTGACCTGACCGATTGCTAACGGATTCTATGCCGCCTTGTCGACGGTAACTTCGACCGTCACGTGCGAGAGTTCGTGGATCTCGGCAAGCCGTGCCTTGTAAAAAGACGGATCGCGCGAGACGGGCGTTGCGACCGCGACGATCGCCGCATGATGCCCGGGGCCGACCTGCCACACATGCAGATCGGTGATGCGATCCTCCTCCGTCTCGATCGCTTCGCGGATCTCCTCAGGCAGATCCTCACCTTGCGGAATGAAATCGAGGAGAACGGCGCCGGAAGCGCGCAGCAGGCTCCATGCCCATTGCAGGATGACCAGACCGCCGACGATACCCATGACCGGATCGAGGAAGGTCCAGCCGAAACGGCTGCCGAGCAGCAGGGCGACGATGGCGAGAACCGAGGTCATCGCGTCGGCAATGACATGAACATAGACCGAGCGCAGATTGTTGTCCCTGCCACCTTTTTGGTCATGGTCGTGGTGGTGGTGATGATCGTCGCCGTGCTCATGATGATGGTCATGATCGTGGGCATGGGCATGGGCATGGGCATGGGCATGGCGGTGCCCGGCGTGACCGTGGTGATGATGGCTATGGTCGTCGCGCAGCAACCATGCGCTGGCGAGATTGACGAGAAGACCCACTGCCGCAATCGCAATGGCTTCACGGAAATTGATCGCCACCGGATCGAGCAGTCTCAGAATGCTTTCCCAGCCCATGATAAGCGCGATCAGCGCCAGCACAATGGCGCTGGCAAAGCCCGCGAGATCGCCGAACTTGCCGGTGCCGAAGGTGAAGCGCGCGTTGTGCGCATGCCGGCGCGCATAGAGATAGGCGAGCGCCGAGATCAGCATGGCGCTGACATGGGTCGACATATGCCAGCCGTCGGCGAGCAGCGCCATCGAGCCATAGATCGTGCCCGCGCCGATCTCGATCACCATCATGACCGCCGTGAGCGCGATGACGAGCCAGATGCGGCGCTCGTTGCGCTGATGATCGGAGCCCAGAAAAACATGGCTGTGGCCCATTTCGGAGGAAATACTCATGACATCACTCTCTTGTTGCCTGAAACCATAAAACGCATCGCGATCTTTCAGATGCACTCCCGGCGTTTCATGTCTTCGATTTTTCGCATGTCGTTATCTCAAAACCGCCGCACACTTTTGCGCGACATGCTTTGGTCACCGCAGATAGGTCTTCAGCACGTCGGCAATCTCGTCGACCGCCCGACGGCGGGCCCCTTCGCTTTCGGCATGCAACACATGCTCCTGCAGATGGTCTTCCAGAACCTCCCCGGTTAGCCCCGTCAGGGCGCCGCGAATGGAGGCCAGCAACTGCAAGATTTCCCCGCAGGGACGCTCGGACTCGAGCGCCCGCTCCACCGCTTCCATCTGCCCTTTGAGGCGCCGGACGCGTGAAAGGAGCTTGGCTTGCTGACGGATGGTATGGGACATCGTGGCCTCGATTATAGTATAGGGGGGTATAGTATTTATTGCAGCAGATTGGAAGCACCTTCTTGCGACGACGGCCTGGGCAATGAGAAAGCGGAACACTACCTGGGGGCAGTTAGCCCTACCTGACCTTGCATTTTTGCGATGACAGCCGCATATATTGCTCTAGAGACTAGAGGTATTGGAGCCGCTCAATGCTGACCATCGGCGATCTATCGAGACATACTGGCGTGAAAGTGCCGACAATCCGCTATTACGAGCAGATGGGCCTGATCTCGGAACCGGAACGCAGCGAAGGCAATCAACGACGTTATTCCAAAGCCGATCTCGATCGCCTCGCCTTTATCAGACACGGCCGCGACCTCGGACTGACGATCGATGCCATCAAGGAGCTGATTTCACTCAGCCAGCATCCGGACCGCCCCTGCGTCGGTGCCGACCGCATCGCCAAGGAGCATCTGGATGACGTTCGCACCAAGATCGCGCGGCTGAAGAAGCTCGAGCACGAATTGGAGCGCATCGTCTCGCATTGCGACGGCCACAGCATCGAGGACTGCTACGTCATCCGTGCGCTCTCCGATCACGGCCTGTGCGAACACGAGCACTGAGTCCCATTGACAAACGCGCTGAACCGGATCATTGATGCGCCCATGATCACGCACGCGCTCCATAATTGCTCGTATTTTTGGCTGTACCTTTAACGGGCGGCCAAGACAGATCATATGTCAACAAGCCGCCGTCAGGCGGCTTTGTTGTATCGGCAGCGTCCTGACGGCTCATTGAAAAACAAGGACGCAAAATGCCATGCTAGACGATAGCGACATCTCACTTCTCCGCCCCCCTGTCATCACCATCCGCAACGCGCAGCCGCGTGACCTGCCTGAACTCAACGACATGATCCGGCTGCTGGCCGCCCACCACGGCGACCCCTCCGGCACGACGCCAGAGCAGCTTGAGCGCGATCTCTTCGGCCCCGTGCCCTGGATCACGGCGCTTGTCGCCGAAGGCGAGCAAGGGCTGATCGGCTACGCCATCCTCGTGCCGCTCTACAAGGCGCAAGAGGGCCAGCGCGGCATGGATCTGCATCATCTCTTCGTGCGCGACGGTCATCGCGGCCATGGCGTTGGACAGCATCTCGTCGACCGCGCCCGCGATATCGCCCGCAAGGCCGGCTGCAGCTACCTTTCGGTCGGCGCCGCGACGGGCAATTTCCAAGCCCATCGTTTCTATGAAAACATGGATTTCAAGCCGCGCCCGGTCACCGGCATGCGCTACCTTCAGGCTCTCGCCTGATGCCGGCCTTTAACAGGATCGCCATCCGATATTGATTTTTAGAGTGTTTCTGGTTTTGCGCGTTCCGAAAACCGCTGCGCACTTTTCCTGGAAATGCTTCAGTGATCGATGGCGATCCCGCGGCCTGCAAAGAACCTCTCGAACACCTCCAACGGCATCTCCGCATTCTCGCGCGTCGCATCGACGTGGCCGGAGGGATTGTGGAAGCGGATGCTGTTTCCGTCGGCAGATGTTACCAGCACGAGATGGCCGCCCTTGGCCGGCGGCTCGGTCTCTGGCCAGCGGATCGAATGATGCACCGACGCGATGAAAAACTCCGACTGCATGAGGATATCCGCGACGTCATTGACGGAAATCCCGGTAACGATCCGGGCATTCAGATCGAAGCGATCCCGCACGAACGGGACGAAGGGCGCATAGATCAATCCTTTGATCCGGCCATCTGCCTCCTCGACATAGCCGCCATACTCCCTACAACCCATGGCCAGATCCATGATCGGGATGGTTTTGCCGGTGCGGGCGGCGAGCACCATCTTCAGGCAGGCCATGCCGCAAAGATTGCCGGCCCAGCGGGCATAATCCTCGATGCTGCTTGCGCCGGATGACGCCCAGAGCGGGTCCTTCAGCAAGGCTGATTGTGCGCCCTCGGCGACGACCGCCAATGTCATGTCAGGCGTTTCCCATTGACTGAAATAAGGAACCTTCCGCGCCACCCTTGCGTCCACGACCACCCTCTCCTGTTGCCGAATCCTGTAACTACAAGCTTGACCGGAAATGCGCTAGAAAAATGGCTGTTAACTTCGATCTGCAACTGGAGATGCGACTTGGAACAGCGGTTCACATTCGATGGCGTCGCCAGCCTCTACAATACTTCCCGCCCACTCTATCCAGCGGCGCTTTTTGCCGATGTCATCGATTTTGCCGGGCTGGAAGCCAAGGATCAGGTCCTCGAAATCGGCTGCGGCAGCGGACAGGCGACAGAGGGCTTTGCCCGCCGTGGCCTCTCCATTCTCGCGCTTGATCCCGGCGCGGAACTGATTGCGGTTGCCCGGGAAAGATTGGCGGAATTTCCGCGAGTGCGCTTCGAGCAAACCACCTTCGAAGCATGGCCGGGCAAGCCGGAGAGCTTCAGGCTGATATTCGCGGCACAATCCTTCCATTGGGTTTCGCCGGAACTGCGCTTCGCTGCGACGGCTGCTCTCCTGGCGCCGGAAGGAACACTCGCCGTCTTCGGCAATGTGCCGATGAAGCCGGAACCGCCACTATCCGACAAGTTCGCGGGGATCTACGCCTGCCATGCCCCGCAGTTTGCCGGCCCGCCCGTGGAGGCATGGTATCTGCCTGATGGCCCTATTGCTCGGGAGCTGCGGCAGTCCGACCACTTCGGAGCTCCGGCGCACCACTCTTATTCCTGGCGCCGGTCGCACACGGCGCAGAGCTATACTGATCTTTTGCGGACGCTTTCAAGCTACCGGCTTTTGAGCGAGGATCGGAGAGAGGCGCTGCTTTTCGAGCTTGCCGATGCCATCAACGCGCGTGGTGGCGTATTTGAATTGCACTATGAAACCCATCTCTATCTCGCCCGACGCGCAGGCGCGGCTTGAGCACCTCGCGGCTTTACTTCGCCGGCAGCGCCTTCAGGTAGGCCGCGACCGCCTCGCGGTCGGCTGCCGGCAGATGGGCGATGTTCTGCTGGACTTCGGCCATCGAGCCGCCGGCGGAGTCGTAGTCCGGCGTAAAGCCGGTTTCAAGGTAGGTGGCGATGTCGCCGGCGCTCCAGCTGCCGATGGCCTTCGAGCCGGGCGTGATATCGGGGATCTGCCCCCTACCCTCCGGATTGGGCGCTCCCGCCAGCCATTGGCCGCTTACGAAGCCGCCGAGGCTGTCGCGCGGCGTGTGGCATTCGCCGCAATGTCCCGGCCCTTCCACGAGATATTGCCCGCGCTTGACCTTCTCATCGGCACTGGCGAGCACAACGCGCGGCTGGTCGTTGAGATAGAGGAACTTCCAGCCGCCGAGCGCCAGCCGAATATTGAAGGGAAAAGGCAGCTCATGCGGCGGAGCGACATTGTCGCTCTTCGGCAGCGTCTTCAGGAAAGCCCAGAGATCGTTGATGTCCTTGTCGCTCATACGGGTATAGGAGCCGTAGGGAAAGGATGGGTAGAGGTGCTCGCCGTTTTTGCCGACGCCGCGCTTCATGGCATTGCCGAAATCGGCAAGCGTCCAGGTTCCGAGCCCGGCTTTCTCATCCGGCGAGATATTCGGCACATGGAAAGTGCCGAAGGGGCTCGTCAGCGCCAGACCGCCCGAAAGCACCAGCTTGGCGTCACCCTGCGCGCCGGGAGCCGCATGACAGCTCGTGCAGCCGCCCGCCCAGAAAACCATCTGCCCGTTCTTGACGTCGGGATCGCCGAGATTGGCCCAATGACTCGCCGGCAAAGGCGACGGCGCGGTGATGACATAGACGGCGCCACAGCCAAGAATGATCACGCCGAACAGACAAAGCAACCACCGGACAAACCGCGCCATCACGCCCCCCAAGTCTTAGCTCTAAAGCCAAAAGGCTCCGCACCGGCAGAACCCCTGCGGACGCCAAAATCGATTTCTAGAGCCTTGTCGCCTTTCTTCGAAATGTAACAAGGCCTAGGCTTTTGCCTTTACGCAATTCCGGACCGAAAACCGCTACGCACTTTTTCTGGAAATGCTCTGGACGAGGTCGACCTACCGCTTAATCCTTCTTGATGCGATAGGCCTGATGACAGGCACCACAGCTCGCGCCGAGGGTCTTGAGCGTCGCGCCGACGCTTGCCTTGTCGGCAGGAAGCTGGGCGAGCGCCGTCTCGGCATCAGTCGAAAGCTTGGCGGCATGCGCCTTGAAGTCATCGAGATTGTCCCAGATCTTCGGAT
The DNA here is from genome assembly GCF_002277895.1 of Rhizobium sp. 11515TR. Classification (NCBI taxonomy): domain Bacteria; kingdom Pseudomonadati; phylum Pseudomonadota; class Alphaproteobacteria; order Hyphomicrobiales; family Rhizobiaceae; genus Rhizobium; species Rhizobium sp. 11515TR. Next base: position 1,709,768 of record NZ_CP022998.1, on the reverse strand, counting down.
TGACCTCGGGATCGGTCTTGTCGCTCTGCGGGTTGAACTGATCTGGGAAGGCCTTGGCGGTTTCGGCGATCGTCGTCAGCGACGCCTTGACGATATCGGCGTCATAGGGCTTGTCCCCCTTGGCGATCGCGCCGAGAGCTCCGGTGGCACCGCCGATCTTCTTCATCATGCCGATGCGGGAGTCATGCGTGCCATCGGCTGCGACGACCGACCCCAGTGCGATGCTGGCCAGAGCCGTCGCCATCACAATCGCTTTCCACTTCATTTTCTTCTCCTACCTCTCCGGTGTTCAAGACCGCGAATGCGGCCCGGCGCATAATTACGGCAACATGTTTGCCGGTTTCCTTTCCGGCAATGAAGTCACAAAGTGGTGAGAGCTGAGTGAAATCAGTGTCATGCAATAGACACACGCATTCGCCGCCTCAGCCCTCACGCCAGTTTCAGGCCCTCCCATACCGTGAACACCGAAACGGCGACGAGCAACAGCCCGGCCGCACGGCCTGCAAAGGCGGTTGCTCTTGGATTGGCGACCAGCAGCTCGCGGCTGCGTCCGGCGGTGATGGCAAGTCCGCCATAGACGGCAAATTGCGTTGCGATGGTCATGGCTCCCATGATGACGGCCTGTATCCACATCGGGCCGTAATCCGGTTTCAGGAACTGCGGATAGACGGCGAAGATGAAGAGATAGGCCTTGGGATTGATGAGGCAAGTCACCGCCCCCTGCCGGAAGGCTTTCCAGGCGGAACGGCTGCCGGCCGGCCCCTCACCTCCCACGGTGATGGAGCTGCGCATCAGCGTATAGCCGATGAAGGCCATATAGGCGCCGCCAGCGATCAGCAGCGGATTGAAGAGAATCGGCACGAAATGCATCAGCAAGCCAATGCCGATAGCGCCGTTCAGCGAATGCACCGCACCGCCGAGCATGATGCCGCCCGTCGCGGCAAGACCGCGATTGCTGCCGCCGGTCAGTGAATTGGCGAGCACGAACAGCATGTCCATGCCCGGCACGATGATGATGCCCAAGAGAAGGATGAAGAAGAGCCAGAGATTTTCTGCGTAACCCATGTCAGTTGCCTATCGCCCTCTCCATAGAGACAGGAGAGGAAATTGTTGATTTTCAAGCGAATAGGCAGTCTTATAAATCGAGCCAACTGACGGGGTATTGTCAGTAGCCTTCTTCTTTGGGGCAAGAAATGCGCAAGGTATCGCGCCTGTTCGAGATCATCCAGATCCTGCGGCTGGCCAAGCGGCCGGTGACGGGAGCCGTCATTGCCGCTCAGCTGGAGGTGACGGTGCGCTCGGTCTATCGCGATATCGCGGCACTTCAGGCGATGCGGGTGCCGATCGAGGGCGAGCGAGGCATCGGCTACATATTGCGACCCGGCTTCGACCTGCCGCCGCTGATGTTTTCGATCGAGGAAATGGAGGCGATCGTGCTGTCGCTGGCGCTGCTCGAGCGCACCGGCGATGCCGAGCTGAAGCAGGCGGCCAAGCGCGTCACCACGAAGATTGCCGGCGCCGTGCCGCCGCCGCTGCGCCAGACGCTCGACGCCAATGCGCTGCATGCCTGGGGCTTTGCCGCACCTTCAGCCTCGGCGATCGATCTCTCGCTGGTGCGCCGTGCCATACGCGACGAGGAAAAGCTCGACCTTGCCTATCGCGACGAGCTCGGCCGTGCCACGGAACGCATCATCCGGCCGATCGCCCTCATTTATTATTCGGAGACCGCCAACATCGTCGCCTGGTGCGAGCTGCGTCAGGCGATCCGCAATTTCCGCAGCGACCGGATCGAGGATTGCCAGCCGGCCGGCCTCTGGTTCAAGGGCGAAGGCGATAGCCTCAGGCAGATCTGGGTGAATGGCTGGCGGACAAACATCCCAGCCGCGGCCGGCTGAGATATTGGCGCTCGTTCAAAACACGATCAGATGTTAGAGGATCATGCCGCCCGAAACTTCGATGCGCTGACCGTTGACCCAGCGATTGTCATCCGACAGCAGCGAGGCAATCATCGGGCCGATATCGTCGGGCAGGCCGGGGCGGCCGAGCGCCGTCATGGACGCAACCATTCTGTTCACCTCCGGATTGTCGCGAACGATGCCGCCGCTGAAATCCGTCTGGATCGCACCGGGCGCCACGGTGTTGGCTGTGATGCCGCGTGAGCCGAGCTCCTTGGCGAGATAGCGCGTCAGCACTTCGACCGCACCTTTCATGGCTGCATAGGCAGACGAACCTGGATTGCTGAAACGAACAAGACCAGAGGAGATATTGACGATGCGGCCGCCGTCGTTGATGTGCGGCAGCAACTTCTGCGTCAGGAAGAACACGCCCTTGAGATGAACATTGTAGAGCTTGTCGAACTCGGCTTCCGTCGTTTCGGCGATGGAGGCGTGATAGGAGGTGCCGGCATTGTTGACGAGGAAATCGAAACGATCGCGGTCCCAACGCTGCGGCAGCACGCGGCGAACTTCGGCAACGAAAGCGTCGAAGGATGCGACATCGCCAGCGTCGAGCCGCAAGGCAACAGCCTTTTGACCGAGCGCTTCGATCTCGGCTACGGCGCTATCGGCTTCTGCCTTATTCGCGTTATAGGTCAGGATGGTATCGACACCGCGCTTGGCGAGATGAATGGCGGCATTGCGGCCGAGGCCGCGGCTGCCGCCGGTGATGATCGCAATCTTTGTCTTTGATTTATCGGTATTTTCAGTCGTCATTGCCGTTCTCTAGGGAATGTTTGGTGGCCGGAATCTACGCCGGCAGAACCATTTCGCAGAATGCCGGAATTCTCAAATTTCTTGCCTATTCCTCCGACCGCCTTGTTCGCTGACACCTCGCTGCTATGATGCCACAATAGTACCTGCCTCCCGGAGATCGCGATGTCCTCAGCCCTTAAAGATGCGATCACGCAATTCATCGAAGCCAATGACAGCGGAAGCAATGGCGTGTTTTCCACGGGCATCGATGGCCTGCTGATCATGCGCTCGATCGAGCCGAAAATGCCGCATGCGATGATCTACCGGCCGGCGCTCTGCGTCATTCTGCAGGGTGCGAAACAATTGATGCTGAATGAAATGGTGATCGATTATGCCGAGATGCAGGCGCTCATCATCAGCATCGAGCTTCCCGCAGCCGGCAGGGTGGTCCAGGCGAGTGTCGAGAAGCCCTATATCGCCATCTCCCTCGAATTCGATGTGGGCATGATGCGTGAAGTGATGGAGCAACTCGACAGGCCGCCGAAACCGACAGGCGGCGCGCAACTTGGCATCTTCGTCGAGAATCTCGGCGATGAGCTTGCCGATTGCCTGGTGCGATTGACCCGATTGCTGTCGAACCCGAGTGCCATTCCGGTGCTCTATCCGGCGATCATGCGCGAAATCTGCTTCTGGCTGCTCACCGGTCCCAATGGCGGCGAGGTCTGCAAACTGGTGCTGCCCGATGGCCAGACGCGACGCATTGCGGACGCCATCCGCCTGTTGCGCGACAACTTTGCTGAGCCGGTGCGCATCGAGCAGCTTGCCGCTGTCGCGCGGATGAGCCCCTCCTCCTTCCATCAGCATTTCAAGACGCTAACCTCGATGACCCCGCTGCAATATCAGAAGCAGATGCGGCTGCTCGAAGCCCGCCGCCTGATGGTCGCCGGACATGCCAATGTCGAAAGTGCCGCCTACCGGGTCGGCTACGAAAGTGCCTCGCAGTTCAGCCGTGAATATGCCCGCATGTTCGGCACGCCGCCGAAAAGGGACGTGACCGAGATGCGGATGGCGGCGGAGTAATAACAGGTCAAGTCCTGGCGTTACGCACTGCTATAGAGCAATCGCGATCACCAACAGAACGAAAGCCAGTAATCCCAAGACTGCGCGTGCGGCATGCGACCATTCCCAGAGATCACGCAGCATGGTCCAGTCCGCCTCGGCATCAGCTTCGATCCGATGACCGCCGACTGGAACATGGGAAAAGAAACCTGCGCCCAACCCGTTCAGCTCGGCATCCTGGAGCCAGAAATTGTTTACGGGCTGTATCAGCAACCAAAAGACTGCATGCATGGCGGCCATGGCAGCAAAAGCAGCGGCAAACAACCAGAATACGATGATGTTGGCTGGCGTCAGGAACAGCAGAAGCAGAAGCAAAAGAGTACCGATCGGCTCGGCAACGCCGCCGATCGTGAAGCCGGGATAATAAATCCGCTGAACCGTCATGTAGTCTTCTTTCGACAGTCGCATTTTTCCCGGCAGCTCCAGCAAATGCGCCAGCGCCAGTGCCATGGCGACTGCCACGACCAGGATTGTCAGAATTTGCAATGCCGGAAACATCGGCTCCGCCTCACAGCAGCCTCAGTTCTTAAACTTTCAACGATGCGGATCGTTCCCCCTGTCGAACGATACAGGGGATTCATCAAACGCCGGCCAGCGCCAGCACCCGGCTATCCTCGCGCCCGAAGCCCGTAACCTCCAGCCGATCGTTGTGGACGGCGACGATCGCATAGGCGCTCGCATCTTCGGTATCGACCATGCCCTTGAAGTTGATGAAGTATGTGCCGCCCGACACACCGAAATTGCCGGCATGATTGTGGCCATTGACGTAAGCGACGACATGGTCCTGCTCGGCCAAAAGCGAAAGCATGCGATCGCTATCGAGCGCGTTGTGCCCATTCTCTGGGAAGATCGGATAGTGGTTCATGACGATGACCTTCTCACCTGCCGCCTTTGCTTCCCTGAGCTTTGCAGCAAGCCAGTCATGTTGTGTGTCGCCTATCGCTCCGTTCCATCGCTGGCCATTGAGCGCGCCGGTGCTCTCCAGCACCCGCATCATGTCCTTTGCCTCCTGCCGCCGCGGATCGCCTTCCGGCGGGGCAAAAACGCTGACTTCATTGCCGTCGAGCGCGATGAAGCGATAACCGGAAAGGCTGAAATCATAATAGGCCGACGGCATGCCGACCCGCGCCGGCACCGTGCCGAGATGTTGCGATGCCACGGCGAAATCGTGATTGCCGAGAAGGAAGTGCTTACGATGACGCAAGGCTTCGTAGACAGGCAGAATGGCGTCGAAGCTCTTCCATTCGCGATCGATGATATCGCCGAGGGTCACCACGAAGGCGAGATCGTGCCGATTGAACTCCTCGATCGCCGCTCGAAGTTTGTCGAGGCTTTTCGCCGGATAGCGATTGAGGGTGAGATTGGGCGCGAGATCCGCATATTGCGGATCGGCGATGACACCGAAGCGGAAGAGCGGTGCTGATGGCATTCAGCCTCCTTGGGCGGTCTCCTGGGGCGGCCATGCGGCACACGAATATATCAATAAGACTGCTCATAAGAAAACACCCGACGCCAGGAAGACGCCGGGTGCGAAAGGCGGCCTGTGCAGCAAACCTTACTTCGTAGCAGCTTCGTAGCGCTCCAGGACGTAGTCCCAGTTGATCAGGCTGTCGATGAAGGCTTCGAGGTACTTCGGACGCAGGTTGCGATAGTCGATGTAGTAGGAATGTTCCCACACGTCGACGCCGAGGATCGGGTCAGCACCATGAACGAGCGGGTTTTCGCCGTTCGGGGTCTTGGAGATTTCGAGCTTGCCGTTCTTGACGGAAACCCATGCCCAGCCGGAGCCGAACTGAGTGGCGCCGGCAGCGGCAAAATCCGCCTTGAACTTGTCGTAGCCGCCGAGATCAGAAGCGAAAGCAGCTTCGAGCTTACCCGGCAGCTTGTTGCCGCCACCGCCCTTCTTCATCCACTTCCAGAAATGGATGTGGTTGTAGTGCTGGGCTGCATTGTTGAAGAGACCTGCATTGGTGCCGAAGGACTTCTTCACGATTTCTTCGAGCGAAAGATCGGCAAGACCTGCTTCCGCAGCGAGTTTGTTGCCGTTGTCGACATAGGCCTTGTGGTGCTTGTCGTGGTGATACTCGAGGGTCTCACGCGACATGAAGGGCGAAAGTGCATCGTAATCATAAGGAAGTTCAGGCAATTCGAAAGCCATGGTCATATCTCCTCTTGGCAAAAAATTGCGTCGGCAGGTGAAGCGGAACATAGGAGCCGTCGCCTGGAAGAGCAACCGGCGACATGCCAAAAAAGTTGCACTCGGGAGTAAAAATTGCCCTATTTTTCAATCAGGTATAGCATAGACTTAGAAGTTTTCCTCATTGCATATGAGGATGTTTCGATACAGGGCAGAATGCGGTGACAAAACGTCGACACGATAGGCTGCCGCGGCTAAGTTCACAGATATTCAGCTCTGGTGGGAACCCCATGACGATCGCCTGCCTGCACACCGCCGAAAGCAATATCGCCGTCTATGAAGCGGCGGCGAAGGCGTTCGGGTTGCCTGATGGCATGCTGCGCCATCATGTCCGCGCCGATCTTCTTCTCGCTGCGGAAAAGGTGGGGCGCCTGACGGATGAGATTTCGGCGGAAACGGCAGCGCTTCTCTGGCATCTGGCGGAGGATGCCGATGCCGTCGTGCTCAACTGCTCGACGCTCGGCCCGGCAGCATCGAAGGTTGCGGCCGGTGCCGGAGCCCCGATCATCCGTGCTGATGCGATGCTGGCAGAGCAAGCGGCCTGTCGCGGTGGCAAGGTTATCGTGCTGTGCACCGTCGAAACGACCATCGCCCCGACGACTGCACTTTTCGAAGCAGCGGCTAAGGCGACGGGTGCCGAAATCGAGGTTCGGCTGGTGCCGGGCGCATGGACGCACTTCCGGGCCGGGAATCTCTCGGCCTATCTCACCTCGATTGCTGATGCGGTAAAAGCGGCTAGCGGCGAAGACGCCATCACGATCGCCTTCGCTCAGGCGTCGATGACCGATGCAGTCCATCTTCTTCCGGAAAACTGCCCGCAGCCTATGACCGGTCCGGCGGCCGCACTTGCCGCGGCAATAGCGAAGATTATGGGTAGCTGAAGCGTTACAGGCTGCGCCCGAAATAGACGTTGACCTCGGCAATGCGGTCGCCGGCAAAGCGGATCAGCTCGACATTGCGAAAGCTGGCGCCATCCATCTTCTCGGCGCGATAGCCGACGATCACGTCGTCACCATCTGCGACCAGATGTTCGATATGAATGTCACGGAATACCTTCTCCTTCGGCCAGCAGTGCTCGAAGTACCGTTTCCGGTCGATATGATCGTCGCGCGGGCTGGAAAAGGTGAAATCCTGGGTTAGCATCGGGTCGACGGTATCGGGATGCTGAGCGACATAGGCTGCAAACAGCCGTTTGACTGTATCGCAACGGGCATTTTCGAGAGAGTTCATAATCTGCCTCCTCCTTTGCATCAGCGGGCTTTTGATCCTCCAACCATAAACTGATTGCATAGCACAATCAGCTTTATAATATCAGCCGGGCGAACCGACAAGGCGCTTTGCAGACTTGGCATTGCTGCCCGCGTGGTCCAAACTCCTCGGGCACCCCAATCAGCAGAAAGCCATCGCAATGTCCGAGGCTCATCACGCCATGTTGGAAAAGCTGCGCCGCCTGGCGGCAAAGGATAATCGCCCGACGATCGCGCCGAGCGGCATCGGCAGCTATTCCACGCTTTTCACCTTCGTCACGCGCGAACGCGAGCGCATTGCCGGTTCGGCCTTTTCACAGGTTTCAATCGTCGCCATCCTTGAAGGTTCCAAGGAAATCGTCAGCATGGGACGGCAGAGGCATTTTGCAGCCGGCACGGTGCTCGTGCTGCCGGCAGGCTGGAGCGGCGATGTCGTCAACGACCCCGATCCGCAGACCGGCGTCTATCGGGCAATTTTCATCACCTTCCCCGAGGAATTGACGCGACAGGCAGCCAAAGCCTTTCCGCCTGCGCAGACCGCATCGCAAATAGACTTGCCGCTCGATCCGCTACTGGCTGCTGCCATCAACCACGCCGGCGAAGGCATTGCCGGCGGCAATATGCCGATTCCTTTGATCGAGCATCGACTTCTCGAAATCCTCATGGTGCTCGGCATGCGCGGTGCCCTGCCCGGTTCGCCGGAGACCACAGCCGAGGCGGTGCGGGCGCTGGTGCGCTGGCAGCCGGATCGCCCCTGGACTGCCGACCTCATCGCCGCCGAGCTCGGCACCAGCAACGCGACACTACGCCGCCGCCTGTCACGCGAGGGCGCTTCCCTGCGAGAGGTACTGACAAGCGAGCGCGTGGCGCTAGCAACGACTCTTCTCGCCGAGGACGGGCTGTCGCTGCGGGAAGCCGCGCTTGCGACAGGCTATCGCTCGCCCCGACGCTTTGCCGATCGACTTCGCAGCGCGTGAGCGTTTGCGACAGCATTTTGAGCGTTTGCGTGCGCAGCCGCTCGGCACGAATTTGTTAGACCCTGCCCTCGAAGCTCACAGGAGCGAACCGCGAAAGGGCAACATCATGAAAACCATGCTCAACCTTCTGAACGCCACCGTCATCGCAGCAGTTGTCGCCACGCCGGCCCTATCGGCCGATCTCAAGGTGACATTTGCAAAGAGCAATGGCCGGATGCTGCTGTCGGAAAACGCCTCCTGCGTTTCGACATCTTCAGACAAATCGGCAGCCGGCCCTAACAAGAGCCTTGCCGTTTCCTGGTCGAACGGGCCAAAGGGTACGCAATCCTATGCGCTGACGATGGTCGATCCTGACGTGCCCGCGGATTTCTCGCTGTTCAACAGGGCGGACAAAACCATCCCGAAGGATTTCAAGCGGATGGAATTCGTTCATTGGGTGCTGGCCGATATTCCCACATCACGCACCCGTCTTGCCGAAGGCGCGGACGGAAACGGCCCTTCAGCCAATGGCCTGCCGCTCGAACGCACGGCCTATGGACGCCGCGGCCAGAATGGTGCCGGCGGCGGCAACTTGAAGGACGGGCCTCATGGCGGTTATATGGGTGCCTGCCCGCCCTGGAATGACGAGCGTGTCCACAGCTATCACGTCACCGTCTATGCGCTCGATGTCGACCGACTGAACCTGCCGGATCTCTTCACCCGCGCCGATCTCATCGCCGCCGCGAAAGGCCATATCCTCGCATCGGGCAGCCAGGAACTGTTTTACACATTGAATGCAAAGGCCGAGAAATGACCGAGACGAGATGGGATGCAGCCGCACCGGCCGAGCCGGAAACCGCGCATTGGATGCGGAACCTGATCATCTGCCTCGTCGGCTCGTTCACGACGATCGTGGCGATGACGCTGCTGCTCCCCTTCCTGCCGCTCTATGTCGAGGAACTCGGCGTCAGCGACAAGGCTGCGATCGTGCAATGGTCCGGCATTGCCTATGGCGCCACCTTCTTTGCTGCCGCCTTCGTCGCGCCGCTCTGGGGGCGGCTCGGTGATATCCATGGCCGCAAGCTGATGCTGATCCGCGCCAGCCTCGGCATGACGGTCGCGATCTCGCTGATGGGCATGGCCGGCAATGTCTGGCAGCTGGTGGCGCTGCGCCTTTTCACCGGCCTTGCCGGCGGCTATGCCTCGGGATCGATGGTGCTGGTGGCGGCACAGACGCCGAAGCATCGCTCGGCATGGGCGCTGGGCACGCTATCCGCCGGCATCATGGCCGGCAACCTTGTAGGACCGCTGATCGGCGGCGCGCTGCCACCCATCATCGGCATTCGCGGCACCTTCCTGCTGGCTGGCGGCGTGATCTTCCTGACCTTCCTGGCGACGACGTTCTTGATCAAGGAAGAGAAATCCGCGGCACGAAAGAAAGCTGCGAAGGCCAGCGGCAGCTGGGCCTCCATTCCGGACAAGCGCCCCGTCGTCGCCATGCTGTCGCTCGGCCTCTTGCTGATGCTCGCCAATATGTCGATCGAGCCGATCATCACAGTCTATGTCGCGCAGTTTGTAACGGACGCCAATGTGACGATGGTCTCGGGCGTCGTCATGGCGGCTGCGGCGCTCGGCAGCATCCTGTCGTCCTCATGGCTCGGCAAGCTTGCCGATCGCATCGGCTACTGGAGTGTCATCATGGCGGCCCTTGCCGTTGCGGCGCTCTTGTTGATCCCGCAGGCTTTCGTGACCTCGGCCTGGCAATTGATCGGTTTGCGCTTCCTGATGGGTGTGGCGCTCGGCGGCCTTCTGCCCTGCATCACCGCCGTCATCAGGCATAATGTTCCCGATGCGGCCACCGGCAGCATCCTCGGCCTCTCCATCTCCTCGCAATATGTCGGTCAGGTGGCAGGCCCGGTCCTGGGCGGCTTCGTCGGCGGCCATATCGGCATGCGCGCCGTGTTCCTCGGAACTTGCGTGCTGCTGGCACTCGGAGCCATCTATTGCTGGTGGGTCAGCCCGAAGAAGGAAGTGGAATAACTCCGCTGTCATCGCCTTCACTGCAAAGCAGCGAAGATCAAAATCGCGGCTGATTGCCGCGATTCTACCCAAGCCATGTTGAGCTGAAACAGGCTTTTGATATTCTCCAACCATTGGTAGTTGTGGGGGTATCTCTATGGCGCTTCCGAGCTTCGAAACCGAACGACTGATCCTTCAGCCTCGCATCATGGCCGATCTTGACGACTGCATTGCCATGGATCGCGATCCGGAGGTGACGCGCTTCATTCCCGGTCCATGGCAGGATGCAGTCGCACATCGAACCTTCTTGCAGGGCCGGATCGAAGCGAATTTCGGCGATGGCCTGGGATATTGGTCGATCCGCGCCAAAGAGAATCCCAAGCAATTCCTCGGCTGGATACTACTGATACCCGCCGATGCCATCGGGCCTGATATCGAGATCGGATGGCGGCTGAACAGGCTTGCCTGGGGCAAGGGTTATGCGACGGAGGCGGCAAGGCCCGTTCTCGCCCATGCCTTCCAGACACTCGAACTCGATCGGGTAATTGCCGATATCGCTCCTGGAAATGCGGCATCTATCCGCGTCGCGCAAAAGCTTGGGCTTTCACAGCCGCGCAAGATCACCTATCACGACGAACCCTTTGCCTCCTACAGCATGACGAGGGCTGCCTTCGAGGCCGAGCTGACGAGGCAATGATCCCATTGCCTCGTCAGCCGACGGCGGCTCACTCTTCGCTGGCGCTGCGGCCGTGCGCCCAATCCATGTAAAGTTCCAGCGCCTTGCGGGCGACCGGCCCCTCCTGGAACTCGCGATCATCGAGACGGTTGACGCTGACGACCTTGGAATAGTTGCCGGTCGTGAAAATTTCGTCAGCGGCCATGAACTGTTCGACGGACAGGGTTTCCTCGCGCACGTCGAAGCCTTCCTGGCGCAGCAGGCCGATAACGCGGGCGCGGGTGATGCCGGCGAGGAAGGTGCGGTTGGCGACCGGCGTATAGACGATGCCGTCCTTGACCATGAAGACATTCGACGACGCCGTTTCGACGACATTGCCGTTCATGTCGCGCACCAGCGCATTGTTGAAACCGCGGCCCCTCGCTTCGAGGATCATGCGGCCGCTGTTCGGATAGAGCGAGCCGGCCTTGGCGTCCGTCATCGCCGTTTCCGGCGACGGGCGCCGGAAGGGCGAGACCGTGAGCGTGATGCCACCGTTGCCGCCAAGCGGCGCCTCGAACAGGCAGAGCGCGAAGCGCGTCGATTCCGCGTCGACGGCAACGACGCTGCCCGGCGAGCCATGTTCGCCCCAATACATCGGCTTGATGTAGATCGGCGTCTTGCCGTCGAATTTCCTGATGCCTTCCCAGGCGAGCGCTTCGATCTCCTGCGAGGTCTTGACCGGCTTCAGCCCCATGGCGACGGCCGAGCGATTGACGCGCTGGCAATGGAGATCGAGATCGGGCGCAATGCCATCGAACCAGCGTGCACCATCGAACACGGTCGAGCCGAGCCACATGGCATGCGAGGTCGGCCCGATCAGCGGTGGATTGCCGGAGAGCCATTCTCCTTCAACATAGGTCCAGGTGGTGGTGCGGGGCGACGTATCGACGGACATCGTATTCCTCCCTTTGGGCGGTTCAGCTTTCGCGGGATCGCGGAGCCGCTCCATCTTTTTGTTTTCTCGCAATTCCGGACGGAAAGCCGTGGCCCGCATTTTCGGTGGAATTGCTGTAGATGGCGACGAACAAATAACTGCGTAACCCCAGGGTCAAGCAGAAACTGCGCGGCAAAATCCATTTGCAACAAAGCGCTCGATATCGCATTCATAACGCAATTTTCATGCGTCGAAACAGCAGCTTGACGAATGAGTCCATCAGCAAAAGTGATGAACCATAGGGATCGTCAGGAGAGAGGGAGAACTCCCATGAAAGCGATGTATTACGAGGCCTTCGAGGCAACACCCGAAATCCGCACCTTGCCAGATCCGACACCGGGTGAGGACGGCGTTGTCATCGCCGTCGGCGCGACCGGGCTTTGCCGCAGCGACTGGCATGGCTGGATGGGGCATGATCCCGATATCAAGCTGCCGCATGTGCCCGGCCACGAGCTTGCCGGCAAGGTTGTGGCGACCGGGCGCGGCGTCGTCCGCTTCAAGGTCGGTGATCGCGTCACCGTTCCCTTCGTCTCCGGCTGCGGCCATTGCGCCGAGTGCCACTCCGGCAACCAGCAGGTCTGCCCCAGTCAATTCCAGCCCGGCTTCACCCATTGGGGTTCCTTTGCCGAATATGTCGCGATCGACTATGCCGACACCAATCTCGTCCACCTGCCGGAAACGGTCGATGACGCGACGGCGGCAAGCCTCGGCTGCCGCTTCGCCACCTCCTTCCGCGCCGTTGCCGACCAGGCGAAGACGCGGCCGGGTGAGTGGATCGCCGTGCATGGCTGCGGCGGCGTCGGGCTGTCGGCGATCATGATTGCCAGCGCGCTTGGCGCTAATGCCATCGCCATCGACATTTCCGACGAGAAGCTCGCCTTCGCCCGCGAATGCGGGGCAGTCGCGGCGATCAACGCGACTGAGGTCGCCGATGTGGCAGAGGCGGTACGCGAAATCACCAAAGGCGGCGTGCATGTCTCGATCGACGCGCTCGGCCACCCCACCACCTGCTTCAACTCCATCAAGAACCTGCGCCGCCGCGGCCGGCATGTGCAGGTCGGCCTCATGCTTGGCGATTATGCGACGCCGCAGATCCCGATGGCGCAGGTCATCGGCCATGAACTGGAAATCTACGGCAGCCACGGCATGCAGGCTTGGCGCTACGACGCCATGCTCGACATGCTCGCCGCCGGCAAGATCGCGCCGCAGAAGCTCATTGGCCGCAGCATCAGCCTGGAAGAAGCCGTTCCGGCGCTGATGTCGCTGGATAAGGCCGAGGGCAAGGGCATCAGCGTTATTACACGGTTCTGATATATCCCGGTGCTATGCGCATCGGGGATAACGGCAATCTAGGAAGAGGGTGTGCCCATGGCATGGTCTGCCGGCCAATATGTGAAATTCGAGGATGAACGCACACGCCCGGCGCGCGACCTGCTGGCGCAGGTGCCGCTGGAGCGTATCGAACGCGCGATCGACCTCGGTTGCGGTCCCGCCAATTCGACTGAACTGATCGTCGAGCGTTACGGTATTGCCGGTGTCTCCGGCCTCGATAGCGACGACAATATGCTGGAGGCCGCTCGCAAGCGCCTGCCCGATACGAATTTTGTCAAGGCAGATCTTGCCACATGGCGGCCGGAAGAACCCGTCGACCTGCTTTTTGCCAACGCCGTGTTTCAGTGGCTGCCCAATCACCTCGACATCCTCGACCACCTGATGGACGGGCTGAAGCCTGGCGGCGTGCTTGCCGTGCAAATGCCCGACAATCTCACCGAACAGAGCCATCTGATGATGGAGGAAACGGCCAAGAATGGTCCTTGGAGCGAGGCCTTTGCGAAGAAGAGCGTACGTCGCAATCCCCTGCCCGCGCCCTCGGTCTATTACAACAGGCTGATCGGCAAATCGGCCCGGGTCGATATCTGGCACACCAACTACAATCACGTGCTGGAGAATGCCGCCGCCATCGTCGAATGGGTGAAGGGCACGGGCCTGCGCCCTTACCTCGACCATGCCGGCGCCGAGCATCGCGATGCCTTCACTGCTGAATATCTGAAGCATATCGAGCAGGCCTATCCGCCGCTTGTCGACGGCAAGGTGTTGCTGCGCTTTCCGCGGCTCTTCCTGGTCGCGGTGAAGAAATAAGATATTTATCAGCCCCGAAATGCCGACTGACGGCGGTGCGTCGATCCCATCGACAACCGGCGCCGGCCCGCGCTAGAACACCCATAGCCAACGCTGAAACAGCAACAGCTCCGAGGAGATAGTCCATGTCGTCCAGAAGCCCTGAATATGGCCGCCAGAAGGAGATTCGCGCATGACCACCCCCGACGTCGCACCGGCTCCGCCGCTGACATTCGTGATCTTCGGTGCTGCCGGCGACCTTACGCGGCGCCTGCTGATCCCGACGCTGATCAACATGACCCGCAGCGGGCTTGTCGGCGAAGACCTGCATATTCTCGGCATCGGCATCGAGACCGGCGGCGTCGACATGCTGCTGGATCGTCTGGAATCATTTCTGAAGACCTCAGGCGATATGGACGATGCTGAGCGGCAGGCGGTATGGCAAAGCCTGCGCAAGCGCATCAGCTATATTTCCGGTGACTTCACGCAGAACGACGTCTACAAGGAAATCTCGGATTATCTCTCGCATGCGGCAAGCGCCAACGCAGCCTTCTATTTCGCTGTGCCGCCGCGCTTCTTCGGCGATATTGCCGAGAAACTCTCCGAAAACGGGCTGATGAACGAAACGACCGGTGCCTTCCGCCGCATCGCGATCGAAAAGCCCTTCGGCCACGATCTTGCTTCGGCACAGGCTTTGAATGCGCGGCTGCTGAACCATGTGTCCGAAAGCCAGATCTATCGCATCGACCATTTCCTCGGCAAGGAAACGGTGCAGAACATCATGACGACGCGCTTCGCCAACATGATGATCGAGGCGCTGTGGAACAACAACTACATCGACCACGTGCAGATCACGGCGGCAGAGCTTGTGGACGTCGGCACGCGCGGCAAATTTTACGATGCGACCGGCGCACTTCGCGATATGGTGCCGAACCATCTCTTCCAGCTGCTGGCGATGGTGGCGATGGAACCGCCGAACAGCTTCGATGCCGAATCCATCCGTAATGAGAAGGGCAAAGTGCTGAAGGCCCTGCGCGTCTACTCGCGTGAGGAGGCAATCAAGAACGGCGTACGCGGCGCCTATACGGCCGGCCCGATTGCCGGCAGGGATCTGCCGGCCTTTACCCAGACGCCCGATGTCGCCCCCGACAGCAATACCGAAACCTTCGTGGCGCTGAAACTCCTAGTCGATACCTGGCGCTGGGCGGGCGTGCCCTTCTACCTGCGCACGGGCAAGGCGATGAAGGCGCGGGATACGGAAGTGGTCATCACCTTCCGGCCGGTTCCCTTCGCCCAGTTCCCGCGCCACGAATCCCGCCCAGAACTGCCGCCGAACAGGCTGATCATCCAGGTGCAGCCCGACGAGGGCCTTGATATGGAAATCTCGATCAAATCGCCGGGGCTGGTGCTGAAAACAGCGCCGGTTTCGCTCGACTTCCGCTACGCCGACAGTTTCGATATCGGCAAGCAGACCGGCTATGAGAGCCTGTTCTACGAACTCTTCGTCGGCGACCAGACGCTCTTCCAGCGCGCCGACGGCATCGAAGCCGGCTGGGCGGCCGTGCAGCCCTTCCTCGACCTCTGGGCAGAGGGCGGCAAACCCGATCCCTATGCGCCCGGCAGCACAGGTCCCGCCTGCGCCGACGAACTCATCGAACGCGACGGCCGCAAATGGCATGAGATCGACGGGACCCCGAAGGGCAGGAAGGTCTGATCCTGAAGAAGATCAGCGGATGGAGGCCGGATGTCTGCCTTTAACAGGTGCAATGTGACGAGGTGGAGCCTGCCTTCTGAACAATGAACAGCCGCCGGAATTAACCGGCGGCTTTCTTTCAAGGCAATAGCAGCCTCAAATGAACTGGTGCAGGCCCGGGACAGAATTGACGACCTGGTCGACCACCTCGTCGCCGGCATGCTGGCGAGCAGTTGCAATCGTCTCCTTGGCGAGCGAGCCGATTTCGCCCATGCTGAGACCGCTGCTCATCAGCTGCTGGCCGAGGGCCATCAGACCGCCGCCACCGCCGACTGCGCTAAGCAGGCCGCCGAGCAGGCCACCGCCACCCGTTTCCTCGCCATTATATTGCGCAACGAGATCGGAGGCGCCGGGAATAGATTCGATCATCTTGGTGACGGGACCATCCGGAGCTTCGCGCTGCAGGAAACCGAGAATCATGCCGACGGCCTTTTCCGCAAGGTCGGGAGCGATGCCGGCTTTGGTCGCGATCTGATCAATAACTTCGTTCACTGTGGCCTCCTGCCTTTATAACGTTAACGTCAACGTAACTGAATGAAGCAACCGACACAAGCCGCGCCGGAGGTCAACATTCTACCAGAAGCGGAACTGCGACGCGAATGGTTGTCCCCATTCAAGTCAGTTCTTATAACAGTGTCAGGACAAATCGATGAATGGCCCTTGCAGCTTTCAAAAGCTGCCGTGCCGCCGCCCTAGTACCGGATGATTTGGGATCGATTCAATCCCAAATCATCCGGTACTAGAATCAAACAGGTAGAGCATTTCCGCTTTTCTTCGAATCGCGAAAACGCTCTATCTTTTTGTTTTTACGCAGTTCCGGACGCAAACCGCTTCGCACTTTTGCTGGAAGTGCTCTAAGGGAGACGACACCATGCCGCAGCAAGATGGACAGATTTTCGTCGGCGCGAGCCGCAATCCGGATGACAGCATCAATAAGGACGAGTTCCTGACGCTGAAATTCGGCAATCGCCACGGCCTCGTCACGGGCGCCACTGGCACCGGCAAGACGGTGACGCTGCAGGTGCTGGCGGAGGGATTTTCCAAGGCCGGCGTGCCCGTCTTCTGTGCCGACATCAAGGGCGATCTTTCGGGCATCGCCGCCAAGGGCGAGCCAAAGGACTTCCTGCTGAAGCGCGCCGAGGAAATCGGCCTGTCGCCCTATGAGTTCGACCAGTTCCCGGTGATCTTCTGGGACCTCTATGGCGAAAAAGGCCATCGGGTGCGCACCACCATCGCCGAAATGGGCCCGCTACTGCTGGCCCGCTTGATGGATGCGTCCGAGGCACAGGAGGGCGTGCTCAACATCGCCTTCAAGATCGCCGATGAAAATGGCCTGGCGCTGCTCGACCTCAAAGACCTGCAGGCGCTGCTGAACTATATGGGCGAAAATGCCAGCGAGCTCTCCACGAAATATGGCCTGATCTCGAAATCGTCGGTTGGCTCGATCCAGCGCGCCATGCTTGTTCTGGAACAGCAGGGCGCGGAAAACTTCTTCGGCGAGCCGGCGCTGAAGATTTCCGACATCATGCGGGTCAGCAACGATGGCTACGGGCAGATCTCGGTGCTTGCAGCTGACAAGCTGATGATGAACCCGCGCCTCTATGCCACCTTCTTGCTATGGCTGCTCTCCGAGCTGTTCGAGGAACTGCCCGAAGTCGGCGATCCGGAAAAACCCAAGCTGGTCTTCTTCTTCGATGAAGCGCACCTGCTCTTCAACGACGCGCCGAAGGTGCTGATCGAACGCGTGGAGCAAGTGGTGCGACTGATCCGCTCCAAGGGCGTGGGCGTCTATTTCGTGACGCAGAACCCGCTCGACGTGCCGGAAACGGTGCTGGCACAGCTTGGCAATCGCGTGCAGCATGCGCTTCGCGCCTATACGCCGCGCGAGCAGAAGGCCGTGCAGACGGCGGCCTCGACCTTCCGGCCCAATCCGGCCTTCGATTGCGCCACCGTCATCACAACTCTCGGTACCGGAGAGGCGCTCGTGTCGATGCTGGAGGGCAAGGGTACGCCGTCCGTTGTCGAGCGCACGCTGATCCGCCCGCCATCCGGCCGTATCGGACCCGTCACCGATGGCGAGCGTCAAGCCATCATCAACGGCAGTCCGGTTGCAGGCGTCTATGACCAGACGATCGACCGCGAATCCGCCTATGAGATCCTGACGGAGCGGGCACGCAAGGCGGCCGCGCCGCAGAACGAGAGTGCCGGCGATGGCTGGACCTTGCCGGGCTTCGGTGGTGATAGCAGTAAGCCAGCCGGTCACCGTTCGGGCTATCAGCGCGAGACGATCCTGGAGGCGACGATGAAAAGCATGGCACGCACGGTGGCAACGCAAGTCGGGCGGGCGCTGGTGCGTGGTATTCTCGGCAGCCTAAAGCGGTAGATGATTACCCTCCCCTTGAGGGGGAGGGTCGGAGCGAAGCTCCGGGGTGGGGTGATCCGCGGCAATCTCTGCAGGTCCGAATGTCACCCCCACCCGCCGCTTTGCCGCGACCTCCCCTCTCAAGGGGGAGGTGTTAATTCCCTCAAAGGAGGGTAAAGATCAGCGCACCGGTGCAACCAGCGAGAAGAGCGCGCCTTGCGGATCGGTTGCCTGGACGATCCAGCTGCCGCCGGGGACTTCCATCGGGCCGTTGGCGATCCTGCCGCCGCCTTCCGTGATGCGGGCGATCGCGGCGTCGATTGCCGGGACATTGATGTAGAAATTCCAGGCAGCCATCGGCATTTCCGCCGGCTTGGTCATGATGCCGCCGAAGTCGCGATCGCCGATCTTGAAGATCTTGTATTTGCCCATCGGCCCCATGTCGAAATCGGAGCTCAATTCCCAGCCGAACATATCGCTATAGAAATCGAAGGCCTTCGGGCCGTCGTTGGAATAGAGCTCGTGCCAGCCGAAATAGCCCGGTGTCGCGGGCGCAGGCGGCTCCCAATCCTGGCCCGGCAACGGCGTGAAGAGGCAGAAGGCGGCGCCATAGGGATCGGAGACGACCGAGAATCGCCCGACGCCCGGAATATCTGTGGGCTCGCGATAGGTCTTGCCGCCCTTGGCGACAACGGTCTTGGTGGCTTCATCGACATTGGGAACGCCGATATAACCGGTCCAGCAGGGCGGCGTACCCATCGACTTCGCCTCGTCAGGCAGGATCATCAAACCGGCAACGGGGCCTGCACCAGCGCTGAACAACGTGTAATCCATGCCGACTTCCGGCATGCCGGCATCCGCCGCATCCCAGCCGACGACCTTGGTATAGAAGGCTTCCGCCGCCTTCATGTCCGTCGTCATCAGCTCGTACCAGACAAAATATCCCTTCTCTGCCATGATATCTCTCCCCTATTGTGGTTGTTGCGGTCATCCGTCTCATCCTGAGCCTGATGTCGGCGCGAGCACATCATGGCCGATGAAAGTGACGGCCGAACGATGGTCAATCAGTTGATCCGTCGTTCCCCGGCGAGCAGGCTCCAGGTCTTAACTAGGCGCAAGGCGTAATAATTCGACCCCTTGTGCCGCATGGCATGAATTTGGCAGTCTCGTCATGTTCTCAATGGCAGCAGGAGCCCGCCTTCGCTGCTTCCTGATATTCGTCGTGGCGGCGCACGAAATCCATGGTCTGGCCTTCATTCCGGCCCTTCGGCGCATTGTCGAGGATCATCAGCGTACCGATCATTTCCTCGCCGCCGCGGGCATAGCTGGAATAGGTATGGAAGATATTGCCGGCTTCATCCTTGTAGAATGCGCTGAGACCAGGCAACTCGTCGTTACCGTCGGCGGCGTCCATATCGTTGAAATTATAGAACACCTTTTCACCGGCAAGCTGCTCTTTGGTGAAAGAGACGTGATAGTCGAAATTGAAATCGTTGGAGAAGGACGACACCCAGGGAAATTTCCAGCCCATGCGCTTCTTATAGGCCTCTATCTTTTCGATCGGCGCACGCGACACTGCCACCAGCGTGACATCGTGATGGTTGAGATGCGGAAGCGTTCCATCGAAATGATCGGCGAGGAAGGAGCAGCCGGTGCATCCGGCATCCCAGTCCGGGCCGAGCATGAAATGATAGATGATCAGCTGACTGCGGCCGTCGAAGAGATCGGCGAGCGTCTTCTTGCCGACCGGCGTGTCGAAAACATAGTCCTTATCGACCTTTACCCAGGGCAAGGCTAGGCGTTCCGCATTGACGCGATCGCGAAGATGCGTGACTTCCTTTTCCTTGGCGAGCAGTTGACGGCGGGCCTCCAGCCACACTTCCCTGGAAACGACCTGGTTCATTGTCCGCGCCCTCCTCCGGCGTTTTCATTCCCAAATCTTGACAAATACATTGATATCAATATTAATGAATCATGTCAAACGCAGTCGAAATCCCCTTTGAAACCACCTTGTTAGTGCGCGATACTTGCCTGTGCCTGCATGTTCAGCGGGCGGCGCGCGCTCTTGCCCGCCGTTTTGACGAAGCGTTGCGGCCGTTCGGCCTTACCAATGGCCAGTTCTCCCTGATGATGTCCCTGAACCGACCCGCGCCCGCGCCCATGGGATCGGTCACGGCGCTCCTGGCAATAGACCAAACGACCCTGACGGCGGCCTTAAAGCCGCTGGAACGACGGGGATGGGTGAGCATCGTGCCCAATCCAGAAGATCGCCGCGCCCGCCTGCTCAGCCTCACGCCATCCGGCAAGGCAGCGCTCGCCGCCGCCGTGCCGATCTGGAAGACGAC
Organism: Rhizobium sp. 11515TR; assembly: GCF_002277895.1. NCBI lineage: Bacteria > Pseudomonadati > Pseudomonadota > Alphaproteobacteria > Hyphomicrobiales > Rhizobiaceae > Rhizobium > Rhizobium sp. 11515TR. Next base: position 1,689,310 of record NZ_CP022998.1, on the reverse strand, counting down.
GCATGCCGCCGTCGAAGAGCGGCTGCCCGACGGCAATGGCGATCGCCTGCGTAACGATCTTGCTATTCTGCTTTGAATCGCGCCTCAGATAGCCGCGGATCGCCCTCGAAATCCTGCCTTTCGAAGCCGATGCGACGCCGTGGGAATTCGCACAGCGCCTGCACCCCGACGCGCGACAGCCGGATGCGCCAGGTCTGGCGTTCAACGGGTTCACGGGCGGAGAAGGCTCTGGCCGTGAGCAGCGCTATGTTCATGCCTCCGCGAGGATCACGGACGGAACGATAGAGGATTGCCTCAATGCCACCGGTTCGGGCCGCTTCCGCAAGCGACTGGCAGGCCTCGTAGTCGATCGGATCGGTCCAGAGTTTCCGATCGCGATCTAAGGGAGACGCGGTCAGATCGATCGCCGCCTTCGTCGTAATTGCAGCAGTAAAGGCGGTATATTCGGCGGCATTGGCGGGCAACGGCGTATCAGGGGAATCACGGAAGAAGAGCAGCCGATAGAAGCTCATTTCAGCCAACGCCGTCTCTACCTGCTCCGAGGCATAGAAAACGCCGAGCGTACGGCCGGCGCGCCGGAAACGGGAACCGTGGGGATAGATCGCTCCGTAACGGAAGGGTGTGGCGAGCAGATAATCCAGTCCTGCGCATTCCGGCGGCAAAACCGGCTTGCTTTCTTCCAGGATGCTTTCGAGAAGCGCCTGCTCCTCCAACGTATCGACAAGCTTCAGCGTCGAGACCTGATGCTGCGATTCCACCAGCCGCCAATATTGGCCGGAAATGGCCCTTGTCTCAGACGAGAGCGCGGCGGGCGTCCAGATAGGCAAGGACATCGGTCAAACCAGAAATCGAGATGATCTTGTCGATCGGCGCGGCGCCAAAGGCGATATTGCTGTTACGCAGCCATTGCCGCGCCACAGCCTCGTCGCCGCCGACGATAGCGTCGAGCGAACGGAAGAGACGAACGAGAAGTACGGCAAGCTCGAAAGGCTTGCTATCGCGCTCCAGCAGATGATCCTGCCGCTTCATGCGCGACACCGTCGCCTCAGACACGCCGATGATGGCCGCCAGCACGCGCGCGTTCAATCCCAGCCTCTCGGCAGCGTTGACGACGGCCTTGGTGATGACCAGCGCTTCGGCGGGCATCGCCTGACCTACTGCCTGGGCTTTTATCATGGCTGCTTCCTTTCCTAAGAAAAGATATAGCATTTTTCTTGCAAAAGAAAAGGAGCGATAGATCAAACTACCGCTCCTTTTCAATATATTCCGTATTTCCGGCCTTCAATCGGCCGGTCGCATGTTTGCGTCAGACAACAGAAACCGGCACTTCGGTCGAGGTGCGCATGGCGTGGCTATAGGGGCACACGATATGGGCGGCGGCAGCGAGCTTTTCAGCCTCAGCCTTGTCCATGCCGGGGATATGAACGGCCAAGGATACTTCGATGCCGAAGCCGGTGCCATCTTCGCGCGGGCCGATGCCGACAGTCGCCGTGACCTTTGCATCTTCCGGAATCTTGACCTTCTGCTGGCCTGCGACAAATTTCAGGGCACCCAGGAAGCAAGCGGAATAGCCTGCTGCAAAGAGCTGCTCCGGATTGGTGCCGGTCGCACCATCGCCGCCGAGTTCTTTCGGAACAGTCAGCGTGACGTCAAGAACACCATTTTCGGAAACTGCATGGCCGGCGCGGCCACCGGTGGCGGAAGCTTTGGTCGTATAGAGAATAGGCATGTCATGTCTCCTTTGGTTGGATGGATTTTATATACATCACGATTTAATCGCGCGCAATATATATATCCAAATTTAATTCGGGAAAATGAATGGCGACGATGCCGTCAACAGGAAGATAGCAAATCCCGCGATCAGAGAGCCGGCAACCTGAGGTCAAGTTGGCAGTGGTTTGAGATCGGTTTTGGGGCGTACTTCCGGCCGGGACCGCAAACGAAAAGGGCGCCAGCAGCGCCCTCACCCTTCTTTCAATGATGCGGTATCAGGCCGTGACCAGGATCGGCGCCCGCTCGGGAACGCGATCATAGAGATCGATGACATCCTGGTTCAGCAGGCGGACGCAGCCGGAGGAAACGGCCTTGCCGATGGAGCGCCAGTCGGGGTTGCCGTGCAGGCGGTAAAGCGAATCCTGCTTGCCCTCGAAGATATAGAGAGCGCGTGCCCCAAGCGGATTCTTCAGACCCGGGTCCATGCCACCATTGGCGATGGAATATTTCACGAGTTCCGGCTGGCGGGCGACCATTTCATCGGGCGGATTCCAGCGCGGCCATTTCTTGCGCCACTGGATGACGCCCCGGCCCTGCCAGGCAAATCCTTCGCGGCCGACGCCGATACCATAGCGCATCGCCGTTCCGCCCTGCTCGGTCACATAGAGCATGCGCTGGGTTGTATTGACGATCACGCTGCCGGGTGCCTCGCCTGTTGGGTCGATCACCCGTTGACGATAGAAGCGGGGATCGATCTGCTGGTAGGGAACCGCCGGAATGATGAAGCCGCCATCCTCGACGGAGGCATAGATTACGGCCGGATCAGGCTGCTCGCCATCATAGCTGGAGAACCAGGTTCGGAACGGCCGCGGGGAGCCGGTATATTGAACCGGGCTGACGACGGGGCCGTTGTCGATGGTGGAGGCGCAGCTGGCAAGCGTCGAAACGGCGCCGAGACCAGCCAGAGCGAGGAAGTTACGTCGGGATAGGGATGAAGGAAGGCTCATGTCGACAGCATAGTTCCTTTTGTGGAGGAAGCGAAAACCCGTAACAACAGGCTGATTCGGCTCCCCGAGAGGTTCGCAGAGACAGACGCAAAACTAAAGAGCGCAAACCACCCCGACTATCGCACTTATGCAACATCACGAAAATTTGTGGTAAAATACCGCTACAGAACGACGATTTCCGCCTTATCGGGCACTCGGTTGTAAAGGTCTATCACGTCCTGGTTGAGCATGCGAACACAGCCGGAAGATGCAGCCTTGCCGATCGACTGCCAATCCGGCGTGCCGTGAACTCGATAAAGCGTATCCCGGCCATTCTGATAGATATAGAGCGCACGCGCGCCGAGCGGGTTGGTCGGCCCTGGATTCATGCCGCCGCGCTCGGCCGATAGCGGCCTCATCTGCGGGTCGCGCGCGACCATTTCGGCGGGCGGGGTCCAGCGCGGCCATTTCTGCTTCCATTGGATCAGACCCCTGCCGTGCCAGGCATATCCTGCCGCGCCGAGGCCGACGCCATAGCGCATCGCCTTGCCGCCCGGCTCGATGAAATAGAGGAAGTTGTCGCGCGTATCGACAACGATGGTGCCGGGGCGCTCCCTGGTCTGGTACTCCACTTCCTGCCGCAGAAAGCGCGGATCGATGCGCTTGTAGGGGATGGCCGGCAACGTGAAGTCATCTTCACTGCGCTGTGCATACATGGCCTGGTGCACCGGATTGAAGGTCGGCAGGCCATAGGTCTGGTGGAATTGGGTGCGGAAGAGATCACGCGATTGCGGTACGGGCTGCACCGGCAGGCGCCTTACCCTGTTCGGCTCGATACCCTCCGGCCGATAGAAGACGGGCGTCGTCTCCTGCACGAAACGATCCGGATCGGTGGCGCCCGTATCAGGAATGATGCTGCAGGCGGACAATGTTGCCAGCGCGGCAGCGGCAAACAGGTGGCGGGAAGCGGGCAGCAGGTCGGCCATTATCGGAAACCAGTTAGGACACATCGGATCGGCCGCATAATGACTGCCGCGGCTGGAGCGAGGCTGGCGTCGATCGCCAGACGGTTCCAACGAAGATATTGCACCGATCGGCCAAACTCCTGTTTTCCCTTGCGGCATCATGGGCTAGACCAATGCAGTACGGAGGAGCGCATGAGTATCGACAGTCTCGACCCGGGCATCTTCGGCCAGACCGACCACAAGACTTGGCTGAAGCTGGTGGAACGGGCGCTTAAAGGTAAGAATTTCCAGGAAGCGCTGGTCTCGCGAACCGATGACGGCATCGCGATAGAGCCGCTTTACGAGCAACGGCGCGACGGCAAGCCGCTATTTCGCCAGCGGGCGGAGCTGCCCTGGACCGTGACGCAGCGCATGGACGATCCGGACACCGAGCGGGCGATCGCGCAACTCGGTGACGATCTTGCCAATGGCGCAAGCGGTATCAGCCTCGTTTCCAGCGGTTCCGCTTCGGCCTTCGGCATCGGCATGGATGCTCAGTCGCCAAACTTTTCCGACGTGCTGGCAGCAGCTTCCGCCAAGACTGCAACTTTGCGCCTCGATGGCTTTTCCTCCAGCATCGCCAAAACGATAGCAGCCTCGGTTGTGGATGGCGGTGCCCAAAGATTGCACCTTGGACTCGACGCTTTCTTGACAGCCGTGCATTTCGCCAATTTTATCAGTGACATCAAATACTTCAAAGAATTGAAGTCGGCTGGTACGATCGTCAATGCGGACGGTCGCATGGTGCATAATGCCGGGGGGACCGAGGCACAGGAGCTGGCGGTCATGGCGGCAAGCCTCGTCGGCCATCTGCGATTATTCCAAGAAGCGGGCCTTTCGCCGGAAGCAGCGCTTGCGGCAACCAGCCTCTGCCTTTCGGCCGATCAGAACCAGTTCATCACAACCGCGAAGATGCGCGCCGCGCGGCTGATCTTTACCCGGATTGCCGAGGCCTGCGGCGTTACCGACCCACGACCGGCACATCTCTTTGCTGAGACCAGCTATCGCATGCTGACCCGCCTCGATCCGGAGACGAACATCCTGCGCAACACGATCGCGGTCTTTTCAGCCGGCGTCGGCGGCGCTGACGAGATTTCCGTCCTGCCGCACAGCCTGACGCACGGCATACCCGACCCGCTGGCGCGGCGGCTGGCGCGCAACACGCAGACGATTTTGATTGCCGAAAGCCACCTCGATCATGTCCTCGATCCAGCTGCCGGGGCCGGCGGCATCGAGGCGCTGACCGACGGGCTTTGCGAACGGGCTTGGGAGATTTTCACCCGGATCGAAGGCAAGGGCGGATTGGCGAAGGTCATTTCCAGCGGCGAGCTGGCGGCGATGATCGCGGAGGCGCGGGAGAGCCGCGCTGCAAGGCCGATCGTGGGGACGACGCTGTTTGCCATGAAGGCCGAGCGGCCGGTGACGGTTTTGGGGCCTTTAGGTCCGGTTGTTGGCGGGATGGGGTTGGTGCCGATACGGCTGGATGAGGGGGTGGAGGGATGAGAATGGACATCGTGTTCGACGAGACTGGGTACCCTCCTCTGTCACTTCGTGACATCTCCCCCACAGGGGGGGAGATCGTTCCGTGCCAGAATTTAACCCCAGCGAGAATAACAACCTATGCTGCCGCAGATGCGGTATCCGTTTGGGGCAGAAAGGCTCCACCAGTTTCCAATCTCTCCCCTTGTGGGGGAGATGTCGCGAAAGCGACAGAGGGGGGTATCGCACTTTCGACGTCCACGGAGGCCCCGGCTCCATGATCCGCATTCCCGACTTCGCCACCATCCCCTGGGCCAAGCCGCAGGCAGCGGCGCCAACAATCGACGCCCCACTCTGGGAAACTCCCGAAGGCATCCACGTCAAGCGCAGCTATGGCGAAAGCGACCTTGCCGGCCTGAATTTCCTTGACACTTACCCCGGCGCAGCACCGTTCCTGCGTGGCCCCTACCCGACCATGTATGTCCAGCAGCCCTGGACTATCCGCCAATATGCCGGCTTCTCCACTGCCGAGGAGTCCAATGCCTTCTATCGCCGCAATCTTGCCGCCGGCCAGAAAGGGCTCTCGGTCGCCTTCGATCTTGCCACTCACCGCGGCTATGACAGCGATCATCCGAGGGTATCAGGCGATGTCGGTATGGCGGGAGTGGCGATCGATTCCATCCTCGATATGCGCCAGCTCTTCGACGGCATTCCGCTCGACGAGATGAGCGTCTCGATGACCATGAACGGCGCGGTGCTGCCGGTCATGGCGCTCTATATCGTCGCAGCGGAGGAGCAGGGCGTCTCCGAGGACAAACTGTCCGGCACGATCCAGAACGACATCCTCAAGGAGTTCATGGTTCGTAATACCTATATCTATCCGCCACAGCCCTCGATGCGGATCGTTTCTGACATTTTCAGCTATACCAGCCAGCGGATGCCGAAGTTCAACTCCATCTCGATCTCCGGCTACCACATGCAGGAGGCTGGCGCGACGGCGGATCTGGAGCTCGCCTATACGATCGCCGACGGTATCGAATATGCGCGTGCCGGCGTGGCAGCTGGGCTCGATATAGACAGCTTCGCCCCTCGCCTCTCCTTCTTCTGGGCCGTCGGCATGAACTTCTTCATGGAGGTTGCTAAGATGCGCGCGGGACGGCTGATCTGGGCCGCGCTGATGCAGAAGAATTTCGCACCGAAAGACCCGAAATCCCTGGCGCTCAGGACCCACAGCCAGACCTCCGGCTGGTCGCTGACGGCGCAGGATCCGATGAACAACATCATCCGCACCATGGTCGAGGCGATGGCCGCAACGCAGGGACATACCCAGTCGCTGCACACCAATTCCTTCGACGAAGCGCTGGCGCTGCCAACGGATCACTCCGCCCGCGTCGCCCGCAACACGCAGATCCTGCTGCAGAAGGAATCGGGGACAACAGGCATCATTGATCCCTGGGGCGGCTCGACCTATGTCGAGCGGCTGACCCACGATCTTGCGGCCCGCGCCCTTGCCCATATCGAGGAAGTAGAAGCGCTGGGCGGCATGGCGAAGGCTATCGAGAAAGGCATTCCGAAGCTTCGCATCGAAGAAGCTGCCGCACGCACGCAAGCGCGCATCGACAGCGGCCACCAGACACTCGTCGGCATCAACTTTTCCAGGCCGGAGAAGGATATCGAAGTCGACGTGTTGAAGGTCGACAATTCCGAAGTGCGTGCACGTCAGCTATCCAAGCTGCAGCAATTGAAGGGCACGCGCGAGACGGCCGCCGTCGAGACCGCCCTCGACGCTCTGACGGATGCGGCGCGCACAGGCACGGGCAATCTGCTCGACTTCGCCGTCAAGGCAGCAAGGGCAAGAGCGACTGTCGGCGAAATTTCGCTGGCGCTGGAAAAGGCATATGGCCGGCATGTGGCCGACATCAGGACCATTTCCGGCGTCTATCGCCAGGAAGTCGGCGACACGGACCCCATCTTCAACAAGGCAGCCGCCAAGGTCGAAGCCTTTCGCAGAGCACGCGGCGAAAAGCCCCGCATCCTCATCGCCAAGATGGGCCAGGACGGCCATGATCGCGGACAGAAGGTAATTGCGACGGCCTTTGCCGATCTCGGCTTCGATGTCGTCGTCGGCGCCATGTTCCAGACTCCGGAAGAAGTGGCCGATGTCGCCGTTCGCGAAGGCGTCGACATCCTCGGCGCATCATCCCTTGCCGCCGGCCATCTGACGCTGGTGCCGGAACTGAAGGAAGCGCTTGCGCGCCGTCATGCCGGCAATGTGCTGATCGCCGTCGGCGGCGTCATCCCGCCACAGGATTTCGCGGCGCTGGAAGCGGCCGGGGCGGACGCAATCTTCCCGCCCGGCACGGTGATTGCGGAAGCGGCAACGGCACTGATCGAGAAGCTGATGGCGTAAACATCGACTCGCGAAGCGGTTCGGCTCATCTCCCGCGCCGCTTTTGCGAGGCTGGTTTAAACGGCCACGCTCTTAAAGAACTCGATACTTTGAGCGATTTCGCCCGGCAGAGCCGAATTGTGGCTGCCCGGCACCGTCGCCATTTCCATCTTGACGCCGGCGGCCGTTGCCCGTTTGGAGAGCAGCGACAGGCGCGAGTCGAAATGTGCCTCTTCGGTTCCGTGGAACAGCTTTATCGGACTTTTGAAGCTGTGCGCGTAGCAGAGCGGCGAGCGCATCTGGTATTCGCGCGGGTTCCTGGTGTTGAAGCGAATGTCCTGCGGATAGCGGCTGAAGAAGGCGTAAGCGTCGGGGTTGCCGGATATCGGCGCGACCGCACGGAAGCGCTTCGTCGACATGGCGGCGAGCATGGCGAGCGTACCGCCTATGCTGTGGCCAGCCAGAAACATGCGATGCGGATCGACACCCGGCAGATGCCGCAGCCGGTTGGACGCGGCCAGCACATCGGCAACTTCGTCGTAAAAGCCGGAAAAATTGCCCTTCTGGCCGTTTTCGCCGCGCATGGAAGGGATCATGACGACGTAGCCGGCCTCAACATAGGGCTTCATCAGCTGCCAATGTCCCTGCCCGATGGCATTACCGCCATGCAGGAAAAGTACGGCCGGCTTCGGTTTTTCCGAACGCGTATAGCGGGAAACCCAGGCCACGAGCTCCAGCTCCTCGCCGACACCGCTGCGATAGAAAAGCCGTTCGGCGGTCGATGGCGTCACTAGCGGTTCGTAGATATCGGGAGCAGGTCCCTTGCTCACGAGATCGGTGCGAAACAGATGACGCTCCTTGGCATAGTCGCCCGAAAGCAGCGGCGGCGCATCCTCGGCCTTCTCGTCGCTCCGGGTGGCGACACTCTTCTTCTCGGCAGGCTTGCTTGCAGTCGTACTGTCATCGGCAGCTCTGACGATGTTGGGGGCAAAGAGCGTGAAGGCAATAGCGGCTAGAAGGCTGCGGCGATTGGGACGAAATGCGTGGTCGTCGGACATGGTCGTGGGCTCTGTCGAAATATCCCGGCGCAGATCAAATCTGCACGGGTTGGAAGGCTAGGCCAACTCACTTTGTGGTGAGGAATCGCCCTCGCCTATTCATCGACAACCGGAGCCTTGGCGTCAATCATCGCAATCAAAGTTTCCAGCCTGTCGGCCTCGTAGGGCGGTTTGTCGGGCCGCAGTCGGGCAATGCGGGGAAAGCGCATGGCGACGCCCGATTTGTGCCGGGTGGAGCGGTTGATGCCTTCAAAGGCCACCTCGAGCACGAAGCCGAAATCGCGATCGGCGCGCACAGCACGCACGGGGCCGAAACGGTCGACCGTATTGTTGCGCACGAACTTGTCGAGCACCTCAAGCTCCGCATCGGTAAAGCCGAAATAGGCCTTGCCGACAGGCACGAGCTGCTCGCCCTCCGGAGTCGTCGCCCAGACGCCAAAGGTGAAATCGGAATAATAGCTGGAACGCTTGCCGTGGCCGCGCTGCGCATACATCAGCACGGCATCGACATTATAGGGATCGCGCTTCCACTTGAACCATGGGCCTTTGGCGCGGCCTGCGAGATAGGCGCTGTCCCTGCGCTTGATCATCACGCCTTCGATCACCGGATCGGGCGGCGAGGAGCGCAGGCGGTCGAGCTCCTCCCAGGAAGAGAAATCGATGAGCGGCGACAGATCAAAGCGGTCGTGGGGCGTGGCATCGATGATCTCCGTCAGCCGCTCCCGTCGATCGAGGAAACCGCGAGCACGCACGTCCTCCGCGCCGTCAAAAAGAAGATCATAGGCGCGGATGAAGGCCGGAAACTCGTCCAGCATCTTTGCCGTCACGGTCTTGCGGTTGAGGCGCTGCTGCAGATCGGAAAAGCTGCGTGTCGGGCTATTGGAGCGAACGGTGCCGCCGACCAGCAGCTCGCCATCCATGACGCCCTCGAAATTCATGGCGTCCACAACGTCGGGAAAGGCGCCGGATATGTCGTCGCCAGAGCGTGAATAAAGCTTGCTCGTGTTCCCAGAGCGCGAAAGCTGGACGCGGATGCCATCCCACTTCCATTCAGCGGCGAAATCGCGGGGGTCGAGGCCCTCAAGGTCGCCCGGCTCAACGGGATTGGCGAGCATGACGGAATGGAAGATTGCCGGTGTTGCCAATACCGGTTTCTCCGCCTTGCCTTCCAGCCAGCGGAACAGGCTTTCATAGGGCGGCTGCAGACCATGCCAAAGCGTTTCGATTTCGGTCACATCCCTGCCGCTGAGTTCGGCCAGCGCCTGTTTGGCAAGCCGGGCTGAAACACCGATGCGCATCGAGCCGGTCGCAAGCTTCAGGAAGGCAAAGCGGCCCGACGTATCCAACCGATCCAACAGGTCGCGGACGAAGCTGCGCACTTCGGTCCGCCCAAGCGCATTCATGCTGCGAACAACCTCGCCGAGCTTCGGTTGCTCGCCGGCGGGACGCTCAATATCGCTCTCCTTGTCCCAGACCAGCGAGATCGTTTCGGCAAGATCGCCGACATAGTCGTAAGAATAGCGGAACAGCACCTCGTCCATGCGCTCGAGAACGAGCTCGCGCAACATGGCGGGCTTGACGTTGCGCACCTCGAGCGTGCCGGCGATGGCGGCCAGACCATAGCCACGATCTGGGTCTGGCGTATCGCGGAAATAATCGGTCAGCAGCTTCAGCTTGCCGTTGCGGCTCGGCGTCAGCACCAGGCGGTCGAGGAGGTCGGCAAAGGCTTTCATCAATCGCCCTCGTCTTCATAGCCGATGAGATGCAGCGGCTTGGCGGCGATGCCCTGCAACTCGCACCAGCGCACCAACGCTTCCTCGCGGCCGTGGGTGACCCACACCTCGCTCGGCTTCAGGTCGGAAATCGTCTCGGTCAACTCCGGCCAGTCGCAATGATCCGATATGACCAGCGGCAGCTCGACCCCGAGCTGCTTGGCGCGCTGGCGCACCATCATCCAGCCCGAGGCGAAAGCCGGCAGCGGATCATGGAACCGCCTCGCCCAGCGGTCCTGGAAAGCGGAGGGTGGGCCGACAACGACGGCACCATGGAAGATCGATTGATCCCGGCTTTCGATGGTGGCCGGTTTGAGTTCGCCGAGTTCGATGCCCTGGCTGACATAGTAGTCGCACAGCGTTTCCAATGCGCCATGAATATAGATCGGCTTGTCATAGCCGGCATCGCGCAGCAGGCGAATGACGCGCTGCGCCTTGCCGAGCGCATAGGCACCGATCAGATGTGTTCGTTCCGGAAACTGGCGAAGCGAAGCCAGGAGCTTGCGCGTTTCGGCCATAGGATCCGGGTGATGGAAAACGGGCAGCCCGAAGGTCGCCTCAGTGATGAAGACGTCGCAGGGAACCGGCACATAGGCTTCACAGGTCGGGTCCGGCCGGCGCTTGTAATCGCCTGAGACGACGATGCGCAGCCCATCCTTCTCCACTGCGATCTGCGCCGAGCCGAGCACATGGCCCGCCGGATGGAACTGCACCCTGACGCCGTTAATCGTCACCTCCTCGCCGAAGCCGATTGCCTGCCGCGAGCCGGCAAAATCATCGCCATAGCGGATGCGCATAATATCGAGCGTCTGGCGCGTGGCGAGCACATGGGCATGACCGGAGCGGGCATGATCCGAATGACCATGCGTAACAAGTGCCCGCTCGACCGGTTGCACAGGATCGATATGGAAGCCGCCGATCGGGCAAAACAAGCCCTCAGGCGCCGGATAAAGCAGTTGATCGGGTCTCATGATTTAAGAGGATAGCGCGATTTGCACGATTAGGTAGCGATGGCGGCAGCTTTTTGAGCGAATCGTCGTTCGGGTTGTCGATCCGGCAGATCGAAAATCAGGACGTCCTCGCAATAGGGCTTCGCCCTTGCGACGACGACGCCGTTCGGATCGACGATAGCGGTGCTGCCGTAGCTCACCCAGCCATCCTCGTTGCTTCCGACCACATCCGACGCCATGATCCAGCAGCCCGTATGCCTGGCACAGATCTGCAGTCCTGAAATGCCCGGCTTATGCCACATCTCGGCTTTGTGGGGCCGGAGCATGAGATTGATGGGATTACAGATGAGGCCTGCGCCCTTTTGAGCGAGGCGACGCGCGGTGTAGGGATATCTGAGATCGGCGCAAATATTAATGCCGAAGCGCCAATATCCCTCCTTCCAGATCGGAAAATCCTTTCCGGCCATGCAGCCCTTCTCCAGCGGATGTGCTTTGGCATAGACCCCGATGATCCGGCCGGACCTGCCGACGAGGGCACTATTGTAGATCCCATCGTCCCTTCGCTCGAAAAAGCCGACGACCGCTGTCGTTTTCCCCGCTGCGAAACGGGAAACTAAGGCGTTCAGATGCGGATCGTCCAACGAAATCGCGCGGCGTTTGGCAACAGCTTCGTTGTAGCTGTGCCCCTGCAGATAGCATTCTGGAAAGAGGGCGAGATCGATACCCTGCATCTCCGCCCAAGCGAGATCGCGTGCCAAAACCTCGGCCACCTGCTCGACGGCGTCGAAAAGTGCCAGACGTTGAAAGGCCGCGATCCGCATGCGGCAGCGGTAACATGCACGGCGAGTCGCCCCTAGCGCAAATGGATTAGGTGCGGATCATCGCCTGTACCGGACTGGTAAATGAAATAGAAAGAGGTCGAGGCTCTTGGCCTACGGAAAGCGTTTGAGAATGGCCCCCGTATCAAAACGGCACAGATAGGCTTGGCACGATTTCTGCTTCGATAGCGCCGTTCCAGGAGTTCGCAATGATCCAACGCCGCGCCTTCATCGCTTCCCTCGCCGCTTCGGCAGCGGCTGGCCTGCTTGCGCCCCGCGTTGTTGCCGCGTCGCTGGCCAAGATGGCGGGTGCCGAGCTGCGGGGGCCGCTCGATGCCGTTGCGCTGAAGACGACGCCGGGCGCCAGCGACTTCAAGAGCGGCAAGCTGCAGGCGATGATCGACAATGCGGCACGGACCAACATGCCGCTCTTCCTGCCGCCGGGCACATACAACATCTCCAACCTGACGCTGCCGGATAATACCCGCATTACCGGCGTTCCCGGCGCGTCGCGGCTGGTCTATGGCGGCGACGGCCATTTGATGAATGCGGACAAGGCCAGACGCATCGAGCTTTCCGGCCTTGTGCTCGATGGCGGCAATCGCTGGCTTGCCGATTATGCAGGCGGCCTTCTGCAATTTACCGGCGTCGACGAAGTGCTGATCGACAATTGCGAAGTTACCGGCAGCCGCAAGCACGGACTGCAGCTGGAGCGCTGCGGCGGCCGGATCGAGCGCAGCCACATCTCCGGGGCGGCCGAGGCGGGCATCTATTCCGTCCAGTCAACCGGATTGACGGTGACAGGCAATCGCATCGAGGATTGCGGCAATGGCGGTATCCTCATCCATCGCTGGGACAAGGCCGAGGATGGCAGCAGCGTCACCAACAACCGCATTGCGCGCATCCGCGCCAATGGCGGCGGCACCGGCCAGAACGGCAACGGCATCAACGTCTTCCGCGCCGATGGCGTCACGGTTTCGGGCAATCAGATCACCGACTGCGCCTTCACCGCCATCCGCGCCAACTCGGCATCGAATGTGCAGATCTCGAACAATCAGTGCCTGCGCTCAGGTGAAACCGCCATCTACTGCGAATTCGAATTCGTCGGCGCCACGATCAATAACAATCTAGTCGATGGCGCTGCCAACGGCATTTCAGTCACCAATTTCGACAAGGGCGGAAGGCTCGCTTCGGTGACGGGCAATGTCATCCGCAATCTGTCGCTCACCGCCCCTTATGCGCAGGATGGCGGTTTCGGCATCGGCATCTCGGCCGAGGCCGATACGCTTGTTGCCGATAATGTCATCGAGAATGCGCCGCTCTGGGGCATGAGGCTCGGCTGGGGTCAATATCTCCGCAACGTCGTCGCGACAGGCAACATAGTCAGGCACGCCGGCATTGGCTGCGTGGTCTCGGTCGCGGATGGCGCCGGCTCGGCGGTGATTGCGGGCAACCTTTTCCAGGAGATGCAGCAAGCCGCGATCATGGGCTTTCGCTGGGACAAGCCGGCATCCGGCGATCTCATCAAGGGAGGCACGCAATTCCCGCAGCTGACCATCGCAAACAACAGGCTCGTTTAGGTCGATCGCCAGTTCGGCTGCCGCTTTTCGAAGAAGGCGGTGATGCCTTCCTTCGCCTCGTCGGTCTCCCAAGCATCTGCCAATTGTTCGACGACGTGATCGATCATGCCATCGGTAATCGGCCTACCGACGGAACGCGCCAGGGCCTTGGCACGAGCGGCAGCCTGTGGTGACGCCGCCAGAAAATGGCGGACCTCGGACTCCACAGCTTCATCCAACGCCTCCTCCGCCACGACCCGCGACAGCAGGCCGGCAGCATGTGCCTGCCAGGCATCGATGATTTTGCCGGAGAGAAACAACGGACGGGCATTCGTCTCGCCGATGCGTGCGACGACATAGGGGCTGATCGTGGCCGGGATGATGCCGAGGCGTACTTCCGTGAGGCCGAAGCGGGCCGTCGATGCCGCAATCACCATATCGCAGACGCTAAGGATGCCGATGCCGCCGCCAAAGGCATTGCCATGAACGCGTGCGATCAGCGGCTTCGGCAATTCGTTCAGCGTCTTGAACAGCATGGCAAGCCGTCGCGCCTCGGCCATGCGCCCGTCCCGCGCGGCATCGAACTGGGCACGCATCCAGCCGAGATCGCCGCCGGCACAGAAACTGGCGCCCTCGCCGGTCAACACGACGACCCGGACTGCCCTATCGTGAGCAAGGTCTTCTGTAGCCACCGTCAAATCATCGATCATTTCAGCCGAAAGGGCATTGTGCTTTTCGGCGCGCGTCAGCGTCAGATAGGCGACACCGCGCTCGTCTGTGGTGATGCGGATCGTTTGCGATATCATGAGGCGCTCCTGAGGCTGCGGGCGAAGGCGGCGGCGGCCGCAAGCTTGTCCTGGTCGAGACCAGTCTCAAAACCCCGCACCGATAGATAATCTTGAACATAAACGGTATCGACATTGCCCTTGGCGCCGGGAGCGAAGGGGCAACCGCCGAGGCCACCCGCTGACGCATCGAATACCCGCAGGCCGCGCTCCAACGCGACGCCGATATTGTCGAGCGCGCGGCCGGACGTGTCATGAAAATGGCCGGCAAGGACTGCTGCGGGGAGTTCGCCGAGCACTGCGGCAAGCATCCGGTCGACGGCCTCCGGCGTGCCTTTGCCGATCGTGTCGCCGAGGCTAATCTCGTAGCAGCCAAGTGCCCGCAATTGCCAGGCAACGCTGACGACATTCTGCGGCGGCACCGCTCCCTCATAGGGACATTCGACGACGCAGCTGACATAGCCGCGCAACGGGACACCGCGATCCCGGCTGGCAGCGGCCACCGGCCGGAAGCGCTCGATGCTCTCGGCGATCGAGCAGTTGATATTGCGCATGGAAAAGGTTTCCGAGGCGGAAGCGAAGATCGCCACTTCATCGGCGCCGGCCGCAAGGGCTGCCTCGAAACCCTGCATGTTGGGCGCCAACGCTGCGTACCGAACACCGGGCCGGCGCTTTATGCCCGCCATGACAGCAGCGGCATCGCCAAGCTGCGGCACCCATTTCGGACTGACGAAGCTGGTGACTTCAATTCGCTCGAAACCGCAATCCGAAAGCAGATCGACCAGCTCGATCTTGCGTTCGGTATCGACCTGCCGCTTCTCATTCTGCAGGCCGTCGCGCGGCGCCATCTCGACGATGGTGACGTGGTTGGAAGGCTTGTCGGTCATGCCACGTCCTCCGGCCGAAGCGACAGAAGCACGGCGCTTTCACTGGTCTGATCGCCCTCGCCGACATGCAGGCTTTCGATGATACCGTCGCGCGCCGCCGTCAGCGTCAGCTCCATCTTCATAGCTTCCATGACGATCAGCGCCTGTCCCTTAGTCACCGGGTCTCCCTCGCGCACGCGCACGATCTTGACGAGGCCCGGCATCGGCGCGATGACGCGGTCGCCGCCGCTGGCCGCCTCCTCTCCTCCATCGAGAAGATCGAGGCGATGGAAATGATGCGTCTGCCCATCGAGGAACAAAGTCACACCTGACGATGTCTCGAAGGTATCGACGTGGGACTGCCGGCCGTCGATTTCGACATGACGGGAAAGGCCCTCACCTGCGAGCAAGCGAACGAGAATGATGCGATCGTCAAAGGCGACGCTGAACAGCGACCGACTCTTTGCAGCCACGCGGCAATTTTGCTGACCACCGGCAAAATGCAGCGTGACGGGACGACTTGCTTCGCCCCAGAGCTGCCAAGCACCGAGCGACAGCCAAGGATCATTGTCAGCAGCTTGCGCGAACCCACCCGCCTCGACAATGGCAGCAATGGCAAGAGCCGCATGGTCGGGTTGCCGCGCCGAGGTCAGCGCCTCCACATCGCGATCGATCAATCCAGTATCCGGTTGGCCGGCGGCGAAATCCGATTGGCCGCTGAGGCGAATGAGAAAATCGAGATTTGTGGTGGTTCCGGCAACCTGCGTCAGCTCAAGACCACGCGTGAGCTTGGCAAGCGCCGCCGCACGATCCGGTGCATGCACCGTCAGCTTGGCAATCAGCGGATCATAATGCGGGGTGATGGTATCGCCCTTGCGCACGCCGGCATCGATGCGGACACCGCCTTCGGGAAAGCGAAGGTGGGAAAGCGTGCCGGTTGCCGGCAGAAAGCCGCGCGACGGGTCTTCGGCGTAGATGCGCGCTTCGAAGGCCCAGCCGTTTATGGTGAGTTCATCCTGCCTCTTTGGCAGGGGTTCACCGGTTGCAACGCGCAATTGCCATTCCACCAGATCAACGCCAGTGATCGCTTCGGTGACGGGGTGCTCGACCTGCAGGCGGGTATTCATTTCCATAAAGAAGAAGCGATCCGGCGACAGGCCGTCGGAAACGTCGGCGATGAATTCGACGGTGCCGGCGCCGCGATAATCGATGGCGCGAGCGGCGCGCACGGCCGCTTCGCCCATGGCGCTGCGCATCTCCTCTGTCATACCGGGCGCAGGCGCCTCCTCGATCACCTTCTGGTGCCGGCGCTGCAGCGAGCAATCGCGCTCGAAGAGGTGCACGGCATTGCCATAGCTGTCGCCGAAGACCTGGATCTCGATGTGACGCGGCTTGATCAGATATTTTTCGATCAGCACAGCATCGTCGCCGAAGGCGGATTTCGCCTCGCGCTTCGCCGCCTCCAGCGAAGCCTCGAAATCCTCCGGCCGGTCAACGCGGCGCATGCCTTTGCCGCCGCCGCCCGCCCGCGCCTTGATGAGAACCGGAAAGCCGATCGCCCCCGCTTGCTCGGCAAGGAAGCTGGCTTCCTGCCAGTCGCCATGATAGCCTGGAACGACAGGGACGCCTGCCCGCTCCATCAGCGCCTTAGCGGCATCCTTCAGGCCCATGGCCCGGATCGAGGCCGGCGACGGGCCGATGAAGACGAGACCAGCGGCTTCGACCGCCTCGGCGAAATCGGCGTTTTCCGAGAGAAAGCCGTAGCCTGGATGAATGGCCTCCGCTTGAGTGCGCTGAGCCGCCGCAATGATCTTTTCCTTCGAAAGATAGCTGTCGCTCGCCGCCGCCGGGCCGATATGGACGGCCTCGTCGGCCAACGCCACGTGCAGGGCATCCCGATCGGCGTCGGAATAGATGGCGACCGTGCGGATGCCGAGGCGCCTCGCCGTGCGGATGACGCGGCAGGCGATCTCGCCGCGATTGGCGATCAGTATCTTCGAAAACATCGGCGGACCCTATTGCGCGGCAATGACTTCGACTTCGAGCAGCCAGGCCGTATCGAAAATACCGGCGATCACCACAGTCATGGCCGGCGCGAGCGAGCCGAGATATTCGCTGCGGATCTCACGGTTCTCCATCGTGTGATGTCGATCCGCCAGAAAGGTGGTGACCTTGACGATATCTTCTTTCGTCATGCCGGCCGCCTTCAGCTGCGCATCAATGTTATGCCAGACCTGACGGGCCTGCGCCTGAAAGCCTTCCGGCAAGGCGTCATCGACGTCCGTCGGTATTTGGCCGCTGATAAAAAGCAATCGCTCGAAATTCTCGAGCTTTACGGCCTGGGCATAACCGCCGCGGGGCTGCGGCGCATTCTTGGCATTGATGGCATCGCGTTTCATCTCCGTCTCCTCACATCCTGAACAGACCGAAGCATGTGTCTTCGATCGGTGCGTTGAGTGCTGCTGAAAGCGACAGAGCCAGCACGTCGCGGCTCTTGCGCGGATCGATGATGCCATCGTCCCATAGACGGGCCGAGGCGTAGAGCGGATGGCTCTGGGTTTCGAACATCTTGAGCGTCGGCGCCTTGAAGGCGGCCTCTTCTTCCGGTGTCCAAGGCTTGCCGGCACGCGCCAGCGCCTCGCCGCGCACGGTGGCGAGCACGCCGGCCGCCTGCTCTCCGCCCATGACGGAGATGCGGCTGTTGGGCCAGGTCCAGAGGAAGCGCGGCGAGTAGGCGCGGCCGGCCATGCCGTAATTGCCGGCGCCGAAGGAGCCGCCGATCAGCATGGTGATCTTCGGGACCTTGGTCGTGGCCACAGCCGTCACCAGCTTGGCGCCATTCTTCGCGATCCCTTCCGTCTCATATTTGCGGCCGACCATGAAGCCGGTGATGTTCTGCAGGAAGACCAGCGGGATCTTGCGCTGCGAGCAAAGCTCGACAAAATGCGCCCCCTTTAGCGCCGACTCCGAGAAGAGAACGCCGTTGTTGGCGATGATGCCGACTGGGATGCCGTGGATATGGGCGAAGCCGCAGACCAGCGTCGTGCCGTAGCGCGCCTTGAACTCATCCAGCCGGGAGCCATCCACCATGCGGGCGATAACCTCGCGTACGTCATAGGGCGTGCGCAGATCCGAGGGGACGATGCCGAGGATCTCTTCCGGGTCGTAGAGCGGTGCCTCGGGCGTACGAAGCTCGACGCTCTCTGGCCTGCGGCGATTGAGATTAGCGACCGCCTGGCGGGCGAGCGCAAGCGCATGAGCATCGTCGCGTGCCAGATGATCGGCAACGCCGGAGAGGCGCGTGTGGACATCGCCGCCTCCGAGATCTTCGGCAGAGACCACCTCCCCTGTCGCCGCCTTGACCAGCGGCGGACCGGCGAGAAAGATCGTCCCTTGCTTTTCGACGATGATGGTTTCGTCGCACATGGCCGGCACATAGGCCCCACCTGCGGTGCAAGACCCCATGACGACGGCGATCTGCGGAATGCCGGCCGCCGACATATTGGCCTGATTGTAGAAGATGCGGCCGAAATGATCGCGGTCGGGAAACACCTCGTCTTGGTTCGGCAGGTTGGCGCCGCCGGAATCGACGAGATAGATGCAGGGGAGATTGTTTTCGGCCGCGATCTCCTGAGCGCGCAGATGCTTCTTCACCGTGATCGGATAATAGGTGCCGCCTTTGACCGTGGCGTCGTTGCAAACGATCATGCAATCGCGGCCGGAAACGCGGCCGATGCCAGCGATCAGGCCGGCTCCCGGCGCCTCACCGCTGTATAGCCCATGAGCTGCTGTCGCACCGATTTCCAGAAACGGCGTGGCAGGATCGATCAGGCCGGCGACACGATCGCGCGGCAGCATCTTGCCGCGGCTGACATGGCGCTCGCGCGCCTGCGCGCCGCCGCCTTCCGCCGCCTGCGACGCCGCAGCCTCAGCAACGCTGATCGCCTCCACCATGGCGACGCGATTGTCGCGGAAGCGATCGGTATGCGTCGATATCTCTGATTTCAGGACGGTCATGCGCTTCACCGGTTGATGGGAATGGAATTTCGCAGTCAGGCCGTTTCGCCAAACAGCTCGCGGCCGATCAGCATGCGCCGGATTTCGGATGTGCCGGCACCGATCTCGTAGAGCTTGGCGTCGCGCAGCAGCCGGCCGGCGGGATAATCATTGGTGTAGCCGTTGCCGCCGAGCGCCTGGATGCATTCGAGCGCCAGCGCCGTCGCCTTCTCGGCGGAATAGAGGATGCAGCCGGCCGCATCCTTGCGCGTCGTCTCGCCGCGATCGCAGGCGGCGGCCACGGCATAGACATAGGCGCGCGCGGCATTCATGGTGACATACATGTCGGCCAGCTTGCCCTGCATCAGCTGGAACTCGCCGATCGACTGGCCGAACTGCTTGCGCTCATGCATGTAAGGCAGCACCACATCCATGCAGGCCGCCATGATGCCGACGGGGCCGCCGGAAAGGACCACGCGCTCATAATCGAGACCCGACATCAGCACGCGTACGCCGCCATCGACGTGACCGAGAACATTCTCCTCCGGAACCTCGCAATCGAGGAAAATCAGCTCCGAGGTGTTCGAGCCGCGCATACCGAGCTTGTCGAGCTTCTGGCCGACGGAGAAGCCGGGAAAGCCTTTTTCGAGGAGGAAGGCGGTAATTCCGCGCGGACCGGCATCCGGAGAGGTCTTGGCGTAGACGACGAGGACATCGGCATCCGGACCGTTGGTGATCCACATCTTGCTGCCGTTCAGCACGTAGCGATGGCCGCGCTTTTCGGCATGCAGCTTCATGGAGACGACATCCGAACCTGCACCCGGCTCCGACATGGCGAGAGCGCCCACATGCTCACCGGAAATGAGCTTCGGCAGGTAGCGCTCCTTTTGTGCCGTCGTGCCGTTGCGGTAGATCTGGTTAACGCAGAGATTGGAATGGGCGCCGTAGCTCAGGCCGACGGAAGCTGAAGCACGGCTGATCTCTTCCATGGCAACCGTGTGGGCGAGATAGCCGAGGCCGGCGCCGCCATAGGCTTCATCGACCGTGATCCCGAGTACGCCGAGATCGCCCATCTCCCGCCACAGATGCATGGGGAAGCTGTTGTTGCGATCGATCTCGTCTGCAAAGGGTGCAATGCGATTGCTGGCAAAGCGGCGCACCTGCTCGCGCAGCGCATCGATGTCCTCGCCCAGCGCGAAGTTCAATCCCCCAGAAAACATCCGGCTTCTCCTCCCGACCTTCCCGAACGTCCAATCTCCTTGAACGTATGTCTTGTTATGCCTGCTTCAAGTTTCCATCGCCGGCGTCATGCGGCGTCTGCGGGTACATGCTGCGCCTCCCGCGGCATTTCATAGGCTTTCAGTCTGTCCGCTATCCTCATCATGATCTTCCGGCGAGCCTCCTCCTTGACCGGGCCGAAGCCTCTTATCTCATCAAACAGCGAGAGAATGGCAAGGGCTTCTGCCTCGTTGTCGTGGCGCAGACCGGAAAGCACACGCCCGGCAATCTCTTCGTATTCGGCAATCAGGCGGCGTTCCATGCGCCGCTCCGCCATATAGCCGAAGGGATCGAAAGCGGTGCCTCGTAACCGCTTCATTGGCGCAAGCACCCGCAGCAGCAGCAGGATCCAGGCGCCGAATTCGCGCTTCCTTGGCCGGCCGTTCGGATCCCTGCCGCCGAGGATGGGTGGGGCAAGATTGAGGGCCAGCTTGAAATCTCCCTCCATCTCCTCACGCAATTGCGCTTCGAAAGCAGGATCGGTGAGCAGCCGGGCGACCTCATATTCATCCTTGTAGGCCAGGACCCGCGCATAAGTGACGGCGACGGCAAAGGGCACCTTGTCCGAAAGCCGCTCTTTTGCGGCAAGCGCATTGGCGTGGGCGACGAAGGCGGCATAGCGTTCGGCAAGCGCTGCATTCTGATAGGCCGTCAGATGCGCCTTGCGGTGCTCGATGAGTTCAGTGAGGCTCATCTCCGCCAGCGTCTTTCCCGTCTCGGGTTTGGCCATCACGGCACGCACGGCCTGCGGATCATGCGCCAGAAGCCGGCCCCAATGAAACGCGGAAAGGCTCGGCTTGACGGCGACGCCGTTAAGTTCGATCGCCTTTTCGATTGCTTCCAGCGACAGCGGCAGCAGGCCGCACTGCCAGGCAAAGCCGGTCAGCAGGATATTGGTCGAGATCGCATCGCCGGTGACCTCGGTCGCGATATGGCCGAAATCGAGGAAGACGGATTTGTCGCTGACGGTCTTGGCGATCGCGTGCTGGATCGAGTCGGTCCTGAAGTCGAAATCACGGTTGCGGACGAAATCGGCGACCGGTATGAGCCCGGTATTGACGATGGCGGTCGTGCGCGTCGTTGAGCAGAGTGTGACCGCATCCTTGGAGGCCCCGACCACCTCATCTGCGGCAAAGAGAAGATCCGCGCCGCCATTGACGATGCGCGAGGATGTGACGTCGGCCTGGTCGAGACCAATGCGCAGATGGCTCATGACGGCGCCACCCTTCTGAGCAAGGCCGGCCATGTCGAGGATCATCGGCACCTTGCCATCCAGATGCGCAGCCATGCCGAGGATGGCGCCGATGGTCAGGATGCCGGTGCCGCCGACGCCGGCAATGGCGATGTTCCAGGGCCGATCGACAATGACCGGAATCTCCGGCATCGGCACGGCAATATCCGCATGGTCCAGCGCCTTCCGCTTGCGGCGGTTGCCGCCATGAACGGTCACGAAGGATGGGCAGAAACCCTTGACGCAGGAAAAGTCCTTGTTGCAGCTCGATTGGTTGATCTGGCGCTTGCGGCCAAACTCAGTCTCCAGCGGCTCGATGGAAATGCAGTTGGATTGCACCGAGCAATCGCCGCAGCCCTCGCAGACAGCCTTGTTGATGAAGACTCGCTTGGCCGAATCCTCCATCAGGCCGCGGCTGCGGCGACGGCGCTTCTCGGCCGCACAGGTCTGGACATAGACGATCGCCGAACAGCCTTCGGTTTCGCGCAGCGTCAGCATCACCTGATCGATGTGGTCGCGATGCAGAACCTTGACACCAGGCGCCAGTTCGGATGCGCGATAGGCATCCGGATTGTCGGAGAGCAGATAGATCGGCCGGACACCCTCGTCATGCAACTGCTTGGTCACTAGTTGCGGCGTCAGATGGCCGTCGATCTGCTGCCCGCCGGTCATCGCTACCGCATCGTTGTAGAGCAGCTTGTAGGTGACGTTGACCTTGGCGGCGACGGACTGGCGGACGGCGAGAATGCCGGAGTGGAAATAGGTGCCGTCACCGAGATTGACGAACATATGCTTTTCGTCGGTGTAGCGGGCGATCGCCGTCCACGGCACGCCTTCACCGCCCATCTGGGTGAAGGTCTCGGTGTTGCGGTCCATCCAGGTGGCCATGTAATGGCAGCCGATGCCGGCGATGGCGCGGCTGCCTTCGGGGACGCGGGTGGATGTATTGTGCGGACAGCCGGAACAGAAGAAGGGCGTACGGTTCAGCGGCGCGACATGGCTGCGACTGATCTGGCCACGCTCGGCAAGATAGGAAAGCTTGGCTGCAATGCGGTTATGCAGGCCCCGATCGAGATCGAGCTTGACGATACGCCCGGCGATGGCTCTCGCGACGGCGCCGACGGTCAGCGCCGAAGACAGGCTGAGATAGGGCTTGTCATGCTCGTCGAACTTGCCGACGATGCGCGGGCGGACATCGGCGCGCCAGTTGAACAGCTGCTGCTTGATCTGGTTTTCGATGATCTCGCGCCGCTCCTCGACGACGAGAACTTCGTCCAGCCCTTCCGAGAAATGGCGCACGGCCTCCGGCTCCAACGGCCAGGGCATACGCACCTTCAAGATACGCAGGCCGATATCAGCCATTTCCCGCGGGCCGATCTCCAACTCGCGCAGCGCCTCCAGCACATCCTCATAGGCCTTGCCGGAGGAGATGATGCCGAAGCGAGCATTGGGAACATCATGCGTGATTTCATCGACACGGTTGGCGCGGGCGAAAGCGATGGCCGCATAGGCCTTGTAATTCTGCAGGCGATCGTCCTGCACCAGCGGCGGATCGGGCCAGCGCAGGTTGAGGCCGCCGGGAGGCAGTTCGAAATCCGTCGGCAACATGAATTGCCGCTTTTCCCCCGAGAGATCGACGGCCGCCGTCGTCTCGACCGTATCGGCGATGAATTTCATCCCGACCCAGCAGCCGGAATAACGCGACATGGCAATGCCGAGCAGGCCGTATTCGAGGAATTCGTGGATCGACGAGGGATAGATGACCGGCATGACCGCCGACATGAATTCATGGTCGGTCTGGTGCGGAATGGTCGAGGACTTGGCGGAATGATCGTCGCCGGCAAAACAGAGAACGCCGCCATGCCTGGAGGTGCCGGCGGCATTGCCGTGCTTCAGCACGTCGCCGGAGCGATCGACGCCGGGGCCTTTGCCGTACCAGATGCCGAGCACGCCATCCTTGCGGGCACCCGGAGAAAGGCCGACCTGCTGGGAGCCCCAGACGGCCGTGGCTGCAAGGTCTTCATTGATTCCGGGCTGGAAGGTGACGTCATGCGCGTCGAGGTAAGTCTGGGCTTTCAGAAGCTGCTGGTCGTAGCCGCCGAGCGGCGAGCCGCGATAGCCTGAAATGAACGTTGCCGTATTGAGCCCGGCGGCGCGGTCACGCCGCATCTGTGTCATGGGCAGCCGCACCAGCGCCTGCAGGCCGGTCATGAAAACGCGGCCATCCTCAGCGGTATATTTGTCGTCTAGCGAAACGCTGGTCGCAAGCATCTGCTCTCCTCCCGAGATCGCAGTTACCGATTGCCCATGTGCACTTCACCGGATGCCTCCTACCGCATCCGACGAAAGCCGTGACCGAACGGTAACATGCAGCGACGCTAATTTCTGAACGAAGGCTAGGCCTCGGCAGCATGATTTGCAAAGATTTCGGCGGGTTGGCGGATATTTTCGTGCTTGCGTGGCGCCGGCCATCCGCCATCCATCACGAGCTTTCATTGCAGATATCAACGGCAGGGTCTTTTACTCGCCCAACCTGCCCAATAAGGTCGCGCCGACTCGAATCTGGGAGACCCACATGCTGACGATCTACGGTGTCTATCGCTCGCGCGCCTCGCGCAATTACTGGATGGCCGAGGAGCTCGGCATCGAGTTCAAATCCGTGCCCGTCATCCAGGCCAGCCGGCTGGCCAACCCGCTTGCCGCCGATGCGCCAATCAACACGATGTCGCCGGAGTTTCTGGCGGTCAATCCGATGGGCATGATCCCCTGCATCAAGGATGGCGATCTCATCCTGCATGAATCGCTCGCCATCAATCTATATCTCGCCCGCAAATATGGCGGCCCGCTTGCCGGCAAGACGGTAGAAGAAGAAGGGCTGATGTCCATGTGGACGATGTGGGCGGCAACGGAAGTCGAACCTTATAGCGTCGCGCTGGTTCGCATCTATGACAATGCCCAGGAAAACAGCGACGCGGGCAAGGCCGGGATCGCAGTCGCCTGCCGCTCGCTGAAGAAACCACTCGACGTGCTCGAAAAGCACCTGCAAAACCAGGACTATCTCGTCGGCAATCGTTTCACCGCCGCCGACCTCAACCTGGCCGAAGTGCTGCGCTATGCTCAGACCGAACAGGAATTGTTCGACGCTCGGCCGAAAATGAAGGCCTGGATCGAGCGCTGCCAGTCACGCGACGCCTATAAGGCCATGCAGGTGACCCGCGGCAAGGAGCCGGTCTGATATTATTGGAAGAGACGCATGCTCTCTTCCATTTCCTCACGGATCCAGGCCTTGAAGGCGGTGACTTTCTTCGGCTCGCGCACGCCTTCTGCAGTGACGAAATAATGGCCGAAACCGGTTTTGGCGTGGATGCCGAAGGGATCAACGAGGCATTTCTGCTGGAGAGCATAGGCAGCCAGCGTCTGCCAGGCGAGCATCACCCCTTGCCCCGCTATGGCCGCATCCAGACAGAGCGACGCGTCGTTGAAGATGTGCCGCTCTTCCATGCAATGGCCCGAGAGCCCGACCTCGCGTAGCCACACCTCCCAGCCGAACATCGCATGTCCGTCAATGACGGCGGGGACTTTCAGTATATCGGCAGGCTCCCGAAGCGTGGCGGCAATCTGTGGTGTGACGACCGGGAACACTTCCTGCGCCAGCAGCAGCTCGGACCTGACGCCGGGCCATTGCCCGCTGCCGACCCGAATGCCGATATCGACATCGGACGTCGCCGGGTTGATCAGCCGTGTCGTGGCGTCGATGCGCAGGCGGATATCCGGATGGCGGCCGGCGAAGCGATCGAGCCGATAGACCAGCCAGCGGGCGGCGAAAACGGGCGCCACCGAAATGGTGAGGATGTTCTCATCCTTATGTTGCGCGAGCGCGATTGCCGCCGAAAGCGCCTGAAATCCCTCGCCCAGCCTTGCCAGCACCGCCAGCCCCGACGCTGTCACCGTCATGCCCTTAGGAGTCCGCTCGAACAGCGGCCGACCGAGTTGCGCCTCGGCCTTGATGACCTGCTGGCTGACCGCGCCGACGGTCACGCCGAGTTCGTCGGCTGCCGCCTGCAGCGAACCGAGCCGCCCGACCGCCTCCAGGGCGCGCAAACCGTTCAGATGAACGTTATTGAGGTTTCTCATTATAGAATATCTATATCAGCATCCCCGCATTCTCAATTGCATTGAGCGCATATTCGCGCGATTATGCACCATGAAATTGAAGACCGTCGCCGCTTGCTCGGCTGATGCCCTCATGGTTGCATCGATGCGAGCATCCAAGGAGGCATGCCATGTCGATCTTGAAGCTTTTCTTCAGTCATCTTCTCGAAGAGGATCGCAAACCGGACAGCGATCCGTTGCAGCATCCCATGCTTGCGGTCATGTCGCTGGAAGAACTGGCCGACCTGCCGCTGATGCCGGAAAATCTGGGGCGGCCTATGGACAAGCGGACCATTCAGCCGGAAGAATGCGCATAAGAGAGAGATAATTATTGCACTCAAACGCGCAATGACATCGAACGTAGGCATGGACGCCATAGCGGAACGACTGCAGCGGCTGGTGGCGCAAGCCCGGCTGCCTGAGGTCGAACCTGGCCTGCATTATGGCCTGCCGGCCTTCAAAGTCGGTGGCAAGGCGTTCGTGACCGTCAAGAACAACGAGACCATCGTGCTGTCGCTGCCGATCGACCGCAAGGAGCAGCTAATGGAAATGGCGCCGGAGATCTACTTCGAGACGGATCACTATGTCGGCTGGCCTTCCCTGCCGCTGCGTATCAGCGCGATAGGCGACGAGGAATTGCAGCAACGGTTGATCGAGGCGTGGCGGCACCGCGCCCCGAAAAAACTTCTGGCAACATTCGGCTGATTGATCAGGCCTGTTCGATGGCAAGCGCCTTCTGAACGGCCGGGCGCTCAAGCATGCGCTGATAATGCGCGCTGACCTTGGGGAACTGTTTGATATCGACACCGTCTCCCGGCAGCCACTTCTCCATGGTGAAGAGATAGCCGTCCGCGACGGTATATTGCTCGCCCATTACCCAGGGACCCTTCAGCATCTTGTCTTCGATCAAGGCGAAGCTTTCGGTCATGGTCTGCGGCACCTTGGCCTTCATCGTCTCGATGGCTGCCGCATCGTCAGTCCAGCGGTAGCCGCGCCCCTTGTGCGAATGGTTCACATGAACGGTGGAGACGATGTAGCTGTTGAAGGATTGCATCTGCGCGAATTCGAAGGGGTCGTCGAGCGGTGCCAGCTTCGCGGCCGGCACGATCTGGGCGATGTAGGCCATGATCGCGATATTTTCGGTAATGACGCCGCGATCGGTCACCAGTGCCGGAACGCGGCCCTTGGGATTGATGGCCAGATAATCAGGCTGGCGCTGATCGCCATTGGCGAGGTTGAGGCGACGGTGCTCATAGGCGAGACCGGATTCTTCCAGGGCGATGAGACTGGCGAGCGCGCAGCTTCCAGGCGCATAATAGAATGTCAGCATGTTCCGTTCCTCGATTGAATTCTGCGAGGAAGCTAAAGCGAACCCGGCCGATACGGAAGTGGCTGATGCTGATGGGCGCTACAAAAGGTTTTGATAGATCAAGCCGATATCCCCATCCCCATTGGCTAGCTCAATGGGGATGGGCGGTCGATCTCAGGCGCAGCCAGGCACGTCTTCCAGCCTGTACCAGACGGGAATGCCGCGCTCACGAGCGATGCGGACATCATTGTCGGCGCCCTTGGAGTCGCCGGGTAGTCTCAGCACGCCCTCGCAAAGCTGCAGCAGGCGGCCCGCTGTCGGATGGAAGATCTCTTCATAGAGATCATCACCTATGCTCTTGCCGCCAGCGGCGCGCCAGACCGGCAGCGCAACCCATTCGCCGATCATGGGCAGATGACCTGCCTTGAACAGGGCATAGGATGGCTCCTCCAGACGCTTCAGGTTCTCGGCCATTTTCTTCGGATCATCGCCGGTGCCGGAGCGATATGGGCCGGCAATCAGGATCAACATGTCATGTCTCCATTCTGAACACCTGCTTCCCGCAGGAATTTGCACGAATATGCGCATATTTTCTTGAAAGTCGAATCGATTCTGATAAATTCACGACTATTCGTGATATATCGTGCAGAGATCGACATGCTGACCAGCCAACGGAAAACCCTCATCCTCGACAGATTGCGCCGGGACGGCCAGGTGATCGCCAAGGCGCTGGCCGACGAACTCGATCTGTCCGAAGACACGATCCGCCGGGATCTGCGGGAGATGGCGGCAGAAAAATTGCTGAAGCGCGTGCATGGTGGCGCACTGCCGCTGTCACCGGAGCTGCCTGATTTTACTGCGCGGCAGACGGTCTCCTCCGATGAGAAACGCCGGCTCGGTGCCTATGCGGCCAACATGATCCAACCAGGCCAGACGGTATTTCTCGACGGCGGCACCACCAATGCCGAGATCGCCCGGCAGCTTCGGAAAGACCTTCCCGTCACCATCGTCACCCACAGCCCGACGATTGCTGGCGAGCTGGAGCATCATTCTCTGGCTGAGGTGATCCTGATCGGCGGCAAGCTCTACAAGCATTCGATGGTGGCGACCGGTGCTGCCGCCATGGCGGCCATCGCATTGATAAGGGCCGACATTTTCTTTCTCGGCGTCACCGCCATCCATCCCGCCCGCGGCTTTTCGACCGGCGATTTCGAGGAAGCGGCCATCAAGCGGCATATCGCGCAGTGTTCGGCAGACACCTATGTGCTGGCGACGGCCGAGAAGCTCGACGCGGCCTCTCCATGCCAGATCCTTCCAATAACAGGTGTCTCTGGCGTGATCGTGCCCTCCGATATTCGGGAGGAGAGTCTGGCACCCTATCAGGATGCCGGTGTACCGATCTTCCTGGCCTGACCGACTGCCGGAGATCGGTATGCCTTGCCGTCGCCGCCGATCAAGACTACCTGAATAGGCACCAGAGGTTACGATCGCCCATGAACGAACGACGCATTCATCAGCTCTTCGAAATCAGCGTCCTGTTGAAGGGCGCGCATGCCCTGATCGAATGCCTCGGCGGCCTTGTGCTCGCGCTCGTCAGCACCGAGTCGATCCTTCGGCTGGCTAACCGGATCACACAGCCCGAGCTACTCAACGACCCGCATGATTTCATCGCAACCCATCTGCTCACATGGGCACAGGATTTCTCGGTCGGCACCAAGAATTTCTATGCCTATTACCTCTTGAGCCATGGGCTGGTGAAGGTGCTGCTGGTCATCGGCCTGCTCAGGGGCAAGATGTGGGCCTATCCGGCCTCGCTCGTGGCCTTAGGCCTTTTCATCGTCTACCAGCTTTATCGCTTCACCGACACGCATGGCATCGGGCTCATCATCCTCACCATCTTCGACCTCGTGGTCATGGTTCTCATCTGGCAGGAATACAAGGTCGTCCGACACCATGTACCGGCTCAGAAAACGAGCGGCTGAAGCGATGAGTTACCTATGCAGTCAGAGCAGCCGTCGGCCTGATATCGCCGACATGGATGCCGTTCCAGTTCTTGAAGGATCGGCCGGCCATCGCCATCAGGCCGGCATGAACAGCGCCATCCTTCTCGAAGAAGCGAGCCAATGTTGCGGCCACCATGACCTCTGCCGCGCGAGTGGTGCCGTCGTCGCATTTGAGCGCAATGGCGATGCCCTGTTCGGGAATTGCAGCGCAGAACACGCCCTCGGCGCCGGTCTTGGCGAAAATGCGGCCAGGAGCGATCTGCATCAGCCTGGTGCAGGCACGGTCAGTGCCGGCAACATAGAAGGGTTCAGCCATGCAGGCCTCGAACAGCCGGCGTGACGCCTTGGCACGCAGCGGCTCCAGGCCGACACCGGTCGCCATCCTGGCAAAGCCATGCGCCAGTCCCTTGAGCGGCACGGCATAGGTCGGGATCGAGCAGCCATCCGTGCCGCAATTGTCGTGCGCCAGAACAGCGCCGGTCAGGCTCTGCATCGTCTCGCGGATCTGCTGCTGCAACGGATGGTCATAACCGACGTAGCCCTGGGGATCGATGCCCTGATGACAGCAGGCGCAGACGAAGCCGGCATGCTTGCCGGAGCAATTGTTGTGCAGCGCCGTCGGCTTCTCGATGGTGCGGGCCTGATGGATTGTTGTTTTCAGGTCAGAGGACCAGTGCGCGCCACATTCGAGCGTGCGGACATCGCGGCCGGCGCGGGCCAGCATCGAGGCGGCGAGTGCAACATGCTCGTCCTCGCCATTGTGGGAGGAGCAGGCGAGCGCCAACTCCTTGTGGCTGAAGCCATAAGCGTCGGCAGCACCACTTTCGACCAACGGCAGGGCCTGCATCGCCTTGCAGGCAGAGCGCGGAAAGACGCCGCTTTCGATATCGCCGACCGAGAAGACCAACTGGCCGTCGCCATCGACCGCAACGATGGAACCGCGATGGCGGCTCTCAACCAGATTGCCACGGGTGACTTCGACGCAGACGGGATTGAACATGAGGGGACGCAGCCTTTGATTTGCTAGACGGCCAGTGATAGCCGCTGCCCCCAGGATTGCCAATCGCCGATGCGGGTGGGCAGCAT
Source organism: Rhizobium sp. 11515TR (assembly GCF_002277895.1). Lineage (NCBI taxonomy): Bacteria > Pseudomonadati > Pseudomonadota > Alphaproteobacteria > Hyphomicrobiales > Rhizobiaceae > Rhizobium > Rhizobium sp. 11515TR. The sequence goes on along the minus strand of NZ_CP022998.1, from coordinate 1,658,876 downwards.
CAAAAAGCGATCTCTCAGGCTGCGTCGCGGATCCTGTAGGCGCAACGCCGGGCGCCGACCAGAATATGCTCCTCCCGTTCGACTTCGGCGCCGAGCGCCATGCGGAACGTCTCCAGCTCCGATCGGCAGAAGCCGGCACAGGCAGATGCGGCGGCGCAGATGGGACAATGGTTCTCCACCAGCACCAGCGAACCGTCATCGTCCTGCCAGTGATCGGCCATGTAGCCTTCCTGCGTGCGGATGGCGGCGAGGCTTGCGACGCGCGACGGCAGATCGGCCGTAAGATCGATCTCGCTGCGGTAGCGCCGAAGCGTTTCCGTTTCGCGAGCCGAGATGACCGCATCGACGGCCCTCTGCCCCAGTTGGCTGGCCATGGTCGCAAGCAGGGTGGCGGTCAGATCCGCATGGCCATCGGGAAACTGCCGATTGCCGGCCGCCGTCAGATGCCAAAACTGGCGCGGTCTGCCCCTGCCGGCGGAAGCTTCCGCCACAGGCTCGACCAACCCTTCCTCCGCCATCTTCGTCAGCTGCTGACGGGCTGCCTCCGACGATATGCCGAGCGCATCGCCGACAGCGGCTGCCAGCTGCGGCCCGTCGGTTTTCAACAGGATCAGAATTCGATTGGCAGGTGACTGACGCATTTTTCCAAGTTTTCTCTTGTTTTAATTCAGCAAGGATGTAATTTTCCAAATTATAACTTGGAAAATAATCAACCGCTAGGGAAAATACCGAGGATTGCCGATGTCCAGCATCGATACCACCGCTCCCCTCAAATCAGCCTCCATCTTCACGCTGTTCTCGCCGAGACTTCTGCCTGCGACACTGATGCTGGGCGGAGGCGTCACGCTTTATGCCGTTGAATCCTACATCACCGCCACGATTGCCCCCTCGATCGTCCGCGACATTGGCGGCCTCGAATTGTTCTCGTGGATGACGACGCTTTTCGTCGCCGCCGGGGTACTTGGCTCGATCACGGTTGCGACCCGGCCGAAGGGAATAGGCTTGCGTGCCGTCTATGTTGCAGCGGCACTCACCTTCGGCGTCGGCAGCCTCGCTTGCGCTATCGCGCCGACCATGCCCGTGCTGCTGATCGGGCGCGCCGTTCAGGGCTACGGCTCCGGCATGCTGTCCGGCCTCGCCTATGCCTTCATTCGCTTCATCTATCCGGAACCCCTGTGGCGCAGGGCCTCTACGCTCTACGCTGCCATCTGGGGTGTAGCGACCGTACTAGGGCCGACGCTCGGCGGCCTCTTTGCCGCAGGGAGCGCCTGGCGGGAGGCCTTTCTCATCCTCGTGCCGGTGGCTGTCCTCATGGCGCTCTCGGGGCGCTGGCTGCTGCCCGATGTCGCGGACGACCGGATCGACACCAGAACGCCGCTGATCCAGATCATACTTCTGCTTACCGCAGTTCTATTCGTCAGCATTGCCGGCACGATCGAACATGGATCCTACAAGATGGCGCTGATCGCAGCTTCGATCGTGCTCGTCGCAACGATGGTGCTGATCGAGCGCAAGAGCGAAGTGCGCCTCCTGCCCTATGGTGCCGTCATGCTCAGCAACCCCATCGCGCGGCTCTACCTGACGATATTCACGATGATGCTGGTGCTGACGAGCGACATCTATATCCCCTATTTCCTGCAGACGCTCCATGGCGTGACGCCGCTGGTCTCGGGCTATCTCGTGGCGCTGGTAGCGCTCGGCTGGACCATCGCGGCCTTCTTCAGCGCCTCGCTTTCCGGCAAACAGGCCGTTGTGGTCATCATCAGCGGCTGCATTTTGGAGACCGCCGCGACCGCATCGCTGATCCCGTTCCTGGCAACGAATACACCCTTCGACACCATCGTCAGGTTCGCGCCGGCCGTGATCGCCATGTTCCTGATGGGATTCGGCGTCGGTCTCGGCTGGGCGCATCTTGTGACTAGGATCATTGGCATCGCCCGCAGAGCCGAACAGGACAAGGCTTCGGCAGCGATCTCGATGACGCAATCGCTGGGCGGCGCATTCGGTGCTGCGCTCGCGGGCGTCATCGTCAATGGCGCAGGCCTGACCCATCCGGGTGGCATTGCCGGCGGCCTCTCCGCAGCAACGTGGCTCTACGCGCTGATGGCCATACCCGGCCTCATCGCCATCGCCCTGTCGCTGACGATCAAGCCAGCTTCAGCATGATCTTGCCGATGTGATCGCTGGTTTCCATCAATCGATGCGCCTCGACCACGTCGTCGAAAGAGAAGGTCCGATAGATGACGGGGGCAACCGTGCCCTCGTCCAGCAGCGGCCAGACTTGGGACAGCAGGTCGTCGCGGATGGCCCGCTTTTCCTCGGCCGTGCGCGGACGCATGGTCGAACCGGTCACAGTCAGCCGCTTGACCATGATCGGCGCAAGGTTGGCCTTCTCCGCCACCGCGCCGCCAAGGAAGGCGATGATGGAAAGGCAGCCGTCCCGAGCGAGCGAAGCGAGGTTCTTCTCCAAATAGGCGGCGCCGATCATGTCGAGGATGATATCGACGCCATGTTCCGTCTCGGTCTTGATGACCTCGGCGAAATCTTCCTCTTTATAATTGATCGCCCGCTTGGCGCCGAGCTTCTCGCAGGCCTCGCATTTTTCCTTCGACCCGGCGGTCGCATAAACCGTCGCACCAAAAGCGTGGGCGAGCTGGATCGCCGTCGTGCCGATGCCGCTGGAGCCGCCGTGGATCAGCACGCTTTCGCCTTCGGTCAGCCCCGCCATCTGGAAGAGATTGGCCCATACCGTAAAGAAGGTCTCCGGGACGGCCGCAGCACGCACGGCGTCATAACCGTTCGGGAAGCGCAGCGCCTGGCCGGCTGGCAGCACGCAATATTCGGCATAGCCGCCGCCATTGGCGAGGCCGCAGACCTTGTTGCCGATCGCAAATTCGGTCACGCCGGGCGCAACGTCGACCACTTCGCCTGATATCTCAAGGCCCAGGATCGGGCTTGCCTCCTTCGGTGGGGGATAGACGCCCTGGCGCTGCGCCACATCCGGCCGGTTGACGCCGGCGGCTTCGACACGGACCAGGATCTCGCCCGGCTTCAGGACAGGCAAAGGCTTTCGGGCGATGGTCATGACCTCGGGTCCGCCAAAGGACGGCAAATCCACGAAACGCATTTCAGACGGCAAGGGCATGGCGCTATCTCCTCTCCCAGCAAAGCAGTGGAGATAGTTTAGCGCAAAGCGCTTGAAAAGGACCGAGTGCCGGAGGGCGTCAATTCGTCTCGGCCAAGCCGAGGAATGCCACGCCCATGGCGCTTTCCTTTGCCTTCGCCTTGATACCCGCGATGGAGGTGCTGACCCGGCTAATGTTGTCGATCACGAGCCCCTCCGGCAGCTGCAGGATGCCGATCGAGCAGCGCATCAGCGGGAACTCGGTCTCGACACCACTGCGGTCGTGGCCGCGAATGCGGCCGGCGGCACGATCCTCCGCCGAATAGAGCTCGCGGACGTCGGCGTGGAAATCGGCAAGCAGCCGGTCCAGAACCTCGCGCAGCTCCTGCATGCTCCAGCCGGTGACACCGATGAAGAAATCGTCGCCGCCGACATGGCCGAGGAAATGGCGCTCCGCAAAGAAATAGCGGCGCATCAATGCGGCAAACAACGAGATGGCATGGTCGCCGAGATGAAAGCCGTAGGCATCGTTGAACGGCTTGAAATTATCGAAGTCGCAATAGCAGAAATGCCTGACGTCATCGCCATCCCGGCCGGTGCTCTGCATGAAATCGTGGACCGCCCTGTTGCCGGGAAGACCAGTCAGCGGGTTCTGGTCCTGCGCGATCTTGAGTTGCTTCTCATTGATGACCTTGATGAGCGAGGCAGCCGAGACGATCCCGGCATAATGCGTGCCTTCGGTGACGATCAGGCAATCGCTGCTTTCCATGTTGGCAAAGATCGTCATCAGCGTGTCGGCATCGGAATCGAGCCCGACGATCGGCGCCATCTCGACGAAATGCGAGATCGAGCGCTCGTAGACCTTGTTCTTCAACAGATCGCGGCCGAAAGGTTGATAGATATATTCCTTCAGCTGATACTCGTGAATGATGCCGCGCGGCTCATCATTGGCATTGACGACCGGGAAATAAGCCCGGCGCGGATTGCGGCGGAAGAGTTCGAAAACGCTGTCGATACTGTCGGTTTCACGGATGGTCGGTAGCACCTCAATCTGCTTGCGGATGAGGATTTCATCGAGCGACTGGCTGTTGCGGGCGGCCTTACCGAGATCCTGCAGATGCGGGAAGCTCGGCTTCAGCTCGTTGACGAGTACGGTCGGGCGGGCAATGAACCAGCCCTGGACGAGATCGACGCCGAATTCGCGGCAGGTCAGGAACTCCGCCTCCGTCTCGATGCCCTCGGCGATAACGCGCGTGCCGAGGACATGGGCGATGTTGACGAGATTTCTCAGAATATGGCGCTTGCGGGCGCTGCGGTCGATATCGACGATGAAATGCCGATCGATCTTGAGATAATCGACCGGATAATCGGACAGAAGCTTCATTTCGCCGTGGCCGACGCCGAAGTCGTCGATCGCGAGCTTGAAGCCGGCATTGCGCATCTTGGCAACCAGCGCCGAAAACTCCGGCACGATGGTATTGTCGAAACGCTCGGAGAATTCGAAGCAGACGGAGGACGGTGCGATGCCGGCCTTTCTCATATGCTGCAGCAAGCCGTCGACCAGGATGGTGCCTTGCGCAATCAGCCGGACATCCAGATTGAGGAAAAGCGTCGTGGTGGCGATATTGGGCATGGTCGCAAATTTTGCCAGCGCGCGGCTCGAGACCATCTGCTCCAGCCCGAGAAGCTGGCCGGTGCGCTCGGCTTCATCCAGCATGTCGATCGGGCTGGCGAAGCCGATGCGCTCCTGGCCGCGCATCAGGGATTCATAGCCGAAAACGGTGCCCGTACCGGCCTCTACGATCGGCTGGAATGCGTTTTCGATGACGAGTTTGGCGAGAGTGACGATCTGGTCGCTGGCATATCGGCGCAATACGCCCGGCTCGACTGCGGCAGGCAGGGACATGCCCATCTCCACTTGCGAATTCTAATCTAATTTATTTAAGTAAAACTTTGGATTTACCGCGTTTTCGACCCAAGATTGCGCCATAAAGCGTCAACGAAACCTTTCCCCTATGTGAAAGTTTCATGAATGGTAAAGCAATATTAACCATTCGCCGGGACGCAGACCCGGCACACGGCAGCCGAGGGGTTGCCGTGACGAGTGGCGTTCAGTGATGATTGCTCGAGTGCCGCTCTGCCTCGTAATCGGCAAACATATCGGCGACGCAGCGGCCGCTCTTTGCCGTCTCGCCGCCATCGTTGGCGGCACGCGGCACCTCGCAAATGTCACCGCGCTTGCGCGCCGCATCCCACATGCGAAGAGCTTCCCGCACGACTTCGCTGCTCGAGGCATAGGTGCCGGTGTCGACCGCTGCCCGGATGCCGGCAGCCTGAAGCGGAGAGATGGAAACCGTTACCATTGGCATGATATTCCTCCCTTGACGTTATATGGCGGAAATTTCTCTGGAAGCATGTTCCGCGGCTTCGACCAGTTTCTTCGAGCACGTCCCTCGACATGCGGACTTCCAGATGAAGATACTGCCGTTACATCAACGCAACGCCGTTCTGCCTGATACGGCAGAGGCACGAAGAGTAACGCCGCTCACGCTTCTTGTCAAAAAGTAGCAGTGCGTTACCCCTTTTGGGAGGTGCACTACTGCCTGAGCACGAGGCCGAAGACCACCAGCGTCCAGCCCTGGAAGATTAGATCGAAGGCCAGGAAAAGGCCGAGGATCCAAAGGCTGTTGACCGGCCAGCCGAGAGCGATAGCGATGCCTGCAACGGCAGTCGCAAGACCGCTGATGACGATCCAAACCCAGCCGCGCTCGGGCTTCAGCTTGCGGCCGACCCAGACGCGGAACGTGCCGGCGATGAGGAGCGCGATGGCAAGGAACAGCGTCAATGCCTCGGAAGCCAACAGCGGATTGGCGAAGGCAAGGATACCGGCAACCGTATAGAGCAGGCCGCTCAACACCCAGAACAGGATATGCTCCCAGCTCCTCACCTGAAAGGCATGGGCCAGATGCACGATGCCGCCGATCAGCATCAGCATGCCGACATAATAGACCGAAGCCACCGTGGCGATGAATAGATTGCCAAGGGCGATGCCGCCACAGATCAGCAGCAATATGCCAAGTCCGATAAACCAACCCCATTTGTCGCGCATCGCGGACGGGGGAACTTCATCAAGAATATCAACCATGACTGCACCTCCTCCTATGAGGAAGTATGGCACAGAAATGCCGTGCGGAAAGAGGTTGCGGATTTTTCGTCAGGTAATACCGGCCACGTGATTTTTTTATTGATTGATCAGTCAATCAAAAATACACTCGTCTTCAGTCTTGGGGATTGACGCTATGCCGAAGGTCGGAATGGAGCCGGTGCGCCGCAAGGCGCTGGTGGATGCTGCGATGCGCGTGATCGGCGATCACGGTTCGCTGACCGTCACCATGTCCGAAATTGCCAAGCAGGCGGGCGTTTCCCCCGCTCTTGCGCATCATTACTTCGGCAGCAAGGAACAGCTGCTGATCGAAACCGTCCGCGTGCATCTACAGCGGCTGCGCGACAGCGTCGTGACGGCGCTCCGCGAGGCGAAAACGCCGCGCGAAAAGCTCTCCGCCGTCATCCGCGTCAGCTTCCAGGCCGATCAGTTCGCGCCGGAAACGATCGCTGCCTGGCTCGCCTTCTACGCCGAAGCGCAACGCTCGGAAGAGACGCGGCGCTTTCTCGTCATCTATGCACGCCGTCTGCATTCCAACCTGGTCGCCAATCTCAAGGCCTTGTGCCCGGCCGGCGATGCCGGGCGGATCGCCGAGGGCGCGGCTGCCATGATCGACGGGCTCTATATCCGCCAGGGCCTTCGCTCCGCGCCGATCAGCACCGAGGCGTCGATCGCGCTGACCGAAGATTATCTGACGACCCATCTCAACGCGTTGAAGGGCTGAAGCGATGCTGACCGTCTGGGGCCGCAAATCGTCATCCAATGTGCAGGCGCTGATGTGGTGCATCGGCGAGCTGGGTCTTACCTATGAGCGCATCGATGCGGGCTTTACCTATGGCGTCAACGACACGCCTGAATTCCTGGCGATGAACCCGAACGGCACGGTTCCGGTGCTGCGGGATGGCGATGACGAGCCGCTCTGGGAAACGGGCGCCATCCTGCGCTATCTCGCCGCCCAATATGGCGAAGATGCCTTCTGGCCGAAGGATGCCCGCCATCGCGCCCAGGCCGACAAATGGGCCGAATGGGCCAAGATCAATATCGCCTTGAACTTCACCGGACCGGTATTCTGGCGCGCGGTGCGGACCGCCCCTGCCCTGCGCGATGAGAAGGCGATCGCTGCGGCTGTAACTGCCCTCGGTGCGAAGCTTGACATCGCCGAGTCGCAGTTCGGACGGCATCGCTTCCTTGCCGGCGATACTCTGACGCTGGCCGACATACAATTCGGGCACGTTCTCTATCGCTATTTCGACATCGACATCCAGCGCCCTGCCCATCCGCGGCTGCAGCGCTACTACGAAAACCTCACCGAGCGGCCTGCTTTTCAAGAGCATGTCATGGTGTCCTACGAAGAATTGAGGGTTCTATAATGCGCGCACAACCGAAAGCCTCGCATTTCATCGACGGAGAATATGTCGAGGACACCGACGGCACTCTTATCGAAAGCATCTATCCGGCGACCGGCGAGGTGATCGCCCGCCTGCACGCGGCAACGCCTGCCATCGTCGAAAAGGCGATCGCGAGCGCCAAGCGAGCACAGCCGGAATGGGCGGCCATGAGCCCAACGGCGCGCGGCCGCATCCTGAAGCGAGCGGCCGAGATCATGCGCGAACGTAACCGCGAGCTTTCGGAGCTGGAAACGCTGGATACGGGCAAGCCGATCCAGGAAACCATTGTCGCCGACCCAACCTCCGGGGCCGACAGCTTCGAATTCTTCGGCGGCATCGCGGCAGCCGGCCTCAACGGCTCCTATATCCCGCTCGGCGGCGATTTCGCCTATACCAAGCGCGTGCCGCTCGGCGTCTGCGTCGGCATCGGCGCGTGGAACTACCCGCAGCAGATCGCTTGCTGGAAGGGTGCGCCGGCGCTGGTTGCCGGCAACGCCATGGTGTTCAAGCCTTCGGAAAATACGCCGCTCGGTGCGCTGAAGATTGCCGAAATCCTTATTGAGGCAGGCCTGCCCAAGGGGCTTTACAATGTCATCCAGGGCGACCGCGAAACCGGGCCGCTGCTGATCAACCATCCGGATGTGGCGAAGGTATCCTTGACCGGCTCGGTACCGACGGGCCGCAAAGTGGCGGCTTCTGCCGCCGGCAACCTCAAGCGTGTGACCATGGAGCTCGGCGGCAAGTCGCCGCTGATCGTCTTCGACGACGCCGATATCGACAGCGCCATTGGTGGTGCGATGCTCGGCAATTTCTATTCGACCGGCCAGGTCTGCTCGAACGGCACGCGCGTCTTCGTCAATAGCAAGATCAAGTCCGAATTCCTGAAGCGCCTGAAAGTCCGCACAGACGCCATGCTCATCGGCGACCCGATGGATGAGGCAACACAGATCGGCCCGATGGTCTCCTGGGCACAGCGCGAAAAGGTGCTTTCCTATATCGAAAAGGGGAAGGCCGAAGGCGCAACGCTGCTGACCGGCGGCGGCATCCCCAACAATGTCTCCGGTGAAGGCTATTACATTCAGCCGACCGTGTTTGCCGATGTCACCGACGACATGACGATCGCCCGCGAAGAGATTTTCGGGCCGGTCATGTGCGTGCTCGATTTCGATGACGAGGCTGAGGTGATAGCCCGCGCCAATGCCACCGAATTCGGCCTTTCCGGCGGCGTCTTCACCGCGGATATCACCCGCGCCCACCGCGTCGTCGACCAGCTCGAAGCCGGCACGCTCTGGATCAACACCTACAATCTCTGCCCGGTCGAAATCCCCTTCGGCGGCTCCAAGCAATCCGGCTTCGGCCGCGAGAATTCGCTGGCGGCGCTGGAGCATTATTCGGAACTGAAGACCGTCTATGTCGGCATGGGGCCGGTACAGGCGCCTTATTGATGCAACCTCGGGGCTCAACCCTCGCCCTTCGAGGCCACCTGTGGCGGCACCTCAGGGTGAGGTCGAGAGCTGTTAACCGCAAGCACGGACGATGATCCGCCTCATCCTGAGGTGCTCGCCAAAGGCGAGCCTCGAAGGATCGAGACGGCCACAGGAGATGGATATGGAACAGGCAGATTTCGTCATCGTCGGCTCGGGTTCGGCTGGCTCCGCCATGGCTTACCGCCTGTCGGAAGACGGCAAGCATTCGGTCATCGTTCTGGAATTCGGCGGCAGCGATTTCGGGCCCTTCATCCAGATGCCGGCAGCACTTGCCTGGCCGATGAGCATGGATCGTTACAATTGGGGTTATCTTTCCGAACCCGAACCGCAGCTCAACAACCGTCGCATCACCGCCCCGCGCGGCAAGGTGATCGGCGGGTCCTCCTCGATCAACGGCATGGTCTATGTGCGCGGCCATGCGGAAGACTTCAATCGCTGGGAGCAACTGGGCGCGCAAGGCTGGGCCTATGCCGACGTACTGCCCTACTTCAAGCGGATGGAACATTCCCATGGCGGCGAAGAGGGATGGCGCGGCACGGACGGCCCGTTGCATGTGCGCCGGGGCGATGCGCGCAACCCGCTGTTCCACGCCTTCATCGAAGCCGGCAAGCAGGCGGGCTTTGAAACAACGGAAGATTATAACGGCAGCAAGCAGGAAGGCTTCGGCCTGATGGAGCAGACGACGTGGATGGGCCGGCGCTGGTCTGCGGCGACAGCCTATCTCAAGCCTGCGCTGAAGCGGCCGAACGTAAACCTCATCCGCTGCTTTGCCCGCAAGATCGTCATCGAAAACGGCCGCGCGACAGGTGTCGAAGTCGAGCGGGACGGCAAGATCGAGATCATCAAGGCAAACCGCGAGGTGATCGTCTCCGCCTCCTCGTTCAATTCTCCGAAGCTGCTGATGCTATCCGGCATCGGGCCTGGCCAGCATCTGCGCGACATGGGGATCGAGGTGAAGGCCGACCGGCCGGGCGTCGGTGCCAACCTACAGGACCATATGGAATTCTATTTCCAGCAGACCAGTCTAAAGCCGGTGTCCCTCTATTCCTGGCTGCCCTGGTACATGCAGGGGATTGCCGGCGCGCAATGGCTGTTCTTCAAGAAGGGCCTCGGCACTTCCAACCAGTTCGAGGCCTGCGCCTTCCTGCGCTCCGCGCCCGGCGTCAAACAGCCTGATATCCAGTATCACTTCCTGCCCGTCGCCATCAGCTATGACGGCAAGGCAGCGGCCAAGAGCCACGGCTTCCAGGTGCATGTCGGCTACAATCTTTCGAAATCGCGCGGCAATGTCACGCTGCGTTCCTCCGATCCGAAAGCAGATCCCGTTATCCGCTTCAACTATATGAGCCATCCGGAAGACTGGGCGAAATTCCGCCACTGCGTGCGCCTCACCCGCGAGATCTTCGGGCAGAAGGCTTTCGACGAATATCGCGGACCGGAAATCCAGCCCGGACCGAACGTTCAGACCGACGACGAGATCGACGCCTTCCTGCGCGAACATCTGGAAAGCGCCTATCATCCCTGCGGCACCTGCAAGATGGGCTCAAAGGACGATCCGATGGCGGTGGTCGATCCCGACACGCGCGTCATCGGCGTCGACGGCCTGCGTGTCGCCGACAGCTCGATCTTCCCGCATGTGACCTACGGCAACCTGAATGGTCCTTCGATCATGACAGGCGAAAAGGCGGCCGATCACATTCTCAGCAAGCCGCGGCTGGCACGCTCGAACCAGGAGCCTTGGATCAATCCGCGGTGGGAGACCAGCGATCGGTAGGATGGGCGGGCAGCATTCGGCTCGCCCTATAGCTTGCGGGATTTACGGAAAATCCGTATATTTCTGGCAAGGAGACTGATCATGAAAACGGTAACTGCCGCCGAAGCTTCTAAGAATTTTGGTGCATTTCAAGATGCAGCCATGCGTGATCCGGTTGTCATTACCAAGAACGGCCGGCCTCGAACGGTCCTGCTTGCTTATGAGGACTATCAACGCCTGCTGCGACGGGACAGACAGGTCCAACTGACAACAGAGCTCTCAGATGCCGATATCGCCGCCGTCGAAGCAGCCGAGATGGAAACCGGTCATGAGCATCTTGATGATGAACTAAAACCACATGCTGCCCGCTGAAGTCAAGGTCGGTTTCGTCTTTCGCTATTCCTATCTCTGGCACAGGGAACGACTGGAGGGACGCGAAGAAGGAGTGAAGGATCGCCCCCGCCTCGTCTTGGCATTTGTCATCGATGATGCGGACGGAACCAAGCGGGTTCGTGTTCTTCCCATCACGCATTCGCCGCCGGATAGTGCCTCCATGGCCATCGAACTTCCAGCACCGGTCAAATCCCGACTTGGCCTGGACGACATCCCTTCATGGATCATCCTTTCGGAAAGCAACTATTTTGCCTGGCCGGGACCGGATATTCGGCCATCGGAAACGGAAAGCGGCTATCTCGGACCATTACCGCCAAGCCTTTTCAACGAGGTGAAGCATCGTTTCGTGGCATTGGCACGACGATCGGCGCATAGATCGGTCGCCAGAACAGAATAATACTTACTGATCCCCGTTGCATAAAGAGCATCCTCATGCCCCCTATCTATCGCAAGTCCAAGCTGCTCCGCCGTTCCCGCGTTTTCTGGGGTTCATTCAATCTCTGGCGGCCGCGTCTGGTGTTCTGGACGGGCGCTCTGGCGATCGGCGTCATCAGTGTCGGCTTTGCCAAGCTGGCGGATCTGGCCCAACGGGCTTTTACCGGCGTGACGCAATCAGGCGAGTGGACGTGGTTGCTGCCGCTCCTGCTGACGCCACTCGGCTTTGTGCTATCTGCCTATCTTGCAGCGACGCTGTTCCCCAATTCGCAAGGAAGCGGCATCCCGCAGGCGATTGCTGCGAGGCATCTACATCACGAAGAGGATCGCACGAAGCTGTTGTCGCTGCGGCTCGCCTTCGGCAAGATCGTGCTGACCATATTGGGCCTTTTGAGCGGCGCTTCGATCGGCCGCGAGGGGCCGACGGTGCAGGTCGGCGCCTCCTTCATGCTGGCCGTTGCACGCTTCGGCGGCATGGCGCAGGCCAAGGGGCTGATCCTTGCCGGCTCCGCGGCCGGCATCGCTGCCGCCTTCAACACGCCGCTTGCTGGTATCGTCTTTGCCATTGAGGAGATGAGCCGCACGTATGAATCCCGCGCCAACGGTCTGGTTCTGACTGCCGTTATTCTTTCCGGCCTTGCCGCACTCGGCCTTTCCGGCAGCTACAATTACTTCGGCACGACCGACGCCGCGCCGGCGATGCTTCGGGACTGGATTGTCATGCTGATCTGCGGTGTCGGCGGTGGCGCGCTCGGCGCTACCTTTAGCGGGTTGGCGCTCTATGCCGGCATCCGCATCCGCCGCTGGGCACAACCGCAGCCGCTGAAACGCATGCTGATCCTTGCCGGCCTCTGTGGTTTTATCGTTGCCGCCGTCGGCGTGCTTTCCGGCGGCCAAACCTTCGGCACCGGTTACGAGCAAGCCCGCGGCGCGGTGGAAGGACATGCCCTGCCCCCGCTCTTCTTCGTCGAGAAGCTGCTGGCAAGCTTCCTGTCGATGATATCAGGCATTCCCGGCGGCATCTTCGCCCCCTCACTTGCTGTCGGCGCCGGCTTCGGCAGCACGGTCGGCACACTGGTCGGCGGCGGCGCGGCGCTTGCGGCAATCCTCGGCATGGCAGGCTATTTTGCCGGCGTGGTTCAGGCGCCGATGACCGCCTTCGTCATCATCCTGGAAATGACGGGCGATCATCAGGCCGTCATCCCGATCATGGCTGTATCGATGATCGGCTATGTCACGTCACGGCTACTGTCGCGCGAGCCCTTGTATCATGGGCTGTCCCGCGTCTTCATTGCGGCAGCAATCCGCGCCCGGCGTGCCATGGAAAAGGAGGGTGGCGAGGAACACGCCGCCCACTGATTGTCGAAGCGCGGCGAGTCCGCAGAGAAAACCGTGAATTCCCTTGCGCCTGATCAGTCAGGCCATCAGCCTGGCGACTTCCGCGTCTTCCGGCTGAGCGATGGCATCGGCGATGGTCGTCGAGAACAGCACCTTGCGGGTCGCATCCGCCACCCGGGCAAAGACGTGTCGGATTTCGCAGGTCTGCTCACCGTCGCAATCGTCGCAGCGACGATAGGCGGTGAGCGAGAGACAGGGTAGCGGCGCCAGCGGTCCGTCGATGACCCGCAGGATTTCGCCGAAGGTGATCTCAGCCGCCGGCTTGCGCAGGAGATAACCGCCCTGCTTGCCGCGGCGGCTGATGACGATACCCTGATGTTTCAGGTCGAGAAGGATCTGTTCGAGGAACTTCTTCGGAATCTTCTGCTGGGCGGCGATGTCGGAAATCATCATCGGCTCGCCCGCCTCGGATTGGGCCAAGGCAGACAGCGCCCGCAGCGCATATTTTGCTTTCTGAGTAATCATTTCGAACCGCTTCACACACACATGCGATACGTCCGGTCGAGCGATTCGGCCGGTCCGCTATAGAACTTCTCAGCCCTCGTCCCCGGGGCAAATTTCGAAGCACTCACACCCTTGGCGCACGGCCAGGAAACGTTAGCAACCCAGACTTGTTATCATTCTTTGTCGCTATGCCCATAGTTTAGCGCAAAATCCGCCGCAGCGCATCATTTTGGGCATCACTTCCGATTTCCATTTGACAAGCTATGTGTAACTCTACTATTTCTATAGACATTAAAGCAAGCACTTAAACATGGTCAGCCATATCAGGTGCTTCCGGCGGCAAAACGCCTTGGTTAACAGCCGAGGCGGTCGCTTTTCCTTATCGGTGCTGCTTCATGGAGATATTTACTCTTCAGCCGCGCCTTTCGAAATCTATTTTTCTGTCCGCTGCCGTTGCGAACTGCGATACTCGCGGCGATATCAGGACAGGATTCCCCATGACTGCCATTACCCTTATTGAAGATGCTGCGACGCTCAACAGCCAGCTTGCATCGCTCGATCTTGCCGGCCGCCTGTCTCTTGTGGCCGGCCTCGGTGGCCGTGCCGTGTTCACGACGTCGCTCGGGATCGAGGATCAGGTGATCACGGCGGAGATCGGCAATCACCGCCTGCCGATCGAAGTGGCGACCCTGCAGACCGGCCGCCTCTTCCCGGAAACGCTCGCTCTGATCGACGAGACGGAAAGCCAATATGATATCAACATCGTTCGCTACGAGCCGGAACAGGCCGATATAGACGCCTATGCCGAAAAATACGGTCTGAACGGTTTCTATGAGAGCGTCGAAGCCAGGCATGCCTGTTGCGGCGTGCGCAAGCTAAAGCCGCTTACGCGCGCACTGTCAGGCGCCAGCATCTGGATCACCGGCCTGCGCCGCGGCCAGTCCGCCAACCGCGCCGATACGCCCTTCGCCGAATTCGATCCCGAGCGCAACTTGGTCAAGATCAACCCGCTTGCCGATTGGGATATCGACACCATCCGCGCCTATGTCGCCGACAACAGCGTTCCGGTGAACCCGCTGCATGCACGCGGCTATCCCTCGATCGGCTGCGAACCCTGCACCCGTGCCATCAAGCCGGGCGAGCCCGAGCGGGCCGGCCGCTGGTGGTGGGAAAACGATGAAAAACGCGAATGCGGCCTGCATCTCCACGAAGAAGGTGCTGCCGCACCAGCACAATAATACGCCCGCCGGCTCCCGGCACCGATCCGAAGCGCGTTTCCTACGCCGCTGTTCAACCGGGAACCAACGCATCCATTCTTTCCGGCCAAGTTTCGGTCGGGACATTTGAAAGTTCTGGAGTGATAAATGCCTGATAGCCGTCCGGATACGGAAATCTCCCATCCGCAAAGCGCCAAGCCACCGCTCGATCCACATCTGAAGGCGCTGGAAAATGAGGCGATCCATATCTTCCGCGAGGTTGCGGCCGAATTCGAGCGTCCTGTCATGCTCTATTCGATCGGCAAGGATTCATCGGTGCTGTTGCATCTGGCCCGCAAGGCCTTCTATCCCGGCCGCGTCCCCTTCCCGCTCCTGCATGTGAACACTGGCTGGAAATTTGCCGAGATGATCACCTTCCGCGACGAGATCGTGAAGAAGTATGATCTCGACCTGATCGAGCACATCAATCCGCGCGGCAAGGCGGAGAATATCACGCCCTTCACCTATGGCTCGGCGCGCTACACCGATATCATGAAGACGGAAGCGCTGCGCCATGCGCTCGATGCCGGCCAGTTCGACGCCGCTTTCGGCGGTGCCCGCCGCGACGAGGAAGCCTCGCGCGCCAAGGAGCGCATCTATTCCTTCCGCACGCCGGACCATCGCTGGGATCCGCGCAACCAGCGCCCGGAACTCTGGAACATCTATAACGGTCAGATCCGCAAGGGCGAAAGCGTTCGCGTCTTCCCGCTCTCCAACTGGACCGAAGTGGATATCTGGCGCTACATCCAGGCTGAAGAAATTCCCATCGTGCCGCTCTATTTCGCAGCGAAACGTCCCATCGTCGAGCGCGACGGCATGATGATCATGGCAGCAGATCCAAGGCTCGAGCTGCTGCCGGGCGAAACCAAGCGCGAGGAAGTCATCCGCTTCCGCACGCTTGGCTGCTTTCCACTGACCGGGGCCATCCGTTCCACTGCGACGACACTGGAAGACATTATTGCAGAGCTGGAAATCGCCACGGTTTCCGAACGGCAGGGACGCGCTATCGACCGCGACCAGTCCGGCTCCATGGAAAAGAAGAAGCGTGAAGGATATTTCTGAGATGACCGCAAACGCCAACGTCGTCACCCTGCCCGCCAGTGGGCCTGCTGCCGAACCGGCCAAGGCTCTCCGCGATTCGCGCCCGCTTCGCCTGATTACCTGCGGCAGCGTCGATGACGGCAAGTCCACGCTGATCGGCCGTCTCCTCTGGGACACCAAGGCGGTCAAGGAGGACCAGGCCGCCACGCTACAGCGCGATTCCACCGGCAAACAGAACGATCTCGGCCTGCCCGACTTCGCGCTGCTGCTCGACGGTCTGCAGGCCGAGCGCGAGCAGGGCATCACCATCGACGTCGCCTATCGCTATTTCTCCACCGACAAACGCTCCTTCATCGTCGCCGACACGCCCGGCCATGAGCAGTACACCCGCAACATGGCAACCGGCGCCTCCACCGCCGATCTCGCCGTGCTATTGGTCGATGCGCGCATGGGCATCCTCGAACAGACCCGCCGCCATGCGACGATCGCGTCGCTGCTTGGCATCAAGCAGTTCGTGCTCGCCGTCAACAAGATCGACCTGACGAACTACGACCGTGCCGGCTTCGAGAAGATCTCCAACGACTTCCGCGAATTCGCCCTTTCGCTCGGCGTCAAGCAGATCACCGCGATCCCGATGTCGGCATTGAAGGGTGAAAATGTCGTCTATTCCGGCCAGGCTGCGATGCCGTGGTACACCGGCCCGACGCTGGTCGAAACGCTGGAACTGGCGACCGTTCGGTCGGCCCAGACGGTCGGCTTCCGTCTTTCGGTACAACGCGTCTCCCGTCCCGGCGAAAGCTTCCGCGGCTATCAGGGCACCGTTGCCGGCGGTTCGGTAAAGCCGGGCGACAGCGTCATGATCCTGCCGTCGGGCATGGTCGCCAACGTCTCGAAGATCGTCACCTTCGATCTCGTGCGCAATGCGGCGGTTGCCGGCGATGCCATCACCCTCGTTCTCGACCGCCAGGTCGACGTGTCGCGCGGCGACATGATCGTCGCGATTGACAGTCAGCCGCAGACCGGCCTCTCCTTCGACGCCCAGATCGTAGCACTACAGCCTGAGGGCATCGAGCCCGGCAAGCGCTACTGGCTGAAGAGTGGCAGCCGCCGCCAGCGTGTGCAGGTGCAACCGATCGCCCAGCTTGAGCTGAAGACTGGTGCCTGGGCGCCAGCGCAGGCGCTGTGGATGAATGCCATCGGCAAGGTTCGCTTAACCTTCGATGAGAGTGCCATCTTCGACCCCTATGAGCAGAACCGCTCGACCGGCTCCTTCATCCTGATTGATCCCGAAAGCAACAACACGGTCGCCGGCGGCATGATCACCGGCAAGCGCTCGGACGTTGGTGGCATCCACAAGGAAGGACAGCGTGTTCTCCTGTCGCTGCCGGCCGATCTCGCCGAGCAGATCATGGCAAGCGAACTCTTCGCCAGCCGCCGCGATGAAACGGACGTGCGCCGCGTCACCGCCGCACAAGCCGCGGAAATCTGGGCAAACGCGGCAAGCGACATCTGATCGCTCGACCTCCAGCTCACTGATCGGCGGCTCTGTCAAAAGATTTGCCGCCGTTCAGAACCTGGCTTACCCCTACGAGCGCTCGTGCTGGCAGCAAGGTTCTGCCCGTGTCTGGATGAGACGCAGCTCGATTATGCAAACAACAATTGTCGGGTCGTAGCGTGAAAACTTTCCAATCAAGAACGGTACAAGGCGCCATAAGATTTCATGACATACCGGGACCAGAGGGTGAGCCGCCGTTGCTCTTCATCCACGGTCTCGGATGCGCATCTTCGTGCGACTATCCTACGGTTGCGGCAAATCCGGCCCTGTCAGGACGGAGATTGTTGCTGATCGATTTGCCGGGATCAGGTTTCAGCGACCATCCTGCCGAATTCGGATACGGCATCGCCGACCACGCTCAAACGATCGTCGAATTTATTCGCGTCTCGAAGCTGGAGTCCGTCGATCTTTTCGGCCACAGCATGGGCGGCGCCGTCGCCATCAAGGTCGCTCATCTTCTGCATGAGCGCGTGCGGCATCTTATGTTGAGCGAACCCAATCTCGATCCGGGAGGCGGCTTTTTCAGCCGCAAGATCGCCGAGATGAGCGAGGCCGACTATCTGGCACATGGCCATGCTGACCTCATTCGGACCTGCATGACGGACGGAAATGACATCTGGGGTGCATCTCTGTCGATATCGTCGCCCTACGCCGTTCATCGTTCCGCATCTTCCCTGGTTCTGGGCGATTTTCCGACCTGGCGCGAACAATTATATCAATTGCCGATGTCAAGGACGGTGATCTTCGGCGAAAACTCGCTGCCCGATCCGGATTGGGCAGCCCTGCCAAGACACGGAATCGGTGTGGAGATGGTCGATCAGGCGGGACATTCGATGGCTTGGGAAAACCCTCAAGGCCTGGCGGCTGCCATAAAGCGGGGATTGACCCGGCAATAGGCTTCCCCTGATTTTTCGCTCATGAGCCGATGCCAGCGAGAGGCTAGATGCTTGCGACGACGGCAGCCAGTGTTGCCATGCGAGCTTCATCACGTTTGTAAAAAATCCACTGCTTGATGCGCTTCGGCCGCACCAGGCCCGCTTGCACCAGAATGCGCATGTGCTCGCTCAGCGTTGCCTGAGATATCTGCAGCTTCTCGGCAATGAGGAGCGCACAGACGCCATCCTCCATAAGATCGCCATCGAGCTGCGGCGCAAAATGGGCGCAAGGATCCTTCAGCCATCGCAGGATGATGAGACGGCGTTCGTTGGCCAAGGCCTTGATAAGATCGAGCTCTTGCATTTCGTCACTTTGCTAAGTAACAAAGTTATTGTCAACTTCTGCCTGCGAGATGCCAATGCTTCCCGACACAACGATCACCCCCGAGTGCATTGCAGAAACCGAAAAGCGCATACGCCCTCATATCCGCCACACGCCGGTTCTGCATTCGGATCTCGCGGATTTCGGCCTTGCCGCGGGGCCGCTGGATTTCAAGCTCGAGTTTCTGCAGCATTCCGGCTCGTTCAAGGCGCGTGGCGCCTTTTCCAGCCTGCTCGGCAGAGACGTGCCGGCCGCCGGTGTGGTTGCGGCATCCGGTGGCAATCATGGTGCAGCGGTCGCCTATGCCGCGATGCGGCTTGGCATTCCCGCGACGATCTTCGTGTCGAGCGTGACTTCGCCAGCCAAGGCCGAGCGCATCCGGAGCTACGGCGCGAACCTCGTCATCGGCGGGGAGCGTTATGCCGACGCCCTTGCCGCCAGCCAGCAGTGGAGCGAGGAGCGCGGTGCCGTGGCGATCCATGCCTATGACCAGCCAGAGACGTTGCTTGGGCAAGGAACGATCGGGGGCGAGATCGAGGCTGATATCCCTGATATCGACACGCTGCTCGTCGCCGTCGGCGGCGGCGGATTGATCGGCGGAATTGCGGCCTGGTTTCAGGGACGCGTTCGCGTCGTCGCAGTCGAACCGGAAGGTGCACCGACGCTCTGGCAGGCCTTCGAGGCCGGGCATCCGGTTGACGCTCCCGCAGGCAGCATTGCTGCCGACTCACTAGCGCCGAAGCGCGTTGGCGAGCTGATGTTCCCGATCGCCCGTGCCTATGCGCAGCGCCCCGTGCTGGTATCCGACGACGAGATCCGGCAGGCGCAGCAGACATTGTGGGACAGGCTGCGGATCGTCGTCGAACCCGGTGGTGCGACGGCCTTTGCCGCACTGCTTGCTCGCAAATATGTCCCGGCGCTCGACGAGCGAGTGGCTGTGCTGCTTTGCGGCGCCAACACGACGGCTGTTCGGTTCGACTGAGTCGTTCTGTCGGTTGGCGACTTGCCTTGGGGCGGCCGCTCCGAGGCGTGATCTTATCGCAATATTTCCTCGAGTGCCGCCACTAGCCGGTCGCACTCCTCATCCGTTCCAATCGTGATGCGCAGGAAGTCGTCGATACGCTCGGCGGAAAACCGTCTTACCAGAATGTTCCTGCTCCGAAGCTCCGCCGCCAGTTCCACACCCGGCCGGTTCGGATGTCGCGCGAACACAAAATTGGTCGATGATGGAAGGACGTGAAAACCCATTTCCCTAAGCGCGGCGGCCAGACGTTCCCGGCTGGCGATGATCATGGCACGATGGCGTTCGAACCAGTCGCGATCCTTCCAGGCCGCTACCGCACCTGCCTGCGCGAGCCGGTCGAGAGGATAGGAATTGAAGCTGTCCTTGATCCTTTCCAGAGCTTCGATCAGCGGTCTCTGACCAACAGCGAAACCGACACGCAAACCGGCAAGCCCGCGCGACTTCGACAGGGTCTGGATCACCAGGAGGTTTGGGTATGCCCGGACAAGCGGAACGACACTCTCGCCGCCGAAATCGACATAGGCCTCGTCGATGACGACGACCTGATCGGGATGATCCTTAACAAGGCTTTCAATATCGGCCAGAGGCAGGCCGATTCCTGTCGGCGCGTTGGGATTGGGCAGAATGATCGCGCCGCAGGGCTGGCGATAAGCGTCGAGGCGGACCCGCATCTCCGTATCGACCGGAACTTGGCGGAAGGCGATCCCATAGAGGCGGCAATAAGTCGGATAGAAGCTGTAGCTGATGTCGGGGAAAAGCAGGGGCTCCTCATGATTCAGCAGCGCCTGGAACGTGTGGGCCAAAACCTCGTCCGATCCATTACCGACGAAGACCTCGTCCTTGTCGAGCCCGAAACTCTCGGCGATTGTAACACGCAACTCCCGCGCCATCGGATCCGGATAGAGCCGAAGCGTATCGGACGTGGCCTTCGAAATCGCCTCCAGGGCCATTGGCGAAGGACCGTAAGGGCTCTCATTGGTATTGAGCTTGGTTATGCCGCTCGTGGCCGGCTGCTCGCCGGCGACGTAGGGGATCAAAGAATGAACAATAGGGCTCCAGAAGCGGTTCATCATGATGTCCAAAGTTGGCGATTACGGGCGGTTCGGCATCGCGTGCTTCAATTTTACGGCTTGGCGTAGGGGACGCCACTCAAAAATGGCATCCTTTGATGTAGCGTGACTATTGGGTTGACCTGGCTTGAGTGATGCCTGGAAATAGAAGCTCTGTCGGATAGGGAAGAGCAAGCTTGGGCATCTCATCGAACGCTGTATATTTCAGGCGGGCCGTCTCGCTATCCGTAAACCCGCCAGGTTCCCCACTCGTCGTGCATTTGAATAGCACGACCAGATACTCAACCTGATCTCCATTCGGATAGGTGTAGCGAAACTCATGGCCGCCAAACACTGCCAGAATTTCCGATCGGATGACCCGCAAGCCCGTTTCCTCAAAAACCTCACGCGCTATCGCCTGCTGCGGCGTTTCACCCAATTCAATTGCGCCGGCGGGCAGACTCCAGCCTTCGCCCGACGACTTCTCCTGGAGAAGTAACCGTCCCATTTCATCTGAAATAACCGCGGCGACACTTGGCAGAATGATGAGCTGAGATCCCAATTTCGAGCGAAGTGATTTTATATAATCTGACGACATGGAAGCCTAATAAGTAACTGAACAAACCATCACTTTAAGGGGCTCGCACCCGGCGTCAATGAAGATTGGTCGAGACGGGCCATGATTCATGGTGAGGCAGCAACCGGCAAAACACCGCAGCTTTTTGCAAAAAGCCTCTCGCTCAGAAAATCGACGAAAACCCGAACTTTGGGCGACATATGGCGGTTGGATGGCCAGAGCAGATGGAAATGGCCGGGTTCGTCGATGAAATCATCGAGAACGGTTTTAAGCTTTCCTTCCGCAAGCGTACTACGCACGAGGAAATCCGGCATGCAGCCGATGCCGAGGCCGGCAACGGTCGCGCCGCGCACTGCCTCCATATTGTTGCAGGAGAAGGCCGTCCGCATGCGCAGCTCCGGCTCGCCTTCCGGCATGGTCAGCGGCCAATCCTGCAGCTTACCGCTATTCGGGAAACGAAACCTGATGGCCAGATGCTCGTTGAGATCACGCGGGCAATCGGGAATGCCGAAGCGTTCGAGATAGCTGGGCGCGGCGCAGAGCAACATCTGAAACGGGCGCAAGGTGCGTGATATCAGTCGAGAGTCCGGCAGATCGCCGCTGCGGATCGCGACATCGACCCCCTCCTCGATCATATCGACGATACGGTCGTTGAAATCGATGTCGAGCTCGACCTCGGGATATCGAGCGACGAATTCCGGCACGACGGGCAAGAGGAAGTGATAGCTGACAATGGGTACGCTGACCCGCAGCCGCCCGCGCGGCACGGCGACCGCCTGCGCAAGCGAGGCTTGCGCATCGTCGAGATCGTCAAGCACGCGCCGGCAACGCTCGTGAAAGAGCCGCCCTTCCTCGGTCAACCGAATGCTGCGCGTGGAACGCTGCAGCAACCGGACGCCAAGCTGATGCTCCAGATTGCTGACCGCCTTGCCGACAGCGGAGGCCGAAAGGCCGAGCACGCGTCCGGCAGCGGCAAAGCTGCCGAGATCCGCAGTGCGAACGAAGGCTGTCAATCCGCTTAAACGATCCATGGGCGCGCTCCATTCGAGAGTTTTATTCCGATATATATGGAAAAATAGCGCAATTATCATGTGATTGCAGCGAATATATCTTGGTGCGGTCATTTGAAGCGCAGGCGCGGGCCTTTGGCCAACATCACTCTCATGATTGCCTGCCGCTTCCTTCCTTGCTCGAACCCAACGGTAATCCGATGACCTCTCCCCAGACAAAGGTCGCAAGTCCGACCGAGAAATTCTTCGTCCTTGTCGCCGTCTGCTGCGCTGCAGCGGCGATGCCGCTGACATTCACTGGCCCAGCCGTCGCCCTGCCGGCCATCAGCCGCATGCTCGGCGGCAGCCCGATCGCGCTCAACTGGCTCACCAACGCCTTCATGCTGACCTTCGGCAGCTGCCTGATGGCCTCGGGCGCGCTCGCAGACAGTTTTGGCCGCCGGCGCATCTTTCTGACCGGCGTCGGTTGCTTCGCGCTGTTCTCGGCCGGATTGGCGCTGGCCAACAACATCGTCTGGTTCGATATACTGAGGGCACTGCAGGGCCTCGGCGCCGCGGCCGCCTTTTCCGGCGGCATGGCCTCGCTGGCTCAGGAGTTCGAAGGGACGGCAAGGACGCGCGCCTTCAGCATCGTCGGCTCCAGCTTCGGCGTCGGTCTCGCCTTCGGGCCGATTGCATCCGGCCTGATGATCGATGCCTTCGGCTGGCCCTCCATCTTCATCCTCGTGGTTGCACTCGCATTGCTCGCACTTGGCCTCGGCGCCTGCTTTCTGCGCGAATCCAAAGATCCCGATGCGGCGGGGCTGGATTGGCCGGGCGCCCTGAGCTTTACACTTGCCTTGACGCTCGTCACCTATGGCGTCCTGCGCGCGCCGGAAACCGGCTGGAGTGATCCGCTCGTCATCGCCCTGCTGGTCGGCGCCGCAATGCTCTTTCTTGCCTTCGCTATCATCGAGCGCTTCGTGAAGCGACCCATGCTGGATCTCAGCCTGTTTCGCTATCCGCGTTTCGTCGGCGTGCAGCTTCTGGCGGCAGCACCCGCCTACGCTTTCGTCGTTTTGCTGATCCTGCTGCCCGTGCGCTTCGTCGGCATCGAAGGCATGAGCGAGATCGCCGCCGGGCGGATGATGGTCGCGCTTTCGGCGCCGCTGCTCATCCTGCCGATCGTCGCCGGGCTCCTCACCCGCTGGTTCAGCCCCGCAACGATCTGCGGCACCGGCCTCATCATCTCGGCGACAGGCCTTTTCTGGCTTAGCCATTTTGCCGCCGGCTCGGCCCCATCCGCTCTCATCGGTCCGCTGCTGACGATCGGGGGCGGCATCAGCTTGCCCTGGGGCCTGATGGACGGGCTTGCCGTCAGCGTGGTCCCCAAGGAGCGGGCCGGCATGGCGACCGGCATTTTCAGCACCACCCGCGTCGCCGGCGAAGGGGTCGCGCTTGCCATCGTCAGTGCCATCCTCTCCGCCTTCATTCAATCGAATCTCGGCGTATCCGCCGGCGAGCACGCCGCTATGGCTGCGCAGCAGCTCGTGACAGGCAATCTGACCGCCGCGGCATCGACTGCGCCGGCGATCGGGCATGACACGCTTATTCTGGGTTACAGCAACGCCTTCGGCGCGCTCCTCTGGCTTCTGACTGCCATCACTGTCCTGACGGCGATCATCGTCTTTTCCTTCCTCGGCCGTTCATCATCGACCGTCGCCGCAGAGGATGCAGAGCAATTGGACGAGGATGAAGATGCGCTTCGCGTATCGAAAGCCTAAGCAGCATTGATGACTGGCCGGAAGGTAACGCGGCCAGTCCGCCCACTGACGACGGCATAGCAAGAAGGCGAATCGAAGGTTAGACACGGCCGAAAACCTTACCGCCTCGCAACAGAATATTTCGAAACCACATAAAATGTGCGCACCAGATTCGTGCGCCGACGATCTTCGCAGCGGCGTCAGGCTGGCGTTTGCATTCGCCGCTGCTATATCATATCCCCATGATATCAGACCGGTTTTTGAAGATTATTGCCTGGACCTATATTGCGGCGCTTATCGGCGTAACGCTTGCACATCTCAATTGGCAGGCGACATTCGGCAATCCGTTTGACATCTTTCGCGCCGTTGCGCTCTGCGTAGCAGGCATGCTTGCCCGCCTCGCCTACCCGCAGTCTCCCTCCTTCACCTGCCTCCTGATGATCGGCAGCGTGCTGGCGCTTTCCGTTTCGCATCTATTGGCAAGCGGCAATTATGGGTCGCCGCTCGACATCATCGTCGGCATGACCAGCGGGCTCTGGGGCATCATGATCGGCTCTATCTTGAGCAAACTCATCGTTTCAGCCTCGAAGCGGCCAGCCTCATACTAACCGACCGGAAGAACCGGCGATGGCTTCAATAGACACTCTTCAGTTGCCACGCAGGGGTGATAACAGCCGACTAAGCTATTAAAAGGACAACTGCATTTGGCCGAGCACGCCGCAACAAATATTACCGAATAATATTCGAATAAGATAAAGAACCGCATTCTATCTTAAAATGACTATTGCGTAGCCAATATTATGCAGAACTTAGCATTTTGTTTGCGCCTGTTGCTTTCTTGCAACTTGAACTTAAATTTCACGAAAAAGTCATCCCGAGAAAAATATATCATATAACTTTGCAGGAATTCGTCTTTAATAGCGACCAGAAGCGGGTGGGGCCCGTTTCTCCCGAGTCGGGGTTTTAAACAGGGATAGGGTTAAGGCACGTCGATTTTCGGCGCGATTGCCTATGCCCAATCTATATTGGATTGGAGTTTTTATGAACATCAAGAGCCTTCTTCTCGGCTCCGCTGCTGCCCTGGCAGTAGTTTCTGGCGCTCAGGCAGCCGACGCTATCGTTGCTGCCGAGCCGGAACCGCTCGAATACGTCCGCATCTGCGACGCATATGGCGCTGGCTACTTCTTCATTCCGGGCACGGAAACCTGCCTCAAGATCGGCGGTTATGTCCGTACCGAAGGAAAGTGGTACGATGCCTACAACCCGACCAGCCGGAACGGCACGCTGTGGCACACGCGCGCTCATCTGAGCCTCGACACTGCGACCGACACCGAATACGGCCCGCTGAAGACCAACACGGTCATCCGTTGGGACTGGCAGGATGGCGGCGCGACCACCACGAAGCTGCTGTTCGCAAACATCAGCCTCGGCGGCTTCCTCGTCGGTAAGGCTGACTCCCAGTACAACTCGTACATCGGTTACGCCGGCAACGTCATCAACGACGACGTGGTCAATGACGGTCCATACGAACTCAACCAGTTGACCTACAACTACGACGCCGGCAACGGCTTCACGGCTGTGATCTCGGTTGAAGACTCGAACTCCGGTTCAGGCGCTACGGGCGTCAACGGCGAAGACAGCTCCGACCACTACGCTCCGGACGTCGTTGCCGGTGCTGGTTACAAGGCTGGCAACTTCGGCTTCAAGATCGTCGGCGGTTATGACTCCATCGTCGAAGAAGGCGCCATCAAGGCTCGCGTCGATGCCGACTTCGGCGTCTTCAAGGCCTTCGTGATGGGCGGCTGGAACACCGACGGCGACAAGCTGAACAAGTACGCAAACGCCAACGGCGCCGGCGCCGCCAAGGGCATCGGCTGGGGCGACTGGGCTGTCTGGGGCGGCGTCACCGTTCCGATCAACGCAAAGCTGCAGGCAAACGCTCAGGTTGCCTACACCGATTCGAAGATCTTCGCGGCAACCGCAAACGTCCGCTGGAACCCGGTCAAGAACCTGCAGATCACGCCGGAAGTATCCTACACCAACTGGGACTCCATCAATCAGGACCAGTGGGCTGGCGTTCTCCGCTTCCAGCGTAGCTTCTAAGACCACTTTACTGAGATCTGATCTGACTTGACCCCTGATCGGATGGGGATCGGCCTTACTTCCAGCGAAGTCGGGCCGATCCTTCCGAGACAGGGGTAAGTCATTTTTTCTGAAGGCTGGCTCTGCAGCATGCCGTCTGAAATCTCGATCTTCCTCATCGACACCAGACATTTTTTATCGTAGAGACAGCTCATGTCTTTCGCTCACGCATATTCCGCACGATTTTATTCGTACCGCTGCTCTCAGCGGAGACGGGCCTGTGCGTAGTTAGAATAGACACGACAGCAAAGACCCGAACAGCCGCTAGTTCTACCTGGCGGCTTTTTTGTCGCCACGGTATGACCCCAAAAGGAACCGATACCGTGTTGAATTCCACTGACGACTTGCGCATTGTCGAGATCACGGCGCTGACGCCGCCCTCTCGAATTATCGATGAAATTCCCCGCGACGAGGCGGTGACAGCGACTGTCACCGGGGCGCGCAACGCCGTCCACAACATCCTGCGCGACGAAGACGACCGGCTGATCGTCGTGATCGGCCCCTGCTCCATCCACGATCCGGTCGCAGCGCTTGATTACGCGGCACGGCTGAAGGAACAACGCGACCGTTTCTTAGACGATCTCGAAATCGTCATGCGCGTCTATTTCGAGAAGCCGCGCACGACGGTTGGTTGGAAGGGCCTGATCAACGACCCACATCTCGACGGCAGCTACCGCATCGAGGAAGGCCTGCGCATCGCCCGCAAGCTGCTGTTCGACGTCAATGAGATCGGTCTGCCGGCAGGCTGCGAATATCTCGATACGATCACGCCGCAATATATTTCCGATCTGGTGAGCTGGGGCGCGATCGGCGCGAGGACGACTGAAAGCCAGGTGCATCGTCAGCTGGCATCCGGTCTATCCTGCCCCGTCGGCTTCAAGAACGGCACGAATGGCGACGTGCGCATCGCGCTCGATGCGATCGTCGCGGCATCGCAGCCGCATCATTTCCCGGCCGTGACCAAGGAGGGTCTTGCGGCGATCGCCTCGACCCGCGGCAATGATGATTGTCACATCATCCTGCGCGGCGGCAGAGAGCCCAATTATGACGCCGAAAGCGTGCAGGCGACAGCGGAACAGTCCCTCAAGGCCGGGCTCGAGCCACGCATCATCATCGACGCAAGCCACGCCAACAGCAGCAAGAACCCGGAAAACCAGCCGCTTGTCGTCACATCGGTCGCGAAGCAGGTCGCTGGGGGCGATCGGCGAATCAAGGGCATGATGATGGAGAGCAATCTCGTCGCCGGCCGCCAGGATCTCGTGCCGGGCAAGCCTTTGGTTTACGGCCAAAGCATCACGGACGGCTGCATCGATTGGCCGACCTCGGTGCATACGCTGGAAGATCTGGCGAAGGCTATCCGCGCACGACGCCGGGCACGCTAACGCCATGTCTCATTCGGGAGGCAGGTTCAGGTCAAATACGTCGGTAGTGCGCGAGGCTCAGATAGTTTTTTCTAGGGCCGCGCACATGCCACATCTCCGCCCAATCACCGGACGTGCGAAAGAACAGACGGCCCCGATAAAGATCGGGACCGCAGTGATGGCTGACGCGCTGCGAGGCGCCCTCACCGATGCGAATGAATTCCGAAAGATTGGGGAAACGCACGACGAGATCGTCGTCGGCATCGTCAAGCCGATAGGTGCGGCTGCTTCTCAGCGTCGCGTGGTCGCTTCGCGTATCGCCATGCTCCTCGAACTGGACAGGCGTAACGAACGCCTGCCCTTCGAATGTGACCAGGGAGCGATTGAAGCGATCGATGATCCGCCGCTTCACCTCCCATGTGCCGAGGAAGGGACTCAGCCGGCCAATGCCGGCCGACCCTTGCATCAGGACGCCGCGCGCTGTGCTGCGTCAGCCTGCCGGCGGGGCAGTTTCCAGCCCGGCCGGATGAAGTGGCAGGTATAGCCGTTCGGATAGCGCTCCAGATAATCTTGATGCTCCGGCTCTGCTTCCCAGAAATCGCCGGCCGGTGCGACCTCGGTGACGACCTTGCCGGGCCACAGGCCCGAAGCGTCGACATCGGCGATCGTATCCAGCGCGACCTGCTTCTGCTCTTCGCTGGTGTAGAAGATCGCCGAGCGATAGCTCAAGCCGACATCGTTGCCCTGGCGGTTGCGCGTGCTCGGATCGTGGATCTGGAAGAAGAATTCCAGCAGATCGCGATAGCTGATCTTCTGCGGATCGAAAATGATTTCGATCGCCTCGGCATGGGTGCCGTGGTTGCGGTAGGTGGCATTGCGGACATCGCCGCCACTGTAGCCGACACGCGTCGAGATGACGCCGTTATAACGGCGGACGAGATCCTGCATGCCCCAGAAGCAACCGCCGGCGAGAACTGCACGTTCCGTTGTCATCTTACATCCTCCACTTGATCGATGTAGTCACCATAGCCTTCTGCTTCCATGCGGTCACGCGGCACGAAGCGAAGTGAGGCGGAATTGATGCAATAGCGCAGGCCGCCGCGATCGATCGGTCCGTCTGGGAAAACATGGCCGAGATGGCTGTCGCCGTTGGCCGAGCGCACTTCGACGCGCACCATGCCATGCGACATGTCGGTCAATTCGCTGACATTGGCGGGTTCGATCGGCTTGGTGAAGCTCGGCCAGCCGCAGCCGGAATCGAATTTATCGGCGGAGGCAAAAAGCGGCTCGCCGGAAACGATATCGACATAGATGCCGGGCTGCTTGTTATAGAGATATTCACCGGAGCCGGGACGTTCCGTGCCGCTCTGCTGCGTCACGCGGTACTGCTCAGGGGTAAGCTTGGCGATGGCCTCTGCCGTCTTGCTGTATTTGCCCATTGTTGTTCTCCTTGCCCCTTGGCACGCCCTCCGAGCTTGGCCTGGTCCTGGGGACACGGAGAGGGCCGGATGAAGCTCGAGCAGCGCTGAGGGAGTGTTTGCAAGGCCAATATAGGTATCACGCGATCGATTTGCCATATCGATCACAACTGCGTGACGCCCTGCCCTTCCTGCAGCTTAGCCATTCGCCTCGCTTGAGGCAGCATAAATCGCGGCGAGCGCCTCGATACCGGCTTGATCGTCACCATCGAAGCGGCCGGGCAGCGGGCTGTCGAGATCGATGACGCCGAAGACCTTTCCATCGCGAAAGAGCGGCACGACCAGCTCCGATCGCGAGGCCGCATCGCAGGCGATATGCCCGGGAAAGGCATGCACATCCTCGACGAGGACCGACTGCGCCCTTTCAACCGCTGTTCCGCAGACGCCGCGGCCGACGGCAATACGAACACAAGCGGGCTTGCCTTGAAACGGCCCCAGCACAAGCTCGTCTTCTCTGTGAAGGAAATAAAAGCCCGCCCAATTAAGCTCCGGCAGCATCTGGAAGATCAGCGCCGAGGTATTGGCCGCGTTGGCAATCCAATCGTGCTCGCCATCAAGCAGGGCCTTCAACTGATCCGCAAGCTCTCGATAGAATTCGGGCTTGCTGTCATGTGAGATCGATTTTTCTACGAACATGGTTGCTCTTTCGAGTGTCTGTCGCGAAGAGAGTGTCAGTCCTTCTCATCCGGCGGGCAAGGCCAGCTGGAGGGCGCCTTCAACCAGGACGGTAATATGGTCGTATTGTCCCCACAAGCCAGATTGATCTGCGCCTGCTGCAGACCGCTTGCCTTCGACAGATCAAGACCCTCGATGCGCGTCAGATACATGAAGGCGCCACTGAAGGAGGTCGATCCGTCCATCACCGCACCATTCAACGTGGCGCGCGAGAGATTGGCGAAGGAGAAATTCGCGCCCGTCAGCACGGCCTTGTCGAAATCGGCACGGCCGAGCTCCGCCTTCTGAAAATCGGCGCTCTTCAGCTGCGCGCCGGCAAATTCGGCGCGCTGCAATTCCGCATTGGCGAAGGACGCGCCATTGGCAGAGGCGTTGCTGAAATCGGAACGATATGCCTCGATCTTGGCGAAGTTGGCGCCATCGGCCTTGGCATTCTTCAGCCAGGCGCGCACCAGAGTCGCTTTCTCAAGATTGGCCGAGGTCAGATTGGTGTCGCTGAGATCGGTGCTGTCGAAATGCGCGCCTGCCAGATTGGCACCGTGAAGGTCGCTGCTCTGCAGCATGATATTGGTCTTGCTGCAGCCGCTCCAGTCGAGCCCGGGTCCGGCGACATTGCCGCAATCGGCAGCGCGCAGGGCATTGCTGCTGGAACCCAGAAGAAATGCGGCGCTCAAAGCCAGCACACTGAAGCCGGTCGCGATTCCCAACCTCTTCCCAACGGCCTTACTGCGCAAAGCGCTGCTAGTCTGCCGTCGCCCCATGATCGTCTCCCCAGCCAATCTGGCCACCCCGTCAACAAGATCCATTCCGTTACTCCGCTCCAGCACCTGCCAGCCGAACTCTCGCCTGAGTCGGATGCACGTCCCTCTTCCTTGTATATGGTGCTTCGGGCGACAAAAAGAGCCGGTTTTGTAAAAGCGTATCCGAGGCACGGTTTGGATGTGAGCTTATGAAAGGGGGAATAGGCCGACAGGCACCAGAAGGATTGTGGCAAAGCCTAAGACACCCGTCCTTGAGGAGCGAGACGGCCTGATCGAAATGCCGCGATCAGGCATTGGCAAAATGCCGCCGGCTTGCAAGGCGAGCAGACAGCACTCTTAGATGGGAGATTTTTTCGGGAACGAGATCAGTATCTTAAGCTGGTCGGAGTGGAGTGATTCGAACACTCGACCCCCACGTCCCGAACGTGGTGCGCTACCAGACTGCGCTACACTCCGTGACCAGCGGCGCTTCTATAGACCAGCCATTTTTGATGCACAAGCACCAAATTCAAAAAAAGCATCTGATTTTTGACGAAAAAATTACAACCGCATCTGCCTAGAAAACCGGCAGAAAACAGCGGCCGAAAATGCCGGCGTGCAAAAGACGCAACAGATCAAGTAAAATCCCGTTCGTACACGCGGATGGGAATTTTCTTTTGCCGGCTTTGGCGCTAAAGCCCTAAGCGGGACAGGTGGAAAATGCCGTGGGACAGCGGCCTTTCCGCAACCTTATGCGTGACAGAAGCTCAAGGACGACACAATGAATATCCGCATGATGACCGCGGCTGGACTGTTGCTGGCGCTGGCCGGTTGCAGCACCACGACGACAACAACGACAGCAGCCCTGCCGCTGCTTGCGAAGAACCCGGTTCAGGATCGCTGGCAGGGCCAGTCCGCAGGCCGCTTCTTCGCGGCTTACGGCCCGCCGATCTCAGATCGTGACGAAGGCGGCAACCGCGTCTACACCTGGCGTGGCGGCTACAAGAACGTCACCATCGTCAACAAGGAAGGCAAGAAAGCCGGCAAGCGCTCCCTCAGCTGCAAGGCCGACATCGTCACCAATCAGAGCTACGAAATCCGCTCCGTCAAAATCCTTGGCGACCAGCCTGGCGTCAACGGCCCGTCCTACTGCGCCGAGCTTCTGGCGCCGCCGGAAAAGACTGCAAAAGCTGAACAAGCGGACTGAGGCCAAAAGCTTCATCGCGAAACAATATCAACGGGCGGCCTGCGAGGGTTGCCCGTTTTTGTTTACAGTCACGCACCCAGCGCCCACCGTCTCAATACAAAGAGGATTGTCCTTGTGTCCAGAACGGACCCGTTGGAAAAATGGCTGGGGCGCCAGGATTCGAACCTGGGAATGCCGGTACCAAAAACCGGTGCCTTACCGCTTGGCGACGCCCCAATAGAGGAAATGGCTGTCATGCCAGCCAAATCGGCGTCTGATTAGCAAAGGTCGCTTGCCGCTACAATGACTAAGTGATGCATGGATGCATATTTCTGTGCGCTTTTTCGGGCGCTATGATAGGTCTTGCTGCACTGCATTCGAAATGAGGAGGCTTGATGAGCCAGTTTCGCGCCCGCCCGCCAGCCGTGCCCACCGTGCTTCTTGATGATGCCGTCTGCCGCATCACGCGTTGGGATTTCGAGCCTGGCGCCGATACTGGCCATCATGTCCATGGCCTCGGCTATGTCGTGGTGCCGATGACGGATTGCGAGTTTCTGCTGGAGGAGCCCGGCGGCATCAGGCGCGTCGATATCGCCAAGGGTGCCGCCTATCGGCGCGAGGCCGGCGTCGAGCACAATGTCGTCAATGCCGGCTCAGAGCCTATGTCATTCATCGAAATCGAATACAAGCAATCATGAGCACGCCTGACTTCGACCTTGCCTTCGAGCCTGCCTATGGCCGCGCTGTCCCCGTTGCGCCGGGCATCGAGCGGATGACGGTCAACAACCCAAGCGCCTTTACCTTTCATGGAACCAACAGCTACATAGTCGGTGGCTCTTCCGTGGCGGTCATCGATCCCGGCCCGGAGAATGATGCGCATTTCACCGCCCTGATAGCGGCACTGAAGGGGCGCGAGGTCACGCATATCTTCGTCAGCCATACCCACCGCGATCACTCGCCGCTGGCGAAAAGGCTGAAAGAGGCGACGGGGGCGCTGACCGTTGGCGAAGGGCCGCACCGAGCCGCACGCCCACTTCATCAGGGCGAGGTCAATCCCTTTGTCGAAAGCTCCGACATGGAGTTTCAGCCGGATATCGTGCTCGCCGATGGTCAAAGCGTCTCCGGGGACGGTTGGACGATGACGGCACTGCTGACGCCCGGCCACACCGCCAATCATGCCTGCTTCGCGCTCGAGGGCACGGGTATCGTCTTTTCCGCCGATCATGTCATGGCCTGGGCAACCTCGATCGTCGCACCTCCTGACGGATCGATGGCGGATTACATGGCCTCGCTGGAGCGGCTTCTCGCCCGCGACGACCAGCTATTCCTGCCCGGACATGGCGGGCCGGTGAAGGAGCCGGCCTCCTTCATGCGCGGCCTCAGAACCCACCGCCGCATGCGCGAGCGCGCCGTATTGGAACGCATCAAGGCCGGGGACCGGCTGATCCCGGACATGGTGAAGGCCATCTATCGCGATACGGATCCGCGCCTGCATGGCGCAGCGGCACTTTCGGTGCTGGCGCATCTGGAAGACTTGGTGGAGAAGGGTCAGGTGGAAACCGATGGGCCGCCGGCGCTGTTAGGAACATATCGACCGGCTTGAACCGTCTCAGCTTCCGGCGATGCCGAGCAGTTCGGCATCCAGCGCCTTCAGGTAACCATCGGCCAGATCGGCACTGACCCCGAGATCATCCTGGCCGTAGCGGGAGGCAACACGGATATCGACGAGCGTCGTTTCCGCCTCCTCGCGAATACGGATCAGTATGTCGCATGGCAGGCCAAAAATGCGGGTTCGCACGTCGCCCTGCAGGATGACATCGGTATTCTGGCGGATGAGTTCCGCCACTCCGTCACGGAAGGGACGTGGCGTCGGCACGGGAACGATAGCGGGCACATCGCCGGCGGCGCTGTCATCCTGGGCTGGATTGACGGTCTGCGGGCGTCCACGCCGCTTCGGCCTCACATTGCCATTCGGATCGGCCACATCGGCGCCTTCGGCCTTGACGATGGTGATGTGATAATCATGCGCAACCTTGCGCACCGCCTCCAGCACACGGTCGGCGGCGCCCTCGTAGCGGCGGCTGATCAAAGCAGGATAGGCGTCGAACTGTGCCTCGCGTTCCTGCTGCGTCACCAGATGGCGCGGCGGCAGCCACAGCTGCCGCGCATCCGGTGTTGCCAGCCACTCCGGCGGATCGTTAAGGTCGGTCGAAATCTCGTAGATATGCGGCCGGGTCCAGTAGCGCTCGGCACCGAAGCCGAAAATGGCAAGCGGCAGAGCGGCATAGACGAGAGCCTTGACCGCGGAGACGCCACCGATGGCGGCACTCTGCCAAAGCTGAGCAAGGCCAACCAGCGCAAGCAGCACCGCCAGAATGGCACAGCCAGCGGAAATCAGGAGCAGCAGAACGAAGTAAGGCGTTTCCAGCGGCGCGAAGCGGTGGCCGATCAGCGTCACCCCGCAGAGCACCAAGGCGAACGAAGCAATCAGACGCGCGGCGCGGGCGGCATGTGAAACGGGACGGTCGAAGCGAATGGTCATCAAGGGCTCGTCGGCGCGTCGGATCGGAAGCCGGATGCACCGAATCCCAAAATACGACCTATGTTTAGATCAAGAAACGGCGAAAATAAATCGAATGTCACGGCACCAACATGCAATGTTCTCTCAAGGCTCAAACCAGTAACGCCTAAAGCGCGTCGCGATCTCTGAGATTCGCTCCTCGCGCTTTAGGCCCTCGTTTCTTCGCATGACGTTATCGCAAAACCGCTACGCACTTTTGCGCGCCATGCTTTAGACCAAAAACGTGAGCGCTTGCTTAAATTCCTAAAAAAGGCCATTCTTTAGCGTTTTATCGAGGCTTTGAAAGGACTTGATGAGATGGAACCGATGCTTTCTCAAGACGTCGCTGCCAAGGCACTGCCGGGCGCAGCGATTGCCGGAGCCGATACGGTCGACCCTATTCTTCCGTTGGAACTCCTGGAGCTGGAGCTTTCGCTCGAAGGTTTTTCCGGCGGGGAACCGGGTTTTTGCGAGGCTGTGCGGCACGCCGCCTCGGCGGTGCACGGCGACTTCCTTTTCGATCTCCCCGCAGCAGGACTGATCTCCGATTGCCGCAGACTGGCCGTCATCCGGATTCCGGAAAGCGATGCGACGATGCGCACGCTCTTTGCCGCGCTGGACGAAGACGGCGCGGAAATCCGTTTGCTGCAGCCGGATGAAGAGACCGAACACCTGTTACGTTTCGCCGATGCCTTCGTCGATCTCTTGCAAAGGTTGCCGGCAAAGTCCAAGGAAGCAGCGTAAGCTATCCGGCCTGCGGCGGTAATACCCTTTCGCGCCACCACGCGCGGCGCTATAATTCGTGCCTGCACACCTGCATCAGGACATCAAGTCATGCGTATCGCTGCTTCCGCCCTCTCTCTTCTCGCCATTATGCTTGCGCTCTCCTCCTGCCAGACGGCCGAGGAAATCCGCGCGGCCGACGAGTCCAGATGCCGCAGCTATGGCTTTAAGCCAGGCACCCAGAACTTTGCCAATTGCCTCATGAACCAGGACCTTAGCCGGCGCGCGGACCAGCGGGCTTTCATGGAAAGCAATGATGATTTCTTCTGGGGTCCGACCGTCGTCGTTGGCGGCCCGGGATATTACTATCATCGCGGCTACTGGCGGCACTGACCGGGATATTTCAGCTTTAGAGAATCAGGCTCGCCCCTTGATCGCCGCCTGGGCTGCGGCAAGCCGCGCGATCGGCACGCGGAAGGGAGAACAGGACACATAGTCCAGCCCGATATCCTCGCAGAAATGGATCGAGGCGGGGTCGCCGCCATGCTCGCCGCAGATGCCGAGCTTCATATCGTTGCGCGTGCGGCGGCCCCGCTCCGATGCAATGCGGATGAGCTCGCCGACTCCGTCGAAATCGAGCGATATGAAAGGATCGTGCTCGATGATGCCCTTGCGCTGGTACGTCGGGATAAAAGCGGCGGCGTCATCGCGCGACATGCCAAATGTCGTCTGCGTCAGGTCGTTCGTGCCGAAGGAGAAAAATTCGGCAGCCTCTGCGATGATATGGGCGCGCAAGGCGGCGCGTGGCAGCTCGATCATCGTGCCGACGAGATAGTCGATCTTCATCTTCGCTTCGGTCATCACGGCGCGCGCCACCTCGTCGATGCGGGCCTTGACGTAATCGAGCTCCGAGCGCAGGCCAACGAGCGGCACCATGATTTCGGGTACAACGGCGGCCCCCGTTTCGCGTGCGGCGAGGACCGCCGCTTCGAAGATCGCGCGGGCCTGCATCTCGACGATCTCCGGATAGGAAATCGCCAGACGACAGCCGCGATGGCCGAGCATGGGATTGAACTCGTGCAGCGCATCCACCCTCTGGCGCAGGGCGGCCGGCTCCATGCCCATGATGCCGGCAACCTCGGCGATTTCCTCATCCGTTTTCGGCAGGAATTCGTGCAGCGGCGGATCGAGCAGCCGGATCGTCACTGGCAGGCCATGCATGATGGTGAACAGGCCGGTAAAATCGAGTCGCTGCATTGGCATGAGCTTGGCAAGGGCGGCACGGCGGCCCGCTTCATCCTCCGCAAGGATCATCTCGCGCATCACATGGATGCGATCGCCCTCGAAGAACATATGCTCGGTACGGCAAAGGCCGATGCCCTCGGCGCCGAAGGAACGGGCCGCGCGCGCATCGGCGGGTGTGTCGGCATTGGTGCGCACAGTCATGCGGCGCGAGCGGTCCGCCCAAGCCATGATGCGCCCGAAATCGCCCGACAATTCCGGCTGGATCATCGGCACTTCGCCCTTCAGGACCTGGCCGGTAGAGCCGTCTATCGTGACGATATCGCCTTTCTTCAAGGTGACGCCAATGCCGATCAGCTTTTCATTGCGCATGTCGATGCGCATGGTTCCGGCACCGACGACGCAAGGAATACCCATGCCGCGGGCAACGACGGCTGCGTGACTGGTCATGCCGCCGCGCGTGGTCAGGATGGCCTCGGCGGCATGCATGCCGTGAATATCTTCAGGGCTCGTCTCGATTCGCACGAGGATCGCCTTGCGACCTTCTTCCTCGGCAATGATCGCCTCTTCGGCGGTAAAGACGATCTCGCCGGTGGCAGCACCAGGCGATGCAGGAAGACCGGAGCCGATAACCTCGCGGCGGACGCGCGGGTCGATCGTCGGGTGCAGAAGCTGGTCCAGTGTCGTCGGCTCGATGCGGGAAACCGCTTCGTCTTCCGTGATCAGCCCTTCATCGACCATGTCGACGGCGATCTTCATCGCAGCCTTGGTGGTTCGCTTGGCATTGCGCGTCTGCAGCATCCAAAGCTTGCCGCGTTCAATGGTGAACTCCAGGTCCTGTACGTCGCGGTAATGCGCTTCCAGCTGTGCGCAAATGCTGCGAAACTCGGCAAAGGCTTCCGGCATCAGCTTTTCCATTGACGGCTTGTCATAGCCCGACGCGATGCGGGCGACTTCCGTGATGCTTTGCGGCGTGCGGATGCCGGCAACGACATCCTCGCCCTGCGCATTGACGAGGAACTCGCCGTAAAGCTCCTTCTCGCCGGTCGAGGGATTGCGGGTGAAGGCGACGCCTGTCGCGGACGAATTGCCGAGATTGCCGAACACCATCGCCTGGATATTGACGGCGGTGCCCCAGGCCTCGGGAATATTGTGCAGATTGCGATAGGTGACGGCGCGCGCGTTCATCCAGCTGGCAAAAACGGCACCGACAGCACCCCAGAGCTGAACCTCCGGCTCCTGTGGGAAGGCCTCGCCCAATTCTTCCTCGATGACTGCCTTGTAGATCGAGACGACATGCTGCCATTCAACGGCGGTGAGATCGGTATCGAACTCATGACCGAACCGCGCCTTCTCATCCTCCAGAATCTCTTCGAAGACCTCATTGTCGAGACCCATGACGACATCGGCATACATCTGAATGAAGCGGCGGTAGCTGTCCCAGGCGAAACGAGCATCGCCGGCATCGTGGCCGAGCGCCTGCACTGTAGCGTCATTGAGCCCGAGATTGAGAACCGTGTCCATCATGCCCGGCATAGAGGCACGGCCGCCGGAGCGCACGGATACCAGCAGCGGTCGTTCCGTATCGCCGAACTTGCGCCCGGTGATGGCCTCCATTCGCTGCAGACCTCGCATGACCTGCGGCTTCAGCTCCTCAGGGATTTTGCGGCCGTTCTTGTAATAGAAGCTGCAGACATCGCTGACGATCGTCAGTCCCGGTGGAACCGGCAGGCCGAGATTGCACATTTCAGCAAGATTTGCGCCCTTGCCGCCGAGCCGTTCAAAATCGCCGGCGCCCCCCTCGGCCTTACCGTCGCCGAATGTGTAGACCCAATTCGTCATCGTCTCCGTCCAACTCCTCCGGTTGAACTTAATTCACTGCAGCACAAATGAAAATCGACAAATACGGCAAAATGTTGCAGTGCACAATAAATATGACCCGGAAGCTCCCGATTTCAATCAATTGATCGAAATCGGGGGCCTCCGGGTCCATTCAAAGCGACTTGACGGCTAGAGCGGTTCAACTTTTTCACGGAACCTCTGAACCGCTCTAGCTCTTTGTTTCCACGCAATTCCGGATGGAAAACCGCTGCGCACTTTTCCTGGAATTGCTCTAAGCTTGCGGCTCGCGCTGGGCGAGGATCTTGTCGATGCGCATGCCGTCGAGATCGACGATCTCGAAATGCCAGTCCCCAAAGGAGAAGCTTTCACCCACCTCCGGCAGATGGCCGAGCTGGTAAAGCGCAAAGCCTGCGAGCGTATGGAAATTGACGTCCTCGTCGCTGAAGCGAAGTCCGAGCCGCGCGAAGGCATCATAGACCGGCATCATACCTTCCATCAGCAGCGATCCGTCGGCGCGCTCGACGACATCGGGCGTGTCGTTGTCCATGTCGGGCAGATCGCCGGCGATCGCTTCCAAAAGATCCGTTTGCGTGACGATGCCTTCCAGGCTGCCATATTCGTCGATGACCATGGCGAGGCGAACGGGGGCACGCTTGAAGTTTTCCAGCACCTTGAAGACGGCCGTAGATTCATGAACGACCAGCGGCTGGCGGATGACGGCCATCGGGTTCAGCGGCTCGCCATTCAGAAGCTGATCGAGCAGATCCTTCTTCAAGATCATGCCGATCGGCTCGTCGATCGAGCCGCGGCCGACGAGAAGCTGCTCGAAGCGGCTTTCACGGATGGTCTTCTGCATTTCTTCCGGCGGATCGTCGGCATCGATCCATTCGACCTCGAGCCGCGGCGTCATGATGTCGGAGACATCGCGGTCGCCGATATTGAAGACGCGTTCGACCAGATCCTGCTGCGCCTGCTCCAGAAGGCCCGCCTCCTGGCTTTCGGCAATCAGCAGCTTGATCTCGGCCGGCGAATGCAGCGAACCCTCGCCTGCGCCAGGGCGCAGCCCGAAGAGGCGAAGCACGAGATTGCCGAGGCCGTTGAGCACGGTGATGGCCGGGCGCAACAGGAAGAGGAACAGGCCGAGCGGTCGCACGACACCGAGCGCAGTGCCCTCGCTGCGCTGCAACGCCAGGCTCTTCGGCGCGAGTTCACCAAGCACGATATGAAGCGCCGTGATGATAATGAAGGAAATGGCGACGGCGATGGCATGCGACCCAGCCGCGGCCCATGTTCCAGGCAGAAAATCGAGCAGAGGCTCGAGCAGATGAGCAAGAGCGGGTTCGCCGACCCAACCAAGCGCCAGCGACGAAATGGTGATGCCGAGCTGCGTGGCGGCCAGATTGGCGTCGAGATTGTCGACCGCCTTTTGCAGCGCCTTGGCGTTCATGCGCCCTTCGGCAACGAGCTCCGTCACGCGGCTGCGGCGAACGGACACCAGAGAGAACTCCGCCGCAACGAAAAAACCGTTGGCAGCGACGAGCAGCAATACGGCAAGTATTCCGAGGATATCGAAAATACCGCCAGTCGAATCAGACATACTTCCCTTCCGGGCGGATCAGCGCCCATGTTGTTGATCGAAGACCGAAACTAGCACGCTTTCATGATGCGCGGCAGCCGACGCGGCAATTTCTTGTCGAAACGGGAACAGTTTTCTCAATCCAGACGTGGAACGGCGCTCAAGCGATTTCGCGCAGCCGTTCGGCGGTTTGCAGATCGACGGAAACGAGTTGCGAGACGCCCTGCTCCGCCATGGTGACGCCGAAGAGGCGATCCATGCGGGCCATGGTGATGGGATTGTGCGTGATGACTACGAAGCGAGTCTCAGTAGAGGCCGCCATCTCGTCCATGAGGTTGCAGTAGCGCTCGACATTGTGGTCGTCGAGCGGCGCATCCACTTCGTCCAGGACGCAGATCGGCGCGGGATTGGTGAGGAACACCGCAAAGATCAGTGCCATGGCCGTCAGCGCCTGCTCGCCGCCGGAAAGCAGCGTCATGGTCTGCGGCTTTTTGCCCGGCGGGCGGGCGAGAATTTCGAGGCCTGCCTCCAGCGGATCATCCGACTCGATGAGCTGCAGTTCCGCCGTGCCGCCACCGAAAAGATGGGTGAACAGCCGCTGGAACTGCGCATTGACGATGTCGAAGGCGACGATGAGGCGTTCGCGACCCTCGCGGTTGAGGCTCTGGATCGCGCCGCGCAGCTTCCGGATGGCGTCGATGACGTCATCGCGCTCCTTGATCAGCGCTTGCAGCCGCTCCGTCAGCTCCTTGCTTTCCTCCTCGGCGCGCAGATTGACGGCACCGAGACGCTCACGTTCGATCTTCAGGCGCTCCAGCTCGCGCTCGACCTCGCGCAGATCAGGCACGTTTTGCGATGCTGAAAGGCCGGTCAGGCGCATGGCCTCATGCGGCTCGACATTCAGGGACTGGCGGATGCGCAATTCGCTTTCCTGCCGACGCTCACGCGCCGACACCAGCCGCTCCTCGACGCGGCCGCGCTTTTCCCGGCTTTCGGCAAGCTCGGAGAGTGCCGTCGCCGCATGGCGATCGGCTTCGCGCTGGATGCCTTCAGCTTCGGCAAGGCGATCGGCGGCCTGGCGGCGAGCATCCTCGGCCTTCTGCAACTCGTTCATCAAGGCGCGGCGCTTGTCGTCGAACTCATCGGGTGCCAAATCGAGCTCGGCCGCCTCCTCGCGCGCTTCCTCTTCACGGTCGCGCAGCGTCTGAATGTGCTCCTCGGCGCTGGCTGCGCGCTGACGCCAGGTGTCGCGCTCCTGGCGGATCGCCATGATACGACGTTGCCGCGCCTCGTTTTCGCGGTTCAGGCCCTCATGGCGGGCGCGTGCTTCGGCCAGCACACCGCGATCCGTCGCGACTTCAGCCTGCTGGTCGCGCAGCTTCAGATCGATGGCGTCGAGATTCGGCGCATCTTCCAGTTCGATGCGGGCGTTCTCATCCTGCATGACAACGTCTTCCAGCTGCTCCTGCAGCCGACTGACGGCCTCGACGATGACGTCGCGGCGGCGGATAAGATCGCCGGAAGCCCGTTCCGCCGCAGCTAGCGCTTCGCGCGCCTCGGCCAGATGACGGGCTGCAAGGCGGCTTGCGTCACGGGCGGTGGCCAAACGGCCTTCTTCGCCCCGGATCGCATCGGCGGCGGCAGAGAGGCGCTCCTCGGCCTCGACAAGCACATCACGGGCGAGCTCGGCTTCAGCCTCCAGCTCGGAGAGGCGGTTCTTCTGGGCGAGCCGCAGGGCAGCCGCACTCGGCGCATCCGCTCCGGTCACGTGACCATCCCAGCGGAACACGGCGCCATCCCTGGTCACCAGCCGCTGTCCCGGCTTCAGCTCGGGCATCAGCCGCAGCGCATCTTCCACCGAGACAATGCCGATCTGGCGTAGACGGCGCGTCAGTGCCGCCGGCGCGCCGACATGGGTAATCAGCGGCGCGGCGCCTTCCGGCAAGGCCGGGTCGTTGGCACCGCTGCCATTGTCCGACCAATAGACCGGTGCCTCGGAATTGAGCGAGGATTCCAGATCATCGCCAAGTGCAGCGCCAAGCGCCGTTTCGAAGCCACGGTCGACACGCAGCTCTTCGGCAACAGGCGAAAAGGCACCGGACGTGTCGCCCGCCGCCAACATCTTGGAAATGGTCCGCGCCTCGGTTTCCAGCGCATTCAGACGCGCCCGCGCCTGCTCGACCGGACCACGCGACAGCGCCTCGGTTTCACGCGCCTTGGCAAGAACGGCTTCGACGCGCTGGATCTCGCTTTCCGCATCCGCAACGACACTTTCCGCCGCCTCGACCATGTCGCGCTTTTCACTCGGGTCGGGCAGATCGGCCATCTTCTCGTCAATGGCGGCAAGCTCGCGGTTCGCTTCATCGGCCTGTCGCTCGAGCCGCATCTTGCGATCGGCCAGATCGCGGATGGCGCGCTCCAGTTGATTACGGGCAGCGGCAGCTTCGGCGCGTTCTGCGGTCAGAACAGTAAATATCCGCTCGCTGTCAGCGAGCTTGGCGGCGG
Organism: Rhizobium sp. 11515TR; assembly: GCF_002277895.1. NCBI lineage: Bacteria > Pseudomonadati > Pseudomonadota > Alphaproteobacteria > Hyphomicrobiales > Rhizobiaceae > Rhizobium > Rhizobium sp. 11515TR. The sequence goes on along the minus strand of NZ_CP022998.1, from coordinate 1,616,750 downwards.
CCTCCTCGAAGGCGATACGCGTCTCTTCCGCAAGCCTACCGGAATCGGCAAGAATATCGGCGAGATCGGCTTCTTCTGCGTCGAGCTTTTCCAAAATAGCGGCATTGTCGGCGACGAGGCGCTGCTCGCGGTTGATATCCTCTCCGAGCTGCGCCAGACGACGGATCAACTCATCCCGCCGCCGCAGGATACGATTGACATCCTCCTCCAGCTGCGAACGGGCAATCTGCAGACGCTGCAAAGCGGCGGCGGCTTTCGCCTCTTCGTCGCGCAGTTCCGGCAGCTTGAAACTGGCGATGCCCTGTGCCTTTGCCGCTTCCATCTGGACCTGCGCCTTTTCGGCGACAAGCACGGTTGCCTGGTTCAGCGCGCTATCGGCCTCGGCTTCGGCTTCCTTGGCCTGCACCCAGCGGATATGCAACAGCATCGCCTCGCGGGCGCGGATATCGGCGGAGAGCATCTTGAAGCGGTTGGCCTGCCGCGCCTGGCGCTTCAGGCTCTCGATCTGGCTTTCGAGCTGCGACGTTACATCGTCAAGCCGCTCGAGATTGCTTTCGGCGGCACGAAGGCGCAGCTCGGCTTCATGGCGGCGCGAGTGCAGGCCAGAAATGCCCGCCGCTTCTTCGAGCAGCTGGCGTCTCGCCTGGGGCTTTGCCTGGATCAGCTCGCCGATACGCCCCTGCCCGACCATGGAAGGCGAACGGGCACCGGTAGAAGCGTCGGCGAACAGCAGCTGCACATCCTTGGCGCGCGCTTCCTTGCCGTTGATACGATAGACCGAGCCCTGCTCGCGTTCGATGCGGCGCGTCACCTGGATTTCATCGCTGTCGTTGAAAGCGGCGGGCGCAGTGCGATCGCTATTGTCGAGGTAGAGGCCGACTTCGGCGGTGTTGCGGGCCGGGCGATTGCCGGATCCGGAGAAGATCACGTCGTCCATGCCGGAGGCGCGCATGTTCTTGTAGGAATTCTCGCCCATCACCCAGCGCAGGGCTTCGACAAGATTGGACTTGCCGCAGCCATTCGGGCCGACGACACCGGTCAAGCCGCGCTCGATAACGAATTCCGCCGGTTCGACGAAGGATTTGAAGCCGACAAGCCTCAGTCTATTGAACTTCATGGGCTGATCTCCGCCCTCCCCTCGAAGGGGAGGGTCGGACCGAAGGTCCGGAGTGGGGTGATCATGCGTTCACCCCAGAAATCACCCCCACCCGCGCGTTCCGCGCGACCTCTCCCCTCGAGGGGGAGGTAATGGAAAGCAGGCGCACGACCTCGGCCGCCCGCCTGTGATCGAAAAAGGCGCGGATCAGAGCAGGCTGTCGATAAGCTTCGACATGGCAGCAACAGACATGTCCCCTGCATAGCGCTTGCCATTGATCAGGAAGGTCGGCGTTGCATTGACACCGAAATCCTTGGCTGCGCGTTCCCGTACGGAATTGACATCATCCAGAAGCTTCTGGTTCGTCAAGCATTTCGTGAAGCTATCCTCAGTAAAACCAGCGAGTTTCGACATTTGCAGCAGCGCAGCGCGTCCATCGACGTCAGGCGAGGCCCAGGCGATCTGCTGCTTGAACAGCATTTCGACCATCGGCATGTATTGTTCCTGCGGGGCGCAGCGGGCCAGCATAAAAGCTGCGGCAGCGCGCGGATCGAACGGGAATTCGCGGATGATGAAGCGAACCTTGCCAGTATCGACGTATTTCTGCTTGATCGTATCGAAGGTCGTGACGGCGAAATGCGCGCAATGCGGGCAGGTCAGCGACATGTATTCGACAATCTTGACGGGCGCATCTTCTTTGCCGAGTGCGATCTCCGGCAGCGGGCCGGGCTTCAGCACTTCGTTCATGTCGACATTGCCATCCGACGGCGGCACTTCATCTTCGGCTGACGCGGCGGATGCGGTGTCGGCAAAGGCAGAGAACGCCACGGAAAGAGCTGCAACGGCAGAGCCGCCCAGCAGGTGGCGTTTGGTCAAGAGCATGTCGGACATCGGCATAGAGTCACCCGTCGTTGAAAGAGGTCTTCGAATGTTTCATGCGATATAACGGCAGCTTGCCGCTAACAAGGCACGGTTGGCCAACTTTCTTCAAAGAATTGTGACCTGGGAAAGACAGACAACTTAAATTCTGTCCACAATCGACGAAACCGACCGTCCAGCCTACCTTATCGCCGCTTCCAGGCCATCGCCGTGCCCAGGCGCTGAACGGCAGCTCTGATCTTCTCATCCTCGATGCCGTCCATCATGTCAGCCAGTTTGCGGGCCGCCTCACCCTTCAGCGGCGGCGGTGTGCGCGAACGCTTGGAGGCGACCGAGACCGGCTTCTGCACGATGCGGATCTGATTGACGGCATAGAAACCGAAGAAGCTGTTGATGCGCTGGATAAGTTCGCCTTGCGCATGGGTCAGGAAGAGTGCGCGGGCCCCCTCGCAGGCGATCGTCAGCACGCCGGGCTGATAACGGTCATCCATGCCGGGGCCGGTTCGCTTTGCCCAGGCGATCTTCTCCGGCCGCGTGCAGTCGGCAAAGTCCTCGCCGGCGATTTCATCCCAGCAGCCGAGCAGCGTCGTGTTGATGCCGGCGCGCTTTGCCAGCACTGGATCGACGATACCGTTGGTCAGCTCGGAAATCTGCTTTTCGCCTTTTCGGGGATAACTCATTTCAACCGGGTCTCTACACAGGCTTTATGCGTCAGGCACCTTGATTGCCCGATGCAGCTTGGCCAAGTATAGAGCACTTCCCCTCCACGCGGCAAATCATGACCACGACTTTAGAATCCCCCACGGCCGCACGCCTGCTTGCCTGGTACGACCGACATCACCGCGACCTGCCCTGGCGGGTCTCGCCGCCGATGGCCGCGAGTGGTATCAAGGCCGATCCCTATCGCGTCTGGCTGTCGGAAGTGATGCTGCAGCAGACGACAGTGCCGGCGGTCAAATCCTATTTCGCGAAATTCTTGGAGCGCTGGCCGACCGTCAATGATCTCGCCGCGGCTGCGAATGAAGACGTCATGGCTGCCTGGGCGGGGCTCGGCTACTACGCTCGCGCCCGCAACCTGAAGAAATGCGCCGAAGCGGTTGCAGCCGATCATGGCGGCCGTTTTCCCGACACCGAGGAGGGTCTGCGAGCGCTCCCGGGTATCGGCGATTATACATCTGCCGCGGTTGCCGCCATCGCATTCAATCGCCAAGCAGCCGTGATGGACGGCAATGTGGAGCGTGTCATTTCCCGTCTCTATGCGATTTCGGCGCCGCTGCCGGGCGCCAAGCCGCTGATGAAGCAGAAGGTTGCCCTGCTGACACCTGCGGACCGGCCAGGCGATTTCGCCCAGGCAATGATGGATCTCGGCGCGACGATCTGCACGCCGAAGCGCCCGGTCTGTTCGCTCTGTCCCTTCAACGGCGCCTGTCAGGCGCTGGCTGCATATGATCCCGAACGTTTCCCGGTCAAGTCAGCCAAGAAGGAAAAGCCGGTGCGCCAAGGCGCGGCCTTCGTCGCAGTCAATGACGAGGGTGAAATCTTCCTGCGTCGTCGCATTGAAAGCGGGCTGCTCGGCGGCATGACCGAGGTTCCGACGACCGGCTGGACGGCACGCATCGATGGCGAGACCGGCATAGAGGCGGCCCCCTTCCCGGCCGATTGGCAACCGGCCGGCACGGTGACGCATGTCTTCACGCATTTCGAACTGCGGCTGTCGATCTGGCGTGCCAAGTCGGTCCCGCGGAATGACAACCATGACGGATGGTGGGCGCCGGTTACAAATCTTGAAGACCAGGCACTGCCAACAGTCATGAAAAAAGCGATCGCGCAGGCTATTCCCAATGCGTTCGCAAAAAGCCTTTAAATCAGATTCAGGAATTCATTTATGACGACGGAAATACGGCATATCGTTTTCGATATCGGCAAGGTTCTCATCCACTATGATCCAAACCTTCCCTACAGCCGGATCATTCCGGACGATGCCGAGCGCCAATGGTTTTTCGCCAATGTCTGCACGCATGAGTGGAATCTTGAGCAGGATCGCGGTCGCACCTGGAGCGATGCCGAGGCGCTGCTGATCGCCGATCATCCCGAACGGGAAGAACAAATCCGCAGCTTCCGTAAATATTGGCATGAGATGGTTCCGCATGCTTATGACGATAGCGTTGCCATTCTGGAGCAGTTGATCGCGGAAGGCCGCGACGTCACCATGCTGACCAATTTTGCCTCCGACACCTTTCGCGAGGCGCAGGAGCGCTATCCCTTCCTCAAGAAGCCGCGCGGCGTGACGGTTTCCGGCGATATCGGCCTGATCAAGCCGGATGTCGCTATTTATGATACCCACGCCAAGAGCTTCGGTCTCGACCCGGTCTCGACGATCTTCATCGATGATTCCTATCCGAACGTCGAAGGTGCGCGGGCCGCCGGCTGGCATGCAGTTCACTTCACCGGTGCCGAGAAGTTGCGCAGCGATCTCGCCGCCCATGGCATAAAGGTTTGAGCCGATGATCTTTGACCCTGCAGAACGCATTGATCTGTTCCATGATGCAATCAATCGCCTCGACTATGAGGCGATCGAGAACTTCTTCGCCGAGGATGCCACCTATGTTTCGAACGGCGTCGGCAGCCTTGCCGGCCGCGCGGCGATCATGGAAGCCTTCCGCGGCTATTTCGACACCTACCCGGATCAGACGGCATCGAACTCCCTCGTGGAGACGCTGACGCCGCTGTCCGGCCGCGCCGTCTGGTCTGTCCGCGCCACCAACAGCAAGACGGGCAAGCCGCTGATCCGCGAAGGTGAGGAAACGATTACATTTAACGAAGACGGCCGTGTCGTGCGCGTCGACGTTACGGATTATCAGGACTTCTAAAATCTGACACTAAAGACGCACAGGGCCTTGCCGGATAGATCGTCCGGCAAGGCCCTGTGCATTTCACCTTCTTCCCTGACTGGAGGTACACGGCGGAAGAAGGCGGATACGTTTGCGGGAAATGGGCCGAAGCTACTCGACCTTGGCCAGATCGCTGCGGATGATAGCTCTGAGTTCGTCGATCGGGCGCAGGGAACGACCGTCGTCGAAATGCCAGAACATCCACCCATTGCATGCATCAAGGCCCTGAACTTTCGCGCCAAGGCGATGAATGGAACCGGCCTCGCCGCCGGAAGCAACCGTGCCGTCGGCACGCACGATGGCGCTATAGCGGCGCTTCGCATCGGTCAGCACCTGGCCGGGCTTGATGAGACCGCTTTCGATGAGAACGTTGAACGCAACGCGGACTTCGGCCTTCTTGCCGGTCATCACGGTCAGTTCCGCCTTGCCGAGCGGTTCGACGGCGGCGATGCGGGCGCTGGCCGCATCGATATAATCCTGCTCGCGCTCGATGCCGACGAAATGGCGGCCGAGGCGCTTGGCAACCGCGCCGGTCGTGCCCGATCCGAAGAAGGGGTCGAGAATGATATCGCCGGGCTTGGACGAGGCCATGATGACGCGGGCGAGCAGCGCTTCCGGTTTCTGGGTCGGATGCACCTTCTTGCCATCGTCGCCCTTCAGCCGCTCATTGCCGCTGCAGATCGGGAACAGCCAGTCGGAACGCATCTGCACGTCGTCATTGGCGGCCTTCATGGCATCGTAGTTGAAGGTATAGCCCTTCGCCTTGGCGTTCGGGCTCGCCCAGATCATCGTCTCATGCGCGTTCTGGAAGCGGCGACCCTTGAAATTCGGCATCGGGTTGGTCTTGCGCCAGACGATGTCGTTGAGGATCCAGAAGTTCAGATCCTGCAGCGTCGCGCCGACGCGGAAGATATTGTGATAGGAGCCGATGACCCAGATCGTGCCCGTCGGCTTCAGCACGCGGCGGCAGGCGAGCAGCCAAGCGCGGGTGAAGGCATCATAGGCTTCGAAGGAGGCGAACTGGTCCCATTCGTCATCGACGGCGTCGACCAGCGACTGGTCCGGACGATGCAGCGTGCCGCCAAGCTGGAGATTGTACGGCGGGTCGGCGAAGATGACGTCGACGGATTGATTGGGCAGTGCTTCAAGAGCGGCCACGCAATCGCCCTTGATGATCGTGTCGATCCAGGACCCCGGAACGGCTGAAGTCCTGAGGTCGGCAAGCGGGAAAACTGACGCCATGTGATACTCGCTGTTACACTTACTCGGTGCTCTTAACTGAGTGTTATGGTTACCTAACTTGGTTACCAAAGACTAAAGCGGCGTCATATTTTCTGCATTCCCGACGAAGCCGCCGAGAATGCAGGCCTCGTCAAAAGGCGCTATCGCGTTGAAAGCCCTAGATATCGTGCACTGCGTGGCTGTCGCCGGGCGCTTCTGCGCGTTCGCTCATCCCATAATCGCGAAGCACCTGCGCGACACGCAAACGATAGTCGGCAAAGACCGTCTTGCGCCCCGTTTTCTGGGCGGCGCGATGCGCCTCGCGGTTTCGCCATTCGCGAACGGCCGTCTCGTCGCGCCAGAAGGACAGCGACAGGAATTTGCCCGACTGGCTCAGGCTTTCGAAGCGCTCGATGGAGACGAAACCGTCGATCGTCTCCAGTTCGGAACGCAGCCTTGCGGCAATGTCGAGGTAATGCTGACGTTCGTCGGGATGGGGAATGACTTCGAAAATGACTGCGATCATGGCGATATCCTTGGAGCATGCGGCAGGGAGATGTTTTTCAGAAAGATGCGATCTTCCTGCAAGATGAAACGCTCGCGGCGGGCAAGATCGAGATTGGCCTGCGCCAGCGGATCGGCGGCGAGGCTCTTGCGATAGGCCTCATAGGCGGCGAGATTCTCGATATTGTAGATGCCGTATGCCGTCGTCAGCGACCCCTCATGCGGGGCGAAATAGCCGATCAGGTCGGCGCCGTTACGCGGAATGATCTGGCCCCAGGCTTTGCCATATTCCGCGAAGGCGTCCTGTTTGAACGGGTCGATCTGGTAGCGGATGAAACAGGTGATCATTGGCTTTCTCCTTTGCTGATGGGAGTGTTTTCTCACATTGCAGGACGGAGATGGTTCGGTTACGATCGAAGTATGAAAGAAGGTCCAGACATAGCACAGATCGGCTCGCTGATCGGCGATCCGGCGCGAGCGAATATCTTGACGGCGCTGATGGGCGGCCGGGCGTTGACGGCAACAGAACTGGCGGCGGCTGCCGGCGTGACGCTGCAGACAGCTAGCGCCCATCTTTCCAAGCTCGAAGCGGGCGGCCTGCTGGCACAGCGCAAGCAGGGCCGTCATCGCTACTTCACGCTGGCAGACGATCGAGTCGGCAAGCTGCTTGAGGGCATCATGGGTTTTGCAGCCAGCCGCGGCCATCTGCGCCATCGTCCCGGCCCAAAGGAACCGGCACTGCGCAAGGCGCGCATCTGCTACGATCATCTGGCCGGCGACTATGGCGTGCGCATGCTTGATAGCCTGATCGAGGCCGGGTCGATCTCCGCCGTGGGCGAAGGCCTGAGCCTGACGGCCAACGGCGAAAGGCATCTGGGATCGATCGGCATCGATGTTTCCGGATTGCGCTCAAGCCGCCGCCCGCTTTGCCGATCCTGCCTGGACTGGAGCGAGCGGCGCGCGCATCTCGCCGGCAGCCTCGGCAAGGCGCTGCTTTCGAATTTCCTAGACAAGGGATGGGCGCGGCGAACCGAAAACAGCCGCTCGATCTTCTTCACGCCCGAGGGCGAGCGCCGCTTTCTGGCGCTCTTTCCACTTGAGTTGAGCGATGGCGCCCGGCAGCCAGAGGCCTCACAACCAGAGCTGGATAACACGCCTTAGGCTGTCTTGATCAGCACACCGCTGAAACTGCTTGCAGCAATGTGACTGCAGAGCTCACCCCATTCGCAGCGAAGGCAGGCGTGACGGATTTCACCGCTGGCGAAATTACGGCGGAGCTTGGAAAGCAGCCTGGCATCCGGCACCAACACGGTTCCGGGGCCGATCTCCTCGCCTAGCAATGCCGCGATATCGGCAAGAGCCGCCGCATCCCGCTCGACGACCGAGGTCTTGAAGCAATGCGGCTCCTCCCCGTTCAGAAGGGGCACGCAGATGTCGTCGGGTCCGGAGACCAGCTTGATCTCCTCCCCTTCCGACAGCCGCTTGGCGATGCGGCGATAATTGTCGGTGAAGGTTGAAGTATAGCCTTCACCGACGAAGGTCAGCATGCAGAGCAGATGGTGGGCGCGAAGCCTGACGGTCAATTCAGACGCGCCTTGCCGCTGTAGACCTGGATAGTCTTCAGCACGGCAGCCGCAAGCGCCGACTTGAGCACGGCGCCGAGGATGAAAGGCACCACGCCAAGCAGCCAGCCTTTTTCCGCACCGATCAGTGCTGCAAGCCATGTACCGCCGATCGCAAGGCAGAGAATGTTGGCCGAGAGATGCGCCAGGAAGCTGCGCACGACGCGGTTGCCGCTCCAACCCCGCTCGGCAAGCCAGCCGACAAGGGCGGCAATGATCGGGAAGGATGCGAGATAACCCGCCGTCGGACCCATGAAGGGCGCAATGCCGCCTGCCCCGCCGGCGAGCACCGGAAAGCCGATCGCGGCTTCGCCCAGCCAGGCGAGAACGGTGACCGCACCAAGACGCCAACCATAGAGAGCACCGATCATGGTGATCGCGAATGTCTGCATGGTGATCGGCACCGGCACCATCGGCACCGAGATTCGCGATGCGAGCGCCAGGATCAGTGTTCCGGCGAGAACGAACACGGTCTTGGCAACAAGCGAACGCTGGCCAAGGCGAAGCGGATCAAAAGTGACTTCATCGTGATGCTGCAACAGAGACATAGGCTCTCCTTTCAAAATTATAGATAATTTTTTAGTCTCATCTATTTTATGAGAGAGATCGCAAAATCAGGCAAGTGGCAATCGCCGGATATTTTGAGTAAGCACAAAATCCCGTTGAAAAATAAGAGCAGTAAATCCGAAAAGCGTGGCGAACTTCAGCTGGATGTTGATCGAGCTGAAACAGCGGCAAAACAAGAAAACTCCGCACGGAGCATAGCCTGCGAGGCGCGCCCTACGAGGCATCTCAAAATTATCTATAATTTCAGCCGACGATTGCGAAGGCGTCGCGTGTCGATCCCGAAGGCGTGCGCACCGGCGCGCGGCCGATCCATTGCACATGCTTCTGCAGGATCGCTGCGGCCTCTTCGGCCCGCCCCTGACGGAGCGCCGCCAGAATGGCGCGATGGTCATGATCCGTGCGTTTTTCCCAGCCGGATTGCCAGGCGGAAAAGAGAAAGCGGGCGCTGGCGGCATGCAGGTCATCAATGGCCGCAAGCAGACGCGCCATGCCACAGGGCGCCAGGATCAGGCGATGGAAGCGGCGGTTCGCCTCCTCCCAGGCGTGGACGTCGCCGGCAGCATCACCGTCGCGCGTCGCCTGCTCGGCCTCATCCAGAATGGCTGCCGTCAGATGTGGTGCCGCGTGCTTGAGCGCCAGACCTTCGAGAGCCGCGCGCATTTCGGCAACCTCGCGGACCTCCTTGAGATCGAATGAGGCGACACGGACGCCACGACGCGGCAGGCTGATCGCCAGCCCCTGCGCCTCTAGCCGCCGGAACGCCTCGCGCACGGGCACATGGCTCGTGCCAAACTCTTCGGCAATGTGATCCTGCCGCAGGCGGGCATCGGGCGCGATTTCGCCGCGGATGATGCGGTCGGCAAGCACCCGGCTGATGCGGCTGGCAATGGTGTCGTCGCGCTCCTTGGCCATGGCCGATCCTTAATGGCGACCCTGCCCGATGTCGAGCGACAACCAACGGTCATCACCTCTTTTGCGAATTTTGACCCTTTCGCTCAATGCAGCGCAGCCATGCCCGCCAATTGGTTGAGCTTTGCCGACATATCGTGTAAAGCCCGGCGGTCATTTTTCAGAGCATGTCCCGAAACACCAATGGTTTCCTGGAGCGTGCCGAACCCAGCCACATCAAAGGCAGCAATTTCATGAGCAATGGCTTCGACCTCATCATCTTCGACTGCGACGGCGTTTTGGTCGATTCGGAAATCATCGCGGCGCAGGTTGAATCGAAGCTGCTGACCGATGCCGGCTATCCGATCAGCACCGAGGAAATGGGCGAACGCTTCTCCGGCATGACCTGGCGCAACATCCTGTTCGAAGTCGAGCGCGAGGCCAGCATTCCCCTCTCCGCTTCGCTGCTCGACAAATCGGAAAAGCTGCTCGACCTGGCGCTTGCCAGCGACGTTCAGCCTATCCCTGGCGTTCCGCTGGCGCTGTCGCGCCTGCCAATGCCGCGCTGCATCTGCTCGAATTCCAGCTTCGCCCGCATCGAGATGATGCTAACGAAGGTCGGCTACCTCAAACTGTTTGCTCCTAATATCTTTTCCGCCAAGGATCTCGGCGCCGACCGCGTAAAGCCCAAGCCGGATATCTTCCTGCATGGCGCCAAGCAGATGAATGTCAGCCCGGCCAATACGATCGTCGTCGAGGATTCGGTCCACGGCGTTCAGGCGGCACGCGCCGCCGGCATGCGCGTCATCGGCTTCACCGGCGCATCGCACACCTATCCTTCGCATGCCGATCGGCTGACAGATGCCGGCGCCGAAACCGTCGTCAGCCGCATGGCCGACTTGCCGGGCGTGGTCATGGCGCTCGCCGAATGGGACGGCGTGCTCTGAGGCAATAGGCAATAAATGTTGCGGCTATAGTGCCGGCGGCAGCAAGGACAAGGTGATCTTTTCCTACTGCCTACTGCCTACTGCCTACTGCCTACTGCCTACTGCCTACTGCCTACTGCCTACTGACTGACCCCAACCTTAGTGACGCTTCTTGCGCGCTGGCTTCTCGCCCTTTGCCGGCTTCTGCGGGCCTTGGTCGAAGCCGATCTGGACGATGGTGAAGCCGCCCGAGCCGCCGGCAACCTGGATGTCGTTATCAGTGAAGAGGAACTGCGCCGTGCTTTCGCCCGGCGGGATTTCCGCCGTGTACATGATGGTCTTGCTATAGAGCGCATTGTCGTTGTCCATGACGGCAACATGGATCGGCAGGGTTATCTTGCCGGAGCTGCCCATGGGACCGGCAACCAGGCGTCCCTGCGCTACGACGTGAATGCCGAGGCTGGTGCCGTCCGTGGTGCACTGGCGGGTCGCCTGTGCCAGCGAAGCCTGATAGATCAGCTGGTTCGGATCGTCCTTGGCGCCCTTGGCGTAGGTGCGATAGACCGAATCCTCGTCGCGGATGACAGCCTGCGGGCACTTGCCGGCGACATAGGTCTGACCGCCCGTAGGTGCAGCAGTCGTGGCTCCGGTTTGCGGCGCTACCGTTACATCCGTTGCCGGCTGTTTTTCACTGTTGCCGCCGATGCCGAGAGTGCTGCAACCCGTCAGCAATGCCAGAAGCGAAGCGGAGAAAAGACGACGCGAAACCTTGCCAAACACTATAATTCCACCCTCTCCATATATTTCATGTAATCGGCCTGCAGCCTGTCAAACGGGCCTTTTATGACACTTGGCGATGGTCTATACCAGCGACGCAGCGAAAAATCGATTGGGTAGACACCGTTTTGGCTCACTTTTCGAGATCCACACATTGCCACAAACAGACGCCACATGGCGCCGATCCCACGCGCCTTGCGCAAACGCGAAAACCACGCGGCTGATCCGACGCAAAAAGACCGGCCGCCGTCGCTTCGTTCCTCTACCCTCTCAATCGATCACTCAGGCAATTTTGCGACCAAAGGAATTCTAGACCGTGGACTACATTTCAACGCGGGGAGAAGCCCCTGCCCTTGGCTTCTGCGACGCTCTTCTGGCCGGCCTTGCTCGTGACGGCGGGCTTTATGTTCCCCGTGAATGGCCTGTCCTGACGAAGAAGGAAATCCGCGCGTTCCGCGGCAAGAGCTATCAGGATGTTGCCTTCGCCGTCCTTTCGCCCTTTACCAACGGCGAGATCCCGGCCGATGTCTTCCGCGGCATGATAGATGATGCCTATGCCACCTTCCGGCATCCGGCCGTGGCGCCGCTCGTCCAGACGGGACCGAACAGCTTCGTTATGGAGCTTTTCCATGGCACGACGCTCGCCTTCAAGGATGTCGCCATGCAGCTGCTGGCGCGGCTGATGGACTATGCGCTGGAGAAGCGCGGCCAGCGGGCCACCATTGTCGGCGCGACCTCGGGGGATACCGGCGGTGCGGCGATCGATGCCTTTGCCGGCCGCGAGCGCACCGATATCTTCATTCTCTTCCCGCATGGAAAAGTCTCGCCGGTGCAGCAGCGGCAGATGACCACGTCGACGGCAGCAAATGTGCATGCGCTGGCCATCAAGGGCAATTTCGACGACTGCCAGAACCTCGTCAAAGCCATGTTCAATGATGCCCCTTTCCGCAATAAGGTGAGGCTCTCCGGCGTCAATTCCATCAACTGGGCGCGAATCATGGCGCAGGTGGTCTACTATTTCACCACCGCTGTTGCTCTTGGCGGCCCTGACCGGAAAATCTCGTTCACTGTACCCACGGGCAATTTCGGCGATATTTTCGCCGGCTACGTCGCCAAGCGCATGGGCCTGCCGATCGAAAAGCTTGTTATCGCCACCAACGAGAACGATATCCTGGCGCGCATGCTGAAAGCGGGCCGCTATGAAATGCGCTCGGTAAAAGCCACCACCTCGCCGTCGATGGATATTCAGATCTCCTCCAATTTCGAGCGCCTGCTGTTCGAGGCCAACGGCCGCGACGCCTCCAAGGTGCGCGCCGCCATGGAAAGCCTGAAGCAGTCTAACGGATTTTCGGTCAGCGAAGAGGCTCTGAAATTCATTAAGAAGGACTTCCGCGCCGGCCGCGCCAGCGAGAAGCAGGTGGCCGAAACGATCCGCAAAACCCTTGCCGATACGGGCTATCTGCTCGATCCGCATACGGCGATCGGCGTCTTCATTGCGAACAAGAACGAGCGTCCCAGCAGTCCGATGGTAACGCTTGCGACTGCCCACCCGGCAAAATTCCCCGCCGCAGTAAAATCCGCATCCGGTATTGACCCGGCGCTTCCGACGTGGCTTGCTGGTCTGATGACCAGGGAGGAGCGTTTCGACATTCTCGATCCGGAACTTAAAGCCGTCGAAAGCTTTATCGGCAAGCATATCCGGACCGGCGAATAACAGACGCGGAAAGACAGGCGATGACAGTGGAGTGCACCCGGCTAGCGTCCGGGCTGACAGTAGCGACCCAATCGATGCCACACCTCGAAAGCGTGGCACTCGGCGTTTGGATCAAGTCGGGTTCGCGTAACGAAACCGAGGCAGAACACGGTATAGCGCATCTGCTCGAGCATATGGCGTTCAAGGGCACGGCGCGGCGCTCTGCCCGGCAGATCGCCGAGGAAATCGAGAATGTCGGCGGCGAAGTCAACGCCGCCACTTCGACGGAAACCACGTCCTATTATGCCCGTGTGCTGAAGGACCATGTGCCGCTCGCCGTCGATATCCTTGCCGATATCCTGACGGAATCCGCTTTCGACGAGGAAGAGCTGGCGCGCGAAAAGCAGGTCATTCTGCAGGAAATCAATGCCGCGAACGACACGCCCGACGATGTCGTCTTCGACAAGTTTTCCGAGGTCGCCTATCGCGGCCAGACGCTTGGGCGCGCCATTCTCGGCACACCGGAGACCGTCGTCTCCTTCTCGCCGGAACAGATCCGCCATTATCTCGGCCGCAACTATACGACCGACCGCATGTTTGTCGTGGCGGCCGGCGCCGTCGACCATGAAAGCTTCGTGCGTCAGGTCGAGGAGCGCTTCTCCAGCCTGCCGATCAAACCGTCCGCTCCGCCCGTTATCGAGCCGGCGCGTTATATCGGCGGCAACATTCGCGAAACCCGCGACCTGATGGATGCGCAGATCCTGCTCGGCTTTGAAGGCCGCGCCTATCATACCCGCGATTTCTACTGCTCGCAGATCCTCGCCAATATCCTCGGTGGTGGCATGTCCTCGCGCCTGTTCCAGGAAGTGCGCGAATTCCGCGGTCTCTGTTATTCGGTCTACGCCTTCCATTGGGGCTTCTCCGATACGGGCATCTTCGGCATCCATGCCGCGACCGGCGGCGAGAACCTGCCTGAACTGCTGCCCGTCATTGTCGACGAGCTGCATAAATCCTCGCATGACATTCAGCAGCAGGAAATCGAGCGCGCCCGCGCCCAGATCCGCGCACAGCTGCTGATGGGCCAGGAAAGCCCGGCCGCCCGCGCCGGCCAGGTCGCAAGACAGATGATGCTTTATGGCCGCCCCATCCCGAACCAGGAGATGCTGGAGCGTCTGGAAGGCATCACGATCGACCGCTTGACGGATCTTGCCGGCCGCCTGTTCTTCGATACAGTACCGACGCTTTCTGCGATCGGGCCGCTGGAGCAGCTCGCGCCGATGGAGGACATCGTAACCTCGCTGTCGTCGCCGGTCCCTGCCTCCAGAAGCGCAAGCGGCTAAGGGCACGCCGCAGGCCTATGGGTGCAATTCTCGGGGGAGTGCTTGGCGGCATGCAAAAATCTGTCTTTCGGTTTCTCTCACGTCATACGGACGGGGTTGAACTCGAAAACGACAATTATTTGCTGCGTTTGCCGCGCTACTCCGATTTCAATCAATGGCATAAGCTTCGGGCGGAAAGCCGGCGCTTTCTCGAACCCTGGGAGCCTACCTGGCGACATGACGAGCTGACCGAGGGCGCCTATCGGGCACGCATCATCCGCGGAAAGCAGGAATACAGCTCCGGCCAGGCCATACCACTCTTCATTTTTCTCAGGGAAAACATGACGCTGGTTGGGGGCATCACGATCGGCTATATTCGCCGAGGTGCTGCACAGAGCTGCATGATCGGATATTGGATGGGCGAGCGCCACTCCGGTCAGGGCCATATGTTCGCCGCACTTCAGTTGGTTATACCCTATATCTTTTCCGGACTTGAGTTGCACCGAATTGAAGCAGCCTGTATTCCGGATAACGAGCGTAGCATGCGGCTTTTGGAAAAAGCCGGTTTCCAGCGGGAAGGTCATTTGCGCGGTTATCTTAAAATCAACGGTCAGTGGCGCGACCATGTGATGTTTTCAAGGTTGGCATCCGACACCAGCCCGAACCGAAGCTTCGACCAGCGATGATCGCCGGAATGATGCAGACGTGGCCGATGACCCGCCGGCTATGCGCCGTGATCGCAACGCTCGCGGCCGCCATGCTGCTGTTGATCGCCGGGATGGCCGATGCAGCCGAGCCCGTGAAGATCTCGCGTGACGATACTGCGCTCGACCTCACAGCGACGACCGAAATCTACACCAATCAGGGTGAAGCCTTTCAGGTTTCGACGGCAGCCGGCGCCGACGGCATCCGCCGCCGCATCGAGGTTCGCTCCTCTTCACCCAATCATCAGGGCGACTGGGCGGTTTTCGCGCTCGCCAACGTTTCCGAAGAGCAGCTTGAGCGCGTCATCGTCGCGCCGCATTTCCGTCTCGTGAATTCAAAGGTCTTCTGGCCCGATCTCGGCTCGCAGCGCATCGTCGCGATCACGCCGAGCGAAGGTTTCGCGCTCGATCGTCAGCCGAGCGACGAGGCCGACGTCTTCCGTATCACGTTGAACCCCGGCGCCGTCGTCACCTTTGTTGCCGAACTGTCGTCACCAAACCTGCCGCAGCTCTATCTCTGGGAACCGAACGCCTACAAGGATACGGTCAACGCCTTCACGCTCTATCGCGGCATTGTGCTCGGCATCGCCGGCCTGCTGGCGGTGTTCCTGACTATTCTTTTCGTCGTCAAGGGCACGTCGATGCTGCCGGCCACGGCCGCGCTCGCCTGGGCGGTGCTCGGCTATATCTGCGTGGACTTCGGCTTCCTCGGCAAGCTCATCAGCATCACGTCAAGCGATCAGCGAATATGGCGCGCCTGTGCGGAGGTGGCGCTCGCCTCGAGCCTGGTGATCTTTCTGTTCACCTATCTCAATCTCAATCGCTGGCACGCCCATCTCGGCTATGTGACGCTTGCCTGGGTGCTCGGCCTTGCCCTGCTCTTCGGCGTGGCGATCTACGATCCGTCGATTGCTGCCGGCATTGCGCGGCTGTCGCTGGCGCTGACGGCAACGGCCGGCCTGCTGCTCATCATCTATCTCGGCTTCAGCCGTTACGACCGCGCGATCCTGCTCGTGCCCGCCTGGGCACTGATCCTCGTCTGGCTGTTCGGCGCCTGGATGACGGTTATGGGCAAGCTCGACAATGACATCATCCAGCCGGCACTCGGCGGCGGCCTCGTTCTCATCGTCCTGCTGATCGGCTTCACCGTCATGCAGCACGCCTTTGCCGGCGGCGCCTTCCAGCAGGGCCTGTTCTCGGATCTGGAGCGACAGTCCCTGGCGCTGACAGGCTCCGGCGACACCGTGTGGGACTGGGACGTGGCGCGCGACCGCGTGGTGACGACGCCAGATATCTCGGTGAAGCTCGGCCTCTCGCCCGGAACCATGCATGGCGCGGCGCGCAATTGGCTGCCGCGGCTGCATCCCGACGATCGCGACCGCTTCCGCGCGACGCTCGACGTGCTTCTGGAACATCGGCGCGGCCGGCTGAACCATGAATTTCGTATTCGCGCCGAAGACGGGCATTTCCACTGGCTGTCGATCCGCGCCCGGCCGGTGCTAGGCTCCAACGGCGAAATCATCCGTTGTGTCGGCACGATCGTCGATATCACCGAGCAGAAGAATTCGGTCGAACGGCTGCTGCACGATGCCGTCCACGACAATCTCACGGGATTGCCGAACCGCCAGGTCTTCCTCGATCGCCTGCAAGCGGTTCTGACGCTGGCTTCCGATGGAAATCAATTGCGACCGACAGTCATGGTCATCGACATCGATCGCTATAAACTCGTCAACGATACGCTTGGCTTTGCCGCAGGCGACAATATCCTGATCGCATTGACCCGTCGCCTTCGCCGCCTGATGAAGCCGCAGGATACGCTGGCGCGTCTTTCGGGCGACCAGTTCGGCCTCATCCTCGTTTCCGAACGCGATCCCGCCAAGGTCGCCGACTTTGCCGACGCGATCAGCAAGGCGATCATGGTGCCGATCAATTTCGCCAACCGTGAGATCATCCTGACGGCATCAGTCGGGCTGACGTCATGGGTCGATCAGCAGGAAAATGCGGCCGGGATGCTCAGCGACGCGGAACTTGCCATGTACCGCGCCAAGCGCGCCGGCGGCAACCGCGTCGAACCTTTCCAACCTGCCTTCCGCAGCTTCGGCACCGACCGGCTGCAGCTCGAAACCGATCTGCGCCGCGCCGTCGAACGCAAGGAACTTTCGCTCGTCTATCAGCCGATCGTTCGGCTTGAGGATGCAGAAATCGCCGGCTTCGAGGCGCTGATACGCTGGGAGCATCCGAAGCGCGGTAACATTCCGCCATCGGAATTCATTCCGATCGCGGAGACTTCCGACATCATCGGTCCGCTCGGCATGTTCGCACTGGAGCAGGCAACCAACGACCTTAAGGCATGGCAACGACAGACTGGCGACCTGCCGCTGTTCGTCTCCATCAACCTTTCCAGCGTGCAGCTGCTCAACAACGAGCTTTACGACGATATCCGCGCCCTGCTCGCCAAGACCCATTGCGATCCAAGCCGCATCAAGCTGGAATTGACGGAATCGCAGGTGATGGAGAATCCGGAACAGGCGCGGCTGGTGCTCGATAAGCTGCGCGAAGCCGGCATCGGTTTGGCGCTCGATGATTTCGGCACCGGCTATTCCTCGCTCGCCTACCTCACTCGTTTCCCCTTCGATACGATCAAGCTCGACAAGGCGATGGTCCGCGACGATAGCGATAAGAAGGCGGTTCTGTTGCGCTCGGTCATTTCCATGGCGCGCGAACTCAATATGCGCGTCGTCGCCGAGGGCATCGAATCGGAAGAGGATGCGCTGGAGCTTGCCAAGATCGGCTGCAGCTACGGCCAGAGCTTCATCTTCGGGCCGCCTATGGGCTCGGATTCGGTGATACGCTTGCTGAAGGAACGCTTTCCGCTGACGAAGCGCGCCTGAGTATTCGATCACGCGCTGTCGATCAATTCCCTGATATAGTCGAGCTTGGCAACCACCGGCGGCGAGAGGATGAAGGGATAGGAATCCGGCTGCCCCATGCTGCGCTGGATGGAATTGATCGCTACGCTCAAAGGGATCCAGGCGCTGACGAGCTGCTCGGCGCTTTCTGCCTTGTAAGGATTGAAATCCACCTCGGCCGCCATGTCGTGATAGCGATGGGGATCGATTGCCAGGCCGAAGGAACGCGCCGTTTCCAGCGTATCGACGATGTGCAGATAATGTGCGAAGCATTCGGCAAAATCCTCCCAAGGATGGGAGCTGGCATAGGCGCTGATGAAACTTTCCTGCCAGTTTGCCGCCGGCCCATTGTCGTAATGGGCTTGGAGTGCTGCGCCATAATCGGCGCGCTCGTCGCCAAAGACGGCGCGAAAGGCATCGAATTGCCCGCGATCGCGGACAAGCTTGTTCCAGATGAAATGGCCGGTCTCGTGGCGGAAGTGGCCGAGCAAGGTACGATAGGGCTCGTTCATCGAGGTGCGCGCCTGTTCGCGCGTCACGTCGTCGGCCTCCGCGGCGCGGATCGCGATCAGTCCTTCCTCGTGACCGGTCATGGCCGGGACCACGGTATTGCCCTGCACCTCATCCTCTAGGAAATCGAAGACGAGCCCACCTTCGGGGTCTTGCTGTCGATCGGGATGCGGCAGGTTCCACCGCAAGAGCGAATAAAACAGATGCCGCTGCGCCTGGCTGATGCGCCGCCAGCGATCTATACCTGGTTGCGTACCAGCGTTCGGCACGAGACGATTGTGCCGGCAGGCAACGCAATAGGGCTGCGGATCGTCTGCATCGATGACCCAATTGCAGATATCGAGTTCGGCATTCGCGCAGAAGCGAACATGCCGCGTCTGTTCGGAGACCGGATGCCAGTTGGTCTCAGTTTCTGCTTCCAGGGCATATATCGCCAAGCGATCGGGGACGAAACCGAGCTGATGACCACATCGAATGCATTGCCTGTTATCGAAATGAACAGGCTGTCCGCAATGATCGCACGTGAAAAGCCGCATACTCCCCCTCGGAAAACTTACCGGCTGGCAATAAAGAGCCTGCCACGTTTCCGTAACAGGCTCTTCCTCCCAACATCGCCGCTTCGACGTCAATTCAGACGGAGCAGCGATCATGGATTGATAAAAACAAGCAGCCGGTCACATCCGGTCGACCGCTCCCTTGACCTTATCCTTGGCTTTGCCAACGGCGGTTTGCACCTTGCCCTTGGCTTCCTGTGCAGCGCCCTTGGCGCGCATTTCCTTGTCATTCGTCGCCTTGCCGGCCATCTGCTTGGCCTTGCCGGCAATTTCGTTCGCCTTACCGGACACCTTGTCGGTCGTGCTGCTCATGTCTGACGCCTCCTTGCCTGCGACAGCGAAATTGCCGTCGCTCTGTCAGGAAAACGTCACGCACGCTATTTCGTTCCGAAACAACGCAAATCGGCTCAGCTATGGCCGGCATGGGGTGACAGCATGACCGGATTGATACCCATGAGAGCCAGCGCACGATCATACTTGTTCTCAAGGCTGCGATCGAAGATCAATTCTTCGTTTGCAGGGCAGTTCAGCCAGCCATTGTTGCCGATCTCCGCCTCGAGCTGGCCAGCGCCCCAGCCGGCATAGCCGAGCAACATCGTCGCCCGCTTTGGACCGCTTCCCTTGGAAATGGCCCTGACGATATCGAGCGTCGCCGTCAGGCTGATATCGTCACTGACCGGAATGCTGCTGTCGCTGATGTAATCGTCGGAATGCAGGACGAAACCTCGGCCGCTTTCGACGGGACCGCCGGTCTGGATCGGGAAATCGCGCGCCATCTGCGGAAGCACGATAGCATCGTCGTCCTTGATCATTTCGAGATGCAAGAGGACGTCGGTGAATGTCAGCTTCTGAGCCCGGTTGATGACGAAGCCCATAGCACCGGCATCGGAATGGGCACAGATATAAACAACCGTGCGATGAAAGTTCCGATCCTCCATGCCGGGCATGGCGATCAGGAACTGACCGTCGAGAAAACCTCTTTCGCGTCTATTCTTCAGCGTCGATAGGGACATCGTGCCTCCTGACCGCAGCCCGCAACTGCGCCGCCTCATACCAAGATGGGGCAATGTCATAAATCAATCAACTGAAAATGATCATTTACCTCTTCGGTCCTGCTGGCTCCTTGCAGCCCTATCCGCTAAATCCTTGTTCCATGATCGAAATAAGTACCGTTGCCCGCCTGTCGGCACTTCTCGCCACTTTGTTTTTCAGCACCGTAGCGACTTATGCCGCAACGAGCGAGTGGATAGACAATCAGGGCGGCAGAATGCGCCTGATCGCGCTGGCGCCGGACCCAGAAGGGCATATCCGCGCCGCCTTGCAGATCGAGCCGGAACCGGGCTGGATCACCTATTGGCGCGAGCCCGGTCAGGGCGGAATTCCGCCGCAAATAACGCCGGCAGCGGGCAGCGGCGTAATGCTGGAAAGGGCGGGCTATCCCGTGCCGAAGCCGCTCCGTGTCGGCCCCATCCAGGAAATCGGCTACGACGCGCCGGTCACGTTTCCGCTTGATCTGCGCGTCACCGGCAAAGCGCCGGAAAAGCTTGAGCTGACAGCTTTCATCGGCCTCTGCAAGGATATCTGCATTCCTTTCCAGGCCGAATACTCCCTGCCCTTGCCGACGGATGTGCAGCCGACCTCGCACGAACTGGCTTTGCTCGATGCGGCAAAGGCCGTGCTGCCGCAGCCTCCTTCCCCGGATTTCGCCGTCCAGGGCCATAAGATCTCTACCGACGCCAAGAGCCTTTCGCTGCGTCTGACGCTGCCGGAAGCAAGCGGGAAGATGCCTGATATCTATGTCACGGGGCCGTCCGGCTATGTGTTCTTTCAGCAAGCGAATGCGAAGCGGGAGGGAACGACCTTCTCGTCTGATATAGTAATCGGCAAACTACCGAAGGATTATGATCCGAAGGGCCAAAGCTGGGGTATTCTGGTCGTCGACGGCGATCGGGCGATGGAAACCACCCTTGCGCTCGAATAGGCCGGATCTATAGTTCTCTGAACCGTCTTAAAACCATCGGCGGCCGTTCGAGCGCCCCGAAACAACGACCCAAGGAGAGAGCCATGACTATCGCCATCGGCGACACGCTGCCTGCCGCCACCTTCAAGGAAAAGACCGCCGACGGCCCGGTCGAGATCAGCACCGAGCAGCTGTTTGCCGGCAAGCGCGTCGTGCTCTTCGCCGTGCCCGGCGCGTTCACGCCCACCTGCTCGCTCAATCACCTGCCGGGCTTTCTCGAAAACCGCGATGCCATTCTTGCCAAGGGCATCGATGACATCGCCGTCGTTTCCATCAACGACTGGCATGTCATGGGCGCCTGGGCGCAATCGTCCGGTGGCTTGGGCAAGATCCACTTCCTCGCCGATTGGGACGGCTCATTCACCAAGGCGCTCGGCCTCGAGGTCGACCTCTCGGCCGGTGGGCTCGGCATTCGCTCCAAGCGTTATTCCATGCTAGTGGAAAACGGCGTGGTAAAGACGCTGAACATCGAGGAAAGCCCCGGCCAGGCGACGGTTTCAGGTGCTGCCGCGATGATCGAGCAGCTTTGAGGTTTTGATAGATCAGGAAAGGCTGGACGCCCCCTGCGTCCGGCCTTTCGTTTGGCCGTGGAAGGACCTTAGCCCCTCTTTATTCCTTTTGTCTGCTTGTTACCCGGATATAATAGCCATCCGGATCTACGATACGGAAATCGCGCAACCCCCATGGCTGTAAGGCAAGCTCCGATATCGTATGGCCGCAGGTTCTGGCGGCGTCATAAAAACTTTCCACATCCCCAGCGCTCAGCACGATTTCGACACCAAGGCCTGGTCGTTCGCCATTGCCAGCTCGGAGTGGATGATCAGGCCCAAGAGCCTCCCGCTTGTTGACGGAAATGATAGCCTCGCCATTCGAGAGCATTGTGTATTGTTCGCTTGTCTCGCCAACCACCTGGAAGTTCAGTGCCCGTCGATAGAATTCTATCGATGCCGCCACATCGGCGACAAACAGCTCAAGCCTCAGCTTCATAACATCCTCTCCTCCTCGTCTTGTAAACTTTGTCACCCGATATCGCGTGAAAATACAACTGGCGATGAGCGTCGCGGCGATAAGGCGCGGACATTAACGCCGGTAAATATTCCAGCCTTGTTCACCGCAAATTCGTGGCAGTTCACCGCCTGCCTCTTTTTCGCCGCATTTCATCGGCTACTACATGTAATGTTATTACATAATTGAAAGCCCCTGAATGCCTTTTGATCGTGATCCCTTCGCGTCGTCCCTCATGGGGCGCTCGGCCCTGATGCGCCTTGCCTATGTGGCGGTCGGTATTGCAGTGCTTTGGGCGTCTATCGGCTGGGCGGTGGCTTTGGCATGAACGACTTGATCCGCCTCAACAATCTCACCGTTACCTATGAACGTCATCCAGCCGTACACCATCTCTCGGGCGGCTTTGCCGCCGGCAGCCTCACGGCGATTGCCGGGCCGAACGGTGCCGGCAAGTCGACGCTGCTCAAGGCAATCGTCGGAGAACTGCGGCTGGCGGAAGGTTCGATCGATCGAGGGGCGCTGACGCGCGACGATTTCGGCTATCTGCCGCAAGCGGCCGATATCGTCAGACGCTTTCCGATTTCGGTTGCCGATACCGTCATGCTCGGTGCCTGGAAGAATGCCGGCGCCTTTGGCCGGTTCTCCCTAGAGGATGCCGAGCGGGCGCGCGAGGCGCTTGGCATCGTCGGGCTCTCGGGTTTCGAACGGCGGCATATTGGCTCGCTTTCGGCTGGGCAGTTCCAGCGCGTGCTGTTCGCGCGGCTGCTGCTGCAGGATGCCCGCGTCATTCTGCTGGATGAACCCTTCACCGCCATCGATCAGCGCACGACACGCGATCTTCTCGACCTCGTACTGCGATGGAACCGGGAGGGACGCACGGTCATCGCCGTGCTGCACGATTTCGAGCAGGTGCGAAGCTATTTTCCCGAAACACTGCTGATCGCCCGCGAACTCGTGGGATGGGGCAGGACGGAGGATGTCATGAGCCCAACCAATCTCATCAAGGCGCGCGCAATGGCCGAGCGCTGGGATGAGGAGGCCGAAGCATGCCTGCCGGAAGAAGAGCATGAGAGTGGCGCGCTCGCAAAGCGGGAGCCGGCCGAATGACCGTCTACGACATCTTCCTCGCGCCCTTTGCGGATTACGGTTTCATGCGGCGCGCGCTGATTGCCTGCGTCTGCCTCGGCCTCGGCTCCGGCCCGATCGGCGTCTTTCTGATGCTCCGGCGCATGAGCCTGATGGGCGATGCCATGAGCCATGCCGTTCTGCCCGGCGCCGCCATCGGTTATCTTATCGCCGGCTCGCTGTCGCTGACCGCGATGGGGCTTGGCGGGCTCGTGGCTGGCCTTTCGGTGGCGCTGCTATCCGGCCTCGTCAGCCGCGCGACCGTGCTGCAGGAGGATGCGAGCTTTGCGAGCTTCTACCTGACCTCGCTGGCGCTTGGCGTCCTCATCGTGTCGTTGCGTGGCTCCAACATCGATCTGCTGCATGTGCTCTTCGGCACCATTCTCGCAATCGACGCGCCTGCCCTCTACCAGATCGGTACGATCACGACGGTGACGCTGCTGGCGCTCGCCGTCATCTACCGACCGCTCGTCATGGAATGCTTCGATCCGGGTTTCCTGCGTGCCGTCGGCGGGCGCGGACCGCTTTATCACTTCCTGTTCCTGCTGCTGGTCGTGCTCAATCTCGTCGCCAGCTTCCAGGCGCTCGGTACGCTGATGGCCGTCGGGCTGATGATGCTGCCGGCCGCCGTGGCGCAGCTATGGTCGCGCAGCCTGCCTGCCATGATGATAATCGCCACGGGTACGGCGACGGTATCAGGCTATATTGGCCTCATCGCTTCCTATCACCTCGAATTCGCCTCCGGCCCGACGATCATCATCACCGCCAGCCTGGTCTACGGCTTCTCCATTCTCTTCGCACCCTCGGGCCTTGCCCGGCGGTTCTTCCCCCGTCCCCATCTCCGGGGCTAATCCGAACAAGGAGACTCGCATGAACACACAGAGACTGCTCCTCTCAGCCGCTGCGGCAGCCTTTGTAGCCTTCGGCGCCGCCGCGCCGGCTTCTGCCGAAACCCTCAATGTGGTGGCGTCCTTCACCGTGCTTGCCGATATCGTCAAGCATGTCGGCGGTGACCATGTGAAGGTGTCGAGCCTCGTCGGCCCGAACGGCGACCCCCATGAATTCGAGCCCTCGCCGGCCGATGCCAAGACGCTGAATGCCGCCAAGGTCGTCTTCGTCAGCGGCGAAGGCCTGGAAGGCTGGATGGACCGGCTGATTACCGCTTCCGGCTACAAGGGAACGCCTGTTGTCACCTCCGAGGGCATCAACACCCGCACCATGGTCGACGACGGCAAGACGGTCACCGATCCGCATGTCTGGAACAGCCCGGTCAATGTGAAAATCTGGGTCGCCAATATAGAAAAGACTCTGTCCGCGGCCGATCCGGCAGACGCCGCCGATTTCAAGGCCAACGCCGAGCGCTACACGAAGGTCCTGACCGAACTCGACACATACGCGCACAGCAAATTCGACAAGATTCCGGACGATCGCCGCAAGGTGCTGACCAGCCATGACGCCTTTGGCTATTTCGGCCGCGAATACAAGGTCAGCTTCCTCTCGCCGCTCGGCGTCTCCACGGAAACGGAAGCATCGGCTGCCGACGTTGCCAAGCTGATCGAGCAGATCAAGACCGAGCATGTGAAGACCTATTTCTTCGAAAACTCGAACGATCCGCGCCTCGTCAAGCAGGTCGCCAAGGCAACCGGCGCCGAGCCTGGCGGTGAGCTCTATGTCGAATCGCTGTCAAAGGCCAACGGACCGGCTTCGACTTACGAAAAAATGTTCCGTTATAACGTTGATCAACTCGCCGCAGCGATGGCGAAGTCGAGCTGATCGCTCAATGAGAAAGTCGCAGGCATAGACTGCCTGCGACCACACCGCTTAAATGTTGAAGTCGAAGACCATCAGGCCGGCCAGACCGCCGTCCGTGGATGAAACGATGCGTTCGCCGACGGCGACGTGATCGGGATGCACCAGATAGGCATCGCGCGCTTCGACACTCTCGAAGGTGACGACAAATCCATCGGCGAAACCGCCATGCAGGCCCTCGGGCGAGACGTTTGGCCCAAATTTCACATCAACAATGCCTGGAATGACCTTTTGCAAGGCGACGACGGCGTCGAAGAGCGCCCTCTTGTCGTCCTGTGTCAGGGCGGATTTAAGTCTAAGAAAAACGCAATGCAGGATCATAAGGCAATCTCCCTGGAAGTCGGCGGCAGCATAGAGGGAAAGGGCAGCTGGGCAAGGCACCAATTCGCGAACATTGCATTCCGGTAGCGAGGCGAATGGCGACGTGTTAGCTGGAAAAATAGCTCACACCGACAGATGAGCTTTGGCTGCCGCAGTGATTTCGCGTGTCAATTCCGCAAGCCGGTCGGCGGCGAGACGGTTCACCTGCCAATATAATGGAATGTCCAACGGCGTGTCCGGGATCAGTTCGACCAAGCGCCCGGCTTCCAGATGCTCCCGCACAAGCTGGATGGGATTCATTCCCCATCCCATGCCTGCAAGGCTGGCATCGACGAAGCCTTGAGTCGACGGCAGCCAATGGCTCGGATAGGCAAAATCCTCTCCGAATGTCTGGCGGATCCACCGGCTTTGAAGCCTGTCCTTCTGGTTGAAGGTCAAGGCTGGCGCATTCTGGATCGCTTCCGGGGTCACGCCCTGCGAAAAATGCCGGGCGATGAAATTGGGGCTTGCCGTCGCATGGTAGCGGAGCGCGCCGAGGGACATGCGCCGGCATCCCTGGATCGGTTTTTCCGAGGCGGTGACCGCAGCGATAACCCGGCCGCGCTGCAGCCATTCTGCGGTATGATCCTGGTCATCGACAGCGATATTCAGCAGGTAAGGGGAATTTTTGGCAAAGCTGGATATGGCTTCCACGAACCACGTCCCGAGACTGTCGGCATTCGTGGCAATGTGAAGCGTGACCCTTTGCTTGGGCTCGTCGGGATCGACGAGCGCCGGCAGGCGCCCAAACAGCTCGTTTTCGAGCATGCCGACATTCTCCATATGGCGGCAGAGCCATTCGCCCTTTTCCGTCGCAGTACAGGGATTGCCCCTGACGATCAGGACGATGCCCAGGCGTTCTTCAAGCTGCTTCACCCGCTGCGAGACGGCCGAAGGCGTGACGTTGAGAATGGCTGCCGCCTTTTCGAAGCTGCCGGTCTGGACGACCATGGAAACGGCACGGAGAGCGGAATAGTCGAGCATGGCTTAGTTTTTCTTAATCTGGATTAACAACATTAAGTAGCCTAAATCTTCATATGCCGATACCGGAAATGCTCATCGGTTTTGGAGCACTTCGGCAAGGATGAATTTTTCGATCTATATGACGGGCCTGATGATGGGGCTCAGCCTGATTGTCGCGATCGGCGCGCAAAACGCCTTCGTCCTGCGTCAGGGCCTTCGCAACGAGCACGTATTCGCCGTGTGCCTTGCATGTGCGCTCTCCGACGCAGCGCTCATCATCCTCGGGGTGACGAGCTTTCGCCAGATCTCCGCGCTGCTGCCCTGGCTCGATCCTGTCATGCGCTATGCAGGAGCGGCCTTCCTGATCTGGTACGGAGCCAAGAGCCTCTATTCCGCCTTTCGTTCGACCGCGGTGCTGGCTGCCGGAGAGGCGAAGGCATCGAGCTTCCGGCAGACGCTTGCCATGTGCCTGGCGCTTACCTGGCTCAACCCGCATGTCTACTTAGACACGGTCGCGCTGCTTGGCACGATTTCCACCCGATTTCCGGGAAACGAAGCTTCATTTGCGGCGGGTGCCATGACGGGTTCTTTCCTGTTCTTCTTTTCGCTCGGCTTTGGCGCGAGGTGGCTGAGGCCGATCTTTGCGAAACCCGCATCCTGGCGCATTCTGGAAACGCTCATTGCCCTTACCATGTGGATGATCGCCACCAAGCTGCTGAGTGGAGTATGATTTCTGCGTTACATTCATGGACAGTCACACGGTGCTAAGCGTAGGACGATTTCAGCTTCTGCTTTTCGAGCGCTATCGCGGGTCTGAGCCTGACAGAGAAGGAGAACAATCGTGACGCTCTTTACTGGCCTTTCGGCCTTTCCGATTACCCCGACCGATGCTTCCGGACACGTTGATATTGTAGTGCTCGCCCGCCTGCTCGAACGCATCCAACTGGCGGGCGTTGATTCCATCGGTTTGCTCGGCAGTACGGGCGGCTACGCCTTTCTGTCACCCGAGGAGCGCCGGCGGGCCGTACAGGCGGCAATGACAAGTGTCGGCGGCAGGCTCCCCGTCATCGTAGGCGTCGGAGCGCTGCGGACCGACGAAGCGCAGGCATTGGCGCGCGATGCCAAGGCGGCCGGTGCGGACGGGCTGCTGCTGGCCCCGGTGTCTTATACTCCACTCACGGAGGAGGAGGTCTATCAGCACTTCGCAGCCGTCGCGGAAGCCGGCGAACTGCCGCTCTGCATCTACAACAATCCCGGCACGACGAAATTCACATTCAGCGATGGGCTGATTGCCCGCCTGGCAAAGGTGACGAATATCGCGGCGATAAAGATGCCTCTGCCGCAAGGAGGCGATTTCGAGGGAGAGATAGGGCGTCTGCGCCAGGAAACGCCAAAAGGTTTCGCCATCGGTTACAGCGGCGATTGGGGAGCAGCGGCCGGGCTGCTCGCCGGTGCCGATGCCTGGTACAGCGTTGTCGGCGGCCTCCTGCCCGCCGAGGCGCTGGCGCTCACACGGGCCGCTCAAGCCGGCGACGCCGCTGAAGCCGAACGGCTCGATCGAAAATTCCAACCGTTATGGAGCCTGTTCAAAGAGTTCGGCAGCTTCCGCGTCATGTATGCGATTGCCGAAGCGCTCGATCTTTGCAGGATTGATCCGCCGCGCCCGATTCTGCCGCTCTCCGCAGCCGAAAAGGCGCGCGTGAGAAGTGCGCTCGATCATGTCTTAGCGTGATCGAGTTCTGTGCGGCGCGGCTGGTCCGAGTTTATCGCCGACGAGCTACTTCCGCTTAAACGGCTCCATGCCCTTGCGCGCCAGTTCGTCGGCGCGCTCATTCTCCGGATGTCCCGCATGGCCCTTGACCCAGTGCAGCGTCACCTTATGCCTGTTATAGGCCTCGTCCAGCGCCTGCCAGAGCTCGGCATTCTTCACCGGTTTCTTGTCTGCGGTCTTCCAGCCGTTCTTCTTCCAGCCGAAGATCCACTTGGTGATGCCGTCCTTGACGTAGACGCTGTCGGTATAGAGATCGACCTCGCAGGGGCTCTTAAGGGCGCCGAGTGCCGAGATCGCCGCCATCAGCTCCATGCGGTTGTTGGTCGTCTCCGCCTCGCCGCCGGAGAGTTCCTTTTCCACCTCGCCATAGCGAAGCACCGCCCCCCAGCCGCCGGGGCCGGGATTGCCGGAGCAGGCGCCGTCCGTAAAAATATCGACGTGCTTCATGCCTTCAGCCCGTATTCGGCTGATGAAGCGATCTGGCGGTGGAAGCGCAGTTTGCGCAGATATTCGATCGGGTCTTTCTTGGTGACCATTGCCCCGGCTGGGGTCGTCAGCCAATCGTAGAAGCGCGTCAGGAAGAAGCGCAGCGACGAGCCGCGGGCCAGCGTCGGCAGGGCGGCGATTTCGGCAGGGCTCAGCGGCCGCACGCTCTGATAGCCCTCCAGCAGCGCCATGCCTTTGGTGATATTATAGGCGTGATCCTTTTCGAAGCACCAGGCATTCAGGCAGATTGAGACATCGTAGGCGAGCTGATCGTTGCAGGCGAAATAGAAATCAATGAGGCCAGAGAGCTTGTCCCCGAGGAAGAAGACATTGTCCGGGAAAAGATCGGCATGGATGACGCCCTCGGGCAGACCCTTAGGCCAATGCTTTGCAAGGAAATCGAGTTCGCCGCGGATTTCATCCTGCAGGCCGGCTTCAACTTCGTCAGCGCGTGCCTCGGATTTTTCCCAGAGTGTCTGCCAGCCCGCGATCGACAATGCATTCGGGCGACGGATCTCGAAACCCTCGCCGGCAATATGCATGGCGGCCAGTGCCTTGCCGACTTCGCGGCAATGATGCGCTTCGGGCTTGCGCAGCCACATACCCTCGAGGAAGGAGATCAGGGCGGCAGGGCGGCCGGAGAGATGGCCGAGCAAGGCGCCGTCACGGCGCGGCAAGGGCAGCGCACAGGACAGGCCACGGCTCGCCAGATGCTGCATCAGCCCCAGAAAAAACGGCAGATCGCCCTTGTCGACGCGCTTCTCATAAAGCGTCAGGATCAGCGGATCGCGGCTCGTATGTAAGAGGAAGTTCGAATTCTCGACGCCTTCGGCAATGCCCTTGTAGGAGAGCAACTCGCCGACATCATACTCGGTCAGGAACCACTTCAAATCGTCTTCGGTAATATCGGTATAAACGGCCACGAACTATTCCCTTGATACATATAAGCTGCCGCAGCCACCCGCCCTCGTGGTTCGAGACGGCCCCCTTCGACAAGCTCAGGAGCGCCTCCTCACCATGAGGGCTGATCGAGGCGTCTGGCGGCAAAATTCGCTCCACCTCATCCTGAGGTGCTTTGCCGATGTAGCGTCAGCGCAAGCGGCAAGGCCTCGAAGGAAGAGGTGGCCCTCTCATTCTCCGTTGACGAAAGCCATATCTGCTGTCGTCAGCTCTATACTGCGAAGCTCGCGATTGACGAGGAAATTCTCGGTTTCCTTCACAGTTTCAGCGAGTTCCACCACAGCATTATAGCGGGCGCGGAAGGCTTCGATGATCTCGTTGACGATGACTTCTGGCGCGGATGCACCAGCGGACAAACCGACCGTCTTGATATCGCCGATATTATCCCAATCGATCTCGGCAGCGCGCTGGACAAGGACGGATTTCTTCGCCCCTGCCCTCAGCGCCACTTCGACGAGGCGCTTGGAATTCGACGAATTCGGCGCACCGACGACGATGAAGAGATCGCAGCCCGGCGCCGCCTCCTTCACCACTTCCTGGCGGTTGGTCGTGGCATAGCAGATCGAATCGGCGGCCGGTGCGGTGAGATTGGGAAAACGCTCCTGCAGCCGCGCAATGACGCCTGCGGTATCGTCAACCGAGAGCGTCGTCTGCGTGACGAAGCCGAGATTGTCCGGATCATCAGGCTGGTAGACGTCGGCATCCTCCACGGTCTCGATCAGCGACACGGCACCCTCTGGCAACTGCCCCATGGTGCCGATCACTTCCGGATGGCCGGCATGGCCGATCAGGACGACGTGGCGGCCAAGGCGATTGTGGCGCATGGCCTGCTTGTGCACCTTGGAGACCAGCGGACAGGTGGCATCGAGATAGAAGAGATTGCGCTGGTCGGCATCGGCCGGCACGGACTTCGGCACGCCATGCGCCGAGAAGACGACAGGCTGGGCGCGATGCTCGGCTGGAATCTCGTCCAGCTCCTCGACGAAGATGGCGCCCTTAGCTTCCAACCCTTCGACGACATAGCGGTTATGGACGATCTCGTGGCGGACATAAACCGGCGCGCCATAGGCTTTCAGCGCCAGAACGACGATCTGAATGGCGCGGTCGACGCCGGCGCAGAAGCCGCGCGGCCCGCAAAGCCGGATGGTCAGGTCAGGTTTGGAAACGGCTATGTTCATATCTCTTCCGAAATGCGACAGTGGCGTGAGCCATAGATAGGGCTGCACTGCCGCCTGCTCTATTCAGTCCGCATGATCTTATTCAAAAACCGCTGCGCACTTTTTGGGATCATGCTCTAGCGGAATATTCCATCGAAATGAAGCTATTCTATTGCATGCCTCTATTGTGAGGGCGCGTCCGGATGGCGCTTGCGCCACCAGGATATGGCGACGATCGCTGCCAGCGCCGCTGCCAAGCCATACCAGGTCACGGCATATTGCAGGTGATTGTTCGGCAGATCGATGATGGTGACGCCGCCGATGGGCAGACCTGCCGGATTGGGCGTCTTGTCGGCATCGATGAAAAAGGGCAGCACCTTGTCCTTCGGCAGGCCGACACTGGAGGTCATGACGTCCAGATCCTTCCAGAAGAAGATGTTCTTGCCGAGATCATTGTCCGGCATGCCGTCGGGCCGCTCGGTGAGTTTGGCGCGGGCAAGACCAGTGACAGTCTGTTCGCCGGTCAATTCACCCTGTTTGCGCTTTTCTGGGTCCTTCGCCTCTGTGGGAACGAAGCCTCGGTTGACGAAGACGAAGCGGCCGTCGTCCAGCTGCAGCGGCGTATAGATGTGATAGCCGGGATCGCCATCGTAGGTGGCGAGGAAATGCCGCTCCTTGTCGTTGAGGTAATGGCCGGTGGCGGTTACGACACGATATTCGATATCGCCGCCGGATGCCGCCATCGTCTCGATCGCCGACAAGGACATAGCCGGCGCGTCCTTGCGGGCCGCTATGTCAGCCAGCAGGCTCTCTTTCCATTGCAGTCGCTCGACCTGCCAGGTGCCGAGCCCGATGAGGAGGACGAGCGCAACGAGCAGAAGCAGCGCCTTGGCGATTTGCCACAAGGGATTGGCACGGCGCACAGGCACTGCGGCCTCAGTCACGGTGGACACGCCCTTCGGCGGCGTTGTTGCGATATTGCAGGGCAATCAGGATGCCCTTGCACCAGCGCAGTGACAGAAGCGAAAGGATGATCGTCAGCGGCGCGAACAGCACGATATAGACCCATACCGGCGGCGCATAATTGATCTGCATCCACAGGACCGAGCCGATAATGATGAAGCCGACGATCAGAATGACGAAGACCGCCGGACCATCGCCCGCATCCGCGAAGGCGTAATCGAGATCACAGGCCGCACAGCGCGGCTTCAGCGACAATAATCCATCGAAGAGCTTGCCTTGGCCGCAACGGGGGCAACATCCCTGTATGCCGACCTTGAACGGATCGACGGGCGCAAAGAGGGCGCTGTCGCTATGGGATGCCTCGTCCGGCGTATTATCTTGCTCTGAGCCCAAAGTTCTGTCTCGATCAGCTAAAATAGCGAGCGATCACATGAACCTCGCCCCTATCATTATAACTAACTGCGAAGCATGCATCCGTCCAATCGAAAAGCTCTCAGCTCCCCCTCATCAGCCTCAAAACAAGCAAAAGGGATCGAATTCATGCCATTCAGCGAAGGCAGTCCACCCGGCCGGATCATCATCCTCAATGGTGCGCCGCGGTCCGGAAAAAGCAGCATCGTCGAGGCAATACAGGCCGATTTTGAGGGCGTGTGGGTCAACCTCGGCGTCGACGCCCATGTGCGGCATATCACGCCCCCGCGCTACCGTCCGGGCATCGGCTTGCGTCCCGGCGGCGAGCGGCCTGATCTCGAGCCGCTGGTTGCGCGCCTTTATGCCGCACTCTATGCCTCGATCGCTTCACACAGCCGCATGGGATTGAATGTCGTCGCCGAGTTCGGTCATCATGATAGCTATTCCCAACCGCTCGGCATTCTCGCCGATTGCGCCCGGCTGCTGACGGGGCTGCCCGCTCTGTTTGTCGGCGTGCACTGCCCGCTTGATGTCGTGATGGGCCGGCGGCTGGCCGAAGGTCCGGAAAGACGGGACACTTACGTCAAGGTCGAGGCTGGCATGCCTGTCCCTGCGCCGGTCGTTGCCTGGCAGGAACAGGTACATCGGCCCGGCATTTACGATCTGGAGATTGATACGTCCGTGAGCGACCCCAAGGCATGCGCCGAGCAGATCCGGCGATTGCTCGCTGAAGGTCTGCCTCATCCGACGGCATTCGAGAGGATTGCCTCAAGGGATTGAGGGCATCAAAACAAAAGACAGGCGCTGAGCGCCGCCCCTGAGTTAATGTGGAATCCAAGTAAATACTGCTGCTGAAACCTTATGGCATAGGCATTTCGGACGGACAGCAATCTGGCAATCATACCGTCGCAGAATCTTGAGACTTGTTGCGCCACTGGCTTTAGTCGCAAAATGTGCCGCAGGTTTCAGGGATTTTAGCGACAGCCTATGTTTCTTTATTCCATTCGAGAGCACGCCGTGCCGCGAAGAAGGCAGCCACAATGATCAAAATCGGCTCGATCGTGATCCATTGCTGTGAGTTTGAGCGCATGGTCGCCTTCTGGCAGGAAGCCTTGCATTACGTCCCGCGTGAGCCTGTGAGCGATGACTGGGTTGTGCTTCGTGATCCTGAAGGCCACGGCCCGAATGTCTCCTTTCAGGCCCGTGACCGAAGTGGCTGGCGGAGAAGCTGGCTGCACTTGGATCTTTATACCGATCGCCAGCAGGAGGAAGTCAATCGCTTGCTGACGATCGGAGCGAAACAGTACCCGTGGCGCTATCCGGAAAATGCCGACTATGTGGTTTTGCAAGACCCTGACGGCAATCTTTTCTGTGTCGTGCAAAAGCCGCAAATTTCCTGACTTTCGAAGGGCACAAAAGTCCGGCTAAAATATCGCTCGCAAAAGTAAGAGTTTCGCGAAGGCATTCGGCATTTCAGTTAGAGGCTGGCGCTGAGCGCCCGCCTTTGGTTTTCCAGAGATCGATACCGATCAGCCAGCTGCGAGCGGTGCGCCCCAGCTGCCCCAGACATAGATGCAGAAGAACAGGAACAGCCAGACGACGTCGACGAAATGCCAGTACCAGGCGGCCGCCTCGAAGCCGAAATGCTGCTTGGGCGTGAAATCACCCCTGATGGCGCGAACGAGGCAGACCAGCAGGAAGATCGTCCCGATCAGAACGTGGAAGCCGTGGAAGCCCGTCGCCATGAAGAAGGTCGCGCCGTAGATCGAGTTTCTGAACTCGAACGGCGCGTGGGCATATTCGTAGGCCTGTACGCAGGAGAACAACGCGCCGAGCAGCACGGTGAGCGTCAGGCCCTGGATCAGGCCCTTCCGGTCGCCATGCAGCAACGCGTGGTGAGCCCAGGTGACGGTCGTGCCCGACAGCAGCAGGATGATGGTGTTGTAGATCGGCAGGTGCCAGGGGTCGAGAACCTCAACGCCCTTCGGCGGGAACTGGCCGCCAAGGAAGGCTGTGCGCGATGCCTGGATCGCCTCGTTCGGGAACAGGCTGACATCGAAATAGGCCCAGAACCAGGCGACGAAGAACATCACTTCAGAAGCGATGAACATAATCATGCCGTAGCGCAGATGCAGCGAGACGACTCGGGTATGCGCGCCCTCATGCGCTTCCTTGATCGTGTCGGCCCACCAGCCGTACATGACGTAGAGGATCACCGCGAGGCCGATGAAGAACAGCCAGGGCTGCGCGAAATTGATCCCGAACAGATGTACCGCGCCGCCATTCAGGTAGCGCATGAAGCAGACGCCGCCGAAGGTGATCACGAACGCCCCAAAGGCCGCAATGATCGGCCACGGGCTGGGATCGATAATGTGATAGTCGTGTTTTCTCTGATGCGCCTCGGCCATATCAGCAATCCCCGAATAACTTTTTCCCATATTGCTTCCGGTCAAACCGAGAAGCACTCTCCATCAAAGTTTCTTTTCCACCGGCTTCGTACCGCCGTCATTGGAAGCCACGGGCTTTGCGCCTTCCCGCGGGTAGTAGGTGTAGGACAGTGTCAGCGCATTGATCGTCTTGGTTTCCACAGCCTTGGTGATCTCAGGATCGACATAGAAAACCACCGACATCTCGCGCTTTTCTCCGGGCGCGAGATCCGTCTCATTGAAGCAGAAACACTGGACCTTGTTGAAATAGACCCCAGCTTCCAACGGCGTGACATTGAAGATCGCCTGGCCGCGCTCCATCTTGTCCGACTTGTTCTCGATCTGGAACTTGACCTCGACCGTCTCGCCGATCTTCGGGCTCACCGACTTCTGCAGCGGCTTGAAATCCCACGGCAGGCCCGGCGCGACATTGGCGTCGAAGGAAACCTGGATCTGCTTGTCGAGGATGACGTTCGAGACCTGCTCGACGCGCTGCGTCGTGCCGTTATAGCCCGTCACCTGGCAGAACATGCGATAGAGCGGCACGGCGGCGGCGCACATGGCGCTCATGCCGACGACGAAGCTCAGGCACATGGCAACGATCATCCCGTTGTTGCGGCCGCCGCTTCTCGTGCTTTTTGTGACCTCCCCCTGCATGACGCCTCCTCAAACGTGTCCGGAACCGACCTTGATGATGGTGATTGCGTAGAACAGCACCACCAGACCGGCAAGCACCAGCCCGAGCGCAATATTGCGCCCTCGCCGCGATTTCTTCTGCGCCTCGGTCAGCTTGACGAGTTCGATCATAGCCAGCCTCCACCGCCACCCGACATCAGAACGGTAACGAGCCGGTCGATCAATAGCGCGGAAAAGATCGCGAAAAGATAGAAAATGGAGAAGCCAAAGAGCTTCTTTGCCGGCACCATCTTCACGTCGCCATCGGCCATGCGCCAGACGGCGATGGAACAGTGCACGAAGATCACGCCGAGGATCGCGGCAACAACACCATAGCCGAGGCTCGCAAAGCCCATGAAGGTCGGCACGACGCCGAAGATGGCGGTCAGCACCGCATAGACGACGATCTGATTCTTCGTCGTCTTAACGCCGGAGACATTCGGCAGCATCGGGACGCCGACGGCCTCGTAGTCACCCATCTTGAAGAGCGCCAGCGCCCAGAAATGGGCCGGCGTCCAGAGGAAGATGATGAGGAAGAGCACAATGCTTTCGACTGGCACGCTGCCGGTGACGCAGGCCCAGCCAATAACGGGCGGGAAAGCGCCGGCTGCACCGCCGATGACGATGTTCTGCGGCGTCGAGCGCTTCAGCCACATCGTGTAGACGACGGCATAGAAGAAAATGGTGAAGGCGAGAATGCCGGCGGAAAGCCAATTAATCGCAAGACCGAGGATAACAACCGAGAAGCCTGACAGCACCAGACCAAAGGCCAGCGCCTCCGACGGATTGATGCGGCCTGAAGGTATCGGCCGGCTCTTGGTCCGGGTCATGACGGCATCGATATCGGCGTCGTACCACATGTTCAAGGCACCGGATGCGCCGGCACCGACCGCAATGCAGAGGATTGCGATGAAGCCGAGAACTGGATTGATATGACCTGGGGCCAGCACCA
Organism: Rhizobium sp. 11515TR; assembly: GCF_002277895.1. Lineage (NCBI taxonomy): Bacteria > Pseudomonadati > Pseudomonadota > Alphaproteobacteria > Hyphomicrobiales > Rhizobiaceae > Rhizobium > Rhizobium sp. 11515TR. Next base: position 1,580,607 of record NZ_CP022998.1, on the reverse strand, counting down.
GGCCAGTGAAGGCAGTAAAGACGACCAACGACATCACGCGCGGCTTCAGAAGCTCGAAATAATCGCGCGCACCCGCTTCCGACAGGCCGGTTTCGCCTTGCTTTGCGAGCGCTTCGTGATTGTCGATGACCGTCATTCTCTCTTCCAATTATCCGTTGAACCGGACGCCGCTTATTACGGCGTCCGGAAATGAGCTACTTGATGCGCGGCAGCTCTTCCCACTGGTGGTGGGGCGGCGGCGACGACAGCTGCCATTCCAGCGTGGTCGCACCATCGCCCCAGGGATTATCGCCTGCGACGCGCTTCTTCGCGAATGCATCTATAACGCCCCAGAAGAAGAAGCAAAGGCCTACGGCTGCGACATAGGAGCCGATGGAGGAAACGAAGTTCCAGCCGGCATAGGCATCCGGATAGTCGATATAGCGGCGCGGCATGCCCGCACGGCCCAGGAAGTGCTGCGGGAAGAACACCATGTTGACACCGATGAAGGTGATCCAGAAGTGCCAGTTGCCGATCCGCTCATTGTACATGTAGCCCGTCATCTTCGGGAACCAATAGTACCAGGCTGCGAAGATGGCGAAGACGGCGCCGAGCGACAGAACGTAGTGGAAGTGGGCCACCACGTAATAGGTCGCATGCAGTTCGCGGTCGAGGCCGGCATTGGCGAGCTGGACGCCGGTGACGCCGCCGAGCGTGAACAGGAAGATGAAGCCGAGCGCCCAGATCATCGGCGTGCGGAACTGGATCGAACCGCCCCACATCGTCGCGATCCACGAGAAGACTTTGACGCCTGTCGGCACCGCGATGACCATCGTCGCGAAGACGAAGTAGCGCTGCGTGTCGAGCGAGAGGCCGGTCACATACATGTGGTGGGCCCAGACGACGAAGCCGACGGCGCCGATCGCGACCATGGCGTAGGCCATGCCAAGATAGCCGAAGATCGGCTTGCGCGAGAAGGTCGAGATGATGTGGCTGATCATGCCGAAACCGGGCAGGATCAGGATGTAGACTTCTGGATGGCCGAAGAACCAGAAGAGATGCTGATAGAGCAGCGGGTCGCCGCCGCCTTCCGGCGCGAAGAAGGTCGTGCCGAAGTTGCGGTCCGTCAGAACCATGGTGATGGCGCCAGCCAGAACCGGGAGCGACAGCAGCAGCAGGAAGGCGGTGATCAGAACCGACCAGGCAAACAGCGGCATCTTATGCAGCGTCATGCCGGGAGCGCGCATGTTCAGGATGGTGGTGATGAAGTTGATCGCACCGAGGATCGAAGAGGCACCGGCAATATGCAGTGCAAAGATGACCAGATCGATCGCCGGGCCGGGATGGCCGACCGTGCCAGACAAGGGCACATACATCGTCCAGCCGCCACCAGCGCCGTAGGCACCTGCCGGGCCTTCGACAAACATCGAGAGGAGGAGCAGCAGGAAAGCCGGAACGAGCAGCCAGAACGAAATGTTGTTCAGGCGCGGGAAAGCCATATCGGGCGCGCCGATCATGATCGGCACCATCCAGTTGGCAAAGCCGCCGATCATCGCCGGCATGACCATGAAGAAGATCATGATCAGCGCGTGGGCGGTGACGAAGACGTTGTACATCTGCTTGCCGCCATCAATGGCGGCATCGCCCGAAAAGCCGTAGACCATCGACGCCAGACCGCTGAAGATCTGGATGCCTGGCTCCTGCAATTCCATGCGAATGGCAACGGAGAGGAGGAAGCCGATCACGCCCGCAAAGATCGCAAAGATCAGATAGAGCGTGCCGATATCCTTGTGATTCGTCGAAAACAGCCAACGTTCGGCGAAGGTCTGCTTGTGTGCGTGATGATCGTCGTGCGCGTGAGCGTCGTGAAGCTCATGCGAGTGATCGTCGTGTGCCTTGGATCCAGCCATTGTTCCTACCCTCTTACTTCGCCGTATTTTCCGCGACCTTGACGGTCGTCGGCTGATCGACGGCGGCCATCAGAGCCTTGTTCGCCTTGCCGACGTCGGTTGCAGCAGCGGCAAGCCACTGCTTGTACTGATCATCGGAGACGACGCGGATGGCAATCGGCATGAAAGAGTGATCCTTGCCGCAGAGCTCGGAACACTGTCCATAATACAGGCCTTCGCGGTCAGCATTGAACCAGGTTTCGTTCAGACGGCCCGGAATGGCATCGATCCTGATGCCGAAGGCGGGCATGGCGAAGGAATGGATGACGTCGGCCGGTGCGGCGGTGATAAGAAGGCGAACGTTCTTGCCGACAGGCACGACCATTTCATTGTCGACAGCAAGCAGCCGCGGATATTTCGACTTGTCGTCCTTGCCGGCGGCGGTGCGGTCCTGTTCCTTCAGCATGAAGGAATCGAAGGCAACCGGCGTCGCGCCGCTGCCCTCATATTCATAATTCCACTGCCATTGCGTTGCCGTCGCCTTGACGGTGACATCCGTCTTCTCCGGGAAGGTCAGCTGATCGGTCAGTAGATTGAAGGAGGGAATAGCCAGGAAGAGAAGAATGAGGACCGGTCCGATGGTCCAGATGACTTCGATCAGCGTATTGTGGCTCGTCTTGGACGGAACCGGGTTCTTGGAAGCCCGGAACTTGACCATGACCACCACCAGGAGGGCCAGAACAAGCAGCGTGATCGGAATGATAAACCAAAGCGTGTATGCCTCAAACCAGCGGATTTGATGCATATTGCCGGTTGCCGCCTGCTGCATACCGGTTTCCCAAGGTCTCGGCTGATCGGCGTAGCTACCCGTCGCAAAAAGCAGACAGATCATAGCCGCCAGAGCCGCGTAAGCTCTTTTCATCACGATGTCTCTCCCTCCAGCGTTTGATCCCAGATCTTCCTCAAACGCAGTATCCCTACAATCCATTGCGCTTCAAACCACAGTTTGGGATGCTCCGCAACAACTCAAGACATTTGTTAGTGCGGCATTTTTGCGCGAATATCCCCCCATGCTTGTCTCGGACATGGCAAGCATTTCATCATCATACGAAAAATTGCATCGCGGTCCATGGCGCCGCCGGGACAAAATGGAGTAGACGTCGTATTTCCGCCGTAGTCGGTTGGAATCCAGCAGCCGGGGCTTTTCATTTGCCGGCCTGGGCTTCAACAATAGCGGCACTGATTCGAATCTAGAGGTTTCCATGGGTTTTCGTTCCCTCGCCCGGCTTTTGCTTGTTACCGGCAGCGTTGCTGCCGCAGTTGCCGCACCCGCATGGGCGCAACAGGCACAGCAGACTCAGCCGCCGGCGCAGCAGACCCAACAGTTGCAGCCGGACCAGCCGGGCCAACAGCAGCCGCATACGCAGCAGGTGCCAACAAGCCAGGTTCCGCAACCGCCGGGTACGGTTCGCTCCAGCCATGGCGCATGGTCCGTCGTCTGCGACAAGCCGGCCGGTGCGGCGACCGAGCAATGCGCGCTGATGCAGAACGTGATTGCCGAGGATCGTCCGGAAATCGGTCTGTCCGTCGTCGTGCTGAAGACGGCTGACCGCAAATCCAAGATCCTTCGCGTGCTCGCGCCGCTCGGTGTGCTGCTGCCGAACGGTCTCGGCCTCAATATCGACGGCAAGGATATCGGCCGCGCCTATTTCGTGCGCTGCTTCTCCGACGGCTGCTACGCAGAAGTCGTGCTCGAGGATCAGTTGCTGAAGACGCTGCGCAGCGGTGCCACGGCAACCTTCATCGTCTTCCAGTCGCCGGAAGAAGGCATCGGCATCCCTGTGGATTTGAAGGGCTTCGCGGACGGCTACGACGCCCTTCCCTGACCGGATGGGCTTGCTCTTGCGCGGTGCGAAGCCTACATCGGCTCTGAACGGAGCACCTGATCCATGAATACCGATCTCCTTACCCTTTTCGATGCCGATGAAGCGAAGCTGCGCGGCATCGTTGCCGAGGCGCTTTCAGGCGCCGATGACGGCGAGCTCTTCGTCGAACATGTACAGGCAGAATCGCTGACCTTCGACAATGGCCGGATGAAGGGTGGCAGCTTCAACACCGAGCAGGGCTTCGGCCTTCGCGCCGTTGCCGGCGAAGCGGTGGGCTATGCCCATGCGGGCGATCTGTCCGAAGCGGCCTTGAAGCGCGCCGCCGATGCGGTGCGTGCGGTGACATCCGGCTATGCCGGCTCCTATGCGGCCGCGCCACAGCGCACCAACAAGGTGCTCTACGGCGACGAGAACCCGATCGGCACGCCGAGCTTCGAGGAAAAGGCAAAGCTCCTGCAGCGGATCGACAGCTATCTGCGCGACAAGAACGACAAGGTGCGCCAGGTGACGGCATCCATCGCCGCAAGCTGGCAGGTGGTCGACATCCTGCGCGCCGACGGTCATCGCGTTCGCGATGTGAGGCCGATGACGCGTGTCAACATCTCCGTGATCGTGGGTGATGGCGACCGGCAGGAATCCGGCTCCTTCGGCACCGGCGGCAGGATCGGCTTCGGCGATTTCGTGACCGAGGACAATTGGCATCACGGCGCCGACGAGGCGCTTCGCCAGGCGCTCGTCAATCTCGAGGCGATCGAAGCGCCGGCCGGCACGATGGACGTCGTGCTCGGCTCCGGCTGGCCGGGCGTCATGCTGCACGAAGCCGTCGGCCACGGGCTGGAAGGCGATTTCAACCGCAAGAAGACATCGGCGTTCGCCGGCCTTTTGGGCCAGATGGTGGCCGCTCCCGGCGTCACCGTCGTCGATGACGGCACCATCGAGAGCCGCCGCGGCTCGATTACGGTCGACGACGAAGGCACGCCCTCGGCCTATAACGTGCTGATCGAAAACGGCAAGCTGGTCGGCTATATGCAGGACCGGCAGAATGCGCGGCTGATGGGCATGAAGGCGACCGGCAATGGACGCCGCCAGGGCTATGCCCATACCCCGATGCCGCGCATGACCAACACCTATATGCTTGGCGGCGACAAAACGCCCGAAGAAATCATCGCTTCGGTGAAGAAGGGCATTTATGCCGTCTCCTTCGGCGGCGGCCAGGTGGATATCACCTCAGGCAAATTCGTCTTCGGCTGCACCGAAGCCTATCTCATCGAGGACGGCAAGGTCGGCGCGCCTATCAAAGGCGCGATGCTGATCGGCAACGGCCCGGATGCGATGAAACGCGTCTCGATGATCGGCAACGACACGAAGCTCGATACCGGCATCGGCAATTGCGGCAAGGCGGGCCAATGGGTGCCCGTCGGCGTCGGTCAGCCGCATCTCAGGATGGATCAGATCACGGTCGGCGGCACCAAGGCTTAACCGCCCCGCCCCACTACGCCTGTGGGCGAAAGAGCCACTTGCGCTCAACGGCAGCCGGCAGATCGAGGCTGTTGCGATTCGCGAACAAGAGAATATGGCCGAGCACATCGGCCGTTTCGTCGGCAAGCGCGGTTGCCAGATCGGCATCGCTCATGCCCTTGCGGCGTCCGCGACCTGTGACCCTATTCCAGATCTGAACGAGCTCACCCATCTCTTCCTGGAGTTTCAGGACGAACCAGTCATCGTCGCGTTCTAGGCCGTGATCGTCGGCATAGGCCGCGGAAGCCGCCTCGAATTGCTTCATCAGATCTGACAGCATCGATATCGTTCCTCTTATGTTCTCAACATACATGAACGATTCCTACAAAAAAGTCGAGCCGCCGGAGCTTGCCCCGCCGGCTCGACTTATCCAATTGGAACTATGCTCAGCCTTTGCTCGGCAGCAGCATGCAATCGAAATCCTTGCGCTTCAGAGCGGAGCAGGCGGAATTCGCATCGTCGCGGCTTGCGAAACCGACGAATCGGGCGCGATAGACCGTGTTGCCGCCCTTGCCGACGGCTTCGGTGTAGGGTGAAGCGTTGGCGAGCGCATTGCCGGCCCTGGACTTGGCTTCGGAAAGCAGATCCTTTGCGGCCTGAGCGGTCGGCGTTGCGGCGATCTGCACCTGCCAGCTACCGGTCGCCGCGGGCTTGTTGGCAACGAGGATCTCATCCATCGCAGCCGGGCGATCCATCGGCACGGTGACGTTCGAGGCCGCGGCAAATGCCATCGGGACGACCTCGGCCCGCTTGCGCGCCGGTGCCGGCGTCGTTGTGGCGGTGGTCTGGGCGTCGACATCGACGGCAACATCGTCGGAGACGGAGGCCACTTCGACCTGCTGCGGAACCTTGCTGCCGCCGACACTTGCAAACAGGCGCGATGACGAAACAGGGCTTGCCTTGGGCACATAACGATCCAGCAGCGACGCCATCATCGCATCGCGGCCACGCGCGGTGGCGCCGCCCATGACGACGCCGATCACGCGGCGATTGCCCTGACGCACGGCGCTGACGAGATTGAAGCCGGAGGCATTGGTATAGCCGGTCTTGATGCCATCCATGCCTTCATAGCGATACATCAGATTGTTATGGCCGCGCACGTAATGGCCGCGGTAGTTAAAGCTCGTCTGCGAGAAGAGCCGGTATTCCTGGGGATAGTTGTTGATGAGAGCGACGGCGAGCGTCGACATATCTCGCGCCGTCGTCCACTGCTGCATGTTCGGGAGGCCCGAGGCATTCAGGAAGGTGGTGCGGCGCATGCCGAGTTCGCGCGCCTTCTGCGTCATCATCCGCGCAAAACCGCTCTCGCTGCCGCCGAGTGCTTCCGCCATGGCGGCTGCCGCATCGTTGGCGGACTTGATGATCATACCATCGACGGCTTCACGGACCGTCACCGTACCACCGGGCTTGATGCCGAGCTTGGTTGGCGGCTTGGCGGCGGCGAAGCGCGAAACCGGGATCCGGGTATTCCAGCTCAGCTTGCCGCGATGGATCGCCTCGAAGGTCATGTATAGGGTCATCATCTTGGTCAGCGATGCCGGATGGTTGAGGTCATCCGCATTACTCGATGCCAGCACTTTGCCGGTCTTTGCATCCATGATGAAATAGGCGCTGCCGGCGAAGCTCGCTACAGGAGCGCTCAACAGCAAGACGGCCGCAGACAAAGCCATCAGAAGTCGTTTCATAATTGTCCCCAACCGAAAGAATGCCAACACACCGCATCAATCCCTGTACGATTTTGCGACAAGAAGCCTGATATCGGTGCGATATTGAGGCAACAGCCTCGATAGTTCTTCAATTTTGCCTTTCCTGGTAAAATAAGCATTAACGCATTGGAAATTATGGCAAAGATTCAGTAAGGTTTAACGGGGATGCGCTACAGCTTTGACATTGGTCAACCGGGTCGAGCCGCATGGAACAGGGCATCAAGGTCCGCATCAAGCGCACGATGATCTCAAGCGGACTGGAAGCCGCCGCAATCTTGAAAGGTGCGGGGCTGATGCGCGACGTTGCCGGCCTCGGCACGATCTTCACCCTGCATCACGTCCGCCCTGCCCTCCTCCGCCGTTTTGCGCCCAATGCGCATCTGGAGGTCTCGCCCGACTTTCTCGATCAGGTGGTCGTCCGGCTGAAACAGGACGGTTACGAGTTCATCGCACTCGACGCTCTTCCATCACGGACAAAAGCGGCTGCCGGCACGCCACCCTTCGTCGCCTTTACGCTCGACGACGGCAACCGGGACAATCTTGACCACGCGCTACCAATCTTCGCGCGCCACGATGTGCCCTTCACCGTCTTCGTCGCGCAGGGGCTTTCGGAGCGGACCCATAGTTTATGGTGGGAAACGCTGGCCGAACTGCTTGGCCGGCTTGAGCGTCTGACATTCGATTTCGGGTCGGGAAACGAGTTCCTGCCACTCGGCAAGAACAGCCACAAGCATGCCGCATTTGCCCGCTTCGCCGCCTTTGTCCACAATCATGAGGAAAGCGAAGCCGTCAGCCGGATCGATGAGCTTGCGCGGGGTCACGGCCTGGAGCCGCTCGACATCGTCCGTGCATCGATCATGGATCGGAACGAATTGCGGCAGCTCGCCCGCCATCCCCTTGCCTCCCTCGGCGCTCATACGGTGAGCCATCGGGCATTGGCAAGGCTCCCCGAGGCAGAGGCCGTCGCAGAAATTGCACTCTCGGCCGATTATGTCGCCGACATCACCGGAAAGCGGCCAACCACAATCGCCTACCCCTATGGCACGAACGAGGCCGTCTCGCCGCGCGAGGGCCGGCTTGCGGCAGAGCTCGGCTTTTCCGTCGGCGTCACCACGCGCCCCGGCACAATCACCGCAGCAAGCGGCAACTCGCCGCTATTGCTGCCGCGGCTATCGCTGAACGGCCATTACCAGAAACCCCGCTATGCGTCGGCACTTGCATCCGGCATCCCCATGCGGCTGATGGGGCGCCGAGAGCCGGCATAAGGTTTACGGATACATCCGCACCTTTTGCCAGGCGCCTTCAGGCATATCGCGGCGAAATTCGATACGATCGTGCAGGCGAAACTGGCGGTCGTGCCAAAATTCGATCGACAGCGGTCGGATGCGGAAGCCGGACCAGTAAGGTGGGCGCGGAATATCGCCTATCGCGTAACGGGCGGTATATTCGGCAACGGCCTTTTCCAGCGCGAAGCGGCCTTCCAGTGGTCGCGACTGCTTTGAGGCCCATGCCCCGATACGGCTGCCGCGAGGCCTTGTCTTATAGTACTCGTCGGCTTCCTTATCGCTCACCACCTCAACCAGGCCGCGCAGGCGCACCTGGCGCCGCAGTGACTTCCAGTGGAAGCACATGGCCGCTTTCTTCTGGGAAAGAATTTCTTGGCCTTTCTGGCTCTCGAAATTTGTATAGAATACGAATCCGTCGCTATCGAAACCTTTCAGAAGAACCATGCGGACATTTGGCAAACCATCCTTATCCACCGTTGCCAGCGCTACCGCATTCGGATCGTTCGGTTCGGTGGTCTCCGCCTCACGCAGCCAGGACGCAAAGAGACTGAAAGGTTCGTTCTGTTCGGTGAAGTCACCGCTTGTTAACTCGTTTTCCGACATATTAATTCAAAAGCTCCGCAATTCCTAATAACCGCCGGCCCCTCTGGCTGGCCAAGAAGTTCGGGTGGAAGTCATAGCAAAGTCGATCGTTCATACAAAGCGCAAGCTTGCAAAAGGCGTGACGATGGCTGTCGCCCTCATCTCCCTTTTCACCCTTGGCGGCTGCGTCGGCGGCGGCATGGACTATCTGAGCTCGGCCAAAGTGGATCGCAGCGTATCGACGGGCACCGTGCCGACGGCACCGGTGACAGCGGACAGCATCTCCGACGAGGCGACGGTGCGCAATGCCGTCACCTCGGCGGACCTCAATAAGCTGAAGGGCCAGCCCATACCCTGGGCAAATACCTCGACCGGCAGCGCCGGCGTCATCGACACGATTGTCGAAAGCAATGCCTCCGGCGTGGTTTGCCGCCAATTCCGCACGAGCCGGCACTCCTATCAGGGCGTTGCCAATTTCTCTGGCAGGACTTGCCTTGTCGGCCTCGGCGAATGGCAGTTGCTGAGCTTCCAGCAGGCGGGCTGATCCGCCCTTCTTCCCTTTTTGCCTGCCTCCAAATCAGCTCACGCTGATAGGCATTCTATTGCCATCAGCGATGCGCCTCCGACTGCAAATCCCAGGCATCGGCCGTTAGCGATCGGCTAACCATGCCTTAAAATGCAGACCTTCAGGTCCTATCCGCCGTAACGCCTGATTAGCAACTTTTCCCGCAGGATCGGTTCATCGGCGCATTAGTCTTGCCTCCCATGACAGGAAGCAGGATGGCGAAGCGCTATCAACTGGTTCTTTGCTTGGGGTGCTGCGATGGGGCTTGAGCACTTCCATGAATGATGGCGGGAAAGATGCGGGATCCGTACAAGGTGCTGGGCGTTAGGAAAGATGCGGGGGCGGACGAAATCAAGTCCGCCTGGCGCAATCTGGCGAAGACCGCCCATCCAGATCACAATCCGGGCGATCCAACCGCGTCGGAACGTTTTGCCGAAATCGGCCGCGCTTACGAGACCTTGAAGGATCCGCAGAAGCGCAGCCGCTACGACCAGATCGCGCGCATGGCCGAGGCAAAAGGCCAGAGCCAGGAACAGACGATCATGCAACAGCGGCAGGCGGCTCGCGAGGCGGCCGAAAAGGCCAAGACAGCGCGCGCCAATGCCGACAAGATCATGGAAGAACTCGCGCGGGCGAATGCCCGTAAGGCGGCGGCTTCCGCTGCGTCCGGCCAACAGGGCAATGCCGCCGAATCGCCGGAAGACATGGTCGAGCGCATTTTTGGCGTGAAGGCCGGCCAAGCGCAGCAGGCACAGGCCACGGCGGCGGCAGGCGCAAAGCAGGCGGAAAAACCACAGGAGCAACCCGATACCGCGGCGGCCGAAGAGCCGCAGGTGGAAGAAGAGCAACTGGCGACAGCTTCCGCCGGCTCGCGCTCGGCCTTCGGCATTCTCGGCTCTCTGGTGCGACGCATTACGGGCGGCAATGCGCCCGAAAAGCCGCCGGAAAAAACCCCGGAGGTCGCCGCCGAAGCCACGGTCACGCTCGACGACATGCTGAAGAGCCGCTGGATTGCCGTTCCGCTGCCCGACAACCGTGAGGCGCGCTTCCAGGCGACGACTGATATCTCCAATGGCCAGGTGCTTCACCTTAGGGGTCAGGGACTCAAACTGCAGGGCATGCTGCGCGGCGATGTCGCCGTCACCGTGCATCTGTCGACCGACGGGCGCTTCACGCTCGAGGGCAGCGATGTGCGCACCATATTGCCTGTCAGCATCGAAAATGCGGTCCTTGGCTGCGAGACAACCGTCGATGGATTGAACGGGCCGGTCAGGATCACGGTGCCGGCCTGGTCCGGTTCGGATCAGGTGGTGCGCATTTCCGGCGAGGGATTGCCCGATGGCAATGGCGGAAAAGGCGATCTCATCGTCGAATTGCGGCTGATGCTGTGGGAAAAACCCGACGATAAGGTCACGGATCTCATGCGCAGCATGCGCGAGGGCCTTTTCTTGTGAAATTTTGGTGACAACAGCACCCTTTGTTACGATCCCTAACAGTTGATGATCTTTACGATGCTTGAACAGGGGAACGGCCTATGCCATAGGCAGGTCATTCGAAAGTTCAAGGGAGCAGAATATGGCTCAATCCACTGGCCTCATGGCAGGCAAGCGCGGCGTCATCCTCGGCGTAGCAAACAACCGTTCGATAGCGTGGGGTATTGCCAAAGCCTGCTCGGATGCCGGAGCCGAAATCGCATTGACGTGGCAGGGCGATGCCCTGAAGAAGCGCGTCGAGCCGCTCGCTCAGGAACTCGGCGCCTTCATGGCCGGCCATTGCGATGTAACCGAGCCGGCAACGATCGATGCCGTCATGGACACGCTGGAGGCGAAATGGGGCAAGATCGATTTCGTCGTGCACGCCATCGCTTTCTCCGACAAGGATGAGCTGACCGGCCGTTATCTCGATACCAGCCGTGACAATTTCACGAAGACGATGGACATCTCCGTCTATTCCTTCACCGCGGTTGCACAGCGCGCCGAGCGAATCATGAATGACGGCGGCTCGATGATCACCCTCACCTATTATGGTGCGGAAAAGGTCATGCCGCACTACAACGTCATGGGTGTCGCCAAGGCCGCTCTCGAAGCAAGCGTGCGCTACCTTGCAGTCGATCTCGGCAGCCGCGGCATCCGCGTCAACGCGATCTCGGCAGGCCCGATCAAGACGCTCGCAGCGTCCGGCATCGGCGACTTCCGCTATATCCTGAAGTGGAACGAGTACAACGCGCCGCTGAAGCGGACTGTCACGATCGACGAAGTCGGCAATTCCGCCCTCTATCTGCTGTCCGATTTGTCGACGGCCGTGACCGGCGAAATCCACCACGTCGATTCCGGCTATCACACGGTCGGCATGAAGGCCGTGGACGCGCCTGACATTTCCGTCGCGAAGGACTGACCAACAGGAAGCTGACCGTGTCGCCCATCCTCTATGTGATACGCCACGGTCAGACCGACTGGAATGCCGAGCGGCGCCTGCAGGGGCAGAAAGACATCGATCTCAACGCCATTGGCCGCGAACAGGCGCGGCAGAACGGCATCGATCTCGCCGAAATCCTTGCCTTCGAAAACCGGCCCTTCGATTTCGTCGCAAGCCCCTTGCGGCGCACCCGCGAAACCATGGAAATCGTTCGGCAGGCCATGGGGCTGCCGCCCAAGAACTACAGCACCGACGACAGGTTGGTCGAAGTGTCCTTCGGGGCTTGGGAAGGCTTTACTCTCAAGGAATTGAAGGCGACGGAGCCCGACCGTCTTGCCGAGCGCAAGGCGAACAAATGGGACTTCATCCCGCCCGGTGAAGACGCCGAAAGCTATGAAATCCTCTCCTGGCGTGTGGGCTCATGGCTGGCATCCGTCGACCGTCCAACGGTTTGCGTCACGCATGGCGGCGTCATCCGTACGCTGTTCCGTCTGATCGGCGATGTCGAAAAGGAAGAGGCGGCGGAAATCCCGATCCATCAGGACCAGATCCTGAAGGTTGATCCGGAAATGAAGATTATCGGCTGGATGTGACGCGCGTCCGGATGAGACCGAGGATCGTCGCCTCGCACAACTGCTTAAAACCGATCAATCGAAAGTTCTAGGTTCCCCACCGCGTAAGTGCCTGGCGAAGCCGGGGTTTATTGGACAATATCAAGATCGTTGACGACGCGCTTGCCGTCCACTTCCGTGTAGAAGACGACGACCTTCACACCGGCCTGCAGGCCGCTGAAATCGAAATCCTCGGGCACTTGGTAGCTCTTGCCATCATCCAGCGTGATGTTGAAGTTCTTCGCGTCGACCTTCTTGATGACGGCCTCGACATCAGCGCTCTCAGCAAAACCAGCGACAGGAGCAAGCAGGCTTGCCGTGGCCAAAAGCGTCGCTACAAAGAAGCGCATCGTCGTCACCCTTCAGGTAAATTGATTATGATTTCTTATGCAGCCTAGAAAACACGTCGAATATGGCGGAAGTTGCCCGCAATAGTGGCTTCGCCCGCCCAATTGGTGAATGCTTCGTCACAATCCACAGCCTGGGTTAATCTTTATTTACCACTCGGCATGCGCAAGAAAAGGAAGACGCGGCGGCAATTTCTGCGCGGCTGAAAGAAAGATCTTGTCTTGCCGACTTCTGGGGCCGCCGATAATCGAAGCCCAGCCGGTCTCAATCATGAGCATGAGGTCGTCCGAAAACCGCTTACACTTTTCGGCATCATGCTCTATGAGTGGGCCGCAATTGCAAGTGACAAGACGCGACCTGCCCGTCAGGCTGCGCTAATCCGGTCGTTTTACATGTCGCATAATACATTCGGTCACCTCTTCCGCGTCACCACCTGGGGCGAAAGCCACGGTCCGGCGCTCGGCTGCGTCGTCGACGGCTGCCCTCCGGGCCTCCGTTTCAAGCTACAGGACATTCAGACCTGGCTCGATAGGCGCAAACCGGGGCAATCGCGTTTTGTGACGCAGCGGCGCGAGGACGATCTCGTCAAGGTTCTGTCCGGCGTCATGATGGACGAGGATGGCGAGACGATGATCTCGACCGGGACGCCGATCTCGATGCTGATCGAGAATACCGACCAGCGCTCGAAGGATTATGGCGAAATCGCACGACGTTATCGTCCCGGTCATGCGGACTATACCTATGACGTCAAATACGGCATTCGCGACTACCGCGGCGGCGGTCGCTCCTCGGCCCGCGAAACCGCGGCGCGCGTCGCAGCCGGCGGCATCGCCCGCCTCGTCGTGCCCGGCGTGACCATCCGCGGCGCGCTGGTGCAGATCGGCAAGCACAAGATCAACCGCGCCAACTGGGATTGGGCTCAGGTCGATCAGAATCCATTCTTCGCTCCCGATCCGGAAATCGTGCCGGTGTGGGAAGAGTATCTCGACGGCATCCGCAAGGCCGGCTCCTCGATCGGTGCCGTGGTGGAAGTCGTGGCGGAAGGCGTCCCGGCCGGGCTTGGCGCACCGATCTACGGCAAGCTCGATCAGGACATCGCCTCGCTGCTGATGTCGATCAATGCCGTCAAGGGTGTCGAAATCGGCGAAGGTTTCGCATCCGCCGAACTGACAGGCGAGGAAAATGCCGACGCGATGCGCATGGGCAACGACGGCAAGCGCATCTTCCTGTCCAATCACGCTGGCGGCATCCTGGGCGGCATTTCCACAGGCGAGCCCATCGTCACGCGCTTTGCCATCAAGCCGACCTCCTCGATCCTGACGGAACGCCAGTCTATCGATGCCGATGGCAACAATGTCGATGTGCGCACCAAGGGCCGTCACGATCCTTGCGTCGGCATTCGTGCCGTGCCGATCGGCGAGGCGATGGTCGCTTGCGCCGTTGCCGATCATTATCTGAGGGATCGCGGCCAAACGGGCCAGCATAGGTAGGGACTTCGAGATGTCTTACGATCAGAAGCGTGTTGTCGATGCCATCCGGGCTTTCGAAGCCGGCGAGATCGTCGTCGTCATGGACGATAACGACCGCGAGAACGAAGGCGATCTGATCGTTGCCGCCGTTCACTGCACGCCGGAAAAGATGGCCTTCATCGTCCGGCACACTTCCGGTATCGTCTGCACGCCGATGCCGCGTGAGGAGGCCAAGCGGCTGAACCTCAACGCCATGGTCGCGGAAAATGATTCCGCCCATACGACGGCCTTCACCGTTTCCGTCGATTTCAAGCACGGCACCACAACAGGCATTTCCGCCGACGACCGGACGCTGACGGTTCGAAACCTCGCCAATCCGAACGTCGGTCCCACCGATTTCGTCCGTCCCGGCCATATCTTCCCGCTGGTTGCGCGCGAAGGCGGCGTGCTGATGCGTTCGGGCCATACCGAAGCCGCCGTCGACCTCTGCAAGCTTGCCGGCCTGCCGCCGATCGGCGTCATCAGCGAGCTCGTCAATGATGACGGCACGGTGACACGCGGCCAGCAGGTGGTGGAATTCGCCGAGCAAAACGGCCTGAAGCTCGTCTCCGTCGCCGATCTCATCGCCTATCGCCAGCGCAAGGAAACGCTAATCGAGCTCGGCACCAGCTTCGACATCGAAACACCTTTCGGCAAGGCACGCGCCCACACCTATTCCTTGCCCTGGGACACGATGCAGCATCTCGCCGTCGTCTTCGGCGACATCCGCGACGGCATCGATATTCCGGTCCGGCTGCATCCGGAAAGCGTCGCCGAAGACCTGTTCGGCAAGCGCCGTCCGGTCGATTTCTACATGAAGAAGATCTCCGAGGAAGGCCGAGGCGTCATTATCTATCTGCGTGAAGGTTCCGTCGGTGTCGGTCATTTCGACAATGGCCGCAAGGCGCGCCAGGCCGAACGCGAAAGCCATGCCGAGGCGCAAGCGCGAGATAGCGAATGGCTGGAAATCGGCCTCGGCGCGCAGATCCTGAAGGATCTCGGTGTCAGCTCGATCAAGCTGCTCACCAGCCGCGAACGGCACTATGTCGGCCTCGAAGGTTTTGGCATCAAAATCGCCACAACGGAAATCTGCTGATTCCACCCTCCCCTTGAGGGGGAGAGTCGGAGCAAAGCTCCGGGGTGGAGTGATCGCGTCGATCTCCGCAACCAAACAATTGTCACCCCCACCGGCCGCTGCGCGGCGACCTCCGCCCTCAAGGGGGAGGTGATGAAAACTCGCGATCCAGCAGGCCCATCATGATGTCGTCGTGCCAGCGGCCATTGACGTAAGCGGTCTCCCGCTCCCTTCCTTCGACGGTGAAGCCGCATTTTTCATAGGCGCGGATGGCGCGCTTGTTGTAGGCGAGCACGCGTATTCCGATGCGATGCAGTCTCATCTCGCCGAAGGCATGACCTAGCAGAAGCGTGATCGCTTCTGTGCCAAACCCTTTGCCGAGTAAGGCCGGATTATAGATCCCGATTGCCATCGTCGCGCGCCGGTCCTGGTGATTGACGTTATCCAATCTGATCACGCCGGCAAAGGCGCCCCTGATCTCGATAACCCATGCGTGAGGATGATCGGCAATACCCTGAACCCACAGCGCCGCACCCTCCCGAGTGATGGGCTTGATGTCCTCCTTGTTGACGCCATACATCTCCACGATCTCGGCATTCGTGCCCAGAGCGAAGCGCACATCAGCGTCGTCGGCACATGGCGGGCGGAGCCTGACATTGCTGCCCTCGAGAATTGGTGACGACAATGAATCCTCCCTTTTGATGGGCGCCTGTGCCTATACGGCGCCCTAAGCCACGACGGAAATCTGCCGATCCCCACCCTCCCCTTGAGGGGGAGGGTCGGAGCGAAGCTCCGGGGTGGGGTGATGTTTCCCCACACTCAAGATCACCCCCACCCGCCGCTACCCGGCGACCTTCCCCCAAGGGGGAGGTGACAAAATTGTTATCGACCCACCCACGTTACGCCAAATACGCGGAGCCAATTGTCATAGGCGAATTTTCGCAGGGTTAGTTCATCGAATCCGCTTTGGCGCATGGCATCCATAAGGCGCGGCAAGCCGCTTGCATCTCCGATCTCGCGAGGCATGACGGCACCATCGAAATCCGATCCGAGAGCGATCCCATCCGCGCCGATGCGGGCGATGAGATAGTCGATCTGGCGAATAACGACGTCGAGCGGAGTATCCTCGTCAAGATTGGCATCCGCGCGGATATCGTTGACGGCCAGATTCAGCCCGACGACGCCGCCTGTATCGCGGATGGCGTCCAATTGCCGATCGGTGAGGTTGCGGGTCGATGGACATATGGCGTGTGCGCAGGCGTGCGTGGCAACGAGCGGAGCGGTGCTCAATGCCGCGACATCCCAAAATCCGCGCTCGTTCAGATGGGAAACATCGATCATGATCCCGAGTTCGTTGCATCTTCTGACGAGGTTCTTTCCCAAATCCGTCAGGCCGGGCCCCGTATCGGGCGATCTCGGATAGGCGAACGGAACCCCATAGCCGAAGATATTCGGACGGCTCCACACAATGCCCAGGGATCGAAGGCCGGCATCATAGAGGTTATCCAGATAGGCGAGATCGGGGCCGATGGCGTCGGCGCCTTCCATATGGAGTACGATGGCGAATGCGCCGTCATATTCAGCCGCCTTGATCTCCCTTACGCTCGTTGCTAGACGGATTTTATCACCCGAGCGCCCGATCAGCTTCCTTATGGCCGCAAGCTGCCCATCGATTTGCCGGCGGGCATGGTCCCGATGCAAAGCTTCGGCATAGCGAACTTCGTAGCCATTGTGGGTGATCGTCAGATCATCTACCGGCTCATGCTCCGGCGCGGCGTACATCGCAAACAATCCGCCGGCTAGGCCTCCTTCGAGTGCTCGCGGAAGATCGAGATGCCCGGCCTCAGACCGGGCCAAAAAATCGCGGCCGTCAGGCTTGTAGTCCAGCATGAACTGGACCGCATCATTATGTCCATCGAAGATTCGAATAGTGTTCATGCGATCGCAGTCCCGATAGCTCAGAGGCAGTTTCGCTCTCGCGTCAACGCAATTCGCTGCCGATTCTCCGAAAAAGGAACATCGGTTATCCACGCCAGCCGTCGAGAAACACGACCCTCTCGACGCCAGTGAAACGGGCGACACGTTCCAGCTCCGCTTCCAGCTTCTCCAGCCGGCCGGCGGATGCCTTGACGCCCGGTTCCAGCCACAGGCGTTTGACATCGAGCGTTCCCGCCTTGCGGTCGGCCTTCATGTCGATCCGTCCGATCAGCCGGTCGCCCTCCAGCAATGGGAAGACGTAATAGCCGTATTCGCGCTTCGGCTCGGGCACGAAAATCTCGATGCGGTAGAAGAAGCCGAAGAGACGTTCGGTCCGATTGCGATCCCGCAGAGTCGGATCGAAGGGGCTCAGCACGCGAATGCGCGCCGGTGCCTCGGCATGACTGTCGAGCGTTTCATGGAAATCGAGGAAGGCGAAGGACGAGCGCGGCTTGCCGCCGGCGGCTGGCTCGATCAGTATTTCGGTCAATTCGTCACGATGGGTCTCGACCCAGCTCTTGGCTTCCTGCGGCGTGACCAGATCCCAGAAGGCGGCGATTTCACCTGAGGTCGCAAAGCCGAGGCGCTGCAGCGCGCTGCGGCAGGCCCAGTCGACAAATTCGTCGTGCTCCACTTCGGGCTCATGGAAATGGGCCGGCAGGACGCGTTCGACGAGGTCATAGACCTTTTGAAAATTGGTGCGGCCGGCGATGGCGAACTTGCCGGTGCGCCAGAAATATTCGAGCGCCGTTTTGTTTGGGTGCCAGTTCCACCAGCCGCCGGAGACATGATCCTCCGCCTTGACCTCGCGGGCGGTGATCGCGCCATTCTTCAGCACGCGCTCGTAGGTTTCCTCGAAAGCCGCCTCGAACCCCTCTCCGCGCCATTTGCGCCAGCGTGCGATGATTGCCTCATCCTCGCGGCGGAAGCGGTGCTTCCAATAGACGAAGAAAGCGCTCGGCAGGATGGAGGCGTCATGCGTCCAGTTCTCGAAAAGCGCACCGTCCTTTTCCAGGAGTTCCGTCAGGTGCTCGCGCCGATAGGTCTGGTTGCGCGAAAACAGGATCTGGTGATGGGCGCGCTCGACGGTGGCGATGCTATCCACCTGCACGAAGCCGATGTCGTGGATGAGCTGCAGCAGCCCCGCCTTGGTCAAGGCACGGTTCGGCGGATTGGCAAGCCCCTGCTTGGCAAGGAACACGCGGCGGGCGTCACGATTCGAGAGCAGATTCGTCATTGCGCGATCATAGGCATAAATTCCCATGCTTTCAAAGAGGCGTCGATTTGATAATTCGATGCAATGCGCTATAGCTCCGCGATCACACTACCGAACAGGGAAGCCGCTTGGACATCCGCTTCGAAAACGCTGGCGTCATTTATGGCAAGCGCACTGCGCTGTTTCCTCTGAATCTCACGCTTCAGGAGCGCCGCATCGGGGTGATCGGCCTCAATGGCTCTGGCAAGACGACCTTCGCGCGGCTGATCAACGGGCTCGTCAAGCCGACGACGGGACGCGTCACGGTCGACGGGCTCGATACGGTCGGAGATGCCGCCAAGGTTCTGGGCAAGGTTGGCTATATCTTCCAGTCCCCGCAAAACCAGATCATCCTGCCCATCGTGCGCGACGACATCGCCTTCGGCCTCAAGGCGCGCGGATATGACAAGGCGCAGATCGATGCGGCGGTCGAGGGCATTCTTTCCCGCTTCGGCGTCGGTCATCTCGGCGCGCGGCGGGCACATGAGCTCTCCGGGGGCGAATTGCAGATGGCTGCCCTTTGCTCGGTGCTCGTGACTGGCCCGGATATCCTCATTCTGGACGAGCCGACGAACCAGCT
This sequence comes from Rhizobium sp. 11515TR, assembly GCF_002277895.1. Classification (NCBI taxonomy): domain Bacteria; kingdom Pseudomonadati; phylum Pseudomonadota; class Alphaproteobacteria; order Hyphomicrobiales; family Rhizobiaceae; genus Rhizobium; species Rhizobium sp. 11515TR. The sequence continues at coordinate 1,561,427 of NZ_CP022998.1, read as the reverse complement.
CGACCTTAGGAACCGGGCGCTGGTGCAGAAGACCATGATGGGGCTGCCGGAAAGCGTCATCGTCATCAGCCACGACCTGCCCCTGCTCGAGGGTTTCGAGCGGGTGCTTTTGTTCGATCAAGGCCGGCTCGTCGTCGACGCTTCGGCAGAGGAAGCGATCACTCGCTACCAGGAGATGGCGGGCTGATGCAGACGCTGCATGTCGATGTCGATACTTGGCTCCACCGGCTTTCGCCGCGCGTGAAGCTGCTGGCTCTGACCGCATTTGGCATATTGCTTTTTCTGACTCAGTCCATCGCGCTGCTTGCCTGTGCAAATCTTGTCGGCGCCGGCTTCTATTTCCGCAGCGGCCTACCAATCCGAGACGCATTGAAGCGGCTGCGACCGATCCTGATCTCGATTGCCGTGCTCGCCGTTTTTGCAGCGCTGGTCGGCCCGCTGCACGCGGCGATCGTCACGGCGCTCAGACTGACGGCGCTGGCGCTATTCGCCGCCACGGTGACGGCCACGACCTCGATGGCCGCCTTTATCGATGAAATCACCGTGCTTGCCATGCCGCTCGAAAAGATCGGCTTGCTCAAGGCCGCCGATATCGGACTTGCGATCGGCCTCGTCATTCGTTTCGTCCCCGAGATCCTTGATCGTTACCATGCGATCCGCGAAGCGCATCAGGCGCGCGGGATCAAGGTTCGCCTGGCAACCACGCTCGCGCCGCTCATCATCCTGACGTTGCGCGATGCGGACAATATTGCGGCGGCGATTGACGCGCGCGGCATTCGGCGTCAATGAACATAGATCTTTTTCGGAAGGAGCCGCCATGAACACCCGCGATCTCGTCCTCTCGGCGCTATTTGCCGCCATCATCGTGGCGCTCGGCCTCTTGCCGCCAATCCCCATCGGCATCATTCCGGTTCCGATCACGGCGCAGTCACTCGGCGTCATGCTTGCCGGCGTCGTCCTAGGCGCCAAGCGCGGGACGATCGCGGTGCTGCTGGTGGTGGTGCTTGTTTCGATCGGCCTGCCGGTCCTTTCCGGCGGACGCGGCGGCCTTGCCGTCTTTGCAGGCCCGACGGCCGGCTTCTTCGTCGGCTGGATCTTCGCAGCCTTCATCACCGGCTATCTCTCCGAACGACTGGTCAAGCCGGAACAGAGCGGCCTGGTTCAGGGTGTCGGCTTTTTCATCGCTGCTGTTATCGGTGGGGTGGTGGTGCTCTACGTGTTCGGCATTGCTTGGCTCGCCATCAATATCGGCTTCAGCAAGGCGTTTATCGGGTCCCTGGGCTTCGTGCCGGGCGATATCATCAAGGCTGTGGTCGCGGCCCTGGTGGGCCGCGCCGTCATGGTCGGCTACCCGCTTCTGCCACAGCGGAGCTGATTACATCGCGCAAAATGCGCGACGGTTTTGCGGGCAGCGATGGGGAGCTTAGCCTGGCTCACGCCAGATATTTGTAGAGCCAGTCGCGCGTGTCTTCCGGCAGCGGGACCGGGTCATGCTCATCGCCGCGCACCGCGAGCCAGAGGATTTCCACCTCCGCTGCCAGCTCGTTGCCAGTTTCGACGGCCACGACGAAACCGATCGACTTGCCGCCAATCTTGTTGACGCTGATCGAGTAACGGGCAAGGTCGTCATAGTGCAAGGCGCGGTGCAGCGAGCATGATGCCTTCTTGGCAATATAGACGGGCTCGTCGTCGACCAGCGGCCGCGTGCGCCAAAAGTTGGAGAGCGCGGTCTCGGCCTGCGAGATGTAGGAGGCGATAAACATCTGGCCGTGCCGGTCGACATCACGCGGCGGCACCCTTACCTCGATGACATCGGATCGTTCTACTCTCGCCATCACACAACAACCCTGGCCGACGTCGTACTGACCTTAATGAAAGCTTAACACCGCGCCTCGATAAGTAAACGGCGCCACTCCAAAGTGGTTAAGATGGATTGTTGACATTGTAGTGACATTGTCCATGTCCTGTAATAGGCGTCACACCTCATTTATAGATTGGCCCCATGAGCACACGTCTTTACGAACATCCGATCTTTCTTGAACACATCGTTCCACCTGGCCATCCGGAGCGACCGGACCGGCTTCGCTCGCTGAACATTGCGCTGGAGCATCCGAATTTCGAGAGGCTGGACCGGCGAAAGGCGCCGCCCGCGCATGAGGATGCGATCCTGCTTGCGCATCCCGAGGAGCATCTGGATTTCGTGCTGCGCTCGATGCCGGACAGAGGCGACGAGGGCGAGATCAGCCAGATCGAGGCGGATACCTATGCCAGCCCGAAGACGCTGCAGGCGATCATGCATGGCGTCGGCGGCGCCATGGCGGCAGTCGACGACGTCTTCTCCGGTGCGGCCGACAATGTCTTCGTCGCGGCCCGGCCGCCCGGTCATCATGCCGAGAAGACCAAGGCCATGGGCTTCTGCTTCTTCAACAATGCCGCGATCGCCGCCCGCCATGCGCAAAAGGCCCACGGCGCCGAGCGCGTCGCCATCGTCGATTGGGACGTGCACCACGGCAATGGCACGCAGGATATCTTCTGGGATGACCCATCCGTGCTCTTCTGTTCCACCCACCAGATGCCACTCTATCCAGGCACCGGCAAGAAGGAGGAGCGCGGCGCGCGCAACACCATCGTCAATGCGCCGCTGTCGCCCAATAGCGGCGGCGATCATTTCCGCGAGGCCTTCAAATCCCGTGTTCTGCCGGCGCTGCACGACTTTCGCCCCGACCTCATCATCATCTCGGCCGGGTTCGACGCCCATCATCGCGATCCCCTGGCGCAACTGAACCTGACCGGCGAGGATTTCGACTGGGCGACGGGGCGGCTGCTCGAGGTTGCCGACCGCAGCGCCAAGAACCGGGTCGTCAGCCTGCTCGAAGGCGGCTATGATCTGGAAGGTCTCGCCGAGTCGGCGGGGATGCATATTCTACGCATGATGAAAGGTTGACGATGAGCGAGAGCGCCAAGGCAGATGTATCAGGCTATTCCTTCGAGAAGGCCGTGGCAGAGCTTGAAAGCATCGTTGCCCGGCTTGAGCGCGGCGATGTAGCACTTGATGAATCCATTTCGATCTATGAGCGTGGCGAAGCGCTGAAGAAACATTGCGAGGCGCTGCTCTCGGCTGCGGAAAACCGCATCGAGAAGATCAGGCTCGACCGTGCCGGCAAGCCGCAGGGCACGGAAGCGCTTGATGGCGCGTGAGGCTGGCGGCTGGCTGAAGAATAGGTAAGATCACAACGGCGAGCCAAACATATTGTAGCCCTTGTAGTTAAGTATGAATGCAAAATTGATGGTCTTCCAATTTTCAACTGTCGTGTAGGAGACGCTGTCCCGAAGCCGGCTGGCTAGCGGGTATTTTGTGTGAATCACCGCTGCGAATTGATCTTCGATGGTCTTGTCGTCGGCCATACCGGGATGACGACGGTCCTGGACAGTGCACAATCCCTTTGGATTGATACCCACGATGAGGGACCCATCATCCGTAGAGCCTTCGGAATAGGTATATTTTCCAGACAATAAGCTCGACTTTTGCTTGGTTTCGAACTTCTTTATGCCGTATCGCGCCGCTGCGGCGTAGCTCTCGGCATAGGGTGCCTTGTAGGCGAAGCAGATATCGCGAAATGCGGCGACACCGCGATCCATTGCGACTGGACCTACCGGCTTTGCAGCGGTCGCAGCAGACTTATCGCTCGTCGTGCTGCATCCCATCAACGTCGTTCCCAACAGAACGGCGATCAACGTTTTATTTCTCGTGCTGTCCATGCGTACGGCCCTCAAATAGATTCCTCGAGCCAATCGCAAAGGTTGAGAGATGAGACAACCTACACGCACATCTCATACAGGAAATTTGAGTTTCCCGACCTTTCTCGCTAGGTTGAGCCCCAACCGAAAGGAGAGCCTTCATGTCCTTCTTCCCAGGCAACGATCCCCAAGCCGGCGATGCCTTCGCCTGCGATGCCATCGAGAACCTTATCATTCCGCGCACCAGCGACCTTGGCGGCTTCTCCGTGCGGCGCGCGCTTCCAAGCAGCCGGCGCCGGCTGGTGGGGCCGTTCATCTTCTTCGACCGCATGGGACCTGCGATTTTACGGCCGGGCCAGGCGCTCGATGTGCGCCCGCATCCGCATATCGGCCTTTCCACCGTCACCTATTTGTTCGATGGCGAGATCCGCCATATGGACAGCCTCGGCACGGCCAAGGTGATCCGCCCCGGCGACGTCAACCTGATGACGGCCGGGCGCGGTATCGTGCATTCCGAGCGCACGCCGGAAAACCTGCGCGACCATCCATTCGCCATGTCCGGCCTGCAGACTTGGCTGGCGCTGCCCGACGACAAGGAGGACATCGATCCCTCCTTCGCCCATACGGAAAAGGATGACCTACCAACGATTGCCGACGGCGGCGTGACCGGACGCGTTGTCATCGGTGAATTCGAGGGCCTGAAATCGTCAGTGAAATCCTTCTCAGACACGCTCTACGTCGATCTTCAGCTCCAGCCCAATACGACGTTTCCTTTTGGAGCAGCACACGAGGAACGGGCGGTCTATATTCTCTCCGGTTCGCTCGTTGTCGCCGGCGACCGTTTCGAACAGGATCAACTCCTCGTCTTCCGTCCTGGCGATGCGATAACGCTGGAGGCTGGCGAAAAAGGCTGTCATCTCATGCTTTTTGGCGGTGCAGCGCTCAATTCGAAGCGCTATATCTGGTGGAATTTCGTCTCGTCCTCAAAGGAGCGCATCGAAAAGGCCAAAGAAGAATGGCGTACAGGCCGCTTCGATATCGTGCCGGGCGACGAGGAAGAGTTCATTCCCCTGCCGGAGGGCTAACGGGTTCATAACACTCCCACATGTTTCTTGTTCGGGAGCACCTTGAATTCGGCGCCTTTTGTCGCAATCTGTTTTGACGTAAAGGCGGACAACCGCCCAAGAATAGCAAGAAAGAGGCTTCAGCCTTGACACAAATGCCACAGACGCCCCTGCTGGACCGGGTCCAATATCCTTCCGACCTGCGAAAGCTGGAGGACCGGGAATTGCCGCAGCTCGCCCGCGAAGTTCGCGACGAGATGATCGATGCGGTATCGCGTACCGGCGGACATCTCGGCGCCGGCCTCGGTGTTGTCGAACTGACCATCGCGATCCACAGCGTCTTCAATACGCCGAACGATCGTCTGATCTTCGATGTCGGGCATCAGTGTTATCCGCACAAGATCCTGACCGGTCGTCGCGACCGCATCCGCACGCTGCGGCAGGAAGGCGGTCTTTCCGGCTTCACACGCCGGGCCGAAAGCGAATACGATCCGTTCGGCGCCGCGCATTCCTCGACCTCCATTTCCGCCGGTCTCGGCATGGCTGTTGCCGCCGAGCTCGAAAACACCGACCGCCGTGTGATCGCCGTCATCGGCGACGGTGCCATGTCGGCCGGCATGGCCTATGAGGCGCTGAACAATGCCGGAGCGCTGGACGCGCGGCTGATCGTCATCCTCAATGACAACGACATGTCGATTGCCCCGCCGACCGGCGCCATGAGTGCCTATCTCGCCCGTCTTGCCTCCGGCCGGACCTATATGGGCTTCCGGGATTTTGGTAAGAAACTAACCGCCTATCTCGGCAAGAAGGTCGATCGCGCCATCACGCGGGCAGTCGAACATGCACGGGGGTATGTGACCGGCGGCACCATGTTCGAGGAGATGGGCTTCTACCATATCGGTCCAATCGACGGCCATTCCTTCGAGCATCTGCTGCCCGTGCTGCGCAACGTGCGCGACAATGCGCAAGGGCCGGTGCTGATCCATGTCGTGACGCAGAAAGGCAAGGGCTATCCCCCGGCCGAAGCGGCTGCCGACAAATATCATGGCGTCAACAAATTCGACGTCATCACCGGCGCTCAGACGAAGGTGAAGCCGAATGCGCCGAGCTACACAAGCGTCTTTGCGGACGCTTTGGTGCAGGAGGCTACCCTCGACGACAAAATCGTCGGTATCACCGCCGCCATGCCGAACGGCACCGGCCTCGACAAGCTGCAGGAGTTCTTCCCCAAGCGCTGTTTCGATGTCGGCATTGCCGAGCAGCATGCCGTGACTTTCGCTGCCGGCCTTGCCGCCGAAGGCTACAAGCCCTTTGCCGCCCTTTATTCCACCTTCCTGCAGCGTGCCTACGACCAGGTGGTGCATGATGTGGCCATTCAAGGGCTGCCGGTCCGTTTCCCGATCGACCGCGCCGGCTTCGTCGGCGCCGATGGCCCGACGCATGCGGGCTCCTTCGATACTGCTTTCCTCGCGACCCTGCCGGGCTTCGTCGTCATGGCCGCGGCAGATGAGGCAGAGCTGAAGCATATGGTGCGCACCGCTGCCGCCTATGATCTCGGTCCGATCTCCTTCCGCTATCCGCGCGGTGAAGGCGTCGGCGTCGATCTGCCGGAACGCGGCCAGATCCTTGAAATCGGTAAGGGTCGCGTCATCAAGCAGGGCACGAAAGCCGCCCTCCTCTCCTTCGGTACGCGTCTGGCCGACAGTCTTGCCGCCGCCGAGGATCTCGATGCCGCCGGTCTTTCGACGACGGTCGCGGATGCACGCTTTGCCAAGCCGCTCGATCGCGATCTCATCCGCCAGCTCGCCGCCCACCACGAGATCCTCATCACCATCGAGGAAGGTTCGGTCGGTGGCTTTGGCAGCCAGGTCATGCAGTTCCTTGCCAATGAAGGCCTGCTCGACAGCGGCCTGAAAATCCGCTCGCTGGTCATGCCCGATATCTGGATGGAACAGGCCAAGCCTGAGGCCATGAATGCCATGGCGGGCCTTGATCGCGCCGGCATCGTGCAGACGGTATTCCAGGTACTCGGCCGTGGCCGGATTGTCGAAGCAGCCGGATGACTCGCAAAAATCAGGCAGCCCTACGGCTGCCTGATACCACAAGGTCCGAGCACGTCAGGCTTCGAGTGCGTTGAAGACCGCTACGCGGTCTCGGCCTGCTGCCTTGGCCTGATAGAGCGCAGAGTCGACATTCTTCAACAGCGGGATACGCGTCGCACCATCATGCGGCGCGAGCGCGGCGCCGATGCTGAGCCTTGCGAAAATCGACACGCCATCCACAGCAAAAGGGGCTCTGAAGGCTGCAAGCAGCCGTTCTGACAGGGACACGAGTGCATTCTTGTCAGGCGAGTCCGGGACGAATATCGCAAATTCGTCACCCCCCATGCGCACGACGATGTCGTCCGCGCGCAGGACCGAACGGATACGCACGGATGCCTCGCACAGAACTTCGTCGCCGACATTGTGACCGAAACGGTCATTGATCGATTTGAAGCCATCCATGTCGAGATAGAGGACGCCGAAATTGCTGCCTGTCGCTACCGCCGTACTCAACGCGCCATCAACAACAGCTTCCAGCGCCGACCGATTGAAGAAACGGGTCAGCGGATCGGTCATGGCCGCTGCGCGCAGATCATTCTCGGCTATTCCCATCAGCAAGTTCGTTTTCTGCAGACGTAGAAGCGCGCTTGCGATCTGGGCAAAGTGTCTCAGACTTTGCTCCTCACTCGAGGAAAACTGCCTCGGCCTCTGATCGAGGATGCAGAAGGCTCCTACCGGCAAACCGTTCTCCAGTCGCACCGGAGCGCCTGCATAAAAGCGGAAATAGGGATCATCGAGAACAAAGGGGGCAGCCTTCAGCTCCGGTTCTTCCATGAGATCCGGAAGGACCAACAGTTCGTCATCGAACACCACCCGTGTACAGATCGACATATCGCGTGAGCATTCGGCGATCTTCAGTCCCGCCTGCCCAGCTATGCGCTGCCAGTCCTCATCGATAATGTTGATTGCCGCATAGGGCGTCTCGAACACGCCTCTAGCGAGTTCCGCAAGGGTCGCGAGCTCCGGCGTCGGACCGCTGTGAATCGCATTCAGGGAGCGTACGGCCAAAAGTCTCTGTGTTTCATTGGCCGGAACTCGGACGAGCTGTCCCATTCGAATCTCCCTCAGCATCATCATGCGTACTATAAAAAGGGGCGTTCGCCGCTCAGGACAACCCTGCCGCCGATCAAATATTTAATAAATCTCGACCAAAGGATGGTCCGCCGAAAACAAGATCATGACCCAAAGAGCCATTCTTCCAGGGAAAGAACGCTCCAGGCGCAGCGGCGCTGCACCAAAGTCGGACAGGCCGCAGCTCTCATGCACACTGTAAAAAACAAGGCGGCCCGCCGCAAAGCGACGGGCCGATGAAGTCCACGAAGATGATTCACCGTGAGCCGCCTCTAAAGGGCGCCCACGAGGCCATCGTCGAACGATCAGAATTCTTCCCAATCGTCCCGCGCGGTGGCGGCAGCCGCTGCAGTTGCCTTTCCGGCGAAGGCCTTGGCAACAGTGCGGCCCAGAGCCCGAGCCGGCGATGCGGCCGGCTTCGAGCGGGCGGTCGCAACGGCAGGCCGTACAGGTGCAGCCTGTGCGGCATCGCCGAGGCGGAACTGCTGGAGCAGTTCGTTCAGCGCCGCAGCTTCGCGGGCGAGCGCGTGGCTTGCCGCCGTCTGCTCCTCGACCATGGCGGCGTTCTTCTGGGTGCCCTGGTCCATGTTGTTGACAGCCGTGTTGATCTCCTGCAGGCCGGTCGACTGCTCGCGGGTCGCCGTCACGATCGCTCCGACATGGCGGTTGATTTCCTGCACTTCGGATACGATCAATTCCAGCGCCTTGCCGGTCTCGCCGACCAGCGATACACCAGTATTGACCTGATCGCTCGACGTCGTGATGAGCGATTTGATCTCCTTGGCGGCGTTGGCGGAGCGCTGGGCAAGCTCACGCACCTCCTGGGCAACGACCGCAAAGCCCTTGCCGGCATCCCCCGCACGCGCGGCCTCGACGCCGGCGTTCAACGCCAGAAGGTTCGTCTGGAAGGCGATGTCGTCGATGACGCTGATGATGTTGCTGATCTCGCCAGAGGACTTTTCGATCTGCTGCATGGCCGAAACGGCGTTGCGAACCACTTCGCCCGACCGTTCCGCACCCTGGCGGGCACGCTCGACGAGATGGCCGACATCTTCCGCACGCTTGGCGGAGTCGCGCACCGTGGTCGTGACCTGCTCCAATGCCGCGGCCGTCTCTTCAACCGCGGCAGCCTGCTGCTCGGTGCGATGCGCCAGATCATCGGCCGCCGCACGGATTTCGTCAGCACCTGCATTGATGGCGCGGGCATTGGAGCCGACAGACTGCAGGGCCGCCTCCAGCTTCTCGACTGCATTGTTGAAATCAGCGCGAACGCTGTCGAATTGCGGTGCAAAGCTGTTGTGAAGGCGGGTTGCGACATTGCCCGACGATAGAGCCGAGAGGCCGCCGGCGAGCGCTTCCATGGCGAAACGGATTTCGCCTTCTTCACGCGCCTTCTGCTCGTCATTCATCAAGCGCTGACGTTCGGCATCGCCGCGCATACGCTCGGTCTCACCGGCAAGACGCAGCTTCTCGATACCAGCCTGCCTGAAGACGAGCACGGCATCGGCCATGCGGCCGATTTCGTCGCCGCGGCCAACGGCCGGGACTTCGACGTCATGCTCGCCATTTGCCAGGCGGCCCATGGCAGCCGTCATGCCGACGATCGGGCGCACGATGATCCGCGACAGCAGCCATGCAAGCACGGCGGCCGCGAGCGAAGCGAAGATACTGCCGGCGATAAGCGTCAGGCGAAGATCGCCATTGGCATCGTCCTGCATGGCTGCGAGGTCGCTCGCCCTGGCACGTGCGGCCTTCTTGATCTTGGCGGCAGCGTCGCGGAAGCCATCAAGCTGACCCTTGGTTTCGTTCTGGCCAATCTTGACGATCTGATCGAGCGGCATCTCGGTTTCCTTGCGCGCCTTGGCCTGTGGCTCCGCGAGCTGATGGAAATAGAGATCGGCAGCCTTCTGCATGTTATCGATCGCCTGCAGCAGATCCGGAGAATCGGCGGCGACCTCCTTGGCGGCTGCGATGCTCTTCAGCATCCGCTCGCGATTGTTGAAGATATCGCCGTAGGTGCTTTCGCTGCGCAGAAGCAGAAAACCGCGCAGATTGACAGCCTGTTCCAGCATCGACTGCAGGGAGTCGTCGATCAGGCTGACGAGCTGCTGCGATTTTGCCTGCTCGTCGGCGGCTCCGGCCGACACGTCCTGCTTTGCATAGACGAAAGCGGAAACACAGGCAAAAATCGCGATCAGGGCCGTGAATGTAATGGCAAGCTTGCCATTCAAAGAGAGTTTTTTCGCAAACATGAGCGAGCGCCTCCTGAGCGCCGGTCCTGGCGAGCATCGTCCGGCCGTCATTGGGAGGGAGTACGGCCGATGCTCGAAGAATTCAGGGAGGGCATGATTGGGACGCAGACGCGCGAAGCCTTCATGGCAGGCGGCAATCTGGAAACAGATCACCGCAATCCCCGGCATGAGTAGAGGTTTCGGCTTTAAATTTATTTAATTTGCGCGGACTGCTCAGCTCAACGCTAGTTCACCGCCGCCGCGGCCAGGATCAGGATATCCAGATCGTGCTCCGGGTAAAAATCCTGCGCCGTCATCTGGAACGTCGTCGCACCGATCTTCTTCACATTCGTACCGCAGAAGCTGATGTAGTTCTCGGGACTGCCCTTATCGACCGTCAGCTCGAAATGCTTGATCGGGCCGGACCAGTTGGCACCCGTCGTCAGCACATAGGAAATCCAGCTCTCGGTATAGCCGCGACCACCCTTATCGGCCGCTGCAGCAAGCTTGACGGCCGTCTTCAAAAAGGCCTCATCGAGGCAATATTTGGCGCGATAGTTCTGCAGTTGCTGCTTCTGGTAATCTTCGTCGCCGGCAAAGGTGATGGCGACGGTGCCGCCGACGCTCGGCTTGTAACGATGCTCCACGGCGATCCTGGCCTTGGCCGGAAACTTGGTGCGCCACCAATAGGTCGTATGCAGCGTCCACATCGGCGTCGGATGATGTTTCATGCCCTGGCCGTCGGCGTCGTATTCGTCATCGGCGATCAAACCCCGGGCTGTCCAATCCTCGAGCACATCGACCGGCAATTTAGCGACGGCATCCGTCGCCGCCTTGCTGAGCGGCAGCAGCGGCACGCCGTGAGCCTTCAGTTCGTCGGTCATGTCGACCCCGGCAACCGATACGCGCTGCTGTAGGGTCGGCATGATGGCCTTGCCATCCTGCGTCACGGTGAAACCCAGGAAATTGTCGGAATCGACATTTCCGGCATCAACCATGCTGTCGATGTCGCCCTTGATATCCGGCATCGGAAAGGCGACGACGCTTTCGACATCTTTGTCGGAGGTGTTTTCAAAGACGTAATCCACACGGACCTGTTCTGGCGAAATGAACAGCTTTTCCTGATCCATGCTGATATCGCCGGTGCGGACGTAAGCGAGGCCGCCGGTTCTCAGCTCGGCCATGGTATCGTTTGCCATAGCTGGAGCCGCTGACATCGCCATCAGCGCAGCATAGCCACCAATCTTCCACATGATGCCCCTCACCCGTTGATTGCGGCGATTATGGCTGGTTGCGATCCGGCGTCAACGCCGATTGCAGCATAAAAGGCTTGCAACATAATGCATTGCCCGGCATGGACAGCCCATGTCCGAACCGCAACGCCTCGATCAGCTTCTTGTCACCCTTTCGCTCTTCGCCAGCCGCTCGCGCGCTCGCGATGCTATCCAGCGCGGCACGGTCACCGTGAACGGCAAGATCGTGACGAAGCCGGGGGCACTTTTTTCCGAGAATGCCAAGATCAACATCGACGATCCGGCGCAGGATTATGTTTCCCGCGCCGCGTTGAAGCTGGTGGCGGCACTCGACCATTTCGGCCTCGATCCGAAGGGACAACATTGTCTCGATGTCGGCGCCTCGACAGGCGGCTTTACCGAAGTGCTGCTTCAGCGCAGCGCTACCCATGTCACGGCGATCGATGTCGGCCACGGCCAGATGCATCCGCGCATAGCGGACGATCCGCGCGTGACCAATATCGAGGGGCTGAACGCGCGCAATCTGACGGCAGAAGATATCGGCGAACCTTTCACCTTCGTCGTTTCCGATGTCTCCTTCATTTCGCTGAAGCTGGCTCTTGCACCGGCCCTTGCGCTTGCCGAACCGGGCGCCCGGGCGGCGCTGCTCGTAAAGCCGCAATTCGAGGCGGGCCGCGATGCAATCGGCAAGGCCGGCCTCTTGAAGGACCCCTCCTCCGCCCCGGCAGTCGCGGCCGAGCTTGAGCGCTGGTTCACCGAAGACATGGGCTGGCAGAGCCTCGGCCTCATCGCCTCGCCAATCGCTGGCGGCGACGGCAACCAGGAATTTCTTCTCGCAGGGATTAAGCCATGAGCACCGAAACCGTTACCATCCAGAAGCTCGGCGCCCAGGGCGACGGCATCGCGCAGGGCACCGATGGCCCAATCTACGTGCCCTTCACGCTGCCGGGCGAAAATGTCGCCATCGCGCGGGTGAAGAGCCAGGGCACGCTGATGTCCATCTCAGTCGCCTCGCCGGATCGCCAGGAGCCGCACTGTCGGCATTTCGGCCCACATGGCGTCAACGGCGCCTGCGGCGGCTGCACCCTGCAGCATTATGCCGACGCGCCCTATCGCGCCTTCAAGCGCCAGCTGGTTGTCGACGCGCTTCGCTCCAAGGGCCTGACGCCCGAAGTGGACGATATCGTCGCCGCGCATCCGAGCGAGCGGCGCCGGGTCGTCTTCGCCGCGCGCAAGACTGAAAAGGATATGCTGATCGGCTTCAACCAGGCCGAAAGCCATCACATCGTTGCCATCGAGGAATGTCCCATCGCCTCGCCCGGCATCATGGCCAGGCTGCCCGCCATCAAGACGATTGCAGCGGCAATCGCCATCAATGCCGAAGCCTTCCGCATCTCCGTATTGGAGACGCAGACGGGCCTCGACCTTGCCGTTGACGGCATCAAGTCTCTTTCGGACAAGCAGCGCCGCAGCACGATCGAAACGGTGCTGTCGCTTCGCGGCATCGCCCGCGTCTCGCTGAACGGCGAGATCCTGGTGGAACCGGTAAAGCCGATGATCGATTTCGGCGGCGTTCAGGTTGCGCCGCCGCCCGGTGCCTTCACGCAGGCGACCAAGCAGGCCGAGGACGCCATGGCGGAGCTGGTTGCAACCCATGTCGACAAGGCCAAGCGCATCGCCGATCTCTTCGCCGGTAGCGGCACCTTCTCTCTTCGCCTGGCGCGGATCGGGCGCGTGCATGCGGTGGAAAGCGAAGACAAGCCGCTTGCGGCATTGGATCACGCCGCACGCAACACGCAGGGACTGAAGCCCGTCAGCGTCGAGCGTCGCGATCTCTTTCGCCGGCCGCTGATGATGCAGGAACTGAAGGTCTACGACGCCGTCGTCTTCGACCCGCCTCGCGCCGGCGCGGAATTCCAGAGTAAGGAACTGGCCCGCTCGCAGGTCAAGAAGATCGTCGCCGTCTCCTGCAACCCACTGACCCTTGCCCGTGATCTCGCTATCCTGGTCGAGGGCGGCTACCGCGTTACGCGGGTGACCCCTATCGACCAGTTCCTGTGGACCTCGCATGTCGAAGTGGTTGCGGCGCTGGAAAAGTAATTATCTTCGCCCCGAATTCGGTGGCCGACCCTCGTGGTTGTCTAATCGCATTCCATCCGTCAAGCTGGTTTTGGCATTCAACGACCTTGCCGGCTTGCGGGACAGGCAACGCGGCTGAACCGATTGAGTGGATCTGCCCTTCCGGCCATGTCGTTCTGAGCTATCCAGTGCTGGGCGCAGGGTTGTCTCCGCGGTCGGCAAATGCCGCCGCACAATGGTCTTCGCAGGTGGGATCTTCCTATGTTCGAGACGCAGTCTCAACGAGCTGCAGCCACTAGAAGCGGAATGATCCTGCCCACGTCCGCAGCAGGGACGCTCAGCGCCCAGAGTTAGATGGCGCGCTGAGGGACGACGGCTGGGCGTCTCCTATACGGTGGCGCCGGCCGATGCGTTGAACACCTCTCCCGTCTTGAGCATGCTGTGCATGATGACCGCGAGTTTCCGGGCCACGGCCACAGCGGCCCGCTTGAAGCCGAGTCGCTCGCGCAGCTTAAGTCCCCAACGCTTGAGACTGCTCTCGGTCCTGGCACTGGTTCTCGTCAGCAGCGTTGTCGCCGCTTCGTAAAGCAATCCACGTAAGCGATTGTCACCCCTCCGCGAGATATGGCCGTCATAATCGACCTCGCCTGATTGGTAGCGCCGGGTTGTCAACCCGAGCCAAGCGCCCACCGAGCGCGACGTTCGAAAGTTTCCTGGATCTTCAATTGCCGTAACGTAGGATACCGCCGTGACAGCCCCGATGCCTGGGATTGTCATCAGTAGCTTCGTAGCTTGGCTCTCACGCGCCACCATCAGCAACTGGCGACTGAGATCGGCTGCGCGCTTTCGGATACCGTGCCACGCCTCCAAAAGAGGCAAGATAACTTTTGCAAGCTCGTTGTTCCCATCCAAAAGCTTCCGCACATCGCCATCAAATACTCGACCCTTCGCTTTCGGGATGATCAGGCCGAAGGTCTTCATCAGGCCGCGGATTTGATTGCCGAGTTGTGTTGAGATGTTCAAAAGCTGTGCGCGGGCAGCCACCAACGTGCGGGCCATCATGGCGTCAAACGACTTGACGCGAACCGCTTTGTAAAAACCCGCTTCTGCGAGTTGCGCCAAGCCGTCCGCATCATTGGTATCGGTCTTGTTGAGCGTCTCGTTCAATACCTTTTGTGCGTGCCGTGCTTCAATGCAGATCGCCGGCACTCCCTCACTCGTCAGCGCATGATAGAACCACGTCGACAGCGGTCCCGTTTCGAATACGACGCGCCGAGCGCGCGGAGCATGCTTGCGGATCATCTCCGTCAGAAGTTTTGGATCCGAAGGGCACTTCCCCCGCCAGATCCGCTTGCCGTTCTCCCGGATCGATATCGCGGTATCTTTCAATGAAACATCAAGCCCAATATACTGGTTCATGGTTGCCTCCATCCGATGTTTGGGCCCGGTTCCAATCGAGAGCCCTTTTTCCATCTTATCGGGGGCAACCACCCCCGCTAGCCCAAAAAGCCAGGGCGAGATCGCGCCGCGATTACTCCATGTTCGAGGCTACGCCCTAGAGCAATTCCAGGAAAAGTGCGCAGCGGTTTTCCGTCAGGAATTGCGTAAAAACAAGGAGGTAGAGCATTTTCGCGATTCGAAGAAAAGCGCAACGGCTCTAAGTGCTTCGCACCTCACCATGAGGGCGGAGTCGCTCACGATCGAGATGCGCCAGAGATTAGCCGTCATGCTGAGGAGGCCTGAAGAGGCGTCTCGAAGCACGAGGGGGATGTGTCTCACCGCTTCATGAAAGCCTCGAAAGCCGCGCGCGCCTCGGCGCTTTTCAGCTGGGCGGCGAAATGTTCGGCTTCTTTCTGAATCCGCTCGAGGACAGCATCGGGAGGACCCCGCATGAGATCACGTGCGATCCGCAGAGCCTCGGGCGGCTTGGCGGCAAGTTTAGCCGCCAGCGACAGCGTTTCGGTCTCCACCGTTTCCGGTGACGCCACCTTCCAGATAAGGCCCGCCTCCCTTGCTTCGGCAGCGGAGAAGCCTTCGCCGAGGGCAAGCAGGGCGAAGGCACGCTGATGTCCCATCACGCGCGGAGCAAGCAGGCTCGAAGCCGCTTCCGGAACCAGCGCAAGATCGACGAAGGGTGTCCTGAACAGGCTGCGGTCGGAGGCAACAGTCAGATCGCAATGCAGATGGATCGTCGTGCCAATGCCGATCGCCAGACCATCGACGCCGGAGACGACGGGCTTATTCGTGCTCGCCAGTGCAACGAGAAAATCAATGACTTCGCGCCCCATATTGCCGCTCATGGCGAAGGCAAGGAAATCGGCCAGATCGTTGCCGGCCGAAAAACAGCCTTCCGTGCCGAGAAAGACGTGGACGCGGATATCCGGCGCGGCCTCCGCTGCCTTCAGCGCATCGGTCATGGTCTGATACATGGCGCGCGTGATGGCATTCTTCTTTTCCGGCCGGTTGAAGCGGATGATCTGGACCTGTGGCGCAGTCTCGGGGCGTTCGATGAGGATGTGGTCGGTCATCATATATCCTTAGGCAAGCGCGATGCGAGCAGCTTCAAGGCTGCCGGCTCCGGCAACGACGCGATCGGCAAGGGCGGTGGTTTCAGCCAAAAGATTCTCGGCGGCGAAGCGGCAAAGCGCAATGCGCTTGCCACCCTGGCCGTCGCCCGCATCGACGAGGCCGCCCTTGGCGAGATAGGATCCGGTCAGCACCAGGCCGAAGAGCCGCTGGTAAGGGGTGGCGCCCGCCAGAGCTTCGGCAACTGCGCCTTCTGCCTGTTTCGACAGGAGCCATTCGCCCGTCTTTTCGAGAGCGGCAATGGCCGCCTGCAGCCGCGGCGCCGTTTCGCCGAAACCATCCAGATTGGAACTGGCAACGGAATCAGCGATCTCGCGTAGTTCAGCAATGACGCCGCGCACATGATCGCCATTGCCGATCGTCAGCTTGCGCGTCACCAGATCGATAGCCTGAATGCCGTTGGTGCCCTCGTAAATCGGTGCGATGCGCACATCCCGCAGCAGGCGTGCTGCCCCCGTCTCCTCTATGAAGCCCATACCGCCATGGACCTGTACGCCAAGGGAAGCGGCATCGACGCCGGCATCGGTGGAGAAGGACTTGGCGATCGGCGTCAGCAATGCCGCACGCTCCTGCCAATGTTTTGCCCTCTCGGGATCGCGATGCGACATGTCGATCGCCTGCGCACAGGCGTAGCAAATGGCGCGCGCCCCTTGAGTCAGGGCTTTCATCGTCAGCAGCATACGCGCGACATCGGGATGTTCGATGATCGGGCTCATGCCTGATACGGCCGTGCCCGGCGCGCGGCCCTGGGTGCGCTCCCGGGCATAAGCGATGGCCTTCTGAGTTGCCGCTTCGGCAATCGCCACGCCCTGGATGCCGACAGCGAGACGCGCGTTGTTCATCATCGTGAACATGCAGGCCAGGCCTTTATTTTCCTCGCCGACGAGCCAACCGACGGCGCCCTTTTCCGCACCATATTTGCCATCGCCATAGATCATCGTGCAGGTCGGTGAACCATGAATGCCGAGCTTATGTTCCAGCGAATGCACGAAAAGATCGTTGCGGGCGCCGAGCGAGCCATCCTCATTCACAAGGAATTTCGGCACGAGAAACAGCGAAATGCCGCGCGTGCCGGCCGGCGCATCCGGAAGGCGGGCGAGAACGAGATGGATGATGTTCTCGGTCGCTTCGTGATCGCCCCAGGTGATGAAAATTTTCTGGCCAAAGATGCGATAGGTGCCGTCATCGCGGCGTTCGGCGCGGGAGCGCAGAGCGCCGACATCGGAACCCGCATGCGGCTCCGTCAGGTTCATGGTGCCCGTCCACTCGCCCGAGACGAGCTTTGCCAGATATGTCTTCTTGAGGTCTTCGCTGCCGTGAGCCCGTAGCGCTTCGACCGCCCCCATGGTCAGCGTCGGCGCGAGGCCGAAGGCCATCGAGGCGGAATTCCACATTTCCAGCGTCGCGATATTCAGCATGTGCGGCAGACCCTGCCCACCGAACTCCTCGGGCGCGGTCAGGCCATTCCAGCCACCAGCGATCCAGTCGCGGTAGAGCTTCTCCCAGCCATCGGGAAGAACCACCTTGCCGTCCGCCAGCCTCGCGCCTTGCTTGTCGCCATTCTCGGCAAGCGGCTCCACCTCGTCGCCGGCGAAACGCCCGGCTTCCGACAGGATGGCATCGACAAGATCGGTGCTGAGATCGCCAAGAACGCCCTCTTCCATGGCGCGCTCCATGCCGGCGACATATTTCAGCGTGAACGCGATTTCTTCGACAGGCGCCTTGTACATGATGATTTCCTCCGGATCGATACTGGCAATGACCCGCCTCTCCGGACCATTGGCCATTTGTGGCTATAGCTAGTTTATTTTTACGTAAACGTCAATTTTTTCAAATGGTAGGAGGCATCGATTTCCACCGTCTCGCGAACCCGAACGTGACATGCGTCTTACGCGCGCCGAGCGGCCGTGACATCGCCGCCTATCTCCGCGATTATTCCGCCAAAGCACGGACTTGAATAAAAAACCGTCATGAATGAAGACTAAGGCGACTGTTCAGACAAAGCGAACGATGCCCCCATGAATACGCTCACGTCAGCCAATACCATACCAGGCTTTATCTGGGCGTACCGTCTCCGCCCCGGTGAAAACAAGCCGGAGCGCCTGCCTGACGATACCGATCGTTCGAGGCTGTTCGGCGACGACGGCTTTCTCTGGCTGCATCTCAATCTCGTCGATGCCCGGGTGCCGGCTTTCCTGGAGGATGCACCGGGATTGAACGAAGCCGCCCGCATAGCGCTGACCACGCATGAAACACATGCAACGATCACGGTCGACGAGCAGATGCTTTTCGGCACATTGGTCGACTTCCAGCGCGACTTTGCTCACAACACCCACGATATCGGCTGGCTGCATTTCGCGCTGACCGATCGCGTGCTGATAACCACCCGGCTGCAGCCGCTGCGCAGCCTGGACCGAACCCGAGTGCTGATCGAAAAGAACGCCGCACGATTTTCCAATCCCGTGGATATTTTCGAGCTGATCGTCGTCGAGTTCCAACGGACCCTGATCTCCGTCGTCATCGAAATCAGCGAAGAGCTGAATGGCATTGAGGATTTCGTCCACGGCAATACGTCACGAGACGAGCGCGCCAAGCTTCCGCCCATCCGCAGGACCATCGTGCGCCTGCATCGCCATTTGCGGACCGTTCTTTCGCTGATGCGCCACGCCGCTGCCTCCGACGACGAGGAGATGCCGCTCGGCTTCGAGGATGTCGCCGGCCGGCTGACGGGGCGCCTAGAAGCGGTCGAGCACGACGTCTATGCGCTGCAGGAACGGGCCAGGCTGCTGCACGAAGAAATCGATTCGAAGCTTGCCTCCGAGATCAACCGGCATCTCTATATCCTGTCGATCATGACCGCTTTTCTGCTGCCCCCGACATTGGTGACCGGCTTCTTCGGCATGAATACATCAGGCCTGCCACTGGCGGGCGGTGCAAGCGGTACGGGATATGCGGTTGGCTTCATCATCGCCTCCATGCTGCTGGCATGGTGGCTGCTCAAGCGGGTCAATATTCTCTGACGTCAAAGCATGAAAAAGCCGCCCGGCGGGAAACCGGACGGCTGACATTGGCAGTTCTGGAAGCGCCGCTTAGAAATACGGCGAGTAGCACTGACGGCGCGGGCCGGAATTCGGCTGGAACGTATTGTCGTAAGCGCGATAGGAGCGATAGCGCGACTCGCACCAGGCGACGTGGCGTGGATTGATGCCGGCACTCGGAGCCGGAGCCGGCGCGTAATAGCGCGGCTGGCTGGCGATCGCGCCGCCCACGAGAGCACCGGCGCCGAACGCTGCCAGCGGGAACCAATAGCCGTCATAATAGCGATAACCGCGACGATAGCCCGGATAGCCGCGATAGCCTCCATACCAGCCACGGCGATAATAGCCGCCGTGACGCCATTGGACCTGTTCGACATTGCCAGGCGCGGCCTGGGCGGGCGCGGACTGCTTTACGATCGGCGCGGCGGGCATCTGCATGGCGAAAGACGGTGTGAAGCTCGTCAGGGCGACGGCAGCCGTTACGGCGACTGTCGCGATTTTTGCACGGAAACCAAGCATTTTCATCTCCATTCCCTGGTTCGACTTGGCACTCAAGTCTGTAGGCGTTTCATGTCGGGAATGCTTCCCGAGCAAGGTTTCGCTGCCTGCTTCGTCGCATATCCGAATAGACGACAAAGAACGCGGCAGCGCGTTATTTAGTTCCTCAAATCCCTACCGATTTAAGGAGTTACGAGGGGCTCCACGATGAATTTATAGTGATTGCTTTCTTAACCCAAGATTAACCAGCAATCCTTACTATTATTTCATGAAAGGATACCGAAAGAGTAACCTCCTCATTTACGGCTTGCTGACGATCCTGGCCCTGATGGGGCCGGTCTCCAAGCCTTCGGCCGGCGAAAGCCCGCCCTGGGGCGATCCGAAAAACGCCCTGATTGTCGATGCTTACGAGCTGAACACCATCGACTGGAACGCGTTTCTGCAGGACAAACGGATAGCCGGCTTCATCTCCAAGGCCTCCGACGGATTGCCCGAAAGCTTCAGCTGCACCGGCGATCACGGCGGCGATACGGTGGCCCATTGCAGGACGATGTGGCGCAAATACGCAGTCAGCCGTGAGCTCTTTCAAACGCGCCGCATGCTGGCAAAGGCGAATGGTCTGTTATGGGGCGCCTATCATCTGGGGCGGCCCGGCAATCCGATCGACCAGGCCAATCATTTTCTCGATTATGCCGATCCACAGCCGGATGAGCTGATGGTGCTCGATATCGACGGCATGGACACGACGCAGTTCATGTCACTCGACGATGCGCAGATCTATGTCGCCCACATCAAGGTCAGGACCGGGCGCTACCCCATTCTCTACGTCAATCACAACACGGCGCGATACATAGCCGACCACCGGGGCACCTATCCGCTGCTGTCGCGGCTGCCCTTGTGGTATGCACGCTACAAGCCTGATGTCAAAGGCACTTTTCCACTCGGCAACTGGGACAATTATGCCATTTGGCAGTTCGCTTCTTCAGACAATTGCTCGGAGAAAAGCTGCCCCTATCGCGTGCCGGGCACGCTCACCGATATCGATGTCAATGTCGTGCCGATGACGAAAATTCAGCTCGCCAAGATCTGGCCGCAGGGCGATCTCCTTCCGGCCAAGCCGCTGCCCGCGCCGGACCTGACGATCGCGCTCGCACAGATGTGCAGCGGGCCGCGCCAGACGCTCGTCTCGCTCATGGCCGATATCGACCCGGTCGTCACGGCGTCAACGCCGCAATCGAAGCCGGTCGAGATCAACGAACTGAATTACCAGGATTTCTAGAGCGGATTTAGACTTTAGGTCGAATAGACCTAAAGTCGTCCGGCTCTAGGCCTCGACCTGGACGTCCGTCTTCGGGCGCGAACAGCAGGCGAGGATATAGCCCTCGTCGATCTCGTCATCGAGAATGCCGCCATTGTGGCTCATCTCGACTTCGCCCGAAAGCTTCAACACCCGGCATGTGCCGCAGAGGCCGGATTCGCAGGCCGCACCGATGCGCACGCCGGCACCGCGCGCCGCCTGAAGCACGGTCTGCCCCGCCGCGCAGACGACATCCTTGCCAGCCATGGTGAAGCGGATCGTCGTCGCGGCCTCGCCCGATGCATCATCGGAAACCTCCGCAAGCGGCGTTGCCGCATTGGCCGGCTGGAAGCTTTCCTGATGGTAGCGCGACATGTCGAAGCCATGGGCTTCCAGCATGGAGCGCACGGCATCCATGAAGACTTCCGGGCCGCAGCAGAAGATCGTCCGATCCATGAAATCCGGCGCCAGCAAACCGATCTTCGCCTTGTCGATGCGGCCCTTCAACCCCGACCAGAGATCCGTCCGGCCGCAGCCTTCGACGATGAAGCCGAGATTGAGGTTCGGCATGAAGCGCGCGAGATATTCGAGCTCCGAGCGGAAAATGATATCGGCCGGGCCGCGCGAGCAGTTGACGAAGGTGATATCAGACAGCGGTGCGATATCGGACATGTAGCGCGTCATCGACATCATCGGCGTGATGCCGGAGCCGGCAGAGATGAAGAGGTATTTCTCGCCGGGATGACGGATATGGCTGAAGTCGCCGAGCGGGCCGAACGCCTTGATGCGCATGCCCGGCTTCAGGTTCTCGAACATCCAGCGCGTGCCGATGCTGTCCTTCTGCGCCTTCACCGTCACGGCGACCGAGAAGGGCCGCGACGGCGTCGACGACAGCGTATAGGTGCGCATGACCGGCTCCGGAGCCGTCGGCAGCTCCAGCGTCACGAACTGGCCCGGCAGATAGCGGAACCAGTTGTCCTTGTCGGAGCGGAACGTGAAGGTCATCACGTCGGGCGCTTCGGGCGTTGCCGAGAGGCATTCGAGCACATGCTGCCTGTCATTCCAGGGCTGCATCTGATCGAGGTGGCGATGCGGAAGGGAGACGGTCATGTTCATGCTCAGGCAACCGCCGACAGCTTGGCTTGGTCGCCCTGCAGCCGGTTGATCATGAACGTCGTGTACCATTCGACGAACTGCATGACGCCACCTTCGTGGATTTCCGAATAGGGACCGGGCTCATAGGCCGGCGAGCGGATGCCGAAGGCATTTTCCTCGACGATGCGGCGGTCCTGATCGTTGGTTTCGGTCCAGACGTGGGTCAGCTCTTCCAGATTATAGTCGACACCTTCGACGGCATCCTTATGGACGAGCCACTTCGTGGTCACGGCGGTTTCCTCGGCGCTGATCGGCAGGACACGGAAGGAAATCGCGTGGTCGCCGAGCATGTGGTTCCACGTCGTCGGATAGTGGAACAGCAGCATGGTGCCGATGCCGTTGATCGTCACGTCGGATGAGAGCGGCCGCCTGACGGCGTTCTGGCCCGACATGGTGTAGCTTTCGGCCCCTTCGATCAGCGGCATGCGCGCGGCGCGGAACTGGCCATCCGGCGAGATCTTGAACTCGCTCGGCAGGCCGGCGGCTTCGCAGCGCTGCCAGTGTTCGGCGATGACGGGGTCATTCATCGCGCCTTGCACGCCGGTGACGGTCGGCGCTTCCGGGAAGGTGCGGCAAAGCTCGGGGTGATTGGCCGCGCAATGGTAGCATTCGCGGTTATTTTCCCAGACGAGCTTCCAGTTGCCCTTTTCGATGATGGTGCTCTGGAAGGCGACCTTGGCTTCGCTGATGCGGTGCGGTGCCATGTAGGGCTCGATCGTGGCGCGAACCGGGGCGAAATCGGGAACGTTCTGCGCGAGGCAGATGAAGATGTAGCCGCCGACGCTTTCGCAGTGAACCGGCTTCAGCGAATATTGGCTCTTGTCGAAATCCTCCGCCATCTGGCGGGCGAAGAGCAGCGAGCCGTCGAGCTCGTAGGTCCACTGGTGATAGGGGCAGACGAGCTTTGCCGAGGAGCCGCGCTCAGTGGTGCAGACACGCGAGCCGCGATGGCGACAGCTATTGTGGAAGGCGCGGATGACCTGATCGCGGCCGCGAACGATCACGACGGGATAATCGCCGATCTGGACGGTGAAATAATTGCCCGCGCGCGGCACTTCGCAATCATGGCCGATGAACAGCCAGTCGCGATAGTAGATCGTCTCCATATCGAGCTTGAAGTAATCCGGATCGGTGTAGAACGGTTGCTCAAGGCTGAAACCCGTCCGGTGGTTCTTCAGTTGCCGCAGAACTTTGCTGCCGATGTCCATTTGCCTATCCTTAGCAGTACCAGGAGGCGGGCAAAGGACATGCGCGGCCGATTGGGAGCGGCCAAAAGCAATGTCCCGACCACCCGCCGCGGTCAGTAAACCTATGTGCCCAAGGCTGGTTTCCGGGCTCTGGAGCGGCGCTGTTTCCAGAGCCCCATGGCACCTTCCCAGGTCGATCCGACCCAGTGGCTTTATCCGCCATGCCTCACTCCACCACCGTTGCGGGGGCAGCGCCGGATTTTGACCGGCTTCCCAATTCTCCGTCTCCCTAGCAGACGGCACCTTGAGATTGATGGCATCATAGCTCCCGGCTCCGCCAGCCGCTGCGCTGCAATGCGACATCGGCTCCGAAATTGACGACAGGCGATACGGGACGTCGGGACGGTTGCATGTCATGAGAATATTGGAAGGTGATTCAATCATTTACTCGCCCGCGCGAGAGGTGGCCTGAGCATCGCATTTGCATTCTGCCAATGACGCTTTATTCTGATTGCGACAAGCCCGCAAACGGCCGCTATTCAGGGGAATAAGTGCGTGGCGGAAAGCGCCTGCAGAGTCGGTAGCGAGAGTTTTCGCTCAGGCGCGCTTAAGCTCGGCTCAAGCTCCGTAATCCATCATGTCCTCCAAAGAGTTTTATAGCGAGATCCGGCATGGCCAAACTCAGATATTTCGACGCTGGGAAGCCCGCCGAGCCCGAACCGGCGCCAGCGGTATCGACGACGGGATACACAGAATTCCTGCGCACCGGCCGCATCAACCGCAACAGACTACACTGGCTGCCGGAAGAGCGGGAATACCTTACCCACGAGCAGGTGGCTGTGCGCACGGCACAGAAGCTCAGGGATGCCGGCGAAAAGACCCATGACCGGCTCAACAGCTTTCACAAGTCCATCCGCTTTCCGAAGCTCATCTTTCACCACACGCTGAAGGACACGCCGCATCTCGGCTATTGCCATGTCACTGCCGCGAGGACGCAATTCGCTCAATATGAGCAGGTGAACTGGGCCTTCTACATCGCCAACTTCTTTGCTCGGATCGGCCAGGAAGAGAATTTCTTCGAGGACATCAGCCTCAAATATTCGCGAATGTATTTCGCGGTCGCGATCCATCCAGACAGGCAAGCCGAAGACAAGAAGCTGACGATCAACCGCGACGTCAGAGGCAATGGCGTGCTGTTCCACACCCACGACCCGCAGATCGCCATCCGCAATGTTCTTCTCCTCGGCGCGCGCAACGAGCAGCTTCGCGATATCATTCGCCAGCTTTGACGATTGATCCGAAGACTCGAAGGGCATAAGAAACGGCCTGAACTGCAAGCAGGCAGGCCATGGCTCGACACATAGACATTCTCGAACATCCGCAAACGGCAATAGAAGTGGCGACAGCGACTCTCGCCGAGGGTCTGCCGATCGGGCTGCCGACGGAGACGGTCTACGGCCTTGCCGCCGATGCCACCAATCCTGCCGCCATTACCCGGATCTACGAGACGAAGGGGCGGCCGCGCTTCAATCCGCTGATCTGCCATATGAGCGACCTCGCCATGGCCGAACGCTACGCGGTCTTCGACCCCATCTCCCGTAAATTGGCGGAAGCCTTCTGGCCCGGCCCGCTGACGTTGGTGCTGCCGCTGAGACCCGACAGCGGCATCCATCCGCTGGCAACCGCCGGGCTCGACACGGTCGGCGTCCGCGTGCCGCAGGGCTTTGCAGGCGAGCTGATCCGCGCCTTCGGCCGTCCGCTTGCCGCGCCGAGTGCCAATACTTCGGGCAAGATCAGTGCCACCAGCGCCGATCACGTAAGTGACGATCTCGGGGAACGGATCACGCTCATCCTCGATGCCGGCGCCTCGGTCGTCGGCGTGGAGTCGACCATCGTCAAGGTCGAGGATGGCGAGATGCGCCTGCTGCGGCCCGGCGGGCTGGCGGCAAGCGAGATCGAACGGGTCGCCGGCAAGGCGCTGAAGCGCAAGAAGAAGGCTTCCGCTGCCATCGAGGCACCGGGGATGATGGCTTCGCATTATGCACCGGGTGCAGCCGTGCGGCTCGACGCGACTGAGGTTTCCGCGAACGAAGCGCTGATCCGCTTCGGGACGCCAGATATTCCGGGCAT
Organism: Rhizobium sp. 11515TR; assembly: GCF_002277895.1. Lineage (NCBI taxonomy): Bacteria > Pseudomonadati > Pseudomonadota > Alphaproteobacteria > Hyphomicrobiales > Rhizobiaceae > Rhizobium > Rhizobium sp. 11515TR. The sequence continues at coordinate 1,535,998 of NZ_CP022998.1, read as the reverse complement.
CGAAAAGGCTATTGCCGTGCTGGATCTAAGCGCCAGCGGCGATCTCTCGGAAGCCGCCGCGAATCTTTTCGATTTCATGAAGCGCGCCGATGCTACGGGTGCTGCGACCATCGCCTTTTCGCATATTCCCGACGAGGGCCTCGGGGAGGCTATCAACGACCGGCTGCGCCGCGCCGCCGCGCCCAGAGAATAAATCAGCCCGACATCATCAGGCAAAGGACACGCCATGAGCAGCTCCGCCCCCTCTTCCGACCTTCTCGACCGCTTCACCGCCATCGTCGGCGAAAAACATGCCGTGCGGAACCCTGCGGAAATTGCGCCGCATCTGGTGGAAAACCGCGGACTCTATCACGGCGCCTCGCCCATGCTGCTGAAGCCCGGCTCGGTGGAAGAGGTTTCGGCGATCCTCAAGCTTGCCAGCGAAACCGGCACGGCCATCGTTCCACAGACAGGCAATACAGGCCTTGTTGGCGGCCAGACGCCGCGCGAGGGCTGCTCGGACATCATCCTGTCGCTGGAGCGCATGGCCCGCGTGCGCGATATCGATCCGGTCGGCAATACCATGATCGTCGACGGCGGCTGCATTCTGGCGGATGTTCACAAGGCAGCGGCCGAGCATGGCCGCATGTTTCCGCTTTCGCTTGGTTCCGAAGGCTCCTGCCGTATTGCCGGCAATCTTTCCACCAATGCCGGCGGTACGGCGGTTCTTGCCTATGGCAATATGCGTCAGCTCTGCCTCGGCCTCGAAGTCGTGCTGCCCACGGGCGAGATCTGGAACGGATTGCGCCGCCTGAAGAAGGACAATACCGGCTACGATCTGCGCGATCTCTTCATCGGCGCGGAAGGCACGCTCGGCGTCATCACCGGTGCGGTGCTAAAACTCTTTCCACAGCCACTCGGCCATCAGGTCGCCTTTGCCGGCCTGCAATCGATCGATGATGCGCTGACCCTGTTCAAGAATGCCTCCAGCCTCTGCGGCACGGCGCTGACCGGCTTCGAGCTGATGCCGCGCATCGGCGTCGAATTCACCACGCGACATATTCCGGGCGTGCGCGACCCGCTGGAGACGGTGCATCCCTGGTATGTGCTGATCGACATCTCCACCTCGGATTCGGCCGAAACGGCCGAGCGGATGATGACGACACTGCTGGAAAAGGGCTACGAAGACGGTCTCGTCCAGGATGCAACCATCGCCAGCTCGGAAGCACAGCAGAAGGCCATCTGGCATATGCGCGAGAGCATGTCAGACGCCCAGAAACCGGAAGGCGGCTCGATCAAGCACGATGTTTCCGTGCCGGTCGCGCAAATCCCGCAGTTCATGGCGGAAGCCGAAAAGGCGGTTATCGCTGCCATGCCGGGCGCACGCGTCTGCGCCTTCGGCCATATGGGCGACGGCAATATCCACTACAACATCTCGCAACCAGTCGGCGCCGACAAGGCCGAGTTCATCGGCCGCTGGCGCGAGATCAACAAGATCGTGCATGGGCTGGTGCTGCAGCATGGCGGTTCGATCTCAGCCGAGCACGGCATCGGCCAGCTGAAGCGCGACGAATTGGCTTCGATCCGCTCGGAGATCGAGATCGACCTGATGCGCCGGATCAAGACGGCTTTCGATCCGGCGGGGATCATGAATCCTGGCAAGGTCCTTAAGGTCTGAGGTTTAGACTGTCACGACGACCCGCTCGGAAGCGAAGCAGCCGATCTGGCAGGAAATGACCATACCATCGGCATCAATGTCCTCGCCGGCATAGGCAAGCACTGGTACGAGGCGCGATTGCTGCAGCAGGCGGGCTTCGACTTCAGTCGGCATGCGCGCGGTGATGTCGGTGGAGCGGCGCCAATAGTCCGTCACGCCATACTCCCTCAGGGCTGCCGTGAACGAGCCCATTGCGGCGAACTTCTCCGCCAAGCGGGGAAAGCGCTTTGCCGAGCAGCTGCGCATGACGACGGAGACGGGAAGCGCATCGGCATTGGCGACCAGGCACATGTTCAGCACTGCCTCGCCCGGCCGCAAATTCAGCCTTGAGGCGATATCGGCGGATGCCGGACCCTCCTTCGCCGAGAAAACCTTGCGCGTGAGGTTCGCATCCGTCGCAGTCAGATCCTTGCTGAACCGCACCTTGCCGCCCAGTTGGAAACGAACGGGCATATCGGCGCGGACATAGGCACCGCTGCCGCGCGCCACGCGTAGTAGTCCCTCCCCTTCCAGTTCTGCGATCGCACGCCGCATCGTCACCCTGGAGACGCCGAATTGTTCGGACAGGGCCCGCTCGCTCGGCAGGCGACTACCCGGAGCATGACTGCCCTTGTGGATAGCGCGTCGGAGTTCCGCGGCAACGCTCGCCCAGCCTCCAGCAACTTTTGCGCCTTCGCCCTGTCGATTTTTCTCTTCCATCACAAATCTGTCGCCTTGAAATTGGTATATACCAATTTATAAAGATTCAGATCGTTTATGGAAGGGTTCGGCATGGGCGACAAGCGAATATATGTGACTTCGGTCAGCAGCAGCGGCGTGCACGAGTTCAGCAAGCAGACCAAAGATTACATTCAAGTGCTGACCGGGCTCGGCGTGGAGGGCGACGCGCATATGGGGGTGACGGTGAAGCATCGCTCACGCGTCGCGATCGATCCGACCCAACCCAACCTGCGCCAAGTGCACCTCATTCAGGAGGAGCTGTTCGACGAGCTTACTGAAAAGGGTTTTTCCGTTTCGCCGGGTGACATGGGCGAGAACATTGCGACCCGAGGGATCGACCTGCTCTCGCTGCCCCAGGGGACACGCCTGCATATCGACGCGGAAGCGATCATCGAGGTCACGGGCCTGCGCAATCCCTGCAAGCAGATCGATAATTTTCAGAAGGGCTTGCTGCACGCTGTACTCGACAAGGATGCCGATGGCGGGTTGGTCCGCAAGGCGGGGATCATGGGCATTGTCGTGCAGGGCGGCTGTGTTCAGCGAAATCAGGTTATCCGCGTCGAATTGCCGCCGCTGCCGCATGTCAAGCTTGAGCGGGTTTGATATCGAGATCGATGTGATGCATTCCGCATAACGAGAAATCGGCTGTCAGTGTACTGAGCCTCTGATACCCCCCTCTGTCACTTACGTGACATCTCCCCCACAAGGGGGGAGATTGTTGGGAGTATGTCGCAACGCTTCGCCAAGTCATTGCGCTTAGCTCCTGCGGGCGAGATGTTTGTTTGAGGCCACAAGGTGCTGCGGATTACCAATCTCTCCCCGTGTGGGGGAGATGCCGCGAAAGCGACAGAGGGGGTGCGCACTCTCCGCGACGACCGCGGCCAGCGTCGCCCCCCAGCTGGATCAATCGAAATCGTCCTGGCCCGAATTGCCGCCGCCATTGCGGTTGCCGGAGATGATCTCGCGTTTGCCGACGTGGTTGGCGGGGCCGACCAGACCGTCCTTTTCCATGCGCTCGACGAGCGAGGCGGCGCGGTTGTAGCCGATGCCGAGGCGGCGCTGGATGTAGGAGGTCGAGCACTTCTTGTCGCGCATAACCACCTTGATCGCCTGCTCGTAGAGATCGTCGCCGTCTTCCGAAGCAATCGCACCCTTGTCGAAGACAGCCGTATCTTCTTCCTCGTCTTCCTCATCCTCGTCGGCGGTAACCGTGTCGAGATATTCCGGACGGCCCTGCAGCTTCAGGTGCGCCACGACCTTCTCGACCTCCTCATCGGAAACGAAGGGGCCATGGACACGGGAAATGCGGCCGCCGCCGGCCATATGCAGCATGTCGCCCTGGCCGAGGAGCTGTTCGGCACCCTGCTCGCCGAGGATCGTGCGGCTGTCGATCTTCGAGGTCACCTGGAAGGAGATGCGGGTCGGGAAGTTCGCCTTGATCGTGCCGGTGATGACGTCGACGGACGGACGCTGCGTCGCCATGATCAGATGGATACCTGCGGCACGCGCCATTTGCGCCAGACGCTGGATAGCACCTTCGATCTCCTTGCCGGCGACCATCATCAGATCGGCCATTTCGTCGACGATGACGACGATGTAAGGCATCGGCGTCAGGTCCATTTCCTGTTGCTCCTCGATCGGAGCGCCGGTGCCCTTGTCGAAGCCGGTCTGGACCATGACGTGGATCGTCTCGCCCTTTTCCTTGGCGGAGGCAACGCGGCTGTTGTAGCCGTCGATGTTACGCACGCCGAGACGCGACATCTTCTTGTAGCGATCCTCCATTTCGCGCACCGCCCATTTCAGCGCCATGACGGCCTTCTTGGGATCGGTGACGACGGGGGTCAGGAGGTGCGGGATGCCGTCGTAGACGGACAGTTCCAGCATCTTCGGATCGACCATGATCAGGCGGCACTGCTCCGGCGTCATGCGATAGAGCAACGACAGGATCATCGTGTTGATGGCGACGGACTTGCCCGAGCCCGTCGTACCAGCAACGAGCAGATGCGGCATCTTGGCAAGTTCGGCGATGACAGGCTCACCGCCGATCGTCTTGCCGAGGCCGAGCGCGAGCTTATAGCCACTCTTCTCGAAGTCGGGCGAATCGATCATCTCGCGGAAATAGACGGTCTCGCGGTTGACGTTCGGCAGTTCGATGCCGATCACGTTGCGGCCGGGAACGACGGCAACGCGAGCCGAAAGGGCCGACATCGAACGGGCGATATCGTCCGCAAGGTTGATGACGCGCGAGGATTTGACGCCGGGCGCCGGTTCGAATTCATAGAGGGTTACGACCGGGCCGGGACGGACATGGATGATCTCGCCCTTGACGCCGAAGTCCTCCAGCACGCTTTCCAGCAAGCCGGCATTCTGCTCCAGCGTTTCCTGCGTCATGATCACGCCGGAACGGGCAACGGGTTCCTGCAGCAATTCACGCGGCGGCAGTTCGTATTCTCCATCGGTGGTGCGGGCGATCGGGCGCCATTCGGGCGGCGTCAGGGAGACGGGACGGCGCGGCGAGATCGGCAAAGGCGGCGCGTCGATCAAACGCTGAGCAGCGGCCTCGACAGCTGGAATGGTGGATACAGCCTTGGCAACCGGTTCAGCGGCCGCCGGAGCGGCGACTTTCGCCGGCATCGGAGCCACGACCATGACCGGAGCGGGGCGAGCTTCGACGGCCGGAGCAGTTTCAGTGCCATATACGGCGGTGACAAAGGCAGGCGGTATGAATGTCTCGGCTGAGGCCTCAACGACAGGCTGCGGTTCCGGCTGGGGCGTTTCCTCAGCGACCGGCACAACTTCGATGACCGGAGCCAGAACGGCCGCTTCCAGCGCTGCGAGCTCGTCTATCGCCGGCGTGCTCAGATCTGCCGCCGGTTGGCTGGAAATGGTTTCGACTGGTGCTGCGACCTCTATTGCCGGAGGCTGCACGGCAACGGGCTGCGGCTCGATGGCCGCTGCCGGGCGGCGGCACTCGACGACGCGGAACTTCGCGATGATCGATTCGGCATCGACTTCCGGCTTGGACGTCGCGGGCTGCTTCGGCTCACCCTTGAGGGCAGAGACGAATTCGCCGTCGAACGGCATCGCATCCCAGAAAGCGAAATCGGAAAGATGGGCAAGACGCGACTCGACCACAGGCGCGGCTACGGACTCGGGAACACTTGACTTTACAGGGGAAGCATCCAGCGCGATCGCGGGAGCTTTCGAGAATGCGGTAGCGATAACGGTCATCTCCAATGCGTCCGGCTCGGTCGCCGGGGAATTCTGAATTACTGTCGGAATATAGCCTTCCACCACCAGCGGCATGTCTTCGAGCGGTGGCAGATGGAACTCGCCCTGCCGCACGGGCGGGATGACAATGGCTGCAGCCGGTGCCGCAGGTGCTTCGGCGACAACAGGCGGCTCCATCACCCGCATCGCGGCGTGCGCGGAAGCCTGCGGCCGGATCTCAGGCTTCGGTTCGGCGGGCGGACGGCGGCTGATGATTTCGTTTTCACGCGTGCGGGTAAAGCGCACGTTCGGCCCCATCAGAAAGGCATTCTGCCAGCCGGGCGATGCGAGATCCTCCGCGGAGATCCCCTGCGGCAGAACCGGCATTTCCTGTTCGCTCGTAACCGCAGCGGCCTGCAACGCCTCTACAACGGGCGGCGGCGCAGCGGCGGTGCGTCTCCTCACCTCGTCGGCGAGGCGCTTTTCCTCGGCCTGGCGCTGCTCTTCCGCCTTGCGCTTGGCTTCGCGGGCATTGCGAATCTTCTCTTCCAGAAACGCGCGGCGAGCAGCGATCTGCTCGGCCCGGCGGGCCTCTTCGGCCGCCTGCTCCGGGTCGAGATCCCCCTCCGGCTGGACGCCTTGCGAGGCATTGGAAAGTGTCGTTCGGGAAAGACGCATGAGACCTGCAACCCAGTCATTGATATTGCCGTTGGCTTCTCAAATCGAATAGGGCAAGGATGGTTAATAAGTTCCTTCCTGCCGTTGTGGAAAGCTGCCATTCCACACCCGAAAAACACGTCCGAATATGCTCGGAAACCCTGAAGAAACAAGAGCATGGTAGGGCCATGCCGCCCGGAGGCACAACAGGAGAGAGATTAGATTTTTTGCGGGGACCTGTTACCGCGACGAGGACAGCTGCGCGATGGAAAGCAGCGTATCGGCGCTGATGCCGGAGCTCGACGACGAGCCAGTGAGAATCGATAGCGCCGGCGATGTCGAGGAGGTCGTATTGTTCTCCATGTCATACATCGCGGAGAATCGCTGTAGCAGCTGATTGACCTTATCCGGGTCCTGCAGATCGCTCACATTGACGAACTTGCTCAGCATGCTGGCCTGGGTATCGACATCCATGTTGGAGATCGAGCTTGGCAGGTTGTAGGTGGTGGTGATGACCTCATAGAGCGCCGAATCGCCCATGATGTCATAGATCGAGTTGATATCAGGCGCCTTGCGCTGGAAGTAGAGCGCCAGACGCACGCCGGGATTGGTCTCGCCTTGCTGATCTTCCAGCGTTTGATGCAGAAAGAGATCATTGGTCGCAGCAAGCGCGCCCTGGTTTTGCGCCGTGCCGAGCTTCGTGTCGGTCAGATTTCCGTCGGTGCCGAAATTGAACGCCTCGACGATGCTCTTGAACTTGGCACCATCCGTCGTGTTGATGAAGCTCTTCGAATCGGATGGATCGGAGGCGAAAGCCTTCTTCAGCGTCGCCGTATCGACCGTCTTCGGATCGATGCCGTTGGCCGTCAGGATGAAATTCGTAAGCTTGCTGTCGGCCAGGAGATCCGTGACGCTGGTCACCTTGACGATGTTGGTGGCGAAATAGGTGCCGGCGGTCTTGGCGTCGCTGGTGGCTTTGGTCAGTTCGGCGCCCGATAGCCCCGCGGTACTGCGGCTCGAATATTCCGAGATATAGCTGTTGATCTGCGTCTGCGACAAAGACTGCACCGGAGCCTTCAGATTGCCTTTGCTGTCGAAATTGAATGCCTTGGCAAGCGCGGTGAAGCGGGAGTCCTTGAGCGAGTTGACATAGCTCTTCGGATCGTAGGGATCGCTTTCGAGAATCTTGGTCAGCTGTGACTTCGTGACTTCGTTCTCACCGATGCCATAGGCACGCAGCGCCATCTGATAGAGTTCCGGCGCACTGTCGTTGGAGGTATCACTGTCGGACGCATTGCTGGCAAAGAAATCCTTGATGGTCTTCACATCGGCGATGCGGTTCTTGTAGTTGTTGACCGCATCCGTGGTCAGGGTCGATTGCGATGACTGATAATTGCTCATATAGGCCTTGGAGGCCGCGTCGATCTCGTCCTGGGACTGCGCGGTCTGGCCGGAAGCAAGTGTCCCGTCCGACTGGAAATTGAATTGGGAGACGACGTCGGTCAGACCGAAGATGGCGGCGGTCGTCGAATCGCCGAAGGCGTTCTTGAAGACGACGGCTGGCGTCGTCGGATCGATGCCGTAAGCCGTCTTGATGTAATCGAAAAGGCGCGTGTCCGATGTCAGCTGGTCGACTGACGTGATGGAGCCGATATGATTCTTGTAATAGAGATCGTTGTCGGTTGCGCCGACGCTCGTCGTGAACGAGGGCACGGCGGAATTGTAGGCACTCATCACATCGGCCTGCTGGCTGAGCGTCTGCGGCCCTCCGGGATAGTTCGCGGTATAGCCTGCCGTGGTGGCGCTTATCTGGTCAGATGTCTGTGCTTGTGAACCGGATGCGACGGTGCCATCGCTCTGGAAGTTGAATTCCGCCATGACCGCAGTCAGCCCATTCGAACTCGCTGTGCTGGCATCCTTGGCCGAAGCATTGAACTGATCCGCCGTGATATAGGATGGGATATTGAATGCCGTCTTGACGTACTGGAACAGCTGCGGATTGGACGTCAGCTGATCGACCGAGGTGACGCTGCCGATATTGGTCTCGTAATAGGCCGTGTCTCCATCCGGGGTCGATGTCTTGACCGTGCCGTCGGCATTGAAATTGAATTCCGCCACCAGCGCCTTGTCGGCAGTGCCGCCATTCTGATTGACGTAGCTGTTCGGATCGCTGAGATCGCTCGTCAGCATCTGCTTCAGAGCCGAATTCGACACATAGGTCGGGTCGATACCATAGGCCTGCAGCACATAATTACGCAGGCGGGTATTGCCGAGCAGATCATCGACCGTCTTAACCGAGCTGATGTTCTGGCTGTAATAGGTCGTTTCGGTCGCCGCCGACGTCTCCTCATTCGTGAAGGACTGTTGGTAAAGTCCGATGAGGTCATCTTCCTGCGTGCTGGTTTGTGCCGTATTCGTCGTGCCCGTCGCGCTCGTGCCGAAATTGAACGCCGCCGCGAATTCTTTGTAGCGCGGATCGGTGAGCTTGTTGGCGAAACTGCTGGAGTCGCTGAGGTCGCTGGTCAGGACCTGTTTCATAAAGGCCTTGGCATAGGTCATGTCGGAAAGCCCGTAAGCTTCCATTGCGTAACTGTATAGCTGATAGTCATTCAGGAAGTCATCGACGTCAGTTACTTTGCCGATATTGGCGTTGTAATAGTCGATCAAACGCTTGCTTTGCGACTGCTGCGCCACCTGGTTGAGTGAGGTCGCCATATCTCTGGTTGCGATCGTATAACCAAGATAAGTGGAAATCATCAGCAGAATCCCAATAGATCTCTAATAAAGGGGGCGAATCTGGCTGACATTATTTCATACAAACCTTACCTGAGACTTACACGCACTCACCTTATGCGTGCACTATACTGAAGCACCACCCTGCCCTGTGTTCACCTTATGGAAACCCTGATGCATTCGAGTTTGCTAACCATTTGAGGACGCAAAGTTTTCTTAACCTCGATTTTTAAGCTGTCTGGAAGGGACGGCGCCTAATCTGCCCAACAACGAGAGGACAAAGTTCTCCGAGAGAAGACCGGAACAACCGGCTCTCAGGTAAAGCAAGGGTAGAAAAATCGATGACTAATACCGTCCTGAAGCCCGACTGGGCTGGAACCACACTGCGGCTTGATCCGGCGCGCTTCCCGCAACAGGTCAGCTACGCCATGCGAGGTGCCGAAGGTGATGTCACCATTACGATCGACGAGCGCGGCGCAGTGCTGCGCAAGATCCTGCCGTCCAGCGGCCTGCCGCTGTCCGTTGCCTTGCCCAAGCGTGCATTCCAGGGTGTAGCCGCCCGCGCCATAGATCACGGCGACGGCGAAGTCACCGTCACGCTAGAACTGCATCACTCCGATCCGGATCTCTGCATCCCCCTTCTCGTGGCCCACGATTTGAGCGACATCGCCGCCGACTGGCGCTCCTGGTCGGAAGCCTTCCGCATCCCGATGCTGATGATCGAAGCCGACGGCGTGGCCCGTCCGCTGGAAGAACATCTCGGCGGCGTCCGCTCGCAGGACAGCCAGCCGCGTCGCCGCCATTCCTATTTCGCAAATCGCCGCCCACGCTTCCTCGTGCGCCGCACGACTGGCAAGCTCGGCGTCAAGATGAAAATCCAGGGTCGCGAGATCATTGCCAGACATTAAGCCGATTAGGCTTGAAATCGAATATCGCCAGAAGCCGGCCGCGGGAAAACCGATCCCGCGGCCAAAATCTTATGGTATCAGCGAGCGCTCCATAATGATCGTTCGTTCATCGCCATGAAAACTCTCGCCGACAGCATGGAAGCCGAGCTTTTCGTAAAAGCCCTGCGCGGTAATCGACGAGGGGACGGACAGAATGGCATTACCACCTGCCCTCGCCGCCCGTTCGATTGCCACCATCAGGCAGGCGCCAATGCTGCGTCGCTGCGCGGAGGGAGAGACGAACACCGTGCGCACGACGGCACGGTCAAGGCTCGCGGTGCCGACAATGCTTCCATCTTCGACCGCCACGAAGACCGTTCTGCTGCTCATGAGCCTGCGCACGCCAGCGGGACTAAAGCTTTCGGCAACGCGCGCGATGATATCGGGAGAATAGTCCTGTGCGTTGCTTTCGTGAAGTGCGGTCAGGATTACGCCACTGATAGCCTCGGTGTCCGCCTCTGAGGCCAGACGGATTTCGCATGCCATGACGCCCTCCTCTGGAACCTGATGCGGCGCATTCCTTCCTTCAGGGAGCGAGAAACAGGAACGACAGGAAAAGACCGACGAAGATGATCAGCCCGACCCGATTGTTTGATTTGAAGAGGGCCAGACATTGTGTGCCGTCGTTGATATCGAGCACGGCGATCTGATAGGCGAACATGCCGCCGGCGACGATCAGGCCGAGATAGGCGAGCCAGCTTGTACCGGCGAGCGCAAAGGATAGCAGCATCAGAAGCAGCGTCGCTCCATAGAGCCCGACCAGCCAGAGGCGAGTCTGATCGCCGAAAAGCCGGGCGGTCGAACGCACACCGATCAGCTCATCATCCTCCTTGTCCTGATGCGCGTAGATCGTATCGTAACCGATGGTCCAGAGGATGGCGGCGAGATAGAGCACGATCGGGGCAAGCGACAGGCTGCCGAAGAGACCCGCCCAGCCCATCAGAGCGCCCCAGGAAAAGGCAAGGCCAAGGAAGAATTGCGGCCAGTCGGTAAAGCGCTTGGCAAAGGGATAGAGCGCGACAATGCCGAGCGACAGCACCCCGAGGATAACGGCAAACCAGTTGAACTGCAGCAGCACCAGCAAGCCGACGAGAGCCTGCAATGCGATGAACACCTTTGCCTGGAGCCGCGTCACCCGGCCCGATGGCAACGGGCGCGAGCGGGTGCGCGCCACGGACATATCGATCTCGTGGTCGACCAGATCATTGTAGGTGCAGCCGGCACCGCGCATGGCGACGGCGCCGATAAAGTAAAGGAAGAGGTGATAGATCACCACGAAGCCGGGGGAGCCATGTCCCAAAGCGACGGAGGCATTGGCCGCAAGCGCGACGGACCAGAAGCATGGCCACATCAGGAGCTGCCAGCCGATCGGCCTGTCCCAGCGCGCAAGCTGGGCGTAAGGCCAAAGCGTCGGAGGCAGGACGCGATAGACCCAGTTGCCGGATGGCGCGTCAGCGACGCGCCCGTTGATGTCGCCTGTGTTTTGCATAGGCGAGTAGTAGTGATATCCGGCACTCGAGGTCAAGCGGCGAGGCCATAACGAGACATGACCTCGTCCGTTGCTCAGTTCATCGTGAAATTGAACTTGTAGCTGGCGGAAACGCCGATCAGCAGTTGGTTGCGGTCGCCACGCTCGCGCACGAGGCTGCTGTCGGCAGCCGGGCCGGTGAGCCGGGTATATTCGAGGAAGGTGCTGGTGGTCCAGTTCTGCGAGGCCTTCCAGGTCAGTGCGCCGCCGAAACCGACGGATTTGACGCCGCCGCCGGGCTTGTAGCCACTGAGGCCGGAGGCGGCCGATTCGCGCGCATTGACGCCGTAATAGGTGTCGAAATAGTCGCTGCTGGCGAGCGTCATGCGCGGACCGGCCGAAGCGCGAAGCTCCGGCGTGATGTCGGTAAAGGCATCCACCGCTGCATCGGCAACGACGCCGCTATGGGCGCGAATGCCCTGACGAACTTCGACGCGGGCACGCAACCAGTCCGTGGGATAGGCTTCAGCAAAGCCGCCGGCTTCCACACCCCACTTGACCTTCTTCAATCCTCTCAGTTCACGGCCGTCGCCGCTGTCGCGGCTCGGCACGAACTTGCCGACGATGCCGACGCGGAAGGCATCGCTTTCGATCAGGGCAAAGGAGGGATTGTCGTTGCGCGAGGAAAAGCGTGGGCCAGGACCCTGCCGGCCTATGGATACCAATGGCGACCATTGCAGCTTGTTGTGCTTGCCGCCTTCGAACTTCGGTGCAGAGAAACCGGCCGCACCGACGCTTAGGTACCAGTCACCCGACCACAAATGCTGGCCGTCGCCCGCCTCAGCAGCGCCGGCATAGGCGATAGCGGAGAGGCCGCCAATGAAAAGGAACCTTAACTTTGCAAACACAACGAAACTCCATGATACGCAATACAAAGGGCCGGAGGACCCGAGAGTTGCTGCAAATTATGCGGATCGCGTTACCGCTCCCTTAACCACAAAACCCCGAATCCCGTCAGAACATCAAATTCAGGTTACTCTAACCGGATGCCATTCGACATGCGCCGGCCTATCGTGTTGATTTAATTTCTGTATAGATGCTCAATCGTGGGTAACGGTCGCAATTGCCAAGTGCCCGCCATCTCATAGCCCCCATTTCCAAAAGATGAGAAACGAATGAAGAGCATATCCCTGATCTCCCTAGGTCTGATGCTGGCTGCCGGCGTGGCGCTTTCCGGCTGTGTCGGCACTCCGATCGGCGGGGCGAAACAAAGCCATTTTTCGGGAAGTGCCGCCCCCGGCAAGAAGACGAAGATTACGAGTACTTCGCTCGTAAAACAGGACTGCACCTTTGCAGGATTTCCCTATACGGGCGTCATCAAGCAGCCTGCCCACGGCAAGGTTGACATCGAGCACGGCCCGGTCGCGGCAAAGTTCCCGAAAGACAGCAATGCCTACCTGTGCTCGGGCAAGACGGTCCAGGGGAACATTGTCTACTACACGCCGAATCCCGGTTTCTCGGGCACCGACCAATTCACCCTGCGGCTTACGGGACTGAATACGGATGGTACGGTGCAAGACGGCACCTTCACCGTCCATGTCGGCAGATAGCAACTTTGATGACGCGCAGGCATGAATAGAAAAGGCCGGACCGTGGCTTTCCGCGGTCCGGCCCCCTCAAACGGCGCGATGACAGGGGCTCAGAACGTCACCTTCTCCAAAGGTGCGCGCCCTGCCTCGAATTCCTTCAGCTTCGCCTCGCGTTCCGCGATGTAATTGCGGTTGTCGGGGACGGCGAACTGGTTCTTGGTGATCTGGAGCTGCATGATGAAGAGCTCATCCCAGCGGAAGCCCATTTCGGAACCGGCCAGATAGAACTCCCACATGCGGAAGAACTTCTCGTCATAGAGCGCGACGGCATCGGCCTTGCGCGCCACGAAGCGGTTGCGCCAATGCCTCAGCGTATAGGCATAGTGCATCGGCAGGGTCTCGACATCACGCGTGAGCAAGCCGGCCTTTTCCAGCGGCGGCGTGGTCTCGCCGATCGACGGAATGTAGCCGCCGGGGAAAATATACTTTTCGATGAAGGCGTTGGTGGCAAAGCTCGGCTTCGGGCGGGCAATGGAGTGCAGCAGCATGACGCCATTATCATCAAGCAGCTCCGAAACCTTGCGGAAGAACTTGCCGTAGTCGCCGATGCCGACATGTTCGAACATGCCGACCGAGACGATACGGTCGAATTTCTTGCCGGTCATGTAGCGATAGTCCTGTAGCTCGAAGCGGACTCGATCGGAGAGGCCACGCTTGGCCGCCCGCTCACGCGATACCTTGAGCTGCTCTTCGCTGAGCGTGATGCCGGTCACGTCGAGACCGGGATAAGCTTCGGCGAGATACATAGCCATGCCGCCCCAGCCGGAGCCGATCTCCAACACCTTCTGGCCAGGCTCGACCAGCAGTTTAGCAGTGATGTGCCGTTTCTTGGCGATCTGCGCTTCATCCAGGCTGATGCCAGGTGGATTGAAATAGGCGCAGGAATATTGCCAGTCCTCATCGAGGAAGAGATCGAACAACTTCGCCGAGAGATCGTAGTGATGCGCAACATTGTACTTGTTGCGATTGATCGGCGAGCGGCTCTTGATCTGCTGCCAGGCGATGCGGCCGATCAACAGCGCCGCCATGCGGAAGTCGAAGACCTCGTTGGTGGTATTCTGCTTCACCAGCGACAAGAACTCGTAAATGTCGCCCTGCTCCAGGATGAAGCGGCCTTCCATATACATTTCGCCGAGCTTGAGCGTCGGATCGCGCGCGACGGCATCTTCAGCCTGCTGGTCGGCAAACCGGACGGCTACCGTCTCTCCGGTACCGTCGCCGACCACATGGGTCTCGCCGGATGCGAGCGTAAGCCTGAGTGAACCTTTACGGATGATTTTCTGGACGAGAGGAAAAAGGGTCGACGCCATGGACGCCTCGAATGTTATGACATGACATTAAGGCAACTTTAACGCCTCACAGCGTCGTGGCAAGCGCACCTTTCCACAGTCATTGGCACTCTGGCAACAACGCTGCCAGAGTGTGACATTCTTGCACGAAGTTCCGCTAAGTCCTTATTTTCGTTTGAGTGCATCGGCCAAGGCGGCCCCAAAACTACCCTGCTGTTCGGCCTTCGGACGGGTATTTCCCTTAACGCCAGCGTTGCGCAAACCACCCTGTTCGCGTGTGTCACGCCCCGACGGGGCTGCCACAGTGCTGCCATCTTTGCGCATGGAAAGGCCGATTCGCTTACGCTTCGCATCGACTTCCACGACCCTGACCTTGACGACATCGCCAGCCTTCACGACCTCATGCGGGTCCTTGATGAAACGGTCCGCCAGCTGCGAGACATGCACCAAACCGTCCTGATGGACGCCTATATCGACGAAGGCGCCAAAGGCGGCGACGTTGGTCACGGTTCCCTCCAGCAGCATTCCCGGTTTGAGGTCGCTGATCTCGTTGATGCCCTCCGCAAAGGTCGCTGTCTTGAAGCTCGGACGCGGATCTCGGCCCGGCTTTTCCAGCTCGGCGATGATGTCACGCACGGTCGGCAGGCCGAATTTGTCGTCGATGAATTGCCGGGGATCGATGGCCTTCAGCGTTGCCGTATCGCCCATCAGCGTGCGGAGATCACGGCCGCAGGCAGCAACGATCTTCTTCGCCACACCATAGGCTTCCGGGTGCACCGAGGACGCGTCGAGCGGCTCTTTGCCATTCGGGATGCGCAGGAAGCCGGCGCATTGCTCGAAGGTGCGCTGGCCGAGACGGGCGACTTTCAGGAGATCGCGCCGCGTCTCAAACGCGCCTTCGACATCGCGATGCTTGACGATGGCATCGGCGATCGACGGGCCAAGACCCGAGACACGGGAAAGCAGCGGCGCCGAGGCCGTGTTCAGATCGACCCCGACAGCGTTCACCGCATCCTCGACCACGGCATCCAGCGAACGCGACAGCTTTTGTTGGTCGACATCGTGCTGATATTGGCCGACGCCGATCGATTTCGGCTCGATCTTCACCAGCTCCGCCAGCGGATCTTGCAGGCGGCGGGCAATGGAGACAGCGCCGCGCAGCGAGACGTCAAGACCGGGGAATTCAAGCGCTGCCGTTTCCGAGGCGGAATAGACCGATGCGCCGGCTTCCGAAACGATGACCTTGGTCGGCTTCGGAGCGGGCAGTTCGGCCAGCATGTCGGCCACCAGCTTTTCGGTTTCGCGGCTGCCAGTGCCGTTGCCGATCGCGATCAGCTCGACCTTGTGCTTGCGGATGAGCGCGGCCAGCGTCGCCTGCGTGCCGCGTACGTCGTTCTTCGGTGGGAACGGATAGACTGTCGTCGTCTCCAGGAGCTTGCCCGTGCCGTCCACCACGGCGACCTTGACGCCGGTGCGGATGCCCGGATCGAGGCCCATGGTGGCGCGCGAACCGGCAGGAGCCGCCAGCAGCAGATCCTTCAAATTGCGGGCGAAGACATGGATCGCTTCTTCTTCGGCACGTTCGCGCAGTTCGCGCATCAGGTCGAGCGACAGTGACATCGAAAGCTTCACGCGCCATGTCCAGCTCGCGACCTCCGTCAACCAGCGATCGCCGGGCCGGCTGGCACCGATATCATACGCCGCGGTGATCATGCGCTCGACCGGCTTGTTCGGTGAGACGGCATCAACATCGACTTCGATAGTGAGCGTCAGGACCTCTTCGTTCCAGCCGCGCAGCATGGCGAGCGCGCGATGACCGGGCGCTGTCGCCCAACGCTCCTGATGGGCGAAATAGTCCGAGAACTTGGCGCCTGCCTCCTGCTTGCCGTCGACGACGGCGGCCTTCAGCGTGGCGTTGGTCTTCATGTAGTTGCGCAGCTTGCCGAGCAGATCGGCATTTTCGGCAATGCCTTCGGCGATGATATCGCGCGCGCCTTCCAGCGCCGTCTTCACATCAGGCACATCGGCCGTGAGGAAACCTTCGGCCAGCACCGTCGGCTCCTTAGAGCGATCGGCAAGGATCGTGTCGGCCAGGGGGCCGAGGCCACGCTCTCTCGCAATCTCGGCGCGCGTGCGGCGCTTCGGCTTGTAGGGCAGATAAAGGTCTTCCAGCTCAGACTTGGTTGCGACCATGGCGATCTTGCCCATCAACTCGTCGGTCATCTTGCCCTGGCTGGTGATGGATTCGATGATGGCGGCACGGCGGGCTTCCAGCTCACGCAGATAGACGAGACGTTCCGACAAAGTGCGAAGCTGGGTATCATCGAGGCCGCCAGTCACCTCCTTGCGGTAACGGGCAATGAAGGGCACGGTCGCGCCTTCGTCCAAGAGCTCGATGGCGGCCTTGGCCTGATCCGGGCGGGAGTTGATCTCGGCGGCGATGGTAGCAGCAAGGGAACGGATATCGGCGGACATGTGTCTCTCTGAACTGGACAATCGTGAGGGGACCATAAGCATGATCCCGCGGACATAAGAAGCGGTTTTCGTCACGGAACACGCCAATCCGGGCGCGGAGATGGCGTGGAGGGCGAAGCCGCTTCCGCTTTAACGGGATAAAAAGGCATGGCAATGTTGCCGGCCCTGCCTCCACAGGATTTGCCGCTTGACCTTTGGCTCAACCCCCCTTAACCGCGCAAAAGGACGCAACGAAAGGGCAAGCCATGAGAGTTCTGTTGATCGGATCGGGCGGACGCGAGCACGCATTGGCCTGGAAGCTGGCGCAATCGCCTCTTATGACGGAATTCTATGCCGCACCGGGCAATCCCGGCATTGCCGAGCATGCGACGCCTGCGGCGATCGATATCGACAACCATGAGGCCGTTGTCGCCTTCTGCAAGGACAAGGCCATCAACTTCGTCGTGGTCGGCCCGGAGGCGCCCTTGGTCGCCGGCATTGCCGATGCGCTACGCGCCGCCGGCATCGCTGTCTTCGGCCCTTCCGCAGCGGCGGCACAACTCGAAGGGTCCAAGGGTTTCACCAAGGATATTTGCGCCCGCTACAATATTCCCACCGGCGCCTACCAGCGCTTCAACAACGCACCGAAGGCGAAAGCCTATATCCGCGCTCAAGGCGCACCGATCGTTGTCAAGGCGGACGGCCTGGCGGCGGGCAAGGGCGTCACCGTCGCCATGACGGTCGACGAGGCGCTTGCCGCGATCGACGATTGCTTCGAGGGTGCATTCGGCGAGGCCGGCGCGGAAGTCGTAATCGAGGCCTATCTCGACGGCGAGGAGGCAAGCTTCTTCTGCCTTTGCGACGGCAAGCATGCGCTGGCGCTGGCGACCGCCCAGGATCACAAGCGCGTCGGCGATGGCGATACCGGCCCGAACACCGGCGGTATGGGCGCCTATTCCCCTGCCCCCGTAATGACTGCAGACATGGTCGAGCGCACCATGAAGGAGATCATCGAGCCGACGATGCGCGGCATGGCGGAAAGCGGCCATGCCTTCAGCGGCGTCTTCTTCGCCGGGCTGATGATCACCGCCAAGGGGCCTGAGCTGATCGAATACAATGTCCGTTTCGGCGATCCCGAATGCCAGGTACTGATGATGCGGCTGAAGAGCGACCTGCTGCCGCTGCTCTATGCCTGCGCCAACGGCACGCTGGATCAGGTGACGGCCGAATGGAGCGACGACCCGGCGCTGACCGTCGTCATGGCCTCGAAAGGCTATCCCGGCTCCTATGCCAAGAACACGCCGATCACAGCACTACCCGCGGATAGTGAAGGTGAGAAAGTGTTCCATGCCGGCACAGAACTGAAGGACGGCACGCTGGTTGCGACCGGCGGTCGGGTACTGAACATCACGGCGACCGGCAAGACGGTGAGCGAGGCAAAGGAACGTGCCTATGCTCTGGCTGGCAAGGTGAAATGGGATAACGGCTTCTACCGCAATGATATCGGATGGCGTGCAGTGGAGCGTGAAAAGTAAACACCGCGGCGGCTCTGCAATCGCAAGTCCATTAAATTTTTACCTAGTCTCCTGACGGGATGGAAATAAAGCTCCCGTAATATCTCCGACATTATAGGCGGAGTTCTTGGTTATGCGTTCCTTCTTTGTGACCTTGGCGTGTGTACTGACCGGCGGCTCCGCCATGGCCTCGTCGATCCAGCCGATCGAAGGCACGATGATCGGCGGCAGAGGCAGCATTATCGACAAGAGCTGCACCGAGTGCCCTCCGCTGAAGCCGCCAGTCGCGGAAAGGGAATATAGCGTACCGACGCTGGAGCCCGGCACCCAATCCGTCGTCGTGCGTAATATCGATGGTCAGAAAAGGGTGGTCCGCACCGAAGCGTGGATGGGCGGTTCGCCTGTCACCTTCGTCAGCAAGCCTACGCCAGAAGCGCTCGCGGCCGCCGGTGAGCCCGTCGATGGCATCGACATGACGGCTCGGACGGCAGCTTTGCCCAACTCCTCCGCGGCTCGCGAACCTGCGCCGCTCGATATCTCCGGCTTCCAGCTTCGCCAATAATCTGGCAATCCATTCCCGGCTGAGTTTGTTTGCTTGCGGAATGCCGGCTACCATTCACGTTTTCGAATATATTTTCCTAATATTCGGGATATCTAAATAAATTATCAGGAAATGCTTGGTTCAGCCGTAGTCATCCTTAAGTCAAAATATGTATTACTTATGATTCAAGCGCATATCTGCGGTTTAAATTAAAATAAAACACAACCAAATCCCTACAATTAAAGCTTTTTTAGACATAAACAGCGATTTTACTGTCACCGGACAGCAGCATGTCATTCGAGCGGCGGCAAGCGTATTGGGATTCTCTCAGGCGATCGCACAGGCGGTAGGAAACCGCACCGGTATTCACCCCTGTGGGAGGCACCATGAAGAATCTCAAGATTTCGCATCAATTATTTGCCCTGCTTGGCGTCCTGATGGCCGCCTTCGCGGTGGCGACTTATTTCCAGATCCGGTCCCAGGCCGATTCCATTTACGACGACCGCTTCGACATGCTGCGCACGCAGGTCGAATCCGGCATCTCGGTTTTGAACCAGTATTATCAGCGCGAAAAATCCGGCGAGATGACCCATGAGGCGGCCCAGGCCGAAGCCTTCAAGGTTCTGTCGCATGTCAGCTTCGCGCCGGCAGGCTATCTCTTCGGTTTCGATTACAATGTGATCCAGCGCATTCATCCGAGCCCCGTCAATATTGGCAAGGACATGTCCTCGCAGGTCGACAAGAACGGCACTCATTTCAGCAAGGAAATGGTGGAGAAGGGCATCAAGGGCGGCGGCCGCACCATCTATTACTGGAACAAGCCGGGTCACTCCGACAGCGAGTTCTTCCTGAAGGGCAGCTATTCAGCCGCCTTCGCGCCCTGGCAGATCGTCCTAGGATGCGGTGTCTACATGGATGACCTCGAGGCGCAGATCGAGGCCACCATGTGGCGTGCGCTCATGATCTGCGGCATCGTCTTCCTGATCGGTATCGGTGCCGCCTTCTACTTCATCCGCGGCATCACGAAGCCGCTGACCGACGTCCATGCGGCCCTGAAGGCCGTCGCCGACGAAGACGTGAAGACAGCCATCCCACATACCGAGATGCGCAATGAAATCGGCCTGATGGCGAAGGCAACCCAGGCGCTGCAGGAAAAGGTTCGCGAACGTCATGCACTTGCCGACCGCCAGGCAGCACAGGAGCTGGAAATCAGCAACGAGCGCGAACAGAACCTGCGCCAGCAGCAGGACGAGGCCCACGAACAGGCGCGCGTCGTCTCGGTCATCGGCCGGGCGCTTGAAGACCTCGCCCGCGGCGACCTCACCGTGCGATGCGGCGATCTCGGCGCAAGCTATGCCGGCCTTCGCAACAACTTCAACGAGGCACTGTCGCATCTGGAAGCCGCGATGGGCCGCGTCAACGCCAAGGGCAACGACATCGGCCTCAGCAAGGAAGAAATCCGCCGCGCCTCCAACGAACTGTCACAGCGCACCGAACGTCAGGCCGCCAGCCTGGAAGAGACCTCGGCGGCACTCGACGAGCTCACCGTCGCCGTTCGACAGACCGCGGAAGGCGCCGACGAGGCCAGCAAGCGCGTTCATGCCGTCAGCGCCGAAGCATCGCGCAGCGATGCCGTGGTTGCCCAGGCAATCGAAGCGATGAGCGGCATCGAGAAGTCTTCGGCAGAAATCGGCAAGATCATCGGCGTCATCGATGAGATCGCCTTCCAGACCAACCTCCTGGCGCTCAATGCCGGCGTCGAGGCGGCTCGTGCCGGCGAATCCGGCAAGGGTTTTGCCGTCGTCGCCCAGGAAGTGCGTGAACTCGCCCAGCGCTCCGCGGCAGCCGCCAAGGAGATCAAGGACCAGATCGCCCGCTCTTCCGGCCAGGTCGACCAGGGCGTCCGCCTTGTCGGCGAGGCGGGCGAGGCGCTGAAGCGCATCTCCGACCAGATCAAGGCCGCCAACGAGATCGTCTCGAAGATCGCCCACAGCGCCTCCGAGCAAGATACGACGCTGCGCTCTATCTCGTCTTCGATGAACCAGCTCGATGCCGCCACGCAGCAGAACGCCGCCATGGCCGAAGAGACCACCGCATCGGCCGAGACGCTCGCCGCCGATACGGAAGATCTGCTTGCGCTCATCCGCGGTTTCCGAGTCAACGAAGGTCGCGCGACCATGGATCATCGCCGCGCCGCCTGATCAGTACAGTTACAAAAATGGGAAACCGCCGGGCTCGCGTCCGGCGGTTTTCTTTTGAGCAAAGCTTTGCGGCGTCAGTCTGCGACCTTCAGGCGCTCAACCAGCAGGTCGATCTCGCGATCGGAATAGACCTCAATGCCGGCCTGCTTGAGCAACGCCGCCGTGACGCCCCTGCCATTCTGCCGGTCACCCGAAAATGAGCCGTCATAGATGAAGCCCGAACCGCAGGACGGGCTTCCGTCGATCAGCAGGGCGTAGCGACAGCCGGTTTCTGTTGCGAGCGCCAGCGCATTTTCCGCCGCCTGGCGAAACTGCGCCGTGACATCGCCGCCGGTGATTTCCATCACCTTTGCGGTGCCGGCAAGCACATCCTCGCCGGTGGCGCCACCAGCAATCTCGGCGGGTGGCCTCGGTATGACCATCCCCGCAGACATTTCCGGACAGATCGTCACCAACAGCCCCTCCTCACGCCAGCGACCGATCGCCGGATGCACAAGCGGCTTGGAACGCCCGTCGTAGCGGACGGCATGGCCCATGAGGCAGGCGCTGACGAGAATCTTTCCGGTCATCGCGCCCCCGTGTCTTATCCCGCGATCTTCGAGAAGTCGGCGACCGTGCCGGTCGCCTGGCGGATCAGGCGCAGCAGCGCCAGGCGATTGGCGCGGATGGCGGCATCTTCATCGTTGACGAGCACATCCTCGAAGAAGCGGTCGACGGGTACGCGCAGCTTGGAAAGGGCTGCCATGGCCGAACGGAAATCTTCCTTGGCGATCGCATCGGAGGCCTCGGCAGAGGCGGCCTTTACGGCAGCAAAGAGATCCTTTTCGGCATCTAGTTTCAGCAAGGCTTCCGAAACGCCATCGGCAACGACGGTGCCCTTCTTCTCTTCGGCAGCCAGAAGCTGAGTGGCGCGTTTGGTGCCGGCGAGCAGGTTCTTGCCGTCTTCGGAGGTGATGAAGGCAGTCAGCGCCTCGACGCGGCGGGCAACCATCAGCAGATCGTCGGCCTGGGGCGTCAGCACGGCGTCGATCAAGTCATGGCGGGCACCGAGATCGCGCAGGTAGACCTTCAGGCGGTCATGGAAGAAGGCGAGCAGATCGGCATCCTTGGTGGTCGCCAGCAGCGGCAGACGCACGCCGCGCTCCAGGAGGATACGGACGACACCGAGGGCTGCGCGGCGCAGTGCATAAGGATCCTTCGAGCCCGTCGGCTTTTCGTCGATTGCCCAGAAGCCGACGAGCGTATCCAGCTTGTCGGCAAGCGCAACAGTGATTGCAACCTTGTCTTCGGGAACGCGGTCGGAGGGACCTTGCGGCTTGTAGTGATCTTCGATCGCAGTCGCGACCGAGGCATTCTCGCCCTGCAGCGATGCATATTTGCGGCCCATGACGCCCTGCAGTTCGGGGAATTCGCCGACGGCTTCGGTGCGCAGGTCGGCCTTGGCGAGCACAACGGCACGGTCGACCAGAGCGGCATCGGCGCCGGTGATCTTGGCGAGTTCAGCGGCCAGCGCGCGGATGCGGGCGACACGCTCGCCCTGACTGCCGAGCTTGGCATGGAAGGTGACGTTGAGCGCGTCAAGTTTGGCCATGCGCTGATCGAGCGGCTTCTTCAGATCGAGGCCGAACTTTTCAGCGGAGGCTTCCAGCGTTTCGAGATCGGGCAGATCGCCCTGGTCACGCTTCCAGAAGTGCAGCGCGTCGGACAAACGAGCGCGCACGACCTTGCCGTTGCCGTGGATGATTTCCTTACCGCCATCCGTCGCCTGGATATTGGCGACGAGAATGAAGCGGTTGGACAGCGCACCCTCCCCTTGATGGGGAGGGTCGGCACGCAGTGCCGGGGTGGGGTGATTTTGTTGGGACGCGAGATCACCCCCACCCGCAGCTTCGCTGCGACCTCCCCCCTCAAGGGGGAGGTGAGAGCCTTGCGGCCGTGTGACGAAACACTTCTGGTTGGTCTTGATGGTCAGGCGGATGATCTCGGACGGGATCGAGAGATAATCCTCCTCGAAGGAGCCCATCAGCACCTGCGGCCATTCGACAAGGCCGGAAACTTCCTCCAGCAGGCCTTCATCCTCGACCAGTTCGAGACCATTGGCAAAGGCGACATCGCGGGCATCATGCAGGATGATGTCCTTGCGGCGCTCCGCATCCAGAACGACGTAAGCCTTTTCCAGGCTCGAAGCATAATCCTCGAAACGCTTGACCGTAATCGGGCCGGGGGCATGGAAGCGATGGCCATAGGTCACGTTCGAGGCGACGATGCCGTCGATCTCAAAAGGAATGACCGTGGTTTCTTCATGCTCGGTGCCGAAGGTGCAGACGATCGACTGCAGCGGGCGCACCCAGCGCAGCGAGCCGGGCTTTACCGAGGCCTTGCCCCAGCGCATCGACTTCGGCCAGGGGAAGTTTCTTATGATGTCGGGCATGACCGCGGCAACGATTTCCTCGGCAGCACGGCCGGGCTTGGAAATGATCGCAACGTAAAAATCGCCCTTCTTCGGGTCGCTCTGCACCTGCGCCTCGGAAATGGAGGACAGGCCAGCACCGCGCAGAAAACCTTCGATCGCCTTCTCGTTGGCATCGGTGCGCGGCCCCTTGCGCTCCTCGCGCACATCGGCCGAGCGCGCCGTCAGACCGCGAATATCGAGCGTCAGGCGCCGCGGCGTCCAATATTCCCTGGCACCTTCATAGGAAAGACCCGCTTCGACCAGGGCATCGGTCACCAGCTTCTTCAGGTCGCCGGCAGCCTTGCGCTGCATACGGGCGGGAATTTCCTCGGAGCGGAGTTCGAGAAGGAGATCGGGCATGTCAAGGTTCCTCACCCTCCCCTTGAGAGAGAGGGTCGGCACGGCGTGCCGGAGTGGGGTGAAAACGGTCGGCCTCTGCTAGCAAAATTTGCCGCTGCTGCACAATGGCAAATATCGTATCCAGAACAGCCTCCATCTCATCCATGACCTCTGCATTCCAGAAACGGACGACGTGATAGCCTTGGCTCTCAAGAAAGGCCGTCCGCTCGGCATCATAACGCCTTGCCGCATCTTCCGCATGCTGGCTGCCGTCAAGCTCGATAATCAGACCGATCTGATGGCAGGCGAAATCGGCGAAATAGCGCCCGATCGGAACCTGGCGGCGAAAATGGGTGCCTTCGATCGGGATGCGCCACAGATGCTTCCAAAGCTTGGCTTCCGCATCGGTCGAACCGGCGCGCAGGCGACGGCTGTTGGCGATTTTGAAGCGATCGAGTTTGGAGGGCTTTTTAGGCATCAACGATCCACATCCGTTGCGATTACAAAGTCACCGTTCACACCCTCCCCTTGAGGGGGAGGGTCGGCACAAAGTGCCGGGGTGGGGTGATCGCGGCAACCTCTGCGGCCAAACAATCATCACCCCCACCCGCCGCGTCGCGGCGACCTCCCCCCTCAAGGGGGAGGTGGTTAATTACCACCCACCGCCGCCGCCACCGCCTCCGCCGCCGCCAGAGGAGCCACCTCCTCCCCCACCGCCGCCGAAGGCGGAGGAAGAGTTCGACGCTGGTGCCGGGATCGTCGAGGCGATGGTCGATGCCATGGACGAGGAGAAGTCGCCGATCGTGCCGCCGATATTGCCGGGCCGAAAATCGCCGGAATACCAAACCGGCGCATAGGCTGCCGCGGCAGCACCCGCAGTCGTGGCGAGCCAGGTCTCGAAGGCGCTCGACCATGGCTTTTCAACGCCGAGCGCGACCGCATAGGGCAGCAGCTTTTCGAAATGCTGTGGCGACATCTGCGGTGCGCCCTGCATGTTCATCCGGTCGCGTTCGGCAAGCGTCAGATATTGCCTGAGACCGGCGATGCCATCCATCATCTTGCGTCCGAGTGGCGTCGGCGCCCCCATCAGGAAATAGAAGACGACGTTGAGCGCGAAAATGCCGACGATGCCAGCGACCAGCGGCAGCAGACCCGCTTCCCACAACGGCACGACCGCAGCGGCAAAGCCGTTGACGACGACGGATACCAAGACGAAGCCGAAGAAGGCGCAGATCAGAACGGAAAGAATTCGCTGGCCCAGCCCGGCGCCAGGGCGCCGGAATCTGCGGCCGATGATGTTGGTAAAGATCGTAACAAAAATCGACAGGACACCGGGCATCACGATCAGCGGCACTGCATTTTCATGCAAGCGCCCGAAGATGATGATCGATGCCAGGATCAAAACCGAGAGAGCAATACCAATCACGACATAGAGCGAATTCGCTTTGTAATATTCGCCGCGATGATCGCGCTCGATCGCGCTGCGAAACTTCCCACCCAGACGCTGTACTGCTTCGCCATTCTCCTTGTCGATGACGAGCGGCGCGAATGGTCCGACGGCCTGAATGAGCACCTTGTCGCCGCCGCTGAGATCG
Source organism: Rhizobium sp. 11515TR (assembly GCF_002277895.1). Classification (NCBI taxonomy): domain Bacteria; kingdom Pseudomonadati; phylum Pseudomonadota; class Alphaproteobacteria; order Hyphomicrobiales; family Rhizobiaceae; genus Rhizobium; species Rhizobium sp. 11515TR. The sequence goes on along the minus strand of NZ_CP022998.1, from coordinate 1,510,533 downwards.
TTGCCGGACTTGCCTGTCGGGCGGATAACGACCTTTTCCTTCAAATCGTCCAGAATGACATAGCCGCGCACGGCAAGGTCGATCGCGGTTGCGGAAAATGCCGTCCAGCCGGAACTGGCGAAGCCCCTATTATCGATATAATTCACGAGCGCCGGCGAAATACCGTCAGGCGGATCCCACCGCGGGACCATAACACCTGCAGGCGGATCGCGGCCGACCGCAATCCAGCTGCGCATGTAATAGGCAAACAGCAGGATCAACCCGCCGATAGCGATGATCGTATCGAGATGATCCCGAAGGAACCAGCCCCATCGCTGGCTGTCACTCGGCGGCGCGATCGCTCCTTTGGCCAGCTTGATGGCGATCGTCAGGCCTTCGGCCGTGGCGAGCGGCCTGGTTGTCACGAAGGTAACAATATTGCCCTGTTGGCTCGCGCTTGCGTTCTTGCCCGTAGCGCCGAGTGGCCCCGTAAAGAAGGCAAGCTGCTGCGGCTGCACGCCATCGGGCAAGGTGACGATTGCCTTGGCATTGACGATCGGGAACAGCCAGCCATTGCCAGTGACATTCCAATAGAGTTCGTCATGATCGTCGAAATAGCGCATCTGACGATTGGTGTCGTAGGTGATGCGGAATGTGTGCGGGCCTGGGTTCAGCATACGATCGGCCTTGCCGATATAGATACGCTCGCCGCCGCTGATGCGCTCGCTGCGCCAATCCTCCGGCTGGCCGTCACGCTCGACGGAGACGACCTTAAAATCCACCTCGATCTGACGGCCACCGGCATCGGTCATCGTCAGCGGGAAATCCCGGAAGATTCCGCGGCGGATGTTTTGACCCTCGGCATTGACGGAGATCATCTCGACGACGCGCATGGAGCCGTCACGATGTAGTGCGATTGCCTGATCGAAGTTGATGATGAGCTCGGCTGCCGTCACCGCCGTTGCACAAAGCAGCAGGCACAGAGCCAGGAAGAACCCGCAAAGCCGTGTCATCACTCCCCCAAAGGATGGCTGCGACGCCGTTGCCGGCGCCGCTTCACGTCAGGAACATGCCTGCGCTCAGCCTCCCTTGAGATGGCGGAGCGTCAGTCTTCGTATGCGACACCAAGAGATGCCAGCACGTTCCAGTAGGACGGGAAGGTCTTGGCGACGCAATCGGGGTCGAGAATGGTGATACCGCCGATCTTCAGGCCGGCGAGCGCGAAGCTCATGGCGATGCGGTGATCGGCAAAGCTGTCGATTTCCGCCGGCAGCACTTTGCCGGCGAGATTCGGATCGGATGCGACGATGAGATCATCGCCCTCTTCGGTCCCGAGATTCGGCACGATGCGGGACAGGCCGCTCGACAAGGCGCGGATGCGATCGCATTCCTTGACGCGCAGGTTCTCGATGCCGACGAAGCGCACCGGCGTTTCATTGAATGCGGCGAGGACCGCAAGCGTCGGGATAGCATCCTGCATCTGCGAGCCGTCAATGACGGCGGGCAGATGCGGAAACTTCGAGATCAGGTCATAGGCCTTCGCATCCGGCTGCGAGAATTGCTCTGCCGGCGTGCCGAGATCGATCTTGCCGCCACCAAGCACTTCGGCCGCCCAGAGATAGGTCGCGGCGGAGGCATCCGGCTCGATCAGGAAATCGGCAGCATGATAGCCGGTGGGCTCGACGCGCCAGGCGACGGGGCTCACACGCTCGACCTTGGCGCCGAAAGCGCGCATGGCCGCGACCGTCAGATCGATATAGCCGAGAGCGCCGATATGTTCGCCGAGCAGTTCGACATCGACAGCACGATCGCCGCCGGCCGCCATCATCAGCAACGCCGAGACATACTGGCTGGACAGGCCGCCATCGATCTGCACGCGGCTCGCCTCGAAGCGGCCTGTGCCGTTGATGATGACGGGCGGGCAGCCGGTCTCAGCCGAGGCATCGACGCCGAGCGAGCGCAATGCGTCGACGAGCGGGCCAATCGGCCGCTTGCGCATATGAGCATCACCATCGACGATGACCTTGCCGTCGACCAGCGCTGCAGCTGCCGTCAGGAAGCGTGTCGCCGTGCCGGCATTGCCGAGGAAAAGCGGTGCAGCCGGCGCCTTCAGCTTACCGCTGCCAGTCACGATGAAAGTCGTGTCGTCGGGCTCGTCGATGACTACGCCCATGGCGCGCAGCGCCTCGGCCATATAGCGGGTATCGTCGCTCTTCAGCGCGCCGGTCAGCCGGCTCGTGCCCTTGGCAAGGCCCGCGAGCAGCAGCGCGCGGTTGGTGATCGACTTCGATCCCGGCGGCATGGCGCGTCCGGTCAATGGCTTGCCCGGCGGGATAATCGTGAGTTTGGCTCTACCCATCATCATTCTCTTTGGTCAGTCAGGAAAGCGGCCGATGGCCAGCGGTCGGCATCCTTTACCGCCTCACATGAAAAACCGATAGCGGAAATCTCAGAACTTTACCGTTGGAACGGCCCGGTCCGCCTCGTTTGATATCTCGAAATAGGCCTTCTTGGTAAAGCCGAAGGGGCCGGCAATGAGGTTGTTCGGGAAGGTCTCGACCTTGACGTTCAGATCGCGCGCGGCACCGTTGTAATAACGGCGCGACATCTGAATCTCGTTTTCCGTCGTCTCCAGCGACTGCTGCAGTTCGACGAAGCCTGTATTGGCCTTCAGGTCGGGATAAGCTTCGGACACAACCATCAGGCGGCCAAGCGCCTGACTGAGAACGCCTTCGGCTGCCGCACGGCCGGCGACATCGCCAGCGGGCACGGCCTGCGCTGCGGCACGGGCCTGGGTGACTTCGACCAGCGTCTTGTTTTCATGCCCGGCATAGCCTTTGACCGTCTCGACCAGATTGGGAATGAGATCGGCGCGGCGCTTCAACTGCACATCGATACCCGACCATGCCTCTTCCGCGACTTGTCGTGCACGAACGAGCCCGTTGTAAATGAAGACGACATAGAGCGCGGCCAGCACTATGATCGCTAGAAGAACAAGCATCTGAAATCCCCCCCCCCCGTGGCGACTGCAACCCAAGGGACACTAGGCAGATTTCTCGCCAATGTCACCCGGCTTTAACGGCGGCGCAGAGCCAAGATAGGCTGTGGCGATGCCCAATCCCGGGGAAGTTTGCCTCAGGCGGCCTGCTGGTTCCAGTTGACGCCGCCTGCATCCGTCAGCAGGAAGGCCTCACCGCAAGCCTTGGCCAGCGTACGCACGCGCAGAATGTAGCTCTGGCGTTCCGTCACCGAGATGACGCCGCGGGCGTCAAGCAGGTTGAAGACGTGGCTTGCCTTGATGCACTGGTCGTAAGCCGGAAAGACGCATTTGTGCAGGCGATGGTTTTCGCTATCGCCGGGCGCGCCGGCTGCCAGCAATGCCTGGCATTCCTTCTCCGCATCGATGAAATGGCGGTGCAGCATCTCGGTATTGGCATATTCGAAATTATGCCGCGAATATTCCTGCTCGGCCTGCAGGAAGACGTCACCGTACGTGATCTTGTCTTCGCCCTCGAGGCCGTTGAAATTCAGGTCATAGACGCTGTCGACGCCCTGGACATAGGTCGCGAGACGCTCCAGGCCGTAGGTCAGCTCGCCGGCGACGGGCGCGCATTCGATGCCGCAGACCTGCTGGAAATAGGTGAACTGCGAGACTTCCATGCCATCGCACCAGCATTCCCAGCCGAGGCCCCATGCGCCGAGCGTCGGGCTTTCCCAGTCGTCTTCGACGAAGCGGATATCATGCAGAAGCGGATCGAGCCCGATCGCCTTTAACGAGCCGAGATAGAGCTCCTGCAGGTTCGGCGGATTGGGCTTCAGGATGACTTGGTACTGATAATAATGCTGCAGGCGGTTCGGATTCTCACCGTAGCGGCCATCGGACGGACGACGGGACGGCTGGACATAGGCAGCCCGCCACGGCTTCGGACCCAGCGAACGCAGCGTGGTCGCCGGGTGGAACGTGCCGGCGCCGACTTCCATGTCGTAGGGCTGCAGAACCGCGCATCCCTTGTCGGCCCAGTAATTGTGCAGCGTCAGGATCAGCGCCTGAAAGGAGCGCTTCGGGTTCATATGGTCGGGCACGTTGGCAGTCATGGGAACTGATTTCTTCCGCTAGCGAATGGTTTGGCGGACAGGTGCCACGACGTGGCGAACGGGTCAAGTTTTTACTCTGCGGAGTGCAAGGACACTACCCGCACTTGATCCAAGGGGTCAGAATGGATTGACGATGGTCAACTGCTTCTCGACTATCAGGCCGGCGTGCAGATCTTCCGAATAAAACCGCTCGCAGCCAGCCCCGATCGCTGCGGCCATCATAGTCGCATCGTAGAAAGAAAGCTGATAGCGCTGGGCAAGATCCAGCCCTGCCAACGTGATCTTCTCGCTTACCGGAACAATGGTCGCCGACAAAGCGACGATAGCATCAACCGCTTCGCGAATATCAGCCCACGACATATTGAGTTTCTTACGCCCCACATTGGCAAACTCATTCAGCGCCTGAGCGCTGATAACGCAGGGCTGGGCCAATAGCGCTTGTGCCTTTTCGGCCCGCTCGTCCTCCGAAAGAGCATAGAGGAGAACATTCGTGTCGAGAAAATCCAAAACGGGGCGCATCAACGAGAATTGGCGTCTTCGCGGTCAAACTTCCAATCCTTAGGGAGTTTGAGCTTGAACGATCTGACTTTTTCCAAGGCTTTCTGCCGCCTGTCGTCACGTTCAATCTCGAAGGCGTTTCCCGCGCCGATACGCACAACGATATCGTCGCCTTCCTTCAAATCGAGTGCATCGACAACAGCTGAAGGAATGCGGATGGCTAGACTATTCCCCCATTTTGCGACCTGCATAAAACACTCCAATGATATACATTGGGCAAAGTATATCAAAAACTCACGAACGAAGCAATTTGACTTACTCATCCTCGCGCTTCACATGATACTCGCCGGTTTTCGGGTCCTTGACCAGCGTTCCCATCGCGCCGGTACGGCGTTCCGTTTCGGCGCGGCGGGATTTTTCGGCGAGCCGCTGGGCATCGCGCACGAAACGCCGATAGAGCAGCCAAAGGCCGCCGACGGCGACGACAAAGAAGATGATCTGGGGCATTACCCAGCGCTCCCGCTTACAATCCGTACCGGCTCCACAATGCCCTTTCCTCTGCTGCTTCTGCAAGTCCGGATGCGAGCCCCGCGCCGAGGTTATCGATGCCTCCCAATGAAATGCCCGGAGCCTTGCGGCCGAAGAGGCTGCGCGGCGTGGTGATCAGCGTCGGCTTGACCTTGTCACCGAAGCGCTTCCGCAATTCCTGGCGCATATCGCCGAGGCTATCGATCAGGCCGAGCTCCAGCCCGCGGCTGCCGGTCCAGAACAGGCCGGAGAACACCGTTTCGTCAGCCGAGAGTTTTCCTGTACGACGCTCGAGCACCATGTCGATGAAGACCTTGTGGATCTCCAGCTGCAGGCTCTTCAGATATTCGATGTCCTTCTCCTTCTCCGGCTGGAAGGGATCGAGGATCGCCTTGTTTTCGCCAGCGGTATAGACGCGGCGCTCAATGCCGATCTTCTTCAACAGTTCCGGAAATCCGAAGCCGCCTGAGACGACGCCGATCGAACCGACGATGGAGGTGGCGTCGGCGATGATCTCGTCACCCGCCAGCGCAATCATATACCCGCCGGAGGCTGCGACATCCTCGACGAAGACCAGCACCTTCTTGTTTTTCTCGGCGGCCAGATCGCGGATGCGATTGTAAATCATCCGAGACTGGACCGGAGAGCCACCTGGCGAGTTGACGACGATTGCGACGGCGGGCGCCGTCTTCATGCCGAAGGCTTTTTCAAGAGCCTGGGATGAGCCAGCAAGATTCAGCGATTGCCGCAGCGGCCCTCCACCGGAAGAGATGACGCCGCTCAGGCGGACGACAGGGACGATCACCTCCTCCTTGCGGAAGCGCTTCGGAAGCATGCGTCTCAAGAACCCAACCATTCGTCATCCCTGTTTCATGATGTTTGTTGCCCGTGATGTATGCATGGAAATGGCAAACGCAATATTGCGGATCGTATTTGATGCTCTGACGCTGAGGGCGGCCGAATGGCTATCGGCGCGGATACGAAGCGCGGCCGTTGTTCATATCATCGACAAAATCGGTGAATTTATGCGTCCCTTCACCGTGCATGATCAAAGGCGCGCGCAGCGCAAGCCTCGCCCTCGAACCCTTGATCGCGGTCACCAGGATACGCACCGCACTCTCGCCTTCGCGGGGATGGATCGGCGTGATTTCAATGCCGCCGAAGCGGCGGCCGCAGGCGGCTATGATCTCGCCGATCGACTCCGGCCGGGCGATCAGCGAGAGCTGGCCGCCGGGGATCATGATCGCGCCTGCCGTGCGGATCCATTTCTCGAATAGGCCATCCGTCATGGCATGCGCCTCCGCCTTCAAGGCATCGGGCGTCAGCCGGTCGCTGGCATCGTTGAAGGGCGGGTTCATGATGACATGATGAAAGCTGTCGTCGACAAGGCCTGCTTCATTGCGGTCTTTGCCGGTCAGCGTGACATCGGCTTCGATGACCGAGACGCGGTCGGCAAATCGGGCGTTTTCCCGCAACGAAAGGCTCTTGCGTGCGAACTCGGTCATATCGGGCGAGCGCTCGAACAACACGACCTCCGCCCGATCGAGTCTCGAGGCCACGGCCATTCCGGCTGCTCCAGCACCTGCACCGAGATCCGCCACCCGGATCATTCGCTCATCTGCGACGAGTGCCGCCAGCAACATGGCATCCATGCCGGAGCGGTGCCCCCTGCCCTTCGGCTGCACGACATGGAAAGCGCCGCGGTGGAAGGCATCGATGGTTTCGGAGGACTTGCCGGTCATGGCCGACCTCAGGTCCGCACCGGGCGCAACTCGTCACCGAGACCGGCATCGATGAGGATGCGACGGGCCAGATCGGCACGCTCTTCCTCCACCAGAAAGCGTCGAGGCAGCATGCCGAGCGAACCTTCCAGAACGCTCATCGCCTGATCCGCCACCAGGCAATGGATTCCTGCATCCTTCATCAGACTCTCCGCGAATGAGAGGAGGACCGGGTCGTTGGTGCGGATCAGCTCGTGCATAAGCCTTAGAATTCCTGTCAAATTTACGCGACGAGACAATTCGCCTCTTGCCGCCTCTTTCGCCCCTTCTTATTGTGCTTTGCAGGAAATGAACAGGAGTCCGGATCGTTGGGCGTCGTGATACCGCTGGAAGAAAGCAAGAATAAACTGGCATCCATCAAGCCATTGGTGGACCTGACCAAGGCGGACATGGAACGCGTCAATCAGCTTATCCTGTCCAAGGCGGGCTCCGATGTGCAGATGATCCCCGAGGTTGCGGAGCATCTGATCTCCTCCGGCGGCAAGCGTTTGCGGCCGATGCTGACCATCGCCTCCGCCGCTCTTTACGGCTATCAGGGCGACAATCACATTAAGCTCGCGACATCGGTCGAATTCCTGCACACAGCGACGCTGCTGCACGACGATGTGGTCGACGAAAGCGATCTGCGCCGCGGCAAGTCCACAGCCCGGATGATCTGGGGCAACCAGGCAAGCGTGCTGGTCGGTGACTTCCTGCTCGGCCAGGCTTTCCGCATGATGGTGGAAGTCGGCTCACTCGAAGCGCTCGACGTGCTCTCTTCGGCGGCCTGCGTCATCGCCGAAGGCGAGGTGCTGCAGCTTTCCGTTTCCAAGAACATGGAGACGACGGAAGACGATTATCTCTCGGTCATCCGCGCCAAGACCGCAGCGCTTTTTGCCGCCGCAGCCGAAGTCGGCCCGATCGTCGCCAATGCCGGCAAGGCGGAGCGCAATGCGCTGAAGTCCTACGGCACCAATCTCGGCCTCGCCTTCCAGCTCGTCGACGATGCGCTCGATTACGGCGGCAAGGCTGCCGATCTCGGCAAGAATGTCGGCGACGATTTCCGCGAGGGCAAGATCACGCTTCCGGTGATTCTGGCCTATCGCCGCGGCACCGAGAAGGAACGCGCCTTCTGGCGTGAGGCCATCGAAACCGGCGATAACAGCGACGAGAATCTCGAAAAGGCCCTCGGCCTAATCACGAAATACGGCGCGCTGGCTGACACAATTGCCCGCGCCGTACACTACGGCACCATTGCCCGCGACGCCTTGGCGCCATTGCCGGAAACGCCCTGGAAATCGGCACTTCTGGAAGTGATCGATTTCTGCATCGAACGCGTTAATTGATAGCGGCGGCCTGAATTTGTTGCAGGGCCGCTTCAAAAAAGCCATCCTGTTGTGAATCAGTTGACACGAGTGCGTTGTGCCGCCGGCGAAGTCGCCGGCCATTCCCTTGATGAAAGGCTTTCTAATGCGGCAGAGACTTGCCATCCGTTTCCTTTCGGGCGTAGCCTTGGCGGCAATCCTTTCGGTGTCCGCCCTGACTGGCGCGCGCGCAGAGGATAAGCCGGCAGCGCCGGAGGCCAGTGCTCCGGTCACTTCTTTCGATCCGGATAGTGTCGATACGTTCGCAGGCGCGTTCCTCGCCGCCCGTACCGCAGATGTCGATCATGACTACGATACTGCCATTGCGCTCTACAAAAAGGCGCTGATGATCGATCCGAGCAATCCGGAAATTCGCCAGCGGCTCATGATCTCGCTGCTGCTGAACGGCAATCTGGAAGAAGGCGTCAAATACGCCAACGAGTTGAAGAGCGATCCTTCGGTCGAGCGTGTCACGACGATCGTGCGCGGCATGGACGCCATCCGCCGCCATGAATACCGCACCGCGCAGGAAATCCTCAAATATAACGGTCCGAACGATCTCGACCGAATGATGACCAACCTGCTCGCCGCCTGGGCGCGCGCCGGATCCGGCCGCGGCAAGGAAGCGATCTCGATGATCGACAAGATGAAGGGCCCGGATTGGTTCAACATCTTCAAGAACTATCATGCCGGCGCCATTGCACTGACGCTGGGCGACCTGAAGTCGGCACGCTCGCATCTCAACGATGCCATCCTCGACAAGACTGGCGGCGCGACCGCACCGGACACCTTCATGCGCGCCGTCATGGCGCTTGCGCGCCTCGAAGCCAAGGCCGGCGACAAGCAGAAGGCGCTGGATGCGATCTCCGTCGGCGACAATCTCGTCAGCAATTATGCGCCGCTGAATGCGCTGCGCGACAGCATCAGCAAGGGCGATACGCCGAACCAGCAGGTCATCAATGCCAGCGAGGGTGCGGCCGCCGTGCTCTTCACCATCGGCGCCGCGCTGAACCGCGATGGTGCCGAGGATGTCGTCTCGCTCTACCTGCAGATCGCCAACTCCCTCGACCCCAAGGCAGCCGATACGCTGGTGCTGCTCGGCGGCCTGGCCGAAAAGCAGGAGCAGACCGATCGCGCGATCGGCTTCTACAAGAAGGTGCCCGATGACTCGCCGATGGCCCGCATCTCCGAGCTGCAGCTCGGCCTTGCGCTCGCCCAGTCTGGCAAGGTCGAAGATGCACGCAAGCATCTGAAGGCGCTGATCGATTCCGATCCGAACGATGTCCGCAGCTATCTCGCCTATGGCAGCGTGCTTTCCGACGCCAAGGACTTTCAGTCCATGGCTGACAATTACGACAAGGCCGTGCAGATCATCGGCCCCGTGCCGAAGCGCAGCGATTGGGCCGTGTTCTTTCAGCGCGGCATTGCCTATGAGCGGCTGAAGAAGTGGGCGGATGCAGAGCCGAACTTCAAGAAGGCCCTCGAACTCAATCCGGATCAGCCGCAGGTTCTGAACTATCTCGGCTATTCCTGGGTCGACATGAACATGAACCTCGACCAGGGTCTGGACATGATCAAGAAGGCCGTCGATCTCAGGCCGGACGACGGCTATATCGTCGATTCCCTTGGCTGGGCCTATTTCCGCCTCAACCGCTTCGACGATGCCGTAAGCGAGCTGGAACGGGCAGCACAGTTGAAGGCCGGCGACCCGACCATCAATGACCACCTCGGCGACGCCTATTGGCGCGTCAATCGCAAGCTCGAAGCCGTCTACCAATGGAATCGGGCGCTCGCTTCGAAGCCGGAAGAGGCCGATATTCCGAAGATCAAGGAAAAGGTCGAGAAGGGCTTGCCGCCGCTCGACAACGATCCGAAGACCGTCGACAAGAGCAAGCTGCCCGATCCAGCACCCGCGCCCTCGCCCGACACGAACGCTCCGGTGCCGGTCGACAAGAAGTCCTAAGATTCCATGAGCACGATCTTGGCTGCGGGCGCTTTCGACCTCACGGAAGAGGCGCCCGCAAAGATCAATCTTGCACTGCATGTTACGGGCCGCCGAGCCGATGGCTATCATTTGCTCGACATGCTCGTCAGCTTTGCCCGCTATGGCGACCGTCTTTTCTTTCGCGCAAGCGAGGATGATGATTTCAGCCTTTCCGGACGGTTTGGCCCGTTGCTTTCCGCCGATGCCGAGGCCGGCGACAATCTCGTTCTCAAGGCGCGCGATCTCTTGCGGCAGGCAGCCAAATCTTCCGGCTTCGATGCTCCCTCAGTCCATATTCATCTGGAAAAGAATCTACCGATCGCATCCGGCATCGGCGGCGGCTCGGCGGATGCGGCGGCGACCTTGCGCGGGCTGATGCGGCTATGGCGCGTTACCCTGCCGGAGGCGACAGTCAAGACCATCGCCTTGAAGCTTGGCGCCGATGTGCCGATGTGCCTTGCCAGCCAGCCGCTGGTCGCGCGCGGCATCGGCGAGGCAATCGACCTGTTGCCAGAATTTCCCGCCTTTGCCATGGTTCTCGGCAATCCGCTTGTCGGCGTCTCGACATCAGATGTGTTCCGGCAGCTCACCCGCAAGGACAACCCGCCGCTCTTGTTTCCATCGCAGATGCCACAGGGACACGGCGAATGGATCGACACGATCAAGACGCTGCGCAACGATCTCGAACCGCCGGCGCGCTCGATCTGCGGCGAGATTGGTGTGCTTTCCGGCTTGATCGAAAGCGAATCCCCAATCCTGACGCGCATGTCCGGCTCCGGTGCGACGTGCTTCGGTATTTTCAACGATATCGAACAGGCGACGGCCGCCGCCGCTTCGCTTCACAGGCAGCGGCCGGACTGGTATTTCCAGGTAACCGAAACGATCGCGGGAGAGGCATGATGGCGGCGTCAGGCAACGAAAGATCCTTCATTCCCGTCGGCATCGCCGTGCTGACCGTTTCCGATACACGCACGCTCGCTGACGATAAATCCGGCGATACGCTGGTTGCCCGCATTGCGGAGGCGGGTCACAGGCTTGCTGCCCGCGCCATCGTGCCAGACGACAAAGAGCGCATCCGCGCGCAGGTGGAAGCCTGGACGAAGGATGATGCGGTCGACGTCGTGATCACCACCGGCGGAACTGGCTTCACCGGCCGAGACGTTACGCCGGAAGCGCTGGAGCCTTTGTTCGAGAAGCGGATGGATGGGTTTTCCGAGGTCTTTCATCGCATTTCCTACGACAAGATCGGCACGGCGACGATCCAGTCACGAGCGACCGGCGGTGTGGCCAATGCCACCTTCATTTTCGTACTGCCGGGTTCGCCTGGCGCCTGCAAGGATGCATGGGACGGCATCTTGAAGGCGCAACTCGACTATCGTCACATGCCCTGCAATTTCGTGGAGATCATGCCGCGCCTCGACGAGCATCTGAAGCGCGGCGCCGGCTCGAGATAGATCTTCTGCTCGCCGCGATATTGTGCGCCGCTCATGCCTTCGGCAGGACAGGAATTGATTCCCAAGAATCGCCGGTAAGAATGATGCAGCTCCGGCCGGATACATCGCTCATCAGCAGTGTCCAGTTGCCGCCCTCGGCGGCGTAGATCTCAACAATCGTGCTCTGATCGAGCTTGCCGACGGCCGAAAGCTTTTCCGAAAGATGGTTGCCAAGAAACGCGACGATATCGACGCGTTGAGCGCAGGCCAAGGTCACCTGAGCGGCGGCAATGCCGGGGAAAAGAGTTGCACTTGCAACGAAGATCGTTGCTATGAGGCGGTAGAGCATCGTGCGTTTCATAACGCACCTCCTTTCGCCGAAATCCCGGCGAAAAAGGAGAGTTCCGCTGACCAGCTCCGCCTGATATCGGCATCTTCATGGTCGGCCGCCTGACGCGACACGCATAAGGTGCCGCCACACGCAAATTATCGCAGCTATTCGCGCGTTTACAAATGGAATCTGCGGAACGCTAGGCCCTATCGCGCCGCGCGTGCCACCCAGGACGGAATGAGCTCGCTTGAAAGCCGTCGGCCCTTCTGTCCCTTGGCGAACTCCGCCAGCCCCATGCCCGATCTGGCGACGGCGATCGCCTGGTGCTTGGAAAGCAGCAAACCCAGTTCCAGCGGCGCCGTACGGCGGCCGATTCGCTTCAGAAACGGGCGACGATAGCCGCGCGATGCTGTAAAGCGCGCCGGCACCTTATTCAGCGAGACATATTCGGCGATCTCATCGATCCAGCCGGCTTGCGGCCGCGCGCCGGGCTCGACCAGCAGCAACCATTCGCCCCTCGCAGACCGCAATATATCCTTGATATCCCACTGCGAATAAAAGCGGCAGCCTGCAGCATCGGCCACCTTCGATGTGCCGTCCCTGGAACCGTGATCGAGCACGACCACGTCGCTGACCAGCCCTTCGACCGCGCCTGCCACCAATGCCGCCAATGTCTGCGCCAGCTCGGGTTCGTGATCCTGGCATTCGATGATGACCGTCAACATCGCCCATTTATAGAGCGCCGCATAATTTATTGCCAGCACCTAACCCTCAGGCTCGAGCGTTTAAGAAAAGCATCATAAGCGGCCGACAATTCTCACAGCTGGCAGCGCCGAATGCTTCCCGTGAATGAGATGGAAAATGACGGTCGCGGATTTTTGTTCTTGCAATGTTCTCATTTGTCGGATAGGAATTTAATCATCTTAGACGCGACATGCGATGGCATGAGCCGCCCTGGAGCTACCGATGAACGAGCAGTCCCTTGCAGGGCAGGCCGCTTTCGCGCCTGCCAATACGGCAGATGTTGCCAATGCTTTGATCGCCGATGCCGGTCTCAGGGTCGACGTCGAGCGCCGGCGTGGGCGCGGCGCCGGATTGAACCCGAGCGGCCGGTTCGAGCCGCAGCAGCGCGAAGCCTTCGACGACGGCTGGCAAAGCTGGGAAGAGTTGCCGCCCTTCAAGACCGAAGTGCAGGTGGAGAAGCCGCGCACGGCCATTACCCGCAACGAATCTCCCGATATTCCCTTCGACCGATCGATCAACCCTTATCGCGGCTGCGAGCACGGCTGCATCTACTGCTTCGCGCGGCCGACGCATGCCTATATGGGGCTGTCTGCCGGGCTGGATTTCGAATCGAAGCTGTTTGCCAAGCCGGATGCCGCCAAGCTTCTGGAGCGCGAACTGGCAAAGCCCGGCTACAAGCCGCGCGTGATTGCCATCGGCACCAATACCGACCCCTATCAGCCGATCGAGAAGGAATGGCGGATCATGCGCCAGATCCTCGAAGTGCTGAACCGGGCGAACCATCCGGTTGCCATTGTCACCAAGTCGGCGCTGGTCATGCGCGATATCGATATTCTGAAGGAGATGGCCGCCAAGAACCTGGTGCGGGTTGGGCTGTCGGTGACGACGCTCGACCGCAAGCTGGCGCGCACCATGGAGCCACGGGCAGCGACACCGCCACGGCGGCTGGAGGCGATCCAGGCTTTGAACGAGGCCGGCATCCGCACCGCGATCATGGTGGCGCCGATTATCCCTGCCCTCAACGATCATGAAATCGAGCGTATCCTCGACGCCGGCAAGGCCGCAGGCGCGCAGGAGGCAAGCTATGTCATCCTGCGGCTGCCGCTGGAGGTGAGCCCGCTCTTTCGCGATTGGCTGCTGCAGCATTATCCGGATCGCTATCGCCACGTCATGTCGCTGATCCGCTCGATGCGCGGCGGCAAGGATTACGATGCGGAGTTCGGCAAGCGCATGAAGGGTGCCGGGCCCTATGCCTGGCAGATCAGCCGCCGCTTCGAGATGGCGACGCGCCGGCTAGAACTTACGCGCCGCAATATCGCATTGCGCGACGACCTGTTCGTGCCGCCCGATGGCAGCGGCGTCCAGTTGTCGCTGCTTTGATATTCCTTGCGGGTCTTCCCCGACCCCGCTGGAAAAGCCCCTGGCTTCGCCGCCATGATCCACCGGGGGCTTGCAGGAGATCGGGTGGTGTGCGAGCTTCGCCGCATGACACGCAGCACATCACCCGATTCTCCAATGCTCTTCGAGGATAACCCGCTCGTTCCCACTTTCGAGCTGGAGCTGATCGCACGACGGACCGGCCATTGGCCGGTTGCCGGGGCAGATGAGGCCGGCCGAGGCCCGCTTGCGGGACCGGTCGTGGCGGCCGCCGTCATTCTCGATCCAGAGCGTATCCCGAATGGGCTAAACGATTCCAAACAGCTGACCGCGGCCAGACGCGAAGAGTTGTTCGTGGAGATTCTCGCAACAGCAACGGTCTCTATCGCCTCGTCGAGTGCCGGTCGTATCGATACGACCGATATCCGCAAGGCAAGCCTCGATGCGATGCGCCGTGCCATTTGTGGGCTTGCCGTGCCCGCAAGCTATGTGCTGACCGACGGGCTCGATGTGCCAGCTGGGCTTGCCTGCCCGGGAAAGGCCGTCGTCAAGGGAGACGCGCGCTCCTTCTCCATCGCTGCCGCATCGATAGTTGCCAAAGTGACCCGCGACCGGATGATGACACGCGCAGGCATTGTCTTTCCGGCCTATGGTTTTGCAACCCATGCAGGCTACGGCACTCCGCAGCATCGCGCCGGCATCGAGGAACATGGCCCCTGCTCGCTGCACCGCATGAGCTTCCGCCCGCTGCGCAAAGAGGCTGTCTGAAACTCAGCCCGTCAGCCCCGAAACGATTTCAGCCGACCGCTTTCTGATATAGGCAACATCTTCCCTGTAGATGCAATCATGTCCTTCCTGGAGATTCCGGCGATATCTCTCGATGCCGCGGGCAGCTTCCCGTTCCATGAAAGCCAATAGAGCCTCAAGCCGCTCGACGATGATCCCAGGCAACGAAGGACGCTCGGCAATGGACAAGCCATAGGCATCGGTAAAGATGCGGGCACGATCGACTTGGGCGGCAAGTGTGTCCATTCCCTTGATGGCGACGCCGGAAGACAGCGGTGCCCAGCGATAGACGGCATAGGCCAGATCCCACATTCGCGGACCGGGATGCGCAGCCTCGAAATCGATGATACCGGCCACTTCGCCATCGTTCAGGACGACATTGTAGGGGGCAAAATCCCCATGGCAGATGACCTCGCAGGGCGAGCGGGCCGGCAGTTGCCACGTATGATCGGCCTCAAGGCCTTTTGCGAACAAGCTAGAACAGTCGTGATAGCGACGCAGCAGCGATGCAGCCGACCGCAGCGCCATTTCGCTGCGCATGTCAGTGCGGTCATCGAGATCGCCGGTGTCTCCGGGCAGATAGGTTACCCGCTCCCAGGCACCGTCATATCCAGCTGAAATCGGAGCTGCATTGAATCCATACCGATGCAACGCAGCCAACAAGGCGTGCACACCCGGTGTCCATGCCGCAGCAGGTCTCACGATGAAATCGCCTTGACGAAACGGTTCATCGCCTGTCGCTGCCTGCATCCGCCCCTCCTTCAATCCTATGATTTTGCTGTTGGTTCCGGCAATGATCAACCCGGCAGTGCGGAAATAAAAAACCCCGCCGAAGCGGGGCTCTTTCGAATTTCGATATTCCCAGGGCTTAATTCAGCCGCGTCTTCACTTCCTTGATGGCATCGTTGAAGAGACCGGATTGGACGCTGCCATCGGCCTTCTTGGCAAGCACCGATTCAGCAGCGGCGATCGCGAGGTCGACGGCTGCGGAGCGGACCGCCTTCATCGCATCGGCTTCGGCCTGCTTGATCTTCTGCTCGGACAAAGCCGTGCGGTTGGCAACGAATTCCTCGGTCTTCTTGCGAGCCTCGGTCGCCAGCATTTCCGCTTCGCGCTCGGCCGCGGCAACGATATGTGCTGCTTCGGCCTCGGCTTCCTTGCGCTTGCGCTGATATTCGGCCAGCAGGTGCTGGGCCTCTTCGCGCAGGCGCTTGGCTTCCGCCAGCTCGTTGCGGATCTGATCGGCGCGGTCGTCCAGCGACTTTGCCATCATGCCCGGAACCTTGAGGTAAACGATCAGACCGAGGAAGATGAGAAGACTGACAAACGCGAAGAAGGTGTTGTCGAAAGCGAATTCCATGGATCAGCCCTCCTGCTTGGCGGCAGCGGCTGCAACCGCAGAGGCGACATCGGCCTTGCCGGCGACATTGCCGACCAGCTGCTCGACGACAGCACTGGCCGTCTCTTCGGCAATTGCACCGACATCGCCGAAGGCTTTCGCCTTGATTTCAGCAATGCGACCTTCTGCGGCCTTGAGCTTCTCAGCCAGGCTTGCCTCGATCGCCTTGCGATCCTCTTCGGCCTTGGCCTTGGCGGCATCGCGGGCAGTGGCGCCGATGGAATTCGCCTTGGCGCGCGCAGCGGCCAATTCGCTTTCATAGGTCGCGACGGCGGCGTCGGCTTCAGCCTTCAGACGCGAGGCCTCTTCGATATCCTGGGCGATCCGGTCGTGCCGGCTTTCCAGAATGGTGCCAACGCGCGGAATAACGATCTTCTGCATGGCCACGTAGAAGATGACGAAGGTGATCACCAGCCAAAACAGCTGTGACGGATACGTCGTATGGTCAAACGGCGGGAATACGCCGCCGTGATGGCCTTCATTCGGCGCGCCCGTTTCCGTGTGCACCGCTCCGGCGGCCGGCGGTGCTTCTTCAGCATATGCCGGGGTCACAAACATGCTCACCTCCAGGTGGTCTGCAAATACAAAGAATCACGGCTCGCTGCCCGCGAACCGTGATCTATGACGCCGCTGATATCAGACGGCGAAGAGCAGGAGGAGAGCGACGAGCAGCGAGAAGATGCCCAGAGCTTCCGTAACGGCGAAGCCGAATACCAGACGGCCGAACTGGCTGTCAGCAGCCGACGGGTTGCGCAGTGCGCCGGACAGGTAGCTGCCGAAGATATTGCCGAGGCCGAGAGCCGTGCCGGCCATACCAAAGCAAGCCAAACCTGCGCCGATGAACTTTGCTGCTTCCGCGTCCATGTTGAACTCCTTTGAAATGGTTGTGCGGTGAATGACTGACGCCCGTTAGACGCCAATGTCTTTATCCTTAGTGGCCACCCGGATGGATTGCGTCGTTGAGGTACATGCAAGTCAGCACCGCAAAAACGTAAGCCTGAAGGAAGGCGACAAGGAACTCGAGACCGGTGAGGGCGACGGTCATGATAAGAGGAAGAACAGCTCCGCCGATACCGAGCGCGCCGAGGGCTCCGAGCGAGGCGACGAAGCCTGCGAACACCTTGAGCGTGATATGACCGGCCAGCATGTTGGCGAAAAGACGAACGGAGAGCGAAACCGGACGGGACAGGAAGGAGATGATCTCGATCGCCACCACCAGCGGCAGAAGAACACCCGGAACACCCTCAGGAACGAAGATCTTGAAGAAGCCGAAACCATGCTTGATCAAGCCGTAGAAAATAACGGTAAAGATGACGAGCAGTGCGAGCGCCAGCGTCACGACAATCTGGCTGGTGACGGTGTAGAAATAAGGAACAAGACCGAGCAGGTTCGCCGTCAGCACGAACATGAAGAGAGAGAAGACCAGCGGGAAAAACTTCATTCCCTTTGTCCCCGCCCCTTCTTTCAACATCGAGGCGATGAACTCATAGGCCATTTCCGCCACCGACTGCGAGCGCGTCGGAATGACACCGCGCGGCGCACTGGCGAAATAAAGGAAGCCTGCAGAGAGCACTGCGGAGGCAACCATGAACAGCGAGGCGTTGGTGAACGAAAAATCAATTCCGCCGATATCGATCGGGATAATCTTGAAGATCAGGAACTGATGGGTAGGATCGTTTGCCACCGCTTGTTCTCTTTCATTTTTCCGCTCCACCGAGCGGATGCTTCTCATCTGGAAACAGCGCCGCAGCGTTGCTTCCGCTCATTTCTTATCAGGCCCGCCCTCGCCCGGCACCGGTGTCGCCACCTTGCCCGCAGAGCGCAGCACATTCAAAACGCCGGCACAAAATCCGAGAAGCAGCAAGATAATCATGCCCCACGGCGTCGTACCGACAAAACGGTCGAAGACATAGCCCAGAACGGCGCCAACGATGATTGCGGCTATGAACTCGCTGGAAAGCTTCATCGCCTGAGCATAGCCCTTACGGCTTTCCTCGGCGCGAACCTCCCCGCGTTCATCCTCTCTCACCGCAGCACGCTTGGTCGCCAATTCGGCTCCCAGCTGCGCTCGCCGCTGTTCCAGACCTTCGTCGCGGTCATCCGTCATAGTGGCATCCTCCCCATTTTCGTTGCGCGCAATCCCTGTACCCCGGTCAACGCGTAAACGAACAGCAGGTTTCGCCACCTTTCGGCCCGTTTTGAAGTCGCGCGCAACATAGTTTTAGGAAAAAGCATAGTCAAGGCGTAGGCGTCATCTGTCCAGCCATAAATTAGCCCAATTAAATCATGAGCTTAGAGCGAAAAAGCCATATTGACCGAAAACTGAGCCGAAGAATCCTCTTCAGCCCATGCTTTCCTGTGGCTTTTTTGCCAGAAGAAGCGACCTCGCCCACGGTATCAATCTGCCGGAACCGGCCGCCTCAGCTCCAGCCGCCGCCATAGGTCCTGTAGAAGATGTGCATGCCTATGCGGCCGACCTTCACCATGTCGGCAGCCCATTTCGGCCGGACATAGACAGCATGATAGTGAGTGGCGGAACCGACTTCCGGCAGCCAGATCTTGCCGGCGGTCACGGCCATGGCGACCTGACGGGCAATACGCCAGTGTTCGGGAGAATTGACGCGCTCCTTGACGTTGTCGCAGGCGAAGGAAAACTGGCAAGCGTTGGTCCAATCCTCGTTCTGATAAACGACGCCGCAAATGGTCTTCGGGTAAGCCGGGTTGCGGACACGGTTGAGGATGACCTGTGCAACGGCCGCCTGTCCTTTGACGGACTCGCCCCTCGCCTCGAAATAGATGCCGGTGGCAAGGCACTGCTGCTCGTCCGGTGAGAAAACCGATGGCGGCAGGACATTGGCGGCCCAGGCATGATCCTTCGGGCCGATCTGCGGCACGAAGCGGCCCTCGTCGTCCTGATCCTTCGCGAGAATGGAATCGAAGGGCGAGACACGGGCATAGTCCGGCGCCGGCGAGGCATAGGCCGCCGCCAGAATATCGGCATTCTGATTGGTGACCAGATTGGCGATATAGGCCGGCACGCTCTCGTCCAGCTTCGGCGGTTCTTTCTTATAGAAGGCCGTGGCGATCTCGATTTCCTTGCCGCCGAGCTGCGGCTTCAGGAAGGCGGTGCGCTCGCCGGTCGCCGATTCCGGCCGAAGCAGCATGCTCTGGCGCTGCAGCACCGAACCTGCGGAAAAATCCTTCGGCGGCTGCATCGGCGTGATGGCCACCACCCTGCCCTTCTTGTCCTGCCGGTTGATGCGATCCTCATCGGGCCGGGGATCGCTGCCTTTGGCTTCGGACTGGAACGCGACGCGGCGTCCGTTCGGCAACACCAGACCGCCGTCTCCAATGGCGGCAGAGGCCTTGACATCACCGAAAGCCAGTTCCGCCTGATGGGTGGAGCCTGCTGGCGAGTCTGTCATCACCATGCGCCAATTGGCGCCTTCCCTATCGATCCCGGCAAGCAGGCCGGCAAGATCGCCGTAGGCTGCTGTCGATGGAAAAATAAGCCAGGCGCAAAGCCCGAAGACGGCTGGAGAGGTCCAATTTTGTGGCAGGAACCGCGACTTGCGGCTGGCAGAACGCGAGCGAGACAACACCGGACTCCAAACGGCACTCGAAACTAGGAGCCGGAATAATCTCCCATTAACCTTGATGGATGGTTAATTCGGGCAATTCTATGGTTACGAATGCGACGGCGCGCAAAACAAGTGTCATCATACCCGATACACAAGGCGTCAGGATTGTCGCGCAAAGCCGCTATTCTCTATGCCTGAACAGCCCATTACGTAAGAGCCGTGAGCAACTCTGTTCCGGGCGGAGGCTCGATATGTTCGGCCTCCATGTATCGGCGCACGAGAACGACTGAAACATAAGTCCAGCCAATGGCCTGCAGCAAGTTGGACCCCAAAGAGATCGCGACAGCAGGGATATTCAAGCGACCATTCGCGATAAGATCCGCGCTCCCAACGTCAGTCGCAAGAACCAAGGCGATCACCGCAGCGACGAGCGGGACGGCCAGCCCGGGCGATGGATAAAGTCTGTCTGAGCATCTGCGTTCGCCTCCCCCGGAGAGCATTGCATCCCTTTCGCCTTTAAATTGAATAGGCCAGCACCCCGCTTGCGCAATAGAAAAATGAAAAGGCCCGGCGGATATCCACCGGGCCTTTGAACAACCAGCAAGAATATCCGTGTCAAATGATGACGTGCGAACCGAGTTCCACAACGCGGTTGGCAGGCAGGCGGAAATAGTCAGAGGGGTCGGTCGCCGCGTTGGCGAGCGCGATATAGAGCCGGTCCTGCCAGTGCGGCATGCCGGATTTCGCATCCGGCACCAGCTTGCGCCGGCCGAGATAGAAGGAGGTCGACATGATGTCGAACTTCAGGCCCGTCTTGCGCAGGGTCGCGAGTGCCTGCGAGACATTCTGCGATTCCATGAAGCCGAAGCGCAGTTCGACGCGCGAGAAACGGTCCGAAACCTTCTCGACCGTATAACGATCTTCCTGGGCGACGCGCGGCTTGTTGATGGTGCGGATCGTCAGGATGACGTTCTTGTCGTGCAGGACGTGATTGTGCTTCAGATTATGCAGCAGCGCGGCGGGCGCAGATTCTGGATCGCTGGTCAGGAAGATTGCCGTACCGGGCACATGCGCGGGCGAATGATCGCTCTTGCGCTCGATGGAACTGACGAAGGAGGACAGCGGGATATCGGTGTGCCGCGTCTTTTCCATTAGGATCGAGGTGCCGCGGCGCCAGGTCCACATGATCACCGTGAAGGCCGTTGCGATCATGACCGGAACATAGCCGCCGTCGTGGATCTTCAGGAGGTTGGCGCCGAGGAAGACGAATTCCAGCAGCAAAAGCGGCGTGAGCACGGCAACCGCCATCGGCAGCGTCCAATTCCAGCGGACCCGGACGAATTCAAATGCCATGATCGAGGTGACGACCATCGCGCCGGTCACCGAAATACCATAGGCCGTTGCCAGCGCGTCCGAGGTCTTGAAGGCCAGTACGAGGAAGATGACACCGAAGAACAGGACAGTATTGACCGATGGCAGGAAGATCTGCCCGGTATTGGTCTCGGAGGTAAAGAGGATTTCCATGCGCGGCAGGAAGCCGAGGTGAATCGCCTGACGCGTGAGCGAGAAAGCACCCGTGATGACGGCCTGGCTGGCGATGATCGTCGCCATGGTGGCAAGAATGACCACCGGCAGGATCGCCCAATGCGGATACATCAGGAAGAACGGGTCCGACATGGCCATAGGATCGCGCAGAACAAGCGCTCCCTGGCCAAAATAGTTCAGCGTGAGGGACGGAAACACCAGCACGAACCAAGCCCACTGGATAGGACGCCGGCCGAAATGGCCGAGGTCTGCATAGAGCGCTTCCGCGCCCGTCACCGTCAGGAACACGGCACCGAGAACGACGACGCCGAGGAAGCCCTCCCGCATCAGAAAGCTCACGGCATACCAGGGATTGAGCGCTGCCAGAATGCTGTAATCATCGGAAATATGCATGATGCCGGCTAGGCCCATAACAATGAACCAAAGCGCCGTGATCGGGCCGAAGAAGCGGGCGACCGCGCCGGTACCATGTGACTGGATCGCAAAAAGCAGTGCCAGGATGGCCACCGATATCGGCACGATATAATCGGACAGCTTCGGCGTGACGAGCTTCAGACCCTCAACAGCGGAGAGAACGGAAAGCGCCGGAGTGATCATCGCATCACCGAGGAAGAGCGCGGCACCCAGGAGGCCCAGCAGCATCAGGATGGCCGTGTGGCCATTCGCCGTCTTCATCAACAGCGCCAGCAGCGACAAGGTGCCGCCTTCGCCGTCGTTATCCGCACGCAGCAGAAAAAGGACATATTTGATCGTGACGATGATGGTCAGCGTCCAGAACATCAGCGACACGACGCTGATGACTTCGCCGCGCGTGAGACCGTCGGCCGCCACCGGCTTCAATGCTTCGCGAAAGGCATAAAGCGGGCTCGTACCAATGTCGCCATAAACAACGCCGATCGAGCCGAGGGCGAGGTATGCGAGCTTACGAGCGTTCATTTTCCCGTCGGGAGAATGATGGGTTTCGTTAGACATTCAGGATCACTAGACTCTCAGAGCCAGCCTTTCCAGCGAAAAAAGAAAAACGGAACGATGGCGGAAACCACCATCAACAACAACGATGTCGGGTAACCGTAGGCAAAGTGCAGTTCGGGCATATGCTCGAAATTCATGCCATAGACGGACGCCACGAGCGTCGGCGGCAGAAACACCACCGAAGCGATCGAAAAGATCTTGATGATGGCGTTCTGCTCGATATTGATCAGCCCGAGCGATGCATCCAGCAGGAAGGTGATGTTTCCCGCAACGAAAGATGCATGCTCCGACAGTGACTGGACATCCCGCGAGACGTTGCGACACAGTTCCCTGGCCTCGTGGTCCTGCTGCATGGCGGGGATGGTATGAAGAAAGGTCAGCAACCGGGACAGCGAACTCAGGCTGTCACGTACCTTGCTGAGCGTACGGTGATAGCCTGCGATGTCCTTGAGCTTTTCTTCCAGATAGTTCGCCGGGCGGCGGATCTTCTTTACACGATCGCCGAACACGTGCACCGACAATATATCGATACCCGCCACCGTCTGTTCAAGGACCTCGGCGGTACGGTCGACGATGGTTTCGAGAAGCTTGGCAAGAAGCGCGACACCTGTGCGCCGCTCCTGCGGAATGCGCTGCAGCGCTGCGATGAAGAGCGCGAAGGACTTCGGCTGCGCATAGCGGATGGTGACCAGCCGATGTCCCGTCAGGATGAAGGCGACATCGGTGAGCATCGGCAGATTGGTGTCGGCCTTCCACAGCAGCGAGGCCGTGAGAAAGACGGAGCCGTTTTCGACATAGAGGCGGCTCGACGGCTCGATGTCCTTCATGTCCTCGCGGGTCGGCACTTCAAGGCCAAGCAGGCGCTCGATGCTGGCCTCCTCCTCGCGGGACGGCTCGACCATGTCGACCCAGACGGCATTGTCCGGCAGCCGGGATGCAGCTGAAAGATCGGGAAGCTCGAGCGGCTTCTGGTCTGAGCAATAGGCAGTTATCAACTGCTCGCTCCCGCAGCGGCGGAGACGAAGCCGCTATCAAGGCGCCTTGCGCGCGCTTGCCACGATCCCGCCAATGGCCAATGAAAAAAGCTCATAAAACCCCGGTCGTATCCCGCCGATCCGGCCGGGAATCCGTGTCCATGTTCCATTGCGCTGCTGTACCAATCCTTCGCCCGTCCTGGCCAAGCCGCCTGCTCGGACGAAATAAAACCACCATGCGGCGGAGGGCGGTCATCGGAAATGCTCGACCAGTTCCACGCCGGCGGCGCATATGCAGCAAAGCTCGCAAAGAATCAAGTCACAACCTCTTCATTGCGCGATTTCACCGCAGTTTGGCTAAACTTGCGAAGTCATAGCACAGGACGCCGACAAGACAATCCGTCACTATATGGAAAGCAGACATGTCTTTGTGAATTATTCAAATACGATCGAGGGCGCCGCGCGCTGCGGTGTGCCTGACACTTGCTTCCAGACATTGGCTGCGATCTCGCGATAAATATTCGCAACCACCCCATTAGGCTCGGCCACGACGAGCGGCGTGCCGGCGTCCGAAGTTTCACGGATGCCCATGGTCAGAGGCACCTCCCCCAGGAAAGGCACGCCGATGCGTTCTGCCTCCTTGCGGGCGCCACCATGGCCAAAGATATCGTAGCGCGCACCGGTATCCGGCGCGATGAAATAGCTCATGTTCTCGACGATGCCGAGGACGGGAACCTCGACCTTGCGGAACATATTCAGGCCCTTGCGCGCATCGATCAACGCCAGATCCTGCGGCGTCGAAACGATGACGGCACCGGCAAGCGGCACCTGCTGCGCCATGGTGAGCTGCACGTCCCCGGTGCCGGGGGGCATGTCGACCACCAGCACGTCGAGCTCGCCCCAGGCGACTTCGCGCAGCATCTGCAATAGCGCCGATTGCACCATCGGCCCGCGCCAGATCATCGCCGTTTCCTCTTCGACGAGGAAGCCCATCGACATGACCTTGAGGCCATAATTCTCCATGGGATTGATGATGCGCCCATCGATCTGGGTGGGACGTCCGGAAATCTTCAGGAGGCGCGGCATCGAAGGGCCGTAGATATCGGCATCCAGGATGCCGACCTTCAGGCCGTTGGCAAGCAGGCCCAGCGCCAGATTGACCGCCGTCGTCGATTTGCCGACGCCGCCCTTGCCCGAGGCGACCGCGATGATGGCCTTGACGCCCGGAACACCGATCTTGGCGGCTCGGGGCGGCTGTTGCGGCGCGTGCTGATGAGGATGCGAATGGGAATGGGAATGACCTTGCGGGCTAGCTTGCGCAGGCGCGGGCCGGGGCGTCGGGGCGCCAGCCTTCTTGTCGGCCGTCAGCGCGACCAGGGCGCCCTTGACACCGGGCATATCCTTGACGACCCGCTCGGCGGCAAGACGCATCGGCTCCAGATCCTTGGCGCGCTCGGCGGGTACGGTGATGGAGAAATAGACCTTGCCATCGGAGATGAAGACATCCGACACCATGCCGAGTTCGACGATGTTGTGCTCCAGGTCCGGGCCGCGAACCGTCTTCAACGTTTCCAGCACCTGTTCCTTGGTGATGTCTGCCATTTCATCCTCACTGCAGAATCCTTTTCGGCAGCGCCGCAGGGAGCGCACGCTTTCCGAAATCGTTCTGGCTTAGATAGTAGAGAGGCGGGACTTCGCCAAACGAAATTCGGGACGCCGTCGATAAAATGCGTCTTCGTTGCGGCCGGCAGGTCCGCCGGGTCCATAAAGGACCCTTACCAGCCGCAACGCGCTCCCAATTCGGGAAGACATGATCGCGGGCCGACATAGAACACTCGGCTGAAAGGAATAGGGCAAACGCGCGAAAATCGTCCCACAAGCGCGCCCGAATTTGCTAAGCGTGTTAAATGAGCAACAACCGCCGCCGATCCCCTCGCCGGGAGAAGCTGTGGCGACGGGCATCGGCGACGGTCGTTTGATCCGCGCACGTTTCATCGGCGCTGTTATCAAAGTCCCCTCTGGACCTCTGTCTTTTCATAAGCAGGAAGCGTGCCAGTTTTCAGGAAATCCGGGAAATTAAGGTATTTCAATTGGTTATTCGCTGGTCCGCCTGAATCAACGTAATCGATCATCGCCGCAGGCTTCATCATATTTTATTCGCAGCGCACAAAATTCACTCACACGCTGCTCGAATCTCGGTCATTGCGTCGAGACGACGACGTCATTATTTGATCAATCCAACGCGCAAAGCCTTGGCGACAGCCTGAGTGCGGTTGACGGTGTCGAGCTTCTTGGTGGCGCGGTTGAGGTAATGATTGACCGTATGTTCGGACAGAGACAGGATTTCGGCGATCTCGGCGCTGGTCTTTCCGGCCGCCGTCCAGTTCAGGCAATCGATCTCCCGGTCGGTCAGGGCATCGACGACGCGAACATCGAGATTGCGGATTTCCGCAAGCCGGTCGTAGACGTGAACTGCTATATAGAAAAGGTCCTTGACCTCCTCCGTCGAAAAGAGCTCGCGATCGCCAGCCAAACAAACCGCGCCGCGAAGACCGGAGGCATCATGCGTCGGGAAATAGACGAAGCGCGTCATGCGGAACCGTTCGAACAGTGCCACCACGAGCTGCGATTTGCTCTCCTCGCGATTGGGGCTTGTCGCCACCTCATAAAGAAAGGGCAGCGTAGAGCCGCGCAGACGCTGCAGCGCGGGGCTGGTCGACAACAGATTTTCCTGATCGTAGATCGACAGCAGCTCTGCCGGCCAATTGTTGATGACTGAATTGCTCTGCAGGTCCGAGGACGTAATAGGCGGCAGATTGAGCACCATGAAGGCCCGGCAACGATAGGCCTCCGTCAGCCCCTTCATGAAACGGAACACATCGAACTGCGTCTTAAGCCTGCTGATTTCCTCGATAAAGTCCTCGCCACGAGGGGACATGCCCGCCTGTATCAATGCCGCCATCATCAGTCTTCTTTATGTAAAAGAGGAAAAAAATACGAAACTTCCGACTCTTGTCCCTCACGATTATCGTACGGCAGCCGGTCTCAGCCGCTCGGCAAAATATAAGTTTTCCAAAATCACGACTGCATCAACGCCCGTTACTATTATGTCCGCTTAACACCTCGCCAAATCCTATATGGTTCCAATAATCACTTGCGGATAATGGCAGTTCTTCCGCATATCTCAACAGTAAAATTCAAGATAAACGAGCAATTTCGCTAAGATCAGGCATCAACAGCATTAAATCCGCGAGTTTCCGACAGCTGTCGCGCGAAATTTATGGAGTCAGCGCTTAGGCCCCATGCGGTTGCGCATGTCCGCCATGATCGAATCAGCAGCAGCAACCACCAAAGGCGCCCATGCCTGCAACTTTTCCAGTGTGACGCGATAGGCCGGGCCGGTCACCGAGACGCCGGCCAGCATATGCCCATCGTCGGAACGGATCGGCGCGGCAACGCAGCAAATGCCGCTTTCATGCTCCTCGAGATCGAATGCATAACCCCGCTTCCTGATTTCCGAAACATCGAAAAGCAGCTCCGAGACGTTGCGAAGCGTCTGCTCGGTATAAGGGCGATATTCGAGGCTTGAGATTCTCGCGTCTAGCTCGGCATCGTCGAGCGCGGAGAGCGCCGCCTTGCCGACACCGGTACAATAGGCCGGAGATGCATTGCCGACCTGCGAATACATGCGCACGGATTGGCGACCCTCGACCTTGTCGAGATAGATGACTTCCGTGCCGCGTAGGACGCCGAGATGGACGGTTTCGCCGGTCACCTCTTGCAAGCGATGCAGATGCGGCTCGGCAACGGCGCGAAACTCGTTGCGCGCCCAGCTGCGCGAGGCAAGCGTCAGGAGCCGCAACCCGATCAGATAACGACCATCGCGGTCAATCTCCAGAAGCCCTTCCTCGACAAGGTGCGACAATTGGCGGTGCAATGTGCCGCGTGGCTGATCTGAGAGCGAAAGGATGTCGGTAAAGCGCATCGAGCCATCGGCAAGCGCGACAAGATCGAGCAAGGAGACGAGCTTACCCAGCGTTCCGGTTTCCCGGTCGCGATGCCCTTTATTTTTTCCACCCTCTGAACCCAGATCCACGTTCATTCATTTATCTCTGGCGGAGCCGCACTATCCTTGACACCGTGCAAGGGTAGATCGATAATTCCATATAGTCAAATTATGTTCCAAATAATGGAACTTTCGATTGATCCGGGAGGAGATATTTGGTGGATACCCAGGCGCAATTTCTCGATCTGAAAGATCGCACCGTCCTCGTCACCGGGGGCGGTTCAGGCATCGGCGCGAGCCTTGTGGAGGCCTTTGCCAAGCAGGGCGCAAAGGTTGCCTTCATCGACATCATCGAAGAGTCGAGCAAGGCACTGGCGGCCAAGCTTTCGACGCAATCGGCCCATCCCGTTTCCTTCTATCACGCTGACCTGCGTGATGTCGGCGCGATCAAAAGCGCGGTTGCTGCAGTCGAGTCCGATCTCGGAGCGGTCCGCGTCCTCGTCAACAATGCAGCCTGGGACGACCGGCACGATA
This sequence comes from Rhizobium sp. 11515TR, assembly GCF_002277895.1. Taxonomy (NCBI): domain Bacteria; kingdom Pseudomonadati; phylum Pseudomonadota; class Alphaproteobacteria; order Hyphomicrobiales; family Rhizobiaceae; genus Rhizobium; species Rhizobium sp. 11515TR. The sequence continues at coordinate 1,482,643 of NZ_CP022998.1, read as the reverse complement.
TCGACACCACGACCGAAGAATACTGGGACAACAATCAGGCAATCAACTTGAAGCAGGTCTTCTTCGTCTCGCAGGCGGCTGCACCCGGCATGCGCGCCGCCGGCGGCGGGGCCATCATCAATTTCTCCTCGATCGTCTTCAAGATGAACCCGCCGCAGCTCGCCTCCTACGCGACAGCGAAGTCCGGTATCATTGGGTTGACCAAGAGCTTTGCCGGACGCTTCGGTCCCGAGAACATCCGCGTCAATGCCGTTCTGCCGGGAATGATCGTCACCAAGCGACAGCTCGACCTCTGGCTGACCGAAGAGGGCATGGCGAAGACGATAGACCGGCAATGCCTGAAGCGCGTGCTGAGCGCCGACGATCTGGTCGGGCCAGTGCTCTTCCTGGCTTCGGACTGCTCCAGTGCCATCACCGGACAAGCCATCACCGTCGACGGCGGTATTTTCTAATCTCAAGAGTTCTGACGTAAGACTTGGAGCATTTCTCATGACGAAACCCGCATATGTCGCGGTGGACTGGGGCACCAGCAGTTTCCGGCTGTGGCTGATCGGCGAAGGCGGCAGCATACTGGCGGAGCGCCGCAGCGGCGAAGGCATGACCACGGCGGCCCAGACCGGCTTTGCCAAGGTCCTGCAATCTCATCTCGACGCCATATCCGCACCGGACGCCCTTCCCGTCATCGTCTGCGGCATGGCCGGAGCGCGCCAGGGCTGGGTGGAAGCCGGATATATCGACACGCCGACCTCGCTTGCCGCCATCCTGACAGGCGCCGTTTCCGTGCCCGGACAATCCCGCGACGTGCGCATCCTGCCGGGTCTCGCACAGCGAAGCCAGCAGGTGCCCGATGTCATGCGCGGCGAGGAAACGCAGCTGCTCGGCGCGATTGCCGCCGATACCAGGGGCGAACAGCTCGTGTGCATGCCGGGAACGCATTCGAAATGGGTGCGCGTGCTGGATGGCCAGGTGACAGGTTTTTCCACCTTCATGACCGGCGAGCTTTTCGACGTCATTACCAGGCACAGCATCCTGTCGCATGCGGTTGCCGGCGCGGCAGACATGCCGGCCGATACGAAGGCATTCGAGGCTGCCCTCAAGACGGCCTTCGACAAGCCAGTCCTCGTCACCAACCTGCTGTTTACGGCCCGCTCCGGCCAGCTCCTGAACGGGCTTACGGCCGCCGGCGCCCAGGCACTGATTTCGGGCACCCTGATCGGTGCGGAAATCGCCGGCGCGCTCGCTTCGGCGGGGCAGAATGCGGCCATCACGCTGGTTGCTTCCGGCCGCCTCCAGGCGCTCTATGAAGACGCCTTCCGCGCCCTCTCCCTCACCTTTAAGACGATCGACGCCGATGCCGCCGTCCGTCGCGGACTGTCCGCTGCGGCCGAAGCGATCTGGTTCAAGAAAGAAAGCAAAAGCTGATGACGACCCGCATCCCCTTCCCGCCCATGAAGCGCCCGCTCATTGCCATTCTTCGCGGCATCAAGCCGGAGGAAACGGCCGATATCGTCGGCACGCTGATCGAGACAGGTTTCACGGCAATCGAAATCCCGCTGAATTCACCGGAACCATTCCGCTCCATCGAGACCGCCGCCAAGATGGCGCCTGCCGATTGCCTGATCGGCGCGGGCACGGTGCTGACGGTGGAAGACGTCGACAGGCTGGATGGCGCCGGCGGCAAGCTCTTGGTGACGCCGAATGTCGAGCCTGCGGTCATCAGCCGCGCCCGCGACAAAGGCATGGTAACGATGCCCGGCGTCTTCACCGCCACGGAAGCGCTTTCGGCTGCGCGGGCCGGCGCCACCGGGCTCAAATTCTTCCCCGCTGGCGTGCTCGGCGCCTCCGGCATCACGGCCATTCGCGCTGTCTTGCCGCCCGAGCTCGTCATTGCGGCGGTCGGCGGCGTTTCGGACAAGAATTTCGCCGATTACACCAAGGCCGGCGTGCTCGCCTTCGGCCTCGGCACCAGCCTTTACAAGCCGGGAATGACGGCTGCAGAGGTTGCCGAACGCGCCAAGGTCACCATTTATGCCTATGATGCAGCCGTAGGAGCCTGATCTATGACCGATATTCATGATTTCCAGGGCAATATTCTCTGCAACACGTCCTCCGTCCTGGGAGAAGGCCCGACCTACGACCCTGATACGGACACTGTCTGGTGGTTCAACATCCTTGGCAAGGAACTGCACGAACTGCACCTGCCGACCGGAAAGAAACAGGTTCACGAGCTGCCGATGATGGCAAGCGTGCTGGCTCGCGTCGATGCGGAGCGGCAGATGATCGCCACCGAGCAGGGACTGTTCCTGCGTGATATCGCAACCGGCGAATTGAGCTTCTATACGGCCATCGAAGCAGACAAGCCTGAAAACCGCTCCAATGACGGACGCACGCATATTTCCGGTTCGCTCTGGATCGGCACCATGGGCAAGCGCGCCGAGATGCAGGCAGGCGCGATCTATCATGTCGCCGGCGGCAAGGTTACGAAGATCTTCGACCAGATCAGCATTCCGAATTCCATCTGCTTCTCGCCCGATGGCACGATCGGCTATTTCACCGATACCCGCGTCAGCCAGCTGATGCGCGTGCTCGTCGACCCCGAGACGGGGCTCCCGACCGGCGAGCCGATCGTGATGGTCGACAGCATGGAAGATCCTGGCGGCCTTGACGGTTCGGTCTGCGACGCGGACGGCTATATATGGAATGCGCGATGGGGCTCCGGCTTCGTCGACAAATACAGCCCGGACGGCCTGCGCATCGAGCGGTATCGCGTGCCCGCAATGCAGCCGTCCTGCCCGGCCTTCATCGGCAAGAACGCGGACCGGCTGGCCGTGACGACTGCCTGGGAAGGCTTGGATGAGGAGGCACGCTCGATGCAGCCGCAGGCGGGTGCCCTTCTGGAACTTGGCCTGACGGTCAAGGGCGTTTTCGACCCTCCATACAAGCTCTGATTGAATGCCGCCTTCAGCCAATCTCGCTGAGGGCGGTATTATTTTGATGGGTCAAGTGAGGCGCAAGACACGTCAGGCCTCGGAAAAATTGAAATCTGAGTTGGATCGTTTTGCGGTCCTAATAATCTTTCTGGTTGTTTTTTGAACCCGTAGCTATTGATTTTCCGACATATTCCTTTTGCTTCCGAGCTGAGTGAAGCAATTTTCTGCAACTTTTGACGGAACCAAAACCTCCCTGAGCCATTGCTTCTAGGACCGGCACGATAACGGCCGGCAGCACAAAAGTTCCACTCGCGCTGGTAAGCATGCGCGTATGACGAAGCATGCCCATCAGAATGAAAGGTAGGTTCACGATGACTGGGAAACTCTTCACTTCCGTTGCAGCAGGCGCCATCTTTGCTACGGCGTCCGTGCTTTCACCGATGGCTTTTGCCCAAGCGCAACAGCCATCAAATGGTGGCGCTGGCAATAATGCGCCGGTGACGCAAAGCGCGCCGGCAACGCCGGATGCCACCCAACCTGATAGCTCGGCAGCACCGCAAAGCGCCCAGGCTCCTGCCCCCTCGACGGGTGGCCAGGCTGGCTATCTGACCACGCAGTCCGCCGATCAGATTAGCGCCAAGACCTATATGGGCCAGTCGGTCTATAATGGTCAGAACGAAAGTATCGGCAGCATCAACGACCTGATCCTGCAGAAGCAGGGTGGCGTCGTCGCTGCAGTCGTCGGCGTCGGCGGTTTCCTTGGCATGGGCCAGAAAAACGTCGCCGTTCCGTTCGATAAGATCAGCGCGACCCAGAACCCGCAGGACGGGACGGTGAAACTGACGACGACTGAAACGGCCGATTCCCTGAAGGCTGCCCCAGAGTTCAAGACCCTGTCGATGCAGGCTTCCGAAAAGGCGGCTCAATCGTCCGGCACGTCGACAATGCCGGCCACTGACAATACTACGACTTCGTCGACCACCAACAAGTAACTATCGACAAAGGTTGGACGAAATACAGAAGCGGCGGCCTTCTCGGCCGCCGCTTTCTTGACCATTCTTCACCTTGCTTTTTAGGCTTAGGCAATTTCGCGTTCGTGGCTGAGATCGAAATAATGGGTCTGCAGGTAGCGAAGCGTCGCAGCGCTATCGACCGGCTTTCCAAAATAATAGCCCTGCCCCATAGCACAGCCCAGTGCCTTCAGCTTCGCCGCTTCAGCATGGTCCTCGATACCTTCCGCGACCACACGCAGTTCAAGCCCTTCGCACATGGCAAGAACAGCCTTGATGATATGTTCGGAGGCCCTGTCCGAATTCATGCGCGAGACGAAGGCCCGATCGATCTTCACCTTGTCGAAGATGAATTCGCGCAAGCGCCCGAGGCTGGACTGACCGGTGCCGAAATCATCGAGAGAGATGCGCACGCCGACAGCTCGAAGATCGGCGATGATGCGATGGGCCGTATCGGCCGAGCTCATGACCGCCGTTTCCGTGATTTCGAGTTCGAGGCGGTGCGGGTCCAGACCGGCGCGCGTCAGGATGGCGAGAACGCTGCTGCTGGTGCCAGGATCCATCAGCTGCGCAGAGGAGAGATTGAAGGACAGAAACAGTTCGCGCGGCCACGAGAGCGCCGCCTCCGCCGCCTTTCGCAGCAGCGTTTCGGATAGCGCATCGATAAAGCCTCGTTCCTCGGCAAGCGGCACGAAGACCGCCGGTGAGACAAAGCCTAGATCCGGATCGTTCCAGCGCGCGAGGGCCTCGAAACCGAGAACCATATTGTTGGCAAGCGAGACGATCGGCTGGAAGTGTACGTCGATGGCATCGGAAATGATGGCGTTGCGCAGCGCCTGCTCCAGCTGCGTCGCACGCTTCATCTCCTGCGCAATCTCTCTGGAATAGACGGTGATCTGGCCGCGGCCGCGACGCTTGGAGCGATAGAGCGCCGTATCCGCATTTTTCAGGAGATCGTCGAACTCTTCTCCGGCGAAAGGATGAATGGCAAAGCCGAAGGATGCGGAAAGGCGGACATTGCGATCGCCGAGATCATAGGGCGCCGACAGCACTTCGCGGATCATCTGCCCGAATTTCTCGGCGCCGACGCGTTCGAAGACAAGCGGCAGCACAAAGGCGAATTCATCGCCGTCATGACGCGTCACCAGTGCGCCGTCGGGTATGCAGGCCTTGAGACGATGGGCAACCTGGCAGAGGATCTCATCGCCCGCATCGACGCCGAACAGGTCGTTGATCGGCTTGAAGGCATCGAGATTGACGATGCCGATCGTAAAGGGTGCGGGATCGCCGGCGCGCTCAAGCGAAAGCGCGCGCGCACGCTCGCGCATGCGATGGCGATTGCCCAACCCGGTGAGCGGATCGGTATAAGCGATTGCCTGCGGCTCCTGATTGGCTGGCCCCGGCAGCATCTCAATCGATTTCATATTTGGTTCCGGCCTTTTCTCCACCCGGGGGAAAAGCATGCCGAGGAAGTCTTAACAAAGGATGCCAAGGACGACAGTCATTCGGCGTCAGCGATAAGTTGCCGTCGGTGGTGATATCATTGTAACATTTATCTATTTTGCGCCTTCAGGGCGCCGCGCATATGCTTCTGGAAGACCGTCTCGATGATATCGGGACTAACCGGTTTCAGGATGACGTCGTCCATGCCGACATCGGCGCATTCCTTGCGGTCACGCTCGAAAGCCTGGGTCAGGACGCCGATGATTGGGGTATGGGTGCCGCTGCCCTTTTCCGCACCGCGGATCAGCCGGGTGGATTCAAAACCGTTAAGCCCCGGCAGCGAAATATCCATCAGGATCAGTTCCGGACGATGCTCCTGCCACAGGCGCACCGCCTCGTCACCGCTTGCGGCGATTACATAGCTGTATCCCAAGCCCTCAAGGATCTGCGAGAAGACGATCTGGTTGATATCATTGTCTTCAGCGACCAGGATCTGCGCACGGCGCTCCTCGCCGGTCGCACGCCGCCATTCGGGCGCAAGCCCCGGCTCCGTGCTCTTTCCAGGCTCGCCACGGATGTTACGATTGAAATGGCGCGCGATCAGGAAGGCAAGCTCGGTTGCCAGCTGCGATCCGTTCAGCGACAACGCGGCTAGGTTCTGCCGCTCGGCCAGCTCAATCCCGCGCTTGCCGAGCTGATTGTCGACGATGACAAGATCGATCTTGACGCCATGCGCGCTTGCCACGTCCAGAAACGCCGCTTCTTCGTTCTCGTTGTGAACGACGCAGGCTTCGAAGCCGTATTTCTCGAGCGTCTTCAGAGCCGCCGCTTCGGCAGCGAAATCCGGCGTGACCACCAGTACCTTGCGGCCGCTGAAATTCTCCGGAACGAAGGTCTCCATCGCCGCCGGACGGCGCGAAATGGTCTGCAGCGCGACCATCGGAACGTAGGCGCGGCGATAGGAGCGATCACTGTTTTCCCGAATGCTCGACGCCATCGCAAACTCGTCGAAGTCGCCGCCATCTTTGGGCAGGTCCTGCATGGTGCAGACCAGAAAATGGCGGCCCGGCTTGCCGATCCGCTGCTTGCGGGTGACGATGTCGCGCTCGACGCCGTCGCGGGCGATCTGGCGCTGCCGCGAGATCGACATTTCGCCGGTCTCGATCACATGCCGGTCGCTCTCATGGAAACGGTTGGCGAGATCGGTGGAGAAAATATCGATGCTCTTGCGGCCGCGCACCTCGTCCGCTGCCGTCTGGTATTTCTCGCAGAACGCCCTGTTGACCGCGACGTAGACTAGGTTCTGGTCCTTGACGAAAACCGGAAAGGGCAAGTTGTCGAGGATATCCTCGGTTAGCTGCACACGCTCCATATCGACGCGCCATTGCTCTTCGCGTTTCCTGACTTCGGAAACATCGGAAATGATGCAGAAGCCGATGCCCGAGGATAGTCGTCGGTTAAGGATGCGCACCCAGCGGTCGTCGGTGAAATGCTCAGTCGTCTCGTAGCGTTCGCGCCAATGGGTGGCTATGCGCTGCGATATCCAATCGTCGCGATTGGCGGCCGTTTTGGTCTGGTGGCGCTGATAGCGTACGCCCGTGTCGAAGACGGCGCTCAGAAAATCCCGCAGTCGCGTGGAGGGTTGCAGGAATTCCGGTTCAATCGGGAAGAAGTTCAGAACCTGCCGGCTGGCAAACAGCAAGAGGTCGTTCTTGTCGTAGGCGAAAAAGGCGCTGGAAAGACCATCGCAAAAGGCATCGAAGAACATCGTCTGCAGACTGCCGCCGAAAGGGGCATCAGCCGTCATCATTGCCAAAGCTGCCTTTTCAATCTCGGCAGTCATTCGTCGGATTCCTACGCTCAACCAGTTTCACAACACGGCAAATCGACAAAGCGGCATTCGCTCTGCAAGGCGGTTTCATGGAAGTTGCATGCTGGCCTTGGCACTTGAAGCAGATGGCACCTGGCTCATTTTGACTGATGGCCACCAACCTGCCATCAAGAGCCGTCAGCATGCACGAAACGCGCCACCTACGGTCATTTCAAGTTCTGTCTCCGCAACCTGTCATCATTCCCTTAAACATTGATTAAATTTCTTAACAAAGCCCCCAAGGTAAACGGGTGGATCGAGGCCGCAAAGTCGCCTTCCCTCTTCCCTCGCCGCCGCGAATCCACGAGAATGCAGCCATGGCCATCAAGCAACTTTCCGAGACCCTGATCAACCAGATCGCAGCCGGCGAAGTCATCGAACGCCCGGCGAGCGCCGCCAAGGAACTGATCGAAAACGCGCTCGATGCCGGTGCGACCCGCATCGAGATCGCGACCGCTGGCGGCGGCAAGACACTGCTGAGGGTGACCGACAACGGTTCCGGCATGGAAGAGGCGGATCTGGAGCTCGCAGTTCGCCGCCACTGCACCTCGAAGATTTCCGACACGCTGGAGGATATCCGCACCCTCGGCTTCCGCGGCGAGGCCCTGCCCTCCATCGGCTCAGTGGCGAAGCTTTCGATCGCAAGCCGCAGAGTGGGTGCGGCCGGTGGCGCCGAGATCGCGGTCGCCGGCGGCAAGGTTCTGCATCTGCGCCCAGCGGCCGCCAATCCGGGCACGATCGTCGAGGTCCGCGACCTGTTCTTTGCGACGCCGGCGCGGCTGAAATTCCTGAAGACCGAAAAGGCGGAGGCGGCCGCGATCACCGAGGTCGTCAAGCGCATGGCGATTGCCTTTCCGCGCGTGCGCTTCGTCCTGTCAGGCAGCGACCGCTCGACGCTGGAATTTCCAGCGACCGGTGATGATCATCTCGCCCGCATGGCGCAGATACTGGGCGCCGATTTCAAGGACAATGCCATCGCGCTCGATGCCGTGCGAGAGGATGTAAGCCTTACCGGTTTTGCCGGGGTGCCGACCTTCAACCGCGGCAACTCCGCGCATCAATATGCCTTCGTCAATGGCCGACCGGTGCAGGACAAGCTGATCCTCTCGGCGATCCGCGGCGCCTATGCGGAGACCATTCCCTCCGGCCGTTATCCTGTCGCTGTCCTTTCCTTGACGCTCGACCCCGCGCTGGTCGACGTCAACGTGCATCCGGCGAAATCCGATGTGCGTTTCCGCGATCCCGGTCTCGTACGCGGCCTGATCGTCGGCGCCGTCCGCGAAGCTCTGGCGCGCGAGGGCGACCGCGCGGCTACGACCGGCGCAGACGGTATGCTGCGGGCGTTTACCGCCGGTCGTTCCGGCTTTCAGCCGGGTTGGCGACCATCGCCGGCGCCAACCCCTTGGACGGCCGAAGCGTCGCCATCCCGTCCCTACGAAAGAGCGGCGGCAACGGCACGCTACGGATTTGCCGAAAAACCGCAGACCGCCTTCGAGGGGCTTGCCATGCCCACCGCTCGCGCCGAAGTGGCGCCCCCGGTGGAACCAGTACGAGCCGAGGAGCCGGCACGCTTTCCGCTGGGCGCTGCCCGCGCCCAGCTGCACGAGAACTATATCGTCGCCCAGACAGAGAACGGGCTTGTCATCGTCGATCAGCACGCGGCGCATGAGCGGCTGGTGTTCGAGGCCATGCGCAAGGCCCTGCATTCGAAGCGGCTGTCCTCGCAGGTCCTGCTCATTCCCGAAATCGTCGATCTGCCCGAGGAGGATTGCGACCGGCTGATGGTGTTTGCCGAGGAACTCGGCGAACTGGGGCTCGCCATCGAACGCTTCGGTCCCGGCGCAGTTGCCGTAAGGGAAACGCCGGCCATGCTTGGCGAGGTCGACGCACAGGGTCTCGTCCGGCAGTTGGCCGATGAGATCGCCGAATGGGATACCGCCTCTGGCCTTGCCGCCAAGCTGGAATATGTGGCCGCGACCATGGCCTGCCACGGCTCCGTCCGCTCGGGCCGGCGCTTGCGACCGGAAGAGATGAATGCGCTTTTACGGCAAATGGAGGCCACGCCCGGGTCCGGGCAGTGCAATCACGGCCGGCCGACCTATATCGAGCTGAAGCTTTCGGACATCGAGCGGCTCTTCGGGCGCAGTTGAGACCTGCCATTTCCAAAAGGAACTTTTCCGGGAAATAATAGTCTGGAAAAGTCGCCCCTGGCGAGGTATTGCAAACGGATGAGACAGATCAAGGACGGCGTCAGATGAATCTTTTCGAAGGACATGGAAACCGCGAGGCGAAAGTTCGCTATCTCGACGGCGATTTCCAGATCCTGATGCCGGGCTCCTATGTCGTCTGCGCCATGACCGGGAAACATATCGCGCTCGATGAACTGCGCTACTGGAGCGTTGCCCGCCAGGAGCCCTATGCCGACGTCATCACTTCGCTCGAAGCCGAAAAGCGCGCCGGCGCGCTGCCCAATCAGAAGCGCTGATTTCCCGCTGAGCAGCTGATCTAGTTTTAAGCCGGTTTGCCGCGCTTTTCCCGCAGGCGACGCTCTCTGGCGGCTGCAACAGCCCTGTCGATAATCAGGGCCGGAGCCAGCGGATCGTCAAAGACCATGTCGATCTCGATTACCCTGCAGCGCCGCAAGAGTTCATCGGCCCGGCCATGATGGCCGATCAAGCGCACGTAGTCCTTCGAGGTGGTGACGATCTGGAGCCCTTCGCGTGAGGCAATGTCGAGCATGTCGGAGACGTCGTCTTCGCCAGGATGTTCGTGATCGCCGAAGCTGCGCCGGACGGCGATCTCAGCCCCCAGCGTCTCGACCGTGCGAAAGAACTTGGCCGGATCGGCGATGCCGGCGAAGGCAAGGACCTTGCGGCCGCGCAAATCCTCCTGCCCACGCACCCTGACGCTTGCGGAAAAGAAGGGCTTTCCCGCCCTCGCCGCCAGGCGAACGATGCGATCGGCGGCAGTGCCCTCACCCACCTTCAAGAGAGCGGATGCGCAAAGAAGCTGAGTGCGCAGCGGCGCACGCACTGGACCGCCGGGAACGAGGTGGCCGTTGCCGATGCCTCTGCCGGCGTCGATCACGACCAGCGCGTAGTCGATCGCAAGCTGCGCACTCTGGAAGCCGTCATCCATGATGATGATGTCGGCGCCCTCGGCCACCAGCCTTTCCGCGCCATCGGCCCGGCGGCGGGCAATGACCGTCAGCGCCTCACGGGCAAGCAGCAGCGGCTCGTCACCGACGGCGGTGGCATGATGGTGCGAGGGATCGACGATCGTCGTGACATCGAGCGAACCGCCATAGCCGCGGCTCAGGAACCCTGGCTTCAGCCCCTTGGCTTTGGCAGCCTGAGCAAGCGCAAGCGCCGTCGGCGTCTTGCCGGCGCCGCCGACCGTGAAATTACCGACGCAGATAACAGGCACCGACACGGAGGCCCGTTTGCCATTCACCATGCGGTGCCCGGCGATACGGCCATACAGAAAGGAAAAGGGTGAGAGCCCCCAGGCACGCCAATCCGGCTTTCGCCACCAGAATGGTGGGGCTTCCGATACCATGCGTCTAATCCAGCCCTATTCTTGTGCCTGCGACGAACCGCAAGAAAAGGCAGATTGCGTGAAAAAGCAAGCCATTGCCAGGATCAGGCCGATTGCGCCACAGGCATGAGCAGGCCTTCCAGCTCGGTAATGTCGTTGAGGCAATAGTCCGATGCCCCCGTCAGCGTTTCGCGCGAGCCCGTGCCCGTCAGCACGCCAACGGTCAGGCCGACGCCGGCATTGCGGCCCATGTGGAGATCATGATTGTTGTCGCCGACAACAGCGACCTGTGCCGGCGAAAGACCAGTCGCGGCGTAGAAGCCGAGCACCATGCCCGGCTCCGGCTTGGTGCCGAAACCACTGTCATAGCCGGCGATATAATCGAGATAGTCGATGAAACCGAAGCGGCGCGCCGTCTGGCGGATGGAGCGCTCATTGTCGCTGGAGGCAACGCCGAGCTTGTAGCCGCGCTCATGCAGACGCCGAAAGAAGGCCGAAAGATCGGTGACAGGCGAGGAGAAATCGGCCGCATGCGCAAAAAGCGCATCGAGTTTTTCCACCAGTTCCGCGACACCTACTTTCGAGCCGGCAGCCACCAGTCCTTCGGAAATCTGCCGGGTGTTGCCGGCAGCGAGCAAGCTGTCCGGGACTATGTGGCCGGTGATCGGATCCATGCCGCAGGCGGAGAGAAGATGATCGGCAAGGATAGGATCGTCTTGAGCGGCGATCCTGGCAAGCTCGCGATTGACCGGCAGCCAGCTCTGGTCATAGTCGAGCAACGTGCCGTCCTTGTCGAAAAGAATGCCCGCAATCGCTCCCAGCTTGGCCGCCGTCATGCCCTTCCCTTCTTATCCGTTCGCTATCGTCTTCGGCATCAGCCGCGCCTTGACCGAAAGCGGATTGATATAGGGCTCCAGCCCTTTCACCGTTGCTGCCAGTGCACCACGCATTTCATGCACGGCAGCAAAGCCGGCGTCGATCATGCTGCGTCGTGCCGTGTCGTTGGTGAGCAAATAATGGACGCCCCGCGCCAGCATCTCGGTGTCCCGCACCATGCGGGCGCTGCCGCGGCGGGCGAGCAATTGATAGGAGTCGCGGAAATTCTGGACGTGGCCGCCCGTCAGAATCGCGCAGCCGAGCATAGCCGGTTCAAGCGGATTCTGACCGCCTTCGTTGAACAGCGATTTGCCCATGAAGGCGACTTCGGTCATCCGCAGATAAAGCCCCATCTCGCCGATCGTATCGCCAAGGAAGACATCGACATCGGGCGAAAGGATGTCGTTTCGGGTGCGGCGCGCCACTTTCAGGCCCTGCTCGACCAGCATCGCCTCGATTGCGTCACAGCGCTCCGGGTGGCGCGGCACGATGATGGTGAGCTGGCCGTTATGCTCCTTGAGCATCGAATGGACGGAGGCTGCAGCACCCTCCTCGCCCTCGAAAGTGGAGACCGCGGCCCAGGTCTTGCGGTCGCCGATCTGTTTCATGTAGCTGGCAAGCGTCGGCGCGTCATAGGACGGCGCGTCCGTATCCACTTTGAGATTGCCCGATTTGAGAACCTGCAAAGCGCCGAGATCGCGGAAGCGTTCGGCGTCGAGGTCGGACTGGGCCACGACAAGCGCCAGATTTTCAAACAACGCCTCGGCAAGCGAGAGATGCCGGCTCCAGCGTTCAAAGGATCGATCCGACATGCGGGCATTGACGAGGATCTGCGGGATTCGCTTGCGGCCAAGCTCCATGATCGTCGTCGGCCAGATCTCGGATTCGGCAAAAATGGCGCAATCGGGCTGCCAGTAGTCGAGGAAGCGCTTGATGGCGGGCTTGAGATCGAGCGGCACGTATTGATGGATGACCTCGTCGCCGAGACGTTGCTGCGCAACCTTGGCCGAGGTCATCGTGCCCGTCGTCAGGATGACGTGTATGTCGCGGCGACGGATCTCGCGGATCAACGGAATGACGGCCGAGGTTTCCCCCACGCTCGCGGCATGGAACCAGATTAACGGCCCCTGCGGACGGTTGGCGCTCGCATAACCCGAGCGCTCCAGCCTGCGGGAGCTATCTTCCTTGCCCTTGGCTGCGCGGACCGCGAGATAAGGCCCGATGAACGGATAGACGGCGATTCCACCAAAGCGATAGGCGCTCAAGGCAAGACGCGCCCTGAGGCTACTCATTTCGTTCGCCTCCTATCCCAGCTGATCACCATCAATGCCAAATCCCGATTGTCAACCGGCCGAATAAACAGCCGAATTTTCGTTCTTATTGTGTCAAAGATACTGCTTCATGACCGGATTTAAAGCGACGGGGCTGTACCGGATAGAGATATCAAATGCAAAATTTGGTGCGAGGCGATCTTAGGATGCCGCTTTTTCCTGCGGATCGAGCAAGCGATGCAGATGGACGATGAAATAACGCATATGCGCGTTGTCAACGGTCTGCTGCGCCTTGGACTTCCACGCTGTCAACGCGCTTGCATAATCGGGATACATGCCGACGATATCGAGCTCATTGAGGTTGCGGAACTGGACCTCTTCGAGGCTTTCCAATTCACCGCCGAAGACAAGGTGCAGGAGCTGCTTTTTGCCGCTGGTATCAGTCATTTTCGTCTCTTTCTGCTATCGTCCCCCTCCGCCCTTCATCTGCGGGATTTTGACCGAAAGGTCAACCGTCTCGTCGATGTGAAAGCTGGCGGAGAAACTCAGGTAATTGCGATGCCGATGCACCGCAAAGCTCTTCATGCGATACTTCGGCGCGGTTGTAGCTGAGGGTATTGCCCGAAAGGTCCACAAGCGCGCCCCCGGCCCGTTCCAGAATGAGATCGGCGGCGGCGAGATCCCAGTCATGCGAGTTGCGCTTGACGATCGTTCCCTCCAGCCTGCCGTCCGCCACCATGGCGAGGCGATAGGCGAGCGACGGCACGTGCTTCACTCGCTCGACCATCTTGCGGAAATCCGGATCGACGCCCTTCAGCATATCCTCGCCGGTCGCCAGCCGATGGATGTCATCACCGACTCTCCGAGACACGCGGATCGGCTTGCCGTTCTTCAGGGCCTCACCGTCGGCCGTCGCCACGAAGAGCTCGTCCAGTGCCGGCGCATAGAGAACGCCCGCCACGGGCCGCCCATCGGTGACGACAGCGACGCTGACGCACCAAAGATCGAGGCCGGAGAGAAAGCCCCTTGTGCCATCGATCGGATCGACGACGAAGACGGTCGCGTGCTTCAGCCGCTCGGCATCGTCATCGGTTTCCTCGGAAAGCCAGCCATAGTCCGGACGCGCCGAGCGCAATGTGGCGGCAAGGCTTTCGTTGGCGGCAAAATCGGCGGCACTGACAGGGGACTGGCCGTTGTTCTTCCACCAGACCTCCGGCGATTGCCGGAAGAAACCGAGAGCGATCTTGCCCGCCTCGAGCGCGGCACCCACGATCAGGTCCACGTCGCTCAATCGGCCGGCCTTGCTATCGATCATTGACTAATTCCAATCTCCGCTCGTTTCTCAGCGGCCCGCCAGCGTCAAGCCCTCAATGGCAAGCGTCGGAGCAGCGATACCGAAATCGCGGTCGATGTCGTTTGCCGGCGTCACACGCATGAACATGTCCTTCAGGTTGGAAGCGATCGTCACCTCCGAAACCGCGAAGGTCAATTCGCCATTCTCGATCCAGAAACCGGTGGCGCCACGGCTGTATTCGCCTGTTATCATGTTGACACCCTGGCCGATCAGCTCGGTGACATAGAAACCGGTTCCGACATTGCGGATCAGTTCCTCGGGTGAAATATCGCCGGGCTCCAGTGCCAAGTTGGTGGAGGCTGGCGATACGGAGGTGCCGCCGCGCACGCCGCGGCCGTTGGTCTTCAGGCCGCCACCGATTTCCCGCGCCGTCGCTGTTGAGAGGAACCAGGACTTCAGCACGCCGTCCTCGATCATGACGAGCCGCTTGCCGGACACACCTTCGCCGTCGAAGGGGCGCGAGGACGGACCGCGCACGATCAGCGGATCGTCCGTGATCGAGAGGCCTGATTTCAGCACCTGCTGCCCCATCTTGTCGCGCAGGAAACTGGTCTTGCGGGCGACGGAAGCGCCGTTGATGGCGCCGGCAATATGGCCGACGAAGCCGCGGGCGACGCGCGGATCGAAAACGACGGTGACGTTCTTGCCCGTCGGGACCTGACGCGGATTGAGCCGTTTGACGACTCGTTCGCCGGCGCGGCGGCCGATCTCCTCGGCCGCATCAAGATCGGTGAAATAGAGGCGGCTGTCGAAATCATAGTCGCGCTCCATGCCGGTGCCTTCACCAGCAATGACGCTGACGGAGCGCCCGAAGCGCGAGCCCATATAGTGGCCGGCAAAACCATGCGAGGTGACGAGCACGAGGCCGCCCATACCAGCCGAGGCGCCAGCCCCGGAAGAATTGGTGACGCCCGGAACAGCGAGCGCCGCGGCTTCGGTCGCAAGCGCAGCTTCGCGCAGTTGCTCCGTGGAAACTTCGGTCGGATCGAACAGTTCGAGATCCGGGTAGCTCTTGGCAAGATCGGCATCGTCAGCAAGGCAGGCGAAGGGGTCTTCCGGCGAAACCTTGGCCATTGCGACTGCGCGCTCGGCAAGCGCATTCAGATCGAAGCCTGGATTGGCGGAAACGTTGGCAACACGGTTGCCGACAAACACCCGCAAGGAAAAGTCATCGCTCTCGGAGGATTCCGTACCTTCGACCTTGCCGAGGCGGACGCTGACGGAATGGGCTCTCGACCGCACAACAACGGCATCGGCCGCTTCCGCACCGGCTTTCCGGGCGAGGTCGATCAGCTGGCTGGCACGGGAAAGCAGAGTGGCGGAATCGATTTCAGAGGTCATGACTTGGCCTTTCCTTCGCGTTCCATTTATTGTGCACTACATAAAGCATCAAGGGCGGCAAAGCCGATTCTTGTTCTAATCCCTTCACGCATGGTTGTTTATCATGACCAAGCGCCGCAACACCGCCTGCCCCACGGAAAGAAACAGACGATGTCCGCCCCCAATACGCTTTTCACCGAAACCCTGCTGCTGCTCGGCGGCGCCGTCGTCACGGCGCCGATCTTCAAGAAACTAGGGCTTGGCACGGTGCTCGGCTATCTCGCCGCAGGCGTTGTGATCGGGCCTATTCTCCACAGCATCAGCGACAGCGAGGCCGTGCTCGCCGTCGCCGAACTCGGCGTCGTCTTCCTGCTCTTCATCATCGGGCTGGAACTGAAGCCGTCCCGCCTCTGGCAGATGCGCCGGGATATTTTCGGCCTCGGCACGGCGCAGGTTGTTCTCAGCGGACTTGCATTGATGGTGGCCGCCTATGTCGGCGGCATTGCCGGCTGGAAGGGCAGCATCATCATCGGCTTCGGCCTGGCGCTTTCCTCGACCGCCTTCGCGATGCAGATCCTCGAACAGCAGGGTGACGTCAATACGAAATACGGCCAGCGCTCCTTCTCGATGCTGCTGCTGCAGGATCTTGCCATCGTGCCGCTGCTGGCGCTGATCACCGTGCTCGACGGCGCGCAGGAAACCGCCAATCCCCTGCCGAGTCTCGCCATTGCCATCGGCGCGGTCGCGGCGATGATCATCGCCGGCCGCTACCTATTGACGCCGCTATTCCAGGTGATCGCTCGCACCGGCGCACGCGAGGCGATGATTGCCGCAGCCCTGTTCGTGGTCATGGGATCGGCAACGCTGATGCAGCTTGCCGGCCTTTCGATGGCGATGGGTGCCTTTCTCTCCGGCGTGATGCTGGCGGAATCCTCCTATCGGCATGAGCTGGAAGCGGATATCGAACCCTTCCGCGGCGTGCTGCTCGCCATTTTCTTCATCGCCGTCGGCCTGTCGCTGAAACTCGACGTCATCCTCAACAACTGGGTGATGATCGTGCTCGCTGTCCCGGTGATGATGGTCATCAAGGCGGTCGTAATCTATGCGCTCTGCCGCATAGCAGGCTCGCCGCATAATGATGCTGTCCGTATCGCCGGACTGCTGCCGCAAGGCGGCGAATTCGGCTTCGTGCTCTTCAGCGCGGCCAGCGCCAGCGGCAATCTTTTCTCGGCGAACACGGCATCGATGCTGATCGCCATCGTGACGCTATCGATGGCGCTGACACCGCTCAGTTCCGCGCTGGCGAAACGGCTGGTGAAGGGCGATACGCGGGAAGAGCTGGACGAGGATTTCGAGGGCGCCGGTTCCGATGTGCTGATGATCGGCTTTTCGCGTTTCGGCCAGATCGCCGCACAGATCCTGCTTGCCGGCGGCCGCGATGTCACTGTCATCGATTTCTCCGCCGACCGCATCCGCCAGGCATCGAGCTTCGGTTTCCGCATCTATTTCGGCGACGGCACCCGCAAGGACGTGCTGCGCTCCGCCGGCATCGACCGCGCCAAAATCGTCGTCGTCAGCACGCATCTGCGCGAGGTGACCGACAAGATCGTCGAACTCGTGCAGACGGATTATCCGCATGCGCGCCTTTTCGTCCGCTCTTATGATCGTATTCACTCGATCGAACTGCGTCACAAGGGCGTGGATTATGAGCTGCGCGAGACGCTGGAATCCGGCCTGCTCTTCGGCCGCCGCACCCTGGAAGCACTTGGCGTCAGCGAAGCCGAGGCCTATGAAATCGGCGAGGATATCCGCAAGCGCGACGAGCAAAGGCTCGTACTGCAGGTGAGCGAAGGCCTGCAGGCCGGGACAGACATGCTCTATTCGCGCCCGGTCAAGCCAGAACCGCTGGTCAAGCCGAAGCGTGCCGCCGAGAGCTACAGCGACGCAGACGATCTCGTCGCTCTGCCGCAGGAGGAGCCGGAGCGGGCTTAGTCGCTTCGTTTGCGCGGTCCTGGAGTAAGCACAGCCAGCAGCTTATAGGCGGATACTAATTCTTCGCGGTTATCACCCGGTCGAGGGCGAATTTCAGCTCGTCCTTGACGCCGGCCGACATGGCGAGGATATCGCGCGCCTTCAGAAAATCGAGGACGCCGGTGCGGCCGACGGCGGGGCGCAGGAAGATTTGTGGCGCCTGCAGGCGCAGCTTCAGGGCAATGTTGGACTGCATGGTCAGCTGACCGGCGCCGAACAGGCTCTCGATGCGGTTCGGAACCTGTCGGCCGCTGCCTTCCGGCCCGCCGACGACGTCGATGCCGATGATGATATCGGCAAGACCGGCCAGATGCTCGTAAGGAACCGGGTTCATGATGCCGCCGTCGATCATCACGCGGTCTCCGAGCTTGACCGGCATGAACACGGCGGGAATCGCGGCAGAGGCGGCAAGCACAGGGAAGAGCTCGCCCTTCTCGATGACGACCTCCGCCTGGTCGTAATAATCGGTCGTGACCACCTTCAGCGGGATGTGCAGCTCGGAAAAGCTTTCCGGGATGGCCGGCGGCAGGAAGGTGCGCAGAATGCGTTCGAGATTGAACTGACCGAAGCGGATGCTGCGCATGCTGACCGGCCGCAGGCTCCAGATCTTGTTGAGAACGGCCGGGCGATTGCCGACCGTTGCCAGCGTATAGTCGCGGATCTCAGCGCCACTCATGCCGACGGCCATGGCCGCGCCCATGATCGAGCCGATGGAGGAACCTGCTATGGCGACGGGGCGAATGCCAAGCTCGTCCAGCGCCTCGATGATATGAATATGGGCGAGACCGCGCGCACCGCCGCAGCCGAAGGCGACTGCGACGCTCGGCGTGCCGGAAGCGGCGAGCGGATAGTCGCTGCCGACGAAATCAGCATAATCGCCCATATTGTTCTCCTTCCTCCGTCAGGCCGCCAACGGCTGGTAACGGAAGAAATGCATCTTGCTGTCGCCGAAGGTTCGCTCCTCCAGAAACAGGAAATCCGACGGCGCGGCAACGGTGACATCGGCGCGCTCCTCGAGGATCGCCAGAGCGCCCGGCACCAGCCAGCCACCGGCGGCAGCGGCCGCGAAAGCCTTCTCGCCCAGCCCCTTGCCGTATGGCGGGTCGGCGAAGAGAAAATCGAAGGGCTCGAGATTGCCGACACTGCCGAGATCCGTCGCATCACGGCGCAGCATGCGCGTGCGGCCGTGCAGGCCGAGCGCATCGATGTTTTCCCAAAGAAGGCCCCTGCCCTCGACGCTGCTTTCCACGAAGAGCACATGGCGGCAGCCCCGTGAAGCTGCCTCCAGCCCGACGGCGCCGGTGCCGGCAAACACATCCATCATCCGGGTTCCATCGATGGCTTCCGGATAGGCGTGGTTCAGAATGTTGAACAGGCTTTCGCGCGTGCGATCCGCCGTCGGACGAATATCGTTCGACTTCGGCGTTGCAAGCGAGCGACCGCGAAACTCACCGCCGACGATCCTCACCGCGCGTCAGCCCCTGCCGCCCTTGGGACCGCCCCTGCCGGGGCCACCCCGACCGGAGCCGCCGCGCGGACCGCCAGAGGGGCGACCTGCGCCGCCGGGCTTGCCGCCAAAGCCGCGCGAACCACCGGGTTTTCCGCCCGGCTTGCCGCCAAAGGATTTACCGCCGCCGGGCTTCTTGCCAAAGGGCTTGCCGGCCGGCCGATCGCCGAAAGAACGCTCGCCTTGCGGGCGATCCCCGAAGGGTCGGTCACCACGTGGTGGACGATCACCAAACGGACGATCCCCCTGCGGGCGAGCGCCGCGGGGGCGTTCTGAGCGCTGCTCACCGCCGAACGACTTGCTGCGCGGACGCTCATCTCCCTCGGCGCGCGGACGCCGGTCACCACGGGGCTTATCACCGAAAGGCCGGTCGCCACGCGCGGGCCCATCTCCGAAGGAGCGTTCGGAGCGGGCTTCACCTTGGAAGGATTTCGCGCGGGGACGATCGCCACCCTCCGACCGCGAACCACGTTCGCCACGCGGACGATCGCTAAATGCTCGATCGCCGCGGGGACGGTCGCCGAACGGACGGTCCCCACGAGCGGGACGATCACCTTGCGGGCGGTCGCCGCGCGAACGCTTGCGATCAAACCCCTCGTCATCGCCGCGCGACTTGCGCGGAGCTTCTTCGCTCGAACGGATCCATTCGCCATCGCCCTCGTCGACACGATTGATGCGGACGCGTGGGCCTTCGTCCGGACGGTCGAAGCCGCTGCGCTGCGGGCGTTCGGGCTCGCCGCGCCGGGAGGCGGTCTTTGCATTCTTGGCCGCCTTTGCGGCTGCCTTTTCGCCGAGCGGGCGGGCACCAGGCGCCATCCAGACATTGGCGCTGCGGCGCGGGCCAAGCGGCTGGCGCTTCGCGCGATCATCATCCTTGTGGCCACCATCGCGGCCGCCTTCGCGGCGATCGTCACGCTTGGAATCGCGTTTGGTGTCGAGGCGGCTCAGCGCACGTTCGCGCTTATCCTCGGGACGCTCCCGACGCGGGCGCTCTTCCTTGCCCGCGCGAACCGGGGCCGTCCGAGCCGGCTTGGCATCCGCCTCTTCGGGCTCGGCAACGGCCGGGGCGTTATAGAGCGGCGCATCGAAGTTCGCCTTGGCATCCTCGACCAGGCGCGGGCCGAGCTGGTCGCGCAGCGTGCGGCGGCGCACCTCGAGCACATGGCCTTCCGGCAGCTCGCCGAGCTGGAACGGGCCATAGGAGATGCGGATCAGGCGGTTGACCTCGAGGCCGAGCGCGCCGAGCACGTTCTTGATTTCGCGGTTCTTGCCTTCGCGCAGGCCCATAGTGATCCAGACGTTGGATCCTTGCGTGCGGTCGAGCGTCGCATCGATCGAGCCATAGAGCAGTCCCTCGACGGCAATGCCTTCCTTCAGCTTGTCCAGCGCTTCCTGATCGATCTCACCATGAGCGCGCACGCGATAACGGCGCAGCCAGCCGGTCGTCGGCAGTTCCAAAACGCGGGCAAGGCCGCCGTCATTGGTCAGCAGCAACAGACCTTCGGTGTTAATGTCCAGGCGGCCGATCGACATGACGCGCGGCAGCTCTTCCGGCAGATTGTCGAAGACGGTCGGGCGTCCTTCCGGATCGGCATTGGTGGTCACTAGGCCGGCCGGCTTGTGATAGAGCCACAAGCGCGTGCGCTCGATGCCGCGGATCGGCACGCCGTCGACCTCGATCTTGTCCGTAAGGGTCACGTTGACCACGGGCGTATCGAGCAGCACGCCATTCAGCTTGACGCGGCCATCGAGGATCATGCGCTCGATATCGCGGCGCGAGGCCACGCCGGCGCGCGCCATCACCTTGGAAATGCGCTCGGCCTTTCCATCCTCGACCGCGCTCTCGTCCGCAGCTTTGACGGCTGCGACCTTCGCAGGCTTCGCGCCATCTCGTTTTACCGTCTTCTTGTCGCCAGCAAAGGGTTTAGACCCAGGCCGCTTGGGCTTGTCATTCATCGTCATTTGTTGTTTGCCTGAATTTTTAACGCGTGTTCCTATCAGGTCACGCCCTTGCGGTTAAGTGGAAAACTTGAATGGCGGCTACAAATCAATTCATGGAGCTTGCTTTGGCCGAAGCGCGCCGTGCCGGAGAGCGTGGCGAAGTGCCGATCGGCGCCGTAGTCGTGCTCGACAACAAGGTCATCGCCACTGCCAGCAACCGCACCCGTGAGCTCAACGACGTCACCGCACATGCCGAAATCGTCGCCATCCGCCTGGCCTGCGAGGAGCTGGGCCAGGAACGTCTTGCGGGCGCCGATCTCTATGTGACGCTGGAACCCTGCACCATGTGCGCCGCTGCCATTTCCTTCGCGCGCATCCGCCGGCTCTATTATGGTGCCGAAGATCCGAAGGGCGGCGGTGTCGACAATGGCGTGCGCTTCTATCGTCAGCCAACCTGCCACCATGCGCCGGAGGTCTATTCCGGCCTCGGCGAAACCGCATCCGCCGACATCCTCAGAGGCTTCTTCCAAGCGAAACGCTCCGAAGACTGAAAAGCGGCGGTTTACAGCGTCGCGCGTCTTTCAAGACACGCGACGCTGTAACACTTTAAAATTCTGCATAATTTTCCCTTAAATCGATTCCGATTTAAGGAATTATGCAGCTGCCGCCGCCTTGAAATCTTTTTACTGGAAAGGCTTCCACCAGCTGCTGTTGTTGGTCTGCTGCGCAGCCTCGGCATCCTTCTTGCGCTTCTTTTCCTTCTTCGACTCAGGCGTGCCGAGATCGTTCAAAGCAGCCTGATCGGATACCTGGCGATATTGCTGAGGCGGGTCGATCAGATAGCGACGTTGATCGATATAGGTGCCGGCCTGGTCCTGACGGGCGGCGCGATAGGCAGCCGTCTGCTGCGCTTCGCTCAGATGGTTCTTGGCGCTGTCGGCCTGAGCCAGCGGCGAGCGATAGTTGACATCGTTCTTCTTCTCGTCGGCTTCTGCGGCAAGGCGCTTGCGGGCATCTTCCGGCGATTCCAGCCAGGCCGGGTTGTCCTTGCTGGCCAGCGACTGCTGCGGCTGAGTCAGGGTGTTCTTGTCACCAGCGACAACCAAGCCGGGTCTGTTCGGGTATTTTACACCCTTGTCCTTCGGCGTCGCGGCAGAAACGGAGGCGATATCGCCGAGGTCATCGAGGAGCTGAACGCCGGCCGTCTTGTCGGTGCCGTAAGTCGGGCTGCTAAGGCAACCGGACATCGCGCCGCAGCCAACCACAAGTGCCGCCAAGCTGACGCCGACACGAACCTTATGCATCGCTCTCATGAAAACCCTTCCCAGCCATGCCGGAATAAACGTAACAGGACCCCATTTCACGGCAACTGCCGTAAAAATCGGGCCATTTTCAGGCAGCTTTTACCGGATGAACGCCGCAAAGGCAATTCACCCGGCAATTTTCTTCAGTTGACAGCGGCAAGTTCGCGCAGCGCCGCAGCGTCGCGCGCCGAGACATCCGGATATTCCGGATCGGAGCCGACATCCGTCGTGATGCGCCAGGAACGGGCGCACTTTCGGCCTTCCGCGAGCTTCGGAACGACGCTGACCTTGGCATCGTCATCAAGGCGGAAGGCATCCGCAGGCCCCTGTTCGCCAAGGACGGTGATACCGGAGGTGATGCAGATTTCCGAGAAGTCCTGGCCTTCGAGCACCTTCAGCAGCTCTGGATCGGCGATGTAAACGACCGGGGCAGCTTCCAGCGACGAGCCGATGCGCTTGTCCTTGCGCTCGATTTCCAGCGCGCCAGTGACGACGCTGCGCACGGCGCGGATCTTCTTCCACTTCTCGGCCAGCCCCTCGTTCTTCCACTCGGCCGGAACGGTGACGAACTGCTCGAGATGAACGGAGACCGCGGAGGGATTGCGGGAGAGCCACGCCTCTTCCGTGGTGAAAGGCAGCATCGGCGCCAGCCACGTCACCATGCAGTCGAAGATCGTGCGGATGACGGCGAGGGCGGCACGGCGGCGCAGGCTCGACGGCGCATCGCAGTAGAGCGCATCCTTGCGAACGTCGAAATAGAAGGCCGACAGCTCGACATTGGCGAAATCGATCAGAGCGCGGGCAATGCGCTTGAAATCGAAGGCGTCGTAGCTTTCGCGCACCAGCTCGTCGAGCTCGGCGAGACGGTGCAGCATCAGCTGTTCCAGCTCCGGCATGTCGGCATAGGCGAACACTTCGCCCTTGTCGTGCGCCAGCGTACCCAACATCCAGCGGATGGTGTTGCGCAGCTTGCGATAGGCATCGACATTGGTCTGGATGATGGCCTTGCCGACGCGCAGGTCCTCAGAATAGTCCGAGGTCATAACCCAGAGGCGGAGGATGTCGGCGCCCGCATCCTTCATCACTTCTTGCGGCGAGGTGACGTTACCCTTGGATTTCGACATCTTCTCGCCCTTCTCGTCCATGGTGAAGCCATGGGTAAGGACGGCATCGTATGGCGCACGGCCACGCGTCGCAGCACTTTCGAGCAACGACGAATGGAACCAGCCGCGATGCTGGTCGGAGCCTTCGAGATAGAGGTCGGCCGGCCACTTCAGGTCCGGGCGGTCCTCCAGCGTGAAGGTGTGGGTCGAACCGGAATCGAACCAGACATCAAGGATGTCCATGACCTGCGTCCAGGGCTCGTTGGCCTTCTCGCCGAGGAAGCGCTCGCGCGCGCCTTCCGCGAACCAGGCATCGGCGCCCTCCTGCTCGAAAGCCTCGAGGATGCGGGCGTTGACGCCATCGTCCTGCAGGATGTTGCCCTGCTCGTCGACGAAGATCGCGATCGGCACACCCCAGGCGCGCTGGCGCGACAGCACCCAATCCGGGCGCTGCTCGATCATGGCGCGCAGGCGGTTCTGGCCGGCTGATGGCACGAAGCGGGTATCGTCGATCGCCTTCAGGGCACGAGACCGCAGCGTCGAACCGTCCGCAAAGTCCTTGTCCATATAGACGAACCATTGCGGCGTGTTGCGGAAGATAACCGGCTTCTTCGAGCGCCAGGAGTGCGGATAGGAATGCTTCAGCCTGCCGCGAGCAAAGAGCGTGTTCGTCTCGATCAGCGCCTTGATGACGAGATCGTTGGCATTACCCTTCTTGCCGTTATCGTCCATGACGCGGCCACCTTCGAAGCCCGGGGCATCGGCGGTGTAGAAGCCTGCATCATCGACCGGGAACGGGATGGCGGAGGAGATACCGCGCTTTTCGAGATCGCGTGCATGCGACATCCAGGCGTCAAAGTCCTCGCGGCCGTGGCTGGGTGCGGTGTGCACGAAACCCGTACCGGCATCGTCGGTGACGTGATCGCCATCGAGCAGCGGCACCTTGAAATCGTAGCCAAGCGAGGCGAGCGGATGAGCGCAGGTGAGCGCGGCCAGATCGGCAGCGGTCACATCGCCAACGCGTTTGTACTGCAGCTTTGCCTTGGCGAAGGATTCCGCGGCGAGCTTGTCGGCGAAAACAAGCTTCTCGCCCGGGCGCGGGCCAAAATCATTGGCGGCTTCCGTGACCTCATAGAGACCGTAGGACACGCGCGAGGAATAGGCGATCGCGCGATTGCCGGGGATCGTCCAGGGAGTGGTCGTCCAGATGACGACAAAGGCGTCGGCAAGATGAGCCGGACCTTCGGCCACCGGGAACTTGACCCAGATCATGTCGCTCTCGACATCCGCATATTCGACTTCGGCTTCGGCCAGAGCCGTACGCTCGACCACCGACCACATGACCGGCTTGGAGCCGCGGTAAAGCTGACCCGTGCGGGCGATCTTCAGAAGCTCGCCGGCGATGCGGGATTCCGCATGGAAGTTCATGGTCAGATAGGGATTGTCGAAATCGCCCGTGATGCCCAAGCGCTTGAACTCCTCGGATTGGATCTTGATCCAGCCGGCGGCAAAGTCACGGCATTCCTGGCGAAACTCGTTCACCGGAACCTCGTCCTTGTTCTTACCCTTCTCGCGGTACTTTTCCTCGATCTTCCACTCGATCGGCAGACCGTGGCAATCCCAGCCGGGGACGTAGTTGCTGTCATAGCCGCGCATCTGGAATGAGCGGGTGATAACGTCCTTGAGGATCTTGTTGAGCGCATGGCCGATGTGGATATGGCCGTTGGCGTAAGGAGGGCCGTCGTGCAGGACGAATTTCTCGCGGCCGGCGGCGGAAGAGCGCAGCTTCTTATAGAGGTTCATCTCCTCCCAGCGCCTCACCAGCTCCGGCTCCTTCTGCGGCAGTCCGGCGCGCATCGGAAAATCGGTTTCCGGCAGGTAAAGGGTCTTGGAGTAATCCATCTTTTCAGCGGTATCGGTCATAGTCGTGACAATTGCCTCGGTGTCTCGGGCGTCTTGCGCCGGAACTGGCGCAGCCATATGGGGATTTTTCGGCGGCGGAAAGCGCCTCTTGAACGAGACGCCAAAAACCCGGACCTTCCGGCAGCTTACAGCGCACGGAAGGCCGGGCCAATAATTCGTATCGAGTGGCTCAGCCGAAATTGGGTCATGGTCGCCGGTTCATAGGCGTTTTTTCCACGGAAAGGAAGAGGAAACAACGCAGCCGGCATAGAGAATGGCCGCGGACGTTTCCACCCGCGGCTATTAGGCGTTGTTTCGGATCAGGCCCGCGCTTCTGCCCGCGCCGGCACCAGCGCGTTGACGATGATCGCCACGACGATATTGGCAAGAAGCGCCAGCAGCCCCGTGTAGACGGTGAAGCCGGTTTCGCCGAGCGGAACCATGTGCAACGGCTTCCAGCCGGCATCCCATACGAGATAGGTGCCGCCGAAGAAGCCGACGAACCAGCCGGCGAGCAGACCTGGCGCGCGGAACCACTTGGTATAGAGGCCGAAGACCAAGGCCGGCAGCGTCTGCAGGATCCAGATGCCGCCGAGCAGCTGAAGATCGAGCGCGAACTGCGTCGGCAGGAAAATGATGACCAGAAGCGCGCCGACCTTGACGACGAGCGAGGTCATCTTGGCAACCTTTGCCTCGCCGGCATCGGAAACCTGCGGATCGACATAGGCCTTCCAGAAGTTGCGGGTGAAGAGATTAGCAGCGCCAATGCTCATCACGGCCGCGGGAACAAGCGCGCCGATGGCGATGGCCGCGAAGGCGAAGCCAGCAAACCAGCTCGAGAACAGGGTCTGGAACAGTGCCGGAACGACATCGTTCGGGCTGTCCAGCTTCAGTTGCGCGGCATGGCCCATATAGCCCAGCAGTGCCAACAGGCCGAGCAGCAGCGTATAGGCCGGCAGCAGCACCGCATTCTTGCGGATGGTATTGCCGCTGTTGGAGGCGAAGATGCCGGTCAGCGTATGCGGATACATGAAGGCCGCCAGCGCCGAGCCGAGCGCCAAAGTCGCGTAGGCGACGTACTGGTTGCCGCCAAGCAGCAGGCTACCTGCTCCCTTGGCCTTGAAATCCGCATCGGCCGCCGCAAAGACATTGGCGTAACCACCGAGCTTGGCCGGAATGAGCGCAATCGCCGCGATCACCACGATATAGATCATGATGTCCTTGACGAAGGCGATCAGCGCCGGAGCGCGAAGACCGGCCGAATAGGTATAGAGCGCCAGAATGATGAAGGCGACGGCGAGCGGCAATTCGCCATGAAGTCCGAGTGCCTTGAACACCGCCGTCATGCCGACGAGCTGCAGGGCAATGTAGGGCATGGTGGCAATGACGCCCGTCAGAGCGACCGCCAGTTCCAGCGCCCGCGAGCCATATTGCCCGTGAACGACATCGCCCGCCGTGACATAGCCATAGTCCTTCGCCCGCCTCCAAAGAAGAGGCATGACCATGAAGACGAACGGGTAGACGACGATTGTATAGGGCAGCGCGAAGAAGCCATAGGCGCCAACCGTGTAGACCAGCGCCGGAACGGCAATGACCGTATAGGCGGTGTAAAAGTCGCCACCGACGAGGAACCAGGTGATCCATGTGCCGAAGGTGCGGCCGCCAAGGCCCCATTCATCGATATGAGCAAGAGTCTTCGGCCTGCGCCAGCGGGCAGCGACAAAGCCCATGACGGTCACGAGGGCCAGGAAGAAGATGAAGACGGCAAGAGCTGTCGGATCGATCTCAGTCATCATGGCGCATGCTCCGATAGGCGATCCAGGTCAGGATAGCGGTGATCGGCACCCAGGCCAGCTGATACCAGTAGAAGAAGGGAAAACCCAACAGCACCGGATCGTGGCTGTTGTAGAAGGGAACCCAAAGCAAACCAATATAAGGAATGACGAGCAGCCAGCAGGCCGCCGTCCCGAAACGTTTGTCCATATCCGATACCTCTCACGCGGTGTCTGCGCGCCACCTTGTTGCAGTTGTCAGAGTGGAAGGGGTGCATCAGTCTGCGATTGCAATGTACGCCCCGGGACCGAAGCCGAGGAGCTTTGGCTATGCAGAGCCAGACCAGCGAATGTGAATTCCTCCCAACGTCCCGCCTGCGGGCAGCCGCTGATAAAGTCCTACGGCGAGTCTGCCGGCCGAACAAGATATTAGCTGATGCGAAATCGCCGAACCTACCCAGAAGTGGGTAGGCGGACGTTAGCCCGCCGCGGTTGCGACGCCGTGGTCAAGCGCGTAGCGGATCAGGCCGGCGGTCGTTGCGATGCCAAGCTTCTTCTTCAAATTCTTGCGGTGCGTTTCCGCCGTCGCAGGCGTGATCTGAAGTTCTTCGGCAATCTCGCGATTACTCCTGCCGGTAACGATCAAGCCCAGAATGCGCCGCTCGCGCGGGGTCAGAGGGTCAGCTTCATTTTGCGCCGCGTCTGCCACCAGTATGTCTCGAACGCCGGACGAGAAATAAGTCCCGCCGGCTGCTACCGTCTCGATGGCGCAGACGACTTCATCCGTCGAAACATCCTTGAGGATATATCCGACCGCACCGCGCATGATCGATGAGGAGATGTACTCGCGGCTGTCATGCATGGACAGCATCACGATCCGCGTCTCCGGAAGCTCCCGGCGAAAGAGCTCGATCGCCTCGATACCGCTCAGCTTCGGCATATTGATGTCCATCAAGGTAACCTGCGGGAGCGTCCGTCGCCCGACCTCCAAGCCGATCTGCGCAAGGTTTGCCGTTCCGACCACCTCTATGTGGTCGAACGTCTCCAGCACGGCTTTCAGTCCGTCCAACACCACGGGATGATTGTCGATCAACAGAACACTGATCCTGTCGCTTTTCATGCTGCATCCACCTTTGCTCTTGGCGAGGCGTTGGCCGATTTCGGCAGCATCGCAATCAGTGTGGTACCATCCGCCGTGCTTTGGACGAGAAGCAGACCGCGGAAATGTGCCATCCGCTCCTGCATGTTCCTGAGCCCAAGTCCGCCCTTGCCGTCGCCGGTGCCGTCGAAACCAATGCCGTTGTCCGAAATTCTCAAGCGTGCGCGCCCGCGATCACTCCAGAGTTTGATCGCAAGAGCCGTCGCCCCGGAATGGCGCTCCACGTTGTTCAAGGCCTCCTGCGCGACACGGTAGAGCGCGGTATTGGCTTCCGGCTTCAGCATGCTGGTGAAGCCGGAAGCCTCGATCTCGGTTGCGATCCCGGTCCGCTCGGCGAAATTGTTCGCGAGCGCCGTCAGCGCCGCCGTCAAGCCGAGATCATCGAGCACGCGGGGACGCAGATCATGCGAGAGCCGCCTGATATCCTTGATTGCGCTGTTCAGGGTATCAATCCCCTTCTCGATCGTCGTGGCGGCATCATCGACCTGGTTTCGTACCTTGCGGTTGGCAAGGTCCATGACATAGCGCACCCCAAGGAGATTCTGCGATACGCCGTCATGCAGTTCACGAGCAAGGCGGGCGCGTTCCTCCTCCTGCGTGTCGATCACTCTTTGCGTCAGCTCCTTCAGCCGACCATCGGCCATGCGTCGCTCACGGAAAGTCAAGAGCATGCAGGTCGTGAAGACGACCAGAACAGCTGGGACGGCAATGAGTGTGACGACGACAAAGGTTCCTTTTATGTTTGCCCGCATGGCGGCATTGGCCGCCGCAGTCTGGGTGAAAATATCGTCCAGATAGACGCCGGTTCCGACAACCCAGTGCCATTTATCAAGGCCGACAGCGAATGAGAGCTTATCGGCGACACGGCCGGTGGAAGGCTTCTCCCATTTGTACTGGTGCAGGCCTCCGCCAGCTTTTGCGGTCTTGATGAGCTCCGCGATGACCCTGTCGCCGTCCGGATCGGTCAAATCGATCCAATTGCGCCCGTTGCGAAATCTCTCGCGCGGATGAACGATGTTGTTGCCATCATAGTCGTAGACAAAGAAGTATCCGTCCGGTCCATAATCAAGCGACGTCAAGATCGCGGCTACCTTGTCCTTCGCGGCCTGATCGTCCGGGGCTGCGTCCCGATAGATCGCCTGAATGGCCGACACGGCAAGATTTGTAAGGTTGACGATCTCCGTTTCCTTGGCCCTCAGCATGTTCTGTTCGAAGGTCTCGATATTGCTCTTGGTAAGATTGGTCGACTGCCAGGTAATGAAGGCAGTGATTGCCAGGATCGAGATGACGAGAGGCGCGAGCGCGAGCGCAATAATCTGGTTGCGTAGTGTCAACGATTGCTCCTCCCAAGAACCGGCGCGGAACAATGACCCTTGTCGGGTATGAATTCAACAGTCTCTCGGCGGCGTTGATGTCAGCCCGAAATCGGAGCGATGATACAAGGCGGAAAACCTTTTCCACCCCATCACTTCGGGAACATCAATCGAAGGCGATGACGCGATCAAGCTCGCTGAGCGGCTGGACACCGGCAAGCAGCGCGCGTGCTTCGTCGTCATCCTTGCGGATCTGCGCGACCAGCGGGTCGAGACCGTCGAACTTCAGTTCGGGGCGGAGATAGCCGAAGAAGGAGACCGAACAGACCTGTCCGTAGAGATCGCCGCTGAAATCGAAGACGAAGGTCTCCAGCAGCGGCGCGCCATTGTCCGTCACCGTCGGGCGCCGGCCGTAGCTGGCGACGCCATCGCGGATGGTGCCATCGGCCGTCCGGAAGCGGACAGCATAGATGCCTGCCCTCAGCGATGACTCCGGCGGCAGCTGCATGTTTGCCGTCGGGAAGCCGAGCGTGCGGCCGAGCTTTTCGCCACCGATGACAGGCGCCTGAACGGTATAACGATAGCCGAGCAGACCGGCGGCTTGGGCGACATCGCCCTCTGCGAGCAGCGTACGAATGCGGCTCGACGAGATGACCTCCGTGTTTTCGTCGCGGAAGGCATCGATCAGCGTCACACCGAAGCCGTTGTGGCTGCCGGCATTCATCAGGAAGGCGGGGCCTCCCTGGCGATCATGGCCGAAATGAAAATCGAAGCCGGTGACGACTTCCGATGCGTGCAGCCAGTCGATCAGGATCGAATGCACGAATTCATCCGCAGAACGCTGCGAGAAAGTACGATCGAAAGGATATTCGATAACGGCGTTGAAGCCGAGCGCCTCCAGCAGCCGCGCTCGCAAAGGCGCAGGCGTCAGCCGGAAGACGGGATGATCCGGCTTGAAAACGGTGCGCGGATGCGGCTCGAAAGTCAGCACCAGAGCCGGAATGCCGCGCTCCCTGGCGATCTCCAGCGCACGCGTCAGCACCGATTGATGGCCGCGGTGCACGCCGTCGAAATTGCCGATGGCGACCACGCCGCCCTTCAAGGCATCGGGAAGCGGCTCGCGGGTTTCGTTGCGGTGGAAAACGGTCATCGACTGCCACTCTCCTCAGACAAGGCGCGGCATCCACCACTTCGGCGAAGCCTGCTCACGCGCCAGAAAGGCGCCAAGTGCGGCCTCATCCGTATGCCCCTCGACGACATATTCGCGGGCGTGGATGCCATGGCTGATATAAAGAAGATCGAGGCCGTAATCGAGTGCGCCACGCACGTCGGTCGGCATGCCGTCGCCGATCGCCACGACGCGCGACAGCGGAAATTCGCTCTTTACCTCGCGCGCCGCCGCAATTGCCGCATCATAGATCGGCTGATGCGGTTTGCCGGCGATGCGCGTCTGGCCGCCGAGCCGCTCGTAATAGGCGGCCATGGCACCGGCGCAGGGGATCATGCGATGGCCGCGCTCGACGACGAGATCCGGATTGGCGCAAATCAGCGGCACCTTGCGGGCCGACCAGGCCGTCAGCATCTCGGTGTAATCGTCAGGCGTTTCGGTCTCGTCATTGAAGAAGCCGGTGCAGACGATGCTTTCCGCCTCGCTGGCTTCGACGCGCTGCACGTCCAGACCTTCCAGGATGCCGATGTCGCGCTCCGGGCCAAGCAGAAATACTTTCTTCGGTCCCTCGGCGATCAGCTTGCGCGTCACGTCGCCTGAGGTGATGATGCGGTCGTAAACGCTGTCGGGAACACCGATCGCACGCAGCTGCTCGACAACCTTCGGAGCGACACGCGGAGAATTGGTGATGAGGACGACCGCGAGGCCTTCGCCGCGGGCCGCTTCGAGCGCGATGGAGGCCTCCTTGTAGGCAGTGACGCCGTTATGGAGCACGCCCCAAACATCGCAGAGCGCAACATCATAAAGTCCGCCGATGTCGCGAAAGCTCTCGATCCGTTTGCCCATGCCGTCCTCACATCAAATAAATCACGGGCTGACATCGCAAACCGGCCGGCAAATTACAAGAGCGGCCTGCAAGGTTTTTGCGTCGCACAAGGCCTAAGAAGCAGACATGCGCAAAGTCGGCGAGCGGCAAGATTACGCAGCGCAAGCAACAGCATGGCGCTCTGGAAAAGGCGTGATCCGACCCCGTGGTCACGGGGACAAAATGAGAGAACATTCGCAACGACGTGCTATGCAGCATCGCCGTGGGCGTTAATCATCCTCAAAACAAGCCGTTACACGCCGTAAAAAATTCACAGTGCTGTTCTTGACTCGTCCGGAAGCCACCCCTAAATCACCCTCGCTAGCACTCTCCGAGGATGAGTGCTAACAAAATCCATACGGATCTCCGCTGATCCGTGAATGTCATTTGATCGAGGGATTAGACAATGGCAAGCACCAATTTCCGCCCCCTTCATGACCGCGTCGTCGTTCGTCGCGTCGAGTCGGAAGAAAAGACCAAGGGTGGCATCATCATTCCCGACACCGCCAAGGAAAAGCCGCAGGAAGGCGAAATCGTCGCCGTCGGTTCCGGTGCTCGCGATGAATCCGGCAAGGTCGTAGCACTCGACGTCAAGGTTGGCGATCGCGTTCTCTTCGGCAAGTGGTCCGGCACCGAAGTCAAGCTCAACGGCGAAGATCTTCTGATCATGAAGGAAGCCGACATCATGGGCATCATCGGCTAATCCGGCCGGTTCCCTTTTCCGATACAGCTGACGGGCCTTAAAGCCCCGAAAACGCGAATTCAGGAGTTTCAAACATGGCAGCTAAAGAAGTAAAATTCGGCCGCGGCGCACGCGAAAAGATGCTTCGTGGCGTCGATATCCTCGCTGACGCAGTGAAGGTCACGCTCGGCCCGAAGGGTCGTAACGTCGTGATCGACAAGTCCTTCGGCGCTCCGCGCATCACCAAGGACGGCGTTTCCGTCGCCAAGGAAATCGAACTGGAAGACAAGTTCGAAAACATGGGCGCCCAGATGGTCCGCGAAGTCGCTTCGAAGACCAACGACGTCGCCGGTGACGGCACCACCACTGCAACCGTTCTCGCTCAGGCCATCGTTCGCGAAGGCGCCAAGGCTGTTGCAGCCGGCATGAACCCGATGGACCTGAAGCGCGGTATCGACCTCGCTGTTGCAGAAGTCGTCAAGGATCTCCAGGCCAAGGCCAAGAAGATCAACACCTCGGAAGAAGTTGCCCAGGTCGGTACGATCTCCGCAAACGGCGAAAAGCAGATCGGTCTCGATATTG
Organism: Rhizobium sp. 11515TR; assembly: GCF_002277895.1. Classification (NCBI taxonomy): domain Bacteria; kingdom Pseudomonadati; phylum Pseudomonadota; class Alphaproteobacteria; order Hyphomicrobiales; family Rhizobiaceae; genus Rhizobium; species Rhizobium sp. 11515TR. The sequence continues at coordinate 1,449,703 of NZ_CP022998.1, read as the reverse complement.
CCGAAGCCATGCAGAAGGTCGGCAATGAAGGCGTCATCACGGTTGAAGAAGCCAAGACCGCCGAAACCGAACTCGAAGTCGTCGAGGGCATGCAGTTCGACCGTGGCTACCTCAGCCCCTATTTCGTGACGAACCCGGAAAAGATGATCGCCGACCTCGAAGACGCGTTCATCCTCCTGCACGAGAAGAAGCTCTCGAACCTGCAGGCCATGCTTCCGGTTCTGGAAGCCGTCGTTCAGACCGGCAAGCCGCTCCTCATCATCGCTGAAGACGTCGAAGGCGAAGCACTTGCGACCCTCGTCGTTAACAAGCTGCGCGGTGGCCTCAAGATCGCTGCCGTCAAGGCTCCGGGCTTCGGTGACCGCCGCAAGGCCATGCTGGAAGACATCGCCATCCTCACGGGCGGCACCGTCATCTCCGAAGACCTCGGCATCAAGCTCGAGTCCGTCACCCTCGACATGCTCGGCCGTTCCAAGAAGGTTTCGATCTCCAAGGAAAACACGACGATCGTCGACGGCGCTGGCGCCAAGTCCGACATCGAAGGCCGTGTTGCCCAGATCAAGGCTCAGATCGAAGAAACCACCTCCGACTACGACCGCGAAAAGCTGCAGGAACGTCTTGCCAAGCTCGCTGGCGGCGTTGCCGTCATCCGCGTTGGCGGCTCGACGGAAGTCGAAGTGAAGGAAAAGAAGGACCGCATCGACGACGCTCTCAACGCGACGCGCGCTGCCGTTCAAGAAGGTATCGTCCCGGGCGGCGGTATCGCTCTCCTGCGCTCCTCCACGAAAATTTCCGCCAAGGGTGAAAACCAGGATCAGGAAGCCGGCATCAATATCGTTCGCCGCGCCCTGCAGTCATTGGTTCGCCAGATCGCTGAAAACGCTGGTGACGAAGCTTCGATCATTGTCGGCAAGGTTCTCGACAAGAACGAAGACAACTACGGCTACAACGCCCAGACGTCTGAGTTCGGCGACATGATCGCCATGGGCATCGTCGACCCGGTCAAGGTTGTCCGTACGGCTCTGCAGAACGCAGCTTCGGTTGCCTCGCTGCTGATCACCACCGAAGCCATGATCGCTGAACTGCCGAAGAAGGATGCCCCTGCTGGCATGCCGGGCGGCATGGGTGGCATGGGCGGCATGGACATGATGTGATAGGCCGACATAGGCCTTATCGCAGGAATGTTCATAACGTTTCGCCCATGCACTTTAGTGCTTCAGGTCGCCGAGCGGCCTGAAGTGGCGGCATGGACATGATGTGATAGGCCAAAAGGCCTGTTGCGATTGTTCAATCCGACATCCGGAATTGATGAAGGGCGGCCCTCGGGTCGCCCTTTTTGTTTTTAGCATTCATGCTTTCGATCAAGGCCGGCAAGTTTTGCGGTAGCGCAAATTTACGCAAATTGCCCCATTGCCGTTTTCAAAAAAGCTCTTATAAATCGCAGCGCAGCGATTTGAGAGTGTTAGCTGCAATGCACGTAAATTTTACTTATTTTCGGCACGATTAACCGGCGCCCATGCATGGTTATAATCTTCCGAGTTGATGGTCGTCCGAATTTTTTACTCGAAATGACTTCATAATCGAGATCGGCAAGCCGGAAGAAGCATGGCGGAAAATGAAAGCAGCAGAGCGGAATGCTCTGCTTTTCATTGAGCGTGGCATGCGGGAAGACATCCCATCCGAAAGACGCATGGGAACTTGGATGAAGCGCAAGGGGACCTGGCGCTCAAATGGGGATCATCTTGTTCAAGATTGCCAAAGCCAATTTTTCCGTACCATTTGCTGCCGGCTCGCTGGGGTTCGAAGGGCATAATCCCGATCTTCTGGCACAATTCTGTGTTTCCGAGGGATGGACGGGCGATCTTTCAAGCGGCATCATCAAACTTGGGCAGTGGAGCACGATGCTGCACGGGCTGAGCTCCTCGGAATGTGGCCTGCTGAGCCTCATGCATTGCTATGATCCGCACGATCGAGCGCGTATCCTCGATCTCTTCGAGCAGGCGGCAACCGCAAACTCTTCTTTCTGTTATTCCACGACGACGCTCGGCACCGGCGGCCATCGCCAGCCGGTCTTTTGCGTTGGCGAATCCGTTGCTGCCGACAAGCAACGTGCCGGCAGCATGGTCGGCGTCTTCCTGTTTCCACGCTTTAAGCTGGAACCGGGTAGCCAGCTCGCTGCCCGGCAGTAAACGGCTGTCGATGATGGCCAGGCAAGTTCGCCTGACCAGTTACTTGATTCAACCTGATCAATCCCGCTTGGGAATGCTGAGACCACGCTGGCTTGCCGGGCGCACAAGGGCTCGCTCCAGCCAGGCCATGACCGAGGGGAAACTTTCGAACTCCAGAACCTCGCGGCCGCCATAGAAGACGTCGACGCCGCGAACCCAGGGGAACGTGGTGATGTCGGCGATGGTGTATTCATCGCCCATAATCCATTCGCGCCCCTGCAGGCGGCTCTCCAGAACGCCGAGCAGGCGCTTGGCCTCATCGCGATAACGCTCGACCGGATAGGAGTTATTGGCGACCTTTTCGGCGGCGAATTTGAAGAAGTGGCCGAATTGGCCGAACATCGGGCCGATGCCGGCCATCTGGAAGAAAACCCATTCCAGCGTTTCGTAGCGCCTGCCTGCGTCACTCGGCATGAGCTTGCCAGTCTTCTCCGCCAGATAGACCAGGATCGCGCCGGATTCGAACAGACCAATCGGCTTGCCGTCGGGACCATTGGGATCAATGATCGCAGGAATGCGGCCGTTCGGATTCAGCGAAACGAATTCCGGGGATTTCTGGTCGTTGGTGCCGAAGGAGATGAGATGCGGCTCATAGGCCAGACCGAGTTCCTCCAGCGCGATCGAGACCTTTACGCCGTTCGGCGTCGGCAAGGAGTAGAGCTGGATGATGTCCGGATTGCTGGCAGGCCAGCGCTTCGTGATCGGAAAGGACGATAGATCGGCCATGGGCTAGCTCCTGAAAACCATGATTTGACAACTGATTTGGCGCCACAATAGCCGATACGGCTCGTATGGGAAGAGTGATCTAAGCTGATCATTGTTCAATGATTGTGAACTAATTGTGCGCAGTTGTTTATCTTTTCAACTTCCCGAAAATCACGAATATCTGTCTCCAGAAATTGTCGCCACCCGATCCCAAGTGAATTTACCGGAGACTGTCATGTCCAACACCAACAACATCATCATTCTCGTGGCGCGCATCCTGCTCGCCTTCATGTTCATCTTTGCCGGCTTCGGCAAGCTGACCGATCCGGCCGGCACGGCGGGCATGATTGCCGGCGCCGGTATGCCTGCTGCAACGCTGCTCACCTATCTTGCCGGCGCGTTTGAATTCGTCACCGGCGTCTGCGTCCTCATCGGCTTCCAGATCCGTATCGTCGGCTGGCTGCTCGCCCTCTTCTGTGTCTTTACCGGCATCGTATTTCACCTGCCGACCGTCAATGTTCCGGACTTCCCGGCTGCCGCCAACGGCTGGATCAACGGCCTGAACTTCGTGAACTTCCTGAAGAACATCACGCTTGCAGGCGCCTACATCATGCTCGCCACCAACGGCGCAGGCGTCTACTCGCTCGACGCACGCCGCGGTGCCTACGCGGCTGCCTGATTGCCAGAGGCTTCCCAAGACAAAAGGCCCGCCGGAATTCCGGCGGGCCTTTTCGCATGAATAGGAAATTGGAAAGTCAGAGCGCGCTGCGCACGGCCGAGATGATGCGCTCAACCATCGGATCGCCATTGTGGCTTTCCTTGCGGGCGCGCACCAGACACGCCTCCGAGCGCAGGATGATGCCATCAGACAGGATCTTCAGATGGTTCGCCCTAAGCGTCGAGCCGGTGGAGGTGATGTCGACGATGATATCGGCCGACCCGGCTGCCGGAGCACCTTCCGTCGCACCCAGGCTTTCGACGATACGGTAGAGTTGGATGCCGTGTTGGCTGGAGAAGAATTGCTGCGTCAGCCGCCAATATTTCGTCGCGACCGTCAGCCTGTGACCATGACGGGCACGGAAATCGGCTGCGACATCGCCAAGATCAGCCATGCTATCGACATCGAGCCAGATTTCCGGCACAGCGACGACGACATCGGCGTGACCGAAGCCGAGCCTAGCGCAGAATTCGACCCGACGATCGGCCTCCGCCATGCCCTCGCGCACGAGGTCTTCGCCGGTAATGCCGAAATCGACGCTGCCATTGCCGATCTCTCGCGAGATTTCCGAGGCCGACAGGAAGGCGATCTCGACGCCATCCCAACCTTCGACACGGCCGCGATAGGAGCGGTCATTGCCGACGGCGACGATCGGCATGCCGGCACGCTCGAAGATCGCGGCGCAATCGTCCTTCATCCGACCCTTGGAAGGAATCGCTATCGTAATGGTCATCAGGCTGCCCTCACGGTTTCGATGCGATCGAGCCAAAGCGCGAAGCCGACAGCCGGGATGTGGTTCTTGGCACCGAGCAGGGTCATCAACCGGTCGAAGCGGCCGCCGCCGGCGAGCACCGCGCTCGACCCTTGCACCGTCACCTCGAAGACGAGGCCGGTATAGTAGTCGAGCGGCCGACCGAAGGCGGCACGATAGTCAATCTTGGAAGCATCGACACCGGCGCGGGCCAATGCCGCAACGCGCGCGTCGAAGCTTTCCAGGGCCCTACCCAGCTTCAGACCTGCTGCGTCGGCAAAACCCGCCAGTGCCGCAGAAGCATCCGAGAGCGGTACGCTCAGGGACAAGAACTCCTCCAGCACGCGGAAGGCCGCATCGTCGAGCCGCGTTTCCGATAGAACCAGCTTCTCACGAAGGCGGCGGGCAATCTCCTGTGGCGAGCGGCTGGCATTGGTGGAATAGCCGGTTGCGTGCATGGTGGCATCGATATGCCTGACCAGCCCCTGCTCATCGCCACGACTCAGGAAATCGAGCACATGGGCATCGAGCCCTGTGACCGGCTGCGGGCTTGCAAGATGCGCCAGCAAGGTTTCGAGCTGCATCATGTTGCCGAAAGCGTGGATCAGCCGCTTCTGCCAGCCGGATGGCAGGCCGAGCGCCTGCACCACGGCCTCGAACACGGCCTGATCGCCAAGCGTCACGGAGAGCGGCTGGCCGGGCACCACGCGATCCAGGATACCGATGGCATCGCTGATGGCGCGAGCATCGGCATTCGCCGTATTGCCATCACCCAAATCCTCGATGCCGGCCTGATAGAACTCATGGCCGCCTTCGCGGCGCTGGCGGAAGATTTCACCGAGATAGGAATAACGTTTCGGCGTGCCGGTAGCGGTCTCGATATGGCGCAGGCAGACGGGAATGGTGAATTCCGGGCGCAGGCAAAGGCTGGCGCCGGTTTCGCTTTCAGTCATGAAGATGCGCCGGCGAAGATCCTCGCCGGCCATATCGAGAAAGGGTTCGGCCGGCTGGATGATGGGCGTATCCACCCTCTCCGTTCCGCGAACGGAAAATTCGTCCAGCAGGTCGCTGGCAAAATTCGGGAGGTTGATCAGGGGCATGGGGCTATTCTCCCCTTCTCCCCGACGGGGAGAAGGTGCCCGACAGGGCGGATGAGGGGGCAGAGGAACGAAGGGACGAGGATTCTGAGCGCCAACGTACGAATAGCTCGCGTGAGCCCAGAGCCCCCCTCATCCGGCCCTTCGGGCCACCTTCTCCCCGAGGGGAGAAGGAGAAAACGAGACTGCTCGACACACTCAGACATTGCCGAGTGCCCTCTTCCGGTCTTCCGCCTGCGCAGCGAGCATCGCCTTGACCTTCTCGATCAACTCCGCTTCCGGCACGGTTTCCTGGGCCACACGAGCCTCACGCCAGCTGGCATTGTCCTCGATCTCGCCGGAGAGGCGCTTGCCCTCGATCAGATCCTTGAGCTGGACAACGCCCTGGGCGCGCTCGTCGCCGCCCTGGATGACGGCGATGGGGCAGCCGCGGCGATCTGCATATTTCAGCTGGTTGCCGAACTTCTTCCAATTGCCTTGGAACATCTCGGCGCGGATGCCGGCAGCACGCAGCTGCTGCGTGAAGCGCTGGTAGCGCCCCATGGCATCGACATCGCCATCCATGACGGTGACAAGCACGGGCTCGATCACCTCGTCCATGCCGAGCTTGCCGAGATTCTTCAGCGCCGTCATCAGGCGCGACACGCCGATGGAGAAGCCGGTGGCCGGCACCGGCTGGCCCATGAAGCGCGAGACGAGCCCGTCATAACGGCCGCCGCCGCCGACCGAGCCGAAGACGACCTTCTCGCCCTTCTCGTTGGTGACGTCGAACAGCAGTTCGGCCTCGTAGACGGGGCCAGTATAATATTCGAGCCCGCGCACGACGGACGGGTCGATCTTGATCCGATCCGACTGATAGCCGGCGCTGGTGACAAGGCTGCCGATGAAATTCAGCTCTTCGACGCCTTCGCCGCCTTTGGACGTGCCGGCGACAAGCTCGGCAAGCTGGGCGGCACTTTGGGCATAGTCCTTGATGCCGACGAAGAAGAGCACCTTCTCGATCTGGTCGCTGTTGAGGCCGGCGCCCTTGGTGAAGTCGCCGGACTCATCCTTGCGGCCGGCGCCGAGCAAGAGTGCGACACCTTCCGGGCCGAACTTGTCGAGCTTGTCGATGGCACGCAGCACGTTCAGCCGCTGGGTAGCCTTGTCATCGCCGCCAAGGCCGATCGCTTCCAGGACGCCATCAAGAACCTTGCGGTTGTTGACGCGGACCACATAGTCGCCACGTTTGATGCCCAAGGCCTCCAGCGTGTCGGCCATCATCATGCACATCTCGGCATCCGCCTGCACGCCCGGCGCGCCGACGGTATCGGCGTCGAACTGCATGAACTGGCGGAAACGGCCCGGACCCGGCTTCTCGTTGCGGAAGACGTAGCCGGCGCGATAGGTGCGGTAGGGAAGCTGGATCTCGTTGAAATTCTCCGCGACATGACGGGCGAGCGGCGCCGTCAGATCGTAACGCAGCGACATCCACTGCTCGTCGTCATCCTGAAGCGAGAACACGCCCTCATTCGGCCGGTCGCTATCGGGCAGGAACTTGCCCAGCGCATCGGTATATTCGAACAGCGGCGTTTCGACAGGATCGAAACCATAATGCTCATAAACTGCCCGGATCTTGGAGGTCATCTCGTTGACGGCACGAATGTCGCTGGCCGAACGATCGACAAAGCCGCGCGGCAGGCGGGCCTTGAGCTTCTGCGGTTTCTTTTGTTTGTCGCTCATCTCTAGGGTAATCCGGTATGGGAACAGTCGCGGTTAACTAGCGGATTGGGCCGAATGCGGCAAGGATTGTTATATGTTAGCGGCCGACAAAACCGAGAAAAGCCGGAGAAGGCAGCATAGGGAACCATGCCACACGCAATCGTTTTGAAATGCACGGATAATAGCGCCGCTCCGGTTCTCGATCTCTGGCGGGAGGCGAGCCGGTTCGAAACCGCGCCATCGATGCAGGCGCTAAACTACCCGCCGCATCTGACGTTTGTGGTCTATGAAGACATTCCCGTTTCCTCGCTCGTCGCCGCCGCTCAAAAGGCCTTTGCAAAGGTGCCACCGCTATCGGTCGAGTTTTCGGAGATCGGCCATTTCCCCAACGAGATGCTGGTGCTCTGGGCACGTCCTGTCGATGATCATGTGCTCAGACGGATACACCGGGCCATTCATAACGAGATCAACCCTGCCCTTTGTCATGAGCATTCCCGACCGGATCGCTGGCAGCCGCATTGCACCATTGCGATGAAGATCCCGGCGAACGCGGCGGCAGAGGCTCTGAGATGGGCGGCCGCAACGCCAGCCCAGTTTACGCTCACCTTCGATGTGGTGGATTGCATCCGCTTTCCGCCGATCGAAATCATCAGGGAAGTCAAACTGCTGCTTTGATCGCCCTCCAGTGTCCTGGGATGCAATTCGCGCTTGCCTTCACGGATTGCACGGCTAGGTTACTGTTCATGCGTGTGCTTGCGATCCTGACAATGCTGATTGCCTGGTTGCTCTATGGTGCCATGCCGACGCTGGCGAATTGCCCTGTCTGTGCTTCCGCCATGTCCCTGCCGGCGACCACCAGCATACATGATGGCATCACCGATATGCCTGGCATGGCCGGTCACGGCAACATGGGCGAGCCCCAGCAAACGAAGCCGGAAAATCCTTGCGCCGGCGGTATGGCGCATGTGGCGTCCTGCGCCGCCTGCTTTGCCTTGATGCCGACCCTTGCGGTCGAAGGTGGCAAACACGCCTTCTCCTATCCGGCGCCGGAGCCCGGACAGCGTCTTGCTGGTTCCATGCCGCAGCCGACAGCACCTCCTCCCCGTTTCATCTGACGATCTCCTGCATTCAATCGACGAGCGTTGCCGCTCAAATCTGATACCGTCCTGAAACGGAGAGAATACCTATGACTACTTCAAGATCGCTGATCCTCGCCAGCGTATTTGCTTTTGCCCTCACCCTTCCAGCCTTTGCCGACAACATGAAGGGCATGGACATGAGCAAGCCGATGGGTGACCAGAGCGCCTCCAGCAAGGCGTTCAACGATGCCATGGGCAAGATGCACAAAGACATGATGATCCACTACAGCGGCGACGTCGATGCGGATTTCGTCCGCGGCATGATCCCGCATCATCAGGGTGCGATCGACATGGCCAAGGTGGAGCTGAAATATGGCAAGGACTCCGAACTGCGCAAACTGGCGGAGGCCGTCATTACCGCGCAGGAAGCCGAGATCAAGGAAATGAAAGCCTGGCTGCAGAAGCACGGAAAGTAATTCGCCCCATAATGAGAGGCGGTATCCATGCCGCCTCTCTCAACGCTCCGGATGCGGACGGCGGAAGATCCCATCCAACCAATTGGAAACGGCACGAATGCGCACGAGCGGACGAAGCTCGGCATGCATCAGCAGCCACATCTCTCGCACCGGCAAATTGCTGTCGCCGCTATCGACGTGGCAAAGACCTCCCACATTCTCGGCCAGGATTTTCGGCAGCAGTGCACGCCCTAGTCCTGCAGCCGCGGCCTGCAGTAGAGCCTCGGCATCGTTGACCGCAAGCGGGCTGGAACGATCTGACTTTTCCGCTTGTGCGGCAATCCAGCGGGCATGCGGCAGATGCGTCATCGCCTCTTCATAGATGATCCACGGCAAATCTTCCGCATGCCTCTCCTGCCCAGCAGCGACATAGACGGCATAGTCAAGTGTCGCGATCCGCCTGGCGAGGACTTTGCCGTTTGTCATATCGGCAGGTCTTGCAAGGCGCAGCGCCATATCTGCCTCACGCCGCGTCAGATTGAGATTTCTGGAATCGCCGATAAGTTCCAATTGCAGGCCGGAACGTTGCGCCAGCAGGCTGGGCAGCGCGGGGATCAACAGCCGGCTGATGAAGGATGGCGCCGCCGTGAGGCGTACCTTGCCGAGTGCCATGGGATCGGCCGCATCCAACGCGCCCGACAGTGCCATGACTTCGGCCTCGATCATCTCGGCCTTCGCCACCGCGATCTCGCCCGCTGGCGTCGGCGATAGGGCGCCGCCTCCATCGCGCGCAAACAGCGTCGTGCCGAGGCGTTTCTCCAGGACGCGCAGGCGGCGACCGACCGTCGTCGCATCCGTGCCAAGCATCCTGCCGGCAGCTGCAAAGGATCCACCCCGCGCGAGCGTCAGAAGATGGCGCAGGTCATTCCAATCGACGTCGTGCAATTTTGCAGCTCCTGACGGCAAACTTACCGCGTGTGTCGGCATTATTGCAGTCATAGACTGGAAATATCCAGCAAGGAGATGACGATGACTCTATTCGCAGTCCTGTTCGAGGACGATCAACAAAACGCCGCCGCGATCCGCAAGGAATATCTGCCGCGCCACTTCGCCTTCCTGGAGGCGAATGCCGCTTCCATCAGGACGGCAGGACCACTCAGCCGGGAAGGCGATGCTTTTGCCGGCGGCCTGTGGCTCGTGGAAGCGGAGAGCGCCGATGCCGTCGATCGTCTGGTGAAGGACGATCCATTCTCGGCAGCAGGCCTGCGCAAATCCGTCAAGGTCTTTCGTTGGAACCGGGTATTTGCCGAGGGCGCGCTCCTCTAACCGAAGGCATCGTCACATGCTCAGTCCATGATTGCAGGCAGGCGCGCGGCGAGCAGGTCGATGACCACGCGCATTTTGAGCGAAAGCTGCGGCACCTGCGGCCAGACGGCATAGACGTTGACGGGCCGGCTGGAAACATTGAGCACCTGCATGAGCTTGCCGGCGCGCACATAATCCCGCACCAGCCAGCAGGGCAGCCACGCAATGCCCATTCCCGCGGTGGCCGCATCCGCAATGACCTCCAGGTCATCAAGACGCAACCGCGTCTGCGGAAAATAGTCGACGGCCGCTCCATCGCCCTGCAGGAAGGTCCATCGCTTGACTTCCCCCGATCTCGCATAGACGACGAGATCGTGGCTATCGAGATCGGCGATGATCTGTGGCGTACCTCTTGCAGCAAGATAATCCGGCGAGGCACATAGCGTCATGCGATGGAGGGCGATCTTGCGCGCGGCAAGGCCGGTTTCGTCCCGCAACACGCCGTTGCGAATGGCGAGATCGAAGCCCTCGTCGAAGAGATCGACCACGCGATCACTGAAGGAAAGATCCAGTTCGAGTTTGGGGTGGATACGCGCCAATTCCAGCAGCAGCGGAGCAGAGCAGCGACGACCGAAAAGGACAGGCATCGAGATGCGCAGACGTCCGATAACCTCACGCTTACCCGATTCCAGCATGGCTTCGCCGGACTGTATCTCGTCCAGCGCCCGGCGGCAGCGCTCGTAAAAAGCTTGCCCCTCGTCGGTGAGGCTCTGCATGCGGGTGGTGCGGTGAAACAGGCGCACATTCAGGCGCCGCTCCAGTTTGGCGATGGTCTTGCCGATCGCCGAGCGGGAGAGATTCATGCGCGTCGCCGCGGCCGAAAAGCCGCCGGCTTCGACCGCCTCCACGAATTCGGGAATGCCGTTGAGCATGTCATTCATGACGATTGCTTCCTTTGGGGAACCAGTACGCGGAAATAATATCGCCACTGGCGATCAGAAAGCAACGATATGCTCGGTCCATTGCTTCCAATTTCTCTCAGGAGATCATGATGACGAAGACCATGAAGCGTTGGACCCTCGAGACGATCGCCGTCGGCGCTCCCTTGAATCTGACGGAAACGGCAGTACCCAAGCCGGCGCGCGGCGAAGTGCTGGTGCGAGTCAAAGCCGTTTCGCTGAACTATCGCGACAAGCTTGTGCGCGAGACCGGCATGGGGCTGCCGATCCAATTTCCCTTCGTGCCGGCCTCAGATATGGCAGGTGTGATCGAAGCGGTCGGAGACGACGTGACCAGATTCTCCGTGGGCGATCGGGTCATTTCGACCTTCCATCCCGGCTGGATCGACGGCAAGCCGCTCGGCGATGCCCGCAATCCTCCCTACAAGACGCTTGGCGGTTTCTATGCCGGCGTCCTCTCCGAATATATCTCCGTGCCGCAAGATTGGCTCGTATCCGCGCCGAACAGTCTTGATTATGCCGAGGCAAGCACCCTGCCCTGCGCCGGTCTCACGGCATGGTTCGCGCTGGTGGAACGCGGCAAGGTCAAGCCCGGTGATAGCGTATTGGTGCAGGGAACGGGCGGGGTTGCGCTATTCGGCCTGCAGATCGCCGCGGCCCAGGGAGCCGAGGTCTTCGTGACCTCCTCGGGACCGGAAAAGCTCGAGCGGGCCAAGGCTCTCGGCGCTCATCATGGCATCGACCGCAACAAAGGCGATTGGGTAGAGGAAGTCTATCGCCTCACCAACGATCGAGGCATAGACCATATCATCGAAATCGCCGGCGGGCCGAATTTCGGCCAGTCCCTGAAGGCAGTGGCGCCGCATGGCCGAATATCCGTCATCGGCGTCATCGAGGGCTTCGACATCTCCGGTCCGGTGGCACCGCTGCTGCTGAAGTCCCCCACGGTACAGGGCATCGGCGTCGGCCATCGCCGCTCGCTTGAAGATTTCGTGCATGCGGTCGACAGCATCGGACTGAAGCCCGTCATCGATCATCGCTATGCACTCGACGAGGTGTCCGCCGCCTTCGATCACCTCGATCGCGGCCCCTTCGGCAAGATCGTCATCGAGCTTTGACGTAAAGCTGGGCCGCCGCTAGAAGCTGCGGCCCGGCTTTGCAGGATATCAGGCCTTCGGCTCGAAGGGCTGCGGCACGCGCTGGACGCTCTGGCGGGCCAGCATCCAGCCGGGATATTCGGGCGCAAGCGCGCTGACGTCATCGAGCTTGGCCATATCGTCGGCATCGAGCTTCAGCTGGACGGCGGCCAGATTCTGATCCAGCTGGTCGAGACGCTTGGCGCCGATGATGATGCTGGTGACAAAGGGCTTTGCCAGGATCCAGGCAAGCGCCACCGTAGCGACACTGGAGCCGTGCTTCTCCGCCACTTCGCGCATGGCGGCAACGCAGGCCCAGGCGCGGTCCTTGTCAACGGGCGGAAAATCGAAGCTCGCACGCCGCCCCTCGCCATTGCCGGGAGCGCCCGGACCATACTTGCCCGAGAGCAGGCCCCCGGCGAGCGGCGACCAGACCATGAGCCCGAGCTTTTCCTCGGTCATGACAGGCACGATTTCACGCTCCAGATCGCGGCCAGCGATGGAATAATAGGCCTGCACCGTCTCGAAGCGGGCAAAGCCGCGACGTTCGGAAATGCCGAGCGCCTTGGCGATGCGCCAGGCCTGCCAGTTGGAAACGCCGACATAACGCACAAGACCGCGCGAAACGAGATCGTCCAGCGCCCGCAGCGTCTCGTCGATCGGTGTCACGATATCCGTGCCATGGATCTGATAGAGATCGATATGATCGGTCTGAAGACGATCCAGGCTGGCCTGCACCGAGTCCATGATGTGGCCACGCGAGGCGCCGCGATCGTTGGGCTTCTCGCCCATGACGCCATAAACCTTGGTGGCGATAACGACATCCTTGCGGGGGATGCCGAGGTTTTTCAGGGCCTGGCCGAGCAGCTTTTCGGAATTGCCGAAGGAATAGACGTCGGCGGTGTCGATGAAATTGACGCCGGCGGCAAGCGAGCCTTCGACGATCTTGTCGGCCAGCGCCTGGTCGACATCGGCGATCGAGCCCCAGGGAGTGTTGGGATTGGCTTCGCCGAAGGTCATCGTGCCCAAGCAAAGTTCGGAGACGAACAGGCCGGTATTGCCGAGTTGGTTATAACGCATAGGAGAAATTCCCTTGTGGTCAGCCGGAAGACTCTTCCGACCGGTGAACGCTATCTTTTCGCTATGAATTGGCCTCGGCACGACAGCCGCAGTCGGGGCTGCCCTGGGGAGGTCATAAGACGGTCGTCGAGGCCGGACTCAAGCTCCGCGGCAATCGAGACAACAAGCACATAATGCACCGGAAACCGATTTCAACGCGAGACCTGCGACCGATCACGATGCGGTGACCGACGCAAGCTCTTGCGTCCGGCCGGACGCGGATTAGACTCCAGTTTTTATTTGATGCGCAAAACGGACATACCGATGACGCAACGTCCCCTAACCACGATCGGCTTCGATGCCGACGACACGCTCTGGCAGAACGAACAGTTCTACCGGCTAACCGAACTGCAGTTTACCGAGCTACTCGCCGATCACGCCCCACGTGACGTCATCTCCGCACGCCTGTTGGAGGCGGAGAAGCGCAATCTTCGCCACTACGGCTTCGGCATCAAAGGCTTTACCCTCTCGATGATCGAAACAGCCATCGAGATCACGGAGGGCGAAGTGCCATCGACCGTCATCGCGCAGATTCTCGATATCGGCCGCGATCTCCTCGCCCATCCCGTTGAAACATTGCCGCATGTGCGTCAGACGCTGGAAGCTCTATCGGGGAAATACCTGCTGGTACTGATTACGAAGGGTGATCTTTTCGATCAAGAGCGCAAGCTTGCGCAATCCGGGCTCGGCGATCTCTTCGATGCGGTCGAGATCGTTTCGGACAAGAACGCGTCGACCTATCGCCGCATTTTTTCCAAGGTGGGCGATGGACCGGAACGGGCGATGATGATCGGCAATTCGCTGAAATCGGACATCGTGCCGGCGCTTGCCGCCGGCAGCTACGGCGTCTTCGTGCCGCACGAGCTTACATGGTCGTTCGAGCATGTCGAGGAGCCGACCGAAGCGCCGCGTTTTCGCAAGATCGGTCATCTCGGCGAGCTGCATGGCGTGATCGAAATGTTGCAGTAACCCTTACTGTCCCTGCTTCGAGCGCGGCGGAAACAGCATCGGTCCCTGATCCTTCTGCTGATCAGCCGGCGCCTGCTGGGCGGCCGGCGGATTGGGGTCGATGAGGATCTCGTATGGCGCACCGAGACCGCGCCGGCGCGTGACGCGCGAATAATAGGGCTTGATCAGCCAGGTCGTATCCTCATTGACGGTGACGTCGGCGGTGTTGCCGTCTTCATCCGTGCCGAAGAAGGATTCGTCCTCGCTCGACGAGAGGTCGAAGATCGCCATATAGGCATATTTGCTTTTCGAACTGAAGGTGATCCGCACATGCTGGCCCTTCTTCAGCGGCAGTGTGTAGACCTTGCCCTTGCCGAACTTCGTCCAGCCCGTCAACTTCTCGAGCACGGCGGGAAAGCCGAGCTTCTCGATCTTTTCGCCGCGATCAAGCTGCGGCAGCTGCTGCTGTTGGGTGTCGGATTGGGCATAGGCGACGACACCACCGAAGAACGCAAGCATCGCGAGGGAAAGGCCGAAAGCTGCGCCTCTCACGGCCGCACCAATGCGCAACGCATCGCCTCCACCTCTTTCCGGCAATAGCAGCCCTCGATGTGGTCGTTGACCAGGCCCATAGCCTGCATGAAGGCATAAACTGTGGTCGGGCCGACAAAGGTCCAGCCGCGTTTCTTCAGATCCTTCGAAATCCGCACCGAAGCCGCCGTCGTCGGATTGGCGCGAAGATGGGCAAGGTCGAAGATCTCCGGGCGCTCGGCAGCGGTCGGCTCATGGGTCCAGAAATAGCGGGCGAGCGAACCGAATTCGTCGCGCAGCTCAATGGCGCGGCGAGCGTTGTTGATGGTGGAAACGATCTTGCCGCGATGGCGGATGATGCCGGCATCGGCGAGGCAGCGCTCGATATCCGCCTCGCCAAACTTGGCGACTTTCTCGAAATCGAAGCCCGCAAAAGCAGCGCGGAAATTCTCGCGCTTGCGCAGGATCGTCAGCCAGGACAGGCCTGACTGGAAGCCTTCGAGGCAGATCTTCTCGAAGAGCCTGATGTCATTGACAACAGGCCGACCCCATTCCTCGTCGTGATAGCGCTGATATTCCGGCAGATTGCCGTGCCAGAAGCAGCGGTCCTTGCCATCTTCGCCGGTGATAATGCCCGTTTCGGCCATTTTCGCGATTCGTCCCCTATTTCAGCGTTCGCTACCGGAAACCGGTAAGCCACTATCGGATAAATTGAGATCAATCAAATGCTTAAATTCATAGGCTGACTTCGACGACCGCGCATTCCGATTCATGATTTACCACTTACAAACCATCTTTCCAAACCAAGCGGTAACCCTGACAAAGCTTTATCGGCTTCGCGGCATTTTGATGAATAGATGTTTACCATTCGCTCGCGTGCAAGTGGCACCATTGTTTCGACCGGGTGCTTTCGCGCCCATCTTCGGCCCATGTGTAGAGAGTTTGTCCGATGATGAAACATGCCGTTCTATGCGCCGCCGGCGCCCTGAGCCTGCTTACCTCCACCGCCTTTGCCGACGATCGCTATCAGTCGCGCCCGCCCGTCATCGTCAGTCCCGATCTGACCGCCCCCTGGGTGATGCAGCTTGGCGGCGGCAACGTGCAGCCGGTCGTCTATCCCCGCCCGATGGCGCGCCGCGCCGCCGATCCCAGAATGGAGCAGCAGGCCAATCCGCAGCTGCGTCAGGTCGTGCAGCCGCGCGGCCTGTTTGCACGTCCGGCCG
Source organism: Rhizobium sp. 11515TR (assembly GCF_002277895.1). Classification (NCBI taxonomy): domain Bacteria; kingdom Pseudomonadati; phylum Pseudomonadota; class Alphaproteobacteria; order Hyphomicrobiales; family Rhizobiaceae; genus Rhizobium; species Rhizobium sp. 11515TR. The sequence continues at coordinate 1,433,748 of NZ_CP022998.1, read as the reverse complement.
TGCAGCAGGTCGCCATGGCCCGTCCGCAATATCCGGCAATCCGCGGCCAGATCGACCCGCAGTTCCTGCCGCAGATCGTCGACTATCAGACCAAGGAAAAGCCCGGCAGCATCGTCATCGATACCAACAACCGCTTCCTTTATCTGGTGATGGATGGCGGCAAGGCGCGGCGCTATGGCGTCGGCGTCGGCAAGCCGGGTTTCGAATGGGCCGGCGCCCACACCGTGACCCGCAAGCAGGAATGGCCGGACTGGACGCCGCCGGCCGAAATGATCTCCCGCGAAGCCGCCAAGGGCCATTATCTGCCTGCGCACATGGAAGGCGGTGAAGGCAATCCGCTCGGCGCCCGCGCCATGTATCTTGGCTCTACCCTTTATCGCATCCATGGCACCAACGCGCCCTGGACGATCGGCAGTGCCGTCTCCTCCGGCTGCATCCGGCTTCGCAACGAGGATGTCATCGACCTCTACAACCGCGTCAAGGTCGGCACCCGCGTCACCGTCATGTAATCTTGAACGACCGCGAGACCTGTGCGGCGATACTATTCCATCGAAGGGCAGTATTCGCCGCACCGGAAAGCCCTCCACTATAATTCAGACTATAGTCTGATCCGCGATAGAAGAGAGGCCGGTTCTTCCAGGCCATTCTCCTCCTCGGGCATTTTGATCTTGATCCCTTCGTTGGTTCCGGTAATTTCCTACCGGATTAAACGAGGGGAATGCCATTATGAAAGCAGCATTGTCGATCGTGACGACAGGTGTCGTTGCGGCGTGTCTTCTTGCAGCATCGAACGCAGCAGCCTTCACCACCTCCGCACCCTATGCGGCACCGGCGACACGCGGCGACGTGATCCGGGTTGCGGTGGAGCCACAGGGCCAGGTGAAGCCGCAATTCCAGCGGCGCATGGTGCGGCTGGCGACCAATGAAGAGCCGGGCACGGTGATCGTCGACACCAATAACAAGTATCTCTACCTCGTCGAAGGCAATAACCGCGCAAGACGCTACGGCATCGGCGTCGGCCGCGACGGTTTCGGCTGGTCGGGCGTCGTCAAGGTCGGCCGCAAGGCGGAATGGCCGGGCTGGACGCCGCCGCCGGAAATGATTGTTCGCGAAGCCAAGAAGGGCCACAAGCTGCCGGCCTATCAGGAAGGCGGCGAGGACAATCCGCTCGGCGCGCGCGCCATGTATCTCTATCGTAACGGCAACGATACCGCCTTCCGCATCCACGGGACCAATCAGCCCTGGAGCATCGGCCTCAACATGTCCTCGGGTTGCATCCGCATGATGAACAAGGATGTGATCGATCTCTATGACCGCGTTCCGGTCGGCACGAAGGTCATCGTCGTTGGCCCCGGCAACAAACAGGGCGAGGTCAGCTATCAGGATCGCGGCGTCGATGTGCTGAGAACCCTGTTCGGCGGCTGACAGCCGACCCGAATCAGGCATCAAGATAACGGACGTCCTTTCCTGGCATCGCATCGTTCACACCACGGAAGGACGCCCGTATCGCTTGCAATAGCTTATCGTGTGCAGGCGCGGATGGAGACACTGTGGCGCCGGCGTTACAGCCTGAAATTTATCGCGCCGCACCGCTGAGAAACGGCGCGTCGGCTTCAGTTTGCCGTCAGTTTTCCCACCTAAGCCGTACTTGCCTACCCATGACTGCAATAGAAGTGTCATGGAAGCGCGTTTAGATGGCGGCACTTTGGCATCCGGGGATTTCATATGCATCGTGCATTTCGCATCAAGCAGCCGGCATTCGCCGCGCTTGCGACTTCCGCATTCATATTGGCCGCAAGCTCTGCCTCGGCGGAGATGCAATTTTCCGCTTACGGTGGCATACAAGGCGCGACAGGCAGCAATGTGACCACGTCGGACGGCGCTGATTTCGACCCCAACTGGTCCGGAAAATCCTTCAAGATGCCGCCCTATTTCGGCTTCCGCGGCATCTGGTGGCTTGACCAGTTCGACAAGCCGAACTGGGGCGTGTCGCTCGACTACACCCATGCGAAGGTCTATGGCGATCTCGGCAATACGCCCGGCTGGTCGCATTTCGAGTTCACCGATGGCCTGAACATGCTGACGCTGAATGCGCTCTACCGCTTTCAGGACCCGAGCCGCAACTGGACGCCCTATGTCGGTCTCGGCGCCGGCATCAACGTGCCGCACGTCGAAGTCACGCGCGCTTCCGGCACGACCTTCAACTACCAGTTCGGCGGCGCTTCGCTGCAGGCGCAGGCGGGCGTCAGCTACCAGTTCGCCAAGCACTGGTCGACCTTCGTCGAATACAAGGGCAACTACAACTTCGTGAACAATGTCTCGATCGACAGCGGCGATACGCTGAAGACCAGGGTTTTCACTCACGCTCTCAACTTTGGCGTTTCGTTCAACTTCTGACGCCCTTCCGGCTGAAGTCGCAATCGATCCTTCAAACCAGTTCAGGCTTGGGGGATCCTGTGCTATATTTCAGCCATGAGCTTTTTCTACTACCGATGTGACTGGATCCATCCGGAAAGCGAGGAGCCAGTCATCGTTTATTACGAGGTCGATGTCGACGGCGATGTTCCGCGACTGATCGACGTGTTCGCGGACGGCCGCCGGCATTGCATGTCGGTTGCCGACTATGCTGCATTGGGCCGTGAGATGCGGCGGCTCACCAGCCTTGTCGAAGGCTCGTTCTATGACGGCATCGCCGGCCTGGTCGATGGCCTATTCTTTGAAGAAGGGCAGGATCGCATCAGCATGACGCAGATTGCCGCCGACCGGTTCGAAGTCGAGTGGCAGGCTCATCGCCTGCCCACACCGGACAAACTGCATTAGAGCGCAATTCCGGACGGAAAACCGCTGCGCACTTTCCAGGAATTGCTCTAAGCAGCCGCCGGTTGCAGGCCCTTCAGTTTCGCGGGCATTTCGCCACCATAGGCCCAATCCAGCAATTCCACCGTATGCAGAATGGGAATGCCGGTTCCCGTGGCGATCTGCGTGATGCAGCCGATATTGCCTGTGGCGATAATATCGGCCTTTGTTGCCTCGATGTTCCTGACCTTGCGCGCTTTCAGCTCGGCCGAGATCTCCGGCTGCATGATGTTGTAGGTGCCGGCCGAGCCGCAACAGAGATGCCCCTCCGCCGGGTCGCGCACCGTGAAACCGGCCGCCTTCAAAAGCTGCTTCGGCGCCATAGTAATCTTCTGCCCATGCTGCATGGAGCAGGCGGAATGATAGGCGACTACGATGCCACGCGGCATATGCGAGGGAAGGTCGAGACCTGCGAGATATTCGGTGATGTCTTTGGCGAGCGCCGAGACCCTTGCCGCCTTGTCGGCATAGGCCGGATCGAGGCGCAGCATATGGCCATAATCCTTGATCGTCGTGCCGCAGCCCGACGCGGTGATGATGATGGCGTCGAGCCCTCCGGCCTCGATCTCGCGCAGCCACACATCGACATTGGCGCGGGCGGCGGCAAGCGCCTGTTCCTCGCGCCCCATATGATGAACCAGCGAGCCGCAGCAGACCTCCCCTTCCGGTCCGACAACCTCGACACCGAGGCGCGTCAGCAGGCGGATGGTCGCCGCATTGATCTCGGGATCGAGCACCAGCTGGGCGCAGCCCGTCAGGATCGCCACACGACCGCGCCGCTCGGCCTGCGCTACATGCAGCCCCGGCTTTGCAAGGGGCGACGGCGCGGGAATGCTGCGTGGCGCGAGATCGAGCATGGCGGCGAAAGCCTTCAATGCCGGGATGCGCTTCAACAGACCCTTGAACGGTCGCCCAAAGTTCGCAAGCCGCAAGGCCAGCCGGAAACGGCTGGGATAGGGCAGCACGGCTGCCAGTACATTGCGGGTCAGCCGGTCCATCAGCGGGCGCTTGTAGGTATTCTCGATATGGGCGCGGGCGTGATCGACCAGATGCATATAGTCTACGCCGGACGGACAGGTCGTGGTGCAGGCGAGGCAGGACAGGCAGCGATCGATGTGCGTTACCACCTCGGCATCGGCGGCCCGGCCGTTTTCCAGCATGTCCTTAATGAGATAAATGCGGCCGCGCGGGCTGTCGAGCTCATTGCCGAGCGTCACATAGGTAGGACAGGTGGCGGTGCAGAAGCCGCAATGCACGCATTTGCGCAGGATCGCCTCTGATTCAGCCACGTGCGGATCGGTAAGCTGTTCGGGCGTGAAATTGGTTTGCATCAGCCGAGCCCTCGATTCTTGCCTACCAGAACAAAGGCGCCCATCATATCCCGTCTAGCCCCCTCATCCGCCCTGTCGGGCACCTTCTCCCCAAGGGGAGAAGGGGGAATTCATCTTCCTCTTCCCTTGCCGGAAAGAAAATCGTGGAATCGCAGCAAACAAGGTCATCCCCTCTCCCCCGCGGGGAGAGGGCTAGGGTGAGGGGGTAACCAGCCAAAGATGCCATCCGCATCACCCCATCTTCCCCGGATTGAAAATCCCAGCCGGATCGAATTTTTCCTTCACGCGCGCAGACAGCAGCGCCACCGCTTCGGGTTGCGGCTGGAAGGCCGCCGTCATTGCACGGTGGGCTGGGGTGGCACGCATCAAAGTGGCGTGCCCGCCGCCAAGCGCATGAATGTAGCGCCTCAGCATGTCGCCCTCGGGCTCGGCTTCCATGCGCATCCAGACGAGCCCGCCCTGCCAATCGTAATAGGCATCGACGCCCTCCTCCAGGCGAAGAGCTGCAACGAGCTGATGGCCTATGCTAGGGGCGACGGATACCCGCCAGATCGGACGCATCGTGCCATCCGCATAAGGCTTCACATTGCGGATCTCGCGCCAGAGCCTGCGGCTGACATCCTCTTCAAGGCGCCTCACGGAGCCGAGCCGACCCATCGCTGCGGCCAGCTTTTCGGCCCTCACCGTGACGGAGCCGGGAAGGCCCTCGATACGCAGCACCGTCGCCTCCCCTGGCGGCATGGTGCCGTCGATGAAGGACCATGCGACCGTCAGGGGTAGATGCGCGGCGCCCGAAACTTCGAGCGGCAGAGCCATGGCCGCGGCCATCGCGTTGGCCGCCTCCGCATCGTTGAGGCCGGAGACGACGATCGTTTCCTCCGTCTTCGGCCTCGGCGGTACGCGGAATGTCACCTCCGTCAACAGGCCGAGCGTACCGTGTGAGCCGGCCATCAGCTTGACCAGATCGAGACCAGTGACGTTCTTCATCACCCGCCCGCCGGCCTTGACGATCTCACCCCTGCCGTTGACGAAGCGGACGCCGAGCAGGCTGTCGCGCGCGGCACCGCTGACGAAACGGCGCGGGCCTGAGACGTTAGCTGCAAAAATACCGCCGATCGTCGGCTCGCCTTCGGTCGTCATCAGCGGCCTATGATCCATGGGCTCGAAGGCCATCATCTGGCCGGCCTCAGCAAGAGCGGCCTCGATCTCGGCCGCCGGCGTGCCGGCGCGGACCGTCATCACCATCTCACCCGGATTGTAGGCGACAATGCCGGTCAGGCCACGTGACGAGAGCACCGCTTCGGACGCCACCGCGTTGCCGAAGCCGGATCGCGTATTGCCGCCGACGATCGCGAGAGCCGCGCCGCGTGTCGCATGATCGCCGATGATTGAGGCGGCTTCCTCCTCGGTCCTGGGACGAAATTCGGTCATGCGGCGTTGCGTCCGTCGAGCGGGAAGACTTTGGAAGGATTGAGGATCCAGCCGGGATCGAAGGCCCCGCGCACCGACATCATCTGGGCGAGATCGACATCGGCATATTGGTGCCGCATCAGGTCGCGCTTCTCGATGCCCACACCGTGCTCGCCTGTGAGGCAACCGCCGGCATCGACACAGAGCCGCAGGATATCATTGCCGGCCGCTTCCGCCTTGGCCGCCTCATCGGGGTCGTTGGCATTGAAGAGGATCAGTGGATGCATGTTGCCATCGCCTGCATGGAAAACATTGGCGACGCGCAGGCCATAGCGATCGACAATCTCCGTCGTCTTCTGCAGCACATAGGAAAGCTGGCTGAGCGGCACGGTGCCGTCCATGCAAATATAATCGGCGATGCGGCCAGTGGCGCCGAAGGCGGATTTCCGGCCCTTCCAGATCAGGGCCGCCTCGGTTGCCGACTGGCATTCGCGCACCGTCTTGACCTTATGAGTACGGGCGATGGCGACGATGCTAGCCAGCATATCATCCATTTCAGCCTCCGAACCTTCAACCTCGACGATCAGCAAGGCCCCTACATCGAGGGGATAGCCGGCTTTGGCAAAAGCTTCACAGATTTCGATTGCCGGCTTGTCCATGAATTCGATCGCGACGGGCACGATGCCGGCGGCAATCACATCGGCCACACAGGCGCCGGCCTCCTCGGAACTGTCGAAGCCGAAGAGCACCGGCCGGGCGCCTTCCGGCTTGGCGATGAGCCGCACCGTCGCCTCGGTAACGATGCCGAGCTGACCTTCGGAGCCGCAGACGAGACCGAGCAGATCGTAGCCCGCCGCATCCAGTGCCTTGCCGCCGAGATCGATGATGGTGCCGTCGGTGAGGACAAGCTTGACGCCGAGCAGATTGTTCGTCGTGACACCGTATTTCAGACAGTGGGCGCCGCCAGAATTCATGCCGATATTGCCGCCGATGGTGCAGGCAAGCTGCGAACTCGGGTCGGGTGCATAAAAGAAGCCGTCGGCCGAAACACTTTCGGAGACATGGAGGTTCGTCACACCCGCCTGCACCGTCGCGGTGCGGTTGGCATAATCGATATCGAGGATGCGGTTCATCTTGGAGAGGCCGAGGACGACGGCATCTTCCTGCGGTATCGCGCCGCCGGAGAGCGAAGTGCCGGCGCCGCGCGGCACGACGGGAATGCCGTAGCGATGGCAATATTTCATGACGGCTGCCACTTCCGCCGTCGAGCGCGGCAGAGCGACGGCAAGCGGCAGGCGGCGATAGGAGACGAAGGCATCGGTTTCGAAGGGTACGAGTTCGCGCGGCTCGTGGATCAGGCATTCCGGCGCGAGAAGATCGGCTAGATCGGCAACGATCGCGCTGCGGCGAGCCAGAACATCCGCACGCGGCTCCAGAAATGAAATGGCCTCGGCCATGCCGTCCTCCTCCTGCATCCCTTTGCGGATACAGCCCCTTTTAGCGCATTACAGGCTTAGCGCTTTCCCAAGTTTGGAGCAAATGATAAGCACTTATTCCAAAACAGGAACAATTCTGCATGACCAATTTAGGAGATCTCGAGATCTTCGCCAGCGTCGTCGCGACCGGTAGCATGTCGCTGACGGGCCGTGCTCTCGGTTTTTCGCCCGCCGTCATTTCGAAGCGCATCAAGCGCCTGGAAGACAGGCTCGGCACACGGCTCCTGCAGCGCACGACGCGGCAGATTTCGCTGACGGAAGCGGGCCAGGGCTTCTACGACCGCGTGCTTGCCATTCTCGCCGGGCTGGAAGAGGCGGAAGCCTATATTGCCGGCCGCTCCTCGCAGATGCACGGCACGCTGAAAATCTCGGCCCCAACCTCCTTCGGCCGCCTGCACATCGCGCCGCATCTGAAATCCTTCATGCAGGCCCATCCCGAACTGGCACTCAACCTCGTGCTCAGCGACGAATTCGTGGATATCGTCGGCGGCGGCTTCGATCTTGCCATCCGCATTGCCGAACTGACGGATTCCAGTCTTGTCGCACGCAGGCTCGCGCCAGTACGCCGCGTGCTCTGTGCCTCCCCTGCCTATATCGACGCCCATGGCATGCCCGAGGATATCGACGATCTGCGCCGGCATATCTGCCTACCTGCGCATAATCTCGATCCCTGGCGGCTGGAGGGACCGAAAGGCAGCCTGATCTTTCGTCCCGAGGGCAGGCTCATCACCAATTCCAGCGAGGTCGTGCGCGAAGCCGTCATCGCCGGCCTCGGCATTGCGCTGCGCTCGACCTGGGATATCGGGGGGGAATTGCGGGACGGCCGCCTCGTTCAGGTGCTGCCGGCCTATGAAGGATCGCACAATGTGACGTTGTCGGCCGTTTACCCCAGCCGGCAGTTCCTGCCGGCGAAAGTGCGCGTCTTCATCGATTTTCTCGCGGAACTTTACGGCCCTGTTCCCTATTGGGAGCGATAGAGCCACCTGGAGGCTTGAGGAGACCGTCATCATGTCCGCACTTGAGACCATCCGTTCCGATCTCGCTCCGAATTCGAAGACCCGCTTCACCGTGACGCTTGGCGATATCACGACGCTCAAGGTCGATGCGATCGTCAATGCGGCCAATAGCAGCCTGCTCGGCGGCGGTGGCGTGGACGGGGCAATCCATCGCACCGCCGGGCCGGATCTCCTGGCGGAATGCCGGACGCTGAATGGTTGCAAGACCGGGCAGGCAAAGATAACGGGCGGATATCGCCTGCCGGCAAAACATGTAATCCATACGGTTGGCCCCGTCTGGAATGGCGGAAACCATGGCGAAGAAGAGCTGCTTGCCGACTGCTATCGCAACAGCCTCAACCTTGCCCGGCAACACGATCTGAATACCATCGCCTTTCCTGCCATTTCCACCGGCGTCTATCGCTTTCCCGCCGAGCAGGCGGCGAGGATCGCGATCCGCACTAGCCTTGCCGAAAGCAAGGATGGCGCCTTCGATGAGATCATCTTCTGCTGCTTCGGCGACGAGATGGCCGCACTCTACGTCCGATTGCTGCCGCAGGCGCTGTCCGGAGCCTGATGCCTATCGCGCCAGATCGAGATAGGCGGAGGCGACCAGCGCATCGATGTCCGTGGGAACGGGGATGACGCAGGCCTCCTTGCCGAGGCTGCCCTTGGCGACCCTCTCCAGGCATCGCGCCTGCAGGGCAAAGCCGAGATCCATGGATTCGACAGTATTCCCCAGCGGGCGCGGACCGGCCAGATTGGCCATGTGACCGCCGCCGAGAATGTGGAAGGCACGGCCATCTCGAATGCGGACGGTCTCGATCTGCTCAGCTTCGTACCGATCGACGCCGACGACATCGGGACTGTCGCGGAAACCTTCGACATCGATCTCATGCGGGAAGTGGCCGCCGTTCATCAGGATCGCGCCGTCCTTGATCAAGGGCAGATCAGCAGCCGTGATGATGTCTGGATAGCCTGTCACAGTGATCAAGATATCGGCGGAGCGGATCGCCGATTCACGCAGCGGCGTCGAGAAGCCGTCGAGATGTGCTTCAAGCGTCGTGACCGGATCGATATCGACGACGCTGACGGTGGAGAATGCATTGCGGAAGCATGTAGCCGTGCCCTTGCCACAGGCGCCGTAGCCGAAGACGGTCACATGTTTGCCATTGGTGGAGCGGTTGGTGAAGCGCAGATAGCTCTCGAATAGGCTTTGCCCGACGGCATGCCGGTTTTCGGCGAACTGCTTGATCGGGCTGTCATTGATGACGAGGATCGGCATGTTGAGCTTGTCGCGCATCGGCATCAGCCGGGTGCGGCCGGATGTGGTTTCCTCGGTGCCGCCAAGCAGATTGGCATAGGGCCTGCCGGCCGCGCGAGCGAAGAGATCGCCGCCATTGTCGAGCAGCAGGTCCGGCTTTTCCGCCAGGATCGCATCGAGGCTCGCACCATGCTTCTCCGCGTCGCGGGTCTGTGTCGCAAAGACCTTGATCCCCTGAGCGCGCAGATAGCCCACCGTTTCCGGCTGGGTGCTGTTGAGATTGCCGGTGCAGACGAGATCCGCGCCGCCGGCACGCAGCGTCATCAGCAGCGCAACGGTCTTTGGCTCGAGGTGAATGCCGGTGCCGATTGTGAGGCCGGCAAAGGGTATTGTGTCGCGAAATTCCGCTGCTGTGGCCGCCAGCAGACGACAGCTGCGCGCCACCCAGTCGATACGCGAAAGAGAAGAAGGCTGATCCATGATGCGCTCCTGCCGGTTGGTTCGATGCCGCGATCTGGCATGATCGCAAAGGAGGTGTCGATGGACATTGCAATGCGCTGCATGGCAGAAAATCTGCCATGTCAATGCGCTTCGTTTTGATGTTTTGCTAAGCCGGTTCGGCCCCTGCCTCGCTTAGCCAATCCGCCAATCGTACCAACGCCGGGTCCTTCACGTCGCTGCTGCGAATGCTGAGGCTGTAGCCCGCCGGCCTCCGGATAAAGCCGAAGGGAGCGACCAGAGTACCGCGATCGATTTCCTCGCCAATGGCGGTGCGTGGGGCGATGGCGACGCCGAGGCCCGAGCGGGCAGCGCCGATCGCAAGCAGCAGGTCTTCGAATTCGCGATTGCCGGCAAAGCGGATGGGGGCATGGCCGCTTTCGGCAAACCAATCCTCCCACAGGCTCGGGGCGGAACGGCTTGCAAGGGCAACGGCTCCGGCAAGCGCCGGAACACCATTGGCAAGCCCGAGGCGATCGGCGACGTCGGGTGTTGCGACGGGGCCGAACTCATCCTCCATGAAACGAATGGCCGTGATATCGCGCATCGGCCGGTATTCGCCGCCCATGATGACCGCTTCTAGGTCGGCGCGCTTGGCAAGCGGCTCAACGATTGCCATCGGTACGATGTCGATATCGATATCCTGAAGCGCCGTCTGAAGCGTGGCGACGCGCGGCATCAGCCACCAGACGGCAAAGGCCGAGGGAACGCCGAGCCGGATCGACGGCCGTTCGCCGACGGAAAGTTCGGCGGAGGCCCGTGTCAGGATGCCAAAGGCGACGCCAACGGAATCGGCGAATGCCCGGCCCTTCGCTGTCAGCACCAGCCGGCCATTCTCCCGGTCGAACAGGGGTACGCCAAAATGTACCTCCAGTAGGTTCAGCTGCTGCCTGATGGCCCCGCGCACGACGCCAAGCTCATCGGCCGCCTTCAGGATGCTACCGCAGCGCGCAACCGCATCGAAGGCACGCAGCGCATTCAAGGGCGGCAGGCGTCGAGGCGGGATGCGTCCGGACATAATAAGTTTTTTCTTTCTTTCCAAACGATAGCAGCCAGATCCATGCGATTGCGCCACCTGCGGCACGAAAATGCTGTTGAATGTCGGTTTCAGCATAATCGCTGGCGAATATCAGAAGACAAATCTTTGCATTTTTATCTACGCAACACTCAATAATTTTGTGGGGAAATACCATATAGCCTTATATGGAGCGCAAAAATTTTCCGCACCGTGATAATATAGATTCCAGCCTTCACTCCAACTCTCAAAGGTGAACCGACAATTGGCCTTTCTCAGCCGCATAGCAAATGATGTGCAACTCATGTTTCGGCGTCCGCCGCGACAGCAATATGCTGCGCTTTGTTATCGGGTGAAAAAGAAAACCGGTCATCTTGAGATGTTGTTGCTGACCAGCCGTGACACCGGTCGCTGGGTCATCCCCAAGGGATGGCCTATGCCCGGCAAGCTCTCCCATGAAGTCGCTGCCCGCGAAGCCTATGAAGAGGCAGGCGTGCGCGGCGTGGTGGAAACTGAGCCGCTCGGCTCGTTCGGCTACGACAAGGTGCTGAAGGACGGCATCCAGGTGCCATGCCGCGTGCAGGTGTATGCCCTCGAAGTCAGCGAACTCGTCAAGAACTTCAAGGAAAAGGGCGAGCGCTCCATGGAGTGGGTCTCCTTCGAGGAAGCAGCCGAACGCGTTCGCGAACCGGAACTGCGCGATCTCATTCTCGCCTTCCCGCGCCGGATGCCGGCCGCTCCGGTGGTTTCGCAGGGCGAGTAAGCCACATTACTCACAAAAAACTGTGCCAGTATGCTCGGTAGATATTGCGAGCCTTATCGGTCAGCGCAATACGAGAGTTTTGATCTAGAGAATTGCATGCCCGACCGACCGGCCACACCTGTAAAAAGGACGCTCGACAAGGACCTCGACAAATTCACCTATGTCGAGGACGCGACGCATCACGTCACGAGGCGTCTGGTGGCGCCGGGTATCGGCCTGATCTTCCTCGGTCTCGCCATGGTCTTCGCCGGCATCTACGTTTTCGACCAGCCGCGCGCGATGCTGATCTTTGCCGCCGTAGCCCTTGCCGGCTACATGGCCATGAACATCGGCGCGAAAGACGTCGCCAACAATGTCGGCGCGGCGGTCGGTGCGCGTGCGATCACTATGACGCAGGCCCTCGTCATGGCCGCCATCTTCGAGATCCTCGGCGCGACGATTGCCGGCGGCCCCGTCATCAATACGATCTCGACGCATATCGTCGACACCAATCGCATCGTCAGCATCGGCAAACTTGCCTGGCTGATGATGGCGGCCCTGCTTGCCGCAGCACTCTGGATCAATTTCGCCACCTGGCTGAAAGCCCCCGTCTCGACTACCCATACGATCGTCGGCGCCGTCGTGGGTGCAGGCTTTGCCGCCGTCGGCCCGGAACTGGTGAACTGGAACACGCTGGCGGCCATCTCGGCCGGCTGGGTGATAACACCCTTTCTCGGCGGCACCATCGCGGCCAGCATCCTCTACTTCATAGAGACCTTCATCATCTATCGCGACGACAAGATTGCCGCCGCCAGATATTGGATTCCGATCCTGATCGGACTGATGGCCGGCGCCTTCTCGGGCTATCTCGTGGTCCAGCTCGAACCCAAAGGTACGATACCCAATATCCTCAATCTTGCGATCGGCCTCAGTGTCGGCATCATCGCCTGGCTCGGCGCATGGCCGCTTGTGGCGGCGCAATCGGCGGGATTGGAAAACAAGAACAGCTCATTGCGCAAGCTTTTCCGCCTGCCGCTGATCTGTTCGGCAGCCCTGATGTCCTTCGCGCATGGCGCCAACGACGTCGCCAACGCCATCGGCCCCCTCGCCGCGATCGTTCGCGATATCGGGCTTGGCGGCTCGCTCACCGTGCTGGCCGAGACAACCACGCAGAAGGCGCCCTTCTGGGTCGTCATGATCGGCGGCTGCGGCATCTCCGTTGGCGTTCTGCTCTATGGGCCGCGACTCATCCGCCTGCTTGGCGAACAGATCACCAAGCTCAATCCGATGCGTGCCTATTGCGTCGCCGTGTCTGCGGCCCTCACCGTCATCGTCGCCGCCTGGTTCGGTTTCCCGGTGAGCTCGACCCACATTACCGTTGGCGCGGTCTTCGGCGTCGGCTTCTTTCGCGAGTGGTCCACCGTCCGTTCCAGGCGGCGATTTGACTATATGCGCAAGAAGGCCGAGGCGGCGGGCGTACCCTGGCAAGAGCCGGAGACTGCTGATGAGCGCAATCCTGATGAGGTTCATCGCCGCCGGCTCGTGCGCCGCTCGCATTTCATGACCATCATCGCCGCCTGGGCGATCACCGTGCCGGTCGCTGCCCTGCTTGCCGCCGCCGTATATTGGGTTATGGTCGCGCTCTTCATTTAGAGCGGTTCGGCTTCTCGCCGGATCTTCGAGCCGCTCCGTCTCAGTGTTCCAGTTAATTCCGGGGATAATCCATGCGCGCCAATTTTCGCATGCAGCGGCTGTACGTGACGTCAGACATCAAGGCTGGTACCGCCATCGAGGTTGACCAGGATCAATTCAACTATCTCGCCAACGTGCTGCGCATGGAGGATGGTGCCGAACTTCTTGCCTTCAACGGCCGCGACGGAGAGTGGAAAGTCAGTATCTCCTTCCCGACCCGCAAGCGCATCCTGCTGACGCCGGTCGAGGAGACACGCCCGCAGCCGGCCCCCTCCGACCTGCACTACCTTTTCGCGCCGCTGAAAGTCGGGCGACTGGATTATCTCGTGCAGAAGGCGGTCGAAATGGGCGCCGGCCTCCTGCAGCCGGTCATGACACAGCATGTGCAGGGTAAAATCACCAACCTCGACAAGGTCAGGGCCAATGTCATCGAGGCGGCGGAGCAATGCGGCATCCTCGGCATTCCCGACGTGGCCGAGCCGGTAAAGCTTGCCGACCTGCTCGCCCGCTGGCCGCGCGAGCGCCGCATCATCTATTGCGACGAGGGCGATGCTGGGCAAAATCCGCTGCCGCTTTTGACGCAAGTAAAGGAGAAGCATCTGGCGCTGCTGGTCGGCCCCGAAGGCGGCTTTTCCGAAGAAGAGCGCTCCCTCTTGCGCAGCCTCGATTTCGTCACCGCCATTCCGCTTGGCCCGCGCATTCTGCGTGCCGATACGGCGGCTGTGGCCGCCATGGCGGTGATCCAGGCCGCGATCGGCGACTGGAACTGAGGCTTCACTCAAGAATAGCAGTTACGGTCGCAACGATCAGCAGGATCGCCAGCGATACGTTGACGATCCGCGAGATCTTCGGATCTTGAAGGAAACGGGATAGGGAAGCACCAACGAGAAGCCAGGCCATATGGATGGCGACGATCATGGTCGTGAGCAGCGCGATCTTGGCGGCAGTGTCGAGCAGCCTCTGATCCTGAAACAGGCTGACACCGGCAAAGACGGCGGCGATCGCGAGATAGGCCTTCGGATTGGCAACGGCCAGCAGGAACCCACCGGAAAAGGCAGGCGCCCCGACCTGATCCTCGCGGCGAGACAGCGGCGGCGCGGTGGCGATCTTGAAGGCGAGATAGAGGATATAGACGGCGGAAATCACCGTCAGCAGCAATGCGCCGTGCGGCACGGACAAGAGAACAGCAACGACGCCGGCGGCAACGGCCAGTAAGACCGCCACAGTGCCTGCAATGAGGCCGAAGACATAGGCCAGCGATCGCCGGAAACCGTAGGCCGCGCCCATTGCGGTCGCGCTGATCGTTGACGGGCCTGGGCTGCCCATGATGACCACCGAAGCCAACAGCAATGTGAGTATGGAATAGTAAAGGGCGTTCGGGCCGTTCATCGATATGCTCCGCTTGATGTCAGTGAAAGCAAAACTATCGGCGTGAATAGCGAGACGTCTTGAACGCTTGTGCAAATGCTTGTGCCTGCCACTGGTGTGATGCACTTCCGAGACATAAAATCCTATTTTTTTGAACGACCCTTGAAAGAAATTCACTTGCACCGTACGTCAATCCGCGTCAATCACCCTCCTATTGACCTGCGGCTTGCGCGGGTTCTCCTCCGAGATCTAAGGTAATACCATGGCGCGCGATACTACCGACCAGACTCCGCTCTCCTCGGTCTCGGAAATGACGGCCTATCTGGCCGCGGGCAGCAAGCCGAAGGGGAAATTTCGCATCGGCACGGAGCACGAGAAATTCGTGTTCTTCCGCGCCGACAACAGCCCTGTGCCCTATTTCGGCGAGGCCAGCATTTCCGCGCTTCTCACGGAGCTGCAGAAGAAGAGCGGCTGGGATCCGATCATGGACGGTGACAACATCATCGGGCTCGGTGAACCCTCGGGCATGGGCGCGATCTCGATCGAACCGGGCGGGCAGTTCGAACTCTCCGGCGCGCCGCTCGAAACCATTCACCAGACCTGCAAGGAATCGAATGCCCATCTCGCGACGGTGCGCGAAATCGCCGAGCCGATGGGTATCCGCTTCCTCGGCATCGGCGGCAGCCCGAAATGGACGCTCGCCGAAACGCCGCGCATGCCGAAATCGCGCTACGAGATCATGACACGCTACATGCCGAAGGTCGGCACCATGGGTCTCGACATGATGTACCGCACCTGCACCATCCAGGTGAACCTCGACTTCTCCTCGGAAGCGGATATGCGCCGCAAGATGCGCGTCTCGATGAAACTGCAGTCGCTGGCAACGGCGCTTTTCGCCTCCTCGCCCTTCACGGATGGCAAGCCGAACGGGCTTTCCTCCTGGCGCGGCGAGATCTGGAAAGATACCGATAACCGCCGCGGCGGCCTGCTCGACTTCACCTTCCGCGAAGACTTCGGCTTTGAAGATTATGTGAAGTGGGCGCTCGATGTTCCCATGTATTTCGTCGTTCGCGACGGCCGTTACCACGACTGTACGCATGTCACTTTCCGCCAGTTCATGGATGGAGCGCTGAAGGGCGAAATCGCCGATTGGGAACCGACGATGGGCGACTGGACGAACCATCTCTCGACGCTGTTCCCCGATGTCCGCCTCAAGCGCTTCCTCGAAATGCGCGGCGCGGACGGCGGCCCCTGGCGCCGCATCTGTGCGCTGCCGGCCTTCTGGGTCGGCCTGCTTTATGATGACGAGGCGCTGACTGCCGCCGACGAGCTGACCAAGGACTGGGACTTCCAAGAGGTCAACGCGCTGCGTGATGTCGTGCCGGCACAGGGCCTGAAGGCGGCGATCAAGGGTCATGGCCTGCTCGACGTGGCACGCGAAGTGGTCGGCATTTCCCGTCTCGGGCTGAAGAACCGCAATCGCTTGAATGGCGACGGGCAGGATGAAACCGTCTTCCTCGCACCGCTCGACGAAGTGCTCGCCAAGAAGGGCACGCTCGCCGACGATTTCTTGATGCTCTACAACGGCCGCTGGAACCAGTCGGTCGAGCCGATCTTCGAGGAATATCAGTACTGATAGGCGATTGCCTGCCGTCATTGCCTGGCGAGTTCACGGCAGAAACCGGTATGCGCCCTCCCTTTTCCGCTATACTATCGGAATCAAGCGCCGCCTGATTCCGAAGCGGCCTCCTAGAGCCGGATGATTTTAGGTCGAATCGACCTAAAATCTGAATCCGCTCTAGAATCAAAGAAGTAGAGCGTGATGTCATCCGAAAATCGCCTACACTTTTCGGCATCACGCTCTAGCGGGGAAAGGGACTTCGATGCTGCCACTCTTCGACATGATGATGCAGGCACAGAATGGCGCCGCCACGGAGGCCATGGCCAAGCAGTTCAATCTGGCGCAGGAGCAGGCGACGAAGGCCATGGCCGCGCTGATGCCGGCCTTTTCCTCCGGCTTCAAGCGCAGCGCAACCGACCCCTATAATTTCGTCGGCGTCATGCGGGATATCTCTTCCGGCAATTATGCCAAATATTTCGAGGACATGACCAAGGCCTTTACGCCCGAGGGCATTGCCGACGGCAATGCCGTGCTCGGACGGCTGTTCGGCTCGAAGGAGGTTTCCCGCGCGGTCGCGGCCCAGGCCGCCCAGATGACCGGCATTGGCCAGGAGATCTACAAGCGCATGCTGCCGGCCATGGCCGATACGCTGATGGGCGGTCTCTTCAAGGAAACCAGCGGCCAGATCCCGCAGATGGCCAATCCCTTCCTCAACACCGATATGGGCGAAATGATGCAGGGCTGGCTGCAGAGCATCGGCTTTGCGCCCAAGCAGCAGCCGACGCCGCAGGCGAGCATCTTCGACAATCCCTTCACCCAGGCGATGGAGCTGATGTTCGGCGCCGATTCGGTCAAGCGCGAGAAGCCGGCGCCGACCAATCCGTTCCTCGACAATCCCTTCGCCAAGGCGTTTCAGGACATGATGAAGAACTTCCCGATGCCGGCGGAGCCGCCGAAGGAAGAGCCGAAGGCCAAGCCTGCCGCCGGCGTCGACATGGCGGCCTATACCGAGATGTTCAACGCCATGTTCGACAGCGGCCTCGAAGTGCAGAAGACCTATCAGAAAAACATGGAAGCGATCTTCGACAGCTATTTGAAGAGCGAGGACAAGCCTGCTCCGAAACAGAAGTGACGCTTGGCTACTCGCTTTCGATTCCTGCTCACTGTTCGCAATTCCGTACAGCCCGTACACATTGCACCCGGTTATCATACACTGCGACTGAGCCTATTTCTGCTTTCATCTTGAAAAGGAGATAGCCATGTCCAGCATCGATCAATCCGGAAGCTTCACCCTCGGCAACCTCAAGGTCAAACGGCTCGGCTACGGCGCCATGCAGCTTGCTGGCCCCGGCGTGTTCGGCCCGCCGAAGGATCACGAGACGGCACTCGCGGTTCTGCGCGAAGCCATCGCCTCCGGCGTCGACCATATCGACACCAGCGATTTCTACGGTCCGCATGTGACCAACCGGCTGATCCGGGAAGCGCTCCATCCCTATCGCGACGATCTTGTCATCGTAACCAAAATCGGCGCGCGGCGCGGCGCGGATGCTTCCTGGCTGCCGGCCTTTTCGCGCGAGGAGCTGACGCAGGCGGTTCATGACAATCTGCGCAACCTGGGACTCGACGTGCTCGATGTCGTCAACCTTCGCGTCATGATCAATCCGCATCACCCGATCGAGGGTTCGATCGAGGCACCGCTGACCGCCCTTGCCGAGCTCAAACAGCAGGGTCTGGTGCGCCATATCGGGCTCAGCAACGTCACACGAAGCCAGATCGCCGAAGGCCGTAGGATTACCGATATCGCCTGCGTGCAGAACCTCTACAATCTGGCTCAGCGCGCGGACGACGCGCTGGTCGACGAGTTGGAGCGCGACGGGATCGCCTATGTGCCCTTCTTCCCGCTCGGCGGCTTCACGCCGCTGCAATCCTCGGCGCTTTCCGATGTCGCTGCCCGGCTGAATGCGACGCCCATGCAGGTAGCGCTCACTTGGCTGCTGCAGCGTGCGCCGAACATCCTGCTCATTCCAGGTACCTCGTCGCTTGCCCATCTCAGGGAGAATATCGCGGCAGCGGAACTCAAGCTGCCGGAGGATGCGATCGCGGAACTCGATCGCATCGCCAGCACGAGCCAAGCCTGACGCCCCTCACCGATCCGAGACGGCTGGGGCAGAGAGCTCGAGCCGTCTCTCTATGCCGATATTGTCGAGAAATACCTCGTCGTGGCTGACGACCAGAAGCGCGCCGTCATAGGCCCGCAGCCCGGCTTCAACCGCGGTGATGGAGTCGATATCGAGATGGTTGGTCGGCTCGTCGAGGATCAGCAGCGATGGCGGCACCGTACTGCCGAGCACGCAGGCAAGCCCGGCGCGCAGAAGCTGCCCGCCGCTCAGACTGGAGACGATCTGCAGCGCGGCATCAGCCCGGAACATGAAGCGCGCCAAAGCCGCCCGGCAGGCATTTTCGTCCGCATCCGGGTTGATCCTGCGGAAATTGTCGCGGATCGAAATCGATGGATCGAGAAGGCTGACCCTTTGGTCCAACAGGGCGGAATGGACGACCCGCATCGTGCCGCTCCAGGGTTTTAGCGCGCCGGAGACCAGCGCCAGCAGTGTCGTTTTGCCCGAGCCGTTCGGCCCGGTGACGGCAACGCGTTCCGGCCCCGTCATGATGAAATTGAAGTCGCGCAGGATTGGCCGTTCTGGCTCGTAGCCAGCGGTGACGCCTTCCATCTTGAGGACGATCCTGTTTGTCGGCAATCCTGATGTCGGCAGCTTCACGGTCAGGGGCTGAAGGATTTCGATCTTCTCGCGAGCGGCGGCAGCATCCTGCAAGGCCTGGGCGCGGCGGCGCTCGGCAAGCCGTGTATTTTCGGCGCTCGTCATCTCGGCCCGCTCCTTCAATCCACCGAGCATGATGCGTGGAATACCGCCCTTGGCAGCCATCTTCCGGCCTGCCTTGTCTCGCCGTGCCTGCCGTTCGACGGCCGCCTGGGCGCTTCTTTCCACTTCGGCGACACGCTTCTCTGCCTCGGTAAAATCATGTTCGGCCGCGGAAAGCTCCAGCGCCTTGCGTTCGCGATACTGTGTCCAGTTGCCGCCATAACGGGAGGTGCCGAGCGAGGTCAGTTCGACGATCGCATCCATGGTGTCGAGCAACTCCCGATCGTGGCTGATGACGATGGCGCCTGCCCTCCAGCCGGCAAGCAGATCGATGACTGCTGCGCGGCCGTCGCGATCGAGATTGTTTGTGGGTTCGTCGAGGATCAGGAAATCAGGATCGTCGACGATAAGGGCAGCGAGACCACAACGGGTGCGCTGTCCTCCCGACAGTGTCACGAGAGGCGTTTCCGGGGTGACGTCAAGCCCGACGCGATCAAGGGCCGCGGCGATGCGCGCCTCGAGCGTCCAGTCCGTTGAAGCGAGTTCATCATTGGTCGCCTTGCCGGCCTCCGCCCGTTTCAACACGGCAAGGGCTCCGCTTGCACCGAAGAGATCGGCAACGGTTTCGTCCGCCTCCACCTGCACGCTCTGGCGCAGGATCCCCAATCGGCCGTTGAACGAGATGCTGCCGGATTGCGGCTGCAGCTCGCCGGAGATGAGCTTGATCAGCGTCGTCTTGCCGACGCCGTTGCGTCCGACAAGGCCGGTGCGCTCGGCACCGAAACTCAGATCGAGATTTGAAAGAAGCGGCCGGCCGTCAGGCGTGGACCACGAAAGATTGGATAGAACGATGGATATGGGCATGAGCAAGAATGTCCTCGATGGCAAGGCTGAACGGCATTGCGGTCGAGGTGGAATCCATTGCTGCACACATCCTGTTGGTATCAACGATGCTCATAAACTAAGCGAGCGGCATCTTCAGTTCAAGTCCCGCGAGTGAAGATGCAGGCATTTCACGCATTGGCATCGATGGCGTCAAGGAAGTCGATGACACGCTTCCAGGTGAGATCGGCGGCCTTGGCGTTATAATCGGGCAGGCTGGCATCGGTGTAGAGATGGCCGCCACCGCCCGGATACCGAAAGATCTCTGCCGCGACGCCGGACTTGGTGACAGCCTGCCGCCAGGCGGCAACGTCTTCCTCTGGTTCGAACGGATCGGGATCTGCCAGATGAAGCTGCAGGGGCAGACCCTTGCGCGCGTTCTCGGCGATCGGGGCGATGCCGTGCAGCAAAAGGATGCCGGCCGTCTTTTGCCGCTTTGGCCACAGGTTGGAGATAACGCCGGCCCCCATTGAAAACCCGGCCAATACGGTCGAGGCCGGCAGCCCGGCCAGCGCCCATTCGGCACGCTCGCAGATCGTTTCCCAGCCGATCTCGTCCTTGAATTCGAACCCTTCTTCGATCGACCGAGCGATCAGGCCGTCATAGAGATCCGGCGCGAAAGCCTTGTGGCCTGCCGCCTGCACACGCTCGACGGCCTCATGCTCGAGCGAGCGCAGACCATAGACGGAGTGAAAGAAGATCACCGTTGCCATCGTTGCTTCCCTATTGTTCGGATCTAGTCGTTAGATAAGACAGTTGCCGCCGGAGGCAACTTGCCCGCGCATGATCTATGGCGGAAACACGGTCTTCAGAAAGAAAAAACCCGGTGTTGGCCCTTGGGCCGAACACCGGGAAAGAGGCAGGGCTTATTGGCTATCACCCTGCGGGGAAACTATTGTCCGCCATCAGTCTCTGAAGCTACTGAAGGCGGAGAGGCGCGCGCAGCGACGCGCGGAATTGGTCAGATGGCCGGACGGATCCCCGAAGAAGGTCGAGGTGGTCAGCGCAGCGTTCAGATCCTGCCTGGTGAGGCCGATATCGTGCAGCTGACTGTCGTTCAGCTCATTCAGATATTCGATTTCCTTGCGATTTCGGATTGCGCGCCAGATCGATGCGACATTGCTCAAAGCAAGCACAACGCGTTCCGTCAGCGACAGCGATGGCGTTGCTAGGCCGAGGTCAAGGGTTCGATCTGTCGTGCGCATTTCCGTATTCCTTTTCTTTGGGCACACGCGAGCCCAGCCCCTTTCCGGCGATCCGGAAAAGGGGCGTAGGCCGGGAGGAGTTCGACAGGTGTTTCTCTTCGATTGGTATGCTGAATTGCATTCAGAAGATGCCAAAGCCCTATTGATCAGTCCAACGAATGTTTCTAATGATAACTATCAAACTCCTTTATAGGTGAGCCCATGTCCGCGCCGCTTGATATCGATCAGTTGCAGACCTTCATCGCAATCGTGGATTCCGGAAGCTTCACCAAGGCGGCCGACCGCGTGTTCAAGACGCAATCGGCCGTCTCCATGCAGATGCGGCGGTTGGAAGAGCGCGTCGGCAAGCAGCTTTTCATCAAGGACGGCCGCGGCAATCGACTGACGGCGGAAGGCGACAAGCTGCTGAACTATGCCCGCCGCATCATTCGCCTGAACAACGAGGCCATCGCCGCTTTCGATGACAACCGTCTCGAAGGCACGCTGCGCATCGGGACACCGGACGATTATGCCGACCGCTACATGCCCGAAATCATCGGCCGTTTTGCCAAGACGCATCCGAATGTCGAGCTCTATATCGTCTGCGAACCCTCGGTCGACCTTGCGGAGCGCATGCATCGCGGCGAGCTCGATATCGCGCTCGTCACCCACAATCCGCGCGAACGCATGTCGGACGTGGTTCGAACGGAGCCGCTCTGCTGGGTCGGCTCGGCCAATCATCCGCTGCGCGACGATGCGCCCATTCCGCTCGCCGTCGGGCGGCGCGACTGTCAGTGGCGCCAGCTCGCCTGCTCGGCGCTCGATGCCGGCGGTCGCGACTATCAGATCCTGTTCACCAGCTGGTCCTGCACTGTCGTTGCCGCGGCCGTGCTGGCCGGCATGGCGGTTTCGGTCATGCCGGAATCGGCGCTCAGGACCGGCATGAAGGTGCTGACCCAGGCCGATGGCTTCCCGCCGCTGCCGCCGGTGCAGATCGGCATCATGAAGCGGGCCGGCCTTTCCGTATCGCTGATGAACGCCATCACCGCGCATATCTCGGCCTGCCTCGACAACATCACGCCGGCTGCGGTGGATGACGATCTTGATGGCGAGGTGAAAACCTATACGCGCTTTTATCCGCGACTGCGCGCCGGGCACATTCTGCCGGGCTGGTGAGATCGAAGCGCACCAGCCTATCACCTTCGATGGTTACTGCTCGGGCTCCGCCAGCAGGGTGGCGCGGATCACCTGCTTCCATTCGTGCAACATGCGCTTTGCCATCTCGTCCTCGCTCATGATGGCAAAGCGGACGGATGCGCCGATCAGATGGCTGAACAGCTGCGTGCGCGCTTCGAGGTCGATGCGGCTTTCAGCCGGCAAAAAAGGCCGAATGCTGTCCAGGAAAATTTCGGCGACACGATTGCTGTGCTGTATGTTGAGCTGAAGGATATCCCTGTCGATGTCCGTGCCAAACCACACGCCGAGATAGGCGGGATCGCTGCGAAACTCGCGATAATACCAATCGATCATGGTACAGACCAGCTCGATGGCGTGATCGAGCGACGTCACGATGGCAAAGGCTTCGCTGACCTTTTGCTGGATGCGACTGGAGTGCCGGTCGAGCAAAGCCCTGACGATCGCAGCCTTGTCGGGAAAATATTGATACACCGAGCCGATCGGGACCGTGGCGACCGCAGCCAGTTCGGTCATCTTCATTGCACTGACGCCCTTTTCGGCGATCAGCGCTGCCGCAACCGAGAGGATGGCATCGACACGCTGGATGCTTCGCTCCTGCTGTGGCCTTTTTCGGAACGTGACGCGATCGGGGCTGGCCGGTTTCATTTTCTTCCCGTTTCATTCTCATACTGAACGGCGCTCAAGCGCGCAGACGCTATGACACCAGACGCGTTCAATGCGCGTAAACGGGAAAAGCTCAATTTTAATCATCACTTAGGAGCCGTAACCGGACTCCGGAAAACAAGGCCGAAACATGGTTTCGCCCTCGTAACCAACCGATCGCCGACACGTCGACATCGGCGATTTGTGTCGTTTTAGGATACGTATTTCTTCAAAAATTCCACCGTCCTTCCCCAGGCGAGATCGGCTGCCTTCTTGTCGTAACGGGCGGACGAGGTATCATTGTTGAAAGCATGATTGACGCCGTCATAGACGAAGATTTCGAAGGTCTTACCGCCTGCCTGCAGCTCCTTGCGATAGGCATCGATACCGGCATTGATGCGATCGTCGAGGCCGGCATAGTGTAGCAATAGCGCCGCCTTGATCTTCGGAACCTCGTTCGCGGGCGGCTGCGCGCCGTAATAGGCGACGCCCGCCTTCAACTCCGGCGAGATGGTCGCAAAACGGTTGACGAGGCCACCACCCCAGCAGAAGCCGACGGCGCCGACCTTGCCGTTGGCACCATCCGTCTTTGCGAGGTAAGTCAGGCTCGCTTCGGCATTGGCGGCCGTCAATGCCGGATCGAGATTGGTGAACATGTCGCGTGCCTTGTCCTCATCCTCGGGCGTGCCGCCGAGGGGAGACAGGAAATCCGGCGCCAGCGCCACGAAACCTTCCAGCGCCACGCGGCGGGCGACATCGCGGATATGCGGGTTGAGACCTCGGTTTTCGTGGATGACGATGACACCACCGAGCTTGCCGGCCGTATCCTTCGGGCGGGCGAGATACCCCTTCATCTCACCCTTGCTGCCTGCAAAAGTCACATCCTTCGTTTCCAGCCTGCTGTCATCGGCGGCAATGATCTCGGCACTCGCCCTGTTGGCAGCGAGCAGCGGCGCGATGGCAGCGGCGGCCCCGGCCGAGCCTGCGAGCTTGGTCAGCTTTTCCATGAAACCGCGACGATCGAGCGTCAGATGCGTATATTCGTCATAGGCGTTGATCATCGCCTGCGTCACAACGGGCTTTTCCGTGCTCATGGTCCTGTTCTCCCTGTTTCCCCGGCAGCAGGCAACAAACGACCGGCCACCCGCTGACAAGATAGGTCAACGGGTAGAAACGTAGCGATAAAGGAAAAACACAAATGCGTTACCGCAGGTTGCTGCTTACAGTCACGCAGGCAGCATCAGGAGAAGGCGAGCCAGATGGCCAGCCAGGCCCACATAAAGACGAGCGCCGCAAAGCCGAGAGCGAAAAGCGGGCTGCGATAGCGCAGATCGTTGCTGGTCACATGCACGAAGGCATGAGCGTAGCGTGTGAGGACGAAAATCCAGGCGAGGATCACGGCCGCCAGATTATCCGCCTGAGTGGTGTAGAGCACGATGCAGCAGGCATGAAAGAGCAACGGGGCTTCGAACTGGTTGGCGATGCTATTGCGCACCACCAGACTTTCGGCCGGCTCATTGGCGGAATGGTTCTCACGAAAGTTCGCAGGCTGAATGCGGCCGGCCTTTACCAACACGCGGCGACGCCATCCGAGGAGCGCATAGAGGATGAAGACCAATACCGCATGCGCCACCATGGGCCAAAACATTTCATAGCCGGTCACGCCGCCAACTCCTTTGGAATTTCCGAAAGCCGATAGGGACAATCAGGACGGCCGCGTGCCGTCCGGCGACAGGTAACGAAAAATCGCGAAGCGGGCCAGTAGAATAACCGTCACCACCAGCGTCAGGAATTTCAGCCTGACGAGAACAGGCAGTACGCTTGCAAGAAGCGACACGGTCTCGCCCGATGGCATCGCCGGGGGATAAAGCAGGAGGCCGGCGATATTCTCGGCATAGTCGACGGCGGCATAAAAGATCGGCAGATAGAAAATGATAGTGGCCGCGCCTGGTGGGATCGGTCGGCCGAAAAAGAAACCGCTGGGGCCGATCAGCCGCAGCAGGCAGAACAAAAGGCCGCCCAGTACCAGCGGAAAGATGAGCTCCGGCCCGAGATACATGGAATGCAGGATGGCGGCCGGATCGGGATGATCCCTGAGATAGCGCAGCATGGCGATGACGTCGTCGCGCTCATAGCCGCCGATGCGTGCGTCGAGCATTTGCTGGCCGGCTGCCGCATCACTGAATGGCCTGACGAAGCCGGCATAGATCCAGGTGAAGAGTGCCAGCGAAAGAGCCGCTAGAATCGCCGCCAGGCCCTCTACAGCGCCGCGTGTCATATGTGACACGCAAAGGTCGCTGGAGCACTTTTAATCTGCTGCATAATTTTATCCTTAAATCGATCACGATTTAAGGAATTATGCAGTAAGGACCTGGCGTTATCCCGAGCGCGATCCGCCATCGATCAGCCGCCGGCGCCCGGATAGTTCGGGCTTTCGCGGGTGATCGTGACGTCATGGGCATGGCTTTCGCGCAGGCCCGCGCCGGAGATGCGGACGAAAGTGGCGCGCTCCTGGAAATCCTTGAGATCGGCACCGCCGACATAGCCCATGGCCGCCTTGAGGCCGCCTGCGAGCTGATGCAGCACGCCGGAGACGGGTCCCTTATAGGGAACTTGGCCTTCGATGCCTTCCGGCACGAGCTTCAGCGTGTCGCGGACCTCCGCCTGGAAGTAACGGTCTGCCGAGCCGCGCGCCATGGCGCCGACGGAACCCATGCCGCGATAGGCCTTGAAGGAGCGGCCTTGGTAGAGATAGACCTCGCCCGGGCTTTCATCCGTGCCAGCGAGCAGCGAGCCGATCATCGCGGCGGATGCGCCGGCAGCAATCGCCTTTGCCAGGTCGCCGGAGAACTTGATGCCGCCATCGGCGATGACGGGGATGTTCTGATCCTGCGCGGCCTGCACAGCCGACATGATGGCGGCAAGCTGCGGCACGCCGACGCCGGCGACGATACGGGTCGTGCAGATGGAGCCGGGGCCGATACCGACCTTGACGGCATCCGCGCCGGCATCGATCAGCGCGCGTGTGCCGTCATAGGTGGCGACGTTGCCGGCCATGATGCGGACGGAGTTGGAAAGCTTCTTGACGCGGGTAACGGCATCGAGAACGCGCTGCGAATGACCATGGGCGGTATCGACGACCAGAAGGTCGACGCCGGCATCGATCAGGCGCTCGGCCCGCTCATAGCCATCGTCGCCGACGCTGATGGCGGCGGCGGCGCGCAGACGGCCCTGGGCATCCTTCGAAGCGTTCGGGTTCAGCTGCGACTTCTCGATGTCCTTGACGGTGATCAAACCGACCAGACGGCTGTCAGCGTCAACGACAAGCAACTTTTCGATGCGGTGCTTGTGCAGCAGGCGCTTGGCTTCCTGCTGCTGGACGCTTTCGGCGACGGTGACCAGATTTTCGCGGGTCATCAGCTCGTAGATCTTCTGGGAGGGGTCGGAAGCGAAGCGCACGTCGCGGTTGGTGAGGATGCCGACGAGGCGGTGCGACTTTTCGACGACCGGGATGCCGGAAATGCCGTGGGCCTTCATCAGCGCTAGCGCTTCGGCAAGCGTCGCATCCGGGCCGATGGTGACCGGATTGATCACCATGCCGCTTTCGAACTTCTTGACCTGACGGACCTCTTCGGCCTGCTGCACCGGCGTCAGATTGCGGTGGATAACACCCATGCCGCCGGCCTGAGCCATGGCGATCGCCAGACGGCTTTCCGTGACCGTATCCATGGCGGCGGAAAGGATCGGCAGGTTGAGCTCGATGTCCTGGGCGATGCGGGTGGCGATATTCGTCTGGCCCGGCATGACCTCGGAGTGTCCGGGCTGCAGGAGCACGTCGTCGAATGTCAGAGCATCCAACCCGGTTGACGTTTCAATAATGCGTGCCATGGCCAATTCCTTCGTCTGTGAAAAACAGGAAAGCCCGGAACGAATCGTCTACCGGGCGATCTTGCAAGTGTTGCTTGGAAGTTGGCGAGGGCTGGTAACACGTTCATGACAGGAAGGGAATAGCAAAAAGCGCGGGGCAGATATGCCAAGCCTTGGTTTCAGCGCGGGATTTGGCTGCAATGTGCAGAGATTTTTACGCTAGATGTTGGCGTGGCCATCGACAAAGGTCTCGATGAAGCAGATCCGGTTATCCGGCTCCACGTCATCGTCAAGCGCTTCCGAAAAGGGGCAACGGCGGGCAGCCTATTCCGGAAAATTGCGCCATGACATAAGGTATCACAGTGGGCCGGACGCAGGAGTTCTTGGGCCTGCTTGTTAAAGAAATGGTCTTTCAATGCTCCAAAGCCCGGTTACGTGCGAAGTTCGCTACCGCATCGATCACCATAGAATTTCGGAATTCGAAGCCTACGGTCGGATTTGGATCGAACTCATCGAACGCCATGGCGGAACGCATCACGGCTACTTCATACCCAGAGACAAGCCGGCAGAGGCCGGAGTGAGCTTTCCGGGCATAGGTGAAGAAGGCCCCGGCGACATAGCGGTCGCGTTATTCACATTTCCAGATGAAACAACCTACCTGCAATACCGCGAGCGTGTTGCAGCCGATCCGGATGGAATTGCCGCAAACGAACGCTTCGGTAGGAATCCGCCATTCATCAGCTACGAGCGAACTTTCTTGCGGCCGGTGCTACGGGCAAAGACTTAGACAGAGATGACACTCATGACTTTCTGGATAGCAAGTGTCGCGGGATTAGCGATCGCCTATCTCTTCGGCTCCATACCCACGGGCTATCTGGCGGGGAGACTGCTCAAGGGCGTTGATATTCGGGAACTCGGCTCCAAATCGACTGGCGCAACGAACGTATTGCGGACCCTTGGGAAATGGCCGTCTTTGGCGGTGCTCCTGATCGATGTGCTGAAAGGAGCCACAGCGATCGTCTTTGCCCGTCGGTCTATCCTTGGCTCCAAACATTGCCGTCCGTATCGCCACCGACTGCGCTTGATCAGCAAAACTTCGTTTTGTGGGCAGTTTGCTTCGCGGGACTCGCGGTCTTGCTGGGGCATAGCCGCCCGATCTGGCTGAATTTTAAGGGCGGCAAATCCGTCGCAACGGGACTTGGCCTGCTGCTGGCGATAGCCTGGCCGGTGGGATTAGGTGCGGTGACCGTTTTTGGCGTTGCGCTGGCTATTTTTCGGATCGTTTCTCTGGGATCAATCCTGGCAGCCCTGACTGCGATTGCCCTTGTCTGCGGCCTAGAGCAGCCATTGCCCTATCGGCTGCTGGTGATTGCCGGCAGCCTTTACGTGATCGTGCGCCATCGTATGAACATTCAGCGACTGATGGCGGGAACGGAACCTCGTATCGGGCGAAGTGCCGTGGTCCGGAACTGAAATCGCGGAGCTTCGCGAATTTCGATTGTGACCTAGAGCCGGCTTTGTCATGCTCAAAAGCTTCTCGAATACACATTTGGCCGGGAGAGGAATGGCACATGAAGACAGTCACAGCCGGCGTTCTGGAAATTGCCTATCGGGAAAGCGGACCGCTCGACGGCCAGCCGGTGATCCTCTTGCACGGCTTTCCATACGACATTCATGCTTATGACCAGGTGGCGGAGCAACTCGCTGCAGATGGATGGCATTGTTTCGTGCCGTTCTTGCGTGGATTCGGCTCGACGCGATTCCTTTCCGACGAAACCTTCCGGTCAGGAGAGCAAGCTGCTCTCGGTTCAGACCTTCTGGCTTTCATGGATGCGCTTGGTATCTCTTCGGCGACACTTGGCGGCTATGACTGGGGTGGCCGCGCGGCATGCATCGTCGCTGCACTCTGGCCAGAGCGCGTTCGCGGGCTGGTAAGCTGCGGGACGGGATACAACATCCAGAACATCGCCGCCGCCGGCCAACCCGCATCCGCCGAAGAGGAGTATCGCTATTGGTATCAATATTACTTCCATTCGGAGCGTGGCCGAAGAGGACTGACCGAGAAACGCCAAGAGCTTTGCCGTTTCATCTGGAAGCTATGGTCTCCCACATGGAGTTTCGATGACGCAACTTACGAACAAAGCTTTGCGGCATTCGAAAATCCGGATTTCGTCGATATCGTCATCCATTCCTATCGACATCGGTTCGGCGGCACTCCCGGAGATCCAGAGCTGCAGTCGATAGAGGCAGAACTAGCTAGGCAACCGGATATCATTGTGCCTACTTGTGTTCTGCAGGGGGCTGATGATGGTGTCGATCCACCCGAAGCGATCGACCATGCCGCGCGACATTTCAAAGCTCCATCTTATCAGCGCCACATCATTCCAGGAGTTGGGCACAATTTTCCACAGGAGGCGCCTACGGTGTTCGCAGACGCCATCCGTTCTATTGTGCGGTAGATAGGCGGTCCTTTTTACGACCGCTTTTGAGTCATACTTCTCTGGTCGGAGAAAAAGGCATTTTGATCATCAAACGTCGAACTGGTAGCTTTTCGGAATGTAGCGAAAACCTTCCGGCTGTTTTTCGACGAAGCCAACGGCGGGGAAAGGCATGTGGAAGCCGAGGAAGGGGATGCGGTCGGCGGCGATCATGTCGAAGATGCGGCGGCGGGTCTTGGCCGCCTGCGCCTTGTCCGCATCGAAGCGGACTTCCCAATCCGGGCGGCCGAGCGATAGGACATAATGGTTGGCGGTGTCACCGGTCATGACGAGCTGCCTGCTACTGGATTCCAGGTGGAAGACGAGATGGCCGGGCGTGTGGCCGGGCGCCAGCATGGCGGTCATGCCGCTGACGATCTGGTCGCCATCCCTAAGGAAGGTCATCTTTTCGGCGAAGGGCACTACATTGGCCAGGACGGCCTTATGGCCGCCTTCCGCCGGTGTTCCCTCACGCGCCGTATCGGTCCAGAACCCGTATTCGATCTCGCCGGCGACGTAGCGAGCATTCGGAAAGGCCGGACCATCTTCCTCCATCAATCCATTGATATGATCGCCATGCAGATGTGTGAGAGCGACGACCGTGACCTGCTCAGGCGTGTAGCCGACCGCCTTCAGCCCCTCGCGAAAACGGCCCAGGCCACGCGCGCGTCCCGTCGCACCAAAGCCGGTATCGACGACGATCACGTCGGAACCGGTATCGATGATGGCGGGCGCATAGCTGTTGACGAATTTTTCCGTCGGCAGGAAATTCTGCTCCAGCAGTTTGCGAACGGTGTCCGGCGTCTGGTTCGAACCGAAAATCTCCCAGGGGTTGTCCATGATGTTGGCGCCGTCCTTGACGACGGTGACGGTGCAGGATCCCAACTTGAACTGATGCGTATCCGGGGGCAGGACGACAGTCATGATTTCACTCCTTCTGCTGATGCACAGCGTAAGCCGCGCCTATCGTCGTCGTCGGCAGCAACAGTTCGGGAAAGTCGTTCTGTCCGGCCAAAATTTGGTCATGACAAGACAATCCAATTCCGCTAATACACCGGCGACGTTTTATGCGCTTAGCATTTCCATGCTCTTAGCATATGTCAAACCCTGCTTTCCACGCCCCGCGGTGTCGGACATCACGAAGACGTGATCCCCTGTCGTCCATGGAGCGAAATCCAGGATTGGCAGCGACCGCGCATAGGGCTACAGAGCGGCTGATCGCGCCCTGAGCGACGGCCTTACCGTACACAGACCATCAAGGCAGATGCCCATGAATCGCATCGTTCCATTGATCCTCGCCGTAGCCCTTTTCATGGAACAGATGGATTCCACCGTCATCGCGACAGCGCTGCCGGCTATCGCCAATGATCTGCATGTCGGTCCGATCACGCTCAAGCTGGCGCTGACCTCCTACATGGTGTCGCTGGCCGTCTTCATCCCGATCAGCGGCTGGATGGCGGATCGCTTCGGCGCGAAGAACATCTTCCGTGTCGCCATCTGCGTCTTTGTCATCGGTTCCATCATGTGCGCCTTTTCGGGCGGCCTTCTGGAGTTCGTCTTTGCCCGCTTCCTGCAGGGTGTCGGCGGCTCGATGATGACGCCGGTCGGGCGGCTCGTACTGGTTCGCACCACGCAGAAAAGCGATCTCGTTTCGGCGATGGCGCTGCTTTCGATTCCCGCGCTCGTAGGCCCGCTTGCCGGCCCCCCGCTCGGCGGCTTCATCACTACTTACGCTTCCTGGCACTGGATCTTCCTGATCAACGTGCCCGTCGGCATCCTCGGCGTGATCTTGGCTTCAATCTTCCTGCCTGAGGTGGAAGCGACCAAGCCGCCGAAGCTCGATGTCATCGGTTTCCTGCTGACATCTTTCGCCGCATCCGGCATAGTCTTCGGCATGTCCGTCATCAGCCTGCCGGCCCTGCCGCCCTATATCGGCATCTCGGCCGTCGTCATCGGCTTCGTCTGCGGCTTCCTCTATATCGGCCATGCGCGCCGTCACCCGGCCCCAATCCTCGATCTCACGCTGCTGAAGAACGCCACCTTCCGCGCTTCGGTGACGGGCGGCACGCTTTTCCGCATCTGCATCGGCGCCATGCCGTTCTTGACGCCGCTGATGCTGCAGCTCGGCTTCGGCCTCAACCCATTCCAGTCCGGCCTCATCACCTTTGCCGGCGCCATCGGCGCGATCTCGACAAAGTTCATCGCCCGCCGGGTCTTTACCGCCGTCGGCTTCAAGACAGCGCTGCTTTCGGCCGCGGCCATCACCACCCTGACGACGATCTGCACGGGCTTCTTCCAGCCCTGGACGCCGCACCTCATCATTGTCGGCATCCTGCTGATCGGCGGCTTCTCGCGCTCCTTCTTCTTCACCGGCATCAATGCGCTCGCCTTCGCCGATATCAACGACAAGCAGGCAAGCCAGGCGACGTCGATGAGCTCGGTCATGCAGCAGATCAGCCTGGCGCTCGGTGTTGCCGTCGCCGCCATGATCCTGGAAACCTCGACTTTTTTCAGCGGGACGGAACTGCAGGTCCGCGATTTCCATATTGCCTTCTTCTGCATCTCGGTGCTGACCGTGCTTGCGACCATCCCCTTCATCCGGATGGATCGCAGTGCCGGCGCTATGGTCTCTGGCCACAAGGCCGGTCTCAAGCGCGTCGACGCCCTTCAGCCGCAGGTGCAGCAGCCGGCCGCAAAATGATGATCGAGCCCTCATTGCGCTTCAGCCAAGCCGAAGTGCAATGAGGGTTTCGTCAGTTTATCGATCGAGGATAGTCGGATTAGCGATCGGCGACGGATTGTTCTTCTTCCGTCTCTCTTTCCGGTTTGCGACCTTTGAAGCCCTTTGCCAGCAGGAACATTTCTACCGACTCGGCTCTGGATGCGCCGGGCTTCACATGGATGACCTGGCGGAAATTCTGCTTGAGGAAGGTCAGCAAGTCGCGTTCCGTGCCGCCCTGGAAGGTCTTGGCAAGGAAATGCCCGCCTTCGGCCAGCACCTCGACGGCGAAATGCGCAGCCACTTC
This sequence comes from Rhizobium sp. 11515TR, assembly GCF_002277895.1. NCBI lineage: Bacteria > Pseudomonadati > Pseudomonadota > Alphaproteobacteria > Hyphomicrobiales > Rhizobiaceae > Rhizobium > Rhizobium sp. 11515TR. Next base: position 1,401,306 of record NZ_CP022998.1, on the reverse strand, counting down.
GCACAGATGCATGGTTCGCAGGTGGTCGGTGCGGTGATGACCCGTCGTCGGCGCCGCCATATCGGATATCACGAGATCCGGTGTGCCGCCGACGGCATCGATCAGCCGCTGCGGCGCTGCCGGATCGAGGAAATCCAGCTGCAGGATGCTGACGCCGGGGATCGGCGCCATTTCGAGGAAGTCGATGGCGGCGACGCGGATATCCTCTTCGGTCGATGCAGTCACCTTGGCGGCGATCTGCGACCAGCTGCCCGGAGCGGCACCCAGATCGATGATGCGGCGCGCACCTTTCAGGATCTGATGTTTCTCGTCGATCTCCAGCAGCTTGAAGGCGGCGCGGGCGCGATAGCCTTCAAGCTGTGCACGCTGCACATAGGGATCGTTGATATGGCGTTGTAGCCATTGGCGCGACGAAGCCTTCAGCTTCTTTTTCTTGACGCGCTGACCGAGTTTGCGGCCCGTGCGGTTGCCGGCGATGGTTGGCTTGGTCACGTCTGCGGCCCCTTCATATCCCTCGGTCGATGACCCCGGCGCGAGCGACCCCGCCGCCACACGCCGTCGTCTGCCATCATGTCGGTCAGCAGTCCCTCGCGCAGACCGCGATCGGCAACGCGCATGCGCGGGCTCGGCCAGCGGCGGCGGATCGCCTCCAGAATGGCGCAGCCCGCCAGCACCAGATCGGCGCGATCCGGCCCAATGCAGGGATTAGCGGCACGACCGGCGAAATCCCATGACAGGAGCTTGGCCTGCATCGCACTCACTTCGTCATCCGACAGCCAGACGCCATCGACCCGACGCCGATCGTAGCGCGGCAGATCGAGATGGACGCCGGCGAGCGTCGTTACCGTGCCCGAAGTCCCAATCAAGTGGAAGTCGCCGCTGTCACGTGCGGCACCATGAACCGGCGGGCAATCGAAACGCTCGAGCATGCGCTGAACCTCGCACACCATCGTCTCGAACAGCTCCGGCGTTACATCGCGCCCGCCATGCCGCTCCGAGAGGGTGACGACACCGACGGGCAGCGAAGTCCAGTGGGTAATGTGGTTGGCAAGCCGACTGGAGCGATTCTCGCCGATGCGGATGACGGCAATTTCAGAAGAGCCGCCGCCGATATCGAACAGCACGACCGAGCGCGCCTCCGGCCCCACAAGCGACGAGCAACCGGAAACGGCAAGCCGCGCCTCGGTTTCGCGGTCGATGATTTCGAGCTGCAATCCGGTCTCTTCGGTCACGCGCGCAAGGAATGCCTCGCCGTTGTCAGCGGCACGGCAAGCCTCGGTCGCGATCAGCCGCATGCGCCGGATCTCGCGGGTCTTCAGCTTGGCCGCGCAGATGCGCAGCGCCTCGACCGCGCGATCCATGGCATCGCTGGAGAGGCGGCCACTGGCGCCAAGCCCTTCGCCAAGACGCACGATGCGGGAAAATGCGTCAACCACCCGGAACTGACCCGGACGCGTCGGCTGCGCGATCAGCAGGCGGCAATTGTTGGTGCCGAGATCGAGAGCGGCATAGAGATCGAGCGGACGGGAATCAGCCTCGGCATAATGATGCTGCCCCTGCCCCTCACGTCGCGGCTGAGGCTGCCGGTTCTGACGATGATCGTCATGGGTCGGAGCGTGGACATTCACCTGCGTATTCGCTGGAGCGACGATCTGCGCCGTCTTCTCATGCGCGAGAGGCCGACCCTGCAGGCCGCGCTTGCTGCGATGCTTGCGCCGATTCTTGCCGCTCTTATGCGAGGAGGGATGGCCATGTTCAGGCAAAGCGCGATGCTCCGCCTGTGATGAAAACTGCTGTGTTGACGAAGAAGGCTGCGCGCCACCCTGGGCTGCGCCGCGTGCACGGCGGCGGCGCTTGCGCTTTCTGGCCGGCGAGCCGGCCTCATCCTCTGCTGGGCGCTGCGCCACCTGGCTGGACTTACCTGCCTGGCTAGCCTCCGCAGAATGAGCGTTCGGGCGGCCATGACCGCGCTTACGCTTCGCGCGCCGGGAGGATTTACCCTTCCTGCGCTCTGCTGCCGGCGCCCCGTCTGCCTGCGGCGCTAGGCCGCTTTCGGGGTCACTCACGTATCTTTTCCACCGCACCGCGCAAGGCCTTGGGGGCATGCTGCTGGCGCTCGTTCGATTTTCGTTAGGCAAAGAATACCAGCAGGATGGGTTTTCGCCAAATTCTTTTTGAATCACGCCATTTTAGTCGCGCCGGAAACAGCCCTCAGGCGATGAGGTTCGCCCTGACATCAGCCGCTAGTTGCTGCATCCGGTCTATCGACGCATGACCGATCAACATGAAGGCGTGTGTGGCGCTCGACCAATAGACGACATTCATGCCGCGACGATTTTCCATGTCCGGCGCGGCCATACCCCTGGTGGACTGAACGATGCAGAGCGCCATCGGGCCGCTTTCCGGGTCGAGATAGGCGATCTGGGCGAGTGGCTTGCTGTCATAGTTCAGGATCTGAGCACGCTTGAACTCTATGCCCGGCATGGCAATTGCCTCGGGCGCCAGCGGCAGATTCAACTTGGCACCGACCTCATTCAACTGTGCGACCTGCTGCGCATGGTCTCCGGCCGGAGCACTCAGTGTATCCGCTGTATAGAGCGAAAGATATTCCGCCACGACGGCACGCCATTCGGCATCCTCGTCCGGCTTCAAAAGCTTACGGCCGATGCCGATCACCGCGCGGTCGATGGCGATGGCGGCTACGAAACTCGCGGCCATTGCGGCCAAGAAACCACGGCGGCCAATGCCAGCGGCGCGGACCTTGCTTTCCTTTGACGAGGGAATGGCGGCAAGCATGGCATCCAGCTTCGTAGCCGGCGCCTCGGCGAGCATCGGCTGAAACGCCTCAGAAAAGGGCAGCGTGCTGCGCGACAGAAAATCGAAACGCTCCGCCACATGCTCGTCGCTAGCGATTAGCCCCTCGATCCTATCGCGGTCGGTAGCATCCAGCTCGCCATCGATGAAGGCGGTGAGCTGTTCGTCCGTAACCATCTGTCCTTTGTTCAATTCACTCATTTCCATTCCCCAGTCGCCCACCTCCGGACGCATTTCCGTCGGCCATCGCCCCCATACCATCCGCAAGTTTCGTCCGCGCTGCCGCCAATCGGCTCATGACGGTGCCGATCGGCACATCAAGAATTTCGGCCACTTCACGATAGGAAAGCCCCTCGACATAGGCCAGGAACACGGCTGTGCGCTGTGCTTCCGGCAATGCCTGCACGCGCTCCAAGACCTGGCCGGCGAGAACACGCGTTTCGGTTTCCTGTGCGCCGTCAAATACGAGCGTCTCGTCGGCTTCGACGAAGCCCTGCCCCATGCGCACGCGGCGCGAACGGACCTCGTTCAGCCAGATCGAATGAAGGATGGCAAACAGCCAGCGGTCCAGCCTCGTGCCGGCGGTAAACTGCGCCGCCCGCTCCAAAGCTCTGACGCAGGTCGCCTGCACCAGATCATCCGCCACGTCGCGTTGGCGCGACAGCACCACGCCATAGCGCCACAACCGCGTCAGGTGCCGCGACAGGCCTGCCCTGATATCCTCTTCGCTCGCTATGGCATCCTCCGCGGCATTCGCAGGTCCGGAAACCGCCGACCTTTTCGGCGGCTCCGTTGCTGTCAGACTATAAGCAGAAATAGCACCACGAGCGACCGGCATCACTCCCATATCTCTCGCAAAGCTCCCTGCTTGCCATCTTTATCACTGACCCGGACCCGAAATCACAGGCTGGACGGATTCATGATCGCGGCGTGAAGATCGCGATATTCCTCGCAGCTCGTATTGCCGCAGAGCGTCTTGATCGTGTTCAGCTGATCCTTGGCGAGGTCCATCTGGCCCTTGATGACGTAGGCTTCGCCGAGATATTCACGAACCAGCGTGTACTTCGGATCCATGGCGACAGACTTCCGGTAATAGGAAATGCCTTCGTCCGTGCGACCGAGCTTGCGGGTAACATAGCCGCGATAGTTCAGCGCTTCTGCCGTATTCGGGTTCTTCATCGTGTCGAGAACGGCTAGGGCTTCCTCGTAGCGATGATCCTTCTTGGCGAGCGAATAGGCGTAGTCGGCGCGGTTTTCGTCGGTGACATTGGCGCTCTGCTGCTTGACGCACTTCTTCGCCTTCTGATCGTAGATCTCGCCCTTCTTGCAGGTCGGCGTCGTGCTGGAATCGTCGCCGGCGGCGAAGACGGGAACGGCGAAAGCGCCGAAGGTCAGGCTTGCGCCGAGGGCGATGGAAGCCAGGCGAAATGCTTTGGTCGTCATGGGATGTCTCCTTGGCAAAATGAACGTTGCGAGGGGAGAACACACCGTCTGCATATTTTATTCGAACGACCCGAGAATTTTTTCGACGCATCCTATGTCGAGACGCCGTCACTCTTTCGTGACCGCTCCGGCATCGAATAGACCACCTCTATCGCGTGTTTCAGCCGACATGCCCCTCAAGGGCACAGGAGAAACTCGTGACCGATACCGTCAAACTTCTAAGCCTTGCCGTCGCAACGCCCGACAACATCATCCTCCAGACCGACGCTGCCGAGACGGCGGGCCGTCTGTTCTCGGACCGTTTTCAGGATTTCAAATATCTCGCGCGCGTGTTCGGGAGCACCGGCATTCGCAGGCGCCATGTGGCGCGCCCCCTCTTCTGGTTCGAAGAGCCGCATGGCTGGCAGGATCGCATGGCTGCCTATACTGAGGTGGCCTCCGAGCTTTTCCGCCGTTCTGCAACAGCAGCGCTACAGCGGGCCGGTCTCGAGGCCGGAGAGGTCGGCTGCATCGTCACGGCGTCGTCCACAGGGCTTGCGACGCCGAGCCTCGAGGCACGGCTTGCGGGCGAGATGGGCTTTCGTCCGGATATCGAGCGCGTGCCGATCTTTGGGCTCGGCTGTGCTGCCGGCGTATCCGGCCTTGCCGTTGCGGCGAAAATGGCAAGAAGCCGGCCAGGCGCCGTCGTACTCTTCGTCGCGATCGAACTCTGCTCGCTTGCCTTTCGGCTGGACGAGCTGACTCGGCCCAACATTATAGCCACCGCGCTGTTCGGCGATGGAGCCGCGGCCTGCGCGCTCCGCGCTGGCGAAAGCGGCATTGCGGAAATCGAGTCGACCGGCGAACATCTTTTCCCCGACAGCCTCGGCATCATGGGCTGGAAGATCGACGATACCGGTTTTGGCATCATCCTCGAACAATCGCTGCCGGTCTTCGCCGAAACGCATCTGAGGCGCGCGGTTGCCGGCATTCTGGAGCGATCCAGGCTTTTGATCTCCGATGTCGACCGCTTCATCTGCCATCCCGGCGGCGCCAAGGTGCTGTCGGCCCTCGAGAAGTCGCTCGGTCTTGAAGAAGGTTCGCTCGATATCGAGCGCGAGGTGATCGGCGACTATGGCAACATGTCCTCTCCCACCGTACTGTTCGTGCTGGAGCGGGTGATTGCGGCCGGCTTGCCGGAGCGTTCCGCCCTACTCGCCATGGGGCCGGGATTTTCGGCAAGCTGCATGACGCTGAAGAGGGTTGCGTGATGCTGTGGCCATCGATCGCACTTCTGACCTTCGTGACGCTGCAGCGGCTGGCGGAGCTCATCTATGCCAGGCACAATACCACAGCGCTCCTTGCCCGCGGCGCTCGGGAACATGCGCCGGAGCATTATCCCTTCATGGTGGCGATGCACGCGGCCTGGCTGATCGGATTGTGGTTCTTAGCCATCGGCCGGCCGGTCGATCCCGTCTGGTTCGTGCTGTTCATGGTGCTGCAGGCAATGCGCCTCTGGGTGCTGACGACACTCAAGGATCGTTGGACGACGCGCATCATCGTATTGCCCGGCGCCGCTCTCGTGACCAAAGGTCCCTATCGCTTCCTCAGCCATCCCAACTATGCCGTTGTCGTCGGCGAGATCGCCGTCTTGCCGCTCGCTTTTGGCATGCCGCTTTATGCCGCGATCTTTTCGCTGCTCAACGGCATCATTCTTGCGATCCGCATCCGCGCCGAAAACGCCTGCCTCCAACAGAGTACGACCTGACCTGCATTTTTCAATTGCACCGCAGAAATTTGCCAGGCATTTTCGACGCTTAGAGCGCGGTCCAGGCTATGCGGAACGACCGGGCGGCAATGCAATAAGCATGCGGATAGCAGGGTGAGATGACAAAGGACGCAATCGTTCTCGGCGCAGGCATCGTCGGTGTTTCGACGGCAATCCATCTGCAGCGGCGGGGACGGCAAGTCGTCCTCGTCGATCGGCAGCCACCGGGCCGTGGGACCTCGTTCGGCAATGCCGGCCTCATCCAGCGCGAGGGCGTGGTGCCCTATGGCTTTCCTCAGCAATTCGGTCTGCTGCTGCGCTATGCCTTCAACAACCGCATCGACGCACATTACCATCTGCGCGCCCTGCCGGCGCAGATCGCCTTTCTTGCCCGCTATTGGTGGAACTCCAATACCAAGCGCCATGAGATGATTTCGCGTGCCTATGCGCCGCTGATCGAACATTCCGTCAGCGAGCACAATGACCTCATCGAAGCCTCGCACGCCGAGGAGCTCATTCGCAAGAACGGCTGGATGGAGCTGTTCCGCTCGAACGAGAAGCGGGATGCCGAGTTTGCCGAGGCGGAGCGCCTCAACCGCGAATTCGGCATCGGCTATGACGCGCTGAGCAGCGCGGAGATCGCAAGTGCCGAGCCGCATCTGAGAGGCAGCTTTGCCGGAGCACTTCGCTGGCGCGATCCCTGGTCGGTGCTGGACCCGCACGGATTGACGGCGGCCTATCGGCGATATTTCGAAAGCATTGGCGGCCGTGTGACGACCGGGGATGCCGTCTCGCTCGGCATGGCAGGTTCGGCGTGGAGAATGGTGACGGCGGAGGGATCGATCGAGGCGGAGGATGTCATCGTCGCACTCGGCCCGTGGGCTGATATCGTCACGAAACGCTTCGGCTACGCTTTCCCGCTCGGCGTCAAGCGCGGCTACCACATGCATTACGCCGCCGAGGGCAATGCCGTTCTCAACAACTGGATGCTGGATGCCGAGCGCGGCTATCTGCTGGCGCCGATGAGCCGGGGCATCCGGCTGACGACTGGCGCCGAATTCGCCTTGCGCGATGCTCCAAAGACACCGGTCCAGCTCGACCGTGCCGAAGCCGTCGCGCGCACCACCTTCCCGCTCGGCGAGCGGCTCGATCCGGAACCCTGGATGGGCGCCCGCCCGTGCACGCCCGACATGATGCCCATTATCGGCAAGGCGCCGCGCCACAACGGCCTATGGTTCGCCTTCGGCCATGCCCATCATGGATTGACGCTCGGCCCGGTGACCGGCCGCGTACTTGCAGAGCTCATCACCGGCGAGACGCCGTTCATCGATATTTCGGCTTATGCTCCTAGCAGGTTTGCGCCCTAAAGAATTGCTTTCAAGCTTCTGACAGAAGCATCGACGATCTCCTCGATCGTGGCATCGATATCGACGGTGACGACGCCAGGCTCACCGGTCGGTACTTCCAGCGTCTGCAATTGGCTTTCGAGCAGCGAAGTCGGCATGAAATGCCCCTTGCGCTCGCCCATGCGCTTCGTCAGCAGCTCCTTCGAGCCTTCGAGATAGATGAAATAGAGATGGCCACCGGCAGATGCCCGCAGGCGTTCGCGATAGACGCGCTTCAGCGCCGAGCAGGTAACGACAACGCCCTCGTCTTTCTCGATGCTTGCCGCAATTTCCTGACCAATCTTTTCGAGCCAGGGCCAACGATCCTCGTCCGTCAGGGGGATGCCCTTGCTCATCTTCTCGACGTTAGCGGCCGGATGCAGCGCGTCGCCTTCGATGAAATGGATGCCAAGCTGAGCAGCCACGCCCTCGCCGATCGAAGATTTGCCGCTGCCGCTGACGCCCATGACGATGATGGCGAGGGGTGCCTTGGATTGTTCATTCATGCTGTTTTCTGCCTTGGATCATGGCCGATAAGGATAGTCAGGCCGGTTACGCCGTTGACTCATCTCAGTGTCTGGCCCCTCTCCCCGCATGCGGGGAAAGGGCTGGGGTGAGGGGCTAGGCAGAAAGGCGCGGCAAAGCGGCATCTGCCCGATTCACAACTTGGATCAATCCAGCGGAAAGAAACAGGAAAATTTATGCGTACCTTCGCCCGCCAGTTCCGGTTCGACCTGACGGCACTTGTCCTGGGCGCGCCAGCAACGCGGGTTGAAGTGGCAGCCCTTCGGCGGGTTGAGCGGCGACGGCAGCTCGCCCTGCAGGCGGATGCGATTCTTCTCGCGCTCCGGATCGGCTATCGGCGTCGCCGACAGGAGGGCGGCCGTATAGGGATGGCGCGGCCTGTTGAAGACTTCCTCCGCCGTGCCGGTTTCGACCGGGCGGCCGAGATACATAACCATCACGTCATCGGCGATATGGCGCACGACGGAAAGACCATGCGAGATGAAGAGATAGGCAAGCCCCATCTCTTTCTGCAGGTCCATCAAAAGGTTCAGCACCTGTGCCTGGATCGACAAATCGAGCGCGGAGACCGGCTCGTCAAGCACCAGCACCTTCGGCCTCAGCATCAGGGCACGTGCAATGGCGATACGCTGGCGCTGGCCGCCGGAGAACATATGCGGATAGCGATCATAATGCTCCGGGCGCAGGCCCACACGCGCCATCATCTCCTCCGCCTTGCGGCGGCGAGTGGCAGCGTCGTCGTCAGTGTTGATCTTCAGCGGTTCCTCCAGGATGGAGCCGACCTTCTGGCGCGGATTGAGCGAGCCATAGGGGTTCTGGAACACGATCTGCACCGCACTGCGCAGGCTGCGGTCGCCGAGCCTGGCGGGCTTGCCGTCGATCAGCAGCTCGCCAGCCGTCGGATTTTCGATCATCGTCACCAGGCGGGCAAGCGTCGACTTGCCGCAGCCGGATTCGCCCACAACGGCGAGCGTGCGGCCCGACTGCAGGCTGAAGCTGACGCCGTTTAGCGCCTTGACCGTCGCTTCCGGTTTGAAGGTGCCGCGCTTGACGGTGTAGAATCGGGCGAGATCGCGCCCTTCGAGAACAGCGCCGGTCATGCGGCACCTCCTGCTTTTTGCGTGACGGCAATGCCGGGATGTCCGAGCGGCTTGCCATGTTCCAGCGGATAGTTGCAAAGGGTCAGGCCGAGTTCGCTACCCTGGCGCTTGACGCCCTTGTCGCATTCCGGCGTTGCGAAGGAGCAACGGGGCGCAAAGAGACAGCCTCTGGGACGATCATGCTGACCGGGAACGACGCCAGCAATCGACGGCAGGCGCTCGCCGACTTCGGCACGCTCAGGCAGAGCCGAAAGAAGGGCTGCCGTATAGGGATGATGCGGATCGCGGAACAGCGCCTTGACCGGCTGCTCCTCGACCTTTTGGCCGGCATATTGCACCTGCACGCGCTCCGCCGTTTCGGCAACGACGCCCATATCGTGGGTGATGAGCACGAGCGCCATGCCCTGCTCCCGCTGCAGGCGCACGAGCAGATCGAGGATCTGCGCCTGGATCGTCACGTCGAGCGCGGTGGTCGGCTCGTCGGCGATCAGCAACTTCGGATTGCAGGCGAGCGCCATGGCGATCATGACGCGCTGGCTCATGCCGCCGGACATCTGATGCGGGAAGTTCGACAGCCGATCCTCGGGCGCGGGAATGCCGACCAGATTCAGAAGCTCGATCGAGCGTTCGCGACGCGCCTTGCGGTCAAGCCCCATATGGATGCGCAAGGTCTCGCCGAGCTGGAAGCCGACTGTGAAGCACGGATTAAGGCTCGACATCGGCTCCTGGAAGATCATCGCCATATCCTTGCCGATAATCTTGCGGCGCTGACGCGAGGAGATGCCGCGCAGATCCTTGCCATCGAACATCATGCGATCGGCGGTGATCTTCGCCGTCCAAGGCAGAAGACCCATCATGGCAAGCATGGATACGGATTTTCCGGAACCGGATTCGCCGACGATCGACAGGATTTCACCCTTGTCGCATTTCAGCGAGACGCCATCGACCGCCCGGAACAGGCCGGACGAGGTCTGGAATTCAACGGATAGGTTTTCGATATCGAGGAGTGCCATTACGACCTCTTCAGCTTCGGGTCGAAGGCATCGCGCAGGCCGTCGCCCATCAGATTGATGGCGAGAACCGTGATCAGGATGCAGAGACCGGGGAAAGTAACGAGCCAAGGGTTGCTCTGGAAGAATTCACGCGAATCCGCCAGCATCGTGCCCCATTCCGGCGTCGGCGGCTGGGCGCCCTGGCCGAGGAAGCCGAGGGCAGCGGCATCAAGAATGGCGGATGAGAATGCCAGTGTCGCCTGAACGATCAGCGGGCCGAGACAGTTCGGCAGGATCGTCTTGAACATCAGCCGCAGCGGACCGGCGCCGGCAACACGCGAGGCGATGACATATTCCTTGTCGCGCTCGGCCATGACCGAAGCGCGGGTCAGACGAACGAAATGCGGCTGGTTGACGATGGAGATCGCGATCATCGCATTGGTCAGGCCCGGTCCGAGGATAGCCACCAGCACCAGGGCGAGCAGCAGGGAGGGGACCGCGAGGATGATGTCCATGATACGCATGATAATCGTATCGGTGCGGCCGCGAACATAACCGGCCACGAGGCCGATCAGGATGCCGGCCAGCGCCGAAAGCGAGGCAACCACCAGGCCGATGAACAGCGAGAACCGCGTGCCGTAGATGAGGCGCGACAGAAGATCGCGGCCGTTGGCATCGGTGCCGAGCAGGAAGCTGGTGTTACCGCCTTCTGCCCAAGCCGGCGGCAGTCGCTGCATGTCGCTGCCATAGGCAACATCGGGATTATGAGGTGCCACGACGCTGGCGAAGATCGCCAGCAGCAGGACGAAGATGAAGATCGCGAGGCCGATGACGGCGCCCTTGTTGCGAGAAAAATAGTACCAGAACTCCGCGAGAGCGGAAGGACGATCGGTCTTGACGCTTACCGTGCTCATGGACCGCTCCTAGTGACGAATGCGTGGATTGACGAAGCCGTAGAGCAAGTCGACAGCAAGATTGACGAGCATAACGATGCCGGCGATCAGCAGCAGGCCGCCCTGCACCACCGGATAATCGCGCTTGAAGACCGCATCGATCATCCATTTGCCGATACCCGGCCAGGAGAAGATGCTTTCCGTCAGGATGGCGCCGCCGAGCAGCACGCCGACCTGCAGGCCGATCGTGGTGACCACGGGGATCATGGCGTTGCGCAGCGCATGGACGGAAACGACACGCAGCGGCGACAGGCCCTTGGAACGGGCCGTGCGCACGTAATCCTCGCCGAGCACTTCCAGCATGGCGGAGCGCGTCTGGCGGGCGATGACGGCCAGCGGGATGGTGCCGAGCACGACGGTCGGCAGGATCAGCGAATTGAACGCGGACCAGAAGGCGCCCTTCTGGCCGGAGAGCAGGCTATCGATCAGCATGAAGCCGGTGATCGGCTTGAAGAAATAGATGAGGCCGATGCGGCCGGAAACCGGCGTCCAGTGCAGATAGCCGTTAAAGACGATGATGAGCAGCAGGCCCCACCAGAAGATCGGCATGGAATAGCCGACGAGGGCGACGCCCATGACGCTCTGGTCGAACCAGGTACCACGCTTGACGGCGGCAAAAACGCCGGCCGGGATGCCAAGACAGATCGCCAGGATTATCGCGCAGATCGACAGCTCAAGCGTTGCCGGGAAGAAGGTCAAGAAGTCGGTCAGCACGTCGCGCTTTGTCGTGATCGACGTGCCGAGATCGCCGTGCAGGGCGCTCCAGATATATTTGCCGTACTGGACGATCATCGGCTGGTCGTAGCCGAGATCGTGCGAGATCTGCGCATGGCGTTCCGGCGACATGACGCGCTCGCCCGACAGCAGCATGACAGGATCGCCGGGAAGCAGGCGGATGAAGGAGAAGGCGACGATCGATACGCCGAGGAATGTCGGGATCAGAACCGCAAGGCGGCTGAAAAAAAATCGCAACATGACAGTTGTCCAAATTTTTCCGGCGGTCAGACAGAGTGCCTGACCGCCGGGTCGCCCGGTCCTAGCCGGGCATTCTCACAGATTTTTCGTTATTCGGCGATATCGACGCCATCGAAGCGGTGAACGCCGACCGGGTCCTGATGGTAGCCGGAGACATTCTTCGTCATCGGGATGAATTCTTCCGAATGGTCGATGGTCATCCAGGGTGCTTCACGCTTGAAGATAACCTGGGCTTCTTCGTAGAGCTTGGTGCGCTCCTTGACGTCAGCCGTCTGCTTGGCCTTCTTCACCAGATCGTCGAATTCCTTGTTGCACCACTGTGCACGGTTGTTGCCGCCAACGGCATCGCAGCCGAGAAGCGTGTCAAGGAAGTTGTCCGGGTCGCCATTGTCACCGGTCCAGCCGAGGATGGCCGCACCGTCACGGTCCTTGGCGGAGGAGAGCTTCAGGTACTGGGCCCAGTCATAGGTGACGATCTCGGCCTTGACGCCGATCTTGGCGAGGTCTGCCTGCATCAGCTCGGCAGCGCGCCGCGCGTTCAGCATGTACGGACGCGAAACCGGCATGGCCCAGATCTTCATGCTGAGATCCTTGACGCCAGCCTTCTCAAGCAGCTTCTTGGCTTCTTCCGGATTGAAGGCGTCGTCCTTGATGTCCTTGTTGTAGGACCACATGGTCGGCGGGATCGGGTTCGTCGCTACCTTGGCAGAGCCCTGGAAGACGGCATCGACGATGGCCTGCTTGTTGACGGCCATGTTGATCGCCTTGCGCACTTCGACCTTGTCGAACGGAGCAACCAGCGTGTTGTAGGCGAGGTAGGAAACATTCAGACCGGCCTGCTCAAGAACCTTGAGGTTCTTGTCAGCCTTGAGGTCCTTGATATCGGCCGCATTCGGGTAAGGCATGATATTGCACTCGCCCGACTTCAGCTTCTGCGCGCGGACGGAAGCGTCCGGAGTGATAGCGAAGACGAGATCGTCGATCTTTTCCTTGCCCTTGAAATAGGTTTCGTTTGCCTTGTAGCGGATGACGGCATCCGGCTGGTAGGCAACGAAAGTGAATGCGCCAGTGCCGAGCGGCTGCTGGTTCATCTGCTCCATCTTGCCATCGGCCTGAAGCTTGTCGGCATATTCCTTCGACAGGATGGAAGCGAAGTCCATGGCCAGGTCGGCGAGGAAGGGAGCTTCCGGACGGTTCAGCACGAACTTGACGGTGAGGTCGTCAACCTTGTCGATCGACTTTATGAGCTTCGGGAAGCCCATGCCATCGGCGTATTCGTAGGTACCGCCGGCGACATACTTTGCCCAGGGGCTGTCCGAGCCCAGCTGACGGCTGATCGAGAAGATCACGTCATCAGCATTGAGGTCACGCGTCGGCGTGAAGAAGTCGGTGGTCTGGAACTTCACGCCTTTACGCAGCTTGAAGATGTATTCCTTGCCGTCCGGAGACACGGTCCAGCTTTCAGCCAGGCCCGGCTCGATCTCGGTGCTGCCATGCTTGAACTCGACGAGACGGCTATAGACCGTGCGCGACGAAGCGTCGAAAGTGTTGCCACCCGTGTAGAGACCCGGATCGAAACCTTCCGGCGAGCTTTCCGAGCAATAGACAAGTGTTTTTGACCAGGCGGACGTCGCCATGACCGAAGCCAGGGCTGTCACTGCCAGCAGGACAGAAATCTTTTTCATGATATCGTTTCCCAGATTTGTTATTCTTTTGAAGCCGTGGACACCACCAGAGGTTCCCATCCGGATCGCGCCGATGGAACTTTATTTTAAGTTTGAAAGCAACAAGCGCCGCCTAAAATTTTTCCAATTTATGGAGTTTGGAATTTTTTGGACGAAAAACCCCTGAATTGATAATTTTCTGGCAAAAAATTGCATGATTTTAGTAGATTCAGAACGATTTGGCGTTTTCTTCCCTCAATTTGCGAACCACTTATTGCCCGGATAGGAGGCAATACAAACGAAAATCCGCAGCTACCGGAGGTAACCGCGGATCAAAAACACGATCGAATTCTGGATGGCTGATCAGGCGGCCGGCGCCGCAACCGTCGGCTTCTTCGCGATCGCCTTGTGATCCTGATCGGTGAGGCCGAGCAGGAAGTTGATCTGCGGCCGCGCCTTGACCAGATCATCGATGGAATATTCGGTCAGAACATCGAAGAAGGCGTTCAATGCCTTGCGCAACGCCGAATTGAGGCCGCAGCTATCGACCAACGGGCATTCCACCACGCCGTCTTCGAAACATTCCGCCATGGCGAAGCTATCCTCGGTGACGCGGACCACGTCGAACAGGCTGATATCGGTTGCCGGCTTTGCAAGGCGCACGCCGCCATTGCGGCCACGCACCGTTTCAACGAGACCTGCCTTGGTCAACGGCTGCAGGATCTTGAAGAGGAACAGCTCGGACACGCTGTATGCCCTTGCGATCTCCGGGATGCGGCTCAGATGGCCATCATTGGCGGCGCAATACATCAGCATGCGCACTGCGTAATTGGTCTGCTTGGTCAAGCGCATGCCGATCTCCTGGAATCAAGGCTGCTTAGGGGCTGGACCCGTATATAGTGGCTTTCTTAGTTTTGAACAATTCCAAAATATGAAATTCATATTCACGTTATTCCGAACGCCGGCCATTCTGCCTTGCCGATCGCTGCCCGGCCTATGCCGAAACTTATGGCACGGAAATCCAGACGGCCATTTCGCAGCCACCCGGCTCGCGGAAGTGAAAACGGCGGCCGCCGGGAAAATCGAAGGCGGGACGGGTGATGACGCCGCCGGCAAATTCGACGGCGCGCTGTGCAGCTTCCAGATCGGTGGTGCGCACGACGGGCAAAGGCGTACCGGCCGCCTCTCCCGCATCTCCGTCAATACCGGCATCTATTCCGGCCGCCTCGATGACATGGTAGGTCGGTCCATAGCTGACAAAGCTCCAGTCAAAGGCTTCTTCGAAAAAGCGGCGGGTCTTCAGGCCGTCTTTCGACGGAAATTCGAGATAGTCGATCTGATAGGTCACGGCCATCGCGCGGCCCTCCCGTTGTTCTTGTTTTGTTCTAAATGATAACGGCGGCCCTGACAAGATGACTCCATCGAAAACAAACGCAATAAAAAAGCCGCCGTCCGAACGGTGTCGGACGGCGGCCGATACGAGCCAATGATTGCGATGCTTATTTCATCGTCGGCATGACGAATTCCGCACCGTCCTTAATGCCGGACGGCCAGCGGGCGGTGATCGTCTTGGTGCGCGTCCAGAACTTGATCGAGTCCGTGCCATGCTGGTTAAGATCGCCGAAGCTCGAAGCCTTCCAACCGCCGAAGGAGTGGTAGGCGAGCGGAACCGGGATCGGAACGTTGACGCCGATCATGCCGATGTTGATGCGTGAAGCGAAATCGCGGGCCGCATCGCCGTCACGGGTGTAGATGGCGACGCCGTTGCCGTATTCGTGCTTCATCGGCAGGTCAAG
Source organism: Rhizobium sp. 11515TR (assembly GCF_002277895.1). NCBI lineage: Bacteria > Pseudomonadati > Pseudomonadota > Alphaproteobacteria > Hyphomicrobiales > Rhizobiaceae > Rhizobium > Rhizobium sp. 11515TR. The sequence goes on along the minus strand of NZ_CP022998.1, from coordinate 1,385,912 downwards.
CGCTTCCTCGTAGTTCTTGGCACGGACGACCGAGAGGACCGGTCCGAAGATTTCTGTCTTGTAGATGTCCATCTCCGGCTTGACATGGTCGAACAGCGTGCCGCCGACGAAATAACCATCCTCATAGCCCTGAAGCTTGAAGCCGCGGCCATCGACGACCAACTTGGCGCCCTCTTCGACGCCGCGATCGATCAGGCCGTTGACGCGGTTATAGGCATCCTTGGTGACGAGCGGGCCCATGTCGGCCTTGTCATCGGTATAGGGGCCGATGCGCAGGGATTCGATCTTCGGCACCAGCTTCTCGACGAGACGGTTGGCGGTCTCTTCGCCGACCGGAACTGCGACCGATACCGCCATGCAGCGCTCGCCGGCCGAGCCATAGCCGGCGCCCATCAGGGCGTTGACGGCCTGATCCATATCGGCGTCGGGCATGATGATCATGTGGTTCTTGGCGCCGCCAAAGCACTGGGCGCGCTTGCCGTTCATCGCGGCCGTGCCATACACATAACGGGCGATCGGCGTGGAGCCGACGAAAGAAACGGCAGCGATGTCCGGATCCGTCAGGATGGCGTCGACGGCGGCCTTGTCGCCATTGACGACGTTGAGGATGCCGGCAGGCAGGCCGGCTTCGATCATCAGTTCGGCCAGGCGGAGCGGCACGGAGGGATCGCGCTCAGACGGCTTAAGGATGAAGGCATTGCCGCAGGCGATTGCCGGGGCGAACATCCACATCGGGATCATGGCCGGGAAGTTGAACGGCGTGATGCCCGCGCCGACGCCGACAGCCTGGCGGATGGAATACATGTCGATCGCCGGGCCGGCGCCTTCGGTAAACTCACCCTTCTGCAGATGTGGAATGCCGCAGACGAATTCGCAGACTTCGAGGCCGCGGATGATATCACCCTTGGAATCCTCGACCGTCTTGCCGTGCTCCTTGGAAAGAAGCGTCGCCAGTTCATCCATGTTTTGGTTCAAGAGCTCGACGAACTTGAAAAAGACGCGGGCGCGGCGCTGCGGGTTGGTGGCAGCCCATTTCGGCTGCGCGGCCTTGGCGTTTGCGACGGCTGCGCGCAGTTCTTCGACGCTGGCGAGCGCGACGGTTGCCTGCACTTCGCCGGTTGCCGGATTGTAGACGTTGCTCGTGCGTCCGCTCGTGCCGGCGACGTGCTTGCCGCCGATGAAATGACCGATCTCACGCATGGATGTGCCTCCTCGTTTTCTTGGATGCTGACAGGATGGCACTTCAATTTGCACAAATCAATGAGCTGTTATAAGCAACCGTTGTGCAAAAATTGAAGTCCTTCTTGTGCAAGAGAGAAGTGTAAATGGATTGGGATGATGTCCGGATGTTTCTGGCCGTGGCGCGCACCGGCCAAATCCTGGCCGCTTCGAAACGGCTCGGCGTCAACCACGCCACCCTCTCCCGTCGCGTAACGACGCTGGAGGAGCGGCTGAAGACGCGGCTGCTGGTGCGACGCACCAACGGCTGCGACCTGACTGCCGAAGGCGAGATCTTCCTGCATGCGGCGGAGCGCATGGAAACGGAGATGCTGCGCGCGCAGGCGAGCGTCGGCCACCTCGACAGCGCGATTACCGGAACCGTGCGCATCGGCGCGCCTGATGGCTTCGGCGTTTCCTTCCTCGCGCCGCGGCTCGGGCGGCTGATCGCCCGATATCCGGAGCTGCGCATCCAGCTCGTGCCCGTTCCCCGCTCCTTCTCGCTGTCGCAGCGCGAGGCCGATATCGCGATTACGCTCGAACGTCCCGAGCAAGGTCGCCTGGTCTCATCGAAGCTGACGGATTACACGCTCGGGCTCTATGCCTCCAAAACCTATCTGGAGCAGGCCGGATTGCCCGAAAGCGTCGAGGCGCTGAAGCTGCATCCGCGCGTCGGCTATGTCGAAGACCTGATCTTTACGGCATCGCTTAATTTTTCCGGCGAGATCATGCGCAGCTGGGATGCCTCCTTCGAGATTTCCACCGCCATCGGCCAGACTGAAGCGGTGCGCTCCGGCGCCGGCATCGGCATTCTGCATGATTATATCGCCAGGCAGTTTCCGGAGCTGACGCGCATCCTACCGGATGTCTCCATCAGGCGTGCTTACTGGACGACCTATCATGAAACTGCGCGTGACCTGGTGCGCGTGCGCACCGTCGCGGACTTCCTGCAGGAGCTGGTGAGCGAGGAGCGGCGGATCTTCCTGTGACATAACGCCGGCCAGTGGGATGGCGCCGGCGGATGTGCCGCTGGCCTGTCCGCGGCGATCACGGCATTAAGGTGCTCCACCATGACGGCGGATGGGCAGACGCGACTGCATGCTTTGGCGGTTCCTCGTTCTCATCCGGATTGGGAACAGGAACTTCATCCGGCAGCCTGTCAGGATCCGGCTCCTCGACGGGCGGCTTCGGTGTCCAGCCGGGTTCGGGCATCGGAGGCGTCTCGGGGATCGGCTCGTTTGGTACAGACATGTCCGCTCCTTTCGTCTCGTTGCCGATATGGACACAACGACGAGCGATGCGGACGGTTCCAAGATATTTCGGCATGCGGCCCGCATTTGTGGCGTGGGCGCGGTCCGCCACTCCTCGCCGTTCGTCCCTCGCGACTGGACAAAGGCCGGACGAAGCCTAGTATTTCAGACAGAGAACAGGGAGCCAGGACGATGAGCGACAAGAAGCAGCAGAAACTGGACGAGAAAAAGCACAAGGAACAGGACGATTATCTGGAGGAAGCGCTGGAAGAGACTTTCCCGGCAAGCGATCCGATATCGCCAGGTCACGTGTCCAAGAAGCCTGAAGACAAGAAATAATCCCACAAGGCCAAAGGCGTCGGCATCTTATAAAGGATGGATCGGGAGAGAATGGTACGGTTGAGTGGGGTCGAACCACTGACCTCAGGTGCCACAAACCTGCGCTCTAACCAACTGAGCTACAACCGCACATGATCGCGTTGCCGCGTCAACGGGGGTCACATACGAGGACTTTGAAATTATTTCAAGTCCTATCTCCCCGCAATATAAAAAAGCTTTGCAGATATCCAAATGATGATGCTGGGCCGGATATCGGCCAAGCCGGCTTATGCTGCAAATGAAAAGTCCCGCCCCAGGTTTTCACCTGGGAACGGGACATTCGTGCCTTGGGAGGCGTATCGGAAGTGATTAGGCCTTGAAGGAGGCCATTGCCTTTTCAGCGGCGTCCTTGGCGGGCTTTGCCAGCTTTTCAGCAACCTTCTTGGTGGTGTCCTGAATGGACTTGGCCTGCTCGACGGTAACTTCAGCCTGCTTGCGGATGAAAGCGGTCTGAAGTTCGAAGAGTTCTGCAACGGACTTGACACGAAGCAGAGCTTCCATGTGAGCCAGCGAGCTTTCGGCATTGGTGCGCAGAACGTCGATGGCCTTGAGGCCGATTTCGACCGAGCCAGCCTGTGCATTCTGAACGGTTGCTTCAACCGTCTTGCCTGCTTCTTCGGTGGCAGCCTTCAACTTGGCAAAGGCTTCCTTGGACTGGACAGCGCCCTTTTCCGCGAAATCGCGGAAGGATTCGGAGAGCTTGGACGGGTCGAATGCAGCCGTTGAAAAAACGTCGTCTTTCTTTACAGTAGCCATGATTACGCTCCTAAAAGGGCCCTCCCTGAGGCGCCCGTCGTGAACTTGTATGAGGGGTATATAATATAAAATATTGTGCAGTGCAACATATTTGTGCGCCGCACAAGACGTTAACCTTTCCGGCCGAAAAATAGGCCGTTCGCTGGACCGGAAAGCGGGGCGCCGTTATTAATAAACCGTTAAATCACGAGAGGCGATCACGCCCGCAAAACAGGTTGGAAAATGCCCGCAATTCAATATCCGTTCATTGACATTGCCGTGCATCCGCGCGTTCGGGAACGTTTCGCGCGCGGTGAAGCCATGGTCATGTTCTCGACCGGCATGGATCGCGTGCTCTGGGCCAATGGCGCCGGCGCCAACCTTTTCGGCTATGATGTCATTTACGATTTCGTCGAACAGGGACCGAAGCCAGGCGACGTCACGTTCCGCCAGATCGAGGCGACGGCGCGCGGCCTTGGTGCTCTCGGCGATCAGCGCACATTCCTGATCCGCATGGCCTCCGGCTTCCAGCGGGCTGTCGTCAATGCCGCCGTCGAGCTGATCCGCATTCAGGCCGGCGAAGAGGCCGTGCTGTTTTCCTCTCCGGTCTCTTCGAAGCCGCTTTCATCAGCCGAATGCGCCAAGCGCATGATCGACGGGTTCGACGATCCTGATACCCACATTGCCGTCATCGGCCGCGACGGCGAAATCGTTACCACTTCTGCCGGCTTCAGAACGCTCGGCGTAACGCCGCAGACCGCACGGATGCTGACAACCATGGCCGGCGCACAACCGGACCGGCTGATCAAGCGGCCGATCCCGACCGGACATGGCTATCTGCCCGCCGCCATCGGCAAGCTTTCCGAAATCCCGGCTCTGCACCTGCTGTTCGTCGTAGAAACGGTGCTTGGTCATCTCGACCCGACGGGAAGCCTTGCCGAGGAGACCAGCCCTGCCGCCATCGAGCCGCAGGCGGAGGAAGTCCGCAAGGAGCTGGAAGCAGCGGCGCCGGACGAGGAGCCGAAAGCTGCTCCGACCGCCCTTTTCGGCGACGTCATCGATGCGGTGGCTGATATCGAGGAGCTGGACGAAACGCCGGAATATCGCGAGGACGAACAAGCGGAGGCGACCCCGGCCACCGGAAGTTTAAGCGAGACCGGAACGGACGCGACTGCCGATGCGGATAGCACGCTCGGCGCAGTTGCCGAGACCGAAGTTCACGCCGATGAGCATAAGCCGGAAACCGTGCCGGATAGCGAAGATAGGGTCGCCTCGGAGACAAAGACGGCAGCGGAACCGCCTCCGTCGGAAACTCATACCAATCCGGAAACCCGTACCGATATTGAAAACACCCCTGCGGAAGGTTTCAGCTTCAAGCACAACGGACGCGCCACCCGTTTTGTCTGGAAGATCGATGCCGCCGGCCATTTCAGCGAGGTTTCCCGCGAATTTGCCGATGCGGTGGGGCCGCATGCCGCCCAGATTGCCGGGACGGCCTTTGCCGATGTCGCCCGCCGCTTCAATCTCGATCCGGACGGCAAGATCGCGGAACTATTGGCGCGGCGCGACACATGGTCCGGCCGCACGATCTACTGGCCGGTGGAGGGTACGAGCCTAACGGTGCCGGTCGATCTCGCCGCTTTGCCGACCTATACCCGTAGCCGCGAATTCGATGGCTTCCGGGGCTTCGGCGTCGTCCGCTTGGCGGATGCCATCGAAGATCCGATGAAGCGCGGCATGGCTCTCGGCACACAGGCGACCGATGACACCGCGCCCATCGCCGAATTGCCCCCCGAAGCGGCAGCTGCATCCAACGAGCAATCACCAGTTATCGAAGCTGAACCAGCTCCAGCGACGGAAGAGATTGAAAGCCCCGCTCAGGATAGCGCAGAAACCGCCCCGATCTCGCATTACGAACCGCCAGCACTGCGGATTTCCGAGACGCCGAACCGTCGTGAGTCGGACAAGGTCGTTCGTCTGCACGAGCGTCGGACGTTGACGCAGACTGGCCTTTCGCTGAGCGAACAGGCAGCGTTCCGCGAAATCGCACGGCAGCTCGAACCTTTCGGCAAGCGCACGGAACCGCCGGCGGAACAGCCTTACGACGGGCAGCATGAGCATGAGGAGGGTACGGATACTCCTCCGCAACCGAATGCGGCCGACGAAATCCTTTCCGAGGCACCCGAAACGACGGACGGACACGGCCATACCGATGACGCGCCGCCGGAAGCGGCAATTGCGGAAGAGACTGTAGCGACGCCGGTCGTGACATTTGTCGAGGCTACGGATGATAACGGCCCGAAAATGGATGACGAGGCTGCTGCCGAAGCGGCGCCGGCATCGGCCGAGCCGGAGGAGGATTTCGATCCGCTGGATGTACTGAGCAGCGCCATTCCGCCGCGCGTGAAAATGCGCACGGGCCTGTCGTCTGATATCGTCGACCAGCTGCCGCTCGCGATCCTCGTCCATGCCGGCGATCGTCTGATCCACGGCAATCCGGAATTCCTGCGGCTGACCGGCTATGATAGCCTTGACGAGCTCGAGCAGGTCGGCGGGTTGGATGCACTGTTGCAGCGCAACGATCTGGAGGGCAAAACCGAGCAGCCGGGCGCGATGATGGTCGTGCGCGCCGACGATGCGCTGGTGCCGGTGACGGCCCGGCTGCAGTCGATCCGGTGGGAAGACGGCACAGCCTTGATGCTGGCGTTGATGCCGGTGGAAAGAAGCGAGCCGCCGGCACCGCCGCCGCAGCCAATTCCTGAAGAAGCCCGCCCCGAGCGCATCCTCGAAAAGGTCGCGAAGCTGCAGGTTGAGATCGAGGAACTGCGCTCGACACTGGAAACGGCGACGGATGGCGTGATTATCATCGGCCAGGACGGAGAGATCCGCTCGATGAACCGCTCGGCGAGCGCCCTCTTCAATTACGACGATCAGGAAACCCGCGGCAAACCCTTCGTCATGCTCTTTGCGCATGAGAGCCAGAAGGCAGTGCTCGACTATCTCAGCGGTCTTTCGGGCCATGGCGTCGCCAGCGTGCTGAACGACGGCCGCGAAGTGATCGGCCGCGAGGCTTCCGGCGGTTTCGTGCCGCTGTTCATGACCATGGGCCGATTGAACTCGTCGAACGGCTATTGCGCCGTCATCCGCGACATTACGCAATGGAAGCGCACCGAAGAAGAGCTGCGCAACGCCAAGCGCGCCGCCGAAACCGCCAACGCGCACAAGACGGACTTTCTGGCCCGCGTCAGCCATGAAATCCGCACGCCGCTCAACGCCATCATCGGCTTTTCCGACATGATGGCCGGTGAGCGCTTCGGGCCGATCGGCCATTCGCGCTATGTCGAATATGCCACCGATATCGGCCGCTCCGGCCGCCACGTGCTCGACATCGTGAACGACCTTCTCGACATCTCGAAGATCGAAGCCGGAGAGATGGACCTGGACTTCGCCTCGGTCGGCCTGAACGAAGCGATCACCGAGGCGGTGTCGCTGGTGCAGCCGCAGGCCAACAGCCAGCGTGTCATCATCCGCACCGCTCTGTCGCAAGCCGTGCCGAATGTCGTTGCCGATCTGCGCTCGATCAAGCAGATCGCGCTGAACATCCTTTCGAACGCCATCCGCTTCACGCCGTCGGGCGGCCAGATCGTCGTGTCGACTGCGTATGAGGGCAATGGCAGCGTCGTAATGCGCATCCGGGATACCGGCGTCGGCATGACGCGCTCGGAGCTGGAGCAGGCGATGAAGCCCTTCCGGCAGGTGTCCACCAATTCTCGCAAGCGCGGCGATGGCACGGGCCTTGGACTGCCTCTGACCAAGGCGATGGTTGACGCCAACCGGGCGACTTTCTCGATCAACTCAGCCCCGAACGAGGGCACGCTGGTCGAGATCACCTTCCCCTCGCCGCGGGTATTGGCGAACTAAGATAATCTCGGCGTGCCGTCAAAACCAGAGGTCGCGCACGCATCGCCCGTCGGAAGGAAGGTCTTCAAACGTGTCGAGCCCATCGAAATGATCGATCGGCAGGTCGGCAACGAGATCCGGCTGCGCCAGCCGAACATTGACCGCCATGCGCCGGCGGCCATCCTTTTGCAGTCTCAGGCCCCGCCAGCTCACCACGCAGGCGCAGGACGGGCAGAACAATATTTCGAGAGAAGGGTGTTCCTTGCCGGCGCGGGTATAGGAGGCAGTCTGGCCCGTGACAGAGACGCGCTCTCCTTCGTAATCATAGGCCCACAGCACACCATAGCGCCGGCAGAGGGTGCAGTTGCAGGCTGTGATCGAGCCCGGATCTCCTTCGAGCGTCCAGCCTGATTTACCGCAGTGACATGAACCGATCAGCATAGGTAAGCCGCTCCATCCCGCAATGGTCGCAGACGATATTCTGCCTCAGTCGCGCAAGGCCTGCAAACCTCCGCAACGGCTTTCGCTACCGAACAGCAGTGGGCATGCGAAGGATGCCGCCTGGATGGAGGCTTCGATTGTCCGATCGACAATGGCCTTGCCAGCTCAACTCGCCAGCGCCAACCCACCATACCGGCTGATTTCGCTTTCGATCTCGGCCACAAGCGTATCGAGCGCGGGATTTCTCACTTTGCGACCGCGGCGGACTACGTAGGCCAAAGCCGGCGGCGTCGGCAGGCCTTGGGTGATGATCTCCATATCAGGCTGCAGGTGACGGCCGTTCAAAAGTGCGACACCCAAGCCCGAAGTCACAGCCGCGATGATGCCCGCCGCACTCGCACATTCGAAGACGGTTTCCAGAACCGCGCCGCCATCCTGCCCGATATCGAGCGCCCATCGGCGATAGAAGCATTCATCATCGAACGAGAGGAAAGGGACCGGGCCGTCCGGCGGCAGAACGAGGTCCGGATGCTTGACCCAATGCAGCTGCTCGCGAAAGAGAACGACATCGGTCGGGCGGACCTCGTGGGCGAAAACCTGCACAATCGCAGCGTCAAGCTCCCCTCGCTCCAGCATTCCCCGAAGGATCAGGCTCATGCGGACCTTGGTGCGCACGGAGACATTCGGGTGCAGGCGGCGGAAACGCCCCAGGATGCGCGCAAGATCGGTGCAGGTCGTGTCTTCGGTAAGGCCGAGGGCAACGCGGCCGGCAAGCGATGTCTTCGAGAGGCTCAGCAGCGCCTCGTCATGCAAGCCGAGGATGCGTCCGGCATAATCGAGCAGATCCTCGCCGGCTGCGGTGAACATCGACGCTCCGGGTTTGCGACTCAGGAGATCGCAATCGAGGCTCGTCTCCAGCCGCTTGATCTTGTGGCTGACGGCGGATTGCGACAGGCCCAGGGCTTCTGCCGCGCGGGTGATACCGCCGTGATGGCGGATTGCCCACAAGGCGCGCAGAGCGTCGATTTCCAAACGTCGGCTTGTCAGTTCGGTCATGGCAACTTGTTCCAGATAATAATTCTTCGGGAAGAATGCATGTTCCGGCGGCAATAAGCAAATATTCATGAGCTTCATATCTGAAAAGTCATGCCATGATCTATATTTGTCATGTGCCCTCTATCTGACTCTCGCCTATGGCTGCCTGTGAAACCATTCAATCGAGAGCCTGATGACAGACCAGAGCCTATCCCGGACCGCGCCGAACGAACGCCGCTTCCTTTGGCCGTTAATGGCGGCGTTGCTGATCGTCAGCTGGAGCTCCGGCTTCATCGGCATCCGCTATGCCAGCCAGGAGGCCAGCGTCATGCTGGTCCTGTTCTGGCGCACGCTTCTGTCCGGTGTGATCCTGCTGCCGTTCGCCTTCTCGATCGGTCCGCGGATGCGGATACGCACGATCGCCGAACAGATGCTGTTCGGGGTGATGTCGGTCTTCCTCTATCTCGGTGGCTTTGCGCTCGCGATCGAACAGAGGGTGCCGACAGGGCTGGTGGCGCTGATTTCGGATCTGCTGCCGCTCGCGATTGCGGCTCTATCACAACCCGTGCTGAGAGAGCGGCTAAGCCGGCGCCAATGGCTGGGGACGGCCATCGCGGTCGCAGGTGTACTGATCGTGTCGGTCGACAGCCTCAGCTTCGGCGCGGCCCCCATATGGGCCTATGGACTAACGGTTGGCTCGATGCTGGTCTTTGCCTTCGCCTCGGTCCTGCACAAACGGCGACGCAGCAAGCACATGCCCGTTCACCAAAGCCTCTGCATCCACACGCTGACGGCCTCGGTGCTTTTCGGCATCTGCGCGATGATGCAGGGCGATCTTGCGCCGCCGCTGACCCGCGGTTTCGCGATCGGCATGATATGGCTGGTGCTGATCGCGACCTTCACCGCCTATTCGGTCTATTATACCAGCCTGCGTCTTTTCCCGGTGGCACAGGTCAGTGCAGCCATCTATCTCAGCCCGCCGGTGACCATGATGTGGGCCTGGGCTCTATTTTCCGAACCGCTGACAACGGCAATGTTCGCGGGGCTGGCAGTGACGCTGGTGGGGGTATGGTTGACGTCTCGCAGATGACGCGGCACATGCCTCTTCCGTCAGGAAACGAAGACAGTCCAGCCGACCCCCAAAGCTGCAGATGCCAACAAGGTCGATATCACCGACATCTTCAGGCGAAATATGGCCATGGCGGCAAGCAAAGTCAGCACTAGCGAGGGCAATGAAAGCGAGGTCAGAATGGGCACATCCATCGTCCACGAACCATAGGTGAAGCTTGTGGTCTGACCGAACAGCACATGCAGCCCGAACCAAATCGCGAGATTGAGGATAACGCCGACTACAGCCGCCGTTATCGCCGACATGGCGCCGGTCAGGGCGACATTGCCGCGCATCTTCTCGATGAATGGCGCGCCTGCGAAAATCCAAAGGAAGCTCGGCAGGAAGGTGACCCATGTTGTCAGCACGGCGGCAAAGGTTGCTGCCGCAAGAGGGCTGAGGGTACCGGGGTTGCGATAGCCCGCCAGGAAACCAACGAACTGCGTGACCATGATCAGCGGTCCAGGCGTCGTTTCTGCCATCCCTAAGCCATCCAGCATCTCGCCGGGCCGTAGCCAGCCCAACTGCAGCACAGCCTCCTGTGCGACATATGCCAGCACGGCATAAGCCCCCCCGAAGGTGACGACTGCCATCTCGCTGAAGAATATCCCGATCTTTGAAAAAACGTTGTCGGGGCCGAGCGTCATCACCAGCGCCACAACCGGGATGAGCCACGCGGCCGCCAGCGCGCCAGATGTCTTCAGAGACCAGGCGAGATTTGGTCGAGCGTGCAAAGGGATCTCCTCGCCAAGAGCGGAGTCCTTATCCTGCAGAATTGCCCCGGAGCCCGACTTATGTCCGCCGCCCATCTTGAAGGCTGCGACCCCTGCCCGAGAGGCCAGGTAGCCGATAAGTCCGGCTCCAACGATGATGACGGGGAACGGAACATGCAGGAAGAAGATCGCCATAAAGGCAGCGGCGGCCAAAGCAACCATAGCCCTGCTCTTGAGGGCTCGGCTCCCGATGCGAAAAACCGCCTGGACGACGACCGCCAGCACGGCGCATTTGAGCCCGAAGAACATCCCTTCGATAAAGGTCAGGTTCCCGAACAGGACGTAGATATAGCTGAGAGCGAGGATTGCCAGGAAGCCCGGCAGCACGAACAGAATGCCGGCGATCATTCCGCCCAGGGTTCTGTTCAGCAGCCAGCCGATATAGATGGCGAGCTGATGCGCTTCGGGGCCTGGCAGCAACATGCAGTAGTTTAGGGCATGAAGAAACCTGTGCTCTCCAACCCATTTCTTCTCGTCGACGACGATGCGGTGCATGACGGCGATCTGCCCGGCCGGTCCGCCGAAACTCAGGGCGGCAACCCGGGTCCAGACCTTGATGGCCTCATGGAGGGGAACGATGTCCCGATCGACCGTGCTTGATCGCTCGGCTACATTTTTTACGAGATCGGTCATAGTCGCTTACATCTTCCTCGGATTTGGCCAGTTGTGCGTCTCTTCCGTTGCATCACGACACCAACGATAGAAGGCATCGTAAAGCGTCATGCCGGTTTCCAGCTGCTGCAGGTCGTCGTTGAACATCCGCGAAAGCCCAAGCGAGGCCGCAAGCAGCCCCGGCACTTCAGGTGCCAAGTCGGGCCGGGCGGTATCGGCGCCTCGAACGATGGTTGCAAGGTGAAGGAGAGGTTCTGTGCCGAGACCAAACTCCTCGATCATGACATCGAAGGTGCATAGCTCGCCGCGATGGCTCCAGAAAACATCTTCGATATCGAATGGCGTTGCCATGAAACGATCGGCGACGGCCGCAACTTCGGTTGCCGGAACGAACAGGAAGATCGCTGACGGATCGATGAAGCGCCGGATCAGCCATGGGCAAGCGATACGATCGATCTTTGGCCGTGCCCTCGTTACCCATACCGTCCGCCCCTTGGCATCGCGGGGAGGCAGCTTTTCATCGGCAATCAGCATGTACTTCGCGCTGCGCCACGCTTCGAACCCGCCTTCGAGGACCTCCGCCTCCTTTCCGACCACACGCAGATGGGCAGCAACTCCGTGGGCGAGTTTCTGTCCTTTCTGACAGAGAATGATGGCAGGCCCCGCCAGTTCGTTCGCCCAGTCGGCTACCCTTCGATAGTCGCGGCGAATGGAGCCGGGAATAAGACGAGGATCAGCGGCGAAATCCTCATCATTGCGGACATCGATAATCGCAGGCAAATTGGGCGTGCCAATAATGCGATTGAGCTTGTCGGGTGTAATTTCCAGAAATGACGGCATAGCGCGTCCTCCGTTGGCTCGGGTGCATGGACGCGATTCTTCAGCCGTAGCCTCGTGGGGTGATCGCAGCCCCATGATCGATTTTCTGCCTGACGTGCTTCAAATGTCAAGCCGGATAAACGGCTGCCGCACCCGGCAGACATTTTCTCGATTTCCGCAGTCGCTTACAGATTGGCCGTAACGTCGCAGTTGTCGTGAAGTTCTGCCGCGACGATGTGAGGTCCCGATAACTTCTGCCGCGCCGCCGGCCAAGAATATCTGATGTATCTTCTTAGTATTATTGATAACAAACTTAAAATCAGGCGCCTTTTGTGAGATAGTTAATCCTTACGACCGACTATTCCGGTCGGTCATTGGGCACATAAGGGGGGATCCAATGTCATCGACGGCAGTAGAAGCACACGTAGGCGAAGTTTCGCCTAATCTCGTGGTCGATGCGATGTTTGCGTGCCGAAAGACGGCCGCCATCGTAGCCGCCATAGAACTCGATCTTTTTACTTTGATTGGTGACGGCAGCAATGCAGCATCCTTGGCGGCCGCAGCAAATGCAGACGAAAGAGGTGTGCGCATTCTGTGCGACTATCTCGTTGTGAACGGCTTTCTTACGAAAACAGGCAATCAATACGCTCTGACCGCATCCAGCCGAGCCTTCCTCGACCGGCATTCGCCGGCCTATATGGGCGCGGCCATCGAATTCCTGGCCGCACCGGAAATCCTCAAGCAAATCCTGGACGATCCGTCTTCCTACGTCCGCAACGGCGGGTCCATTGGATTGGCAAACATGTCTCCGGACAATCCGGTGTGGGTGAAATTCGCTCGTGGCATGGGCGCGTTCACAGGCGGCAGCGCAATCAGCCTCGCCGCCGAAATGGCCAACTTGCCCATACAGCCAAGAAAGATACTTGATATCGCCGCAGGCCACGGGCTTTTCGGGATCGAGATGGCGAAGGCTTTTCCGTCAGCCGAGATCGTTGCGGTCGATTGGGGCTCCGTTCTGGAATTGGCCAAACAAAATGCGCAGCAATTTGGCGTCGCCGAACGTTACAAGGTCATTGCCGGCAGCGCATTCGAAGTCGACTGGGGCACGGATTATGATCTTATCCTGCTGCCGAACTTCCTGCATCACTTCGACCTGGAAACCTGTGCCGGCTTACTTAGGAAGTGCCGAGCCAGCCTGAGCGCCGAGGGCAAGGTGGTTGCGGTGGACTTCGTGCCGAACGACGATCTCGTCTCGCCGCCCTTCCCGGCTGCGTTCTCATGGGAGATGCTGGCCAGTACGCCAAAAGGCGAGGCCTACACGCAGAAAGACCTGGCCGAGATGGCTAGGCGCGCCGGTTTTCATAATGTGAGGGTAAAGCCACTACCACCATCGCCGGCAAGCTTGATCTTCTTCGAGTAGCGGCGCCGGGAGTACCGACCTTCTCTTGGCCGGGGATGCGGAGATAGCGCCAAGGGGCCGCCGCCCCTTGGACTCACTGATGGAAGTTAATTCTCCTGCGCCCGCGCAGCCTTGCGCTTGGCCCTCGAATTCGGTTTGCCTGCTGGCGGGCCGTCGTTCTTGGCGAAGCCCGGCTTGCCGGGCTTTTTCGCCCAGGGCTTCTTGTCGAAGCGCTCGGAAACGCCGCCCTCGCCTGCATGCGCCCGCTCCGGCTTGCGGTCGGACTTCCATTTCGGCTTCGGGCCGTCGTTCGAACGCGGTCCCTTGTCAGAGAAGGGCTTTTTCTTTGCGAAGTCGCCTTCCCGCTTGGCCTGGAAATCCGGCATGCCGGCAAGCGGCTTAACGCGGATGCCGCGCTCCAGGGTCTTGTCAGGGCCGATGGCCGCGAGGAAGCGCTCAAAACTCTCCTGCGAGAGCTCGACGAAGGTTTCTTCGGGCTGCATCTTGATGGCACCGATGTCGCGCTTGGTCAGATTGCCGTTGCGGCAAAGCATGGGGATCAGCCAGCGCGGCTCGGCATTCTGCTTGCGTCCGACAGAGAGCGATACCCAGAGACCATCGGTGAAGTCGTTGCGTCCAGCAGACGAGCCCTCATCGCGAGGCGTGACCGGGAAATCGTCACGGCGGGGCTTTCGGCGCTCGCCTTCGGCCGGCACGTCCTGCAATTCCTCAGGCGCGGAATGGCCGGCGCGGTATTGCCTCAGGAATGCGGCGGCGACCTGCTCTGCGCCGTGGCGTTCCAACAGCTGCCGGACGATCGACTGCTCGTCTTCGGCAAGCGGCGCTTCAAAGACCGGATCCGCAAGAAGCCTTTCATCGTCGCGCAGGCTCACTTCATCGGCTGACGGCGGCTTTGCCCAGGTGGCGCGGATGCGGGCAGCTTCCAGCAGGCGTTCGGTACGGCGGCGGGCGCTGAGCGGCACGATGAGGGCGCTGACGCCCTTGTTGCCGGCGCGGCCGGTGCGGCCGCTGCGATGCAACAGCGTGTCCGGATTGGTCGGCAGATCGGCGTGAATGACCAGCTCCAGACCCGGCAGGTCGATGCCGCGGGCGGCAACGTCGGTGGCGATGCAGACGCGGGCGCGGCCGTCGCGCATGGCCTGCAGAGCGTGAGTGCGCTCGTTCTGGCTGAGTTCGCCCGATAGGGCAACGACCGAAAAGCCGCGATTGTTGAAGCGAGCCGTCAGGTGATTGACGGCAGCACGCGTCGAGCAGAAGACGATGGCATTGCGCGCCTCATAATAGCGCAGCACGTTGATGATGGCGTTTTCCCTGTCGCTCGGCACGACGGTCAGCGCGCGATAGTCGATATCGACATGCTGCTTGGCTTCGGAAGCGGTGGCGATGCGGACGGCATCGCGCTGGTAGTTTTCGGCGAGCTTGGCGATCGAACGCGGCACGGTGGCGGAAAACATCAGGGTGCGACGATCAGACGGCGCGGATTCCAGAATGAACTCCAGATCCTCGCGGAAACCGAGATCGAGCATTTCGTCGGCCTCATCGAGCACGACGGCCTTGAGTTCGGAGATATCGAGCGAATTGCGACGGATATGATCGCAAAGACGGCCGGGCGTGCCGACGACGATGTGGGCGCCGCGTTCCAGTGTCCGCCGTTCCGTGCGCATGTCCATGCCGCCAACGCAGGAGGCGATCGTGGCACCCGTCAGCCCATAGAGCCATTCCAGCTCGCGCTGCACCTGCAGCGCCAGTTCGCGGGTCGGTGCAATCGCCAGCGCCAGCGGCGCACCTGCGCGGCCGAAACGTTCCGCGCCGTCAAGCAGGCCGGGCGCCAGCGCCAGGCCGAAGGCAACCGTCTTGCCCGAGCCGGTCTGGGCCGAAACAAGGGCATCCTTGCCGGCGAGATCCGGATCGAGCATGGCCTTTTGCACCGGCGTCAGCGTTTCGTAACCGCGCTTCGCCAAAGCCTGGGCAATCGCAGGAGCGATGCCTTCGAATTCAGTCATCATCTGTCTTTCGGAATTCTTCGCGCGCCATCAGGCGGCGATCATCGTGGCTCGCACGTCGCGAACCTCTTCTTCACGCGTGCACATACTTGTTCAAGGCGGCAATGTACAGAGCAGACGCGTTTTCGCGCGGGGCGAAACGAAAAAAAGGCAGCGAACCGCGCTGCCTTTGAAGTTTATGCTGTCGAAAGCAAGCTCGAGTCGGGGAACTTCATGTCTCGGGAGCCGAGAGTGGCTCCAATCCGCTCCAGCTCATGCGAACGGCCTCAAGTTAGCCTTTACTTTTGACCAAGCTTTCTTAACGCGAGGTTAGCAAACGATGGTCATCGTTTGCCCCTCAGTTTTAAGGCCCACCTTAACTTTTGAGTTCTTCCAGCCCGGCGAAGAGATCGAGCGCTTCCGGGTTGGCAAGCGCTTCCTTGTTCTTGACCGGACGGCCGTGCACCACCTCGCGCACCGCAAGCTCGACGATCTTGCCGGATTTCGTGCGGGGGATGTCGGTAACCGCGATGATCTTGGCCGGCACATGGCGCGGGGAGGCGCCGGTGCGGATGCGGGTCTTCATCGCCTTGACGAGATCTTCGGTCAGGGAGACGCCGGCGGCGAGGCGGACAAAGAGTACGACGCGGACGTCATCATCCCAATCCTGACCAATGCAGAGCGCCTCCAGAACCTCGGGAATCTGCTCGACCTGATTGTAGATCTCGGCCGTGCCGATGCGCACGCCGCCGGGATTGAGCGTCGCGTCGGAGCGGCCGTGAATAATGAGGCCGCCATGCTCTGTCCACTCGGCGAAATCCCCGTGGCACCAGATATTGTCGAAGCGCTCGAAATAAGCAGCCCGATATTTGGCGCGCTCCGGATCGTTCCAGAACATGACCGGCATGGAGGGAAAGGCTTTGGTGCAGACAAGCTCGCCCTTCTCGCCGCGCACCGGCTTGCCTTCATCGTTCCAGACATCGACGGCAAGCCCGAGGCCCGGCCCCTGGATTTCGCCACGCCAGACCGCTTGCAGCGGGTTGCCGAGCACGAAGCAGGAGACGATATCGGTGCCGCCGGAAATGGAGGCCAGCTGGATATCGTCCTTGATGCCCTCATAGACGAAGGTGAAGCCCTCCGGCGACAGCGGCGAGCCGGTGGAGGTCATCAGCCGCAGGCTCGAAAGATCATGCGAGGTCTTCGGCGTCAGGCCGCTCTTATGCACGGCGTCGATATATTTGGCAGAAGTGCCGAACAGCGCGAATTTCTCTTCCTGCGCATAGTCGAACAAAATGTTGCCATCGGGGGCGAAGGGCGAACCATCGTAAAGGCAGAGCGTTGCGCCGGCGGCAAGGCCGGTCGCCAACCAGTTCCACATCATCCAGCCGCAGGTGGTGAAATAGAAGACCTTTTCGCCGGGCACGACGCCGCAATGGAGGCGATGCTCCTTGAGGAGTTGCAGCAGCGCGCCGCCGGTGGAGTGCACGATGCATTTCGGAACGCCTGTGGTGCCTGAAGAAAACAGGATGAACAGCGGGTGGGAGAAGGACACGGGCACAAATTCGACCGGCTTCGCCTCGAAGGGCGCGACCAGATCACCAAGGGTCCTCGCGCCCGGTGTCGCTGCCACGACGACTTCGGCATTGCCGGCATAGGGCACGATGATGGTAGGCGCTTTCAGGCGCTGGGCGATGGCACTGACCTTTGCTGTGACGTCCTGCAGCTTGCCGCTGTACCAATAGCCGCTGCACGCGATGAAGAGCTTCGGCTCGATCTGGCCGAAGCGGTCCATGACGCCCTGCTCGCCGAAATCCGGCGAACAGGAGGACCAGATCGCACCGATCGACGCGGCCGCCAGCATGCAGGCGATGGTTTCGGGCATGTTCGGCATCATCGCTGCGATGCGGTCCCCCTTGCCGATGCCCTCGGCGCGGTAGGCCTGCTGCAGGCAGGAGACCATGGCGGCCAGCCGATCCCACGACCAGCGATCGCGCACCTTGTCCTCGCCCCAGAACACAAGCGCATCATCCTCGCCGCTTCGCGAGAGCAGGTTTTCCGCGAAGTTCAGCTCGGCATCGGGAAAGAAGCGGGCCTCCAGCATGACATCGCCATGGATCAGCGCCCGTTCACCGCGCTTGCCCTTCACACCGCAGAAATCCCAGACCGCCGACCAGAAGTTTTCACGGTCGGCGATAGACCAGGCATGGAGGCTGGCAAAGTCGGACAGCGAGAGGTTGAAACGGCGGTTGCATTCCTGCATGAAAGCGAACATCGGACTCTGGCGGCGAAATGTTTCCGATGGTGTCCAGAGCGGCTGCTGATCCTGCATATTTCTCTCCCGCTTTTTGCACTATATAGCAATGCTGCAGCGCATTAATAAAATCACGGTGTTGTGGGTATTGCCAGTGCGTGACGTTTGCATCCGACAAACATTTCCTATATCCGCCAAACTCAGGCAGATTATCCCTATCAGTTCAAGAGTCTCCACGGGATCATGAGAGCTTCGAAAAACAACAAGTGGCGGTTGACGATGCGTTCGGCCTCGCGCTGGCTGCCTGCCGTTGCTCGCACGACCGGCATCATTCTTCTCACGATCCTCATCGTGTTCGCTGTCTTCAGAGCGACCGCGCCTTTCCTGATTTCAAGCGGTCTGGTGCGCTCCGGCATCGAGAAGGCACTGTCAGACTGGACGGGATACCGAGCCCAGATCGAAGGCGACCCAACGCTCGAATTCTGGCCGACGCCCCGCGTGACGCTCAATCAGGTCACCATCCGCGAGCCGTCGCGAAACGGCAAGGTCCTCGGCCATGTCGACAGCCTCTCCGCGGATTTCTCGCTGTGGTCGGCGATCCGCGGGCATGCGCATTTTCACGAATTCCATTTCCTGCGCCCGATCCTCTATATCCGCCGCGACGAGAACGGCCTGATCGACTGGACGAACGAAGGCCGCCTTTCCAAGGCGATCGAACAGGCCGAAACCTCCTCCGGCCAGGGCATGCGGATGAGCAAGGAACAGGATGCCGCCATCGGCATGCTGACCATCGAGGACGGAAGCGTCGAAATGACCGACGAGCGCAGCGGCAGCATCTACAAGCTGAACGCCGTCAATGCCGACATCGCATGGCCGCGGCTTTCCCAATCGCTGAGCGCCGTCATCCTTGCCCGCTTCAACGGCCAGGACATCAAGCTGAACTTCGACTCGACGCAGCCCCTGCTCTTCTTCGCCGGCAAGAATGTGAACACCACGACCAGCTTCGTTTCGCCGCTGATCAGCTGGACCTATACAGGCATTACCAGCATATCGGATTTTTCGGCACTTTCGGGCAATCTGGATCTGAGTGTGCCGAACGTGCCCTCCTTCATCGCCTGGAGCGGTCAGCGTCTGCCGGCAGCCGACGCCCTCAAGAATATCTCGCTCAGCGCCAATATCACAGCATTCGACAACGGTCTGCGCTTCAACAACCTTAGCTTCAAAGTCAACGATTCCGCCGCTTCCGGCATCATGGATCTGAACTATACGAAATCGGGCAAGCCGAAGATTTCCGGTACGCTTGCCTTCGACCAGATGAACCTCAATCCGTTCCTGGCCGCCTTCTCCATGCGTCTGGCCGCGGAAACCGCCATCGACGCGCTGTTGAACGGCAATCCGCTGCAGCGGCTCGACCTCGATATGCGGCTGTCGTCGAACAAGGCGGCTCTCGGTCCCTTCCAGTTCGAGAATATCGGCGCCAGCCTGCTGGTGGCAGGCGGCAAGGCGAAATTCGATATAGGCGACAGCAGCTTCGAGAGCGGTTCGCTGACCGCGCATCTGGAGGTCGCACCAGGCGACTTCGATGGCGGCGGCAAATTGCAGATATCGATCCGCAACGCCGATTTCGGTGGCCTCTTCACGCGCCTGAAGCTGATAGGTCCGTTGCCGATGCCCTCATCGGCGTCCTTGGATCTTTCGCTCAGCACCTCGAAGCCGATCTGGGTTGCCACGCTCAGTGATGTCGCCGGCACGCTGCACTTCACCTCGTCGGCAGGATCGTTTCGCCAATTCGATATCTCGACCTTCCGGACGCTCGCCGCCGAGAAGGCTTTCTTCCGGATGAGCGATATCGCCGATTCTTCTTTCGACTTCGACAGCATCAGCGTGGATGCAAGTTTTGCGAAGGGTTCCGCCGAGGTGCAGAACGCGGCCATTGCGGGCCGCAACGAAACGATCAGCTTCAACGGCGTCGTTCCGTTCCGCACCAACGGGCTGGCACTCTCCGGCGCGCTCGAGGCGACCTCGCCCTCCGACGCAGACGAACTGCCGATGCTGCCCTTCTTCATTGGCGGCAGCTGGCCGAATCCAGTGATTTCGCCGGTCGCAACGCTTCTGCAAAAGCCCATACAGCAGCCGTAGTTCTTTCACGCCTTTCGGCCGCAGCACTTCAAGCTGCTGCAGCCGCCTGCTCGTCTCTCTGCCGTTGGACCTCCCGGCGCTTCGTCGCGATGGAGGCGCAGATAACGCCCACGGCGACCACGCCGATCAGGATGGTGCAGATGGCGTTGATTTCCGGCGTCACGCCAAGCTTGACCTGACTGTAGATCAGCATCGGCAGCGTTTTCGCGCCGGCACCCGAAGCGAAGGTTGCAATCACCAGATCATCGAGCGACAGCGTGAGGGCCAGCACCCAGCCGGAGAAGACGGCCGGCGCAATGATCGGCAGTGTCACCTCGAAGAAGGTGCGCACCGGCGGCGCACCGAGATCCATCGCCGCTTCCTCGATTGAGCGATCGAAGGTCAGCAGGCGGGACTGAACGACAACGGCGACGAAGCACATGGTGAGCGTCGTATGCGCCATGACGATCGTCCAGAAGCCGCGATCGACGCCTGAGGTGACGAAGAGCAGCAACAGCGACAGGCCGGTGATGACATCAGGCATGACCAGCGGCGCATAGATCATGCCCGAAAACAGGATACGGCCGCGGAAGCGCGTATAGCGTACCAGGGTAATGGCCGCGAGCGTGCCGAGCACCGTCGCAATCGTCGCCGAGAGCAGCGCGATG
Organism: Rhizobium sp. 11515TR; assembly: GCF_002277895.1. Classification (NCBI taxonomy): domain Bacteria; kingdom Pseudomonadati; phylum Pseudomonadota; class Alphaproteobacteria; order Hyphomicrobiales; family Rhizobiaceae; genus Rhizobium; species Rhizobium sp. 11515TR. Next base: position 1,365,204 of record NZ_CP022998.1, on the reverse strand, counting down.
CGCACCGTCAGCCATGCGGCATTCAGCATCGTATCATTGCTGAAAAGATGCACGTACCATTGCGTCGAGAAGCCGCCCCAGACGGTGACGAGGCGCGAGCTGTTGAAGGAATAGATGATCAGCAGCAGGATCGGCAGGTAGAGGAAGGCCAGACCGAGTGTGACCGAGACGATGTTGAAGCGGGACCAGCGGATCATACGTTATCTCCCCTTCTCATCGGCTCTGGCCTGGAAATGCTGGAAGAAGACGATGGGCACCACCAGCACCAGCAGGAGGATGGTCGCCACCGCCGAGGCCAGCGGCCAGTCGGTATTGCTGTAGAACTCCGTCCAGAGCACCTTGCCGATCATCAGCGTCTGCGAGCCGCCGAGCAGATCGGGGATGACGAACTCGCCCACAGCGGGGATGAAGACCAGCATGCAGCCGGCGATAACACCAGGAAGCGAGAGCGGAAAGGTGACGCGCCAGAAGGCGCCGATCGGCGTGCAGCCGAGATCCTGCGCCGCCTCGATCAGCGTGCCGTCCATCTTCTCGAGCGCGGAGTAGAGCGGCAGCACCATGAAGGGCAGGTAAGAGTAGACCATGCCGATATAAACCGCGGTATTGGTGTTCAAAATGACGAGCGGCTCATGGATGATGCCGAGCCCCATCAGCAGCTGGTTCAGGAGGCCCGTCGTGCTGAGGATCGACATCCAGGAATAGACGCGGATCAGGAAGCTCGTCCAGAAGGGCAGGATGACCAGCATCAGCAATGTCGGCCGGATCGTGCGTGGCGCCTGCGCCATGCCATAGGCGATCGGATAGGCGATGATCAGCGTCAGAAGCGTCGAGATGCCGGCGATCTGCAGGCTCTCGATATAGGCGTTCATGTAGAGCGGGTCGCCGGCAAGCCATGTGTAATTGTCGAACGACATGGTCTGCAGCTTGTCCCACCAGTCGCTGAAACTGTCGCTCCAGGCGAAGGATGGGTCGTAGGGCGGCACCGACAAGGCCTTCGTCGACAGCGAGATGCGGAAGACGATCAGGAAAGGCGCGAGAAAGAAGATCAGCAACCAGGCATAGGGAACGATGATCACGAGGCGCTGATAGATTAGGGAACCGAGCGCTTTCATGATCAATCCTTCAGCAAGACGCCGGCATTTTCGTCGAAGGAGACCCAGACGTTCTGGTCATAGGCGAAGGGCTCTTCCACGGCGCGAACTGCGTTCAGCGATGATGCCTTGACCACCTGCCCGCTCTTCAGCTTGACGTGGAAAACGGTCATGTCGCCGAGATAGGCGATATCCCATATCTCGCCTTCGGCAGCATTGACCGAGGCATTGGCCGGGGCACGCGGCGTCACCCTGAGCTTCTCCGGACGGATGGCGAGGCTGGCGCGGCTTCCCGCCGAGGGCGTGTCTCCGGAAGCCGTGCGCACCGTGAAGCCCGACTCGACCGCCATCTCGACGATGCCAGATTGTGTCGAAGTGACATTGCCGTCGAGGATGTTCACATCGCCGATGAAGTCGGCAACGAAGCGGCAGTTGGGCGCCTCGTATATCTCGGCCGGCGTTGCCACCTGCACCACCTGGCCGTGGCTCATGACCGCGATGCGGTCAGCCATGGTCATCGCCTCTTCCTGATCGTGAGTGACGACAACGAAGGTCAGCCCCAGGCTCTGCTGCAGATCCATGAGTTCGAACTGCGTCTCTTCGCGTAGCTTCTTGTCGAGCGCGCCAAGGGGTTCGTCGAGCAGCAGCACCTTTGGGCGCTTTGCAAGCGAGCGAGCCAAGGCCACGCGCTGGCGCTGGCCGCCGGATAGCTGGTTGGGCTTGCGCTTGGCGAACTGTTCGAGCTTCACGAGCTTCAGCATCTGCGCGACGCGATCGTCGATCTCGGCTTTCGGCATGCCATCCTGGCGAAGGCCGAAGGCGATATTCTTCTCCACCGACATATGCGGAAACAGCGCGTAGGACTGAAACATCATGTTGACTGGGCGGCGGTAGGGCGGCGTGCCGGCAAGGTCCTGATCATCGAGCACGATTTCGCCAGTCGTCGGCTGCTCGAAGCCCGCCAGCATGCGCAAAAGCGTGGACTTGCCGCAGCCGGATGCGCCGAGAAGAGCGAAGAATTCGCGATTGTAGATATTCAGGGAGAGATTATCGACGGCGGTGAAATCACCGAATTTCTTCGTCACGTTCTTGAAGGAAATGTAAGGCTTGGCCGAAGGGTCGGTCCAAGGAGCAAAGGAACGCCGGATATTACCGAGTGACTTCATTATCTATCCCCAATTGAACGCCCTTGTGGGCGCGCGTCGCGCCGGCTCTTCCCCATCCCGGCCCGCTCGTGATTCCTAACTTTATCCTCATAAGGAAAGGCCCGGACGTTACCGTCCGGGCCGCTTCGATTTATTGGCCTGTCGTGACCTTTGTCCACAAGCGCGTCGCCACGCGCTGCGTTTTAGAGTCCCAAGGGGTCAGCGTGTATAGTTTCTCGCGAACCGCATCCGTGGGATAAACGGCCGGGTCATCGAGTACATCCTTACTCACGAACTGCTGCGACGCCTTGTTGCCGTTGGCATAGGCGGTGAAGTTGCTCGCCTTGGCAATGACCTCAGGCTTCATGATATAGTTGAGGAAGATGTGCGCCTCCTCGACATGCGGCGCATCGGCGGGGATCGCCATGACGTCGAACCACATCTGTGCGCCCTTCGTCGGGATAGAATAGGCGATATTGACGCCATTCTTGGCTTCGGCAGCACGGTTGCGGGCCTGCAGCACGTCGCCGGAATAGCCGAAAGCAAGGCAGATATCGCCATTGGCGAGCGCGTTGATGTATTCGGAGGAATGGAACTTGCGCACGAAGGGACGGATCGCGGTCAGGAGATCCTCGGCCTTCTTGAAGTCTTCCTGCTTGGTCGAATTCGGGTCAAGGCCCAGATAGCGCAAGGCGGCCGGAATGACGTCGGTCGGCGAATCCAGCACGTAGATGCCGCAATCCTTGAACTTGGCGGCGAGCTTCGGATCGAAGATCACGTTTATATCGGGAGCGTCGTCGGTGCCGAGGATCTGCTTCACCTTGTCGACGTTGTAGCCGACACCGCTCGTGCCCCACATATAGTCAATGGCGTATTGGTTGCCGGGATCATAGGTGGCGATGCGCTGCTGCACCGTATCCCACATGTTGGAGAGATTTGGCAGCTTGGACTTGTCGAGCTTCTGGAAGACACCAGCCTTGATCTGGCGCTGCAGGAAATAGGCCGTCGGCACGACGATGTCATAGCCGGTCTTGCCGGCCAACAACTTGGTTTCGAGCGTCTCGTTCTGGTCGAAGGTGTCGTAGACGACCTTGATGCCGGTTTCCTTGGTGAAATCCTCCAGGATCGAATTGTCGATGTAATCCGACCAGTTATAGATATTGACGACCTTGTCTTCTGCCTGAGCGACCGTAGCCAGCGAAACGACGGCAAACGCCGTTGCTGCAAGCCGTGCGAACATGGACTTCATAGTCTCTCCTGTTTTGTTCAAGGGCATCCAGGCGATACCCAACCCTCTGTTTTTCCCGTTAGACTAGAAAGGAAATCGGAAGGCGACAAGGGAAAAAGCAAGCAGGCATAAGCTTTAGCCGTTTTCCCCGAAAACGATCGATCGCGCCGTAAAATTGCCCGCCAAGAGACATGCCCTTCGCACGCAATTGTGAACGCAGGGCCTGCTTCGCGCGTGAATGCGGAAGCCGGCTTTGCTAACATCGCGGTGTTCTCGTCCGCGGACATTCTCAAGCCTGTTTCGTCATCCTGCCCAGCGGGCAAATTCAAACCCATCATCGGGGGCCTATCATGCAGTATCAAAAATTCGGCAATACTGGTCTCACCGTCTCGCGCCTATGTCTCGGCACGATGACCTTCGGCCTGCAGATCGAGCAGGAAGAGATCGCCCATGCCATTCTCGACAAGGCGGCCGATGCGGGCGTCAATTTCATCGACACCGCCGATGTCTACCCGCTCGGCGGCGGCGAACAACTTGCCGGCCGCACCGAGGAAATCGTCGGGCGCTGGCTGAAGGGCAAGCGCGACCGCTTCATCGTCGCGACGAAAGCTGTCGGAAAGGTCGGCCCGTCTCCCTGGGATCAGGGCGCGTCGCGCAAGCATCTTCTCGATGCCATCGACGCTTCGCTACGGCGCCTGGGCACCGATTATGTCGACCTTTACCAGCTGCATTCGGACGATCGCGAGACGCCGATCGACGAGACGCTGGAGGCGCTCGATATCATCGTGCGCTCAGGCAAGGCCCGCTATGTCGGCGTGTCGAACTTCCTCGCCTACCGGCTGGCACTGGCGCTCGGTCGCGCCGATTTTTTGCGGACAGCCCGCTTCGTTTCGGTGCAGCCACGCTACAATCTGCTGTTCCGCCAGATCGAGCGCGAACTGCTTCCCTTGGCCGAAGAGCAGCGCATCGCCGTCATCCCCTACAACCCGATCGCCGGCGGCCTTCTCACCGGCAAGCACAAGCACGATGTCGCCCCGACAGAAGGCCGTTTCAGCGCACAGCTTCGCAGCGCCGGCAGCAACTATCTGCAGCGCTACTGGCACGAACGCGAATTCGCGACCGTCGAGAAGCTGCGTGGTATTGCCGAAGAGGCCGGGCAGTCGCTGACCAAGCTTGCTGTCGCCTGGGTCGCCGCCAATCCGGTCATCACCTCAGCCATCATCGGCGCCAGCCGTCCCGACCAGTTGACGGATACGCTGGCCGCCATCGATCTCCAGCTCGATCCGGAGCTGAAGGCGAAGCTTGACGAAGCCACGGTCGAATATCGCTGGGGCGACGCGGCCCGGTGAAGAAGCGCGAACCGGTGGCCAATTGCCACCGGTTCTTTCACAGATAGGTTGGGCGCTTGCCGGCAAAGAGCTCGGCATGACTTTTCAGCAATTTGGTCATGCGGTCGACCACGGTCCGGATTTCCCGGCGATGACGGTCAGCATTGTTCATGACGATCCACTGCCGATGGCGCAGCTCCGGGATTTCCTCGCCGACCCGCTCCAGCCGCGGCTCCTGGTCGCCGACGAAGCAGGGCAGTACGGCAATGCCGGATCCGGCAAGCACCAGATCGTGCAGCGAACGCGGGCGACTGACCGTAAAGGCGATTTCCTCGCGCTTGTTCTGATGCGGCCAGCGCAGATAAGCCGAGATCGCCTCCTCCTCCGCTACCGCGATCCAGCGCTGCGGGCCGGAAAAGCGCATGTTGCGGGCCTGATAGGCGGCATAGGCGACATCGCCGGTCTTGATGGCGGCGAGATTGGTCTCCTCCGGCTCGAAGGCGCGGATACCGATATCGCTTTCGCGATGGGCGAGGCTGGCGCGACGTTCGCCGAGATGAAGGTCGATGCGGAACCCGTCCCGCTCCGAACAGATAGTCGGCATGTTCTGGCTGAGCAGCCAGCCGACCCAGGTGCCGGCAGCGATGCGGACGATGGATGCACCCTGGGCATCGCGCTGCCAGCTATCGACCTTGCGGGCGGCCGCTTCCATCTCCAGCAGTTGGTCGAACAGGGCCTGGCCGTTGCCGGTCAGCGTGTAGCCCGCCTGGCTGCGCTCGAACAGCGGGCGTCCGATCTGCCCCTCCAGCTCCAGCATGCGCCGGCCGATCGTCGCCGGGCTCAAGCCGCTAGAAGCGACCGCGCCGGTCAGGCCGCCGCCACGGGCGACATCCAGAAAAAGCTGATAGGAATCCCAGGTCGTGTTTTTCATAACTGAAAAACATAAGGCAAAAATGGCTATTTATAAAGAAAATTCCGATGTGTAGTTGAAGGGATGCCTCACAGCAAGGAGACATCTCATGATGGAGAGCATCGCCCTGGCGAAAGCCATAGAAATACGGAACCTGGCGCGCGAAGAACAATGGCGCCGTAACGAGGATCTGTTCTACCTCGACAATGCCGGGGATCCCTCACCCTTTTTTGAATGGCTTGGACGGAGGTTTGCCGCTGTACGCAACCGCTACCAGGCAATGAAGAAGGCGGACCGGCGGGAAATAGGCCGATCCGCCTGCGATAGCAACACCAGCTGCGGTCAGGCCGCCTGCTCGCGCATGTAGTTCGCGCTATAGCCGGTCTCGATCTTGAACTGCAGGATAAGGTGCAGCAGGGCATCGGCCTCGGTGGCGAGCTCGCGGCTCGCCGCCGTGGTTTCTTCTACCATGCCGGCATTCTGCTGAGTCATCTGATCCATGTGATTGACGGAGGAGTTGACCTCCTGCAGCGCACTTGCCTGATCGTGGCTGGCGCGGGCGATCATTTCCACATGGTGGCTGATCGTTACGATCTGACTGCTGATCTGCGCGAGCACCGAACCGGCCTCCTGCACGTACTGCGAACCGGAATTGACCTCCTCGGTCGACTTGTTGATGAGCCCCTTGATCTCCTTGGCGGCAGCGGCCGAGCGCTGTGCCAGCTCGCGCACCTCCATGGCGACGACGGCAAAGCCCTTGCCCGCATCGCCTGCGCGGGCGGCTTCGATACCGGCATTGAGCGCAAGAAGGTTGGTCTGGAAAGCGATCTCGTCGATGACGCCGATGATCTGCTCGATCCGGCGCGAGGCGTCCTCGATACGCGACATGGCATCGATGGCGTTGCCGACGACGACGGAGCTGTCATCGGCGCTGCGCTTGGCTTCGCGCACGATTGCATCGGCGTCCTTCGCGCGCTCGGCAGATGAACGGACCGTCGTCGTGATCTGGTCGACGGCAGCCGCGGTCTGCTCCAGCGAAGAGGCCTGCTGCTCGGTGCGCTTCGAGAGATCCTCGGCGGAAGCCGCCATCTGAGCGCCGTTGCTCTGGATCATCTCGACATTGCTGCGGACCTGGCTCAGCGTCTGCTGCAGGCGGGACAGCGAACTGTTGAAGTCCTGGCGCAGCTGCTCGAGGCGGCCGATAAAGGGCGTGTCGATCGTTGCCGAGATATCGCCCTGGGCAAGACGCTCGAGACCGGCGGCAAGCTCGCTGACGGCATAGTCGATCTGACGGTCGAGCTCGCGCTTTTCGGCGTCGTTGCGCTGGCGTTCGTGCTCTGCGGCAGCACGCTCCTCGTCGCTCTGCTCTTCGATACGGATCTTCGAAATGGCGTTTTCCTTGAAGATGCCGAGGGCTCTGGCCATGTCGCCGATTTCGTCGCGGCGCTGCTCGCCGGAGATCGAGGTCTCCAGCATGCCATCGGCGATGCGGCGCATGGCAGCGGTGATCTGGCCAATCGGACGCTGCAGGGTCAGCACGAGCGCGATGCCGCCAGCAACGGAGAGGATGATGCCGAGTGCGGTTGCAAGGATGGATATGGAATTTGCCTGGTTGCGCTCGCTGCCGGCACTTTGTTTCTGCGTCTCGGCGAAAGCGGTCAGCTGGCCCCAGACCTGATCGAGCTGCTGGCGGGCGCTGGCATATTCGCCGATCCGCTGATTAATGGTATCGACCAGCTTGCCGCCGGCCTCATCCATGGATTTGATGGCCGGACGAATGGCCGAGTCGATGTCGCCGGCAAAATCCATGCTCTTCGCGCTCTGGTTCAGCGTATCGATATCGCCACCAAGCTTGGAGACTTCCTGGCGCAGGCGGACGAGATTGTCCTTGTTCGTATTGGCGTTGAAATCGGCCAGCACGAGCTGCAGCGAATAAATCGAGTCTTCAAGGCGGCGCGTGTCCTGCAGGACGGAATTGGTCTGCGCGACGCGGGCATCGAGGGAGACGAAGGTCGTGGTCGCCTGGCGCATCATCTGTGTCGCCGTCAGCTGCGTATAGGTCGAGGTCTGGCGGAAGCGCGAAAGCAGCCGGCTGATATTGGTGATCGTATCGTCGGTCGGAACATCCGTGCTTTCGGTGAAGGCAGCAAGATCCTTGATGGTACCCACGAGCGACTGGACAACACTCTTCTGGTTCTGCGGCAAGGCAAGGTCGATAGAGCGCTGTGCCTTGTTCAGGTCCGGCAGCCGGTCCTTCAGGAGCTTGACCTTGTCGGCCGGTGTCGCGGCCTTGTTGAAGTCTTCGGCAACAGAGGCCAGCATATCACCGCCCTTCAGCAGGCGGTCGGCGGAGCGAAGCGTAGAGGTCGCGTCCGCCTGGTCCTGGCGCATCCGGTCTTCCAGCTGCTGGCTGTTGAAATTGACATTGAAGCGGGCACTGATCAAGGCGCGCTGGGCGTCGTCGATCGTCTTGCGCAGCGAGAGTTCCTGTTCGTGCAGCGACCAAAGCCTGCCGACGAGGTTGGACATGTCGGCGGTCTTTGCCATCGCATCAGTCAGATTGTCGCGGCCGTCTGCATCAGCGCCGAGCTGGCCGAGCGTCGCATTCAGCACGCCCTGCTGCGACTTGATGTCTTCATAGAGCTTGTCGCGCTGCTGCGTATTGGTGATGCGCAGGAAATCATCCATGGAACCATAGAGATTCTTGAACCCGGTCAGGGACTGCAGAACGCTGTTGGAGATCTCCATGCGGCCCTGAAGCAGGCCCGACGCATAAAGCCCGGTGAGGCCTACGGCGGAAATGCTGATGACGAACGGCAGGACGAATATCAGAACTTTCGTCTTGATGTTGAAACGCGACAATATCTTGTCAATGAACATTTTGGCCCAGACCTCTCACACACCGCTCCCCCCGTCGACGCCGCCTCGGCGCTGACCGGATGTATAATCATCATTCTTGAAATATCGGCAGGCGGGGTTCCCGAGTATAAGTCGGGAAGCAATCATTGCTTCGGCTCCAGCTTGCAGTAGAGCGCCCCAAGAAATCGACTGGGATTGTCGGCGTGATTAATTAATTTTCAGATAAGCATGTAGTGTGACCCGCAGCATACAATCAAACGCTGAAAACCGGAGCGAGAGATTTATCTCCGAGCGCGAGCCAAGGCCGCCGTTCAACGACGGGCCAAAAGCAATGTGGCGGCTGAAATCAGAAGCCGCGTACGGTAAGGTAGGCGATGCAAGCGGCGGTAACGCCGGTCGCCAACATCAACAGTCTTGCCGCCAAAAGCTTGGCATTGTCACGGGTCTGAACGATTGCAATGGCGCGAGCGCGACGATGTGTTCTGTTCATGAGTATATTCCCATTTTCGCACTGACACGATAACCGGCAAATGGTGCTTTCGGCAACTGCCAATGTATTCACTAATAATGTAGGAAAGGAAAACGCGAGAAACAGAGGCGGGTTCCATTTTCTCAAGGCGCCGACAAGGCCTTGAATCGGCAGTTCAAGCCGCTTCGCCGGCTACATGCCCGGAGGCCCACGCCCATTGGAAATTATAGCCGCCGAGCCAGCCGGTCACGTCGACGCATTCGCCGATGAAGAACAGGCCGGGAATGGTCTTTGCCTGCATCGTCCGCGAATCGAGGCAAGCCGTGTCGATGCCGCCGAGCGTCACTTCGGCGGTGCGATAGCCTTCCGATCCAGAGGGTTTGACCGGCCAGGACTGGATAGAAGCCGCAAGCTGCTGCAGGCGTTTGTCCGATAGATCTGCCATGTTGCCGGAGATGCCCTCATTCTCGACAATATGCTGAGCCAGTCGTTTCGGCAGGATTTCCGCAAGCGCCGTCTGCGCCGACTGCCGGCCATTGAGCTGCTTGGCTTTCTTCAGAAGTGCGAAAATATCGATATCGGGCTCGATTGCGACGCTGATGTCCTCGCCTTCCCGCCAATAGGAGGAAATCTGCAGAATTGCGGGGCCGCTGAGACCGCGATGGGTAAAGAGCAGGGCCTCGCGGAATGCCGTCTTGCCGTGTCGGATCTCGGCGGGGGCAGCAATGCCCGACAACGGCGCCAGACGCTGAAGCAATTGCGGATCGAGCGTCAGCGGCACAAGGCCTGGCCGCGTTTCGATGACAGGCAAGCCGAATTGCTCGGCAATGCGATAGGCAAAACCGGTGGCCCCCATTTTGGGAATGGACTTGCCGCCAGTTGCGACGACCAGCGAGGACGCTTCGAAGGCGCCTTCGGATGTGCTGACACGATAGCCGCCTGCCCTCTGCTCGATGCCGCTGATCTCCGTTCGCAGTCGCAGTTGCGCACCGGCCGCGCGCATCTCGTCGATCAGCATGCGGATGATGTCCTTAGCACTATCATCGCAAAAGAGCTGGCCGAGCGTCTTTTCATGCCAGCCGATGCCATGGCGCTCGACCATGGCCAGAAAATCGGCAGGCGTGAAACGCGCCAGCGCCGATTTGGCGAAATGCGGATTGGCGGACAGGAAGTTCTTCGGGCCTGCATGGATATTGGTGAAATTGCAGCGGCCGCCGCCGGAAATGCGGATCTTTTCGCCAGGTGCGGCGGCATGATCGAGCACGAGAACGGACCGACCGCGCTGGCCGGCGCGGATGGCGCACATCATGCCGGCGGCGCCTGCGCCAAGGACGATCACATCATATCTGCCGGTCACGCTTCAGCCCTTTATTCTTCGCCGCGCTTTCTCGTCATTTTTCCATCATACGGCGAAAGTCCGAGCGGTTTTCCCCCTCGCCAATTGGCAAACTGCAGTTATGATGCACTCACCGATCAACCCAAATACGGTGTTTTATGCCCGCGAGAAAGACCCCGCTGAAAGCTTCCGTGCCTGTCTCGAAAACCCCTACGGTTCCTCCCAGTCTGAGATCGGCACGCGGCGTGGCAAACTGGAAGGAAGCGGCGCAATGGTTGCGGGCACGCGGGATCGAGGACATAGAATGCATCACGCCTGATCTTGCCGGCGTGCCGCGCGGCAAGATGATGCCGACCTCGAAATTCACCTCGAACACGTCGCTGGCACTGCCCTCGGCGATCTATCGACACACGATCTCTGGCGAATATCCGGAAGAGACCGAAAGCTTCCGCTACGAGCCGCGCGACAACGACCTGAAGTTGGTGCCCGACCTGTCGACGCTGTCGGTCGTGCCCTGGGAAACGGATCCGACCGCGCAGGTCATCTGCGATATCGTCAATTCCGAGGGACAGGAAGTCTCCTATACGCCGCGTAACGTGCTGAAGCGCATCATGGGGCTCTATCGCGATCGCGGTTGGAAACCGGTGGTGGCGCCGGAAATCGAATTCTATCTCGTCGCCAAGAATGACGATCCGGATTATCCGCTGCACCCGCCGAAGGGTCGTTCCGGTCGCTCGATCCTCGGCGGCCAAGGCTATTCGATCGCCGGCATCAACGAGTTCGACGAGCTGATCGACGACATCTATCACTTCTCCGAGAAGCAGGGTCTCGAGATCGACACGCTGATCCATGAAGAGGGTCCGGCGCAGCTCGAGATCAACCTGCGTCATGGCGATCCGATAGAGCTTGCCGACCAGGTGTTCATGTTCAAGCGCACGATCCGAGAGGCGGCGCTGAAGCATGGCATCTACGCGACCTTCATGGCCAAACCGATGCAGAGTCAGCCCGGCTCGGCAATGCACATCCATCAGTCGGTCGTGGATATCGAGACGGGCAAGAACGTCTTCACCAATCCGGATGGCAGTCCCTCGCCCGAATTCTTCCATTTCATCGGCGGCATGCAGCGCTTCGTGCCGAATGCGCTCGCCATGCTGGCGCCCTATGTGAACTCCTATCGCCGGCTGGCGCCGAATATGTCCTGCCCGGTTAACAATGCCTGGGGCTATGACAACCGTACCACGGCTTTCCGCGTGCCAATCTCCGATCCGCAGGCGAGACGTGTGGAAAACCGGCTGCCGAGCTCCGATGCCAACCCCTATCTGGCACTCGCCGCCTCTCTCGCCTCCGGCCTGCTCGGAATCATGAAGCAGGTTGAGCCGACGGCGCCCACCGAGGATTCCGCGAATGAAGGCTCCATCGATCTGCCGCGCGGCCTGCTTGAGGCCATTGCCTTGATGGAGGACGAACCGGCTTTCGAGGAGGTCCTCGGCAAAGATTTCATCGACATCTATGCCGGCGTCAAACGCGGTGAGTTCGAGACCTTCATGCAGGTGATCAGCCCGTGGGAGCGGGAATTCCTTCTGCTTAACGTGTGAGGGAGATTGCCGTGACATTGCAGGAAACATGGCAGAGCCCGATTGCGCCGGGACTTTCCTTCTATCAGGCGACCGTCGGCCCGCGTCCGATCTATCCGAAGCTCGACGGCTCGCGTCGGGCAGATATCGCAATCGTCGGCGGCGGCTATACCGGCCTTCAGGCCGCCTACAACCTCGCCAAGGGTGGTGCCGACATCGTCCTGATCGACGCCAACCGCTTCGGCGACGGCGCCTCCGGCCGCAACGGCGGCCAGCTCGGCACCGGCCAGCGCTGGTGGCCCGAAGAGCTCGAGGAGAAGATTGGCTATGAACGCTCCAAAGCCCTCTTCGATCTAGCCGAAGACGCCAAGCGGCATCTGCTCGATTTCGCGTCGGAGCATGGCATCGACATCGATTTTCTGCCCGGCCAGATGAATGTCACGCACAAGCGCAGCTACAAGCGCGACTATATGGACAGTGCGGAGATCGCGGCGACCCGCTACGGCTATCCGCATATGACCTTCATGGATCAGGCCGAAACCCAGGAACGGCTGGGGTCGCAATTCTATCTCTATGGCGTCCGGGATACGGGCACGGGCCATATCCATCCGCTGAAACTGCTCATCGGTCTCGCCCGCGTCGCGGCCGAAGCCGGTGCCGCCCTCTTTGAGATGACCAAGGCAAAGGGCTTTCGCCAAACGGGCGGCAAGACCATTATCGAGACGGATGGCGGCGAGATCACCGCCGACCGCGTGCTGATCGCTTGTAACGGCTATATCGGCAACCTCGAGCCGGTGACGGCAAGTCACGTCATGCCGATCCGCTCCTTCATCGGCGCAACGCAACCGCTGGACCGCTTCCCACAGGTTCTTCCCGGCAACGAGGCCGTGGCTGATTCGCGATTCGTCGTGCGCTATTTCCGCAAATCCAAGGATGGACGCCTGCTGTTCGGCGGGCGCGAGGCCTATACGGCGGACAATCCACGCGACATAACGCAGCACATCCGCCGGCAGATCACCGAAATCTATCCGGCCCTCGGCGATATCAACATCGATTATGCCTGGGGCGGTTCGGTCGGCATCACCATGCCGCGCCAGCCCTTCGTGCGCGAAGTCATGCCCGGCGTCACTTCCATCGGCGGCTATTCCGGCCATGGGGTGATGCTGTCAAATTATTGCGGTAAACTCTATGCGAAAACGGTTCTCGGGAATGCGGATGAACTTCATCTGTTTAAGGAGCTGAACATTCCGCCCTTCCCCGGCGGTGCGCGCATGCGGGCGCCTCTGCTGTTCCTGGCGCTCTCGTGGTTTGCGTTGCGCGACAGGTTTTGAAAACCGGAAGATGATTTCTTCCGCCGGCAATCCGCTCTAAAAAGCCGCATCTGAATTTTGCGATGCACACTGGCCTTTTTAAATCGATTAGATTAAAAGGGGCCTCAACCAAGACCGATTGAGAGATAGCTCATGAGCAGCCAAATCATTCCCGTTGAACCATTTGATTATGTCGTTTTCGGCGGCAGCGGCGACCTTGCCGAACGCAAGCTCCTGCCCGCTCTTTACCATCGTCAGGTCGAAGGTCAGTTTTCCGAGCCGACCCGCATCATCGGCGCTTCGCGCAGTGCGCTTTCCAATGAAGAATACCGCAAATTTGCCGACGCCGCCCTCAAGGAACACCTGAAGAAGGGCGAATATGACGACGCCGAGGTCAAGAAGTTCCTGGCTCGCCTGTTCTACGTACCCGTCGACGCCCGCAGCGACGCCGGCTGGGATCAGCTCAAAAAGATCCTGGACGAAGGCAAGGAGCGCGTCCGTGCCTTCTATCTCGCCGTCGCTCCGGGCATCTTCGGCGACATCTCGCAGAAGATCCACGATCACAAGCTGATCACCAAGCAGACCCGCATCGTGGTCGAAAAGCCGATTGGCCGCGACCTCGCATCCGCCCTGCAGCTGAACGATACGATCGGCAAGGTCTTCAAGGAAGAGCAGATCTTCCGTATCGACCACTATCTCGGCAAGGAAACCGTGCAGAACCTGATGGCACTGCGCTTTGCCAACGCTCTCTACGAGCCGCTGTGGAATGCCAATCATATCGACCACGTGCAGATCACCGTCGCTGAATCGGTCGGTCTCGAAGGCCGCGCCGGCTACTACGACACGGCTGGCGCCCTGCGCGACATGGTGCAGAATCACATCCTGCAGCTCCTCTGCTTGACCGCGATGGAAATCCCCTCCTCGATGGATTCGGAAGCCGTTCGCGACGAGAAGCTGAAGGTACTGCGCGCGTTGAAGCCGATCGACGCTTCCAATGTCGAGCAGGCAACGGTTCGCGGTCAGTACCGCGCTGGCGCTTCGGCAGGCGGCCCGGTCAAGGGCTACCTCGACGAACTGGAAGGGGGCGTTTCCAACACCGAAACCTTCGTCGCCATTAAGGCCGAAATCGGCAACTGGCGCTGGGCTGGCGTTCCCTTCTACATCCGCACCGGCAAGCGTCTCGCCGGCCGCATGTCGGAGATCGTCATCACCTTCAAGCACATTCCGCACACCATCTTCGATCAGGCTGCCGGCCGCATCGTCGCCAACCAGCTGATCATCCGCTTGCAGCCGGATGAAGGCGTCAAGCAGTCGCTGATGATCAAGGATCCAGGCCCGGGCGGCATGCGCCTGCGCAACGTCTCGCTCGACATGAGCTTCGCGTCTGCCTTCAACGTCCGCAATCCGGATGCCTACGAGCGCCTGCTGATGGACGTCATCCGCTCCAACCAGACGCTGTTCATGCGCCGCGACGAAGTGGAAGCCGCATGGGAATGGGTCGACCCGATCCTCAAGGGTTGGGAAGAAGCCAGCCAGCAGGTGCAGGGCTACACGGCAGGCACCTGGGGTCCGAGCCAGGCTATCGCGCTCATCGAGCGTGACGGCCGCACCTGGCACGACGATATCTAATCTGGGACGATAACGATGACAGCGAACATGCATGCTTTTGCCAATGGTGCCGAACTCGCCGGCAAGCTCGCGGACAAGGTGGCCGAGACCCTCTCGGACGCCGTCGCGACACGCGGCTCCGCAAGCATCGCGGTCTCTGGCGGCTCGACGCCAAAGGCCTTCTTCCAGGCGCTGTCATCGCGCTCGATCGAATGGGGGAAGGTGACGATCACCCTCGTCGACGAGCGGTTCGTGCCGGCGGACAATCCGCGTTCGAACCACCTGCTCGTTCAGGAAAACCTGCTGAGGGACAAGGCGGCTGCCGCCAAGTTCCTTCCGCTCTATCAGGCCGCGGCTTCCGTCGAAGAAGCCGCGGTCATCGCCACCGAAAAGACCAAGGCTGTTGGCCATCCCTTCGATGTTGCCATCCTCGGCATGGGCAATGACGGCCACACGGCCTCTTTCTTTCCTGGCGGCAGCAATCTCGCAACCGCACTCGATCCGAACACCCCGCGCGGCATCATCACGATGGAAGCGGAAGGTGCCGGTGAGCCGCGGCTGACATTCACTTTCTCCAGCCTTCAGGATGCCCGATTGCTGGTGCTCCATATCGAGGGAGAAGGAAAGAAAGAGGTTCTCGCCAAAGCCGAAGCGGTGGGCGAGGAAACCGAGATGCCGATCCGCTCCATGCTGCGACGGGCGGCTTCACCGGTCGAGATTTATTGGGCTCCCTGACACGGCCGCAAGGCCTCGTCATCGAACCCTGAATGACACAGCAACCTATGCTGCGCCATGTGCCCTTGCGGGTGCAGCGGCAGAGCATTGACTTTTAGATCCCGCGCCGCGCCCTTTACCGAAACAGATCTCACGGGCATCGCGCAGAACAGACGGAGGCAGATCGACCATGGCCGCTGACGCCCGCATATCAGCGATTACCGCACGCATCGTCGAGCGCTCGAAGCCGACGCGCGAGCGCTATCTGGACCGCCTGCGCAGCGCCGCGAGCAAGGGAGCGCAACGCTCCGTTCTCGGCTGCGCCAACCTTGCGCATGGCTTCGCCATCTGTTCCCCCTCCGAGAAGGACGCACTGGCGGGAGACCAGGTGCCCAATCTCGGGATCATCACCTCCTATAACGACATGCTCTCGGCGCATCAGCCCTTCGAGACCTATCCTGCGATCATCCGCGAGGCGGCGGCCGAAGCGGGCGGCATCGCCCAGGTGGCCGGCGGCGTACCGGCCATGTGCGACGGCGTCACGCAGGGACAGCCGGGCATGGAACTCTCGCTCTTCTCGCGCGACTTGATTGCCATGTCGGCCGCCGTCGGCCTGTCGCACAATATGTTCGATGCGGCTGTCTTCCTCGGCGTCTGCGACAAGATCGTTCCCGGCCTCGTCATCGCCGCTCTCTCCTTCGGCCATCTGCCTGCCGTCTTCATTCCGGCCGGGCCGATGACCTCGGGCCTGCCGAACGACGAGAAGTCGCGCGTGCGCCAGCTCTATGCCGAGGGCAAGGTCGGCCGCGCTGAGCTGCTGGAGGCGGAATCGAAATCCTATCATGGTCCCGGCACCTGCACCTTCTACGGCACGGCGAATTCGAACCAGATGCTGATGGAAATCATGGGCTTTCACATGCCGGGCGCCTCCTTCGTCAACCCCGGCACACCGCTGCGCGAAGCCCTGACGCGCGAGGCGACCAAGCGTGCGCTCGCCATCACCGCCATGGGCAATGAGTTCACGCCGGCCGGCGAGATGATCGACGAGCGTTCGATCGTCAACGGCGTCGTCGGCCTGCATGCGACGGGCGGCTCGACGAACCATACGATGCACATCGTCGCCATGGCGCGCGCCGCCGGCATCGTGCTCACCTGGCAGGATATTTCCGAGCTTTCCGACATCATCCCGCTGCTTGCCCGCGTCTATCCGAACGGGCTTGCCGACGTGAACCATTTCCATGCCGCCGGCGGCATGGGCTTCCTTATCAAGGAGCTCCTGAAGAAGGGGCTGCTGCACGATGACGTGCGCACCGTCTACGGCCAAGGCCTCGAGAGCTACTCCATCGATGTCAAGCTCGGCGCCGACGGCAATGTGGTGCGCGAGCCTGCCCCGGATAAAAGCCACGACCCGAAGGTGCTAGCAAGCATCGACACGCCCTTCCAGAGCAATGGCGGGCTGAAGATGCTGCGCGGCAATATCGGCAAGGCGGTCATCAAGATCTCCGCCGTCAAGCCGGAGCGCCACATCATCGAAGCGCCGGCCGTGATCTTCCACGACCAGCTGGAGATGCAGCAGGCCTTCAAGGACGGCAAGCTGAACCGCGATTTCGTCGCCGTCGTCCGCTTCCAGGGACCGAAGGCTAACGGCATGCCCGAGTTGCACAAGCTGACGCCCGCGCTCGGCGTGCTGCAGGATCGCGGTTTCCGCGTGGCGCTCTTGACCGACGGGCGCATGTCCGGCGCCTCGGGCAAGGTTCCGGCCGCCATCCATGTGACGCCGGAGGCCGTCGACGGCGGCCCGATCGCCCGTATCCGGGAAGGCGACATCATCCGCATCGATGCGATCGCCGGCACGCTGGAAGTCCTCGTCGATGCTGCTGACCTGGCCGAGCGAGAGCCGGTCGTAGCCGATCTCTCGGAGAACGAGTTCGGCATGGGCCGCGAGCTCTTCGCGCCGTTCCGCCACGCCGCAGGACCGGCGGATCAGGGCGCGAGCGTCCTGTTCCGCCACTGAGATTGTCCTCCGGATTTCGGCAGGGCGGCATCGAAGGCTGATCAAGGAGCTTTCGGTGCCGTGGTTCCTGCTTCCGGCGGAGCCTTGTCGGTCCAGGCAGGCGGAAGGCCGAGGCGTGCTCCGACGAAGCCGGTTACACCCGGTGACTTCCCGAACGCCTTGCAGGCCTCATACTTGGGCGCGCGACCGACGAGGGCCGCCAATTTAGCCCTGGAAGGGAACGAGGGCGCCGCGCCGAACGGCGTCTTGCCCTTAACCAGCATCTTACTGAAATCGCCGCCGAATTTGGCGGCGAGGCTATAGGCATCCCCTTCCTTGGCGACCGTACCCGAATCAAAAAATGCGTTCGCACCACGTCCCCAGATCATGACTGCCTTCTGTGCACCCTGGGGATTGAAAGCCTCCGCCTCGAGCGAGAGGCTGCCCATGCCGATCGGAATACGCGGAACGGGCACTGGTACACCCGGCAGCAATACGCTCTTGCCCATGGAGGCAACTTTCGAGACTCCGACGGCGGTAGGATTGGTTGCCTTAACCTGCGTCACGACGGCGCGGACGGTCAAATCTGCCGGCTCGGACAGACCGACGACGGCGAAGCGTTCGCTCAATCCGGAACAAAGCGCCCTGTCGACGGCATTGGTCACGAGATCACGCTGTTTGGGTGTGAAGGCGGCGCTTTCGGCGCGCATGGAAAAGGTCGTGGGAATGATCTTCACGGTTTTGGCCGCAAGAACATCGTCCTTGCTCACCCTCAGAAGCGAGTGCGCGACCAACCCGTCCGATCGGGTCAGGCCATCATAGGACCGCAGGGATCCCGCCCGATCCAGCGGCGCGGCGGCACAGCCCCCTAGCACGCTCAACAGCAGAGCCATCGAGCAAATTTCAGGCCTCCGACGGCTTTCGGTGGCATATGGACCATAGGTCTTACTTCCATCGTGATTTGAGATTGCATTGGCTGCCATGGATGTTTGTGCTCCTGCACCGGGTTATGAACATCAGCATCAACATTAATTATCGCACTGAGTGTAATATTAATGTCGGCCGATTTGCGGCAATCGAGGAGCGAAGCGGAGAATTTATTTCACCGGAGATTGAGACCGCAGAGAAGGAGCCGCGAGGCATGCGCCAGATTTGAGCGGCGTTGCGACTCATGCCAAAATGATCGAATGCACGATGCACCATCCAAGCCGGAAGGCCTGCGCGAATGCAAGCGCCGCCTGACCTTTCAACGCATAGCGGACGCCGGGATGAAATCCTTTATGGCGAAAGGCTATCAGGAAACGACGATCGAGGAGATTGCGGCAGGGGCCGGGATTTCCCGCCGGACTTTCTTTTATTACTTCAAAAGCAAGGACGATATTCTCCGGGCGCATCAGAGCAGATATATGGACGCACTGCGGACCAGCATCATCGAGAATGCATTGGCCGGCCGACCGCTCGAGGTCGTTCATCAGGCAACGCTGGGACTTGTGGCTCGCCTCGAGGCGGAAGCACCTCGGCTTCTTGAGACGGCCAAGATTTTACGCCAAAGCGATGCCCTGCGCGCCCGCTCGCGGGGTAACTCTCTGCAGCTCGAACAAATCGCCTATGAAGCCCTGTGCGAACTGTTTCCGACGAAGAATCGCGACGGTCTGCGGCTGGTTTCGATGATTGCGGTCAGCCCGCTGCGCCTGTCAGTCGACAAATGGCTGCAGGAAAATGGCAGGCTGCCGCTGATCAAATATCTTGAGGATGCGCTCGAAAAATGGCGGACGGAAATCTGAACCGTCAGCCGAACGGAGCGTGCGAAGCCGTTTCTTGTGGGTCGTTGATCAGGATCTGATATCGAGCACGCGGTTCTTATGAGCCGGGTGCGTGCTGTAGACGAAGATCTTGTTCATTTCCTTCTCCGTGAGAAGCCGCAGGAAGCGGACCTCGACCGTGTTGTTGGAGAAGACCTTCATCAGCACGCAGCCGATCTTGGTGATGCGCGCGTCGGGGATATCCAGATAGAACTGCTTCGGCAGATTATACTGGGTGAGGATCGCGAGAACCGCACTGCTCTGCGAGATGCGGATAATATCGCAGCGGCGGGACGCAAGATTCATCACGCCCTTTTCGGTGTATTCGAGGCGCGCCGCATTCATGGTGTCTTCCATGCGAAACCGCACCTCGCGGTCATACATGAATGATTCTTCTTTGTTGAGGAAATGCTGACCCGAATTAGCTCTGCCGAATGCGGCCATCTTGCTAGACCCCTGAAGTATATTATGAGGGGAAGACTATCAGCCGGTCTTTAACAGAAGGTTTGAACGCGCCAGCCCAAGATGAATTTTGTTGTTCACCTTTGCTTGAGCCGGCGACGTTCCCCGTAAGCCGCTACTTGCGATAGGAGTGGCCGCCGGCATCAAACAGATGCAGCTTCTGCCGGTCGGCCGTAAAACGCATCTTTTGGCCGCGATGGATATCGGCAATGCCGGGGATCTTGACGATAATCGGCTCGCCATCGACCAGGCCTTCGAGATAGAGCTGGGTCACTTCGCCGAGCGCTTCGACAATCGAGACCTCGCCTTCGAAGAGATAGTCGTCACCAGTCGCGACACGCAGGTCTTCCGGACGTACGCCGAAGCTCGCCGTCTTGCCCTTCTCGGATGCCTCCGTCGGCACCTCCAGCGTCACGGCCTTGCCGCCAGTCAGCGTCACGGTGGTCGTTGCGCCGGTTTCGGTCACGGTAGCGGGGATAATATTCATGGCGGGCGAGCCGATGAACTTGGCGACGAACAGATTGGCCGGGCGCTCGTAGAGTTCAAGGGGAGCACCGACTTGCTCGACGCGACCAGCCGATAGCACGACGATACGGTCGGCCAGCGTCATGGCCTCCACTTGGTCGTGGGTGACGTAGATCATCGTCGTCTCGGGCATCGACTGGCTGAGCTTGGCAATCTCGATGCGGGTCGCGACGCGTAGTGCGGCGTCGAGGTTCGACAGCGGCTCATCGAAGAGGAAGACCTTCGGATTGCGGCAGATGGCACGCCCGATGGCGACACGCTGGCGCTGACCACCCGAAAGCGCCTTCGGCAGACGCTCCAGATATTGCGTGAGTTGCAGGCTGGCCGCCGCCGCACGGACGCGACGGTCGATCTCCTGCTTGCTTTCGCCGGCAATGCGCATGCCGAAGGCCATGTTGTCGTAGACGGTCATATGCGGATAGAGCGCATAGGACTGGAAGACCATGGCGATGCCGCGCCGCGACGGCGGCACCTCATTCACCTTCTGACCGGCGATCATCATATCCCCGGCCGTGATGCTCTCCAGCCCGGCAATCATCCTGAGCAAGGTGGACTTGCCGCAGCCGGAGGGGCCGACGAAGACGATGAACTCGCCTTCGTTGATCTCCAGATCGATGCCGTGCAGCACATGCACGCTGCCGTAGGATTTCTTGATATCCTTCAGAACAAGTCCCGTCATTATGCTTCCTCCTCCCAAAGGTCAGGCGAGACGCGCGAAGTAAGCGCCCCAGGCCGGAATATCGATCTTGTTGCCGTAGTTGTTGCTGGTAAATCCATGTCCCGTCAACGCCTGCCAATTGCCGTCAGGCAGGATTGCCAGCGTTTCGACAGGGCTCATGTTGAAGGCGCAGAGAATGGTCTCGCCGGCATAAGCGCGGGTGTAGATCAGCACATCGCCCTGCGGCTCCGAAAAGGCAATCTCGCCCTTGGCGAAAGCCGGATGCTGCTTGCGGAAGGCAAGGAAGCGGCGGTACTGCTCCAGCACCGAATTTTCATCGCCCTGCTGGACGCTGACGGCGCGCAGGATATGTTCGACCGGCACCGGCAGCCATGGCTTAACCGTCGAGAATCCGCCTTGTGTCACCTGGCTGTCCCAAACCATCGGCGTGCGGCAACCATCGCGCCCCTTGAACTCCGGCCAGAACTGGATGCCATAGGGGTCCTGCAGGTCCTGATAGGCGAGATCGGCTTCCGTCAGCGCCAGTTCCTCGCCCTGATACAGGCAGACGGAACCGCGCAGGGTCAGCAGCAGCGCTGCATAGAGCTTGGCGAAAGCATCGCGGTCCGCCACCAGATTGCCCCAGCGGCTGACATGGCGCACCACGTCGTGGTTGGAGAAGGCCCAGCACGCCCAGCCTTCCGGAGCAGCCGTATCGAAGTCATTCATCACCTCTTCGACGCGATCCGGCGACAGGGCATCCGGCGCCAGGAATTCGAAGGCGTAGCACATATGCATCTTGTCGCCGCCGGAGGTGTATTCGCCGACGATTTCGAGGCCGCGCTGGCTGTCGCCGACTTCGCCGACGGCGGCAATCGCCGGATATTCGTCGAGCACGGCACGGAAGCGCTTCAGGAATTCCAGGTTCTCGGGGCGGTTCTTGTCGTAGAGATGTTCCTGGAAATTATAGGGATTGACGGCCGGTGCTGTGGAGGCGTTGCGGCGTGACGGCTCCAGCGCCGGGTTGTCGCGCAATTCCTTGTCGTGGAAATAGAAGTTGATGGTGTCGAGACGGAAGCCGTCGACGCCGCGGTCGAGCCAGAAACGGACGACGTCGAGCAAGCGATCCTGCACTTCCGGATTGTGCAGGTTCATATCCGGCTGCGAGGTCAGGAAGTTGTGCATGTAGTACTGCATGCGGGTCGGATCCCACGCCCAGGCCGAGCCGCCGAAGATCGACAGCCAGTTGTTGGGCGGCGTGCCGTCCGGCTTGGCATCGGCCCAGACGTACCAATCGGCCTTGGGATTATCTTTGCTCGAGCGGCTTTCGACGAACCAGGGATGGCGGTCCGAGCTGTGCGACAGCACGAGGTCGATCATCACCTTGATGCCGAGGCGATGAGCTTCCATCACCATCGCATCAAAATCGGCCAGCGAACCGAAGATCGGATCGACGTCCTCATAATTGGAGACGTCGTAGCCGAAATCGCGCATCGGCGAGGTGAAGAACGGCGAAATCCAGATGGCATCGACGCCAAGCGACGCGACATGCGGCAGGCGGACGGCGATACCCTTGAGATCGCCGATACCGTCGCCGTTGGAGTCCTGATAGGAACGCGGATAGATCTGATAGATCACGGCGCCGCGCCACCAGTCCTTGTCAACTTCCGAAGCCGATTGAAGAGCAATGCTCATGCTGAATAGGTCCTGTAGTAAGTGCGTATTTGGATCAGCCCCCCTTCACCGACCCGGCGAGCAGACCGCGCACGAGATAGCGCTGCAGACCAAAGAAGACGAGGAGTGGGATAAGGATGGTGACGAAGGCCGAGGCCGTGAGGATTTCCCAGTTGCCGCCGCGCGAACCGAGCAGCGCGTTGAGGGCGGCGGTCAGGACAAGATGATCCTTGTCGGTGCCGAGGAAAACCATGGCGATCAGAAGGTCGTTCCAGACCCAGAGGAACTGGAAGATTGCGAAGGAGGCCAATGCCGGGAATGACAGCGGCAGGATGATCTTGACGAAGATGTCGAAATCGCTGGCGCCATCGACGCGCGCGGATTCGATGATTTCCTTCGGCAGGCCGGCAATGTAATTGCGCAGGAGATAGATGGCGAGCGGCAGACCGAAGGCCGTATGCGCCAGCCAGATGCCGGGATAGGTCTTCGACGGCACGCCGAACATCTGGCCAATTTCGTTGTAGATGCGCAGAAGCGGGATCAGCGACATCTGCAGCGGCACGACGATCAGGCCAACGACGAGCGCGATCAGGATCGCGCGGCCGGGAAACTCCATCCAGGCAAGCGCATAGGCCGCAAAGGCGGCGATCAGGATCGGGATGACCGTCGCGGGGATCGTCACCGTCAGCGAATTGATGAAGGACTGGCCGATACCCTCGCCGCCCAGCACGTTGCGATAGTTGTCGAGCGTGAATTGCGGCGGGGTGGCGACCGTCAAATAGACGCGCTTTGCCCGGGCATCGGCTTCGAACGGGCCATTCTTCTGATAGCGATAGCTTCCGTCGGAGTCGATCGTCAGCGTCTCACCATTTTCCAGCGCGGCGGGAGCGCCTGCCTTGTAGGCTGCCGGCTCCTGCACGCGCAGGCCGAAGGACTGGATCTTGCCGCCGCCTTCGACGGCGAGCGTGCCTGATATCACGAAATTTGCGCCATCAGGTTTTGCCTTATCCGCACCGTCAAGGCGGGCTGCCGTGGTGCGCGACGAGCCGGCAAAGGCCGTCCACCAGCCGGAAGCGACGATCTGATCCTTGTCGCGCAGCGCGGTGACGAAAATGCCGAGCGTCGGCAACAGCCAGAGCAGGACGATGAGCAATACCGCGGCGTGAACGAAAATGCGGGCGGGGCCGATGCGACCGAGATTTCCAATCATGTCAGCGCCCCTTCGTCTCAGCATTTGCGCGGCGAATGTTCCAGATCATGATCGGCGTGACCGCGACCATGATGACGAGCGCGATGACGGCGCTTCGGCCACTGTCGCCGCCGCCACGGAACATCCAGTTAAACATCAGATTGGCGAGCACCATCGTGTTCCATTGACCGTTGGTCATGGTAAGCACGATGTCGAAGACCTTGAGGACGAGAATGGTGATGGTGGTCCAGACGGTGGCGATCGTGCCCCAGACCTGCGGCACCATTATCTTCCAGAAGATCTGCCAGCCATTGGCACCATCGATGACGGCCGCTTCGATCGTCTCCTCCGGAATGCCGCGCAGGGCCGCCGAAAGGATGACCATGGCGAAGCCGGTCTGGATCCAGATCAGCATGACCATCAGGAAGAAATTGTTCCAGAACGGAATCGTGATCCAGACCTCGGGCGTGCCGCCGAACAACTGGACGACGGCGTTCAAAAGGCCGATCTGCGCGTCGGTGCCGCCGCGATATTCGTAGATGAACTTCCAGATGACCGAGGCGCCGACGAAGGAAATCGCCATCGGCATGAAGATGACGGCCTTGGCGATGTTGCCCCACCAGATGCGGTCGGTCATGACGGCGATGACGAGGCCGAAGAAGGTGCAGGCGGCAGGCACCACGGCAAGCCAGAGAATGTTGTTGAAGATCGACTGGCGGAATTCGGTGTCGTTGAGCGCCCAGAGATAGTTGGCGCCGCCGACGAATTTGCTGCCGTCCGGCCCGTAGAAGGACAGGATGAAGGTCGCGACGGCAGGATAGACGAGGTAGACGACGAGCAGGAACAAGGCCGGCCCCAGGAACAGCCAGGGGCGGATGAGGCCACGGCGGCGAAGATTGACAGCCGCCTGATGGACGTCGTCACCCTCCCGTGCCGGGAAAATCACGTCCAGAAACTTGTTGGAGAACCAAAAATAAGCGGCGCAAATGGCAACGCCGAATATCATGGCGCCAATCGCCGATACGATCTGCGAAAACATCCATTCCCTCCCCGAATTGACCTGCTTTGTGCCCACCCGTACGACATCGGCCGCGCATGAGGCGGGCCGTCACGAGCTGCATGACGCCGCCGGCGAGTTGCCGGCGGCGATAGGGCTATGATGCCTTACTTGATGGCGTCCCAGGACTTCTGGATACCGTCGGCTACATCCTGAGCGGACTTGCCGCCGACGAAATCCACCATGCCCGTCCAGAACGACCCTGCACCGATCTTGCCTGGCATCAGGTCGGAACCGTCGAAGCGGAACGTGGTGGCCGTGGTCAGGATTTCACCTTCCTTACGCAGCGTGTCATTGGCGTAGGCAGCCGTGTTGACGGACTTGTACGGTGTCAGGAAACCGGACTGAGCCATCCAGACTTCCTGGGCGATCGGCGTCTGCAGGAACTGGATAAAGGCGCGGGCGGCCTTCGAATCCTTGGTGATGGCTGCCAGCGTGCCGGCGCCAAGAACCGGCTTACCGAGTTCAGGATGCGCGGCGCTGGGCGGGAAGTAGAAGAAGTCCGCATCCTGACCGAGCTTGGTACCCTCCGGGAAGAAGGACGGGATGAAGGATGCCTGCTTGTGCAGGTAGCACTTCGGCGGAACCGTGAAGAGGCCCTTCGGGCTGTCGCGGAAGTCGGTCGAGGCAACGGCCGCAACGCCGCCGGCAACATATTTCGGATTCTTGGAGAACTTGCCGAATTCCTCGATGGCGGCAACGACCTTCGGATCGTTGAACTTCAGCGAGTTATCAACCCAGTGATCGTAATCCTGCGGCGTATTCAGGCGCAGCATCAGATCTTCAACCCAGTCGGTTGCCGGCCAGCCGGTCGCGCCGCCCGAACCGAGGCCGATGCACCAGGGGGTGCCGCCGTCCTTGACGATCTGATCCGAAAGCTTGATCAGATCCTCCATGGTCGTCGGGACCTTGTAGCCGGCTTCCTCGAAGTTTTCCGGAACGTACCAGACCAGCGACTTCAGGTCGGCCTTGTAGGGGAAGGCATAGAAGGCGTCCTTGCCGTCCTTGCCTTTGTAGGTGCCGTAACCGACCCAGCTGTCGCCGGCGCCGTAATTGGTCTTGACCCAGGAAGCGAGATCATCGCCGAGCGGCGTCAGATAGCCCTTGCTGGCGAGATTGGCGAGCAAACCCGGCTGCGGAAGGATGGCGACGTTCGGCGGCGAGCCTGCCTGCGTGTCGATGACGATCTGCTGCTCGTAGTTTTCCGAGGACGAATATTTGGCGTTCACGCCGGTCGCTTCGGTGAAGTAGTTCAGGACGCTGGTGAAGAGAGCCTCGTCCTCGCCGCGCCAGGGGCCGAAGATGGTGAGCGTCTCGCCCTTCAGGTCGGCATGGCCGGCCTTGAAGTCGTCATAGCTCTTCCAGTTGAACTTGGAGTCCTGGCCGGGCTGGAATTTCAGATCGGCAGCCATCGCCGTACCGGCCACCAGAGCGGCGGCAGCGACGGTCATCAGAAACATTTTCTTCATGCGGTTGTCCTCCCAAATAACGAAACCCATGAGCCCAGGCACCGTTTTGTGCCGTGCGCCCATTTCCTCAAAGCGCTTTGGCTACTCCTGTCATCCATTGAGAGCAGGATAAAGTCAAGCGATTTTCAGATTTCAGGCAATATGCGCAGCAATTCTCGCGCTGCAGCATAGAATGCATGTCGATTTTTCACTAACTATCTTGTCTCCTACACTTCTGCTGTTACATAATTGAAAGCGCTTTGAAAGCCTGAGACTTTTCGGGAGGTTGTCTCGGCATCGTGGCGGCATGCAGTTGGAGGAGCCGAAACACCGTGAATCTGAAGCAGCTATCGCACATGCTCGGGCTGTCGCAGACGACAGTTAGCCGGGCATTGAACGGATATCCGGAAGTCAATCGCGAAACTCGTGAGCGCGTTCTCAAAGCGGTTCGGGAAACAGGCTATCGCCCCAATAAGGCAGCTCAAAGACTTGCAACTGGCAAGGCCGGCTCAATCGGGCTTGTCATGCCGACCTCGCCCGGCAATTCCTCGGACGTGCATTTCAGCGAGTTCCTGACGGGGCTGGGAGAAGAGGCCTTGCGGCACGACTTCCATTTCGTCCTGACGCCTGCGGATCCGAATGATGAAGTCGGCGCCCTCAGGCGATTGGCGGCCAGCGGCAATGTCGATGCCCTCTTCGTCAATTATATGCGTGGTCACGATCCGCGCCTGGAGATGCTGAAGTCGCTATCCATGCCTTTCCTCGTGCATGGACGCTCCATAGGCTCCGAGCCCGACTATCCTTTCCTCGACATCGACAATGAAGCCGCCTTCTACGACGCCACGAAGCTGCTACTGCAGCTCGGACACCGGCGCTTCGCCCTCTTGAACGGTCCGATCTATTTCGATTTCGCCATTCGCCGGAAGAACGGCATGGATGCAGCCCTTGCCGAGCGTGGCCTGGCGCTTGATGAAGCCTGCGTCAGCCATACGCCGATGACGGACGAACAGGGCCTGCTCGTCATGGAACGCATTCTGCAGATGGAGAAAGACAAACGCCCGACGGCCGTGCTTTGCTCGAGTACGGTGCTGGCGCTCGGCGCCGTTCGCGCCATTAATCAGGCAAAGCTCAGGCTTGGCGAGGACATCTCGATGATCGCCCACGACGACGTGCTGACCTTGCTCAAGCCAGAAAACTTCACCGTGCCGCTGACGACCACCCGCTCGTCCCTGCGAGCCGCCGGTGTGCGCATCGCCGAGCGGCTGATCGGCGAAATCAAGCATACGGATACGTTCCCGGCCCAGGAACTATGGAAAGCGGAATTGATCGTGCGCGCATCGACCGGCGTTGCACCGGCCGACTGATATCTGTTTAGAATTTCGGCGGCTTCTTACCCGCGGCGCGATAAGCGGCAATGACGGTATTGGCCATCAGCATGGCGATCGTCATCGGGCCGACACCGCCCGGAACCGGCGTGATGGCGGCGGCGACTTCGGAAGCTCCACCATAGGCGACATCGCCCACCAGCCGGCTCTTGCCCTCGCCGCGCTCCGGGGCCGCGATCCGGTTGATGCCGACATCGATGACCGTGGCACCCGGCTTGATCCAGTCGGCCTTGACCATCTCCGCCCGGCCGACGGCCGCCACCAGAATATCGGCACCACGCGCTACCGAGGCGAGATCCTTCGTCCGCGAATGCGCCGTCGTGACCGTCGCATTGGCATTAAGCAGCAATTGCGCCATCGGCTTGCCGAACAGGTTGGAACGGCCGATGACGACGGCATTCAGACCCGACAGGTCTTCGCCATGTACTTGGCGTACCAAAAGCATGGCGCCGGCCGGCGTGCAGGAGATCAATCCGGTTTCAAGATCGCCGGTTGCCAGCTTGCCGGCATTGACCACATGCAGGCCATCGACATCCTTTTCCGGCTTGATCGACTGAATGATGTCATCGGAATCGAGATGCTTCGGCAGCGGCAGCTGCACGAGAATGCCGTGGATGGAGGCATCGTCATTCAGGGAGGAAACCAGCCTTGCCAGCTCTTCCTGCGTCGTCTCCGCCGGCAGCGTGTGCTGCACCGACTTGAAGCCGCATTCCTTGGCCATCTTGCTCTTGGAGTTCACATAGGCGTGGCTGGCCGGATCGTCGCCGACGATGATGACCGCAAGACCGGTCTTCACACCGGCCTCCGCCTCAAGTCCAGCCGCTGCAGCCTTCACAGCCTCGATCACCGAAGCTGCTGCTCGTTTCCCGTCGATCACTCTCGTCACGCTCGTCTCCCGATCATGAATTCGCTGGCAATCTACAGGCCATCCGCCCGAGGGAGTTGCCTGCCAACGCCCTATGGTGTCTGAAAGCGGTAATTGCAAGGGAAAACGATGCAGCGCTCAGCCGCGATCCTGATGCCGGCGCACCGCGTAGGTTTCGACTTTGGCACGCAGAGATGCAAGTTCCTGCTGGATGCGAACCCACTCGTCCGCCATATCGAGCTGATCTGCACCATCGGAAACAAGAGCAGCCGATGGCTCCCGCGCGATCGCCGGCAATGATGGGAGCTCCATATCATCGTCATGATGCAAAGCGTGAGCCATCGGCATGATGCTCTCCTCGTCCGCTTGGTCTTCTGCCAGTTCCGCGCCAGCCAGCCACTTGCGCAGGAATATGACGCAAAGTGCCAGGCCAAGCCCCGCAAAGAAGCCGGCAGCCTGATTGCTCGCCAGATGATCATCCAGCGGCGCGGCGGAAGCGACCGCCTGGGACAATACCGTCAGCGGCGGCTTGGCTTCCGACACCGTCATGGCGGCATTCTGCTGGTCCGTCTCATAACGGCTCTGCGCTGTCGCGACGGCATCCTGCAGCTGTGCGAGACGGCCGAGATCGATATCGCTCCCCGCCTGGCTGGCGGCAATCATTTGCGAAGAGAGAGAGGCCTGTTTCTCAAGAGCCGCTTTCACGTCCGCTTCGCTGCTGACGGCCAGACGTTGCAGCTGGCTGCGCATATTGGCAGCAAGATCATCGACGGTGACCTGCTGTGCAAGCAGGCGAGGATGGCGCGGGCCGAGCTGCACCGAGAGCTGGGTCAGCTGTGATTTGGCGGCGTTGTAGCGGCTGCGCAGATCGTCAAGTCCCGGCGACGAAAGATCGCCTGACAATGCACCGGTCAGCACCGATGCCGGCGTCGCCGATTTGACGGCCGCGAGACGGGCCTTGGCGGTGCGTACCGCCAGATCGGCTGCCTTTATCTGCACATCCAGCTGCTGACGTTGCTGCCGGAGCGCTTCCGCCGCAGCAATCCTGTCTTCGCCATAGCGCGCCTTGAATTCGGCAAGGGCGGCGGAGGCGCGATCGAGCTCCTTTCGGCTGCGATCAGCCGCCGTTTCGGCCCCAAGCGACGTACCGGCGGCCTTTGCAACAGCGGGATCATAAAGGGAAGCGATAACAAGCCGGTTGGCAATATCGGCCGATCTGGCAGGATCGCCCGACGTAACGCTCAGGCGCAGCAGACCCGTCTGATTATCGATATCGACGGCAATGTCTTTGCGCAGCGTTGCCTGCGCGCGTGACGGCGCGTCGGACGCGTTGCCGCTGCCGGAAAGCAGTTCGACGGCAATGCCGAGAGCGCCTGCGCGACTGCCGGTAAATTCCGGATCGCGGTCAAGCTTCATCCTGGCGACAATGTCGGACAATACGGATGGAGCGACGAGACGCGTCGCCGCGACATCCAGCAGGGCCTGACGCCCGCGACCTTCGCCCTCAGCATGCAGAACAGCCTGCGACACATAGAGCGGCGGCGGGGCAAGCAGGGTGGGAATAGCCGCTCCCATCAGCGCGGTCGCGGCAATGAAACAGACAGCACCAAAGCTGAGGGACCAGCGTCCGGCCCGGGATACCTGTTCAACGACAACCGGAGCGGGGACGGCCTGCCGCGGAAGCTCCTCTATGCCTTCAAGCAGATCTGGCACAAATTCCAGTAAATCGGGCGTAGGCTCCGATGCCAGCTCGGATATCTCGCGGCGCTCCGGGCGGTAGGCGTACGAGATATCTTCCGTCTGCTCGGCAGCCGTTCCGACCTCCGGTGATCTTCGTCGACCGGACACCGGATAGGGATCGCCATTCAACCGTCTGCGCAGGATGGCGCGCAGTTCCGCATCGCGCGGGTCATCGGAGTTGGCAGCGCGTAAGTTCACCGCGCTCCCCAAGCCATCATCTTCATCGTAAGGGGAGATATGCCGGACGGATCGCCGCGAAACCTTTTGGGTTTCCGCATCGTCGGGGTGGAATCCGGTCCTGGCTTTGCTTTCAAACATGGCGGGTTATCTCGCGCACATGGTCCGAGACCAATGCAAATGGTTAACCCACTCTAAAATTTCATGCCAAAGAAAGAGTTAACGCCAAGTCCGCAAATACTAGCTTGCTAATTTATTCGGCGGAGCAATGCGCCGCCGCTGCGGCAAAGGATGCGGCTCTGCGCGAAGGACGCGCTCCTTGCGACCGAACTGATGCCTGACAACCTGATAGAAGAATAGCGGTATGCCCAGCATGTAACGCCGCCAGAGCCTACTCGGCTCCAATACCAGACGGAACAGCCACTCGCTGCGCATCGCGCGCACGAGCCTCGGCGCCCGCGGCACCGTTTCGGAAATGAAATCGAACAGGGCGCCGACGGTCAGGACGAGGCGTGCATGCTGCGGCCCGACATGTTCGGCAACCCATTTTTCCTGCAGCGGCGTGCCCATTCCGACGATCAGGATATCGATCTTCTGGCGGCTGATTTCCGCGGTCACGGCGTTACTCCGCGCCGGATCGAAGAAACCGTCCGATACGACGATAAACTGGTGCCACGGGGCGTGCTGGCGAAACTTCTCCGCTGCCTTCTCGACGACGGAGCGCTTGCCGCCCAAGAGACCGATCCGCCTCGGCCGCTCCATGAATGTCAGCAGCGCGGGCACGAAATCCGTGCCGTTCAGATTGGCTGGGAAAGGTTCGCCATGAGCGACGCGCGATGCGATGTCGAGGCCGACGCCGTCGGGAAGAACCAGATTATGCTCAAGGACATTGCGGTAGCTGTCATCGCGCAGCATGACCAGCATGTTATGAGCGTTGACGAAGGAGATCGAGGTCTGTCCGACCGGCAGGGACGCAAGCTCGTTGACGAACGTCAGCGCGTCATCCCAGCCCAGATCGCACACCGGCAGATCGAAGATCATGCGGCGCGACGCGACGACGGCAAAATCGGCTACCTGGTTCAATCCAACACCCTCCTGCCCGGCATCGCTAACGCGCATGATGCCGGTACGCATAAAGGCCATGCCCCTCACCGTTCATCGGTGCGACGACTGGCAGGCATGGCTTGTAGGAGTTTATAACAAGACAAATCCAACTTTCCGTTAGGAAGGAAGGTTGGATTTGCCGGATGTCAGCAGGGATCTGTTAAGCATATCTGCAGAATGTAAGATATTGCTTACATTCTGACGTGAATCGGTATCTTCCGGCCGGGAGACATCACTCGACCGGCACCTTGTCCTTGGCCGCATCCTGCACGATCTTGACAGGCTTGACCGTTCTCTTGCCCACGCTTTCCCCACCGTGGGTTTCTTCCTTGGAGAGATAGTCAAGCTGTTCGATCAGCACGTCGGCGACGTAATCGCCGCCGAGCCGCTCGTTCATCCGCTTCTTCAGATCGGCGCGGAAGGCGGCAACGTCGAAATTCTGCGCATGCGAAATATCGATCGTCTTATTGCCAATCAGCAGCGAAAAGAGCTCATCGGTCGTCAGCTCCGGCAGAGGTATCTGAAACGCATTCGCCTTGCCCTTTTCCATCATGAAGGAAATGCGCGTCAGGAAATAGCCGGTCACCTGGCCGTTGGCGATAACGGGAACGTTGATCGACTCGCCCTTGACAAGCTCCTGCTGCGCCTTCTTGGCGTCATCAGGACTGATCGCGGGCGCCGTCGCCACCTGCACCGAAAAATAGACCGAGGCCAATGTCACGGCGCAGACCCACAGGCCGGTGATAACGAGCTTGATCATCCGGCCTCACGGACGCGGAATTGCTCCTGCGAATAGGTGCCGTCCGCATCGGCATTCTGCACGGCATTCTTCAAAATCTCGGCGACGGCGCGCACGGCCTCAAGATGAGCCTCGACGCGGCGGGCGTTCAGAACCAGCTTCTTCTTAAGATCATGCAGCTGCTCGATATGGGCGGCGGCGAGATCGGCCGGATCGGTATCGCGAAACAGCATCGACAATTCGTAAAGGCAGCGGCTCTTGTGGGCATTCGATACTTTGAGATCGAATTCCGGGTCGGTGCCAATCCGGTTGTTCTCATTGTCGATAATCATCTCCAGGCGACCAAGGACAGACTTGATCCGATAGTCCTGCGACATCATTTCCATGTTTGTTTCCTCGCTCATGCTTTCTGGGACGTCAACGAATTCTGGTTGGTGATGCTGTTGTTGCCGTCGTTATCGGCATCGGCGGCGGCCAGCGTCTTGCGCTGAAAATCGGTAATAGCACTGAGCGCCATCTTCTTGTCATTCTCATCGGTCGCGGAGTGGATGGCGCCGGTATTGCGCATCTTGTCGACCTGCTCCCTGTACATCTTCTCGGCGATGCCCACGCCGCCATTCTTGGAGATCGTGTCGCCCAACTGCTCGGCCATCATGCCCTTCCAGATTTCGCCGGCGGAACCCTTGCCGTAGAGCGTCTCGCTGCTCGGCAGCATGTTCTTCACGAAGTTCTGCAGCACCATGGACTCGAACTTGCGATAGGCCTGCGGGACCTTGGTCCCGGCCACATGCGTATTGGCGTTGGCGAGGCCGGCCTGGGTGGCGGCGCTGTTCATCGCATCCACCGTCGCGCCGAAACCATTACCGTTTTCGGCCAGGCTGGTGGCGGCGAAAGCGGCACGATTGGCAGCGAGCTTGGCCTGCGCGGCCTCGACATCGGCGGGATTTGCCGCCTTGACGACATCGAGGACCAAATCACTCGGAGGCGAAATAGCCACGTCACGTCTCCTTCTGCTCTCGCGTATCCTGAAAATGCGCGGCTCAGTGCCCATCTCAGGACATGTCGAATCAAACTGTCAGAGCAGGTCGGCAACCCAACGCTGCGAATCCTGCTCCATGATCGCGATGATTATTATTTTTGAACCTTGCTGGAGGCTGGCGTTGCGCCGGCGAAACGCTGATCGATGATATCGTAGACGGCATTGTCGTCCGATTCTCGCAATTCGAGCTCGCGCGCATCCTTCATGTGTTCTTCCAGCCTGTCGGCCTTGGTGCGCTCCTGCTGGACCTTCATTTGAATGAGCGTCTGGATGCTTTCCAGCTGCTGATCGCGGATCATCAGGCGGCCGTAACGTTCGGCGTAATGGATCGAGAATGCCATGTGCACGGGATCGACCGAACCGATGGCAACCATGACCCGCTCCATCGCTTCCGTCACTTCGGCTCGCTGCCGGGTCGTATCGGCAAGCTCGTTTTCCGCCATCCGTTCCAGATGGCGCTGCACCGCGACCAGGCGCTTCAGTTTTTCGGAGCGGCTTTTCTCCGCCATCGTCCACCTACCCGCCGGCTGCTTTCGCCGGCTCTGCCCGAATCGGGCTTCGTCATCTGTCCGCCTACGGGCTAATGTCCGTTGAAGACGGTGAGGAACGCACTGGAAAACTGACTGACCAAGGCCGCGATGCTGAGATAGAGCATGAACAGCCCTCCCATCAGCAGATACGGCGTGGAAATGAAATAAATCGGGATCTGCGGTGCCAGCTTGTTGATGAAGCCGATCGAAATCTGGAACATCAGGCCGTAGAGCACGAAGGGGCTTGCCAGCCGCAGCATGATGAAAAAAGTCGTCTCCAGCGTATCCGTAATCGAGATCAGCGCGGCGCGCGGCTCAATGTGGCCACCGAAGGGGATGACCGAATAGGAATCGACCAGCGCCTGCAAAACATAATGGTGAAAATCCATAATGAAGAGAATCATCAGCCCGCAAAAGCTGACGAGGCTGGTGAGCGATGTTTCGTTCGATTCCTCGATGATGTCGGCGCCGCCGGGCGCGTTGAAGCCGATCATCATCGATATGACCGTGCCGGTGAATTGCAGGCCCAGCGTATAAATCCTGGCCATCATCCCATACATCAATCCGATGACGGTTTCGGTAAAGATGAGGCCGATATAGTTCGCATCGCCCTTCGACACCTGCGGATAGATCGTGTTCCAGAGCAACGGCAAGATCGCCATCGTCAGTGCCGCGGAGAGAAGCAGCCTGATCTGCGGAGGAACGCGGCCGGAGGAAAATCCCGGGAGGACCATCATGCAGCCGCCGATGCGGCAGAAGGCGACGAACAGCGCCAGAATGGTCCCCTGGGGATCTGATATCATGAAATCGAACCTAGAATCTTGATCTCGATCCCCTTGGCCAATTCCACATGCGACAGGACCGGAAGCGTCGCGAACAGGCGTTCGATGATCATGCGTACATAGGAGCGCGTTTCCGGCGACGTGACAAGAACGAAGGGCATGCCCCGGTCCATGTATTCACGGATAACTTTGCCGGCCTGCTCGCTGAACTCTTCCAGGCTGCGCGGGTCGATATCGAATTCGACGATTTCGCCCTTCTGGTCGCGCTTCAGCGCCTGGTGGAAAATCAGATCCCATTTGCTGCCGAGTCTGAGGACGCGCAGCACGCCGTTATCGGCCAGATCGCCGCAGAGTTGCTGCGCCATGCGTACGCGCACGTGCTCAACGATCTGCTCGGTCTTGCGCACATGCGGCGCGAGTTCGGCGACCGCTTCGAGAATGAGGTGCAGGTTGCGGATCGAGACGCGTTCGGCGAGCAACAGCTTCAGCACGGCCTGCAGACCGGAATAGGACATGTGCGATGAGCAGATTTCGTCGGCGAGCTTCTTGTATTCCGGATCGAGACGTTCGATCAGGATCTTGACGTCCTTGTAGGACAGCAATGCCGGCAGGTTGTTGCGGATGACTTCGCTCATATGGGTGAGCACGACAGAGACGTTGTCGATCGGCTGGAAACCCTCGCGCTTCAGATCTTCGGTAAAGGCTTCGAGAACGGAGACGGCGGGCATGCCGAAAGCGGGTTCGCGAATCTCGTCGCCCGGAACGGTCGGCTTGCGGCCGGAACCGGTGACGACAAGCACTTCGCCGACACGCAGCATGTTGGAGGCGATCGTCGTGCCGTGGATGCGGATCTGATACGACTTGTCGGCAATCGCCATGTCGTCGATCACCTTGATCTCCGGTACGACGAAGCCGTATTGCGTCGCGAACTTCTTACGCATCTTGCCGACGCGGAAGGCGAGCTCCTGGTGAGCGCCGAGCAGGCGGGTGGAGACGATCTTGCCGAGCGCCAGTTCGATTTCGGCAGTCTTCAGAACCGATTTGACCGAATCCTTTTCCATTTCCTTCGTCTGCATCACCTTCTGCTCTTCAGCATCGCGACGAAGCTTGTTCTCGGCTTCGATCTGGCGCGGAATGAACCAGGCGCCGGCGGCCATCAGGCCGCCAAGGAAAACGAAGGGAAGGAAGGGCATGCCAGGCATGATGGCCAGGATACCCATGAGAACCGCCGAGACGGCGAGCGCGCGGGGATAGCCGCTCAGCTGATTGACGACGGCCTGGTCGGTAGAGCCGGAGGTGCCGCCGCGCGAAACGAGAAGGCCGGCAGCGAGAGAGACGATGAGCGCCGGCATCTGCGAAACCAGACCGTCGCCGACGGAGAGCTTCACGAAAACGTCGGCAGCCTGGCCGATCGGCATGCCATGACGGAAATAGCCGATAATGATGCCGCCGAAGACGTTGATGCAGGTAATGAGGAGGCCGGCAACCGCGTCACCGCGTACGAACTTGGAGGCACCGTCCATCGCGCCGAAGAAGGAGCTTTCCTCTTCCAGTTCGCGGCGGCGGCGCTGCGCTTCCTTCTCGTCGATGAGGCCGGCGGAAAGATCGGCGTCGATCGCCATCTGCTTGCCGGGGATGGCATCGAGAGTGAAGCGGGCGCCCACTTCGGCGATACGCGTCGCACCCTTGGTGATGACGATGAAATTGATGGTGATGAGGATCAGGAAGACGATCAGACCGATGACGAAATCGCCGGACATGACCAGGCTGGAAAAGCCGGCAATGACGCCGCCGGCGGCATCATGCCCTTCATAACCGTGCGAAAGGATGACGCGGGTGGTCGCGATGTTCAGCGCCAGACGCGTCATCGTCGCGATCAGCAGGATCGTCGGGAAGGACGAGAATTCCAGCGGCTTCTTGATCCAGAGCGCCACCATGAGGATCAGCACGGAGAAAGCGATCGAGAAAGCCAGTCCAAGGTCGATCAGAAACGGCGGGATCGGCAGGAACAGCACGCACAGGATGACCATGATACCGAGGGCAAACCCGATATCGCGTATGCTGGGATTGGCTTTGGGAAGTGCTATTGCGGGTGGTTGTGCCATCGACCGGTTCCGTCTCTTCATGAGAGGTGGCAAACGGGTGACCCGCCTGCCCTATTGGAACCGACCTCTAACGGTCGAAGCTTGCGCGAGCATGGCCGTTGCCATCGATGCGCGCGATCCGGAGGCCGAAATGGCCTTCGGATTTATCTTAGAAACCCGATTGGATGCGGGAGAAGACGAGATTGGTGAAGATCGAAATCTGCGCGCCGACGAACGGTGCCGAGATGCCGATCGTGACCATGACAGCGACGATCTTCGGCACGAAGGTCAACGTCGCCTCCTGCACCTGGGTCAGCGCCTGGATCAGGGCGATCACCAAACCGACGACCATCGCGGCGATGACAGCCGGTCCGGAAGCCACAAGTACCGTCCAGATCGCAGCCTGGAAAATATCCAAGGCATCGGCTTCATTCATGGCTTGTCCACTCCCGGTTCAGCGGCTCCTCATGAGCTGCTGGTCGAATCCGTGCTCGACGAATCGCTGCTGGTGCTACTATCGCTCGACGTGGCCGGCGGATCAATGGTCGTACCCGCCGGAGCGATCGTCACGCCGGCCTGGATCAGGATCTTGTCGCCGGCATCGGTCTGGGCGATGATGCCGTCCGTGTAGACGGTCACTTCCTTGATCGTGCCCGTCGTCTTACCATCGGCGCTCATGATCTGCTTGCCGATATAGTCGGACGCCTGCGAGATCCACTGGTTCTGTAACACCGTTTCCAGATGCGAGTTCGTCTGGATCTGCTGTTCGACCTGGGAGAAGCTCGCCAGCTGAGAAATCTGCTGGCTGGCGTCCATCGGGTCGGTCGGATCCTGATTCTGCATCTGCGCGATGAGAAGCTGCAGGAAGTCGTTATAATTCAGGTTGGCGCTCGCCGATGCGGCAGCAGCATTCTGCGTGGAGCTGCTAGTGCTGGTGCTGCTGTTGACGGCGTCTACCGTTGCCATGGAGCAATCTCCCGACGGATGTGCTCGATCGTCGCCGCCGGCATTTCCTGATTGTTCAGAATATTGTCTTCGACCGGGTAAAGGCCACGGATCGCCTTCAGCGCATCGAAGGCGCGGCCAGTGGCAACGAGGCCGTCGATGCGCTTCAGCTCGGCCAGAACTTCCTCATTGTGGAAGCACGACAGCAGCATGACGATCGACTTGCGGAACATCGCCGTCGACTGTTCCTTGCCTTCCGGATTGATGAGAATCATCTGCGCGATGAAATAGAGCTGACGCAAGGGCGTCGTCGCGTCCTCCGGCTGGAGCACGTGGTTCTCGAGCAGGAATGTAACATCATTCAGGAATTCCAGAGCAACCTTGCGATCGACGCGCAGGACGGCTCCGTTGATAAAGATCTTTTCCCCGGCTTTAAGCGATATGCGAAGCGTACTTTTCATTTAAGTCCATCCCTGATGATGGTGGTGACATCGATGATGCCTTGATAGTTTTCCGACTGGCGCCGCCTGATCCGTTCGCATTCCTTCAATATCCAGATGGCGATCGAAATCAGATTGGCGCGCAGCTCGACGTTGAGCTGGTTCTCCGGGCTTTTGAGGTCCTCGACAAAGCTTACCCATAGGCGTCGCGTATAGAAGAGAGCCTCGATCGCTTCACGGCCGTATTTCCCCGCATCACGGGCCGCAGAGAGAAGGGCTACCGACCGGTCCAGAACTTGTCGTTCTCGTTCCTTGGCGTCGGCCACTGCATCCTGCATGACTTCCGCATATGAGAACTGATACATTCATGCATCCTTCCTGGTCATTACTTCCCTTTGATCATCAAAGGTAATTTACAAGGCTTAACTGCTGGATCTTGGAAACAATCGTGTAAGCCGTTTCGAGCTGGGTCTCGAGACTGTTGACCTTGGTCGACGCCTCATAGGGATCGACTCCGGTCAAGTCACCGATACTGGTGTTGAGAATAGTCTTCTGGGCATTCAGCGTCGTATTTGCGTCCGACAGTCGCGACTGCGAGAGACCGAGCTGACTTGCCTGGCTGTTCAACCCGTCGATCGACTGGCGCGTATAGCTGATGGCCTGCTGTGTGACGGCATTCACCGCGCTTTGATTGAGGCCGGGCGGCGTGCCCATCAGCGCATTGGTCACGCTGGTCGCCAGTGCCAGATATCGCATGCCGGACGAATTCGAGTTCGTCGAGGTTTCGATGACTTCCGAATTATTGATACGGCTCGTCATATTCTGATCAGACGCACTCGACCAGCTCGACCAGCTGCTGTCTGATGTGAACATCGGTGCGACGGTATTGGTGATGAAGTCCGTTATCTGGTCGGCTGATATGGTATCTGCAGTTACCGGCGGTGACTGATTTGCCATGTAAGTCGCAAGCTGTGCCTGAATATCCGCGTTCGTTGCCGAGGAATTATCCGTCATCGGCTGGACGTCGGTATTGGTTCCGGCAAAGAGATACTCGCCATTCACCATCGTATTGGCCGACGCAATGACGCTCGACAGGGTCGAGCTTGCAGTCTGCTGCGCGAGGGCAACGCTGCTGCCATCGGTGTTGCCGCTTAGCGCCACAAGCTGGTCCATCAGGTTCTGCGCCTGCGTGCCCATGCCGGTCAAGGCGGTTTGCGACGTTGTCATACGCTGGTTCGCAATGGAATTGCTGCTGAGAATGGAATCGATGCGCGACACTTCCCGCGTCAGATTCACATTGAGCGACGTGCTGCTGCCAAGCGCCACGCCGATGTCGGCATAGACGCCCGTGGTCGCCTCCGTCGAAGCACTCGTCATCTCATTCTGCGCCTGACGAATCGTCTGACGCATGGCGTTCTGAATGGCCGTGCTCGAAATGAAAGAAAGTTTCATGGCTTAGCTCGCAATATCCAGTACCGATTGAAGCATTTCATTGACTGCGTTCAATATCTTCGTTCCAGCCTTGTAGGACTGTTCGATATCCATCATCAGCGTCAGTTCTTCATCGAGATTGACGCCCGTCGCATTCGAATAGGCGCTCGAGGAGCGCGAGAGAGCAGCAGAGGTATTTTCCCCCGCCGTCGTTGCCGTGCTGCGCTGGCCCTCGAGCCAACCGATCGAGCTCGCCGAATAATCCATGAGCGTGGCATTGGTGTCGGAGCCAGCGGCGGGATCGAACGCCATCTTCGTATTCATGGCAGTGATGAAGCCATCAAGCTGCGTGGAATATCCGCTATCGCCGCTGGTATTCTTGGTGTAACCGGTTTCACCAGTGGTACTATCGTTATTAATACCACCATCACGTAGCAACGTCGGGTCACCACCTTGAGACGTGATTAATTTCGAATTAACGGTTATCGAGCCCGCCAAGCCCGTGACTGCCGTACCGCTGGCCGGAACGGTGCCACCGCTCCAGGTGAACAGGCCAGGCAGAGTCGGTTTTGAAGAATCGCTGTTCGTTTCCGCAAAGACCGTAACCAGCCCTCGAGCCATTTCGTCGAGCTGCGTCTGATAGGTCGGCGCAACATCATCGCGAATCTGAAGTGCCGCCTGAAGTGTGCCTTGTGCTGTCGTATTCGCACCCTGGCCCGGAGTCAGGGCAACGCCATCGATGTAAACGCTGTTGCCTGTCGTATCTGCCGTGTAGGTGCTCGTCGGCTGGAACGTCACCGAGCGCGGAATGGTCTCGAAGAGGGTCGTTCCGCTCGTGGTGTAAAGCGCCATGTCGTTGTTGCCGCGCGTCACGGTTGTCACGCCGACAATCTTCGAAATCTGGTTCAGGATCGAATCGCGCTGGTCCATTGCATCGGCAAGGGCGCTCGATGTCGGGCCAGCCGTGGTCGTTGCCGATTTCACCGCGTCGTTGGCGGTCTGGAACTGTTTCAGCAGGCTGTTCAGCGTATCGACGTCGGAGCTGATCTGCTTGTCGGCGTCGGTACGGGCGCTCTGCACTGCCGTGGTGGCATTGTTGAGCGATGTCGCCAGGCTCTGAGCCGCATTGATCGCAGATTGCGCCGCCGTCGCGTTGGATGGCGATCCCGCGTAATTCTGCATCGCATCCTGAAATGCCGACAGATAGGTCGCCGGCGCGATCTCGTTGTCGTTGCCGCCGAGCGTGGCAGACTGAAGATTGCTGTAGGCATTCAGCAGCAGCTGCTGTGCCGAATCCGACGAGGCCGAGCTGAGATAGGCCTTCTGTAATGCCGGTTCGCTGCTGCGGGCAATCTGCACCACTTGAGCGCCAGCCATGTTGGTCGTCACCACCGCCTGACGACGCGAATAATTCGTGTTGTTGGCATTGGCGATATTGTTCGACACGACGCTGCTCTGCGTGCCGGTATTGTTGAATATTGCCTGCGCGTTATTGAGAGCTGTTGTGAGCGACATGACTGACTCGATACCCTATTCGTTTTAGCGCGGCAGATTGGCCGAAGGCGCGCAGGAAGTGTCGGAATAGCCTGTCAGAGCAAGGCCGGCGAAATAGACCAGATTGTCATTGGCAGATGGACGATCACCGGAACGAACCGGTGCCACCCTTCCGCAAACATGGCGCAAGACGAGAGCGCCGTCGCCTGCCGAGATAGGACGGCGAACCGACGTCACACCGACACGGCCGCCAAAAGCGGCGCCGAGGCGAACCGCCTGCGCATCCGCTTCCGCAAGTGCAGTCTTCATGCTGCCGAAATTCCTCATCTGGAATCCTCGTTATCCTTCATACGACTGAGAGTAGGTGGCGGGCCTTGCGTGAAGCTGTCTGAGAGGACGAAAAACCGATCATCACGAAAAGCTTCGTCAACAGCGCCATCGGGCGATCATGCTACGGACTGCTGTGCGCCGGAATGGTAAGGAACAACGTACCTTCCGGCACCGTGTCGATCGGGCAACCGAAAAGGAACAGGCCCGAGAATCAGCTGATTCTCGGGCCTGTTCTTGAATTTAGTATCGGAGATGCGCGACCGGAGCATCAGCTCCAGTCGATGCAGTAGCCGAGGAAGCGCTTCGAATCGACCGGGTCGAAGCCGAGCTTCTTGCGCAGCTTCTTGCGCAGCTTCGAAATATGGCTTTCGACGACGTTCTCTTCGACTTCCTCGTCGAAGATGCCGTAGATGGCGTTGAAGATCTGGGTCTTCGTCACACGGCGACCGCGATTGGCGATCAAATATTCGAGGATGCGGCGCTCGCGGCGCGGCAAGGCGAATACGGAACCGTTGATTTCCGGATCGCGGCCATCTGCAAAGACGCGAATGGGGCCGATATCGGTATAGTTGCTGATCGCCTTCAAGCGGCGGCGGATCGCCGCGGCCCTGGCAAGAATTTCGCGAGGATGCACCGGCTTGCGCACAACATCGTCGACGCCACAATCGAAAAGTGCAAGCGTGGCTTCCAGCGAGGGCTGGTCGCTCACCGCGATAACAGGTGCTGTCGTCCGGTCGCGAATCGCCCTTGGAAGCTCATGCACCTGCTGACCCTGCCCGATCAGAAAGGCTTCCACGGCAGCAATATCACCCTCTGCTGCCGTCGTCACCCATTCGCCGAATTCACGCGGATCAAATCCCGTCGAAGGGATGCCCTCGCGTCCAAACAGTGATGTATATCCGTCCTTAACGAGCTCTCGCTCATCAACCACTACGATCATTCGTCCGCCTCCGAATCAGTGTGGTGTTTCGATGATCTATGGGTACGAATCGGGCGAATCACGAACAACTGTCGGAAATGAGTGGCAGAAATTAATAATTGATTAACTTTGCAGGGGCGATTTGCACTAGATATAGTAGGTGATCGGCGTTTTACACCGATAAAAAAGTTGTTAGCGGACGTATCATTAACATGCGCATTTTAGGCAAATCGACGGCAGTCAACCGCTTCGATTGGGTTAGTGCCGGCTAACCGGAAAGGATATGCAACTTATAAGTGCTTACTCCCGGCAGAACGTCGCCGCATTGGGCGTCCATTTCCCATAGCCTGTGGCGACCAGATTGGCGATGACGCGGCAGACATAGACCTTCTGAGCGGGGTCATTGTTCGGGCCAGCATGGTATCTAGCTACCGCCATCGTCCAGGTCTCATGCCTGTCATGCAAATTGCGGAGAAACTTTGCGGCATACTCGACATTGCTACGTGGGTCGAACATGGCGTTGACGGATGTAAAGTTTTCGCCGTGGAAATACTGATTGATCTGCATGCAGCCGACATCGATAAGCTTTGCCCCGTTCTGCCGTGCGGCGGCGAATACCTGCAGGGCGGCGTCCTCTGATGGCGGAAAGATCGGACGCCCCTCGACATTGAGAGCATAGGGATAGAGCGATCCCTTGCGACCCGTTTCCGTCAGACCTACCGAATAAAGAATCCCTTCCGGTATTCCGTATTTCGCGGCGGCAGACTGGATTTCGCGTTCGCAAAGACCTGCGGCACCATTGTCAGGCGGTGCCGGATTGCCCGAGGCATGCGCCTCAGAGGTAAACCGCCCCAGAGCGAGAACGCTGCACGCCACCAGCAGCGCTGTCCTCAACACCGCGCTCACCCGAACTGCGATTGCCATCGTTTCCATTTGCCTGCTGCCCTGAATAGTTCTGGCCTCTGGGGCGTGCGTCGCCCCCCTGTCCCTGGTTCAAAAGGGACTGCTGCTGTGGCTGGTTCGATCCGGAATTGCGGCCGCCATCCGACTGCTGGTCGGCATTGGACGCCATGGAGACGGTGATATTGTCGACCTGATAGCCTTGTGCGCGCAATGCATCGACCATGCGGCTTTGATCGGCGTGAAGCTGCCTGTAGGCTTCGCTCGTCTGAACCTTCAGATCGACGCTCAGCTGGTCTCCGGAGAGCCGCATGGTTGCCGTCACGTCGCCGAGATTGTCGGGGCGCAGCTGGATCTTCAGCGTATTGACGACCTTGCCGGTGCTGGTCAGGTTCGCGGCATTGGAGAGCGCCGAGCCTGGCTGCATCGCCGCCGACCATTCGTGGTCGCCCGCCAGGGTTCCAGCAACCAGTGCCGAGTTGGAATTGGCGGCAAGCCCGAGATAGCGGCGCGAATCCAGCACGGTGACGGCCACCGCATCGCCGCCCGCAGCAGCACCGACTTTGACATCGGCAATGTCATCGCCGCTCTTGCTGATCGATAGGTCGAGCGCGCTGCCACGGCCATCCGCCCGCGTCAGGCGGAATGTTTGCGCGGCATCAGCTCCCTTGCCGTCATCTGGCAGCGTCAAGGCCGTGTCCGAGGCATCGTCCGCGAGGGCGGCTTTGCCCGATGGCAATGTCTGGACCTTGGCATCGTCTGTTGCCTTGCCCGCCAGCGTCGTGCTGGCCTGGGTCGTGCTAACCTGCGTCGCAACAATGGGCTGCGCAACGTTCAACAGCGACAATGCATCGGAAATCGTATTGGCCGGCTGACTGCCTTGCGTCGATCCAGACTTACCATCATCCGTGGACTGGACATCCTTTGC
The DNA here is from genome assembly GCF_002277895.1 of Rhizobium sp. 11515TR. Lineage (NCBI taxonomy): Bacteria > Pseudomonadati > Pseudomonadota > Alphaproteobacteria > Hyphomicrobiales > Rhizobiaceae > Rhizobium > Rhizobium sp. 11515TR. Next base: position 1,320,992 of record NZ_CP022998.1, on the reverse strand, counting down.
ATCCTTCACGGCGGGCATCTTACCGTCACCCTTGACCGGCGGCGTCTGACCGTCAGTCGTCGCGACATCGGCCAGTTGCTGAGCGATCTCGGCCAGCTGATCGAGCGCCGTCGGGGGCACCTGCATCTTGCCGGCGTCAATCGTCGGCGCGGTGGGATCGGCGACTGCGGCCGGCTGAGCGCCATCAGCAGGGGTCGCTTCGCCTTCGGCAGCGGCGGAGGCTGCCTTCTGCAACTCGATCAGCGATTTCGAGAGCGAGGCGACACCGGCGGGCTGCGAAGCTTTCGCACCCTTGGCAAGGCCGGCGGGATTGGCGAGATTGGCTCCGGACGTATCGATCATTCCAACTCCGGCATTGGCGCTGTCATCGATGGTGAGGGTTATCGCGGCGAGATTGCTCGCTGCAGTCTTCACCGCGCCAGTGTCGTCATCCGCATTGTCACCGGTTGTCGTGTTCGCATCGGTCGCCACGTCAGTTCCGGTATTCGAGCCGGCCGATTTGCGTCCATTACCGAGCGAACTGGTCAGAGCATCGATAAAACCCTTGCCGTCATCCTGTTTTGGTGAGCGAGTGCCTTTGGCAACAGCAAGAATATCCGCCCCCGATGAGGCGCCAGACACACCGATGTCGTTCATATCAATGACTTTCCTGCTTCAACAGGCCGTCGATGGCATCCAGCTTCGAGCGGCTCGTCGTGACGAATGCGTTGAACGAAGAGTCGGCCTCCTGCCGCCCTCCTTCCGGGGCGGGAGCCGCGTTTGCCGGGGCTCCCTGCTCAACACCCGCCGTGCCGGGAGATTGGCCTCCCGCTTGATTCGTCACAGCAGCATCGTGTTCAGTCTTCTGTTGGTTGGGCAAGTTAGGAACATTGCCTTGCCCGAGGCTTGCAGCGTCGGGCGTGCGCAGTATCTCCGCCGCCACAGCCTTTGCGGCGTCGCGCAGAGCCCGGTCGCGCGCATTCAGTTCGCCCGCCGGCATCTGGTTCACATCGTTGATCGCCGACTTCCATTCAGGCGTGGATATGCCCGCCACGCCGCCATAGAAGTTCGCCAGCGCGCCGAAGGCATCGCCGCCGTCATTGGAGATCGCTTGGGCGCGGTTGGCCGCCAGCGCGGCAAGATCGGCCTTGCCGGCGATCGCGGCACGGCGCGCCATGCGCAGATAGATCTCCCGCTGTCTCGGCGGGTCCATGAAGGACAGGATGTCGATGATGTCCTGTTGCTTGACATCGGAATCGTGATCCACCACCAGCTGCACGAAAAGATCGGCAAACTGGCTGGCGTAGGGCGAGTGCAGGAAGCGCCGCGTATAACGCTGCGCATAATCGAGCCCTTGCGGCACCATGCCTGCATCGGCGCAGAGAGCCAGCGAGCGGCGTAGCGCCGATTCCTCGACGATCGTGCCGGGCGCCATCAGCCGCGCCCAGTCGTAAAGCGGTAAGGCGGCCTTGGCGTTCTTGCCCGACATGACATTGCCGGCAACCAACGAGAGGTAGGGGCCGATCGGCTTGTCGCGATATTCCTTGGAGATATCGACAAGCGTGTTGACGACGAGCAGACCCTTGCCGTTCAGGTATTTCCTTAGAACATCCGCAACGCGATTGTCGAAATTACCATTGACGTCACGCGACATCAGATATTCGAGCGTTTCGGGATTGCCGCCGCTCATGGTGTAGATCAGGGCCGCATCGACGTTACGGTTGTCCTCGAATATGGATTTGTCCGCATTGCGCAAGCGCTCGTCTATGGTGGCGAGTAGAAAGCGCTGCATCTCTCCAGCGGAACTGTCGCCGGCAACAACGGAATCCTGGACGAATTCAAGCGAGCGCAGCATCTTGTAGAGCGGCAGGTTGTCCTGCCCCTCAGCGCTTGCACCCCCTGGCATCAACATGCCGAGAGTGAGCGTGAGCGCAAGGTGATGACGATGCTGTTTGCGCGCCATGGACTATCCCTGCTTGCCTTGGCTCGGCTTGCTCTTGCCTGAAGCGGGCTTCGCAGGAGCCTGCGTTCCCGAAGCCGCGGGATCCGTCGCCGCTTGGTTCGAGGGGTTAGCGATCAGGATCTCGATACGGCGGTTGGCATCGTTGAAAGGATCGGTGGGCAGTTTCAGACGCCTGTCCGCAAAACCGGACACTTGAACGATCCGCTTCTCGTCCAGCCCGCCGCTCGTCAGCATGTAATAGGCGCTCTGGGCGCGATCGAGCGACAGGCGCCAGTTATCATTGCGACCGCCGACCATATAGGGGCGTCCGTCGGTATGGCCGCGGATCAGGATCGATCCTTTGCGTTCCGCCAGGATCTTTCCGATCTTTTCCATCGCCAGCACCATTTCGCGCCGGGGAATCGCCGAACCGATATTGAACATCGGATCGTTGGTCTGATCGGAGATCGTTACGAGCACGCCGCCTTCCGCGGCGCTGACCTGCAGCCCTTCGGCCAGCTGACCGGCAACACCCTTGATCTCGGCCTGGATGGTCTGCTGCAGATCCTTGGCTTCCTGCTGCTGCGCCTTCGTCGGCTGAACATCCTTGTTCTCCGGCAAAGCGGCATTGTCCTCAGGCGCGGAGGCGTCGCTCTGCGCTGCGGTCTTGGTGACCTGTTGAGGCTGCGTCTGTTTGTCCTGCTGTTTGCCGGCCGCCTGCTGCTGGCTCACCGTCGGCTGCTGTTCGGGCGTCTGCGGCTGATCGGCCGGCTGGCCGGTATCTGCAGCCGTCGCCTTCGACAGAGCGATGACTTCGCCCCTAGGCGATTGATCCGACTTGGCGGACTGTTCCTCGTTCGCCTTCTTCGATGCGCTGGAAACCTGCACCTGCTTGGTCCAGAAATCCGGATCGAACGGATCGCGATAGGCCTGGCCGCCATCGGCACCGGTCGCTGGACCCGACTGAGCCGCCCCACCCTCGCCCTTGGCGCTGACATTGGCCTGCTGACCGACTTCCTGTGCGATCTCGGCCAGGACCGAATAGGGATTCTCGAAGAAATCCGCTTCGGAATAATTCGTCTGATCGCCCGATGTCGAGGTCAGGTCCTCACCGGTCTTGGCCGATTTGCCGTCATTCGGCTTTTCCTGCGGCTTGTCGGACTTCTGCTGATTCTTTTCGCCCTGAGCCTGATCGACCGGCTTCTTGAGGCCCTTTTCCGTCGGCTTCTCGTCGGCAAGCTTGATGGGATTGAAATAGGAGGCCACCGAGGCCTTCGTCTCCTCGTTGGCGGCGTTCACCAGCCACATGACAAGGAAGAAGGCCATCATCGCCGTCATGAAGTCGGCATAGGCAATTTTCCACGCGCCCCCATGGCCGCCTTCGTGATCGCCGCCGCGGCGTTTGACGATGATAATCTCGTGCTTGCCTTGATTTTGATCGCCGTCGCTCATTTCAGGATCTCTTTCAGGCTAGCGGCCCAGGCGGACATACGGGTCACGAGAACGCTCTCGCCGATCGCAACGGTGAGATCGACATCGTCGGCCTCGACATGACGCAATAACGCGCCGTCATCGCCGAGACGATCGTGAAGGACCTCGAAAAGATGGCGCGGACCGCTGACCGAGATCGGCCCGGCGCTGCCGTCGAGGATCGCGGCCCTGACCAGTTCGGCAAGATCGGCAACGGCCTTGGCCGTCAGCGTCTCGGTCATGATCGGCGCAAGAATGGCGGCGGCTTCGGTGCTGATCGCCTGCCCGAGCATCGTCGCGATGCGCGTCATATCCGCAGCGATCTTTTCCGCCGCCTGCTCTTCGTAGCGTATCCGCAGCGCATCCATTTCGGCGCGAAACGACTGGGCCATGCCATCGATCTCGGCCTGATGCTTTTGCGTCAGTTCCTGCGTCGCCGCCTCATGCCCTTCCGCATAGGCGATACAGCGCTCGGCCTCAACATCAACGGGCGGCTCGAACGGGCTTTCGGCAAACTCGACCGGTTCCGCAAACGCCATATTCTCGACATAGGACGGCGGATCCTGTTCGGCGCTGAAATCCTTGAGATATCGGGACAGTGTCAAGCTCACGCGCGCATCTCCCTATTCGCGCCGCAGAGACGCTGCAAGTCGATGCCGACAGCCGGTCGATCCATTCCCATTCTCAAAACGTCGATCATCACGCTTCCGGTTTCCGTCCTCAGGCAGCACCTTCCGGGACCAATGTCACCGGCACATTGTGCAGCCAAGCCACTGCGAAGGACCGTAGGCAGCCAAACTTGTGCGAGGATGAATGCGATGCGGTATTGCCGATCGGACGGCGCCGCCCGGCAATCATTTCGACTGGAGGATAATCAGCACCTTGCTCGCCATGCTATTGGCGATCGACAGTGCCTGCACACCCATCTGCTGAGCCGTCTGCAGGGCACTCTGCCGGGCAGAAGCCTCTTCCATATTCGTGTCGACGAGATCGCCGACGCTGCTCTTGATGGCATCGCTGAGCTTGGAAATATAATCCGACTGATCGTCGATGTTCGACTTCATCAGACCCAATGTCGAATCCGCCGATGTTGCCGACTTCAGGAGCGAGTTGGTGACATTGATCATATCGGTCAGTTCGTCATCGGTCGTGCTGCTCGATAGGGCGATCTCGGTTCCGCCCGTCGGCGTCGTGCCGCCGGTGGCGGAGAGGAGGTAATAATTGCGAGGCGTGCTGCTGCCCGACGTATCGAAGGCGCTTGCATCAACATTCTTCGTCAACAAACCCCGCTCGGGTTTGACAGTATCGACCATCAAGGTCTGGGAACTGTCATAGCTGATCGTCGTGAAGCTGATCTGGCCGCCCGTTCCACGCGTGAAGTTGCTGATCACCGACTGCTGGGTGGAGGGTTGCTGCTCCGTATTGTAGATCCAGTTCTCGCCGGAAAAGGATGCCGACTGAGTGACGGATTGCAGCTGGTTCTTGAGCTGCTGGATGTCGGAGTTGATAGCGTTCTTGTCGGTGCCTGGCTCCTTTGCCGAAACCAGCTTGGACTGAATCTGGGTCAGCAGGCTGACGACCGTGTCCATGGCGGTGGATGCGGTATCGACCTTGGAGGCACCGAGGCCTAGCGCGTCCGTAATCGTGGAAAGGCTGCTCTGGTCCGAGCGCATGGTGGTCGCCATCGACCAATAGGTAGGATCGTCGCTCGCCGTCTGAATGCGGTAACCGGACGAGACCTGCTGCTGCACGACATCGAGATCTTTGTTGATACCGCGCAACACGGTCAGCGCCGCCGACGTGGTGGGATTCGTCGTCACATTGCTCATCTGAAAATCCGTAGTTCCATTGGGACTGGCAAGCCGGACCGATCCGGCAGCAACGATTGGCCTCATGCCCACCAGCGGGAGATATCCCAGCGCGGCCCGTCGCTAAAGCGCGATCCGGCAATCGCTTGGAAGGAGAACGGAGCCGGATCTACGCAGAGACTGCAAATCAATTAGCGGCAACGTTAACAAAAGCTTATACGCGGCGACAAGAGGGAAAAGCCGCCGCGCCATTTCAACGCAAGCTCCAGTCAAGGCTCACTTGAAGAGAGCAAGAACATTCTGCGCGCTCGTGTTGGCAATCTGCAGCGACTGGATGGCCAGCTGCTGCTGGGTCTGCAGCGCCGAGAGCCTGCTCGATTCTTCTTCCATATCCGCGTCGACGAGCTTGCCGACGCCGGAATCGATGGTATCGCGCAGAGTGGAGACGAAGCTCGTCTGCAGATCGATGCGGGTCGAGAGAGAGCCGAGCTGCGAAGCCGTGCTGTTCATGGCGTTGAGGGCACCCTGCACCAGGTTCATCGCCAAACCGATATCGCCGCTCGTCATGTTGGTGATATCGAGGCTGAAGACGGAATAGTCGTTGCCGCTGATGGTCTGCTTGCTGCCGAGGATGCCCGAGCTCGTATCGATCGTCCCGCTGCTGTTCGCGCCGAACAGGACGTTGCCCTGCGAGCTGGTATCGAAGGCGTAGCTGGTGCTGTTGACGGAAACCGTACCGTCATTGTTGCGCACGAAGGAGGAGACGACGGAGGCGGAGGCGCCATCGACCGCATACATCCAGTTCTGCCCGGAGAAGGATGCGGATTGCGCAATGCTCTCCAGCTGCTGTTGCAGCTGCGTGACCTCTTCCTGGACGTCGGCCTTCGACACGCTGTTTTCCGTCGCCGCGACGAGCTTGTCCTTGATCTGCTGAACGACCGTGATGGCGTTGTCCATTGCCGTATAGGCGGTGTCGACCTTTGCCGCGCCTAGGCCCAATGCGTCCGAGACGGCTGAAAGCGCGCTATTGTCGGATCGCATGGTAGTCGCGATCGACCAATAGGCGGCATTGTCGGCTGCCTTGGCCACCTTGTAGCCCGAGGAAACGCGGCTCTGCGTATCCTGCAGGTTCGTATTGATGGAGCGCAGGGTCTGGAGGGCGGACATTGCCGCGTCGTTGGTAAGGATGCTGGTCATCGAAAAGTGCCCCTTATGGCTGAATTTGGAAGGGACATTCCGGTCTGCGGCCGGGAACGGCAATCAGCCTCATGCTTGTTAACCGCCTCTTAGGGGAGGTTAACCAACCGTTGCGCTAGCTGCAACTGACAGGAATAGGGTTAATAAAAGATTAATGTTGGCCACAAAAGTTAACGAAATCATCGTTTCCGTTAAATGGCCGTCGGGCATCGTGCCATCGCCTGCACTACCGTTCATTGAACCCGAGGGAGGCCTATCCGCGCGGCGTGCGTCGACATGCCGCTTTCCAGCTGGATATCATCGTTTGACGCGCAGCAAGTACCGCAAGTCAGCCTCGCGCCACCTTCGGCATCGTAGATAGCCGCTATCCGCCCAATGTCGGACGAAGACGGCCGTCTTCTGCAGCGTCCCGGCGATGATGCCGGCACCAGCGGCCATATGCGAGGTTGAGATGTTCAGTTTGCAGGACGGCGGATGGGCGGCGGTTGATCGCCAAGAGCGAACAAGCCTCGACCCCGACGACTGGCAGGCTCTGCGCAGGCAGGGTCATCAGATGCTCGACGACATGTTCGATCATCTCCAGACGCTCGGAGCAAAGCCGGTCTGGCAACACGCCCCCGCCTCCGCCCGCGCCCTGTTCGATGCGCCGCTGCCGGTCGAAGCGAGCGACCTGGCCGATGTCCACGCCATTTTTCGGGAAAATATCCTCCCCTATGGCAGCGGCAATATTCATCCGGGTTTCATGGGCTGGGTCCAGGGCGGCGGCACGGTTACCGGCATGCTAGCCGAAATGCTCGCCGGCGGGTTGAATGCCAATCTCGGCGGACGCGACCATATGCCGATCGAAGTCGAGCGTCAGATCATCCGGTGGACACGCGAGATCTTTTCCTTTCCGGAAACGGCAGGCGGCATTTTCCTCACGGGCGCATCACAGGCCAATTTCGTCGCGGTGCAGATCGCCAGATGCCGGAAGCTCGGCCGCGATGTGCGCGCAACCGGTCTGTCCGACGAATCCCGGCTCGTCGCCTATGCCTCGAACGAGGTTCATGGCTGCGTTCCCCGCGCGTTCGAAATGTCCGGCATCGGCAGCGCTCAGCTCCGGCGCATTGCCGTCAATAACCTTGGCCAGATCGATATCAAAGCGCTGGAACAGGCGATCCTTCGCGACAGGCGGGAGGGTCTTGTGCCGTTCCTCGTCATCGGCAGTGCGGGAACGGTCAATACGGGCGCCGTCGACGACCTCGCCGGTTTGCGACATATCGCCGACAGCTACGATCTTCACTTTCACATCGACGGCGCGCTGGGCGCACTTGGCGTGTTGAGCCCCGACCTTGCGCATCTGTTCGCAGGGATCGACAGTTGCGATTCGCTCGCTTTCGATTTTCACAAATGGGGCCAGGTGCCATACGATGCCGGCTTCCTGCTCGTGCGCGACAGCGAATGGCAGCGGCAGACCTTTGCTTCGGATGCCGCCTATCTCAGCCGCGCAGCCAGCGGGCTTGCAGGCGGAGACTGGTGGCCCTGCGACTACGGTCCCGATCTGTCGCGCGGCTTCAGGGCGCTGAAAACCTGGTTCACGCTGAAAACCTACGGCGTCAAAGCTCTCGGAGACGCCATAAGCGCCAACTGCCGGCTGGCCCATAGACTGGCCGAGCGCATCGAACAGGAGCCTCGGCTGACATTGCTCGCACCGGTCGCGCTCAATATCGTCTGCTTCGCCTATGTGGGCGAGGATGGAACTGTACCTGCATTCGTCAACTCCCAGATCGTCGAGCGGCTGCATGCCGAAGGCCGCGTCGCTCCATCCCTGACCCATCTGAACGGACAGCAGGCAATCCGCGCCGCGATCGTGAACCATCGCACGCGACACGCGGATATCGACGAGCTCGTTCATAGCGTTTTGACAATCGGCTCCCAACAGGATCTCCCCCAATGCTGATGACCAAAGCCCCAGGCATCGAACCGGCGTCGACCAATATGCCGGACGCCTCCCGAATTCTCGGCATGCAGAGAATCGTCTCGCTCGTCTATGCCGGCCGCGACGTGACGCCGCTATGGAACGAGCTCATGCAGCGCGTGACGGCCGATTCGACCGATGCGGCCGCACTCATGGACCTGGCGATCATCCTGCAAACGCTCGGCCGTACCGAAGAGGCACGCCAGATCCTGAAGAACGCCGTGCAGCTGCGGCGGGACTTCCGCGTCGTCCACGGCAACGGAACCGGGCCGCGCCTTTTGGCCTTCGTCACCGAAGGCGATTTCATGGCCAATACGCCGCTGGATTTTCTGCTGGCGGGTAGTGATTGCGTGCTGTGGCTGCGCTATGTCGATTTGCAAACCTCTGCACTCATCGGTCTGCCGGAGCATGACGTCGCCTTCATGGCAATCGGAGAGTCAACTGAAAACGCGCCCCTACTTGCCCATATGCAGGGGCTCCTTGCCAAGTTCGACGGTCTGGTGATGAACCGCAATCCCGAACTGATCGCAAGGCTCACGCGCGACGGGGTGAGCGGAATGCTGGCAAACGAATCGTCGATCCTCTCTCCCACCACCCATCGCATATCGCGTGACGATCTCGCAGCCGTCGGCGCCGGCGCCAAGCAGCTGAAAGACTGCGCCCCCGGCCTGGCCTTCCCACTGGTCGTGCGTCCGCTCAGCACACATGCCGGCAATGGAATGGAGCGCGTCTCGGATCCGGCCGAACTGGCAGCCTTTCTCGCAGCACAGCCGGCATCCGAGCTTTACGTGGCACCCTTCATCGATTTCCGCGGGGCCGACGGCTACTACAACAAGCAGCGCGTCGTATTCATCGATGGCAAGGCCTTCGCCAGCCACATGGCGCTCTCCGACCACTGGATCGTGCACTATCTGAGTGCCGGGATGGGCCAGAGTGCGGCAAAACGGGCTGTCGAACAGGCATGGATGGAAGATTTCGATCGCGATTTCGCCGTTCGTCACGAAGAGAGTTTTGCAGCGCTCTGTCGTCATATCAAACTCGACTATTTCGGCATCGACTGCGCGGAGCTTCCTGACGGTCGCCTGCTGGTATTCGAGCTCGACGTGGCAATGGTGGTCCACAATATGGACGACCCTATTGTCTATCCCTACAAGCAGGTTGCCATGCGCAAGCTGTTCGATGGCTTCGTCGATGCCATCAGGCGAAGGGCGGGCAGCACGCTTTAGAGCAATTCCAGGAAAAGTGCGCAGCGGTTTTCCGTCCGGGATTGCGTGACACCACAGAGATAGAGCGGCTCAGAGATTCCATGAAAAACTGAACCGCTCTAGGCTCGCAGCCGGATTGCGGCGTCGCGCAAAACGAAAACCGCGCCTTCCGGAGAAGGCGCGGCAAGGTCGTTTTCCTGTTTGGCCAACGTGTGCTGGCGCTTCCTATTAACGGAAGAGCGACAGGATCTGCTGGGTCGAGGAGTTGGCGATCGACAGGGACTGAACAGCCAGCTGCTGCTGCGTCTGCAGAGCGGACAGCTTGCTCGATTCTTCTTCCATGTCGGCGTCAACCAGCTTGCCAACGCCCGACTGGATGGAGTCGGACAGCGAGGAAGCGAAGCTCGTCTGCAGGTCGATACGGCTGGAGATGGAGCCGAGCTTCGAACCCAGGCTGGTCAGCGAGTTCAGAGCGGTCTGAACCATGTTGAGCGCGCTGGAGATCTGGCCGCCCGTCATGTTGGTGATGTCGAGGCTGAAGACCGAGGCGCTGACGGTGCTGTCCTGGGTGCCGAGGATACCCGAAGACGTGTTGATCGTGCCGTCTGCATTGGCGCCGAACAGAACGTTGCCGGTTGCGCCGGTGTTGAAGGCATAGGACGTCGAGCTGACCGAAACGGTGCCGTTGGTGCCGCGGATGAACGAAGAAACAACCGAAGCCGAGTCGTTGTTTGCGGCCATGACCCAGTTTTCGCCGTTGAACGAAGCCGACTGGGCAACGCTCTGAAGCTGCTGCTGCAGCTGCGTGATTTCTTCCTGAACGGACTTCTTGTCGACCGACGGTTCCATCGCGGTTGCAAGCTTGTCCTTGATCTGGCCGACGACGTCGATCGCGCTGGTGACGGCCGTCGATGCGGTGTCAACCTTGGCAGCGCCGAGGCCGAGAGCGTCGGAAACGGCGCCGATGGCGCTGTTGTCGGACTTCATGCTCGTGGCGATCGACCAGTAGGCAGCGTTGTCGGAAGCCTTGGAGATGCGCAGGCCGGAAGAAACGGCGTTCTGCGTGTCCTGCAGGTTCGAGCCGATGGTACGCAGCGTCTGGAGAGCAGCCATTGCGGCGTTGTTGGTAAGAATGCTCGTCATGATATTTGCCCCTTTGGCAGTGGTTGAATAAGGGACATTCCGGACCTAAAACCGGTAACGGCATTCAGCATCATGCCTATTAACCCAATTCGTTAAGGTTAACTCGCCGCTTCGATGGTCCTAAGAAACAGCAATATAGTTAAGAAAAGCTGAACCGGGTTTGGCCGAAAAATATAAAAAAAACCGCGCCTTAGATAGGCGCGGTTAACTTGTTGTTTAGGATTTTCGACCAACGCGCGGCGTTGGCGCTTCCTATTAACGGAAGAGCGACAGGATCGACTGGGTCGAGGAGTTGGCGATCGACAGGGACTGGATGGCCAGCTGCTGCTGCGTCTGCAGAGCGGACAGCTTGCTCGATTCCTGTTCCATGTCGGCGTCAACCAGCTTGCCAACGCCCGACTGGATCGAGTCGGACAGCGAGGAAGCGAAGCTCGTCTGCAGGTCGATACGGCTGGAGATGGAGCCGAGCTTCGAACCCAGGCTGGTCATCGAGTTCAGAGCGGTCTGAACCATGTTGAGCGCGCTGGAGATCTGGCCGGAGGTCATGCTGCTAATGTCGAGGCTGAAGACCGAAGCGTTGACGGTGCTGTCCTGCGTGCCGAGGATGCCCGAAGACGTGTTGATCGTGCCGTCTGCATTGGCGCCGAACAGAACGTTGCCGGTTGCGCCGGTGTTGAAGGCATAGGACGTCGTGCTGACCGAAACGGTGCCGTTGGTGCCGCGGATGAACGAGGAAACAACCGAAGCCGAGCCGTTGTTTGCGGCCATGACCCAGTTTTCGCCGTTGAACGAAGCCGACTGGGCAACGCTCTGAAGCTGCTGCTGCAGCTGGCCGATTTCTTCCTGAACGGACTTCTTGTCGACCGAGCCTTCCATGGCGGTTGCAAGCTTGTCCTTGATCTGGCCAACGATATCGATCGCGCTGGTGACGGCCGTCGATGCGGTGTCAACCTTGGCAGCGCCGAGGCCGAGAGCGTCGGAAACGGCGCCGATGGCGCTGTTGTCGGACTTCATGCTCGTGGCGATCGACCAGTAGGCAGCGTTGTCGGAAGCCTTGGAGATGCGCAGGCCGGAAGAAACGGCGTTTTGCGTGTCCTGCAGGTTGCTGCTGATGTTCTGCAGCGTCTGGAGGGCGGCCATTGCGGAATTGTTGGTGATAATGCTGGTCATAGGAGTGTCCCCTGGAAACTGGATACAAAAGGAGGACATACCGGACTGGAAATACCGGCGATGACGGAGCAGCTTCATGCCCCTCGATCCATTTTCCTAGAGGACCAAACCCGTCATGTCGCGAGAAAGTTCGCATCCATTGCTTGCCAATTTCTTAAATCTGGGACCGATGGGCACCGCCTCTCTGGAACGTGGCTAAGAATCCGTAAAGGCAATTTCGACCGGTGCTTCGGTTTCAGGCAAGCTCCGTGAGGGATCATGAAGCGAATCCATGATGCCGGCCCTCCCCGTTCGGCGGAAGCCAGTCAACATATCGCTCGGAGTTCTCGCTCGTGAATACGAAAAATGCCTTTGTGACAGCGTCCGGCTTCTACCAGAAGGGCCAATATACACGCGCACTCGAAACGCTGAACGAGCTGCTGAACGTCGACAGATCGCCCAAGACCTATGCGCTGCTCGCAAAGACGCTGCTGAAACTCGGCTTCCGATCGGATGCGGCGAGCGCCTACGAGCTGGCGGGCCGGCAAAAGCCGCAGCGCGACGACTATCTTCGGGAAGCTCTGCTGCTGCACGGCGATTGCGGCAACGACGATCAGGCACTCGCGATCGGAAGCCTGATCCTGCCGCTGGCATTCAAGGATCCGGACCTTGCCTTCGTCCTCAGCCGCATCTTTCTCGCCCGTCAGCAAAAAGATTTGCTGACGGGCTTCAAGACGGTGCTCGTCGAAGGACCGGAACTCAAGCATCGCCAGATGGCCGCAAGGCTGCTAACTGACGATCTCTATGACGAAAGCAACCGGCACATCGTCACGACCCTGTTCAAGAAGCATCCCGACCATGTCATTTTCCGCGCGCTCTACCTGATCTTCGCGCGCGAGGTGTCCGATCTGGCCGCCGTCGAAAAACATATGGCCCCGGTCCTGGCATCGCTTGCACAGGGCAAGCTCGAGCATGTCATTCCGGACAATCCCTTCTTTCATCTCCATTGGTGCGGCGACGAGGCGCTTAACAAGCTCGCGGTCCACGACACCGATCCATTGCCGGCGGGCCATGCGGAAGCCCGCCGCAAGCTGCCGCACATATGGGGCGGCAAGATCCGCATCGGCTATCTCTCCTCCGATTTCTGGCCGGGACACGCGACGATGAAGCTGATGCAGCGCGTCCTCGAGCTGCACGACAAGGATCGGTTCGAAATCACCCTTTTCGACCACTCGGAGGCGGCTCACCAGAAAGAGGAGGCTTTCGACTATTCGGCACTGGGGACGACGGTCGACATTCGCGGCCTTTCCAACCAGGCTGCGGCAGAAGCGATCCGCGCCCGCGGAATCGACATTCTCGTCGATCTCAAGGGGCATACAAAGGGAAGCCGCGCTTTCATCCTCAACTACATGCCCGCTCCGATCCATGTCGCCTGGCTGGGCTTTCCCGGCACAACCGTCAACATCGACCTCGACTACATCATCGGCGACCATTACGTCCTGCCGGATCAGTCGAAGGCGCATTTTTACGAAAAGTATTGCCGCCTGCCCGAATGCTACCAGCCGAATGATCCGCTTAACCGCCCGAAGCCGCGGCCGACGACACGTGCGGAGCACGGGCTGCCCGAGGACGCTTTCGTCTACGCTTCCTTCAACGGCAACCGCAAGATCACGCCTCAGATGGTCGACGTATGGTGCAATATTCTCAAGCGCAGCAAGAACAGCGTGCTTTGGCTGCTGTGCAACGGCCCTCGGGCGGAGGCCAATATCTGGTCGCGCCTGGAAGCCCGCGGCGTCAACCGCAAGCGGGTCGTCTTTACCAGCCGCATTCGCTACGAGGACCATATCGACCGCCAGCAGCTTGCTGACCTCGGCCTCGATACCTTCCCCGTCAACGGCCATACGACGACCTCGGAACAGCTCTGGGGCGGCCTGCCGGTTCTCACCATCAAGGGCACCAATTTCGCTTCGCGCGTCAGCGAAAGCCTGCTGAATGCCATCGGCCTGTCGGAACTGGTGGCCGACGACGTCAAGGCCTATGAAGACATGGCGGTGCAGCTCGCCGGCCAGCCGGAGCAGATTGCCCAGTTCAAGGAAACGCTGGCGGCCAATCGTTACATCAAGCCGCTCTTCGATGCCGAACGCTTCACGCGTCATCTGGAGACGGCCTTCGAGATGATGGCGGCGCGGGCCAAGCAGGGGCTTGCACCCGATCACATGGACATACCGGCACTGCCGGCGCGCACCGAACCCTTCATGGAAGACGACCGGAATTCGGCGGCAATCGCGGCCGAGTAAGTTTCAGTGATCATCGGGGCAAGAGCCCCGGTGATCACCTTCCGCTCACAATATCAGTGGAAAGAGCGGACCAGGCTGCCGACCAGAAGGTTCCAGCCGTCGATCAGCACGAAAAAGAGAATCTTGAACGGCAGAGAGATCGAGGTCGGCGGCAGCATCATCATGCCCATCGCCATAACGATGGTCGAAACGATCAGGTCGATGACCAGAAACGGCAGGACCACAAGGAAACCGATTTCGAAGCCGCGGCGGATTTCGGAGATCATGAAGGCCGGGATCAGCACACGATAATCGATCTTGTTGTCGACCACTGTCGTCTGGCCGCGTTCCTGTGCGAGGTCAACGAAAAGCTTCAGGTCCTTGTCGCGCGTGTTGTTGGACATGAAGGTGCGGAAGGGCTCGGCGATGCGCTGCACTGCGTCCGCTTCCGAAATCTGATTGGCCAGCAGCGGCTGCACGCCATCCTTCCAGGCCTGATCGAAGGTCGGCGACATGACGTAGAAGGTCATGAAAAGGGCGAGGCTCAGCAGGATCATGTTCGACGGCGTCGTCGCAAGGCCCATACCGGTGCGCAGGATCGAAAACGCGATGATGAAGCGCGGAAAGCTCGTCACCATGATCAGGATACCCGGCGCGATCGACAGGATCGTCAGAAGCCCGAAGGTACGGATGATCCAGGCGGCAACCGAGCCGTTGACCGGCGCGTTCAGCAGATCGGTGGGAAGCTGCTGCGACAATTGCTGCGCCGCCGCCAGCTCAGGCGACAATGCAGCAATGACGAATATGAACAGGGCAAGTGCTAATCGACTCATTCGATCACGAAAGTTCTGAAGATAACTTTCGATACCCGTCCTTCGGAGCGCAGGTCAACACGCTCCTGAATGTCATCCCGAAGATATTGCAGGCCACGGGCGCCTTCGATCTGCTGCAGGGAAACCGTGCGGATATAAGCCAAGATATCCTGATGGATCGCCTGGGCGAGCTGTGCGTCCGGTGGCCCCTTGAAAACCAGCGCAAGTTCCAGCCTGATCCAGCTCTGCGAGGGATAAGCGAGATTAGTGGTGATCGGATCGAGCGCAACGATGCCGCTTGCCTGGGCGGCTGCCGCAGCCTGCTTGCTGTCGCCGCCGGCCTTTGCAATCGCCTGCACGGCCGCGGTGGCCTCCTTGATCCGCGGCGCAACCATGGTTCCCAGGACCCAGCCGCCGCCGCCGCCGAGCACGGTCAGCACCAGTAGCCCGACGATCATCATGATCATCGGCGATCCCTTGCCCTTTGCCGTTTCGTCTGCGGCTGCTGCCATATTCCCTATCCGTCCACTGTCAAATCAGAGCGGCGAGAGCAGGTCGACGGCCTGCTGCCCCCTCGGCGGCTGCTGTATTTCCGTCAGGCGGCCACGGCCGCCATAGGAGATGCGCGCCTCGGCGATCTTGTCGTAGGAAATGGTATTCTCGGAGGTGACGTCCTGCGGCCGGACGATGCCGGCGACGTTGAGAATACGGATTTCCTGGTTCATGCGCACTTCCTGCGAACCGCTGATCATCAGGTTGCCGTTTTCGAGAATACCCGTTACGACAGCTGCGACCAGAAGGTTGATCTGCTCGGAGCGCTGCATTTTGCCCTTGCTGTCGGTGCTGGTGTCGGAGCCCGAGGTCGCGTCGGCATTGGTGCTTGGCTGCCAGCCGAAGATCTTGGCGGTGATATTCCAGTTCATATCGCTCTTGTTCGTGCGATTGCGATTGGTCTCGTTATCCCAATTCGCCTTGTCATTGATCTGGATCGTAACAGTCAGGATGTCGCCGACATTGAGTGCACGCGCATCCTTGAAGAGGGCGGCCTGCGAATCATTCCAGAGCGAATAGCCCTGCGCGACCTGATGGGGCCGCTTCGGATACTGCGACATCTGCGGCGTCTGCGCATATTGCAGGCCGCTGCCGATCGGACTCATGGCAGGCGCCCTGCCGATTTCCTTGAGGGCCTGCGACTGGCAACCAGCGAGGAAGACGACGATTGCGCAGGCGGCCGTAAGACGCGTGTTCATGAGGGGTCCTTCGACTTCGATGTATTCGGGTCGGATGCGCTAGCGATGATATTGGTGATCATGGCCGCCTTCTTCGCATCCATTTCCGCCAGGATCAGGCTCGACTGGCGCGCAGAAAGCTTCATGATGATGGCTGCGGCGGTTACGGTCCTGACATCGTTGAGGCTTGCCGCTGCGGCATCCGGCTTCATGTTCTTGTAGATATCGACCAGGCCGAGATCGGCCGTCTTGAGGAAATCGTCGCGCTTTTTCAGCCAATCCTCATATTCGGCCTTGCGCTTGTCCATGGTGGCAATGCGCTGATCGACATCCGCCTGCAGCTTTTCCAGTTCCTGCTTTTGCAGCAGATAGCGCTGGTCTCGGGCGGGATCGGCGATATTGGTGCAGAACTGGCGGATCTCGTCCTGGCTCGAAGCTGGATCGGCGACCGGCTTCGGGGCCTCTTGCGCCGCGGCCGTCGTCAACGACAACAGCGCGGCGAGGCTGCCGGTGATCAGCATTTTTCTGGTAATGGCGGTCAATATCATTGCAATACGAGCTCCGCTTGCAGGGCGCCGGCCGACTTGATGCCTTGCAGGATGGCGATGATGCCGTCCGGCTTGACGCCGATATTGTTGAGGCCGGAGACCAGCGTCTTCAGGTCAGGCCCTTCCAGAACGGCCACGCGGCCGCCGCTCTTGGTGGCAGTGATATCGGTCTGATCCTGGATCGCCGTCTGGCCGTCCGAGAAAGGTTCCGGCTGAATCACCTGCGGGTTCTCGCTGACCTGCACGGTCAGCGTTCCATAGCTGACGGCGACCGGCGAGACGCGAACATCGGCACCGATGACGATCGTTCCGGTGCGCTCGTTGATGACGACCTTGGCCGGCGTATCCGTCTGGACGTTGAGATTTTCGATGTCGGCCATCAGCCGCGTCAGATCCGCCATCTTCGGCTTGGCGATCGTCACCTCCTGCGAATCCTTGGCTTCCGCGATCGGCGCACCGAAACGCGAGGTCGCCCAGGTATTGACCGTATCGGCGATGCGGATCGAGGTGGAGAAGTCCGGATTGCGCAGTTGCAGGACCAGGTTAACGGAATCCTTGAAGCGCGACGGCAGTTCGCGCTCAATGATGGCGCCGCCGGGCACGCGGCCAGCCGTCGTGACACCTTCGGTCACTGTGGCGGCGGCGCCCTGCGCCTGGAAACCGGATACGATGACCGAACCCTGTGCCACGGCATAGATCTGCCCGTCGGCGCCGCTCAGAGAAGTCATGATCAGCGTGCCGCCGCGCAGCGACGTCGCATCGCCGAGCGAGCTGACGGTCACGTCGATGCGACTGCCCGGGCTTGCAAAGGGCGGCAGGTTCGCCGTCACCATGACGGCGGCGGTATTCTTGGCGGCGGACTGCCCACCTTGCGTCGAGATGCCGAGGTTCTGCAGCATCGCGCGCATGGACTGTTCAGTGAACGGCGACGAACGCAGACCGTCGCCGGTCCCCTGGAGACCGACGATCAGACCGTAGCCGATCAGCTGGTTGTCGCGGCCGGATTGCAGCGACGCAATATCCTTGATGCGCGATTGCATCGCGAGAGCCGGATCGGCCGCGATCAGGCTCGGCAATGCGAACAGGATTGCGAGTAGTTGACGAAGCCGTTTCATTTCGCGACCACGCGGATCGTACCGTTTTGAAGGACCGTGCCGTTGACGATGATGCCGGAGTCCATGTTGCGGGCGCGGACGTTATCGCCGACGGCGCCATCATCCAGCGGCGTGCCGGCCGCCGTGATCGTCATGGTGCCCATGCTCATCACCAGACGGACATTGGAGCCGCGCGTTACCGCATAGGGCTGGCGCAGCGCGGAGATGGAGATCGTGCGGCCGGGAAGAAGCGTGCGCTTCGACACCAGACCGGTGACCTCGCGGAGCCGCTTGGCATAGTCGCCGCTGAGGTTTGGATTGGTGACCTCGACCTCTTCGAGCTGGCCGCTGCTGATGATATCGCCCGGATAGATCGTCTCGGTCGGCACCACGGCGGTTCCGAGGCTGGAGCCGTCGGCACTCATTGCGCCGGCCGGCGCAGCCGACGCGAATACGACGGAGAGGCTCGCTGCGGCGAACCATGCCATTGCCAAGCTTTTCATCCGGCGAAACCTCATGTTCGGCCCGTCCCTCTTGCTACTTCAGGTTCTTGCTGACGATCTGCGCCATTTCGTCGGCCGTCGTGATGACCTTCGAATTCATCTCGTAGGCACGTTGCGCAGTGATCAGATCGGTGATTTCCTTGACCGGATCGACATTCGACGATTCCAGATAGTTTTGCTTCAGATAGGCAAAGCCGTTCTGGTTCGGATCGGAGACGACGGGATCGCCGGAGGCAGGCGTCTGCGTGAAGAGATTGCTGCCCATCGGCTGCAGGCCGGCTTCATTGACGAAATTGGCGATCTGCAGCTGGCCGAGTACAGTCGGCGTGGTCGCCGTGCCGATGATCGCCGACACCTGGCCGGATTGGCTGATGGTGAGGCTGCTAGCATTGTTCGGGATCGTGATGCCAGGCTCCAATACGTTGCCATCGGGGGTGACGATCTGGCCGGTGTCGCTCTTGTTGAAAGAGCCCGCGCGAGTATATGCGGTCGTGCCGTCGGGCATCTGGATCTGGAACCAGCCACGACCGACGAGGGCTACGTCGAGCTCGTTCTGGGTTTGCGACAGCTCGCCCTGGACCTGGATGTTGCGCACGGCTACGGTCTGAACGCCGAGGCCGATGTTGGCGCCTTCCGGCACGACTGCCTGGTTCGGCCTGTTGGCGATGCCCTTGGCGCGCTCGGTTTGGTAGAGAAGGTCGGAAAACTCGGCGCGCGAGCGCTTGTAACCCGTCGTATTGATGTTCGCGATGTTGTTCGCGATCACTTCGAGATTGGTCTGCTGGGCGTCCATGCCCGTCGCGGCAATTGCGAGCGCTCTCATGCTTTCGTCCTTCGAGCCAGGGCGGGACGTTCGAAACCGCGAAGCGGCCTGCGAACAACTCACGCCAAATCAATTAATTAGAGCGGGAAACCCCGCGCTAGATCTGCATCTTCGTAATATCGAGGAACGCCGAGACCACCTTGTCGCGCAGTGCGATCGCGGTCTGCAGGGTCTGATCGGCCTGCATGACCTTATCGACGACTTCGCGGGTACTCATCGTGCCCTTGATGCCGGCGAAGGAGGCGTTTTCGGCGTCCTTCAGCGAGTTGATGGAATCCTTCGCGACATTCGACATGACCGACGCGAAGCTCATTCCGGCATCCACGCCCGCTGCAACGGCCGGCGAGGCATTCAGGGCGCTGGAAGCGGTGGAGGTCAGATCCGTGGCGATGCTGCCGAGGCCGCGGGTCGCCGAAAGAGAGGCTACATTCTTAACCGAGTCGATCATTGGTTCTTCAGCAGATCAATAGTGGAGGAAATGAGATCACGGGCCTGTCTGACCGTCTGCAGATTGGCCTCGTAGGAACGATTGGCCTCCCGCATATC
This sequence comes from Rhizobium sp. 11515TR, assembly GCF_002277895.1. NCBI lineage: Bacteria > Pseudomonadati > Pseudomonadota > Alphaproteobacteria > Hyphomicrobiales > Rhizobiaceae > Rhizobium > Rhizobium sp. 11515TR. The sequence continues at coordinate 1,301,311 of NZ_CP022998.1, read as the reverse complement.
GGCCATCTCGACGAGAATGTTGACGTTGGGCATCTTGACGTAGCCCTTCTGGTCGGCCGCCGGATTACTGGGATCGTATTCTTCGACGAATTTGCCGGTGTCCTCGCCGAGCTTCTTGACGCCGACCGTGGTGACGCCGTTGGCGCGATCCATCTCGGCGCCGAACGTCACGGTCTTGCGCCGATAGGGATCGGCACCCGGCGTGTCGCCCGTCGAACGGGCGTTGGCGATATTTTCGGAGACAATGCGCAGACGAGTCGATTGAGCCTCCAGGCCGGAGCCCGCAATCTTCAATGCGGCTGATAAAGGGTCCATGACATCTTCACTTCATCTATTGTTTTACGGTCATCAACATCATGCGATGAAAGGAGCCGACGAGAGCGGTGTTCAAGCTATACTGGCGCTTGATTTCACCGGCCTTGGCGAGCTCGTCTTCCAGGCCAACGGTGTTACCCGACTCCTGGACACCAATTTCCTGATTGAGCGGCGCCTCCTCCACGTTGACGTTGCCGCTCGTGCTGAATTCGCTGCCCGAAAGATGCGCGGGATTGGTCCGGACCATACCGACGTTCTGGTTGTCCAGAACGGCCTGGAATGGCGTGACATCCTTGGCGTGAAACTTCGGCGTATTGGCATTGGCGATATTGCCGGCAACAACCTGCTGACGTACCTGGAGCCACTCGGCTTGCCGCGAGGCCAGGTCAAAGAGCTGAATGGGTTGCATGGGCTTCTCTCCGTTCTTACACTGTGAATCTAGCGGGATAATCTTGCGTGGGACTTGCGAGAAATGCGTTCCTGTAAAGTCTTCGAAGTGCCTGAAATCCAGGCGATTCCGGTTTTCCTCAATTGTTGCCGTAGACATCGCCCGCCGAGGTGACGATGACCCATTTTCCCTCTCGCTGTTCGATCGAGGCCAACCGGCTGTTGTCGGGCAAAAGCGATCCGACGCGCACGACATACATGCCGGTGTCGTCCTCAATCAGCGCGCGGCCATTGGCGACATGCAGCAGCTGGAAGGCGGACTTGCCGGGGAACGGCTGCTGATCGGCCGGCGGCCCCTTGTCGTCCTCACGGCCGGCATTGCTGACCGTCGCCGTCGTCAGCGGATCGGGAATCAAATCCTTCGGCTCGGAGGGGTTCTTGTTGACCATGGCGAGCGGCGACACGCTGACGATGGTGCGGCCAGGCCAGTTCGGAAGATCGCGGGTGCGATCGCCTTCGGCCACCTGAATGCCGAACTTGTCCGGGTTCAGGAAGACGTACCAGGGGAAGAAGGCAGAGGCACCGGCAAGCGCCAGTCCCGTAAAGGCCAGAGCCTTGTCCGTAACGGTTCGCCGTCTCGCCGATTTCGGCGGGGCGACCGGTTCGTCAGCGTCGGATTCTTTCACTTCTGGTCCCTTTTTAGGCATGACATTCGGCGATATCCGGCAGACTGCGGACAAGGAAAAATCGAGGTAGTGCTGTGCCCAACCATCACTTGGCTCTGGCGGGGACACCGCTCGAAGCGTTTCTGAGAGCCGTCGCAAGATCGGTGAAGGCATCAGCCGACGGCTCTTCACCGGGCGTCTGCTTCAGTATGTCGTAGATAATCGGCACCTGACGCACGGCGATGTCGAGATCGGCGTCGCTGCCCTGGCGATAGCCGCCGATCAGGCGCAGATCGCGCGTTTCCTCGTAGCGGTGCACCAGCGCCTTCAGGCGCGACACCAGCTTTTCCTGGTCGGAAGTCCAGGCCTTGCGGGCAAGACGCGATACGGATGCCAATGGATCGATCGGCGGATAGCGCCCTTCTTCGGCAAGGCTGCGCTGCAGGACGATGTGACCGTCCAGAATGCCACGGGTGGAATCTGCGATCGGATCGTTGTGGTTGTCGCCATCGACGAGGATGGAGATGATCGCGGTGATGGTGCCGGTACCTTCCGGTCCGGGGCCTGCCCGCTCGAGAAGGCGCGGCAATTCGGTGAAGACGGAAGCCGGATATCCGCGTGCGATCGGCGGCTCGCCGGAGGCAGTCGCCACTTCGCGGATGGCATGGGCGAAACGGGTGACGCTATCGACGATCAGGAGAACGTTGTCGCCCTTGTCGCGGAAATGTTCGGCGATTGTGATGGCCGAAAGCGGCGCCATCTTGCGCAGCATCGGGCTCTCGTCGCTGGTCGCAACGACGGCGACAGACTTCTGCATGTGGGAACCGAGCGTGTCCTCGATGAATTCACGCACTTCGCGTCCGCGTTCGCCGACGAGCGCAATCACCACCTTGTCAAAGGCTTCGGCCCTCGCCAACATCGACAGCAGCGTCGACTTGCCGACGCCGGAGCCGGCAAAGATGCCGAGGCGCTGTCCCAGGCAGAGCGGCGAGAAGATATCGATGGCACGCACGCCGGTCTTGAAGCCGGTTTCGACGCGCTTTCGCGTCATCGACGGCGGGGCCGTGTTGGAGATGGAGCGTGCTTCGAGACCCGCGGTCAGCGGCCCCAGCCCATCGATCGGCTCGCCGAGCGAGTTGATCGTGCGGCCGCACCAGCTGTCATCGGGCGCGATACGAAATGCGCCCTTGCGAATGATGGTATCCTGGATGCCGATCGGCTCGCCCGGCTCGATCGGACAGACATAGGTGAGATCCGGTTCGACACGGACGACCTCGCCGAGGTGGATGCCCGTCTGCGACCGATGCGCAACGAAATCACCGAGACGCACCTGCCTGGAAAGGCCGGCAACCGTATAGTGTCCGGCAGCGATGGTGCGCACATGGCCTCCATGGGCCACGGCATTCTCCGCCATCGCATATTGACCCGTCAGAAGGGCCATATGCGAAAGCTTCGGCGACATTGCGCCCTCCGGCAATCGATCCTCGACCATGACAAGCCCTCTTTACTGGCTGCCGCCGAGGGTCTTGATGGCGTCGGTGAGCGTGCCTTCACTGCTGCTGGTGAGCGTGCTGATATTGTCGAAGGCGCGGCTGACCTCGATCAGATTGGTCATTTCCCGCATGCCGTTGACGTTGGAATTTTCGAGATAGCCCTGGGCGATGCCGATATTCGAGCGGTCGATGACAGCCTGTGGCGTATCGGTCGGCAGGATACCGCTGTTTTCATAGCGCAGGAAGCCCTTGCTGACATCGGCGCTATAGAGACCGATCTGGCCCATGCTGCGGCCGTTCTGCATGATGGTCCCGTTCGACGCGACGCTCGGCGGACCGCCGGCGGGGTCGAGCTGGATCGGCGCACCGCCAGGATCAAGGACCGGGAAGCCGCGCGTGGAAACCAGCGCGCCGCTTTCGGTCATGGTGAAGCGGCCGTCGCGCGTCAGCACCAGGCCGGCCGGCGTATTCATGCCGAAATAGGCATCGCCCTTGACGGCGAAATCAAAGAGATTGCCGGTGTTCTGAAGTTCGCCATTGTCGGTGGAGAGATAGTCGTTGCCTTGCGAAACGAAGGCGACCTTGGCGTTGAGCTTGTTTTGCGTATTGCTGAGGACCTGATCGAACTTGACCTCGGTACCACGGAAGCCCGTCGTATTCACGTTGGCCAAATTGTCGGCGATCGTCGTCAGACGCCGCTCGAGCGCCATCTGGGACGACAGCGCGACATAAATACCAGACTGCATTTTCAACGCCCTCCGGACATTGGAGAATAACGGGAAAGGAAACGCCGCCGGCGCTCCTACATTTCGTTAGCGGGGCATGGATGCCCTTACCCGCCATCCTGAAGGGCTTGGCTTGTGCGAAGCTGACAAGGCAAAAAGGACGTTCAGAGGCCCATCGAACAGCCTCACGCAAGGCAGGTCCCCTAGTTCATCGTATGAAGCAACGTTCAGGTGTGGACCGACGATGAATATTATTATCGGATTTGTAGTGACCTGCGGCTGCATCATAGGCAGCTTCATGGCTATGGGCGGAGACGTAGGCGCGCTGTTCCAGCCCTTCGAATTTGTCATTATCGCAGGCGCCGGTCTCGGCGGCTTCATCATGGCCAATCCGATGAAGGTGGTGAAGGATTCGGGCAAGGCGCTCGGAGAAGCCTTCAGCCACAAGGTGCCGAAGGAGCGCGACTATCTCGACACGCTCGGTGTACTTTATGCCCTGATGCGCGACCTGCGCACCAAGTCGCGCAACGAGATCGAAGCCCATATCGACAACCCGGATGAATCGACGATCTTCAAGGCCGCTCCGACGGTTCTGAAGAACAAGGATCTGACGGCCTTCATCTGCGACTATGTCCGCCTCATCATCATCGGCAACGCCCGCTCGCACGAGATCGAGGCGCTGATGGACGAAGAGCTCGAGACGATGCAGCACGATAAGATGAAGCCTTATCACGCGATCACGATCATGGGCGATTCCTTCCCTGCGATCGGTATCGTCGCCGCCGTTCTCGGCGTCATCAAGGCCATGAGCCACATCAACGAATCACCCGAAGTGCTCGGTCATCTCATCGGTTCGGCGCTGGTCGGCACCTTCCTCGGCATCATCCTGTCCTATTCGGTCTGCGCGCCGCTGGTCTCCCAGATCAAGGTGGTACGCAACAAGCAGCATCGCCTCTACGTCATCGTGAAGCAGACGCTGCTCGCCTACATGAACGGATCGGTGCCGCAGGTGGCACTCGAATACGGCCGCAAGACCATCTCCTCCTACGAGCGTCCTTCAATCGACGCCGTCGAGCAGGAAATGATGAACCCCGGCGGTGAAAGCAAGGCAGCCTAACGATCATGAGCCAGCAATCCGCGCACAGGGCACAGACGATGGACCGCACCCTTTTTGCCAAGCTCACAGGCAATCTCGGCGATCAGGCGACGCTTGCGAAACTCGGCACCGCCTTCGCCCAGGTTTATGCCGAATTCCTGCCCGACATCATCAAGAGCGAGACGGGCCTGGATATCAACATCGCCTATGCCGGCTGTCAGTCCGGCTCGATGAACGAGCTGATCGCCGGGCTTGGAGGCAGCCACGCCCTGGTCAACGGTTCGCTGCGCAACTGGGCGCCGAATTTCATCCTCGGCTGCGGCGCCGGCTTCATCATGACGCTGATGGAGCATATGCTGGGCGCGCGCGCCGAAGATATGGAAGCGCCGGTCGCACGACCGCTTTCAGTGATCGAACTCGATCTTTCCGTAATGGTCTTCGAAAAGATCGCCAAAGTGCTTCGCTCGGCAGTGAATGCAGCCGGCGGCTTCGAGCCCTACCTCGACCCGCCCTACAATATCGAGGACCGGCCGGCGGCCATCGGCGATGGAGGCAATGACTTCGCCGCCGCAATCGCGATGACGATCTCGCTCGGCAAATCGCTGTCCCAGATCATCATCATCGTGCCGCAGCGCGATCTGCTGCGCACTGTCGTCAGTGCCCCGCGCGCCAAGAATCCGACCGCCGCTTCCCAGGCATGGTCGGAGCAGCTCAGCGAGCAGGTCCGCCGCTCGCAGGTGACGCTTGAGGCGCGAATTCGGCTCGAATCGCTGACGCTCGACACCATTTCCAAGCTTGCGGTCGGCGATATCATTCCCTTCATGGATACGGGCGATGTCCGCGTCGAAGTCAGCGCCAACAGCAAAGACCTTTACATCTGCGAATTCGGCCGCTCTGGCGAAAATTATACGGTGCGCGTCAAGGACAACGTCAATTCCGACGACGAGCTTCTCAGACACTTGATGAATTGATCGGCTGGCGCGTGATCCCGCACACGGCAGCTTGAGGCAAGTTTCAACTGGAATAGTGATTTCATGGCTACGAAGACGACACAGCAAAGCAGCGAGGAATCGCTGGACATTTCAAACAGCGACGCCGCCCTGGACGAGGCCATCGATGGTCTGCGCGGCGTCCTGAAAAAAGATAATGAAGGTGGTCTGCCTGATTTCGAGGCCGACGCATTCGGCGCGCAAACAGGCACGGATCTCTCCACCTTCGGCGATTTCGGCGACGACAATTCCGCTCCAGCCTTCGATGACGGCGAGTTCGGCGGCGTTTCCGCGGCACCGGCTGCTCCCGGCAGCGCGCTCACCGCCAATATGGACCTGATCATGGATATCCCGATCGATGTCCAGATCGTGCTCGGCAGCAGCCGCATGCCGGTGTCCGGCCTGATGAACCTGGCCGAGGGCGCAATCATCGCACTTGACAAGAAGATCGGCGAACCCGTCGAAATTACCGTGAACGGCCGCAAGATCGGCCGGGGCGAGATTACCGTTCTGGAACATGACGACACCAGATTCGGCATCAAGCTCACTGAAATTTATAACGCGAAGAAAAGCTGAACCCGGCTCAGGATGAGCCCACTCCCCCTTGCGGGACGGAGACGAAGACCATGATGGACTTTGACGATTTCAGCGGCGCAATCGCCGAGAAACCGTTGACTCAGACTGAAAAGGCAGCCGCCGTTCTTCTCGCCATGGGAAAACAGGTGGCAGGACGGCTGCTGAAATACTTCACGCAGAACGAGTTGCAGATGATTATCGCCTCGGCGCAATCATTGCGGCTCATTCCGCCGGACGAACTGGCGCAGCTCGTGGCGGAATTCGAAGACCTCTTCACCGAAGGCGCCGGCCTCATGGATAACGCCAAGGCCATCGAGAGTATTCTCGAAGAGGGCCTGACACCGGATGAGGTCGACAGCCTGCTTGGCCGCCGCACGGCCTTCCAAGCCTATGAGACGTCCATTTGGGATCGCCTGGGCGAGGCCGATCCGGTCTTCGTCGCCAAGTTCTTCCTGCGCGAGCATCCGCAGACGATCGCCTATGTGCTCTCCATGATGCCTTCGGCCTTCGGCGCGAAGATCCTGCTGCAGCTCCCCGAAGCCCAGCGCGCCGATATCATGAACCGTACGGTCAATATCAAGGACGTCAGCCCCAAGGCTGCCCAGATCATTGAGAACCGCGTTCTCGGGCTGATGGCCGAGATCGACGCCGAACGCAACGCGTCCGGCTCCACGAAGGTTGCCGATCTGATGAACGAACTCGACAAGCCCGTGGTCGATACGCTGCTGAGCTCGCTGGAATCGATCAACAAGGAATCGGTCGAGAAGGTTCGCCCGAAGATCTTTCTCTTCGACGATCTCACCCGTATGCCGCAGCCGAGCCGCGTCCTGCTGCTCAACGACATCGCCGCCGACATCCTGACGATGGCGCTGCGGGGATCGGGCAACGAGATTCGCGAGATCGTGCTGTCCTCGATCAGCCCACGTCAGCGCCGCATGATCGAATCCGACCTGCAGATGGGTAATGCCGGCATCAATCCGCGCGAAATCGCGATCGCCCGGCGTGCCATCGCCCAGGAAGCCATTCGTCTGGCCAATTCTGGCCAGATCGAACTCAAGGCCAAGGAAAATACGCCTGTGGAAGAAGCCGCATAAGCGCGGCGCGACTCAGCCAAAACATCGTAAACAGATGATCTGAGGGCCGCGCATGATGCGCGGCCTCTTTCCGTTTCGCAAAGGGCGGCTGCTTTGGCTGACGAAGACAAGGACAGTAAAACAGAAAAACCGACGGAGAAAAAACTCCGCGATACGATCGAGAAGGGCAATGTCCCTCACTCCAGGGAGGCGACGCTCTTTGCTTCCATGCTCGCGACCGTCATCTACGTCACCTTCTTTCTGCCCGAGCGCATGGGCCGCATGGGCGAGGTTCTACGCGATCTCTTCGAAAAGCCGGATCAATGGCAGCTGGAGACAGGCCCAGACGCCATCTCGCTGTTTACGCGCATAGGCTGGGAAGTCGGCAACATGGTGCTGCCGGCGGTCGTGCTCTTCTTCGTCTTCGGGATCGGCGCCTCGATCTTCCAGAACCTGCCCACCCCCGTTCTCGAACGAATCAGGCCACAGTTTTCGCGCATATCGCCGGCGAAAGGTTTCACGCGCATCTTCAGCGCGACCGGCATGGTGGAATTCGGCAAATCCCTCGCAAAAATCGTGCTGGTCAGCATCGTCATGTTTTTCGTGCTGCGCAGCCAGTACTTCCATGCGATGGATTCGCTGGTGTCCGACCCGCAGACCATCTTCGTGCGTCTGTCGACGATCGTTCAGCGCATCCTGATCATCGTGCTGATGGCGACCGTCGTCGTCGGCGTTGCCGACCTGTTGTGGAGCCGGCACCACTGGTTTGACCAATTGAAGATGACGAAGCAGGAGGTCAAGGACGAGCACAAGCAGTCGCAGGGCGACCCGATCGTCAAGTCTCGCCAGCGCTCGATCGCGCGCGACCGCGCCCGCCGCCGCATGATGAAACAGGTGCCGCGCGCCACTCTCGTCATCGCCAACCCGACTCACTTCGCCGTTGCGCTGCGCTATGTGCGCGAGGAAAACGACGCCCCTGTCGTCGTCGCCAAAGGCCAGGACCTGATTGCTCTGAAAATCAGGGAGATAGCCGAGGCCAACAATATTCCCGTTTTCGAAGACCCGCCGCTCGCGCGCTCCATGTTTGCGCAAGTCTCGGTTGATAGCGTCATACCGTCAGTATTTTACAAGGCTGTCGCAGAACTCATCCATCGGATCTATGCCGCGCAGTCGAATAGAAAACGGGTACGATAAACCAAATGAAAAAATGCCCCTACTCTGCCCAGCGTGAACAAATACTAGCCGAAGCCATCAGCCCGGTCGCAAGCGAGCTGCGCCTCCTCGATGCCGCCGATCTGATCTCGCTGCTGCGCTTCGAACGATATGGCAACCTCGCTGACCTCGTCGCCTCGGCCGCCGAGCTCTATTTTCTTCCCGGCACGGTCAATTTCGGGCTCGGCGGCGACTACAAGCTCGATTGGGGCGGGCCGGCGGAAGTCACGCTCGATCTGGAGATCAAGCCGCGGGGCGTCACCATCTATGCCAAGCTTTCGCTGGCGGAGCACCATGCGGGCATCGAGATCAACCACATTGCCTTCGACAAGGCCTCCGTCGATCCCGACGAGAACACGGCGCTCCTCGCCCGCAGCCTAAGGGACGCGCGTTACGTCGTCCGCGGCGAGGCCGCACACGCATTCTGAGGAAGTCCTTTTTCAAAAATCGGCAAAGTGACTCGCGAGAGCGGCGTGCATCCGGCAAAACCGGACCGCCGCTCTATTCATTTGTTCGGTAACGTGTCGCAGGTGATTTCGTCTTGCGGCAGTGCCCCAAGGCGCCGCTATCTCAGCTTATGTAGCCGAAGCGGATCGCCTTCGCGATGGCCTGGATGCGGTTGACGCTGTCGAGCTTGATCGTCGCCGATCCGAGATAAGCGTTGACGGTATGCACCGACAATCCCAGCTTCTCGGCAATCTCCTCGCTGATGCGCCCGTCGCCGGCGAGCTGCAGGCAGGCGATTTCGCGCTCGCTCAGCGCTTCAGCCGCCTGTGAGCGGCGCTCATCCAGCGACAGGAGCTGCATCATGATCTGACAGCTGCGGCCGTGCAGCTCGACGATCATATCGCTCGAGAGATCCATGAACTTGGCCGTGAAGACGGTGTAGCCGTTGCCGACGGCACCGAGCCGCACAGGAAAGGCGGCGCCGGCAAAAGGCAGGAGATGCGGCTTCAGGCGCTGCGTGAAGACGGCAAAATCCGGCGTCTCTGCGGTGCTGTCGCTGTCGCGCCCGTTCCACATCAGCGGCAGCAGCGATTTGTCGATATGCTCGATCAGCGCTTCGCCATAGGCCTCCACAAAGGATTTGCCGACGACGGAGTTGGCCGAGCCCCAATTATCGAGTTCGCATACCAGGCGCTGCTTATGCGGCAGGCCGGAGCCGTGCAGGCGATAAACGGCAAAATGCTGTGCGTCGATCAGCTTTTGCATCGACACCAGCTTCGGGAACAGATCGGAGCGGCCGGAGATCCGCCCGGAACGGGTAAGCCGTGATTCGCCCGGCATATCCGTGGTCCTGTCTGGCTGATAACGCATCCGGTCGGCCCTTAAACGAGATTATTGCGCACTGCAAAGGCGATAGCCTCCGAGCGGGTCTTAGTGGCGGTCTTGCGCATGACGCTGGTGATATAGTTGTTGATGGTATTGCGTGAGATCCCGAGGATCATCGCGATCTCATCGCTCGTCTTGCCTTCGGCGATCCAGAACAGGCATTCCAGCTCGCGCTCGGTCAGATCGAAATCGCGCTCCAGCTTGCCCTCGAAGCAACGTGTGGAACTGGCGAGATAGCCGGCCAGGAGGCCGACATCCCTCAACCGCTCGGGCAGAAGCACCGCCGCTTCGCTCGCCAGCAACAGCAGGGAGAAGCGGGTGCGACCGACATTGAACGTCAAGGCATGATATTGCCGGCCCACACCGTCAGGCAGCGAGACATCATCGGGGAGCAGCGCCAGGCTTGGCTGAAACAGCGCCATGCACTTTTCCAGCTCGCCGATGCGGCCATAACCACTTGTCAGCTCCGTCGCCAGGCGCCGGACGAGATCGAAGGGCCAATCGGAGGAAATCACGAAGTCGAGGCCGCTTTCCTGGATGAGATCGGACCTGACAAGAAGATAATGGGAGGCGCCGGCGTAGTTCGCCAAGGCGTGAAGGCCGGCTTGAAGATAGGCAGGGCCTGAAACGGCATTCAGCTGCAGAATGAGCTGCTCGCGCGACATGGCTCCGGCGGACGCGATCGATCGCGCATCCCTATCGCCTTTGCTCATCTGCGATATCTGCATGTCCATACTTGCATTTCCTGCCGCTGTTGGACGATCGGCCGTCAACGAGAGCATTGTTCCGTCAGAACCCAATCCCTTCACCTCAGAGAACCGACAGGGAATCTCGACGAGGCATCGAAGCCGGATCTTTCTCTACCGCGACCAAAACACTTCCGGCGGATACGCATGGATGGGCACATGTCTCATCCCTGAATTCGACACCCGCAATCGCACCCGCGCGCATTGCCGCAAGCACGATCTACGAATCATGAGCTAATTTCCCGCTCCGGAATCTACAAACTTAAAACGTGCGAAACGCGGAATACGATGGTCGATTCGCTCGGAATACACAGTTGTGCAATAGATACAGTATTTGTAAGTCGATTCTTTATACCCAGCAACCGTATATCCATTGAAATTCCATCTTACGAACACGTCAATTCGTCTAGCCGCGACTAATTGATCACAGGTGGTATCGACAATGATGCAAGTTCAAATGTCATCCGCTGGATAGAAAAAGGACCGGGAATTTCCCGGTCCTTTTGTCAGGCAGCCTGGTCCACGGCCCATTTCCTGAGGATCTTTGCAGCGCGTTCTTCGCTGATTTCCACCATACGGGACAGGCGGCGCTCCGGCCCTTCCTTGACGCGGCGGTTGAACGTGCCGCCATCGTCGCCCATCGTCAGCAGGTCGTCGGTGCTGTCGAAGCCGAAGTCCGAGCCGAAGCCGTCCATCAGGGCGGCGCCGGGACCGCCAACCGCCGGCGCGAAATCCGGCAGTTCCAGGCCCGCTGCTTCCGGAAGCGCCGTGCTGTTGGACGAGCCGCCGAGCGAGCGGATCAGCGGACGGAAGCCCATCCAGACGATCAGGAAGGCGACCGCGACGAAGGCCAGCGAGTTGATGATGCCGGCCATGTTGCGGCTCAACATATCGGTAATGCTGAAGCTGGAGGATGTGTCTTCAAGCAGCTGGTTGTCGAGGAAGTCCATGGCGTTGACGGTGACGATGTCGCCGCGGGCCGGATCGACACCCGCTGCCGTTGCGACGATCTTCTGCATTTCCGCAATATAGGCGTCGATCTTGGCCTGATCGGCACCCTGGCCGACCATTTGCGCGATGCGGCCCTTGTTGACCACCACGGCGACGGACAGCTTTTCGATCTTGTAGCTGGTACGGGTCGTGGCCGTCGTCTTGCTGTTGATTTCGTAGTTGGTCTGCTCCTCGCGCTTGTCGGACTGATCGTTCGACGTCGGCGTGTTGCCGCCGGACTGCGGGGCCGCCTGCGGAATATTCTGCTCCACGGTCGCGGCGCTGTCGGGCTGGCTCTGCTGCGACTTCTGCGCTTCCTTCACCGTGCGGACGGAGCGCTCGACCTTCGAGTCCGGATCGTAGGTGGTTTCCTGCACCTGCTGGCTGTCGGTATTCAGCTGTGCCGTCACGCTGGAGCGGAAATTATCCATGCCGAGGAAGGGCGCCAAGGCCTTGTCGATATTGGATTCGACTTCGCTCTGCACGTTCTGCACGATGCCGAGATTGCGGCTGAGAGCGCCGTTGCCGGGATCGTCGCCCGATGCGAGCAACTGGCCTGTGGAGTCGAGGATCGTCACATCATCGACCTCCAGACCGGGAACGGCCGACGCGACGAGGTGGCGGATAGCCGAAGCCGATTTGCGGGCAGCTTCCGCACTCGCGCGGATCATGACGGATGCCGTCGGCTTCTGATCCGCCTTTCGGAAATTGCCGACATCCTGCATGACGATGTGGACGCGGGCAGCGCTTATGCCGGCGATCGAGGTGATGGTGCGGCTGATTTCGCCCTCGAGAGCACGGACGCGGGTGACTTCCTGCATGAAGGAAGTCAGACCGAGCGAACCGACATTGTCGAAGAGCTCATAGCCGGCCTTGCCGCTGGTGGGCAGGCCGCGTTCAGCAAGAAGCGCGCGGGCCTTGCCGGTCATGCCCGCCGGAACAGTCAGGCTGGAGCCATCCGTACCGACCTGGAAATTGATCTTGGCTTCCGCGAGCGCGATGCTGATCTGGTTGAGATCCGTCGCATCCAGGCCGACATACAGTGTCTCCTGTGCGGGCTTATTGACATAGAGGGCTGCAAAAAGGATCAGCAGCATGGACACCGCGCCCACGCCCCCCAGGATCATCAGCCGCGTTCTCCCGAGATTCTGAAGATTCCGAAGCAAGGGAACTAATTGATTTAACAGATTCATTCTGTTCTCGCATGATTCGTCAAAGACCTGATGGCTTTGTGCTATGCGGCGAAAATAGAAATTGAAACTTGTGCGAACGTTTCGTCCGGCCAGAAGAGCCCAGGAAAAAGCCGGGAAGAAATGCAGGAGATTACATAAGAAAAACAGTATCTATTGCTGACGACGCAGTCAGAAGAAATCGAAATCGCCGGCAGCCTTCGCCATGGGTTGGGCCACGGGTTGGGTCATGGTCTGCGAATGCGTGTGAAAACCGCCGCCGCCGAGCGCCTTTTGCATCTCCGTCAGCTTGACCAGGCTCAGCGCCGTCGCGAGATCCACCGTCCAGCCCTCGGGCATGGTGCCGGCAATGGTATCGATGAATTCGGCGATGCCGCGTGTCTTCTGCACGGCAAGATCGATACCCTGCACCACCTTCATGGCCTCCGGCGAGGCCAGTATGTTGGCGTCGCTGATATCGAGCAGCTGAGGCTCGATGCGTTCGATCAGATAGGCGACGTCGTGCAATTCGGAAACGATGCGCAAGAGGATAGCCGGAAGCGTCTCCTCGATGGCGGCCGTCTCAACGCGCTGGAAGGGGGTCATGCGCTTGCCTCGTTGATCAGAAAAATTCGATCGTGTTGTCGACCGGCTTCGGAGCAATGACCGGACGCTGCTCCAGCGCCACGGTCTTCTGCGTCTCGGCGCCGGTCAGCGGATATTGCCTGGCCCTTCCGGAGATTGGCCAATATTCGATCTTGCGCCCGTGTTCGCCGCCCGTGCTGGAGCTGACGACCGGGATACCTTCGTCTTTCAGAAATTGCATGGCAAAGACCGCGTTCTGCTCGCCGACATTGGAGAAGGTCGCGATCGTCTTGGCGCCGCCGAAAACTTTCGCCTCCAGCCGGTCACGTCTCGCGCCCTTCTTCAGGAGGCCGTTGATCAGGAGTTCCATCAGGTGCACGCCGTAACGCGTCGCATCGCCACCACTCATCGGCGAGTTCGCCATTCCCGGAAGGAGGAAATGGTTCATCCCGCCAACGCCGGCGATGGGATCGCGCAGGCAAGCCGCCACGCAAGAGCCGAGAATGGTCGTCAGTACCACTTCGGGATCGCTGATGACCTTGTACTCGCCCTGAATAATATGCACGCGGCGGGCAGCACCCTCGACGATCATTTTAGAGCTCCGAAGACGGCCTCGATGGCAGCTTTCATCTTTTCGATGGTGAAGGGCTTGGCGAGCACGTTGTTGGCACCGAGCTGCGCCGCCTTCTGAACCAGCGCGCGATCGCCCTGCGCCGTCAGGATGATGAAGGCCGCCTTCTTGGTCGTCGGGTTGGTGCGCACCGCCTGCAGGAGGCCGAGCCCGTCCATCTTCGGCATGTTGAAATCGGAGATGACGAGATGATGCGGCTGCTGCTGCATGATCTTCATCCCCTGCTCGCCGTCGCCGGCAGCCGTGATCTGCTTGAATCCGAGCTGAGTCAGCGCATCGCTCAGCAGCAGGCGGCTGGTGACCTGATCGTCAACGATCAGAACTTTGATTTTCTCCGCTAGAGACATTATTCGCTCCCTTCCTTTCGGGCGGCTGTGGCTTTCAAAATTTCCTCGCCAATGGCGTTCAGCGGAAACTGCTGTTCGACTGCGCCAAGCTCGTGGGCGACCCTCGGCATCCCATAGACCACGCAGGTCTTCTCGTTCTGGCCGATGGTACGCGCGCCGGCGTGGCGCATCTTGAGGAGACCGGCGGCGCCGTCGCGCCCCATACCGGTCAGGATCACGCCGACGGCATTGCGGCCGGCCAGTTCGGCAACCGAATCAAAGAGCACGTCGACGGAAGGGCGATGGCCGTTCACCGGCCCGCCGTCCACCAGACGGCAATGGGGTGCCGCGGCATTGGCGACCCTAAGGTGCCTTTCGCCGCCCGGCGCCAGATAGATCTTGCCGATTTCCAGCCGCGCACCATCGGTCGCCTCCTGAACGACCGGGGCGCAGAGGCGGTTCAGGCGCTCGGCGAAGCTGCGCGTAAAGGTCGGCGGCATATGCTGCGTGATAACGGTCGGCGGGCAATTGGCCGGGAACTTCTGCAAGACATTGATCAGCGCCTCGACGCCGCCGGTGGAGGAACCGATCGCGACGATCTTGCGGCCCACACGGAAATCCGCGACGGCCGGCGGCGGCACACGCTGAGCGGCGGGCTTCACATATTGCCGTTGAGAGCGGGCAGCCGCCTTTACCTTATCCGCCAGATCGCCGAAGGGATGTGGCTCGCCAGGCGAAGGCTTTCCGACACAGTCGAACGCACCGATCTCGAGGGCGGCAAGCGTCGCGTCGGCGCCGCGATGCGTCATCGTGGAAACCATGATGACGGGCATGGGCCTGAGCGTCATGATCTTTTCCAGGAATTCGAGGCCGTTCATGTTCGGCATCTCGATATCGAGGGTGACGACATCCGGATTGAGCGCCTTGATGGCGGCGCGCGCTTCCATCGCATCGCCGGCTTGGCCGATGACATCGACCTCTGGATCGGCACGCAGGACGGCGGTGATTAGGCCGCGCATCGTCGGGGAGTCATCGACCACGAGAACACGAGCAGGAGAATTCATGGCTTCCTCCCCGCGGTCTTGCCGAGATAGCGATAGGTGGTGATGCCAATATTGTCGAAGACGTGCTTGGCCTCACCGGCGACCCGCTCGGAGTGGCCAATATAGAGATGGCCGGCATCCTGCAGCTGGCCGGCAAAGCGCGTCCAGATCTTCGTCTGCGTCGGCTCGTCGAAATAGATGACGACGTTGCGGCAGAAGATGACGTCGAACAGGCCCTTGAAGGGCCATTGCCCGAGCAGGTTCAGCTCGTTGAAGGTGATCAGCCGCTTGACGCGATCGTCGATCTGGAATTTGCGGCGGCCCTGGACATTGACTTCCTGGAACCACTGCTTGCGCATGGCCGGAGAAACCGTTTCGAGCGAAGATTCGTCATAGGCGCCAGCGCGGGCAAGCCCGAGGATCTTAGGGTCGATATCCGTTGCCAGGATCTTGAAATCGAAGTCAGCGACATTCGGCATCAAGGCAAGCACCGTCAGCGCGATCGAGTAAGGCTCCTGCCCGTCGGAACAGGCGGCCGACCAGATGCGGACCCGGCCGCCAGCCTTGGCACGCGCTAGGAGACCCGGCAGAACCTCGTCGCGCAGATGATCGAAGTGATGGTTTTCGCGGAAGAAGCGGGTGAAATTGGTCGTCAGATGCGACAGCATCTCGCGACGCGCCGCACTTCCCGCCGGCGAAGACACCAGCTGACAGTAATCGCGGAAGCCGGACAAGCCCAGCGCGCGGATATGCTTCGACAGCCTGGAATAGACGAGTGACGCCTTGCTCTCATTGAGAGAAATGCCCGCATCCGCATAAATCATGGCGGCGATTTCCGAGAGATCGCGGCGCGTCAGCGGATATTCGCCGCTCGCCAGCACCTCGTCCGGAGACGCCTTGAAATCCATTGCTCCCATCACGCTCATGCAGCCTCGCTTTCGCTTTCGGGGAACAGGGCTTCCAGTTCGATCAGGCAGATCATGCGGCGGTCGATCGCCACGATGCCGCGGGCAAACTGCCGCTCGTGATCAGAGGAGACTTCCGGCGTCGGCTGGATGCTGTCGTCGGTGATCGTCAGAATGTCCGATACGGCGTCAACAAGAAGACCGACCACCTTGCGCTTCACTTGCGCAACGATGATCACATGCCGCGCCGTCGGCTCCGCCTGCTTCATGCCGAGCCGCGCGGAGAGATCAATGATCGGCAGCACGGCCCCGCGCAGGTTGATGACGCCGAGCATGTAACCGGGCGCATGCGGCATGGCCGTTGCCGGGGTCCAGCCGCGGATTTCACGAACCGACATGATGTCGACGCAGAATTCCTGGTCGCCGATCCGGAAGGCGATCAGCTCGCGATTGCCCTGGCTCAGGTTCTTGACGGCATAGGACATCAACTCACCCCACCGCCGCATAAGACATTTCAGGCTTCAGCGACTGGCCGCGCGAAGCACCGACCACTGCATCGACATCGAGGATCAGCGCCACGCGGCCATCGCCGAGGATGGTTGCCGCCGCAATGCCCGGGACATGCGTGTAATTGGCCTCAAGGCTCTTGATGACGACTTGGCGCTGGCCCTGAATGGCATCGACCATGAGGGCGCGCTGACCGCCGCCTTCCGATTCCACCAGCAGCGCGACGCCTTCGACCGGATTGGCCTGCGTGGCACGGAAATTCAGGATACGGCCGACATCGACCAGCGGGCAGAAGCTATTGCGGATCGAGATCAGACGATGGTTCGCACCGAAGGAGTGGATAGCGGACGCTTCGGGCTGCAGCGTTTCGACGATCGCCGTCAGCGGCACGACGAGCGTCTGGCCGGCAACGGTGACCACCATACCGTCGAGGACCGCGAGCGTCAGCGGCAGGCTCATCGTGAAGACGGAACCCTGCCCGGGCTTGGAGCTGATGTTGATACGGCCGCCGAGCGCCTGGATCGAGCGCTTGACCACGTCCATGCCGACACCGCGGCCGGAAATGTCCGAGATCTTGTCGGCGGTCGAGAAGCCCGGCAGGAAGATCAGGTTGTCGACTTCCTCATCCGAAAGATTGGCATCGGCCGCGATCAGGTCGTTATCGATCGCCTTCTGGCGGACTTTCTCGCGGTTGATGCCGGCGCCATCATCGGCGAGCTCGATGAGGATGCGGCCGGAGCGATGCTTTGCCGTCAGGCGAACGGTGCCTTCCGGGTTCTTGCCGAGTGCCGCGCGTTTTTCCGGCGTTTCGACGCCATGGTCGACGGCATTGCGGATCATGTGGGTGAGCGGCTCAGCAAGCTTGTCGATGACGGTCTTGTCGACTTCGGTGTTCTCGCCCTCGGTGATCAGGCGGATCGACTTGCCGGTCATGTCGGCGATTTCGCGGACGATACGCGACATACGCTGGAAGACCGGCTTCACCGGCTGGGCGCGGATCGCCATGACGCTGTCCTGGATCTCGCGGGTGAGCTGCTGCAGCTCTTCGAGACCCATGTTGATGGAGGATGCGCCGTTGTTGTCGTTCTCGATGACGCTCTGGGAGAGCATCGCCTGATTGATGACAAGCTCGCCGACAAGGTTGATCAGGCGGTCGACACGATCGAGATCGACACGGATGGTCTGGCCGGCGGCGGCAGCAGCGGCACTGTTCTGCGCCGCGGCTGCATTGGAAGCGGCAGCAGCGGCAAGGGCGGCTTCCTTCTTCTCGACGCGTGCGGCAGCCGAGGCCAGCTGCGTGACGTTGCTTGCGGTTTCCGCAGCAGCCACGGCAGCAGCGACATCCTTTCTCGGCGCGGATGTCTCCTCTACGGTTTCGGCAGCCGGTGCGGCCCCGTCGTCGAGGATCGAAAGATCGAAGGGCACCGGTATCATCGGCAATTCTTCGCCGCTCGAAGACCCACCGCTTCCCGCCAGCTGCACATCGAGATCGCAGTCCCATTCAGCGAATTCGAAGACGGTGCGAATGGCGTCTTCGCCCTTGTCCGTCTTGATCGAGATCGCCCATCTGAAATAGGCGCCTTCTGGATCGAGGTCGACGAGACCCGGTAGCGCATCCATATCGCAGAAGATATTCATCTCGCCGAGCCGCGAGAGATCGCGCAGCAGCAGCGTCGCATCATTGCCCTTGGCATAGAGATCGGAGCGTGGCTTGAAGTTGACTTCGTATTCCGGGATGGCATCGACCGCCGGCTCGTCGCTGCCGAAATCATCGTCGAAGCTGAAGGGGATCGGCTGGAAACCACTTTCATCCGTTGGCGCAGGCGCGGCCACAACGGGCTTCGGAGCAACATCGGCAAGCACCGCGGCTGACGGCGCGGGAATATCGCCATTTGCCAAGGCTTCCAGTTCCTTAACCAGGCCGCGGCTGCGGGCCTGATCGACGCTGCCGCCATCACGGGCGGCATTGGTGAGATCCGCCAGTACGTCGGCGGCCTTGAGCATGACCTTCAGGACTTCCTGGGTCGGCTCCAGCTTGTTGGATCGAACGCAATCGAGTGTGGTCTCGAAGACGTGGGCGAATGCGACCAGGTCGTCCAGACCGAAGGCACCTGCCCCACCCTTGATGGAATGAACGGCGCGGAACACGGCATTGACGGTTTCCGGGTCGCGGTCGCCGTCATTCATTTTTAGGAGACCGGATTCCAGTTCGGCGAGCTGCTCTTCGCACTCCTGGAAGAAAATCTCTTTGATTTCGTTCATATCCATAAGGGGTGGATCCTGTTTAGGCGGTTACGCGCTCGATGGCATCGATCAGCTTGGCGGGATCGAACGGCTTAACGATCCAGCCGGTCGCACCGGCCTGGCGGGCACGGTTCTTCTTTTCCGCGTCGCTTTCGGTCGTCAGAACGAGGATCGGAACGGCGCGGTATCTGTCGTTGCGGCGAACGCCCTCGATGAAGCCGAAGCCGTCAAGACGCGGCATGTTGATATCCGTGACGATGACGTCGGGATTGGCTTCTTCCAGGATTTCCAGGCCCTCGACACCGTCTTCAGCCTGAATGGTCTCGAAACCCGCATTGTTGAGAGTGACGAGAAGCATGTTTCGAATGGTCCGTGAATCATCCACGGTCAGCACTTTTTTCTTCATTGCCGGATCTCCTTGGCAAGCAGATGGGAGATATCCACCCCGATCACCTGCATCGTTTTTTGAAATGCATCCGACACCTTGGAGAAGGTGAAGGAGAGCTTGTCCTCATCCCAGGTCTTGGCGGCGGCCATGATAACCTGCACGCACAAGGTCCCGATCCTTTCGACGCCGGACGCATCGATCGCGACATTGCTGCCGCGCAACCCCATCAACGTGCCGCGAAGGGCGGAGGCCTCGTTGAGGTCCAGCACCGCGGCCAGACTGACTGTCTTTTCGCCTTTCCTGCTCGGCATCGCTTCATTCCTTGTTGTCTGAAATCGGGCCGATCGGCCCGCATGTGCATGAAACTGAAAAATCAAAAGGCATTGCGTTCGCCTCCCGTCGCGGTCCTGCGAAGCGGGAAGCCGAAATCGGCCATCTCATCTTCATCCCGCATCGTGCTGTATTCGTCGCGAGCCGGAAGCTGGCGTTGCGGCGCGGCCTTGACCGAGCCCGCATGACGCCGCTCACGCTCGATGCGGAATTCGCGGATGGTCCGGCCAAGTTCGACGACGACCGTATGCAGATGATCGGCACCTTCCTCGGAGCGGCTTGCCTCATTCCCGGCGGCTGCCGCACGCTCGCTGTAGCCGCCAATATCTGAAGTCAACGCCTTGAGGCCGGCGAGCTGTTCGTCGCTTGCCGCAGCAATGCCTGATATGGCCTCGTTGATATCGGTCACCTGGCGGACGATGCTGCCGATCGCATCCTGGGTGCGGCCAACCATCTGGACGCCCGCATCCACCTGCGCCTTTGTTCCCGTCACCAGAACCTTGATCTCGCGGGCCGCATCGGCGGAACGCTGGGCAAGCGCGCGAACTTCCTGCGCGACGACGGCAAAGCCGCGGCCGCTGTCGCCCGCGCGGGCTGCCTCGATGCCGGCATTCAGTGCGAGAAGATTGGTCTGGAAGGCAATCTCATCGATGACGCCGATGATCTGGCCGATCTTTTCGGCCGAGGTCTCGATATCGGCCATGGCCGAGATAGCCTGACCGACGATCCGGCCGCTGTCTTCCGCCGCAGTGCGCGTCGATACCGCGACACGCTCAGCCGAACGGGTATTGGCAGCATTGCCGCGGACCTGTTCGGCGAGCTCCGCAAGCTGCCGGGCGGATGCCGCAAGGCCCTGCGACTGTTCGGACGACTTTTCAGCCAAGGATTTCGCGGAGCGGGAAATGGCGTCGCTCGTCGCTTCGGCCGCCTGCACACCACCGGACAGGGCTGAAAACTGCTGCTGGATGTCCTCCAGCGCCGCATTAAAGGCTTCCGCGACCTCGGCATAGGCCTCGGGACAATCCGCAGGCACGCGCGTCGTCAGATCGCGATCGGCAAGACCGTTGGCAAGCTCAGCGAGGAAGGCTGCAGCCTCGGCGCGATCAGCCGTCCGCTGTTCCGCGAGCGCACGCTGGTGGCCGACCCGCAATTCGTTGAACCGCAGCGATACAGCGATCTCGACATCGACCATGACGAGCCGCACGATCGCTGTGACGAGTTCGCTCATTTCACGGGCGCGGCGCTTGGCTCCCGGAAAAATGGCGCGGCTTCCCATATCCTCAAGAAGGCCAGCAAGGAGATGCTCCAGCACCACGCCATGGCCCGCGACATGCCAGCGCGGATCGAGCCCCATCTTGCTTTCGCTATCGGACAGAACCTTGACGCGCTCCGCATAGAGGCTGTCGAAACGCGCGTCCGTCAGCACGTCCCAGTGCGAGGACTGCAAATCCTGGAGCCGTTCGAGTTGGCTTTCACTGGTGAAATTGCGGGCGGCATCCGGGAACGTCTGGAAGCGGTGGAAAAGATCGCGCAGGCCTGCTTTCAGATGCGTCTCGAGCATCGGCCGGTGGCGGCGCAAGGTTTCGCATTGCTCGGCATCGAGACCAGCAAAACGCAAGCGGTCGCGAAGGCTGCCAGCCTGCGCCTTGCCTGCCTGATCTGACGGCGAATCCTGCGCCAAAATCGTCCCTGCCGAACTGCCGCGCATTCAAGCGCCGGCGAAACCGCTGATGATCCGCGCCAGGCGCAATGAGGAGGCGAGGAAAGGCAGCCGTAGCCGTCGATCATTTGATCGAGGCACCGAAGCTCGCTCGTTCATCAAAGTCTATTGCGGACCTGTTTGATGACATGGATACCGGATCGGACCCGGTACGACGGGGCGGCTTCATGCCTGCTGAGAACGAGTCACAATTTTCCCATTCCGACGTTCAGGCTCAATATTTATGGTTAATTCCTTGCCCGAAGGTTAATGACGGAAGAAGGCATGTCTCCTACTGATCTATACTAAATTAGCGATTACTTTCCGATATAGTTTGTCGCCGTCGAAGAACATCGATCGCAAGTCACGAGCAAGCTTCATCCCTTACTACCCAAGGGATAGACAGTTTCGATGTCGCTACGGAGAGAGCAATGATTGTTCTTGGTTTGACCGCCTCGCTGATGGCCAGCTTGACGCTTGCGGCCTTCATGCTTCTGTCCCGCATCGAAGAGGCGCGCGGCAAAGCTACCCCTCGCATTCTCTAGGCAAGCTTTAACGGACGTCTGATATCCAAAATCGGACATATGGCACTTCGCGGCCACAATGCGAGCGCTGCTGTTCCCACGGACGGCAGGGAGCTAGCTTTGGCCTCAATAGTTCCGTATTAAGCCTCACGATCAGGCACCGAGACCCATCCTTTAATGCTCGACACGACCCATTCCCGAACAAATGCCCAGAAACTTTCGCTAGGCCTCGCCCTTGCGGTCATCTTCGGAGTAACGCTCTGGCGCGTGCTCATGTTGCTCCTCAACAGGACGGACCTCTTCGTCGATGAGGCGCAATATTGGTTCTGGGGCCAGAATCTGGATTTCGGCTATTATTCCAAGCCGCCGATGATTGCCTGGGTCATCCGCTTCTTCAATGCGATCTCCGGCTCGGATTCGACCTTCTGGATCCGCATATCGGCGCCGCTCTTCCATCTCGCCACCGCCCTCATGCTGATGTGCACGACGCGGCGGCTGATCAACGACGAGACAGGACGAGAGATCGCGCCATGGGTCGGCGTCATCTTCATCACGCTGCCGGCCGCCTCGCTTTCCGCCGTGCTGGTATCGACGGACACGATCCAGATCCTGTTCGTGACCATCGCCATCTGGGCTTTTATCGGCCTGACCAGGCGTTCCTCGGTGCTGGAAGCTGTCATCCTCGGTGCCAGCCTCGGCATCGCCTTCCTGACGAAATATTCGGTGCTCTTCCTTCTGCCCGGTGTCGGCCTTGCCATGCTGACGATGCGTTCGGCGCGGATTGCGTGGCGGGACGTTGCCATTGCCGCCATTGTCGGGGCCATCGTCGTTTCCCCCAATCTCTGGTGGAATCTCACCCATGACGCGACGACCATAAAGCACACCGAAAACATCGCCCAATGGAGCAAGAGCGGCGGCGGCAATACCCTGCTGAAGCACATACTTAACGGGCTCAGCTTCTTCGGTGCCCAGTTCGGCGTGGTCGGCCCGGTCGTATTCTACGCGCTTTTGTGGGCGACGTGGCGATGGATCCGCGGGCAGAGCGACGACCGGGAAAAGCTGCTTTTCTGGCTTTCGGTGCCTGTCGTTGCGCTGATCACGCTGCAGGCCCTTCTCGCCAAGGCCTATGCCAACTGGGCCGTCTCGGCCTATGCCGCAGGCACCATTCTTGCCGTCTGGCTGCTCTATCGGCTGACGAAAAAAGGGCTGAGGACCTCGCTGATCATCGGCGCCGTCGTCGCCTTCGTGATCCCGGTGCTGACCGTCTTTGCCTATGACATCAAGCTGCCGAACGGCGATCTCGTCATGAAGCGCTATGTCGGCCGCAGCATCATCAGTGAAGAAATCGCCGACATCGCCACGCAGGCGAAACTGCCTGAAATCGTTGCACAGGACCGCGATATCCTCGCCGATCTCTACTACACGCTGAAAGGCAAGCCGTTCCACATCTATGCCCGTCCCTTCGGCGGTTTCCCCGCGAATTATTACGAGCAGGACTTCTCCCTGCCGGCCAGCGTGACCGGTCCGGTCTTGTTCGTCGACAACGATCCGATCGAGTGCCCGGAAGGCCAGGCCGAACTCTTGAAGAGCTGGTCGCCGCCCTATGGCGAGATGAAGGGCAAGACGCTCTATGCCTATCGCGTGCCGGCATCCTGCCTAGCGCCTAAGTCGTCGGTCACAGGTGCGACGGAAAATTAAGAAATCGAGCCGGGACTGTTGACCGGCTCGTGCAACTGCATCATGACAGGCCGCACTAGGAAGACGCCAGGCGTCCTGTTATCATGACCGAACCGCTGGAGTTCGCTCCGGCAAAGGAATGAAGGCATTTTGGAACGTTGAACCCGCTCGAATTCGGCGCCGCCGACAGCGAAGATAGAGACGACAGGACGCACCGCGCCGGAGCGCGCGTGATCGCCTCCCTGTTCGTCGCATTCTTCGCCTATATCGGATTGGCGCTTGGCGGGGGCATCAACCTTGCCGCCCGCGCCGATGCGGACGCGCTCTCCTCGGGCAAGGATAGCCAACCACTCTACCTTTCCCTGCGTGATCCGATCCGCGGCATCGTCGTTGCCGATCGGCTGGTGACGCCGAAGGCCACATGGCACGATATAGGGCCTGCAACTCTTGCTGCCCTCCCTACCCTCGGATATCCGGCAACCTCGTGGCAATCGTACCGCCCGAATGATGCCACACGGCTCGAATCCCTGGCGTTTCGCGCCTATCTCGCGCGTGCGCCTCCAAGCACGCTTGCCTAAGCGTTTGGCGCAGACGCGCTGCATTTCCGACACGACCTCAAGTCCGCCTGCGGCCAGACCGTCGGCATAAGCCTATTTTCAAGGATAATACCCATGCGTACCTCACCATGGCTCGTGGCACTCTATACGGTGATCATCGTCATTGGCTTTCTGATCGCACTGCCGAACGCGCTGCCGCCGTCGGTTCTCAGCAAGATCCCATCCTGGCTGCCGCATAGCCAGGTTTCGCTCGGCCTCGACCTCCGCGGCGGCTCCTATCTCGTTCTCGAAGTCGACGAGAAGGACCTGACGAACGGCCGGCTGCAATCGCTGCAGCAGGACGCGCGCCGCGTGCTACGCGACAAGAACATCCAGACCCGCTCGGTCGTCCGCAACGGCGACCAGATCGTCGTGACGCTCAGCGATGCCTCACAGAGCAGCGATGCCGTGACACAACTGCAGACGCTGGCCAATACGATCACGTCGGGCCTCTCGGCCGGCCAGTCCGATCTCAACATCAAACCGAATGGCGCGACGATCGCGATGTCCTTCTCGCCGGCCGGCATTTCGGCCAACGTCGATTCCGCCGTTCAGCAGAGCCTTGAAGTCATCCGCAAGCGCGTCGACCAGGTGGGCGTTGCCGAGCCGACCATTCAGCGCGTCGGGCCGAACCGCGTTCTCGTCCAGCTTCCGGGCGCACAGGATCCGTCGCACCTGCGCGAGCTTCTCGGCTCGACCGCGAAGATGTCCTTCCATCTGCTGGCCGATAACGTCGATCCGAACAATCCCGGCCCTGGCGTCACCATCATGAAGGACGAGCAGGGCAACAGCTATCCGGTTCTCGACCGCATCGAATTGTCCGGCGACCGCCTGACGGATGCCCGCGTCAGCTTCGATCCGAACACGCATGAGCCGCTCGTCACCTTCCGCTTCGACAGCGCCGGTGCCAACCGCTTTGCGGAAATCACCCGCGAAAATGTCGGCAAGCCCTTTGCTATCGTCCTCGACAACAAGGTTCTGAGCGCGCCGAACATCCGCGAACCGATCACCGGCGGTTCGGGCCAGATCTCCGGCAACTTCACCGCAGACAGTGCCACCACGCTTGCAGCCTTGCTGCGCGCCGGTGCCCTGCCGGCCAAGCTCACCGTTATCGAAGAGCGTACCGTCGGCGCCGACCTTGGTAGCGACGCGATCCAGAAGGGCATCTATAGCGGCTTAGTCGGCTTCGTCCTGGTTGCCGCCTTCATCTTCGTGCTCTATGGCGCCTGGGGGATTCTGGCGAATGTCGCCCTGCTCATCCACACGGTCCTGACCTTCTCGGCCCTGACGCTTGTCGGCGCCACGCTGACGCTGCCCGGCATCGCCGGCGTCGTCCTTGGTATCGGTCTCGCGGTTGATGCCAACGTTCTCATCAACGAGCGCATCCGCGAAGAAACCCGCAAGGGCCGCGGCGCCTTCGCCGCCATCGATAACGGCTTCAAGAAGGCTTATTCGACGATCATCGACGGCAACATGACGGCGCTGATCGCCGCCGCCATCCTGTTCTACTTCGGCTCCGGCCCGGTTCGCGGCTTTGCCGTGACCATGGGTCTCGGCCTCATCATCTCAATGTTCACCTCCGTCGCCTTCGTGCGTGTCGTAATGATCGCCATCACCCGTCGCCGCAAGCTGAAGGTGATCAACATCAGGCCGCTGATCCCCTTCAGCCCCTATGACAAGCACATCCAGTTCATGAAGGCCCGCTTCTTCGGCGTCACGGTCTCGGCGATCCTGTCGCTCGCCTCGGTGGTCCTGTTCATCCATCCGGGCCTTAACTACGGCGTCGATTTCCGCGGCGGCATCCAGATGTCGGTCAAGACCAAGGACGCGGCCGATCTGGCGACGTTCCGCGAGGGCCTGAATACGCTCGGCCTTGGCGAAATCGCACTGCAGTCCTTCGGCGACAACAACAGCCTCCTTGTCCGCGCCCAGCGCCAGGACGGCGGCGAAGAGGCGCAGACGGCGGCAGTGACCAAGCTCAAGGCCGAAATCGTCAAGATCGACCCGAGTGCGACCATCGAAGGCACCGATGTCATCGGTCCGAAGGTTTCGGGCGAGCTTGCCTGGGCCGGCATCCTATCGGTCGTGATCGCCAGCCTGGCGATGCTGTTCTACATCTGGTATCGCTTCGAATGGCCGTTCGCGGTTGGCGCCATCGTGACGCTGGTGCTCGACGTCACCAAGGCGATCGGCTTCTTCGCGATCACCGGCCTCGATTTCAACCTAACGGCCATCGCCGCGATCCTGACGCTTGTGGGATATTCGGTGAACGACAAAGTCGTGGTCTATGACCGCATGCGTGAAAACATGCGGCTCTACAAATCGATGCCGCTGCGCGACATCATCGACAAGTCGATCAATGAGACCCTGGCGCGAAGCCTATACACCAATGCCACCGCCTTCCTGGCGCTGGTGCCGATGGCAATCTGGGGCGGCAGCGCCGTCTCCAGCTTCGCGATCCCGATGGTGTTCGGCATTCTCGTTGCCGGCGCCTCGTCGGTCTTCATCGCGGCGCCGATCCTGCTGTTCCTCGGCGACTGGCGCCGCCGTCATGCCAAGCCGGTTGCCAATGATACGGCATCGACAGACGGCAAGTCAGGTAAGGACAACAAGCAGATTCCTGCCGCATAATAAATGAAAAGAGGACATGCCCGGCTTCCGGGGCATGTCCTCCGCCCGCCCTACGAAATCGGCGGCATATGCAAAGGCAAGCCCGGACGCGGCGCCGTAATCTTTTCCACGACACCGTTTTCCTGCTCGCTGACGAGCAGATGTTTGCCGTCGACGGTAAAGGCGATATTGGCTGGCCGTCCGCCATCCGTACGGATATGGCCGGCCATTTTTCCCTCGGCGTCCACCATGGAAATCTCACCCAGGCCGTACATGGCGCAATACAGCATGCCACTGCGATCAAAAGCGAGGCCGGCCGGCCCGCGCAGCGCGTTCACGGCGGGCGATGTCATCGACTGGACAAACATTTCCTGCCTACCGCCAACGACCTGCCGATAGATTTTTCCGGTCAGTGTTTCACTATAATAGAGCAATCCATCGGCATCGAAGGCAATGCCGCTCGCAAAGAGCAGACCGGCAGCCAGGACCCGGATGACTCGTCCCTCGGCCGGATCGATCTGATAGACGCAGCCATTGTAAGCCGCCTTGAAGAAATCAGGATGGATATGGCCGCCTTCGAGAAGATTGGCAAGACGGATGCCAGAATCAGTCATGTAAAGCAGACCGTCGGGTCCGAAAGCGAGTGCATTCGGATGCAGAAAGGGACCATCCGCGCTACCCTCGATGACTTGCAGCACGCGGCCTTGCGCCGATAATCTGACAAGGGAATTCTCCGGGCCATTGGCTACCCAGAAACATCCGTCACCATCGACCGCAATCCCCATCGGCCGGCCGCCGACCCGGCAAAGTTCCTGCGGTACGCCGCTTGCGTTGAAAAGTTTCAGACAGCGACGACTGGCATCCATTTCCACCACCGCCAGGCGGCCGTCCGGCAAAGCCACGAGGCCGCTAGGCAGACGCAGCCCGGTGGCAATCGTTTCGTTCATGTTTTGAAACCTTCATTCTACGCATTACGAAGCCCCAAAAACTCAAAATGCTGCGCCGAAATGATACATAAGCACGAAGAAGGCCCTTTTCGAGCCGGGCGAGTGCAAATCCCTATAAGATTCTTGCGCCGGAGGTCACATCCCCGTGCGGGCCTGTTCATCTTGACAGGCTTTGGCGATTCGGAACATCCATAGAACGTCCTTATATTTTGCGCTTGCGATTCGCCGCATGTCGCGCTCCGCCTGCCGCCGGAGGTATTCAGGAGAGTTGATGACCGCCGCCTATCTGGAAAAGCTGAACCCGGAGCAACGGCTGGCGGTGGAACATGGCACGAGCGGTGACGGCCATATTGCCGGCCCGTTGCTCGTCATTGCCGGGGCCGGCTCCGGCAAGACGAATACACTCGCCCATCGCGTCGCGCATTTGATCGTGAGAGGTGCGGACCCGCGCCGCATCCTGTTGATGACCTTCTCGCGCCGCGCTGCCGCCGAGATGGGCCGTCGCGTCGAGCGGATCTGCCGCGAGGTGCTGGGCGCGAATGCCGGCATTAACGCCGACACACTCGCATGGAGCGGCACGTTCCACGGCATCGGCGCACGTCTGCTCAGGGACTATGCCGAGCAGATCGGCATCGATCCGGCCTTCACGATCCACGATCGGGAAGACAGCGCCGACCTGATGAATCTTGCGCGCCATGACCTCGGCTTCTCGAAGACGGAGAACCGCTTCCCGACCAAGGCGACATGCCTCGCCATCTATTCACGCTCGGTCAATGCGGAAGCGCCGCTCGACGGCGTGCTGCGGGATTACTTCCCGTGGTGCGCCACGTGGGAGCAGCAGCTACGCGATCTTTTCGCCTCTTACGTCGAGGCGAAACAGACGCAGAACGTGCTCGATTACGATGACCTGCTGCTCTATTGGGCGCATATGCTGCAGGAGCCGCTGATCGCTGAGGATATCGGCAGTCGCTTCGACCATGTGCTCGTCGACGAATATCAGGACACAAACCGGCTGCAGTCCTCCATTCTGCTGGCTCTCAAGCCCGATGGTCGCGGGCTGACCGTCGTCGGTGACGATGCGCAGTCGATCTATTCCTTCCGCGCCGCGACCGTGCGCAACATTCTCGACTTCCCGAAAGCCTTCACGCCCTCGGCCGATATCGTGACGCTCGACCGCAATTACCGCTCGACGCAGCCGATCCTTGCTGCCGCCAACGCCGTGATCGATCTCGCCTCGGAGCGCTTCACCAAGAACCTGCGCACCGAGCGGCAAAGCACGGAACGGCCGCGGCTGGTGACGGTGCGCGACGAGGCCGATCAGGCGCGCTACATCGCCGACCAGATACTGGAAAATCGCGAGGGCGGCGTAAGGCTGAAGCAACAGGCAGTGCTATTCCGCACCTCCAGCCATAGCGGGCCGCTGGAAGTGGAACTCACCCGGCGCAACATTCCCTTCGTCAAGTTCGGTGGGCTGAAATTCCTCGACAGCGCCCATGTCAAAGACATGCTGGCGGCGCTGCGCTTCGCCCAGAACCCGCGCGATCGCGTGGCGGGCTTCCGCCTGATGCAGCTCCTGCCCGGCGTCGGGCCTTCCACCGCGCAGCGCATACTCGACCAGATCGGCGAAGAGGCAAGCCCGATCACGGCGCTCACCGAACTCCCGCCGCCGCCGCGCACGGGGGACGACTGGACCGCCTTTGTCGAGACGATGCGGGAGATCAAAAGCGGTAAGGCCGGATGGCCGGCGGAAATCGGCCTGGTTCGCCAATGGTATGAGCCTCATCTGGAGCGCGCGCATGAAGATGCCGCGACCCGCCAGGCCGATCTCGTCCAGCTCGAACAGATCGCCGCCGGTTACGGCTCGCGCGAGCGTTTCCTTACGGAGCTGACGCTCGATCCACCGGACGCCACCAGCGACCAGGCCGGTGTGCCGCTGCTCGACGAAGACTATCTGATCCTATCAACCATCCATTCCGCCAAGGGCCAGGAATGGACGAAGGTCTTCATCCTCAACGCCGTCGACGGCTGCATTCCCGCCGATCTCGCAGTCGGATCATCGGCTGAGATCGAGGAGGAACGGCGGCTGCTCTATGTCGCGATGACGCGGGCGAAGGACAATCTCGATCTCGTCATTCCGCAGCGCTTCTTCGTGCACGGCCAACATGCGCAGGGCGACAAGCATGTCTTCGCCTCGCGCACCCGCTTCATTCCCGCCACGTTGCTGCAGTTCTTCGAGGTTTGCGGCTGGCCGCAGGCGCGCGCCGAGAGCGCCGCCGCCATCCGGGCGCGAGAGGTGCGCGTCGATGTGAGCGCGCGGATGCGGGGCATGTGGCGATGAGTTGTGGCAATTGAGGTCGGCAGGTCAGGCATGTTCTTTGATGCTGCCTCCGCAAGTTCCTTCTCCCCTCGGGGAGAAGGTGGCCCGAAGGGTCGGATGAGGGGGTAACGGATTTGAATACGCGGGCTTCCGTGCTCTTGGCGGCCCCCTCATCCGCCTGTCGGCACCTTCTCCCCGAGGGGAGAAGGGGTGCGCTGCAACGACCTCATTTCATATGCGATTCCCCTGCCGCGAGCGGGGAGAGGGCCGGGGGTGAGGGGCAACCCTGCGCCCGGCCAACTATCCAGCCCTTCTCACTTCGCCTCGCGAAACATCTCGATAATGGCCGAAAAATCGCGGCCGCCATTGCCGAGCTTTTCGAAGAGCGCGTAGAGCTGCGCCGCCTCCGCACCCAGGGGCGTCGATGCACCGCTCGACAGCGCCGCTTCCTGCGACAGGCGCAGGTCCTTCAGCATCAGCGCTGCCGCGAAACCGGGCTTGTAGTCGTTGTTGGCCGGTGAGGTCGGCACAGGGCCGGGCACCGGGCAATAAGTATTGATCGACCAGCATTGGCCGGAGGAAGTCGAGGCGACATCGAAGAGAGCCTGATGCGAGAGGCCGAGCTTTTCGCCAAGCACGAAGGCCTCGCAGACGCCGATCATCGAGATACCGAGGATCATGTTGTTGCAGATCTTCGCGGCCTGGCCGGCGCCGGCATCGCCGCAATGGACGATCTTCTTGCCCATCACCTCGAGCAGCGGCTTTGCAGCCGCGAAGCTTTCCGTCGAGCCGCCGGCCATGAAAGTCAGCGTTCCCGCTGCAGCGCCGCCCGTGCCCCCCGAAACCGGGGCATCAAGCGAAAGGCAACCGGCATCGCCTGCCATGGCATGCGCCTTGCGGGCGCTATCGACATCGATGGTAGAGCTGTCGATCAGCAGCGTTCCCTTCGGCACGGACCGCAGCACGTCGGTCCAGACGGTGAGGACATGCTGGCCCTTCGGCAGCATGGTCACGATCACTTCGGCATCCGTCAGGGCCTCGGTCAGCACGCTGGCAGGCTTTACACCCGATGCTTCGGCTGCCTTCAGCACGTCATGCGAAAGATCGAACCCAGTGACGGCGTGGCCAGCCTTGACGAGGTTGGCGGCCATCGGACCTCCCATATTGCCGAGGCCGATGAATGCGATCCGTGTCATGATGTTTTCCTCCCATGATCGGTTATCTTGCGAAAAGTGGTGGCTGCGCCGGTATGAAGAAACGGTCGATGGCATCCGCCGTCACTTCGGCGAGGCTCGCCGGAGACCATTTCGGATTGCGGTCCTTGTCGATGACGGCGGCGCGCACGCCCTCGTAGAAATCGTGATTATACAATATGCCCTTGCAAGCGCCGAGTTCACGATCGAGGCATTCGGCCAAATCGGCGCTCGTTCGCCCTGCCCTGAGAAGCCGCAAGGTCAGCTTCAGGCTGGTCGGCGAACGGGTGGCGATGACGCCGGCAGCTTCAGCGGCAAACTCTCCGGGCTCAGCGGCCAAAGCCTTCAGAATTTCCTCCACCGTGTCTGCCGAAAACGCTCGATCGATCAACTCTCCGTTTGCCGCAAGCCGGCTTTCGCCTGTATCCGCCGCCATGGTTCGGATGAGAGCATGCACGTCTGCTGCAGTGGCGGCAGCGGGCAGCGCTGCGATCGCATCTATGAGAGCCGGCAACGCGGAGGATGCGACACAATGATCGGCAAAACCAGCATGGATGACATCGGCTGCCCCGACGGTCTGGCCGGTCAGGCCCATCCATGTGCCGGCTTCGCCCGGCGCACGCGGCAGCAGCCAGGTGGCACCGACATCCGGGAAATAGCCGATGCCGGTTTCGGGCATGGCAAGGCGCGTGCGCTCGGTGACGACGCGATGGCTGCCATGTGCCGAGAGACCGACGCCGCCGCCCATAGTGATGCCGTCCATCAGCACCACATAAGGTTTGGGATAGCGCGAGATTGCATGGTTGAGCAGGAATTCCTCGCGCCAGAAGGTTTCCGCGTCCTCGGTGCCGTCCTTGCCGCTCTGGTGCAGCAGGCGGATATCACCACCGGCGCAGAAGCCGCGTTCTCCTTCGCCCAGAACGATGACGCTCGCAATCTGTGGATTGGCGGCGAAATCCTCCAGGGCAGGAGCGATGACCCGCACCATCGGCAATGTCAGGCTGTTCAGCGCCTTCGGCCGGTTGAGCCTGATGATGCCGGCCGATCCGCGCCGCTCGATGATGACTTCGTCCGTGCTATCCATACAAATCTCCTGTCCCTGCTGCCATCGATCCTCAGGGATTCATCTATTGTCGGCAAGGATCATCTCGGCTGCCTTCTCGGCGATCATGATGGTTGGCGAATTGGTGTTGCCCGATGTGATCGACGGCATGACAGAGGCGTCGGCGATGCGCAGCCTTGCCAATGCCCTGAGCCGCAGGCGCGGATCGACGACACTTTGCGCATCGCCACCCATGCGGCATGTGCCGACCGGATGGAAAATCGTCGTGCCGATATCGCCGGCTGCGCGCTCTAGGTCTGCATCCGTCTCATAGGCAGGTCCGGGCTTGAACTCCTCCGGGCGGAACCGGGCGAAGGAAGGCTGCGCCACGATCCGCCGCGTCAGGCGAATCGAACGAACGGCGATCTCCCGGTCGCGTGCCGCCGATAGATAATTCGGGCTAATGGCCGGCTGCATGGCGAAATCGGGGCTGCGCACATGCACCGAGCCGCGGCTTTCGGGTCGCAGATTGCAGACGCTGGCGGTGATGGCCGGAAAGGGATGGACGGGATCGCCGAACTTGTCTAGCGAAACCGGCTGCACGTGGTATTGCAGATCCGGCGTTTCCTTGTCCGGTCCGGAGCGAGTGAAGATGCCGAGCTGGCTCGGCGCCATTGCCATAGGGCCTGAACGGCGCACCAGATATTCGAGCCCGATCGCCGCTTTGCCGATCAGCTTCGTCGCCTTCTCGTTCAAGGTGGGTACGCCGGTCACCTTGTAGGCAAGGCGAAGCTGCAGATGATCCTGCAGGTTCTCGCCGACGGACCGAACCTCGCGCACGAGGTCGATGCCGGCCTTGCTCAACACCTCGCCATGGCCGACGCCTGACAGTTCCAGAATGTGCGGCGAGCCGATGGAGCCGGCCGATAGCACCGTCTCCTTGTTCGCATAGGCGCGCTTTGCCACACCATCATGCTGGAACTCGACACCGCTCACGGCATCACCCTCGACGATCAGCCGGCGGACCTGTGCCTTGGTATAGACGGTGAGATTGCCGCGCTTCATGGCCGGGCGCAGGAAGGCTTTCGTCGTGTTCCAGCGGATGCCGGCGCGCTGGTTGACGTCGAAATAGCCGGAGCCTTCATTGTTGCCGCGATTGAAATCCGCCGTCTCGGGGATACCGGCCTCCTTGGCCGCAGCCTGGAAGGCATCGAGCACGGCCCAGCGCACACGCGCTTTCTCAACCCGCCACTCGCCACCCGCGCCGTGCATCTCATCCTTACCGCGATAATGATCCTCGGACCTGATGAAATAGGGCAGCACGTCGTCCCAACCCCAGCCCGCACAGCCGAGCTGGCGCCAGAGATCGTAGTCGCGGGCTTGGCCGCGCATATAGATCATGCCGTTGATGGAGGAGCAGCCGCCCAGCACCTTGCCGCGCGGGTAGTTCAGCGACCGGCCATTCAGTCCCGCTTCGGGCGACGTGGTGAAACACCAGTCGGTGCGGGGATTGTTGATGCAATAGAGATAGCCGACGGGGATATGGATCCAGTGGTAATTGTCATTGCCGCCGGCTTCCAGCAGCAGCACCCTATTGTTGCGGTCGGCCGAAAGCCGGTTGGCCAGCACGCATCCGGCACTGCCGGCACCGATGATGATGTAGTCAAAGCGGTCCATTGGCATGCCCCCTCACCCTAACCCTCTCCCCGAGGGAGAGGGGACTATTTCCGCATTTGCCTAGGCCCCGTATCCGGTGATCGTCAGAGACAGTTCCCCCTCTCCCCTTGGGGAGAGGGCTGGGGTGAGGGGGTGCACAACAAGAACGCATAGGTTTGATCATTACCGCCGATATTCAAACCCCAGCTTCCGTCCCAGCCGTGAGGCATAGAATTCGCCGACGACACCGCGGCGGAAGAGCAAAACGCAGACCATGAAGACGATGCCGGTGATGATGGTGACCGGAAATTCCGACGTGGCGAGATAGTTTTCCAGCGTCGCCACGAAGCCCGCGCCAAAAATTGGGCCGATCAGCGTGCCGATACCGCCAAGGAGCGTCATGAGAATGACCTCGCCGGACATCTGCCAGGCAACATCCGTCAGCGTCGCAAACTGGAAGACCAATGCCTTGACCGCACCGGCAAGCCCCGCAAGTGCGGCCGACATGACGAAGGCGCCAAGCTTGTAACGCGCAACGGAATAGCCGAGCGAGATCGCCCGCTGCTCGTTTTCGCGGATCGATTTCAGGATCATGCCGAAGGGTGAGTTGATGAAACGCCAGATGATCAGCACGCCGATCAGGAAGATCGCGAGGACGAAGTAATACATGTTGAAGGAGTTGTTGAGATCGAGGACGCCGAAGAGATAGCCGCGCGGCACCGACTGAATGCCATCCTCGCCATGGGTAAATGCCGCCTGCAGGCAGAAGAAATAGAACATGTAGGAGAGCGCCAGCGTGATCATGGCGAAATAGATGCCCTGTCTACGGATGGCGACGAAACCCATGACGAGGCCGAGCAGCGAGGCGCCGGCGACGCCGATCAGGATGCCGAGTTCGGGTGGAAGCCCCCATTCCTTCACCGCATGGGCGGTGAAATAGGCCGCACCGCCGAAGAAGGTGGCATGGCCGAAGGAGAGCAGGCCGGCATAGCCGAGCAATAGATTGAAGGCGCAGGCAAACAGCGCGAAGCACAACACCTTCATGACGAAGATCGGGTAGATGAAGAACGGCGCCCAGATTAGGCCGACAAGGCCGAGGATCAGCAACAGCTTCTGCACGGAAAGTTTTGGACGCTCCTTGGAGCCCAAGCTGATCAATCCAGCCATATCACGCCTCCCGACCGAAGAGGCCCGCGGGCCTCAGAAGCAGCACGATTGCCATGATGACGAAGATGACGATGTTGGAGGCTTCCGGATAGAAGACCTTGGTCAGGCCCTCGGCGATCCCGAGCATATAGCCTGTGACGATCGCCCCCATGATCGAGCCCATGCCGCCGACGACCACGACGGCGAAGACGATGATGATCATGTTCGAGCCCATCAGCGGCGAAACCTGATAGATCGGTGCGGCCAACACGCCGGCAAAGGCGGCAAGCGCGACGCCGAAACCATAGGTCAGTGTCAGGAGCACCGGCACATTGACGCCGAAAACCTGGACAAGCGTGGAATTCTCGGTCGCGGCGCGCAGATAAGCGCCAAGCTTGGTCTTTTCGATCAGCAGCCAGGTGCCGATGCAGACGACCAGCGAGGCAATGACCACCCAGCCGCGATAGACGGGCAGGAACATGAAGCCGATATTTTTCGCCCCCGCCAATTCCGTCGGCACGGCATAGGGCTGGCCGGAGGAACCGTAGAGATAGCGGAAGGTTCCTTCGATGGTCAGGGCCATGCCGAAGGTGAAGAGCAACCCGTAGAGCGGATCGATCTTATAGAGCCGCCGCAGGCAGAGCCGCTCGACCAGCGCCCCGAACAGGCCGACGATCAGCGGTGCCAGAACGAGGGCCGGCCAATAGCCGATACCGGCATAGGCAAATAAGAGATAGGCGGTGAAGGCACCAAGCATATAGAGCGCGCCATGGGCGAAGTTGATGACCCGCAACATGCCGAAGATGATCGCCAAGCCGAGGCTCAGCAGCGCATAGAAGGAACCGTTGATGAGGCCGATCAGCAATTGACCGAGAAGCGCCTGGGCGGGGATGCCGAATATCGTCGTCATGGCTCAGACCCCCAGAACCTTGTGCAGCATATCCATGCGCTCTGTGAGTTCGCCGACCGGAAATTCCGAGACCATCTGGCCGTGATCCATCACATAGAAGCGATCGGCAATGCGGCTGGCGAAGCGGAAATTCTGCTCGACAAGCAAGATGGTCATGCCGCGGCTTTTCAACTTCTGCAGGACTTCACCGATGCGCTGGACGATGACGGGCGCAAGACCTTCCGTCGGCTCGTCGAGCAGTAGCATGCGGACGCCGGTGCGCAGGATGCGGGCCATGGCAAGCATCTGCTGCTCGCCGCCGGAAAGCCTTGTGCCGACGCTATTGCGCCGCTCATGCAGGTTAGGAAACAGCTCGAAGATCTCGTCGAGTGTCATGCCTCCTGCTGCCACGACCGGCGGCAACATCAGGTTTTCATAGACGCTGAGTGTCGAGAAGATGCCGCGCTCTTCCGGCACGAAACCAATGCCCTGATGTGCCGTCTTGTGCAGCGGCACCTGCATCATGTCGTTGCCGGCAAGTGTGATCCTGCCCTTGCGGGCACGAACGATGCCAACGATGGTGCGCAGCGTCGTCGTCTTGCCGACGCCGTTGCGGCCGAGGATGGTGACGGTTTCCCCCTCGCCCACACGCATGTCGACGCCATGCAGGATATGGCTTTCGCCATACCAGGCATTGAGGCCCTGAACGTCAAGAAGCGGCGCCATCGTCAAGCCTCCTCCGTGCCCATATAGGCTTCGCGGACACGCGGGTCCCGGCTGACCGTCGCATAATCGCCCTGGGCCAGGATCTCGCCGCGCTGCAGCACCGTGACATGATGGCAGATATCGGCAACGACCGAGAGATTGTGCTCGACCATGAGCACAGCCCTGTCGCGCGCAACATCGCGGATGATGGCGGAGACGGTGTTCACGTCCTCCAGCCCCATGCCTGCCATCGGTTCGTCGAGCAGCAGCACCTTCGGATCGAGCGCGAGCGTCGTTGCGATCTCCAGCACGCGCTTGCGGCCGTAGGAAAGATCGGCAGCGATGGCATTGCGCTCCTTCGAGAGACCGACTGAGGCGATGAGCTGTTCGGCGCGGGCATTGAGACTGTCGAGAGCGGATAGCGGCCGCCAGAACTGGTGGGCGAGATTGTTTGGCCGCTGCAAGGCGACCCGCACATTGTCCAGCACCGTCAGATGCGGGAAAACAGCGGAAATCTGGAAGGAGCGCACGAGACCCATGCGCGCGACCTTGTCGGGCCTCGTCTTGGTAATATCGGTGCCGAGCAGCGTGATCGTGCCGTGCGTTGGCTGCAGGAATTTGGTCAGGAGATTAAAAACCGTCGTCTTGCCGGCGCCGTTCGGGCCGATCAGAGCGTGAACCTGCGCGTGATGTACGTCGAGATCGACATTCTTGACGGCGGTGAAGCCACCGAAATCGCGGCGCAGTCCCCGAGCGGACAAAACCACCCGGGGCTCTTCATGCGCATGTGTCGCGGACATCGCCATGGGCTGTTCCAAGCCCTATTGCTTGACGAGGTCGCAGCCGCTCTTGGCCGGATCGATATAGGCTTCCTTGCCGGGGATCGTCGCCAGCACGTTGAAGTAATCCCACGGCTCCTTGCTTTCTTCCGGCTTTTTGACCTGAAGCAGATACATGTCATGGATCATGCGGCCGTTGGCGCCGACCGTACCGCCGCGGCCGAAGAAATCATCAACAGGCATATCATGCAGCTGCTTGGCAACAGCGTCGGTGTCATCCGTGCCGGCCTTCTGCACGGCTTTCAGATACTGCATCACGGCGGAATAGGTGCCAGCATGGATCATGTTCGGCATTTTGCCGGTGCGGGCAAAGAAGCGCTTGCCGAATTCGCGGCTCTTGTCGTCGAGGTTCCAGTAATAGCCTTCCGTCAGCGTCAGGCCCTGCGCCGCCTGCAGGCCAAGGCCGTGGACTTCGGCGAGCGTAAAGAGCAGTGCCGCCAGATGCTGGCCACCCTGGGTGATGCCGAATTCCGAGGCTTGCTTGATGGCATTCGAGGTGTCGAGGCCGGCATTGGCAAGGCCAATAACCTTGGCGCCAGACGACTGTGCCTGCAGCAGGAAGGACGAGAAGTCATTAGTCGACAGCGGATGGCGGACGGAGCCGAGCACCTTACCGCCGCTTGCCTTGACGAAATCGCTGGTCTGCTGCTCGAGCGAGTAGCCGAAAGCATAGTCCGCGGTTAGGAAGAACCAGGTGTCGCCACCCTGCTTGACGAGCGCGCCGCCGGTACCGACGGCCAGGGCATGCGTATCATAGGCCCAATGGAAGCCATAGGGCGAGCATTGCTTGCCGGTGAGATCGGTGGTCGCGGCGCCCGTGACGATATCGATTTTCTTCTTTTCCTTGGCGACCGCCTGCACGGCGAGCGCGACCGAAGAGGTCGTCAGCTCCATGATGGCGTCGACCTTGTCCTGATCATACCACTGACGGGCGATGTTGGAGGCGATATCGGGCTTGTTCTGGTGATCGGCGTCGACGATCTCGATCGGCACGCCCAGCACTTTGCCGCCGAAATCCTCGGCAGCCATCTTGGCGGCCGCTACCGACGACTTGCCGCCGAAATCCGCATAGACGCCGGACTGGTCGTTGAGAATGCCGATCTTGACGACACCATCGGACGGGCCAGCGGCGAAAGCCGCGGTGCTGGCTGCAAGCAGAAACGTAAGGGACGCAATAAGACTCTTTCGCATATCCTCTCCTCCCAGAGATTTGGCAAAAACGAATCTGTTCAAAATTGGCCAGCCGCTTTCCTCAAAACGGCTTTTCCCGACCGCCAAGATCACGGAATTCGCGCGTTGACGCAAGTCGCGATTGCAATTAATTCCAAACAAGGTCTGTTCATTTTTGAACAGAGGAGGATGCATGAAGCGCACGCCGCACTTTACCTGGGACGATCTGCAGTTCTTCCTCGCCGTTGCGCGAACGGGGCAGCTTTCCACCGCGGCGCGACAATTGCGCAGCAGCCATGCCACGGTTTCGCGCCGTATCGACCGGCTGGAATTCGCCTTGAAGGTCAAGCTCTTCGAGCGCAATCCGCGCGGCTACATGCTGACCAGCATGGGACAGCGCTTCGTCGATACCGCCGAACATATGGAGCAGGAGACGGAACGTCTGCGCGCTGATCTTTCCGCGGGATCGGCAGCGCAACGGGGTGTCGTGCGCATCAGCGCGCCGGAGGGTTTTTCAAACTTCTTCTTCACCGGCGTGCTGCCGGAATTCACCGCGAAACACCCGAATATTTCGTTGGAGCTGATCACCATCCAGCAGATCATGTCGCTCTCGCGCAAGGAAGCCGATATCGTCGTGGTGCTCGACCCGCCAAAGGCTGGTCCCTACTTCACCGAGAAACTGACGGACTACCATCTGCAGGTCTATGGATCGCGCGACTACCTTGCCCGCCATCCACCGATCGAAAGCCGCAACGATCTGCCTGACTTCGCCTTCATCGGCTATATCGAGGATATGATTTTTGCGCCGGGACTGGATTATCTCGATGACGTCCATCCGCGCATCAGGCCGCAGTTCCAGAGCTCAAGCATCTTCGCGCAGCTGACGGCGACCAAGAATGGCCAGGGGCTCTGCGTGCTGCCATTCTTCATTGCCGGCAAGCACCCTGATCTGCAGGTGGTCCTGCCGCATGAGGTGGATCTCAGGCGCCACTACTGGATCACCTGCCACCGCGATCTGCGCCAATCGCCACGCGTGCGCACTGTCATCGACTTTCTCGCGGAAGCCGTGCGCAAGAATGCGCCGGCCTTTCTAGGCCCATGGAGACGCCCGGAAAGCTGAGATCGCCAGTCGCGTTATAGCATACTTGGAGCGGCGTAGACCCTGTTGACGCCGGCGGCATCGAAGCCCGCACGTTCTGCAAGGCGAAGCTCCCAGTCCAGCGAGGAGCGCACGATCATTTCCAGACTATTGTATTTCGGCGTCCATCCCAATTCGCGACGAGCAAGCGTCGCATCGGCGACGATACTGGCCATATCGCCGGCGCGCCGCGGAGCCATGTGGATGCGGAAGGCGCGGCCATGGACGCGCATGACCATGTTGAGCACGTCCAGAACCGAATAGCCCTGGCCATAGCCGCAATTGGCAACCAGCGAGCGGCCGCCATCGCGCAGATGGTGCAAAGCCACGAGATGCGCCTCGACGAGGTCGCTGACGTGGATGTAATCACGAACGCCGGTACCGTCATGCGTCGGATAATCCGTGCCGTAGATATCTACCTGGCGGCGGCGGCCAAGAGCCGCCTCGCAGGCGACCTTGATGAGATGACTGGCACCGTCGGTCGATTGCCCAACCCTTCCCTCTGGATCGGCGCCGGCGACATTGAAGTAACGCAGCGCCACATAGCGGAAATCATAGGCCGCGGCGGCATCGCGCAGCATCAGCTCGGACATCAGCTTGGATTGGCCATAGGGGGATTCAGGCCGCAACGGCACATCTTCGCTAACCGGTCTGTCCGCGGGCTGCTGACCATAGACGGCAGCGGTGGACGAGAAGACGAAATGGCGGATGCCGGTCCTGACGGCGGCGCTCATCAGGGCGCGGGTCTTGCCGGTGTTGTTTTCGTAATAGGCAAGAGGGTCCTCGATCGACATCGGCACGACGGCAGAGCCAGCGAAATGGATGATGGCTTCTATATCGTTCTCGGCGAAAATCGTCTTGAGCAGCGCCTCGTCAGCGACATCGCCGAGATAGAAGCGGGCCGCGGGTGGCACCGCCCAGCGAAAGCCTGTGGAAAGGCAATCGAGGACGACAACGTCCTCGCCCGCGTCAAGCAATCTCCAGACCATGTGGCTGCCGATATATCCGGCTCCGCCCGTCACCAAGACAGTCATTCTTCGCGTCCCCGCCAAGTCTTATCGGCGATATATGAGGCCGCTTCCCCTGCGAAATTGATTAAAAGCGGGTGGTGCGGCGGGAAAGATTGCGGGGATGGTTAGGGTGGGCTTTCGCGGTTTGATTGGATTTTATGGATTGGGGCGCGCGACGGCAATCTTGGTGGGCGTGGAGAGTGTTCACCCCCTCTGTCGCTGTCGCGACAGAGGGGTATCAGGCCCAGCCAGGTCAAACGCTACCAACCACAGCGCACATGCCGGCCCTCACAAACTCAAAATATACCGGCTCAACCTTTCCGCGGCATCCGCGACCTGCACCGGATCGCGCAGGAAGCAGGCGCGCATGAACAGCTCGCCGCCCAAACCGAAGGCCGTTCCGGGTGCCAGGCCGACGCCGGTCTTGTCGACGATGTCGATGGCGGCCTTGCGGCTGTCGGTGACGCCGTCGATCCTGAGGAAGGAATAGAGCGCGCCATCCGGCTTCAGCGTCTGCACGCGATTGGTGGCGATTAGCGCGTCGCAGAGGATGTCGCGCGAGCGAGTGGCCTTTTCGATATTGGAGCGAACGAAATCATCGCCCTCGTTCAGCGCTGCAACCGCGCCTCTCTGCATGAACTGCGCGACGCCGGAAGTCGAATATTGCACGAGGTTTTCGATCACCTGCCCGAGCTCAGCGGGTGCAACGATCCAGCCGACACGCCAGCCGGTCATCGACCAGTTCTT
This sequence comes from Rhizobium sp. 11515TR, assembly GCF_002277895.1. Classification (NCBI taxonomy): domain Bacteria; kingdom Pseudomonadati; phylum Pseudomonadota; class Alphaproteobacteria; order Hyphomicrobiales; family Rhizobiaceae; genus Rhizobium; species Rhizobium sp. 11515TR. The sequence continues at coordinate 1,259,679 of NZ_CP022998.1, read as the reverse complement.
CGAGAAAGAATTGACGAAGAGAATCTTGTCGTCGGTTTCCTTGACATCCAGGAAGCTCGGCGCGCGGCCGCTCGTATAGTAATAGAGCGCGTAGATTTCATCAGCCATGATCCAGAGATCGTGCTTGCGCGCCAAGGCGAGGATATCGCGAAGATCCTGGTGGGTCGCCGTCCAGCCTGTCGGGTTGGACGGAGTATTGATGAACAGGCCCTTGGTCTTCGGCGTAATCGCCGCTTCCAGCCGGTCGAGATCGAGCGACCATTTGCCGTGTTCAAACTGTAAGGGTACGGCGACGGAACGGGCGCCTGCGATCTCGAGCGCGGCAGCAATGTTCGGCCAGGCGGGAGAGAGATAGACCATCTCGTCGCCGGGAGCGGTGATCGCCTGCACGGACAGCTGGATCGCCTGCATGCCGGAGCCGACGACATAGAAATTCTCCATCGGCAGCGAGGTACCGAAATGCCGGCCATAATAATCGGCGAGCGCCTGACGCAGCTCCGGAATACCGCGCTGCCAGGTGTAAAAGGTTTCGCCGGCATTGAGCGAAGCCATGGCGGCGCGGTTGATGAAATCCGGCGTCGGCAGATCGCCTTCACCAACCCAGAGCGGCAACAGGCCCTCGCGGCCGCGGGCATAGTTGACAACTTCGACGATCCCGCTTTCGGGTGCTGCGAGCGCGCGTGGGCTGAGGCTATCTAGTATCGACATGCAAAGTCTCCGGTTTCTGCCTTCATAAAGCAGAGCGGCGGACAAATCCCATGACTTTGCCTTAGTGATCGATCGATTTTGGTGATGAATAAAGCCCCGGTCCTTGAGGGGGACCGGGGCTTTGACAGAGGTTGAAGCAAGCTATCAGCGCTTGGCGAGAAGATCACGGATTTCGGTGAGCAACTGAACATCGGCCGGCGGCGGTGCGGCCTCGGCAACCTTCTCTTCCTTGCGCTCAAGCTGGGCACGTAGCGTGTTCACGCCCTTGACCATGAGGAAGATGATCCAGGCGAGGATCAGGAAGTTGATGAGGACGGTGATGAAGTTGCCGTAGGCGAAAACCGCCCCCTGGGCACGTGCAGCTGCCAGCGTCGGCGCGTTGACCGCCGAGGAAAGGCCGATGAAGTAGTTCGAAAAATCGAAGCCGCCGAAAATCGCGCCGACGATCGGCATGATAATATCGTCAACCAGCGATTTCACGATGCCGCCGAAAGCGCCGCCGATGATCACGCCGACCGCGAGATCCATGACATTGCCGCGGGCGATAAATGCCTTGAATTCATTTAGCATTGAGCAGTCCCCTTCGCGTTGCCGTTGAATTCACTGTTGATAATTAGCACCATCTTTTTCCTTATTTTTCAACAGCAAATTGACCGGGAGCCTTGTCCAGGCATGCATATCCCATGATAATTTCGTCACATTAGCAACTTTAGGGTGCATATATTCGGCAGCTTGTTCGTCAGTTGCGAGCAACCAAGCCGAGGCCGCTGGATGTACATCAGGGATCTCGGGTGAGTCGTTCGGCATAGTCGGCCACACTTCAGGCGCCGACCGCACTCTCCCGCATCACCTTCGCGACGAGCTTGCGAACGTAGTCAGGATCGGGCGCCTGGTCGAAGAGAATGCGATAGATGATCGGCGAGATGACGTGATCCATCAGTTCCACCAAAGTCGGAAAGGGCTCGCCACATGCCTCTGCCCGCGCGACGAAGACGCTCAGTTGATAGCGCGTATAGGTGCCGCATTTCTCGGCGTTTGCGCTGTCGGGCACCGCGAGAACATCGCGCAGCATTTGCCGTCCGACTCCCGAGGCCATTTCATCGGCATATTGCTCGACCCAGGCCTCCAGATCCTCGCGGGCACTGCCGATCCTGGCGGGCTCGCCTTCCGGCCGCAGGCGCGATGCGGCAACGTCGGCCAAAAGCGCCTGAAGATCGCCCCAGCGGCGGTAGATCGTCGACGGTGTAACATTGGCGCGCTGTGCGATCAGCGGGATCGTCACATCAGCGCGATCCATCGTCGCCAGCATGTCACGGACGGATTGGTGCACGGCCGCTTGCACTCTGGCGCTGCGCCCGCCGGGGCGGGGATTTTCTCTGTAGCCCATAAGCCCTTGCCAATTTTCCCGTTTTGCGGATCGTGAATGACCGAAGGCATCTACTAACGCAAATTATTTGCCTTTATACGCCAGGCACCCTATATCCGCTAACGCAATCTTTTAGCTTTAGGTAGGATATAGTCGATGACCCCGCTCGATTCCACCGCCAGCGCATCGATTTCATCAGCCAGACGCCTGGCGCCGTTCTATTATGCAGCAACCAGCGCCCTGTTTTTGGCTGCCTCGTCCGCACCGACGCCTCTCTACCGCCTTTATCAGCAGGCCTTCGCCTTCTCGCCGGTGCTGCTCACGGTGATCTTCGCCGTCTACGCCTTTTCCCTTCTCGCCGCGCTGCTCATCGTCGGCTCGATTTCCGACCATCTCGGCCGTCGGCCGGTGATCTTCGCGTCGATCCTCCTCAATATGGTGGCGATAGCCCTGTTTTTAATGGCCAGCGGTTCGGATTGGCTGATTGCCGCCCGCATCGTGCAGGGCTTCGCGACGGGCACTGCCGTCAGTTCCGTCGGTGCCGCCCTTGTGGATCTCGATCCGATCAGGGGATCGATCACCAACAGCCTGGCCCCGCTTGTGGGCATGGCGATCGGTGCGATCGGCACAAGTCTGCTGATCCAGTTCGCGCCGGCCCCGACCGCGCTCGTCTATATCATCATGCTTGCCCTGCTGACGCTGCAAGCCACGCTGCTATGGCTGATGCCGGAGACAACAAGCCGACGGGCCGGCGTGCTCGCCTCGCTGAAGCCGGAAGTCGCCGTTCCCCAGCAGGCACGGCGGACGCTGCTGGCACTGACGCCGATCAATATCGCCGTCTGGGCGCTCGCCGGCTTCTATCTATCGCTGGTACCCTCGCTGGTCACTGCGACCACCGGCAGCACGGCGCCGCTGATCGGCGGCTCCGTGGTCGCAGCGTTGACGATCAGCGGCGCGGCAGCCGTCTTCCTGCTACGCAAGAAATCCGCCGTCGTGATCATTAAGTTCGGCATACCAGCCATGAGCCTCGGCATACTGACCATCATCGCCGGCATGCATGTGGCTGAAGTGTCGATCCTCGCTCTGGGAACTGTGATTGCCGGTTCGGGCTTCGGGGCAGCTTTCCTCGGCACGGTCAGAAGCATCATGCCATTGGCCAAGCCCGACGAACGCGCCGGGCTGCTTTCGGCCTTCTACATCCAGAGCTATCTCGCCTTCAGCGTCCCCGCCATCCTCGCCGGCTTCCTGTCGAAAGCGCTCGGCTTTGCCGAAGCCGCCGACATCTATGCGGCGGCGATCCTTCTGCTCATTGGCTGGGGTGTCGTCGCGCTGAGGGCCGCGCAGGAGAAGCCATTAAGCCATGCGTAAACGTAATCTTACGCACCTCTTTAATCTGACGCTGAACCAATCAAGAAAAAGGGCCGCTCTTGACAGAAGCGGCCCATGATTTGCCGTCAGTAGTAGCTCGCCAGCTCAAGCCGCCTTCTTAACGCCATAGGGATCGAAACGTCCATAGAAGGTCTCGCCATTCGCGGCCATGTCCATCAGCAGCGCCGTCGGCTGGAAATGCGGGCCGTAGGTGGCTGCCAGCTTATCGCAGAGATCGACGAAGGTCTTTACGCCCATGCCGTCGATGTAGGACAGCGCACCACCGGTATAAGGCGCGAAACCGAAGCCGAGGATGGAGCCGACATCGGCCTCGCGTGGATCGGTGACGATGCCTTCTTCGATGGTGCGGGCAGCTTCCAGCGCAATCGTGACGAGGAAGCGCTGCTTCAGCACGTTGACATCGATCTCATCGGCCTTCTTCTGCGGATAGAGATCCTTCAGGCCCGGCCAGAGCGACTTCTTTGCCGGCTTCGGCGGGTAATCGTAGAAACCCTTGGAGTTCTTCCGGCCCAAACGACCCTCGCCTTCAACGAGACTGCTGATCAGTTGCATGTGACGCGGGTCGACAGCCTTCTCGCCGAGATCGGCAACCGTCGCCTTCAGGATCTTGTAGGAGAGATCGATGGCGACCTCGTCGTTGAGCGCCAGCGGCCCGACCGGCATGCCGGCCATCTTGGCGGCGTTTTCGATCATGGCAGCAGGCACGCCTTCAATCAGCATGTCATAGGCTTCGTGGATATAGCGGAAGACGCAGCGATTGACGAAGAAGCCGCGCGTGTCGTTAACGACGATCGGCGTCTTCTTGATGGCGGCGACGTAGTCCAGCGCGACGGCCAGCGCATGATCGCCGGTTTCCTTGCCGAGAATGACTTCAGTCAGCATCATCTTCTCGACCGGCGAGAAGAAGTGGACGCCGATGAAATCGGCTGGCCGCTTGGAATTCTTCGCAAGGCCCGTGATCGGCAGCGTCGAGGTGTTGGATGCAAAGACGGCGCCGGCCGGCAGCACGGCTTCGACAGCCTCGATGACGGCCTTCTTGACTTCGCGATCCTCGAACACGGCTTCGATGACGAGATCCACATCCTTGAGATCCGAATAATCGGCCGACGGCGTGATGCGTGAGAGCAGAGCTGCACCCTCGTCCTGCGTCAGCCTTCCCTTACCGATCGAATCCTTGACCAGCCCCTCGCCGACGCCCTTGCCCTTGGTTGCGGCTTCGATATCGCGGTCGATGAGCGTGACCGGAATGCCGGCTGCTGCGGTGACATAGGCGATGGACGCACCCATGAAGCCGGCACCGACGACGCCGACCTTCTTGAGTTCGGTCTTCGGCTGGCCGGCCGGGCGGCGGGCGCCCTTGCCGAGTTCCTGCATGGAGATGAACAGCGAGCGGATCATCGAATAGGCTTCGGTGGTCTGCAGCACATGCGTGAAATAGCGCTGCTCGATCTTCAGGCCGGTATCGAAGGGGACCTGTAGGCCTTCATAGACGCATTTAAGGATGGCGAGGGCTGCAGGATAGTTGCCCGATGTCTCACGGCGTAGGATGGCCGGGGCTGCCGGCCAGAGCTGCGCTGCGGCCGGCGTCCAGATGCCGCCACCCGGTGCCTTGAAGCCCTTCTCGTCCCAAGGGGCGATAGGCTTCAACCCTTCCTTGATCATCTGCTTGGCGGCCGGGATCAGCTGATCCGGCTCGACTACCTGATGCACAAGGTTCATCGCCTTGGCGCGCGCCGCCGTCAGCGACTGGCCCGTGGTCATCATCTGCAGCGCCGATTGTGCATCCGTCAGGCGCGAGATGCGCTGCGTGCCGCCGGCGCCGGGGAAGATGCCGACCTTGACTTCGGGCAGCGCGATCTTGACGCTCTTGGCGCTGGACGCAACACGGCCATGGCAGGCGAGCGACAGTTCGAAAGCGCCGCCCATGCAGGTGCCGTTGATGGCCGAAACCCATGGCTTGCCGCAGGTCTCGAGCTTGCGGAACAGGCCGGTCATGCGCCCGACGAGATCGAAGAGCTTCTGCGTGGCAACGGCCGGGTCCTTGGCCTTTTCCTCCTGATAGAAGGAAAACATGGACTTGATCATCGAGAGATCGGCACCGCCGGAGAAGGAGGATTTGCCCGAGGTGAAGACCACGCCCTTGACGGCCGCATCGGCAACGGTGGCATCGATGATGGCGTTCAGCTCTTCCAGGATCTCGGCGGTGAAGACGTTCATGGACTTGCCGGGCATGTCCCAGGTGACGAGCGCGATGCCGTCTGCGTCGGTTTCGACGGTGAAATTCGTGTAAGCCATTGTTTTCCCCCCTCAGACGCGTTCGATGATCGTGGCCGTGCCCATACCGGCACCGATGCAAAGCGTGACCAGCGCGGTGTTGAGGTCGCGGCGTTCGAGCTCGTCGAGCACGGTGCCGAGGATCATCGCGCCGGTCGCGCCGAGCGGGTGGCCCATGGCAATCGCGCCGCCATTGACGTTGATCTTGTCATGCGGAATGTCGAAAGCCTGCATGTAGCGCAGCACGACGGCGGCAAAGGCTTCGTTCAGTTCGAAGAGGTCGATGTCGGCGAGCGTCAGGCCGCTGCGCTTCAGGAGCTTTTCGGTGACATCGACCGGGCCGGTCAGCATCAGCGCCGGATCGGAGCCGATATTGGCGAAGGCCTTGATGCGGCCGCGCGGCTTCAGGCCCATGCTTTCACCGCCCGCCTTGGAGCCGAGCAGCACGGCAGCGGCGCCATCGACGATGCCGGAGGAATTGCCGGCGTGATGGACGTAATTGATGCGCTCGACTTCCGGATGCGCTTGGATACCAACGGCCTCAAAGCCGCCCATCTCGCCCGGGAGCTGGAAGGACGGATTGAGCGAAGCGAGCGCCTGCATATCGGTGCCGGGACGCATGTGCTCGTCGCGGTCGAGAATGGTCAGGCCGTTGATATCCTTCACCGGAATGACCGAATTCTTGAAATAGCCCTTTTCCCAGGCATTGGCGGCGCGCTTCTGGCTCTCGACGGCATAAGCGTCGACGTCATCGCGCGAGAAGCCATATTTGGTGGCGATGAGATCGGCCGACACACCCTGCGGCATGAAATAGGCCGGGAAATTGACTGAAGGGTCCATGAACCAGGCACCGCCGGACATGCCCAGGCCGACGCGAGACATGCTTTCGACACCGCCGGCAATGACGATATCGTCAGCCCCTTGCGCGATCTTCGCCGCACCAAAATTCACGGCATCGAGGCCGGAGGCGCAGAACCGCGAAATCTGCATGCCAGGCGCCTTGGTGGAGTAGCCGGCCTCGAAGGCGGCACCCCTCGGGATGACGGCGCCGGCTTCCATGACCGGATCGACGCAGCCCATGATGATGTCGTCAACCGTTGCGGTATCGAGGCCGTTGCGGTCGCGGATTGCCTCAAGCGTCTTGGCGGCAAGGCGAACGGACGGCACTTCATGCAGCGACCCATCCTTCTTGCCGCGCCCGCGCGGCGTGCGCACGTGGTCGTAAATGAAAACCTCGGTCATGTCTCATCTCCCTGCAGCAGCTAACGCCGCCTTGCTCAAAAGGCTTCCGCCGCCAGTTCCATCATCGTGTCGGCGCCGGTTTCGATGCGGGCCTTGCGCAGCGCCGTTTCCGGCATGATGCGCTCCATATAGAACCGCGCCGTGACAAGCTTGTTCTTCAGATAATCCTCACGTGCCGTATCGCCAGCCGCAAGACCTGCCTGCGCCGCCTTGGCCATCTTCGCCCACATATAGCCGAGTACGACAAGGCCGAAGAGGTGCATGTAGTCGGTCGAGCCGGCACCGGCATTGTCGGGCTTGGCCATGGCGTTCTGCATGAACCACATGGTCGCGGTCTGCACGTCGTTCAAGCCCTTCTTCAGATGCTTGGTGAAGAAGGCCATCTGCTCGTCGCTGCGGTTTTCCTCGCAGAAATCGCCGATCTCCTTGAAGAGCGCCATGACGGCGCGGCCGCCGTTCAGCGCCAGCTTGCGGCCGACGAGATCGAGCGCCTGGATGCCGTTCGCACCCTCGTAAATCATGGTGATGCGGGCATCGCGGACATACTGGCTCATGCCATGCTCCTCGATATATCCGTGGCCGCCGAAGACCTGCTGCGCCATGACGGCATGCTCGAAACCCTTGTCGGTCAAGACGCCCTTCAGGATCGGCGTCGCGAGGCCAAGGATATCGTCGGCTGCCTGACGGTCCTTCTCATCCGGGGAGCGATGGGCGATATCGGATTTCAACGCCGTCCAGAGCAGGAAGGCACGGCCGGCTTCGTTGAAGGCACGGATCGTCATCAGCGAGCGGCGGATATCCGGATGGACGATGATGGGGTCAGCCTTCTTGTCCGGCGCCTTCGGGCCGGAGAGCGAACGGCCCTGGATGCGCTCGCGGGCATAGTTGGCGGCATTCTGATAGGCGATTTCGGCAATCGAGAGACCCTGCAGGCCGACGCCGAGGCGTGCCTCGTTCATCATGACGAACATGGCGTTGAGACCGCGATTTTCGGCACCAATCAGGAAGCCCGTGGCGTCGTCATAGTTCATGACGCAGGTGGCGTTGCCGTGAATGCCCATCTTGTGTTCGATCGCGCCGCAGGAAACCGGGTTGCGTGCGCCGAGCGAACCGTCCTCCTTGACGAGGAATTTTGGCACGATAAAGAGCGAGATGCCCTTGGTTCCCTCAGGCGCGCCTTCGATGCGAGCAAGGACGAGATGGACGATATTATCCGTCATGTCATGCTCGCCGGCCGAGATGAAGATCTTCTGGCCTGATATCTTGTAACTGCCATCAGCCTGGGGCACCGCCTTGGTGCGCAAGAGGCCGAGATCGGTGCCGCAATGCGGTTCGGTGAGGTTCATGGTGCCGGACCAGCTGCCCTCGACTAATTTCGGCAAATAAGTCTGCTTCTGCGCATCAGAGCCATGGACGAGGATCGCGGCGATCGCGCCCTGCGTCAGGCCGGGATACATCATCAGCGACATGTTGGCGGCGGAGGTATATTCACCGACGGCGCAGTGCAGCACATAGGGCAGCCCCTGCCCGCCGAATTCTTCCGGCACGGCAAGACCCAGCCAGCCGCCTTCGCGATAGGCGCGATAGGCTTCCTTGAAGCCCTTCGGCGTGGAGACGGTGCCGTCGTCATGGCGCACGCAACCTTCCTGATCGCCGGAATAATTGAGCGGGAAAAGCACCTCTTCCGACATCTTGGCCGCTTCTCCGACGATCGCCTCGATCATGTCAGGCGTGGCATCGGCATAACCTGGAAGATTGTTGTAGCGTTCCAGCCCGAGCACATCGTTCAGGACGAAGAGCGTATCGTTCACCGGGGCCTTGTAGACTGGCATTTCTCGAATTCCTCCAATTCGCCGCCGGACCTTAGAGATTCCGGCCACTGTCACACTCTTACAAAATATTGACGTTTGCGTAAACGTCAAATTTGTGTCTCGCGGTGAAATTTTGGTGAAGCCGATGAGGGAGACCATCCTGCATGTTGGCAATACGCCCCCTCCGCCTAAGCAACCGGGCACTCCTTGCGCGCAAGAATATCGGGTCGCGGGACAGCAGAACCAAAATAAAAGGTTAAGACTTCCCGCAAACTTAACGAGTTGTTTACCACGTTTCGTAAATTGTACGAGTTGAGCAGCAGTGCTTCGCGTTTCTTCAACTTATGCTTGGAAAGCGCGCTGTCTTTGCCGCTCTGTTTGAGGAAAGCCAATACATTTATCCCTTTCCGAACGACGGATGCAGACAGCGTGGCGATATAGCAATGTCTTCTTCCGTCAGCATGACGGCCCGGGGTGGTCCATAGTTCAAGGCGAGCAAAGATATGAGCGGATCGCGATCAAATCCTACCGGTACGGGCGACTGGACGTCGCTGGATGCTCTGAGCCGCACGATCGAGGGGCTGGAGGCACGCATCGAAGGGCTGATGGGAACCGCCGCCGCGCGCGATACGCGCCAGCGCGTCGCTGCCGGCTATGCGCCTGTTCCCGAACGAGCCGCACCGGAGCGGATGCCGCCCCGCCCCGAACGCGAACAATATGCCAGCCGCGCTTACGAGCGCCCGCTGCGCAGCGAACGTCACGAAAGCGATCTTCGCTCCGATCCGCTCGCCGAAATCCGTCAGCGTCAGCGCACGCTGGAAGCAAACCGCGAACGACTGCAATCGCGGCGTGAGGAAATCGCGCACGCAGAACCGCAGCCGGCCCGGCGTCCGCTCGACAGCTATCCGCAGCGCCAGCCGATGCGGGCCGCTGCCGCCGAAGCTCCAGTCGACATCGCACAGGCGCTCGTCAACCTTCGCCAGGATCTGAAACGCGACATCTCCGAGAGCGTGACCCGCGAAGTTACCGCCCTGCGCGCCGAAATCCGCGATATCCGTGAGAACGCCGAAGACAAGCATTTCGTCGCCGATGTCCGCCAGGACATGGCCAGGCTCGCCGACAGCATCAACCAGCTCGCCGGTCAGCCCGAAACTGCCGGCCTGAAAGCCGAATTCGACGAGCTGCGCTCGCTGATGGACGGTCTCGCCCGCGAAGAGTCGCTCCACCATGTCGAGCGCCAGGTGAAGGCGATCGACACGTCGGGCCTGCAGGACGAGCTCGTCTCGCTGGCCTATCGCCTCGATGACATCAAGCAGCATCTCGGCGGCATGAACGACAGTCCCGCCGTGCATGCGCTGGAAAACAAGCTTTTAACGATCGCAACCGCGATGGAGAGCCTCGGCTCGTTGATGCAGCCGCAGGACCAGGCCATGCAGCGGCTGGAAGGACGCCTCAGCGGCCTTGCCGATCAGATCGATCTGATGAGCCGCGATGCGGGCCGGCGTCAGCCTGCCGACGACCTTTCCGGCCGTCTCGAAGCGCTTGCCATGCGCATCGATGAACTCGGCAGCGCCAAGGCCGTCGCCCGCCTCGAGGAGCGGCTGGACCAGCTTTCGCATCTGATGGAACGTTCGCAGAAGGCCGCACCGCAACCGGAGCTCGTCACCTATCTCGCCGACATCTCCCACAAGATCGATGCGCTGGAACATGGGTCTGTCGGCAATGCGCTGGCCGACCGGCTGGATTATCTCGCTCGCCGCATCGACGAGATCGATTTCCATCCGTCCGCGCCGGCAGCAAGCCTCGACGACAGCATGGCGCGCAGGCTCGAAGGCCGTCTCTCCGATATCGCAGCCCGGCTGGAAGCGAGCACCGCCGCACCACCGACGGATACCCAGGCGCTGCGCAATCTTGAAGAGCAGATCGCCCATCTCTCGACATTGCTGACCGCTGAACCGCGGGCCGTTGCCGATCATCTGCCCCCGGATTTCGATCGCCGCATGAGCGCGATTGAGGACTATATGGCGACCAACGACGAATATATCATCGAAGCGGCCCGCCATGCGGCGGAAACCGTCGTCGAAGCTTATTCGCGCGAAGGCGGAATGGGTCATGGTGCGCAGGCAGCCGATATGGCGGCATTGACGGCACTTGCCGAAGACCTTCGTCATCTTGAGGACCTCAGCCGCGCCAGCGACGAGCGCACGCACCGCACCTTCGAGGCCCTGCACGATACGCTGCTGCAGATCGCCGACCGTCTCGATCATATGGAACAGCGCAAGCCGGCGCCCGCCATGCCGGCCGCGACATTCGAAAGCGACGTCTTTGCCGAAGAGGATGCTCCGGCGCTGAAGCCGCCGATGGCCGCGCAGCAGAAGGCAGGCCCGATCATCCGCACGATGGCGCCGGCCGAAGCCTCGGTTTCCGCCGAAGTCGCGGTCGCACAGGCGATCGACGCCAATACGAAGGCTGAAATCAAGGCGGCAGCCAAGAAGAGCGGCAAGACCAGCCTGTTTGCCAGCCTCGGCAAGCGCTTCTTCATGCCGGAAAAGGCCGAACCGATCTTTCCGCCGGACCGTCCGGTCATCGAGCAGGCGCCGTCGATCGATCCCGCCGACGTGATGCCCGGCGAAGAGGCCAACGAACTGCTGGAGCCGGGCTCCGGCGCCCCTGACATCAAGAAGATCCTTGAGCGTGTGCGCGCCAGCCAGAACACGTCGCGCAGCGGAACCGCCCGCCAGCCGAGCGAGAACGAAAGGGCCGATTATATCGCGGCCGCCCGCCGCGCCGCGCAGGCCGCGGCCATGGAAGTCGACCAGACGCAACGCTCGGCTCCTGCTTCCAAGAAAGACGCCAAGAAGGGCGGTGCGTTCTCGCGCTTCCGCCGGCCGATTCTGCTTGCGCTGGGCGCAGTCATGCTCGCCATCATGGCCTATCCGCTGGCAAACACGCTGACGCGCGGCCAGAAGGCGCCGGCACCGGCCCAGGTATCGACGATGGTCGCACCTGCCGATAGTGCCGCGACCAATACCGTCGCTGCCAATGCGAATCCGGTCGCCAGCAATCAGCAGCCTGCTGCAAACCAGGCCGCCGTACCCTCGGTTTCCACGACTGAGACGGCGGAAGTTCAGCCTGCACCCGCGGCCACCGATCCCGCCGCCGCGCCAGCAAATGATCACCTGACGGCCGCGACGCCGCTCGACGGCAACCAAACGGCAAGCGAAGCCCTTACCCCCGCCGGCAGTGCACCCGCGCAACAGGCCGCCGCCTTCGTTCAGACGGACAATACCAATGCCGCCGCTCCCGCTGCCGCGCCGGAGATTGCAGTGCCCGACGGCATCCAGCCGCCATCGCTCGTCGCTGCCGCTAAATCGGCCGATCCGGTGGCGCTCTTCGAAATCGGCGCACGCTATACGGATGGTCGCGGCGTTGCTGCCGATATGAAGCAGGCTGCAGCCTGGTATCAGCTTTCGACCGACAAGGGTTATGCCCCGGCCCAGTATCGCCTCGCCAGCATGTATGAGAAGGGCAACGGCGTCGATCGCGACCTCGTCAAGGCCAAGCAGCTTTACGAACAGGCCGCCAATCAGGGCAATGCCAGCGCCATGCACAATCTCGCGGTTCTCTACGCCTCGGGCACAGTAGGACCGCAGGATTATGATAGCGCGGCGAACTGGTTTATCCGCGCCGCCGATCTCGGAGTCTCCGACAGCCAGTTCAACCTCGCAATCCTTTATGCACGCGGCAACGGCGTGAAACAGGACCTGCAGGAATCCTACAAGTGGTTCGCGATCGCCGCCAAGAGCGGCGACAAGGACGCCGCCCAGAAGCGCGACGAAGTCGCCAATGCCATGAAGCCGGCCGATCTCGAAAGCGCCCGTGCCAAGGTCGACCTTTGGAAAGTGCAGTCGGCCGATCCGAAGGCCAACGGCACCGACATTCCCGACGAATGGACCACCGGCAAGGGCGTGAACACGGCCTCGATCGACATGAAGAAGGCGATCCGCAACATTCAGGCCATCCTCAACAAGAATGGCTTCGATGCCGGTGCGCCCGACGGCACCATGGGCGACAAGACGGTGGCCGCCCTGAAGAACTTCCAGAAATCCGTCGGCTTGCCGGCGGATGGACGGGTCACCGATCAAGTAGTCAAGGAGCTTCTCGCCCGCAACAAGTAGCTCCGGGCTTTCGTGCGAAAGCGATCAACCAAAATGCCGGCGTCAGCACGCCGGCATTTTGTTTAGATAGCTCAAAGCTGCCGTATCCCCTGCCGGCACCCACCATTCCGCTATACAGCGTCACAGAAAAGTGGAAAAAGCCGAGTTAGGGTGAATGCGGCAATTCGAAAACTGGGGCAGTTCGGCCTTTCCTAAGGCTCTGGCAATGATTTCAGATTAGAATCCGCCGTTTAAGGGGAAATGGGCTTCGGTCACCTCGCCGAAAAGCCTGCAAATGGGAACAAGGCGTGACGATCTATCTGCCGATCGCAGAATTGTCGGTGAATATTTTCATTATTCTCGGCATGGGAGCAGCCGTAGGGTTTCTCTCCGGCATGTTCGGCGTCGGCGGCGGCTTTCTCATCACGCCTCTTCTGATTTTCTACAATATCCCGCCAGTCGTTGCCGTCGCGACCGGCTCCAATCAGGTCGTCGCCTCCTCGGTTTCGGGCGCGCTCAGCCATTTTCGCCGCGGCTCGCTCGATCTGAAACTGGGCTCGATCCTGCTTGCCGGCGGCTTGGCGGGGGCGACCTTCGGTCTCTGGCTATTCGTGCTGCTGCGCAGGCTCGGCCAGATCGACCTGATCATTTCCCTGATCTACGTAATTCTCCTCGGCACGGTCGGCTCGCTGATGCTGTTGGAAAGTGTGCGGGCCATGCGCCGAGCGGCCGGCAAGTTGCCGCCGGCAACCGGCAAGCCGCGCCATCACAACTGGGTACAGCGGCTGCCGTTGAAACTGCGATTCAAAAAATCCAAGCTCTATCTCAGCGCCATTCCGGTCATTGGTCTTGGTTTCTTCGTCGGCATGCTGACGCCGATGGGTATCGGCGGCGGCTTCATCCTCGTGCCCGCCATGATCTATCTGCTGCGCGTGCCCACAAACGTCGTTGTCGGCACCTCGCTGTTCCAGGTCATTTTCGTGACGGCCTTCACGACAATCGTCCAGGCAGCCACCAATTATTCCGTCGATATCATCCTGGCCTTTCTCTTGATGGTAGCGGGCGTCATCGGTGCGCAGTACGGCGTTCGCGTCGGCCAGAAGCTGCGCGGCGAGCAATTGCGCGCGCTCCTCGGCCTCCTCGTCCTAGCCGTCGGTCTTCGCCTCGTCATTACGCTCGTGGTGACGCCGGCGGACGTTTACTCCGTCGTCATGGAAGGAGTGAGCCGATGAGAGGATTCGGACTGCTCCTTGCTGCCGCATTGCTGCTCGCTCCGCTCACCACACAGGCGCAGGTGCTGCTCGATCAGCCGACGACCTCGACCACGGCGCGGGAGACGATGGAGATCGGCACATCGACAAGCGAGATCGCCATTACCTCGGATTTCACCGGCGCCGATCTGACGATCTTCGGCGCCCTTTCCAACACCGATCAACTGCTTCTGGCCATCGGCCAATACGATATCGTCGTCGTGCTGGAAGGTCCGCGCGAGAATGCGACGGTACGCCGAAAGGAACGGGTGTTCGGCATCTGGGTCAACACCCGCTCGATGACGTTCGAGCATGTGCCGGAAGCCTATTCGCTGTCGAGCACGCGCGCGGTCGACAATATCACCACGCCGCTCGAACTCAGCGACCGCGGTATCGGCGTCGACCATATTCCGCTAACGCCGGTCGGCTTCGTCGGCAATGTCGGCGATGTTCCAGAATTCCGCAATGCCTTCCGGCGCCTGCAAAAGACAGGTGGGCTCTATGAAAGCGATCCCGCCGGCGTTCGCTTCGTCAGCTCCTCGCTCTTCAAGGCAACACTCAGGGTACCCGCCGATGTGCCGAACGGGGTGCATATGGTGCGTGCCTATCTCTTCAAGAGCGGCAAGTTCCTGAGCGAAAAATCGCTGCCGCTGCGCGTCATCAAGACGGGGATAGAGCAGACGATCACGGATGCGGCGCATCAACGGCCGATCACCTATGGCATTTTTTCGGTGCTGCTGGCCCTCGTCACTGGCTGGGGTGCAAGCTTCATCTTCCGGAAGAACTGATCAGCCGCTTTTCCGGCGATTGGCGACCTCGATATACGCTTCGGTCAACCGGCCGAGCACCGAGGGCGTGCCCGAAGGCAGCACCTTGCCGAGATGCTTGGCGCGCAGCTCGTCCATGAAATCATCCCAGAGCTTTGGGCCGCCATCCTCCAGGAGCTCGGCCCGGATCGACAGCTCCTCGGAAACCGGCAGATGCTTGCGGCCCCAGGCGCCCATATGGGCAAAAATGGGCACGAGGTCGATCGACATCTCCGTCAGGCTGTAGACGGCCTTCTGCTTGTGAGTGGGATCGCTTTTTCGAGTCAGCAGACCATGTTCCACCAGCCGCTTCAGCCGATCGGCGAGGATATTGGAAGCAATCCCCTCCTGCGACTTCTGCAGCAACTCGCGAAAATGCCGGCGATTGCCGAACATGATGTCCCTGATGACGATCAGGCTCCAGCGATCACCGAGGATTTCCAGCGTCAGATTGATCGGGCAGCCGGAACGATGCACTGCGTCCATAAGCGCCTCCAAAAACCGCTTGCATTTTTGCTATCGGCACAATTAGTTTGCAACTACTTTCTTTTAGCAACTAGTTTTGATTATGGTACGGTTATCACAATGGAGGAAGTGATGAGGAAGCTCGTTATCTGGAATCTCATGACGCTCGACGGCTATTTCGAGGGAACCAAGCCGTGGGACCTTGATTTTCATATGCTCGCCTGGGGCGATGAGCTGGAACATTATGCGACCGAGCTCGGCAAGGAAGGCGATCTGCTGATCTTCGGCCGCAAGACCTATGAAGGCATGGCCGCCTATTGGCCGACCGCGACGGAAGCGCCCGACATCGCCGCCTACATGAACGGCATCGCCAAGATTGCCGCTTCGCGAACGCTCGATAAAGCAGACTGGCACAATACCCGCGTCGTTAGTGACATCGTCGCCGAGGTGAAGAAGCTGAAGGAAGAAGCGGGCAAGACCATGTTTGTTTTCGGCAGTGCCGAAGTGACCGATGCATTGCTCAAGGCGGGGCTGGTGGATGAGCTGAGAATCTGCCTCGTTCCGGTCGTCCTCGGTGCCGGCAATCCGCATTTTAAACCGGCGGCCGACCAACGCCCGATGAAGCTCATCGGCTCCACGCCCCTCAAAACTGGGGCTGTCATCCTGCGTTATGAACCGGCGAACGCGGTCTAGTCCGAGAGATTGCCGAACCGCACGGAGTAAATGCGGTCGCGGCCGAGCAGGTGCGCAATCAGGTTCTCCCGCTCGAAGAGGCCTGCCATCGCCTTGTGGCGAAGATCGAGGCCACCTGTCATCACGCCGAAGGCCGGCATCAGCAGACGGGCGCCATCCGTGGCAAAGCACGGGCGGCGCACCGATTTCTCCCGACGCCGAACGGTGGCCGAGGGATGCAGATGGCCGGCGATCTCGCCGGCCTGCAACCCGGCCTTTGGCTCATGGCGGAAGGTGAGCCCGCCATAATGCATCTCGTCGACGGAATGGCCGGGCAAATCGACGGTGCCATCCGGATCATGATTGCCGTTGATCCAGATCCATTCGCGGCCGCGCGCCATATTGACGATCAGGCTGCGAAACGCTTCCGGCAGATGCTGTGAACCGACCCGATCGTGGAAATTATCACCAAGCGACACCACGAGTTTCGGATCGTAGCGTGCGATGACGGCGGAGAGGACTGTCAGGGTCGCCAGCGTATCGTAGGGCGGCAGCATCATGCCGCGGCGGGCAAAGGCCGCACCCTTTTCCAGATGCAGATCGGAGACGACGAGAATGCCGGCTTCCGGCAGATAGAGCGCACCCAGGGGATCGCAGACGGCAGCGACACCATGAATGACGGCTTCAACGCCCGCCGCACTGGTTGCGCCGTTACCCTGACCGTTCATATCTCGCGCTAGCGCCAGGCGGTTCATCACCGTAACAATCTACCTTCGTCGTCTGCTTTACAGCATCCCTATTCCATTGCCTCGCGGATCAGGTCGTCAGCCGCCTCCGCAAGCAGGGAATCGTGGGCCTCGCCCGGCACCGGCACCTTGCCGATCTCCAGCATCACCGGCACGGCGAGCGGCGAAATATGGTCCAGCGCGCGATGGGTGATATGGCCCTTGATTCGCTTCAGCATATCCGCAAGTCGTCCAATATCCAAAAGCCCGGTCGCAGCATCCTGCCTCGTCGCCTGCAGCAGGATATGATCAGGCTCATGGCTGCGCAGCACATCATAGATCAGATCGGCCGAGACGGTCACTTGCCGGCCGGTCTTTTCCTTGCCCGGATGCCGGCGCTCGATCAAGCCGGCAATCACGGCGCAATTGCGGAAGGTGCGCTTCAAAAGAAAGGATTCATCGAGCCACGCCTCGAGATCGTCGCCGAGCATATCCTCGTCGAAGAGATCGGAGAGGCTGAGGCGCCCGTTGGCGATCATCAGCCCCATATCCTCCAGCCCCCAGATGCCGAGAGAATAATCAGTCGCGACGAAGCCCATGGGCTTGGCGCCGACGCGCTCCAGCCTTCGGGTCAGCAGCATGCCGAGCGTCTGGTGCGCCAGCCTTCCCTCGAAAGGATAGGCGACCAAGTAGGCGCGGCTGCCGCGCGGGAAGGTCTCGATCAGAAACTCGTCGCGCTTCGGCAGCAGCGATTTCTCGTTCTGAATTTCCAGCCAGTCGCGCACCTGATCCGGCAGACGGTGGCGCCGGTCTGGATCGGCAATCATCGCCCGCACCTGATCGGCGAGGTATGTGGAAAGCGGAAACTTGCCGCCGGCATAGGAGGGAATTTTCGGATCCAGCGAGAAGGCCTGCGACGCGAGGCATTCGCTTTCGCGGATGCCCTCGAAGCGCAGAACCTTGCCGGAAAACAGGAAAGTATCGCCGGGCGAGAGCTGCTCGACGAAATATTCCTCGACCTTGCCGAGCGGAGCGCCGCCTCTTCCAAGCGAGCCTAGCGCGTTGCGTTTCACCAAGCGGATATTCAGCATCGCCTCTTCGACGATCGTGCCGAGGTTCAGGCGATATTGCTGGGCGACCTGCGGATTGGAGACGCGCCAGCGCCCATCCGACGTCTTGCGAATGCGGGCATAGCGCTCATAGGTCCGGAGCGCATAGCCGCCGGTGGCGACGAAATCGACGATGCGCTCGAAGGTCTCCCAGGAAAGCTCGGCATAGGGCGCCGCGCTCTGCACCTCGTCGTAAAGCTCGAGCATATCGAAGGGTTCGGCGCAGGCCATGCCGAGCACATGCTGGGCGAGAACGTCGAGCGCTCCTGCGCCGATGGGCGGCGTGTCCTGGGCGCCCATATAGTTGGCATCAAGTGCTCCCTGACATTCCATAACCTCGAAGCGGTTGGCCGGCACCAAGATCGCCTTCGACGGCTCGTCCATGCGGTGATTGGCACGGCCGATACGCTGGGCAAGGCGGCTGGCGCCCTTGGGCGCGCCAACATGGATGACGAGATCGACATCGCCCCAGTCGATACCGAGATCCAGTGTCGACGTGGCGACGACGGCGCGCAGGCGGTTTTCCGCCATGGCCGCTTCCACCTTACGGCGCTGGCCGACATCGAGCGAGCCGTGATGCAGCGCGATCGGCAGATTGTCGTCATTGGCCGACCACAGCTCCTGAAACAGCATTTCGGCCTGCGAGCGCGTGTTGACGAAGAGCAGCGTCGTGCGATGCGCCTTCAACTCGCGATAGATATCGGGGATCGCATATTTGGCGGAGTGGCCGGACCAGGGAATGCGCTCTTCCGTCGCCAGGATCGAGATATCGGGCTTGGCGCCACCCTCGACAATGACGAGGCCGGCGTGGCGCTCTTCCCCCGGCTCTTGCGCTACCAGCCATTTCTGCAGGTCCATCGGGTCAGCGACGGTGGCCGAAAGGCCGATGGTCTGCACGCGCGGCGCCAGTTTGCGGATGCGGGCAAGGCCGAGCGACAGCATATGACCGCGCTTGGATGTGACGAGCGAATGCAGCTCGTCGAAGACGATGTATTTTAGATCCTTGAAGAAGCGCTCGGCTTCGCGATTGGCGAGCAGCAGCGCCACTTGCTCCGGCGTCGTCAGCAAGATATCCGGTGGATTGAGCTTCTGCCGCTGGCGCTTGCCAGCAGGCGTATCGCCCGTGCGGTTCTCAACCGTGACAGGCAGGCCCATTTCCGAGACTGGCTTCATCAGGTTGCGTTCGATATCGACTGCGAGCGCTTTCAGCGGCGAAATGTAGAGTGTGTGGATGCCGGTAAAGGCCGAGCCGGGCGGAATCTTGCCGCGCCGGGTGATATCCGTCAGCGACGGCAGGAAGCCGGCAAGGGTCTTGCCGGCGCCGGTGGGCGCAATCAGCAGCGTGCTTTCACCCGCTTCGGCACGGGCCAGCAACTCCAGCTGATGCGCACGCGGCTGCCAGCCCTTTTCCGCAAACCAGCGGGTGAAGGGGGCGGGCAAGGCAAGGAGGCGGTCGGCGTCGATCTGGTCCACGGGCTGAATGTAGTTGAAATGTGGAGGATAGGAAGCGGGGGGCTGGAGAAGAGCAAGGATGGGCCGCACGTTCTTTCACCAAGGCCGCTTGGGCCCATTGGCTTCCACACGCACCGTCATCCTCGGGCTTGACCCGAGGATCCAGGCACAAGCGCTTCCGATTGGTATCGAAGCATTCAACGAGCTGCGATGAATTTCTGCCTTTGTCGGCCAAAGCCGATGCCTGCGAGACTTGGGCGTGGATCCTCGGGTCAAGCCCGAGGATGACGGAACCTACTTGCTGTCAGCATTCTTAAGCCAGCATTTTCGTACTCATCCGCGAAACAGCAACGCTATCCGCATTCCCTACTTGACTCCCATCATAATCATAGATAAAAACTATCCATGATTTGAGAGGCACGAAAATGAAGCTCGGAGACGGCGTTGAACAATCCATCCATTGCGTTGGCATGCTGGCTGGCCTGTCCGATGGCGGCGTGCTCTCGGCGGCTGCCCTTGCCGAATTTCACGGCGTTTCGGTCAGCTACCTTCTGAAGCATCTGCAGGCGCTTTCGGGTGCCGGCATTCTCGATACCGTGCCGGGGCCGAAGGGTGGCTATCGGCTGGCGCGCAAGCCGGAGGAGATCACCCTTCTCGATATCGTGCTGGCGGCGGAAGGCCCCGCACCAGCCTTCCGCTGCGCGGAAATCCGCCAGCGCGGCCCTAACCCGCTGGAAGGGCGCTACTTCGCCAAGCCTTGCGGCATCAATGCCGCCATGCTGGCGGCCGAGCGCGTCTATCGGGCCGAACTGGCAAAGACAACGATCGCCGACGTGCTGACCGATCTAAAGCAAACGGACACGGACGGTGGCATAGCCGCCAGAGGCTGCGCCTTTCTCGAGCTGCATGAACGCAAGTCCAAGAACTGAATTTCAATTTAAAACCCAAGGAGAAGACCCATGCATCCGCGTTTCAACTTCGCCAAAGCCTCCCCCGACTCCTATAAGGCTGTCGTCGCGCTGGAAAACTTCGTGCAAACCAGCGGCCTCGAACGGCGCTTCATCCATCTGATCAAGCTCCGTGCCTCGCAGATCAATGGCTGCGCCTATTGCGTCGACATGCACTCGAAGGAAGCCCGGCACGATGGCTTGAGCGAGCAGTGGATCAACCTGATGTGCGTCTGGTGGGAGTCGCCCGTCTATGACGACCGCGAGCGTGCTCTGCTCCGCTGGGTCGATTCCGTCACCAAGATCGCCCAGACCGGCATTCCGGATACCGATTTCGAGCCGCTGAAACAGCATTTCAGCGAAGAAGAGATCGTCAAGATCACCGTCGCGATCGGCACGATCAACATCTGGAATCGCCTCGCCGTCGGCTTCCGCTCGCAGCATCCGGTCGATGCGGCGAATAAGGCTGCTTGAGCCTGGCTTCTCTGAGCATGTTATGGCCAGAGCCCTCCCCTGAGCGGCGTCATCCTCGGGCTTGACCCGAGGATCCAGGCACAGGGATGTCGGCTCGGCAAAACGCCGCCGGCGAGTACCGGCGAGAGCGTATCCCTTGATGCGCTACACAGCAAAACCCTCTCATAGGGTCGGTAGGCTTGGGCGTGGATCCTCGGGTCAAGCCCGAGGATGACGGACTGTGGGGTTAGCAGCGGGGGCCCAAGAAAGTCTGGGCGACAGCGGCTACTTGATAACCTCAAAACGAAAAACGCGGGGCCAAAACCCCGCGTCATTCACTTGTTCTATCGAGCTCGGCGAACCGAAGCTGAGAAGTCTTAGGCAGCAACCGAGCCGAAGCCAGCCGTCGGAACTTCCGAGATCGTCTTCAGGACCTGCGAAGCGATCTGGTAGGGGTCGCCTTGCGAGTTCGGACGACGATCTTCGAGGTAGCCCTTGTAGTCGTTCTTGATGAAGGAGTGCGGAACGCGGATCGAGGCGCCGCGGTCGGCAACGCCGTAGGAGAACTTGTTCCACGGTGCCGTCTCATGCTTGCCGGTCAGACGCATGTGGTTGTCCGGGCCGTAGACAGCGATGTGGGCTTCGAGGTTCTTGTCGAACTGAGCCATCAGCGCTTCGAAATAGGCCTTGCCGCCGACTTCGCGCATGAACTTGGTCGAGAAGTTGCAGTGCATGCCCGAACCGTTCCAGTCGGTATCGCCGAGCGGCTTGCAGTGGAACTCGATGTCGATGCCGTACTTTTCGCATAGACGCAGCAGCAGGTAGCGTGCCATCCAGATCTGGTCGGCTGCCTTCTTGGAGCCCTTGCCGAAAATCTGGAATTCCCACTGGCCCTTGGCCACTTCAGCGTTGATGCCTTCGTGGTTGATGCCGGCTTCAAGGCAGAGGTCGAGGTGCTCTTCAACGATCTCGCGAGCGACATCGCCGACGTTCTTGTAGCCGACGCCGGTGTAGTACGGGCCCTGCGGAGCCGGGTAGCCGGATTCCGGGAAGCCGAGCGGACGGCCGTCCTTGTAGAAGAAGTATTCCTGCTCGAAGCCGAACCATGCGTCTTCATCGTCAAGGATGGTCGCGCGGCTGTTGGACTCATGCGGCGTAACGCCATCAGGCATCATGACTTCGCACATGACGAGAGCGCCGTTGGTACGGGCTGGGTCCGGGTAGATGGCGACGGGCTTCAGCACGCAATCCGAGCTGCGGCCTTCGGCCTGCATCGTCGACGAACCATCGAAGCCCCAAAGCGGCAGCTGCTCGAGCGTCGGAAATGCGTCGAATTCCTTGATCTGCGTTTTACCGCGCAGGTTCGGTACCGGGGTGTACCCGTCGAGCCAGATGTACTCGAGCTTATATTTCGTCATTACGCACCTCATAACAGTTAATCAGGCGAAGTAGGAAAACTTGCCCGGCGCGCCCGCCGGAAAATTCCTCACTACGAACGGCTGCCAAGAGAGATGCATGTGCCGTGCCAGATCGCATCGACACCCGGCCTATCAGGCGAGATTTTTATGATTGAGGCGTATTCGGGCAAGATTTTTCAAGCCAAACATCGGATTCTTTTCAAATCACCGCCGTGGTTCCATTCGAGCTGCCAAAATGTCGCAGGCTCGGCCAGCCCCTCAAACGGCTTGGAAAATCGGCAGATCAAAGAAACGGCATTCACCGCCCCATCTTCCAATTGCCTATAATTTCATCATTTAGCATTTTTTTTAAGCGTAATGGTGATATTTGGCTTCGGCTTTGCTATATATGAGCTGTCTCTTGAAGCGCGCCCGCTTGAACACCAAAAAGGGAGAGACAACGAATGGCAATTGGTACTCGGCACGAAACCGCAAAGATCTATCAGTTTCCCGTCACGGCACGCCCCACGGCGCTCAGCCAGCGTCCGAAAGTGAACCTCACTCCGGATATCGGCCCGTCTATTGCGACGGCCGCATTCGACAGCTGGTATCACGAAGCCGCAATCGTCGAATCCGACGAGACCCGCAAGCAATAGGCTTCAGCTTTACAGCGCTATATAGCGATCCGAGCGATGATTGATCGCGACGAAGAGGTTGAGCGCGATTGCGCCGATCACCGAGCAGATGACCACAAAGGGCGTGGTCACCGCAAAAGCGACTGCGAGCACGCATAGGTCGATCGCAAGCTGCACCAGCCCTGCCCTGATGCCGAAACGTTCCTGCAGATAAATCCCCAGAATGCCGACGCCGCCGAGGCTTGCCCGATGGCGATAGAGCGCGAGGAGCCCGAAGCCGAGCAGAATGCCGCCGAGCACCGCCGACCAGAGCGCGTTGATATGCGCGATATCGAAAAGCAGCGGCTGCAGGTTGGTCAGCAGCGAGGTCAGCGCGATGGCGATGAAGGTCTTGATGGTGAAGACCGGGCCGAGCTGCTTCAGAGACAAATAGAAGAACGGCAGGTTGACCACAAAGAAGGCCAGGCCGAAATTCACGCCGATCGCGTAATGCAGCAGGAAAGCGATGCCGGCGGTGCTGCCGGTCAGAAGGCCGGCGCTTGAAAGGCAAAATAACCCGAGCGAGGAAATCAGGCTGCCGGAGACGATGCCTTGAATATCCTCGATCCACGAATGCCGGGTAGCGGACGTATTCCAGATACCAAATGCGCTCTTTGCGTTTGCCATGTGATTTCCCCTGGGTTTCAGGGCTTTTTGCTGAAATCTCATGCGACAATCAAGCGAAAATACGTAAGCAATGCTGACCTATTTCAAATTCGCAAGATTCGAAATCAGCAGGCCGATTTCCGAGTAATGAACAGAATGCCGTGGACCGGTTTTCCGCCATCCATGCGAATGACGCTGCGGACGAGATCCAGCACCGTAAAGCCGTGAGCGGCCAAAATCTGCCTGACATAGGTTTCCGAATGGGCAAACCGCAGAGAGTCACGCAGCACATAGCCGTCCGGCTGCTCCGCATCTTCAACCGAAAAGGCAAAGACGGCGCCATTGGCCGAAAGTTTCTGCACGATCGCCGCCACGCCACGCAAATCGCCGAGATACATCAGCACGTCAGCGGCGGTGATCAGATCCGCACGGCCAACGGCGAACCCTTCATCGAACACGCCGGACAGCTCCGGTTTCAGCGACAGATCGGCCTGGCCGAGATGATCGTAGACACCCTTCTCGCCCGCCTTGGCGAGCATGCCCTTCGACAGGTCGTAGCCTTCCAGCCGATCGACGCGGGCGCGGATCTCCGGCCCTAACAGGCCCGTACCACAGCCAAGGTCGATCGCGAGACGGAAATGTTTCGGGATGCCAGCCGTTTCGGCAATTTGGGTCGCAAGCTTGCCGGGCACGCTATAGCCGAGCTTCTCGACCAGCGAGGTTTCGAAGCGGTCGGCATAATCGTCGAACAATCGCTCGACATAGAGGCTCGGCGGCCGGTCCGGCACCTCGGCGCCGCCGAGAACCGCAAGCTTCAGGCGGGCGCCGAAGACGTCGCCCTCATCGAGCAACAACACCTCGTTCAACGCTGCGATCGCGCCCGGCGCATCGCCGGCCTTCTCGCGATAGACCGCAAGCGTGAACCAGCCGGCCGCCCAGCGTGGCGCCAGCTCCAGCGCCTGCTCCATCAGCTCGGCAGCACTCGCGGGCTCGCCGCTTTCTGCAAGCATCTTCGCATAGTCGGCGCGGCGGTCAGCAATGACATCGCCGGAGGAAAGCTGGCTCGGCAGCATGAGTTTCATCCTGTTTGACGCTCGCCTTTGGACGCGGCCATAAAAAAACTCAAGTCCTATTTCAGGCAGGCGCTGGTTTAGAATGTAAGCTGGGGCGAAAGTGCTTGCGAGTCGCAGGCGCCGGCCCTATCTCAACACCGACCGACCGCCATTATGGAGACGTCAGAATGTCCGATCAGGTGAACAGATTTCTTGGCGACTCGCCGGGCCGAACGCTGGTAAAGCTCATCATCGTGTCGCTCGTCGTCGGCTTCGTGATGAAGTTCTTCGGCTGGCGGCCGCTCGATTTCCTCTATGGCGTCCGGCGCTTCCTGCTCGATCTCTGGCACAGCGGCTTTGCCGCGCTTGGCGAGTTCGGCGATTATGTACTGCTCGGCGCATCCATCGTCATTCCGATCTTCATCATACTTCGTTTGTTCAACTACCGCAGCTGACATGACCTCCCAGACACTGACCTGCACGCGCCGCGATGCGCTGCGCCTCGCCGTTCTTGCGCTCACCGCATCCGTCGCAAGCTGCGCCACGCCGCCAGCCCGCGTTTCCAATATTCCGGCCAGCGACGAAACCGCCTCTGCCTTGCCGCTCGTCAATGCGCTGCGCGCCAAGAATGGCCTGCCACCATTGAAGATCGATACCGCTGCCAGCACCGCCGCCGTCTACCAGGCCAGGCGTATGGCGGATGCCGGCAAGATGGAGCACCTGATCGGCCTCGGCGACGATTTCGGCAAGCGGGTCAAGGCAAGCGGCGTCAAACTGCCGGCAGCCGAGAACATTGCAGAGGGCCAGCGCGACGTGAATGCGGCGGTGACGGCCTGGATCAATTCGCCGAAGCATTTGCACAACATGCTCGGCAAATATGATGGCCTTGGCGTCGCCCTTGCCTATGCTCCCTCTTCCGGCGACAGGCCTTATTGGTCCATGGTGCTGTCCTCGAACTGAGGAGGCGTAAGGCAACATGGATGTCCAGCAGGAGAGCCGGAAGGTTCTGCCCTTCGACGTGACGCATCGGCTGGTGCTGTCGATCGCGATTCCGATGACGCTCGGCTTCATGACCACGCCGCTGCTCGGCCTTGTCGATACGGCCGTGGTCGGCCATATGGGCCAGCCCGATGCGCTCGCCGGCCTTGCGATCGGCGCCGTGTTGTTCGATCTCCTTTTCTCAAGCTTCAACTTCCTGCGCGCTTCGACGACAGGGCTCACCGCGCAAGCCTATGGCCGGCACGACCGGCACGAACAGCAGGCCGTCTTTTGGCGAGCGCTGATATCGGCGCTCACATCAGGCATCCTGATCGTGCTCTTGTCGCCTCTTCTCCTTTGGCTCGGCCTCAAGCTCATGGGGCCGCAAGGCGGCATCGCGGATGCGACGCGCACCTATTTCTCCATCCGCATGCTCTCCGGCCCGGCAGCGCTTGCCAATTACGCGCTGCTCGGCTTCGTGCTCGGCCGCGGTCAAGGCCGTATCGGGCTCTTACTGCAGACCGTCATCAACGGCGTCAACATCATGCTCGCCATCCTGCTCGGGCTCTATCTAGGCTGGGGCGTCGCCGGCGTTGCCTGGGGCACGCTGATCGGCGAAGCGTGCGGCATGCTGCTGGGGCTTGCTATCGTGCTGCGCAGCTTTGCCGGTGAGGAACGGCCGGCGCGCGCGGAGCTGCTCTCGCGCGTCAAGCTCATGCAGCTCTTCGCGCTCAACCGCGATATCCTGATCCGGACCTTCGTGCTGATTGCCGCCTTCACACTGATGACACGCATCGGCAACAGCTTCGGCGCCGTCATGCTTGCCGCCAATGCCGTGCTGATGAACTTCTTTCTGCTGTCAGGCTATTATCTCGACGGGCTCGCGAACGCGGCGGAGCAGATCACCGGCCGCTCGATCGGCGCCAATTATCGGCCGGCCTTCGAGCGCGGATTGAAGCTGACCGGGCTCTGGTCCTTTGGGCTGGCGCTTGCCGCCGCCATTTTCTTCTTCACGGTCGGGCCGGCGCTGATCCGCCTGCTGACAACTTCCGAAGAGGTGCGCCTCGCTGCGGAGACCTATCTGCCCTGGGCAGCGATCACCGGCCTGACTGGCGCGCTCGCCTTCCTGATGGATGGAGTCTTCATTGGCGCCACATGGTCGCGCGAGATGCGCAACAAGATGCTGCTGTCCTTCGGCGGCTATCTCATAGCGCTCGCCGTCTTCGTGCCGACGCTTGGCAATCACGGCCTGTGGATGGCCATGAACGCCTTCCTGCTGTTTCGCGGCATCTTCCTGGCCATGGGACTGAAGAAGCGGGCGGATCAGACGTTCCGGTTCGCCCAGTAATCCAGCCTGGCGTCGCGCAGATCGCGGATCGAGCCGGCGCGCTCGCGATCGAGCAACTTCGAGAGATCCGCCACGATGCGGCGCGGCAATCCCGGGCCTTCATAGACCATGCAGGAATAGAGCTGCACGAGATCGGCGCCAGCCTTGATCTTCTCCAGCGCGGTCTCCGCCGATGACACGCCGCCAACGCCGATGATCGGCAGAGCAGCGCCCACACGGCGGCGCATCTTGGCCAATACGACGGTCGATTTTTCGAAGACCGGCTTGCCGGAAAGGCCGCCTGCCTCTTTTGCTTGACGTTGATCCTTCAACCCATCGCGCGACAGCGTGGTGTTGGAGACAATCAAACCGTCGAGAGTATGCGACAACGCTTCGGCGGCGATGTCGTCCATGCCCTCCTCGGTGAGATCGGGTGCGATCTTGAGAAAGACGGGGATGCGCTTGCCGGCCTTGACCGCTTCCTCGTCGCGCGCGGCAAGCACGGCTGACAGGAGCGCGGACAGGCTTTCGCGGGCCTGCAGGTCGCGGAGACCCGGCGTATTCGGCGAGGAGATATTGGCGGTGAAATAGCGCGCGACGGAATAGAAGCGGCGGATGCCGGCAACATAATCGGCGATACGGTCGGCGCTGTCTTTGTTGGCACCGATGTTGACGCCGATGATGCCGTTGCCGCGGATCGCCTTGAGGCGCTGGAAAGCCGCTTCATGGCCCTCATTGTTGAAGCCGAGGCGGTTGATGACGCCTTCGTCCTCGACTAGGCGGAAGATCCGCGGACGGGGGTTGCCCGACTGCGCCTTCGGCGTGACAGTGCCGATCTCGGTAAAGCCGAAGCCGAGCTTCAGCAGCGCCTCCGGCACTTCGGCATTCTTGTCATAGCCCGCAGCCATGCCGATGGGATTGGCAAAATCGAGCCCGGCCACACTCTGGCGCAGGCGGGGATCCGCGCTGATGCGGCAGGCCGGAACCAGCCCCGATTTCAACGCCGCTATCGACATGCCGTGGGCGGTTTCGGGATCGAACAGGAACAGGCCGCGCCGGCCGAGATCGCGAAAGGCGCCGATCATTCCGCCATCTCCGGAAAGACGTGAGAACCATCTTCACCGATCGGCAGCGGCTTTTCCCAGAGCACGGCCGAAAGCGGCAGCGGCGCGTAGAGATGCGGGAAGAGATCGCCACCGCGTGAGGGTTCGAAGACCAGCTTGTCGCCGAGCGCATCGCCATCGGCCGCCACCAACAACAGGCCGGCTTGCCCTGCAAAATAGAGTTCCGCGGTTTTCCTTGCCTGTTTCGCGGTGGAGAGATGAATGTAGCCGTCGGTCAGGTCGATCGCCGCGCCATGAAAAACGCCGGTTTGTCTGGCTTGCTGCCAGAGCGTGTCCGGCACGATCTTGTAAACCACTGGCATGGCGGTCATCATCCCTCTGTAAAGCTGTCCCGATAGGGCTTTGCACGAAAACATCAGCCGATGTCCACGGTTTCCGTGATGGATTTGGGGTTTAACGCAGAAAATCCGGAGGATGACATGACGAAGGAATTGAAAATCGGCCTTGCAGCCATGCTGGTGCCCGCTGCTTTTCTTCTCTCCACGCCGGCTCTTTCAGCCGAACCGGATGCGGAACGCTTCCAGCTGGAGCGCAGTGGCGATCATTTCATCCGCCTCGACAAGCAGACCGGCGCCATGTCCATCTGCCAGGATCAGGGCGGCAATCTCGTCTGCCGCATGGCCGCCGACGAGCGCAGCGCCTATGACGACGAACTCGATCGGCTTTCCGATCGCGTGACGAAGCTGGAAAAGACCGTTGCCGCAAACAAGGGATCGAGCCTGCCCGACGACGCCGAGATCGACCGTACGCTCGGGATCATGCAAAAATTCATGCGCGGCCTCATGGGCATGGCGAAGGAATTCCAGAACGAGCAGCCTGACGTGAAGCCGCAGCCGCAGAAGACCTGATGGCGGTAAAAGGGGCCGCGAAAGCACGGGGATAAAGGACCGTATTCCTATACCGGTCTTTACTCGCCAAAATGCCTCGGTTAACCTTTTCTAAAGAGCAGAGTGCCGGGCGAGCCGGTGCGGATACCGAGCGGCGATGCTGTCACACGAGCAGATATGGGGTGCGATCGACCGGCTTGCCGAGCGGCATGCCTTGACCCCTTCCGGTCTCGCCCGCCGCGCCGGCCTCGATGCCACCTCGTTCAACAAATCGAAGCGGCTGAGCCAGGACGGGCGCCTGCGCTGGCCCTCGACGGAATCGATCGCCAAGATCCTGGATGCGACGGGTGCCAGCCTGGAGCAGTTCCTGAGCTTCATCCGGCCCGCCGAGCCGCGGGGCGCTACGACTCCACCAAACGGGATTTTGCCGGCCGGCAACGCCATACCTTTGATCGGCTTTGCCCAAGCCGGCGCAGGTGGCTTCTTCGACGATGGCGGATTTCCAGCCGGTCAGGGCTGGGACATGGTGGAGTTTCCCATCGCTGCCGGGCACAGGACCGGCGCCTATGCGCTGGAGGTGCAGGGCGAAAGCATGTTGCCGCTCTATCGCGACGGAGATATTCTGATTGTTGAGCCAGGTGCTCAGATCCGAAAAAATGACCGTGTCGTCGTGAAGACCCGCGAAGGTGAAGTCATGGCCAAGGTCCTGCTGCGGCAGAGCGCCAAGTCGATTGAGCTTTTGTCGCTCAATCCCGAACACCCCAACCGCAGCTTCGATCTTGCGGATGTGGAATGGATTGCCCGGATCATTTGGGCCAGCCAATAGGAAAGTTTTCTCGTTATGCGTCGTAACATTTGGCTTGCAGGTGCGGCAGGCGCGATCGTCGGTTCTTGGTTGACCCTCGTCGCGATTCAGGTCAGCGAGCGTGGTTTCAGCCTGCCCCACCGAGGCCATAGCGACACGACAGCTCAAAGCAAGCCGGCTGCAACTGCGCCGGGCGAGACCGCCACGGCCGGCACCACACCACCAGAAGCTATCGGGGCACCCAAGCCAGCCGGGACCACGAAGCAGAACGACGCAAATTCAGGTCGGGCGCAGTCGGAAGACCAACCGGTAGCGCAAGCCGCCGGCTCGGCCAAGCAAGCAACGAAGGATAAGGCAACGATCCTCGCCACAGCGTCCCCATCGACAAGCAGCTCCGACAGCAGTCCCGAGCTGTCCGCCGCTGCCATGGCGGCGGCAGCGCAACCGGTGACGCAACAGGACGACAAGATTCCGACCGATCCTGCACGTTCGAACGACATGTCGACGAAGCCAGAAGAAACGCAAAAGCTGCCGCCTGTGACAGAGACGGCGAGCAGCAAGGACGCCGCCACGTCCCAGGCCCAGCGGTCAAGCGAAAACACGCCCGGCAAGGCGGTAGCCGCTTCATCGGAGACTGGGTCTAACGACCCTGCCAAGACCGATCCCATTGCGGATAACCGGATACCGGCCGACCAGATCGACAGGGAGACGGCTGCGGCTGAACATCGAACCCTGCCGCCGGAATTGCCGCGGCAGCAGGCTCAGCCGGCGCCTCAATCCGAACAGGCAGCGATTGATCCCGCGTCCAAGCCGCCGCAGGAACAGACGACGACGATCGAACTCGTCCGCCCTTTCTCGGATCAGGCCGGCATATTGACCATCACCGGTAGGAGCGTACAGCTCACCGGGATCGTTCCGACCGATGTCAACCGGATGTGCACCGGCCCGAGCGGGAAGGACTGGCCCTGCGGCCAGGCCGCGCGCACGGCATTCCGCATGTATCTGCGTGGCCGCTCGATCGATTGCGATGTGCCCGATGCCAACTGGAAAGGCACCGTCAAGGGCGCCTGCCGCTATGTCCGGGTCGATCTCAGTTCCTGGCTGGTGCGCTTCGGTTGGGCGGATCCGGAGCCGGGCTCGCCGCTCGCATCGCTCGTTGACGAGGCCAAGCAGAAGAAGCGCGGCATGTATGGCGACGATCCACGCAAGAATGGAAAATCGACGCTCGGACCGGCCTTGCCCAAGGAAAACCCGCTCAATCCGATCTGACGCCTTGCTTTCGCCACTGCAGCCATGCGTCACATATGACGCGCAAAGGCCGCTGTAGCACTTTTAATCCGCCGCATAATTCCTTAAATCGATTCCGATCTAAGGAATTATGCAGTAACTTTTGCCATGAGACGCGCGACTTTTCAGCTTGCCAAATTCAAAGGACTTCGCCTGTCATGAACAAGCCGCTTTCTGCTCACGAGGCCCTGATCTACGTCATGGTACTGGCCTCGGCCGTCGATCGCACGATGAACGACCGGGAGCTCAGCCGTATCGGAGAACTCATTCACGCCCTGCCGGTCTTCAAGGGATTCGACGACGAGAAGCTGATTTCCGTCTCCCGCGATTGCGCCAAGCTTCTGGCCAGCAATGAGGGGCTGGACATCGTGCTCGAAACCGTACGCGATACGCTTCCCGCCCGTCTCTACGACACGGCCTACGCCCTTGCCGTCGAAGTCGCTTCGGCCGACCTGTCGGTCAAGGCCGAGGAATTGCGCCTGCTCAGCCTGCTTCGCGACCGTCTCGGCCTCGACAAGCTGACCTGTGCGGCCATCGAACGCAGCGCGATCGCCCGCTATCGCAAGGCCTAGAGGCTTTTCCCGAAATTGCGCTAATCAGTAAAGCCCGTAAGGGAAATAGCGCAAATAGATTTCCTGCAGCCTGCCATCGCGCGAAAGAGTAGCAAGCGCGTGGTTGATCGCGGCCGTCAGATCGGCATCCTGCTGACGCAGCATGATGGTCATGCCTTCGCCGAGAAATTGCTGCGACAGGTAGGGACCGTCAAACAGAGCGCAGCATTTTTCCGCCGCCGGCGACGAGACCCAGAAGGAAAGCTGCAGGCCATCGGCAAATGCCGCATCGACCTTGCCGTCCTTGACGGCGGCCAGAAGCCCATCCTTGTCATCGAACGGCACCGGCTTGATCGCCGGGAAGAAGGCCGTCAGCATTGCCTCATGCACCGTGCCCTTGACGACGCCGACCGGATGTCCCGAGAGCGAGGCAGCTGCCGTGCCGCCGATCGGCGCCTTGAGATTGCGCACGAAACGGGCCGGCAACATCAGGAACGGCCGTGAAAAGGCAAAGGTCTTGCGCAGTTCGGGCGTGACTGCAACGCCGGCGATGACGGCATCGCCCTGCGAAGCGGCAAGCGCACCCTGCAATTCGCCGAAGGGTAAGGCCTGGATCTGGCATTTGTCCGCTATTGCCAGCTCGTCGCAGATCTTGCGCGCAAGCTCGACATGGAAGCCCGTGAGCTTGCCGTTCTGATCGAGAAAATTGAAGGGCGGAAAGTCGATCGACGTCAGGAACCGCAGTCTGACCAGCGAGGACAGATCCGGCTTCGGAAGGCGCTCACGCGCATCGAACAGGATCGGAAGGCTCTGCGGCTTCGTCTCCTGGGCGGCCAGCGGCAAGGCGCAGGAGGTGACGATCAATACCGCACGCGCCAGAAGCCGGGCGACTGACATCGTCGACGAAAGGCAAACACGCATGGTCTTGATCCGGCCTCCGGTCGTGGATGCACATTTCTGGTTCATGAATCCGATGTAGCAGAGTCATGCCGCAGGGGGAATATCGCGCCATGCAATGGCGGCACTCGCGGCTGCAGGACGAGTGGCGGAGGTCGACCACATCGGCCGGTTGCACTGTTTTGAACATGTGCAAAATTAATGGGGGAATTCCACCCGGCAGCCTGCGCCGTTAGCAGTCGATTAAGCTCTGTTGATTGTACTCGTCGCCATCGACGACATCGGCTCCAAGCCGATCGCATGACGCAGGTCGTCTGGGCCTTCTTGGCAAGGTATCACGTAGACTCGGCTTCACCCGTGCACATCAGACAGGCCCCTCCCCACACAAGACGAGCGAGCGAGTTCTCGGCCTCATTCTGAAGGAGGCACGGCATTCGCAGGCGGACCGCCATGTTCAGGAACTTGAAAATCAAAACCAAGATGCTTGCCGTGATCCTGTTTCTTGGCATCATTTCCTTTTTCGGTCTGCTGCTGATCGCCAGCGAATTCCACAAGGCGGATCGGGCTTACAGCGCCTTCCTCGACAATGAGGCCGCCGCAGCGAGCGAAGCTGCGCGCGCGAGTGCTGCCTCTCTCGCTTCCGTGCTGCAAGCAAGCCTGATGCTGAATTTCGATCCCGGCAGTGACGCCTACAAGGCGGTTGCGGCGGGCAGCAGCTATTTCGGCGAAGCCAAGCAGAGGCTAGCCCATGCGGAAAATCTCGTTCCCACGGCAAAGCCATCGATCGATGAAATTCTTGCTCGCCTCGACGAAGTGCAAGGGCTCACCGAAAAGACCATCGACCAGCGCAAGAATGGCGACCTGAAGGGCGCCGAAGCGACCCTGATGCTGGTCAACCAAAAACTGCCCAGCCTCATTGCCAGCATACAGGTCAACGACGAAGCGCTGACAAATCAGATGAATAACGGTGCCGACAGCTTGTCAGTTCACCTCAACCGTTCCGTCAACACTACGCTCATCGCTCTCGGCGGCCTCATCGTGCTCGCCATCCTCCTCGGCATGTATGTCGCGCAGAAGAGCATCGCCACGCCGCTGATGCGGCTGCATCGGCGCATGACGACGCTTGCGCATGGTGATACGGCAAGCGAGATCGAGGGCCGCGAGCGGCGTGACGAGATCGGACAGATGGCATCCGCCGTCGCCGTGTTCCGTGACAATGCCGTCGAGCGGTCTCGCCTCGAAGCGCAGGCCGAGGCGGATCGTACCCTCATCGACAGCGAGCGGGCACAGCGCGAAACCAGGCAGGCGGCCGAGGCGGCACAGCTTCAGCAAGCCGTTCAGGCTGTTGGCGACGGCTTGAAGCGCCTTGCAGAAGGCGATCTCGTTACACAGATCGACGTCCAGTTCGCCGCACAGCTTGACCAGTTGCGGCAGGACTTCAACAACTCGCTCAGCAGGCTCAACGGAACCATGCAGGCCATCGGCTCCAATGCCCGCGCCATCAGCGCCGGTGCGGACGAAATCCGCTCGGCGGCAGACGAGCTTTCCAAGCGCACCGAACAGCAGGCCGCTTCCGTCGAGGAAACCGCCGCTGCTCTGGAGCAGATCACCACCACCGTCAAGGACGCCGCCAAGCGCACGCAGGAGGCAAGCCAGCTTGCCTCCCATACACGCAGCGACGCGGAACGCTCCGGCGAGATCGTCCGCAATGCGATCGGCGCCATGCAACAGATCGAGAAATCGTCAGGGGAGATCAGCAATATCATTGGCGTCATCGACGATATCGCCTTTCAGACCAATCTTCTCGCATTGAATGCCGGTGTCGAAGCCGCCCGCGCCGGCGAGGCAGGCAAGGGCTTTGCCGTCGTTGCCCAGGAAGTGCGCGAGCTTGCGCAGCGCTCCGCCCATGCCGCCAAGGAAATCAAGGACCTCATCGGCGCTTCCGAAAGGCATGTCCGTACCGGCGTCGGCCTGGTCAGCGAAACCGGCAAAGCGCTCGATGCCATCGTCTCGGGGGTGCAGGAAATCAGCCGGCATGTGCATGCGATCGCCGAGGCTTCCCGCGAGCAGTCGGCTGGCCTGCAGGAGATCAATACGGCCGTCAACACCATGGATCACGGCACGCAACAGAATGCCGCCATGGTCGAGGAGAGCACGGCGGCGAGCCATAGCCTTGCGACCGAAGCGGCCTCCCTGTCCAATCTTCTTGCTCAGTTTCGCACGGATGGTAGCGATGCCATGCGCATCTCGACGAAACCTGCCGCCAACTCAGCGCCGAGGCCGGCGCCTCGACCGACAGCCCCGCCGGCTGCAACTCCGCGCATCCGGGCCGTTGATGATGCCAAGGTGCGACCGGCCGCTTCCCCAGCGCGCGCCCTCGGTCAGAAGCTGCTGAGCGCCTTCGGCGCCACACAGACGGCGACAACGAACAAGGATGCGGACTGGACGGAATTCTAAGGTCCGGCCGGCGCGATCGCGGCGCCCCCCTATTTTCTCGGGAGGGCGAACAGCCCGATATTGCCGGACCTGTTGCCTTCGGCTTCTCCGCGCCGTTTCAACAGCCGTGCCGGAGCACCGACATAGATGCCATAGGGCTTGGTCCGGCCCTTGACGACGGCATTCGCACCGATGACGCATCCTTTGGAAATATGGGCGCCGCCGAGAATCTTGGCGCCTGCTCCGATCCAGACATCGTCTTCGATGACGATGGGCTTCTTCGTCACGCCCTGAAGGCGAATTGGGCGGGAAACATCATCGAAATTGTGATCGAAGGAAACGATCATCGCATGCGCGGCGATGCGCACATCATTGCCTATGACGATCCCGCCGCGGCCCAGCAGGATGCTGTAATCGTTGAAGGAGACGTGATTGCCGATCTCGATGCTACCTTCCTGTGCATCGATGACGACGCCCTTACGGAAATGTACCCTCTCACCGATGCGAACGTCGCCGCGCCGCCAGATGATCCTGGTGCCGAGAGGTACTTTCGTGCTGCGGGCGATCTTCAGCGCACCGCTCCGAAAGAGTGCTCTCAACCTGTAAAACCATGCTATTCCACGCATTCCGACGCTCCT
The DNA here is from genome assembly GCF_002277895.1 of Rhizobium sp. 11515TR. Lineage (NCBI taxonomy): Bacteria > Pseudomonadati > Pseudomonadota > Alphaproteobacteria > Hyphomicrobiales > Rhizobiaceae > Rhizobium > Rhizobium sp. 11515TR. Next base: position 1,224,254 of record NZ_CP022998.1, on the reverse strand, counting down.
GACAAGGAGCGCCCGTTCTTACACGCTTGTCTGACGCCCGCCTGAATGATCTACAGATGGCGACGCGGCAGTGCATTCACAAGTGCGGTCCCGTTGCCTGTGCTGTTCAGATGCGCGCGGCAAGGCCTGTGATCAACGCAATCACGCCGAAGCCCGCGGCCCCTGCACAGACGGCAACCCAGCCGCCGAAGTCCCATGCCGTGCCAGCAAGCGCCGATCCGAGAGCGCCGCCGAGGAAGAAGATGCCGACGAACAGACCATTGATGCGCCCGCGCGCCTCAGGCTTCAGGAGATTGACGGCACGGCGACCCAAGGTCTGATCGCCGGTGACGCCGACATCGAGCAAGACTGCGCTGGCGCCCAGAAGGACCAATAGTGCCACCGAGTCGCCCGAGCGTATTCCACCCACCCAGGCGGCCAGCGCCATGGCGGCAAGCACGATCAGATGCGAGGCCAATGTCGCCATCCGCGTCCAGCCCCTGTCGCCCATACGGCCGAAGACAGAGGTCGCCGCAGCTCCGCCAGCGCCCACAAGAGCAAACAGCGCGATGCCGGACTGGTCGAGCGAGAATGGCGGCTGCGCCAGGCGCAGGGCGACGGAGGTCCAGAACAAGCTGAAGCTCGCCATCATCAAGGCCGCCGTGAAGGCGCGCAGCCGCAGCACCGGCTCCTCCCGCAAAAGCTTGAAGAGCGAACCGATCAAAGCCCCATAACTCGCACTGATCATAGGGCGCCGCTCCGGCAGGCGTAAGGCAAGCACAGCGGAGAGGAGCGCAAGTGTCGCGGCGCTCAGGGCATAGAAACTTCTCCAGCCCCAAAAATCGGCAATCAGGCTCGCCAAAGGGCGTGAGACAAGAATGCCGACCATGACGCCACTCATGACATTGCCGATCACCCGGCCGCGATGTTCGGGCGGCGCCATCGCTGCCGCGATCGGCACGAGGATCTGAATGGCAGAACAGGCCGCTCCCAGCAGGAAGAGGAAGATCAACAGGCTACAGCCGGTCGGCGCGAAGGCGGCGGCAACGGCCATGACCAATGCGGACAGGAGCATGCGCAACACCAGCTGCCGGTTTTCCATGAGATCCGCCAGCGGCACCAGAAAGAACAGGCCGGCGGCATAGCCGAGCAGCGAGGCCATGGCCACCAGGCCGGCGCCGCTTTCGGAAAAACCGAGCGATGGGCCGATGATGCCGACCAGCGTCTGGGGTGCGAAGAGATTGATAATGATGACGCCGGTCGCGATGGCAAACAACAAGGTCGAGGGAGCGGTTGTTGCTGCGGAAACCTCTTCCTCCGGCTCGCCCGTCATGCATTCGGGAACTTGCGACATGGTCTCTCCAATAATTTTTCCTAATAAAGGTAGCCATCTTTATCGCCTTGTTGCATAATGCGGTAATTGAAATGAACTAATAATGATTATGCGAGTTCAGCATGAACATTCCTGACCTGGAAGCCTTCGTGGCCGTGGTGGAGACGGGTTCGATCGTCGCCGCCTCCGCGCGCATCAATCTGACTCAGCCGGGCATCACCCGGCGCATACAGAACCTGGAAGACAGTCTCGGCATTGCCCTGCTCGACCGGCAGTCGAAACCCCTCAAGCCGACGGCTGCGGGCCGCGAAGCCTATGAGCATGGACGCCGCGTGCTGCGCTCGCTCGACGACCTCAAGGCCGGCGTTTCGCCTGGCGGTACGATCGGCGGCGAATTCCGTCTCGGGATCATGCCCTATCTTTCCGAAGCCGCCCTATCCGCCCCGCTCGATGAATTGCGCAACCAGTTTCCGCAATTGACGCTGCGCATCGTCACCGGCTGGTCGCCGCAACTGATCGAGCAGGTCGCTCATAGCCAGCTCGATGCGGCAACCGTCTGCCTGGCGGAGGGATTACAGCCGCCGGATAATGTCGTTGGCGAGATGCTCGGAGTCCATGCCGTCATTCTCGTCGTGGCGCCGTCGCTGGGCGTTCCCAAGGAACCAAAGCTTGAAGATCTCTCCCGCTTTCCCTGGATCATGAACCAAAGCGGCTGCGGCTTCCGCGCCTTCATCCAGCATCGCTTCGAAGCCGAGCGCCTGCCCTTCGACGTCGGGGTCGAGGCCATGAGCGCCGATCTGCGCATGTCGCTGGTTGCGCGCGGGCTCGGCATCGGCGTCTTGACGCCGGCGGCATTGGCGGACAGCCGCTGGCGCGATTTGGTCGAAGTGGTCGAGGCGCCGGATTTCAGCCCCAAAGTCGTCAACTGGCTGGTGCATCGTCCGCCGGCGGGGCGGCTTGCGCGGCCGATTGCGACCTTTGGCGAGGCGCTAAAGGCAACGCTGAAAGCGAAAAGATCGCTTCTGGCATGAAGATTTTGGAGCGGGTGAAGGGAATCGAACCCTCGTATTCAGCTTGGGAAGCTGCTGCTCTACCATTGAGCTACACCCGCCTGACACCCGTGAGATGTCCAACAGTTGGCGGCCTCTGTCAAGGCCGCCCAAGTGTCGATCACAGCCGGAAGTGCTTCGAGAGCTTCAGGCCCTGTGCCTGATAGTTCGAGCCGAGGCCGGAGCCGTAGAGGCTGCTCGGCTGTTCCAGCATATGTTCGTAGATCAGGCGGCCGACGATCTGGCCGTCCTCAAGGATGAAGGGCACCTCATGGCTGCGCACTTCCAGCACCGCGCGGCTGCCGCGACCACCGGCCGGGGCATGGCCGAAGCCGGGATCGAAGAAGCCGGCGTAGTGGACGCGGAATTCGCCGACCAGCGGATCGAACGGCGTCATTTCGGCGGCGAAGTGCGGGGGAACATGCACCGCCTCGCGCGAAACGAGGATGTAGAATTCGTCGGGATCGAGGATCAGCTCGGTGCGGCCGCGGCTATAAAGCGGCTCCCAGAAATCGAAAATATCGTGCTGGGCCTTCTTATCGACATCGACAACGGCGGTGTGGTGCTTGCCGCGATAGCCGATCAGTCCTTCCTTGTCGCCGGCAAGGTCGATCGAGAGCGCGATGCCGCCGCCGGTGATGTTCGGCTTCTTACTGGCGACAAGAGTCTCGCTCTCATGCAGCGCCAGCAATTCCGGTTCGGTGAGTAGGGCCTGGCCGACGCGGAAGCGGATCTGCGACAGGCGGGAACCGCGGCGCACGACGATCGGGAAGGTGCGCGGGCTGATTTCGAGATAGAGCGGGCCGGAATAGCCGGCCGGGATCTTGTCGAACTCCTGCGCCCGATCGGTGATGACGCGGGTGAAGATGTCGAGACGGCCGGTCGAGCTCTTCGGATTGGCGGAGGCCGACATATCCTCGGGTAGATCCAGCCGCTCCATCAGCGGGACGATATAGACGCAGCCCGTTTCCAGCACCGCGCCTTCGGAGAGATCGACCACATGCAGTTTCAGCCGGTCGAGCTTGTCGGCGACGAGATGTGATGGACCGGGCATGAAGCTGGCGCGGACGCGGAATGCATGCGAGCCAAGCCGCAAGTCAAGGCTTGCCGGCTGGATCTGATCGACATCCAGTTCTCTCTCGCTTGTCAGCCGCCCCGTTTCAAACAGCGCTGCGATGGCGCGATCAGCCAAAATTCCAGTATTGCGAGCCATCATGCTTCTCTCATAATTTGTCGCAGACAAAACCAAACTCGGGGAATTGACGCAAGCCGTCAACGGCAGTATTGCAACTTATCCCGTGGTGATTTGGCCGGTCGGCTTGCAGCCACGTTAAACAAATGGCTAAAAAGACCGGGGTTGAACCGGTCTGCTTTCGCGACCGGTTTTTTTGTTTTGAAAGTGGTGATGGCATGAGCAAGACTTGGCGCCCCGCAACCCAGCTCGTACACAACGGAACGCTCCGTTCGCAATTCGGCGAGACATCCGAAGCAATCTATCTAACCCAGGGCTTCGTCTATGACACCTCGGAAGCCGCGGAAGCCCGCTTCAAGGGCGAGACGGATGGTTTCATCTATGCCCGCTACGGCAGCCCCACCAACGACATGTTCGAAAAGCGCATGTGCGCGCTGGAAGGTGCTGAAGACGCCCGCGCCACCGCCTCCGGCATGGCTGCCGTCTCCGCCGCCATCCTCTGCCAGCTGAAGGCCGGCGATCATATCGTCGCAGCCCGCGCCCTCTTCGGTTCCTGCCGTTGGGTGGTCGAGACGCTGGCTCCGAAATATGGCATCGAATGCACGCTCGTCGATGGCCGCTTCACCGAAAACTGGGAAAAGGCCATCCGCCCGAACACCAAGGTCTTCTTCCTCGAAAGCCCGACCAATCCGACGCTGGAAGTGGTCGACATCGCCGCCGTCGCCAAGCTCGCCAACCAGATCGGCGCCAAGGTCGTGGTCGACAACGTCTTCGCGACGCCGCTCTTCCAGAAGCCTTTGGAACTCGGCGCCCATATCGTCGTCTACTCCGCCACCAAGCATATCGACGGCCAGGGCCGTTCCCTCGGCGGCGTCATCCTTTCGGACAAGCAGTGGATCGACGAGAACCTGCAGGACTATTTCCGCCACACCGGCCCGGCCATGTCACCCTTCACCGCCTGGACGCTGCTGAAGGGCATCGAGACGCTGCCGCTGCGCGTTGCGCAGCAGACGGCGAACGCCTCCAAGGTTGCCGATTTCCTCGCCGAGCAGGGGAACAAGGTCGCCCGCGTGATCTATCCAGGCCGCAAGGACCATCCGCAGTCCGATATCATCGCCAAGCAGATGAGCGGCGGCTCGACCCTCGTCGCCTTCGAACTGAAGGGCGGCAAGGAAGCAGCCTTCAAGCTGCAAAACGCGCTGGAGATCGTGAAGATTTCCAACAATCTCGGCGACTCGAAGAGCCTGATCACGCATCCGGCCACCACGACGCACAAGAACCTCACCGATGAAGCCCGCGCCGAGCTCGGCATTTCGCCGGGCACCGTGCGCTTCTCCGCCGGCATCGAGGACAGTGCCGATCTGGTCGAGGATTTCGCCCGCGCGCTCGAACAGGTTTCCGCCTGATATCAATCGAGCCGCCTGGAGATTTCCGGGCGGCTTGACTTCTCATTTTACGGGCAATCCAATCAGGCCGTCAGCTGGCGGCCTTGAATTCGACCAGACCGTTGTTCAGGAAGACCGTCTTGTCGAACAATTTGAGATCCAGCGGATTCGGCAGGCGAATATCCGAGAGATCGGGCACTGGTTTCAGCGCCGGATCGTAGGAACGGTCGATCTGCGAGATGAAGACGACGATCACGCCTCTGGCGCGCGCAAACGCCTTGAGCGCCTGAACCTGGATCATCAGCTCCGGTTTTTCCCGCTTCTGATCGAGCAGCTGCAGAAAATCGACGACCGCCAATGTGCCGCGCGGCGCCTCGGCCAGCCTCTCGACGATATAATCGGCGCTGATGGTATCTGAATTGTCGAATTCGAACAGATCGGCAAATTCCGCATAATCGGCGCCGATGACAGGAAAACGGTCCAGGACCACCTTTTCCGTATCCTCTAACGTGAAGAAGACACCGCGATTGCCAGCCTTCATGGCCTCGACGGCAATCCGCAGGCTCATCAGGGTCTTGCCGTGACCGCGCCGCGCGCCGACCAGCACCAGATCGCCTGGGCTCAGACGCGAATACAGCTCGCTGACGGACACGGCTGAGCTCGTTTTACTTGCAAGCAAGCTCCAACCTGCAAAGCCTTCGCCGGCCGCGACGCGATCCAGCGCGGCGTGCAAAGGGATATTCTGCTGGCGAGACAGGAGCTTCGCCTTGCGCTTCAAATGATAAACAGGGGCGGAAAGCCTCATCTAAACCTCCTATTGCGAGCAATGACCGCAACCCCTCCTTATGCCAGGCGCTCAAACAGTCGGTTTGGATATCGACGGCCCCGCATGAAATATACTTTCCCGGATGGAGGGGGGAGGCACGGGCCATGCCAGAATCAAATGATAGCCGAAATCCTCCTGAGAGGGAATCCGGCGCAAGTTCCCTCGGCGGAACATAAAGAAGGGACAGCGGTTTATAGCCGGGAGGTTTTAATAACTGGCGACCAGATGTGATGTCCGATCCCTGAAGTGCACCAGCAATTGCGGCAAGCGTATCCGCACCCCATAAGCTCCATCGGCGGCACTATGGTAGACAAGACTAAATGACGATCGAAACGAGATACTTTGAGAAGAAAGGACTAACCTTCTTCATTCGGCGTAATAGCTGAATTTCAGAATGACCCGCCTCCTTGAGCGAGATTTCATCACGCCGTTCCTTGACGGAATGGATTGGTTATAGGATACCGCTAGATATCCTGCGCTTTGCGGGAGCAGTGGAAAGCGGATAATATGCCGCAGACGTGAAAATGCTGAGACGACAATGGGGCTTTGAGGAGCCTTCGACGCTTCAGAGCAGTGGCAAGGTATAAGGCATGTATCGCGCCCTAACACGCGACATCGAAGTGGTTGTAGAGCCGTTTTATCTGGAGGAGCAATCCGATCCGGACGATGATCGCTATGTCTGGGGGTATCGCATCGTCATTTCCAACCACTCGAAGCGAGCCGTGAAACTGGTGACGCGATACTGGCACATCACCGACATGAATGGCATGGTGGATGAAGTAACGGGGCCAGGAGTCGTCGGTGAGCAACCGCATCTGAAGCCCGGCGATACCTATGAATATTCCTCCGGCTGCCCGCTGGACACGCCCTCAGGCATGATGTTCGGCCATTACCAGATGGAAACCGACGACGGGGAACTCTTCCATGTCAAGATCCCCGCCTTCTCGCTTGATACGCCGAACCTGCTGCGCACGCTGAACTAGAGCAGTTTCGCTTTTCTTCGAATCGCAAAAATGCTCTATCCCTTTGTTTTTACGCAATTCCAGGGCGGCATTAAGCCGTTTCTATCTCCGACACTTCGAAGCGATAGGTGGTCGAGCAGAACTCGCAGGTCACGGCGATCTCGCCATTGTCCTGGCTGGCCTCGATCTCCTCGGCCGTGAAACCCTTCAACACGCCCTTCAGCTTGTCGCGCGAGCACGAACAACGGTCATAGACGGCCTTCGGTTCATAGACGCGTACGCCGCGCTCGTGGAAGAGGCGATAGAGAAGCCGCTCGGTGCCGACCTGCGGGTCCGTCAGCTCGTCGGCGTCAACGGTCTCCACCAGGCTGCGTGCTTCCGCCCAGGCATCGTCCTCCACGTGATCGCGCAGGCCGGTATCGCCATCGCCGCCATGCAGGTCCGGCTGGCGCATGCGCTCAGGCGCTTCCGGCAGGAACTGCGCGATCAGGCCGCCGGCCCGCCAGCGGTGACGCGGCTTGCCATTCTCATCACGGTCGAAAAGTTCTGCCGCGCCCAGACGCACGCGCGTCGGGATCTGTTCCGACTGGCGGAAATAGGTGCCGGCAATCTCCTCGAGCGAGGCGCCATCAAGCGCGACAATGCCCTGATAGGGCTGGCTGAAACGGCCCTGATCGATGGTAAAGGCGAGGACGCCCTTGCCGAGCAGCTGTTCCGGCTCGGTCCGGCCTTCGGCGACTGCCTTTGCCAGCGCTTCTTCGTCGAAACGGGCATAGGCGCGAACATTTTCCGGCGTCGTGAAATCGGCAACCAGAAGGTCGACGGGACCGTCGCCCTTGGTCTGCACGGTGAATTTGCCTTCGAATTTCAGCGACGTGCCGAGCAGGACGGTCAAGACGATGGCCTCGGCCAGAAGGCGTGCAACCGGGGTCGGATAGTCATGCCGGGCAAGGATCGCGTCCAGCAGCGGACCGAGCTGTACGGCACGGCCGCGCACGTCCAAACCTTCCACCTGGAAGGGAACGACATGATCGTCACCGGCGAAATCAAACTGACCCAGCGTTGCGGCATTTTCGGCCATTGCTTTACTCCTGGAGCATGACACCGAAAAGTGAGAGCGGTTTTCGGGCGCCGTCATGCTCTATTTCTTTAATTCTAGACCGGATTCAGGCCTTAGGTCGCTTCGACCTAAGACCATCCGGCTCTAGGGTCCGCGTCCTTGAGACGCGGTTTAATATCTTCAGATCGCGCCCAGGCACCAAGCAAGAATCGACTTTTGCGCATGAAGGCGGTTTTCCGCCTCATCGAAGACAACGGATTGCGGGCCATCGATCACCTCGTCCGTCACTTCCTCCCCGCGATGGGCGGGCAGGCAATGCATGAACAAAGCGTCTTTGCCGGCCTGTGCCATCAAAGCCTTGTTGACCTGATAGGGCTGGAAGACGTTGTGACCGCGAGCCCGGTGCTCCTGATTCATGGAAACCCAGGTATCGGTTACCACGCAATCGGCGCCGGCGACCGCACGGTCTGCATCATGCGAGAGCATGATTTCGGCGCCCTCGTTGCGGGCCCAGTTCAGATAGTGATCCTTCGGCTCGGAACCAAGAGGTACCGCCATATTCATGCGATAGCCGAAGCGCGCGGCCCCTTCGATCAGCGAATGCAGCACGTTGTTACCGTCGCCCGTCCACGCGAGCGTCTTGCCCTTGATTGGGCCGCGATGCTCCTCGAAGGTCATGATATCCGCCATAATCTGGCAAGGATGCGTATCGTCGGTCAGCGCATTGATGACTGGAACGGTCGCATGTTCGGCCAGCTCCAGCAGACGCGAATGATCGGTCGTGCGGATCATGATCGCATCGACATAGCGCGACAGCACCTTGGCCGTATCGCCGATGGTCTCGGCGCGGCCAAGCTGCATCTCGGTGCCCGAGAGGAACAGCGTCTCGCCGCCCAGCTGGCGCATACCGACATCGAAGGAGACGCGGGTTCGGGTGGACGGCTTCTCGAAGATCATCGCCAGCATCTTGCCCGCCAGCGGCTTGTCGGCCGTGCCGGCCTTCTGCGCGCTCTTTCGCACGATCGCGTCGTCGATGATATTGCGCAGATCGGCAGCCGGAACGGCAGAGAGGTCGAGAAAGTGTTTCGGAGAAGCCATGTCCTTACCTGTACTTCAGAAAAAACAATAACGCCCGCGAGGGGCAGGAACGCCCCCAAATGCGGGCGGTAAGCTTAAGCCGATTTTTTGACGCGGGCAGCGCGCGCACGCTCGGCGGCACGCTCCAGGCGGGCAAGACCTTCGCGTGCTTCTTCGGCGGTAACGACCAGCGGCGGCAGCAGGCGGATGACGTTATCGCCAGCCGGCACGCCAAGCAAATGCTCGGCGCGGATCGCCTGCAGCAGCTCCGCCTGCGGGATGGCCGCCTTGACACCAAGCATCAGGCCTTCACCGCGAACGTCCTCGATGATATCCGGGAAGCGATCCTTGAGCGAGGCGAGCCCCTGGCGGAACACCAGCGCTACATCGCGCACATGCTGCAGGAAGCCTTCGGCAAGCACGATGTCGAGAACGGCGTTGCCGACTGCCATGGCAAGCGGATTGCCGCCATAAGTCGAACCGTGTGTGCCGGCTTTCATACCGGAAGCGGCTTCCGCCGTCGCAAGGCACGCACCGAGCGGGAAGCCACCGCCGATGCCCTTGGCGACCGCCATGATATCGGGCTTGATGCCGGCCCATTCGTAGGCAAAGAGCTTGCCCGTGCGGCCAACGCCACACTGTACTTCGTCGAGGATCAGCAGCAGGCCGTGCTCATCGCAGATCTCACGCAGCCCGCGCAGAAACTCGTTGGTCGCGGGACGAATGCCGCCCTCGCCCTGGACCGGCTCGATCAGGATCGCAGCCGTCGCAGCCGTGATGGCGGCACGCACGGCATCGAGATCACCGAACTCCACCTGATCGAAACCCGGTGCCTTGGGCCCGAAGCCCTCGATATACTTCTCCTGGCCACCTGCGGCGATGGTCGCGATGGTGCGGCCGTGGAAGGCGCCCTCGAAGGTGATGATATGGAACTTCTCGGGATGCCCCTTGGCGAATTGATAGCGCCGCGCCGTCTTGATGGCGCATTCCAGCGCCTCGGCGCCTGAATTGGTGAAGAACACCTTGTCGGCGAAGGTCGCTTCCGTCAGCCGCTTCGACAGCTTCTCCTGACCAGGCACCTCATAGAGGTTGGACAGATGCCAGACCTTGTCGGCCTGGGCCTTCAATTCGGCGACGAGATGGGGATGGGCGTGACCGAGCGAGTTGACCGCGACGCCGGCTGCGAAATCGAGGTAGCGCTCGCCATTTTCGGTGACCAGCCAGACGCCCTCGCCTCGCTCGAACCGTAACGGAGCGCGCATATAGGTGTCATAAAGCGGCGTGGTCTCGGCCATGGCCATATCTCCTCGATCACAACTTTAAGGACCGATCGCTTCCATTTGATGAAACGGGTCCGAAAAAATCAAAAATGCCGCCTTGCGGCGGCCTGGGCACTATTGATGTTTTGCACCGCGATGTCAACAAAACTGGCGCTTTAGCAGGTGCGAGATAGCGCTTGCGGGCAAAAGAGATAGGTTCAGCCGCGCCTATTGCAGAAATGCCACGCCTGGGCAGCAAGTTGGGGAAAACCTCGAAATCGATTCCTCAAGATTCTCGCGACTCTTGTCACGGAGTCAGCCTCACACTAGGTTAAAAAGCAATTGCTAGACTGCATGCGGCGGAACTAGTCACCACAATTTTAGAGCGTTTCGCGCCTCGTTCCCATGCGAGGCAATGGTGAGGGATTCTGCCATCGGAAACGCGACAGCGGAGACAGGGCATGAATTGGACAGACGAACGCGTCGAGAAGCTGAAAAAGCTATGGTCCGAAGGGTTGAGCGCCAGCCAGATCGCTGCGCAGCTCGGTGGCGTGAGCCGTAATGCCGTCATCGGCAAGGTGCACCGCCTGAACCTTCCTGGCCGAGCGAAGGCGGGCGGCACAGCAACCGCGGCGCGCACGCCGAAGCGCAGCGCAGCAGCACCCCGCACCGCAACCTACGGATCGCGCGTTGCCACCCGTACGGTCGTCGCCCGCCAGCAGGGCGCAACCATGCTGAAGGAAGAGATCGAGGTCGATTCCGTCAATGAAATCCAGTATCGTCCGGCATCGAACGTCGTCGTTCCGATCTCTCGCCGCCTCGGCCTGACGGAACTGACGGAGCGCACCTGCAAGTGGCCGGTCGGCGACCCGCTGAAGGACGACTTCCACTTCTGCGGCAATGACAGCCCGGATTCTTCGCCGTACTGCACCTATCATCAGCGCATGGCATACCAGCCGGTGCATGACCGCCGTCGCAACAACGGCTGAAAGTCACAGCAAGACAATGAGAAACGGGCCCATCGAGGCCCGTTTTTCTATTTCCGCCGCTATTTAAAGCACGTCACGATCTTTCAGATTCGCTTCCCGTGCTTTAGGTTTTCCGTCTGGCGCATGTCGTTCTCACAAAACCGCCACGCACTTTTGCGCGACATGCTTTAGTGATACCCGAGCGGCAAGCCGCTCAGGCTTCCATGGAATAGCCCGCGCCGCGAACGGTGCGGATGACATCCTGCATATTGGAGAAATTGAGCGCCTTGCGCAGGCGGCCGACATGGACGTCGACGGTGCGTTCGTCGACGTAGATATCGTGACCCCATACGCCGTCGAGCAGCTGCGAGCGCGAGAAGACGCGGCCGGGCGAGGACATCAGGAATTCCAGCAGGCGGAATTCCGTCGGCCCCAGCCGTACTTCGCGGCTCTTGCGGTGGACGCGATGGGTTTCGCGGTCCAGCTCGATATCGCCGCAGCGCAGCACCGTGGAGAGAACCTCCGGGCGGGCACGCCGCAGCATCGCCTTGACGCGAGCCATCAGCTCCGGCGTCGAGAACGGCTTGACGACATAATCGTCCGCGCCGGTCGAAAGCCCACGCACGCGCTCGCTTTCCTCGCCGCGGGCCGTCAGCATGATGATCGGCAGTCGCTCCGTCTCCGGCCGCATACGCAGCCGGCGGCAGAGCTCGATGCCCGATACACCGGGGAGCATCCAGTCGAGGATCAGGAGATCGGGGATGCGCTCCTGGAGACGCAGCTCGGCCTCATCGCCTCTGAGGATCGTGTCGACCTCGAAGCCTTCGGCCTCAAGATTGTAGCGCAGCAGAACGCTGAGCGCTTCCTCGTCTTCTACAACAGCAACTCTCGGAACCATGCGCCTATGGTCTCCTTTCTTCGCTTCCAGATTATTCCGTCACTGCGCCGACGGTATTGGCGGTATCGTCCTTCGGGCGTTCGCCTTCCGGCTGAGCACCTGTCGCCATGTAATAGATCGTCTCGGCGATATTGGTGGCATGGTCGCCGATACGCTCGATGTTCTTGGCGCAGAAGAGAAGATGCGTGCAGGTGGTGATGTTGCGCGGATCTTCCATCATGTAGGTCAGCATCTCGCGGAAGAGCGAGGTGTACATGGCGTCGATTTCCTCGTCGCGTTCGCGGATCGACACGGCCTTGTCGGGCGAGCGGGTCGCGTAGACATCGAGAACTTCCTTGAGCTGGCTCAAAGCCAGTTCGGAGAGATGCTCGATGCCGCGGGCGAGACGGCGGGGGACACCGGTGCCCTGCACAGCGATGACGCGCTTTGCGGTGTTCTTTCCGAGATCGCCGACGCGCTCAAGGTCAGAAGCGATGCGGATCGATCCCATGATTTCGCGAAGGTCGGCTGCCATCGGCTGGCGGCGGGCGATGGTGACGATCGCCTTGTCACCGACTTCGCGCTCGGCATGGTCGAGAACCACGTCGTCGGAGATGACTTTCTGGGCCAGAGCCGCGTCGCTGTTGACGAGAGCGCGTACGCTGTCGCTAACCATCTGCTCGGCCAGGCCGCCCATTTCAGCAATGCGGCGCGTCAGGAACTTCAGGTCTTCGTCATAGGCTGACAGAATGTGAGTGGAGACCATTTTTCTATCCTCAAAGTGAACTGTGTGAAAGGAGCCGCGCGCCTGCCATCATCAACCAAAACGGCCCATGATGTAATCCTGCGTGCGGAAATCGTCGGGATTGGTGAACATCTTATCGGTGTCGTTCTCCTCGACCAGGTGGCCGAGATGAAACATTGCGGTACGCTGCGAGACGCGGGCTGCCTGCTGCATGGAATGCGTCACGATGACGATGGTGAAATTCTCCCGCAGCTCGTGGATGAGATCCTCGACCTTGGCGGTCGCGATCGGATCGAGCGCCGAGCACGGCTCGTCCATCAGGATGACCTCCGGGCTGACGGCAACGGCGCGCGCGATGCACAGACGCTGCTGCTGACCGCCCGACAAGCTCGTGCCGGCGTCATGGAGGCGATCCTTCACCTCACCCCAGAGACCGGCCTTCTGCAGGCTTGTTTCGACGATATGCTGGAGATCGGCCTTTGAGCGATGCAGGCCATGGATGCGCGGACCGTAGGCGACGTTCTCATAGATGGACTTCGGAAACGGGTTGGGCTTCTGGAAGACCATGCCGACGCGCGCGCGCAATTCCACCACGTCAATGCTGTCGTCGTAGACATCCTGATCGTCGAGCGTGATCTTGCCGGTGACGCGGCAAGTCTCGATCGTATCGTTCATGCGGTTGAGGCAGCGCAGGAAGGTGGACTTGCCGCAGCCTGAAGGGCCGATCAGAGCCGTGACCGTATTGGCGCGGATCTTCAGATTGACGTCGAAGAGCGCCCGCTTGTGGCCGTAATAGACCGAAACATCCTGGCCGATCATCTTGTAGGGGATCGTCGTCATCTTCTTGGCCAAGGCTCTTTCGCTGGCGGCTTCCGTCATCATGTTCATTTCGTGCGCCCTCCCTTACCAGCGCCGCTCGAAGCGGCGCCGCAGCAGGATGGCGCCGATGTTCATCGCGACGAGGAAGAAGAGAAGCACAATGATGGCGCCGGATGTCCTTTCGACGAAGGCCCGCTCGGCTTCGCTCGCCCACATGTAGATCTGCACCGGCAGCGCCGTCGAAGGATCGAGCGGCGATGCCGGATAGTTGGCAACGAAGGCGACCATGCCGATCAGAAGCAATGGCGCGGTCTCGCCAAGCGCATGGGCAAGCCCCAGGATCGTGCCTGTCAGAATGCCGGGCATCGCAAGCGGCAACACATGATGGAAGACCATCTGCATCCGCGAAGCCCCAAGCCCGAGCGCCGCGCTGCGGATCGACGGCGGCACGGCCCGCAGCGCCGAGCGTGTGGCGATAATGATCATCGGCAGCGTCATCAGGCTCAGCACGAGACCGCCGACCAGCGAGGCCGAGCGCGGCAGACCCATCATGTTGATGAAGACCGAGAGGCCCAGCAAGCCATAGACGATCGAGGGAACGGCGGCGAGATTGTTGATGTTGACCTCAATCAGATCCGTCAGCCGGTTCTTCTGCGCGAACTCCTCCAGATAGATCGACGCCGCGACTCCGACCGGCAAGGCAAGTACGAGAACGGTCAGCATCAGGTAGAACGAGCCGATCAGCGCGACGCCGAGCCCGGCGGCTTCCGGCCGGCTCGAATTGCCCGATACGAAGAGGCCGCTGTTGAAGGCCTTGTAAAGCGCGCCGCTTTCGCTGAGTTTCTTCATCCACGCGACCTGACGGTCGGACACCTTTCGATCCTTCTCGTCGACCTTCAGATCGATCTGGCCTTTGTTGGCGGAATCGATATTGGCGCTGGCGAGGAAGGTGACGTTCTGCGTCGTTCCGATGATCGAGGGATTGACGACGACCCTGTCCCGCAGCGCGATCCTGGCGCCGTCCGACACCATCGCCGTCGCCTCGCGAACGAGCGCACGGTTGCCCGGATCGATGCCAAGCGCCTTCACCAGTGCATCGCGGACCAGAACCGGGTAGTTGGCTGATATCAGCACCTTCGGATCGCTCGTGCGCTTACCCGCCGGGTCGATCACCTTCTCGGAGAATTCGATCGGTAGGGTAATCGAGGTCTGAACGAAGGCGGTATAGCCTGTACGGACCACGGTCGAGACCAGGATCATAAGGAAGACGAGACCGAAGATGACGGCGGTCATCCCATAGGCGCGGAAGCGGCGTTCGGCAGCATAACGCCGCTTGATGCCGATATCGCGGCGCACGGATGCACCCGGCGTCAGCCCGCGCGGCATGTTGAGCTGAGAGGAGGATACGACGTCGCTCATTCGTATTGCTCCCTGTATCGACGGACGATGTAGAGCGCATAGACGTTGAGGCACAGCGTCAGGCAGAACAGGGTGATCCCGAGAGCGAAGGCGACGAGCGTCTGCGGCGAGGTGAACTCCAGATCGCCGGTCAGCTGATTGACGATCTTCACGGTGACCGTCGTCATCGGCTCGAAGGGATCGAGCTGCATGCGCGCGGCAACGCCTGCGGCCAGCACCACGATCATAGTTTCGCCGATCGCCCGCGACGCGGTCATCAGCAGCGCGCCGACGATGCCGGGAAGAGCAGCCGGCAGGAGCACGCGCTTGACCGTTTCCGACCGCGTGGCGCCAAGCCCGAGCGAACCGTCGCGCAGCGAACGCGGCACCGCCATGATGATATCGTCCGACAGCGACGAAACGTAAGGGATGAGCATCACGCCCATGACAAAGCCGGCGGTCAAAACGCTCTGCGCCTCGATGAAGCTTCTGTAGTTTCCGGTCATCAGCCCGTCGATCTCGACGGAGATATCGCGCAGGAAGGGGCCGACTGTGACAAGGGCGAAGAAGCCGTAGACGATCGTGGGAATGCCGGCCAAAACCTCCAGCATCGGCTTGGCGATGGAGCGGACGCGAGCCGAGGCATATTCGGCCATGTAGATCGCCGCGAACAGGCCAATGGGCACGGCGAAGAGCATGGCCACGAGCCCGATATAAATCGTGCCCGCCAGCAATGGGATCAGGCCGAAGGTGCCTGAGGTCTGAGCGCCGGCGCCGGTGAAGCGCGGGTCCCAGACGGTTCCGAAGAAGAACTCGCTCGCTGGCACCATGCCGAAGAAGCGTGCGGCTTCCGAAAG
The DNA here is from genome assembly GCF_002277895.1 of Rhizobium sp. 11515TR. NCBI lineage: Bacteria > Pseudomonadati > Pseudomonadota > Alphaproteobacteria > Hyphomicrobiales > Rhizobiaceae > Rhizobium > Rhizobium sp. 11515TR. The sequence continues at coordinate 1,208,468 of NZ_CP022998.1, read as the reverse complement.
CATGGAAACGACGATGCCGACCGTCGTCAGCACTGCGATAGAGGAAGCGACGATCAGTGCGCCGAGAATGACCTGTTCCACACGATTGCGGGCGCGAAAGCGCGGGGCAATGGCGCGCAGACCGTAGACCGCGCAGAGCAGCGACAGGATGATCGCTGCCGCCGACATCACCAATCGGCTCACTTCACGCATGCCGTTATACTTGTTGGCGGCGGCGATCATGTAGCCCGTGGGGCGAACGGCGAGCGGAACGCCCTTCTGCGCCAGCAGCAACTGAAGATCGGCCTTGCCGCCATCGACATCAGCAAGCTCCCGGCGATCGAGCATGCGCATGCCGTGGGCGATGCTGCGCACCATGCCGTAGCTAAGATTGAGTTCAGCCGGCGGCAGAGACTGAACCTCCTCGGGAAAGGATTTGGTCACCAGACGGTCGATGACGATGGGGCTCGCGATCAGCCAGACGCAAACGAGCGCTAGGGGCGGAAGTATCGCCCATATGGCGACATAGGCACCGTGATAGCCGAGGCGGGAATGCATGGACGAAGGCCTGCCGCCCAATAGCGCAGCCGCCCTCACCCGCCCCAGCACGAAAGCGGAGGCGCCGAAGACCGACAAGCACAACAGCAGCAGCGATACACTCATTCCCATTCCCCGGCGAACGCCGGCGCGGCGAAAAGCCACGCCGATGCTCGACCCTTCAGCAGTCACATGATCTTCCCGCCCGCGAAATCCTTGCGGATCTGGTCGCGCTCAGCATCCGGCGCCGGCACGAGACCATATTCCGCCAGCGGGCCGTCCGGTCCGATCATCTGATCGCTCGTGAAGAAATCGACATATTCCTTGAGCCCCGGTATGACACCCAGATGGGCCTTCTTGATGTAGAAGAACAGCGGACGCGATACCGGATAGGTGCCGTCGGCGATCGTCTGGCCTGAGGGCACGATGCCGCTGACGGCGGCGACCTTCAGCTTGTCGGCGTTGTTCTGGAAGAAATACAGGCCGAACACACCGATGCCATGCTTGTTGGCGTTGATGCGGGCTAAGGTCTCGGGATAGTCGCCGTCGATATCGACCGCAACGCCATCCTTGCGCACGGCAATGCATTTCTTGGCCTGCTGAGCGGCATCGGAGACTGCTGCCTTGATGACATCGGCCGCGCCGGAAGCCTTGCAGCCGGCGGCAAGCACCTTCTCTTCGAAGACTTCGCGCGTGCCATGCTTCTCGCCCGGGATATAGGCGGCGATTTCAAAATCCGGCAGCGACGGATTGATCTCAGACCACTTCTTGTAGGGGTTGGCGACGAGCTTGCCATCGACGACCACTTCGGCAGCAAGCGCCTTGTAGAGATCAACCGGTTCGAACTTGGTGTCGGGATTGCTCTTGTCGAAGGCAAAGACGATGCCGTCATAGCCGATCTTGACCTGCTGGATATCAGCGACACCGGCGGCCTTGCAGGCTTCGACTTCGCTATCCTTGATGGGACGCGACGAATTGGCGATGTCGATGGAATCCGTCCCCACACCCTTGCAGAATTCCTTCAGCCCGGCTCCGGAGCCGCCGGACTCGACCACAGGGGTCTTGAAGTTGGTGAAGGTCTCGCCGAAGGTTTCGGCAACGATCTTGGCATATGGAAATACGGTCGAGGAGCCGGCGATCTGGATTTGATCGCGGGCAGTTGCAGTGCCGGCAAGGGCAACCGATGCAACCAGCGCAAGAACGGATATTTTCAAAGCATTCACAACGAATCCCCCTGATGAGCTTTGAAGAGCGCTGAGGCGGACGCCACATCCACTTTTTCAGCAGTCCATTCTTACTGGCGAAAACACCGCCCTTTTATGTCAGGCGAGTGAAACAATTATGACAGGCTATATACCTGATATGATTTGGATAAATCAGTGGCCCAAAGAGCGTTTCACGGAGGTCGTCAGAAGCGGACCGTAAAGTCGGTTCCCTTTCCGACTTCCGACTTGACGATCAGTCTGGCGCGGTGGCGGGTCAGAATATGCTTGACGATGGCAAGCCCGAGACCGGTTCCCTTCTTGGACCGGCTGTCCTCAACGTTAACGCGATAGAAGCGCTCGGTCAGGCGCGGCACATGTTCCGCGGGTATTCCGGGCCCCTTGTCCGAGATCACGACCTCGACGGCCTGGCCCGCATTGTTCAGCAGCGAAACCTCGACCGACTTGCCTTCCTGGCCATATTTGCAGGCATTCTCGATCAGGTTCTCGAAGACCTGCACCAGCTCGTCGCGATCGCCCAATACCTCCACCTTGCCTGTCGGCAAACGCAGATTGATGCTCACATCGAGATCACCGGCAAGCGGCAGCAGGGAGTCGCGCACATGGCCAAGCAGGGGCACGAGATCCACCTTCTGATCCGGCGCGATATGCGACTTCAGCTCCAGGCGCGACAACGAGAGAAGGTCGTCGACCAGCCTGCTCATGCGCGTCGTCTGATCGAGCATGATACCGAGGAACCGCTGCTGCGCCTTCGGATCGGCTTTGGCAGGTCCCTGGATCGTCTCGATGAAGCCGCGCAGCGATGCCAAGGGCGTGCGCAATTCATGGCTGGCATTGGCGACGAAATCGGAGCGCATGCGGTCGATGTGGCGCAGCTCCGACATGTCGCGGAAGGAGAGCAGGAAGAGCGCATCTTCCTGCCTGTCAATCTCCGGCAGATCAATCGGCGCGATGCGCACTACATAGACCCGTTCCGAAGGCAGGCGCTCGGAGTGCTCGATCTGGTTCGGCGTATTGGTCGCTATGGTCTCGCGCACCATGTCGAGCAGACCCGGCGAGCGTAGCTTGGAGGAAATATGTGCGCCGATCGGAAAGGCACCGAAGGCTTTTTCGACCGCCATATTCTGTACTAGCACGGACGCCTCGCGGTCGATGATCAGCACCGGCATATCGAGTGCCGCCAGTCCCGCAAAGGCGGTGCGGAGCAGGGCTTGCGCATCGACGGGCGGCGGTTCGGCCTGTGACGGCACCTCCACCCGCTCGACCAGCGGTGGACGAATGAGCGTGACGATCATGACGATCGCCCAGATCCAGAACACGGCTCCGGTGTTGATGCCTTCAACGAGGGCGAGCGCGGCAATCAGCGTCGCCAGAACCAAGATCGCACTCTCCTGCCGCAGCCGAACTGCCAACCTCCTGACAAATGACCATTCGTCTTCCAACTGCGCCGTCCTTCGCCTGCCATCATGGAACGCTGGATTCCGCGTCTTATCTGCGATTCATGACAGAAGTATTCGGCTCTATCCACAGAAGCCAGTAACTGGCAAAAATAAATGTAGCCGGCAAAAGAGAGTGGCGGCAAAAGGCTTGAAACTATTAAATAAATGCCCCAGTTTCCTGGCCAAGCTTTTTTTGCCGCCGTCTGCGGCAGGGTTAATACCATGTAAACAGCCGAGGAGCCGACATATGGGGGAGAAGACAGAAAGCCGGGCGGTGGAGCTGGATATTCATGGCATAAAGCGCATATTCGATGTCGATGATCCCGTGCTTCCGAGCTGGATCGATGACGAGGCTCTGACCTCGGGTGGCTATCCCTACAAGAAGAAGCTGAAGGAAGACGAGTATCTCGATGAGCTGAAAGCGCTGCAGATCGAACTCATCAAGGTGCAGTTCTGGCTGCAGGCGACCGGCAAACGGGTGATGGCGCTCTTCGAGGGACGCGATGCCGCCGGCAAGGGAGGTTCGATCGCCGCGACCTCAGCCCACATGAACCCTCGTCTGGCGCGCGTGGTGGCGCTAACGAAGCCGACCGATCGCGAAAGCGGCCAATGGTACTTCCAGCGCTATGTCGCCCAGTTTCCGACTGCGGGCGAATTCGTGCTCTTCGACCGCTCCTGGTATAACCGCGCCGGCGTCGAACCGGTCATGGGCTTCTGCACGCCGAAGCAATACGAGCAGTTCCTGAAGCAGGCGCCGCAGATGGAAAAGCTCATCGTTCAGGACGGCATCTATTTCTTCAAGTTCTATCTCGACATCGGCCGGGAGATGCAGCTGAAACGCTTCCACGACCGGCGCCACGATCCGCGCGCCGTCTGGAAGCTCTCCTCGATGGATATCGCCGCCCTGCCGAAATGGAAGGACTACAGCGAGAAGCGCGATCGCATGCTGAAGGACACGCATACGGACCACGCACCCTGGACTGTGCTCCGTGCCAACGACAAGCGGCGAGCGCGCCTGAACCTTATCCGTCATATTCTGCTGACGCTCGACTATGACGGCAAGGACAAAGAAGCCATCGGCAAGGTCGACGAGAAGATCCTCGGCATGGGATCGGATATCCTCGCCTGACGAGTTCGAAGCATCGCCCGGGACCCTATTGCCCGGGCAGGACGCGGATGGCGTAGATATTGACGCCGCGGGCCTTGCCATCGACGTCGCTGTTGATGATCAGGCGTCCCGAACCGGTCGGCGCCATAGCGCGATCGAATTTGACTTGGAACAGCGAATCCGTCTTTTGCCGGCTGACGGTGAAACGATGTCGGCCGCAACGACCGAGAGAACCGAAATCGCACTCCACGGTGATCTGCGTCGGTGCATCCGAGGTGGACTGCAATGTCAGCGCGACCGTCGAGGCCTTGCCGACCATCTGCTGCAGCACATTGACGGGCACCTCGATCGAGCCGCTACCGTCCGCGCCGCTGCTGAGCGAGGTCAGCCGCACGGCCGGCCCTTCGTTTTCCGATACGTTTTCGGCCTTCGACTGCGGGCCTGTCGTCACCTTCGGCGCGTCGGTGGGCTTCAAGATTTCGAGCCATTCCGCCGAGAAGCTGTTCTGCGGATCGATGGTCGCAAGGCCCGGATTGACCGGACCGCTATTGTCGTCCTGGTCCGACATGTCCTCGTCGTTGCCGCTGAAATCCTGGGAATCGACATGTGCCGGCGGATTAGGCACGCTCGTATCCCTCTGGGAGGCGGACATGAGCAAACCCGAGGTCTTGATCCACCAGGCACCGACGCCGAGGAAGGCGAGCAGGATGCAGAAGACCAGCAGGCGCGAGAAGAACTTGCGCGGCTTGCGGCGCACAGCCGCCCGCTCCGGCTTGAAGTTCATCGACCGCGCCGGCGGCGCATCGGCCGTCGGACGCACATCGCTGTCCGCACCGAGATGATCGGCGGGTCCGGCGCGCATATCGCCGAAATCGTCTTCACGCGCCGCCAGCTCGGCCGAGGTCGGCTCCGCCGGAACGGCGGGGCCTGCCGACATCGGCGGATCGCGTGTTTCTCCGCGTACGCTCATGACGGGTTCCTGCGGCCGTGCAGCTGTCTGCCTTGCATCGGACCTGGGCGCAGAGGGAGAAACATGCGGAGCATCCAGCTCCGGCGAAACGGGTATCGCCTGTGCGGGACGGGCGCGCTCTTCGGCCTCGATCTCGCGGATCGTCGCCTCCAGACGCTGGCGCTGGGCGGCAATGACGTCGACATCGGTAACGTCCTGCTTGCGAAGGCCGGCTTCCAGAGCCTGCCGCGCCGATTGATAGATGCGAGCCCGAATTTCCGGATTGGCGCGATCAGACCGATCCAAGGCGCTTCTGATAGCCGTTTCTAATCCGCTCACATCCGATCCTTTACGCTCACTCGCAACATACGCGCATACTCTACCGATAAGGCAGCCATATTTTCATCATCCGTTAACCGGATTCGGTAACGCCCAGTTTTGCAATACGCAAGCCTCCGTCACGGGTTAAGGGCACTCGGGCGGGGGATAAACGGCAAAGACGACGCAAATGGGGTGGAGGTGGGCAGTAGGCGAAAAGCGCCTATTGCGAAACGGTCAATCGCTTCCGCCCACCCCCGTCGCCTTTTCCCGCTGCCTATTGCCTACTGCCTATTTCCCCCTCCATCTTCCCCTCTCGACAGACATCTGCTATCCATTTTGACGTTTTCGTAAACGTCAAAATGGACGATGTTCATGGCCCTCCCCTCCATCCTGACCGAGCGTCTGCGCCTGCCGGTCGTGGCTTCGCCGCTTTTCATCATCTCCCATCCCGCCCTTACGCTGGCCCAATGCAAGGCCGGCGTCGTCGGTTCCTTTCCGGCGCTGAACGCGCGCCCGGAAAGCCAACTCGACGAGTGGCTTGCCATGATCACGGAGGACCTTGCCGCACACAATGCCGCAAATCCGGACCGTCCGGCAGCTCCATTTGCGGTCAATCAGATCGTCCATACGTCGAACAAACGCCTCGAGCACGATCTGATGCTTTGCGTGAAATATAAGGTGCCGATCGTCATTTCCTCGCTCGGCGCCGTGCCCGAGGTGAATGCGGCCGTGCATTCCTATGGCGGCATCGTGCTGCACGATATCATCAACAACCGACACGCCAATTCGGCGATCCGCAAGGGTGCGGACGGGCTGATTGCCGTCGCCGCCGGCGCCGGCGGCCATGCCGGCCAGCTTTCCCCCTTCGCGCTGGTGCAGGAAATCCGCGAATGGTTCGACGGGCCGCTGCTCCTGGCAGGCGCCATCGCCACCGGCGGCGCCATCCTGGCCGCCCAGGCGGCCGGCGCCGATCTTGCCTATATCGGCTCGCCCTTCATCGCCACGGAGGAGGCGCGCGCCGTGGACGCCTACAAGCAGGCGATCGTCGAGGGAACCGCCGCCGATATCGTCTACTCCAACTATTTCACCGGCGTCCTTGGGAATTACCTGAAGCCCTCGATCCGTGCCGCCGGCCTCGACCCGGACAACTTGCCCGAGGCCGATCCTTCCAAGATGGATTTCGAGGCCGCCACGACCGGGGTGAAGGCCTGGAAGGATATTTGGGGTTCCGGCCAGGGGATCGGCGCCATCAAATCCATCCAGCCCGTATCCGCCCTCATTGACCGGCTGGAAGAAGAATACCGGCAGGCACGCGTCCGGCTGGCACTTTGATCGGGCGCGAAATGCGATACTTTTTTTCGCAAGCATCCCGCTTTTTTGCCAATTGGCAATTTGAGCGCTTGAAATCTGCCCACATAGACTGTATCAGCGCCATGCAAATCGCGGGGCCGAACCGAACGCTCCGCAGAATGCCGCTTTAGCTCAGTCGGTAGAGCACATCATTCGTAATGATGGGGTCACGTGTTCGAGTCACGTAAGCGGCACCATTTGTCCTGTCTCCCCAAATCCTCAGCTCCATTCCAGGGCATTGCCAGTCTTCGGCGGATCGCCCGCGCCGTCGATCAATTTTGCTGCGAGAAGCAGCGATCCCGGCGTGATCGGCCAGCCCCACGCGCTCAGGTGCGATTTTGCTGATATCGCAGGCATGCGGGCGAAGATTGATCACATATGCCCAAAAGCGTGCCGGCAGATTAAGAAAGTTAAATGCGCGCCTAATGGCAAAAGGCCCAAAAAAGCCTCTGCCTTGACGGAGTCCTCGACCATGAACATCGTGCCGCACTTCTCTCCCATCCGCGTCATTCGCAACGATTCCGGTGAAGCGAAATCCGTAGGCACGGCCGACGAAGTCTGGAAGACGCTTCTCGATGACTGGCCCTCGGAGGAAGGCGACTGCTTTCTGTCGGCATTGCTCATCTGCATCGACGTCCAACGCGGCTGGCGAGCACCTGAGGAAGCGCGCGTCGCCTTCATTGCCGCAGCGGCCGAAGCGGGAGTTCCCTTGCTGTCGTGACAGTGCAGATTCGACCGGCGGGCCTCCTGGAACATTCCAGCCAACGGCACGTTGACCGCGGAAGGAGAAACTTCATGGCCCAATGGTGGAGCAAACCCGTAATCGTCGAGACCCGCAAGACGGGCGACCGGCTGGTGATATCGAATGCGGAACGCGCCATGGAATACATGGCGAAGGAGTGGCCGACGCTCGAGGACGGGCAAGCCTATAGGATCGCCAGAAAAGCGCTGGCGGACGCGCATGAGGGCACGCTCGAGGCGGAGAAGGCCAGGGAAGCTTTCATCGGGGCTTTGCAGGAAGGCGACATCTTCATCTTCGAGGATTGAACCTGCATCGGCCCACGATTGACCGATGTTCAAAATCCAGGTGTGAACATCCTCGCCGATAGGTCGGCCGCTACAATCAGCTGGCCCAGACACCGAACAGCAGCGGACTTATTGCGCTCGTATCAGCGACGGGGTGCTTGCCGGCCACAGGCCATGGTGCCTAAAGCGCGATCTTTCAGATTCTCTTTTCGCGCTTCAGGCCTTTGATTTTGCGCATGTCGTTGTCGCAAAACCGCTGCGCACTTTTGCGCGGCATGCTTCAGAGCCGCTTCAGCGAAAACGAAAAATGCCCATGGGATTCCAGGGTCATGTATTCGAACTGCCAATGGAAATCCTTGCAGAATTTGGTGCAGGCTTCGACCACGCCATATGGAATGGCATCGACGACATTGCCGGTGCAGAAGTCGTGGCCGGCGATGCGGCCGTCCTGCTTGACCTTGAAGTGGCTGATCTGCAGCTCCTCCAGGGTCGTCTCGTAGCTGTGATTGGTGTCGACATAGACCCAATCGAAAAAACTATTGGGAAATTCCGAAAGCCGCACGGTGGAATAGCCCTGGACGATGCGCAGGCGGCCTTGATCCAATGCGCCCCGGAATTTTGACCTTATCTGCTCCAAGCCCTCCTGATAGCGGGGCGTATCCCACGCGTCGATCAGGTAAAGCTCTCGCGGCGCGTTCTTTTCAAAGATCTCGGCGGTGAAATCGCCGAAAGCCGCGCCGATCTCAGCACAGACGCTGCCATGCGGCAGGCGGTGCAGAAGCTCGCCGCGATCGGGCAGCAGCCGGGCATTTTCCATGTGATGCAGGCCGAGCTGCGTATGCGGCATGCCGCTCTTGTACTGAAATCTCGAGTCGCGCGTTTGCATTTGGCAGCGGATACCTTCGATATTGGCTGAAGGGCAGATCGCATTAGATGACCTGCTTCTGAACCGTGGATGTTGCAAGTCTTGGCATTCATGGCTTGCGTCAGGCATTCGAGCCGATCACGAATGCCCGGCCCGCGAGACAGCCGCCCTCTTTCGAAACGCTCTATCGATGGCTGTAAATGGGCCGGCCTCCGACAACGAAACAGCTTTTGCGCGCAATCCGTCGAATGCAGGCGATTAGCACAACCAAAGATTCAGCTTTTGGTGGTTCCGTGCGCCTTGGGATCATATTCTGGGGATGCATCATGAAAATTGCCGTTGGCGTGGCGACAAGCGGTCGCAAGGCGATTCTCGCCGCGATGATCGATAGATTGGCGAAGCAAGCGCGCAAGCCGGATCATCTCTTCCTGTGTCCCGCCAAGGGCGATGACATCGATACGGAGCGCTTACATTCCGCACCCTTCCCCGTGACGATCGTCTCTTCACCGCAGGGAAGCTGCCCGCAACGCAATGCCATCATCGATGCAGCCGTCGGCATCGATGTGGTCGTCTTCTTCGATGACGATTTCTTCCCGGCAACGAACTATCTCGCCGAAACGGAAGCCCTGTTCAAGGCAGATGAAGAGATCGTCGTGGCGACCGGCGAAGTTGTTCGTGACGGTATCCTTGGACCGGGCCTGACGGCGGACGAAGCGGATGCGGCGCTCGCGGCCGATGCCACGCCCTTTCCGGTGCCAACGATCGAGGACACGCACAACGCCTATGGCTGCAACATGATTTTCCGCCGGAAGCAGATGCTCGCAAATGGCATCTATTTCGACGAGGATCTGCCGCTCTACGCCTGGCAGGAAGATGTCGATCTGTGCCGGCGGCTGCGTCCCTTCGGCAAGATCGTCAAGTTCAATCGCCTGAGGGGCGTCCATCTCGGCGTCAAGACCGGCCGCACATCGGGCCTCCGCCTTGGGTACTCCCAGGTCGCCAATCCGCTCTATCTCGTCAAGAAGCGCTCGGTATCGCTGAAATGGGCGCTGAAGCTGATGGGCGGCAATATCGCCTCGAATGTCGTCGGCTCCGTCAATCCACCGCCCTATATCGACCGGCGCGGTCGCCTTCAGGGCAATCTCCTTGCAGTCGGCCATCTGCTGAGCGGATCGCTCGATCCGAAATACATCAATCGGATGTGAGCGCCGCGATCCAGCAAGAATCCCATGCCAGATAAAAATTGAAGTTTGGCGTTCGGACGGATCCGTTCCGTGATAATGGTTGAAACCGGTCGCACATCCGGTGGCGTCCGTTATTCCCCATCCATATTGAATATCGCTTCAAGGACATCTCCATGATTCACGTACTCGCCATCCTTACCGCCCATCCCGGCAAGCGCGCCGAAGTGCTCGAAGCATTCCAGGCAAATGTTCCGGCCGTCCACGCCGAAGACGGCTGCATCGAATATACCGCTGTCGTGGATGTCGAAGGGGCCAATCCGGCCTTTGGGCCTGACACCTTCGTCGTGGTCGAGAAGTGGGAAAGCCTGGCGGCGCTGAAGGCACATGCCGCTTCCGCGCATATGGCCTCCTACGGCGAGAAGGTAAAGCATTTGATGGCCGACCGCGCCGTTCACGTTCTGAACCCGGCGTGAACCTGTCGCTGCCGGACAGCTTATGACGTCATCATGAAACGGCGCCCCGGAGGCGCCGTTTTGCCAGCGGTCAGGCCGTCAGTTGTGCGAGAAGTGCGGCTGGCTGTAATAGCGCCAGTGGCCACCGCCGCCGTGCCATCCGCGATGGCTGCCGGCATACCAGCCGTGATGATATCCGCGACCGCCATACCAACCGTGGTGATGGCGATAGCCGCCATAGCCGCCGAAAACCCCGAATACCCCTAAGGGATAGTAGGGCTGGTAATAACCGTAATAAGGTCGGTCATACGGCGCGTAGTAGCCGTAATAGGGGCGATAGTAGTGATGGCGGTAATAGTAGTGATGGTGATAATGCCGATGGACGACCATCCGATGGTGGTGCCCATGGTGATGAGGACGCGCCTCGGCATAGGTTGCCGGCAACACGACCATACCTAGCGCAGCCAGCGCTGTTGCCAGAATTTTCATTTCCAGCCTCCTTGAATGCCGGACGTAAACGCTACTCGTATTACTCGCGTCCTCCGGACGATATAGTAAACGCAACAGCGCTTTCGAAAGTTCCGCTATCCCTTGGAGAGCAGGCGTTTTCGCGACATCGCCGTAGGCCCGTCTAAGCGCGATCGCGCACTTGTCGGCCGATGGTTTCAACCGGCATCGTCAAGACGGAATGAGGAGGACGCAATGGATGGGACAGTCGCAAAAACGGCGCCCGAAGACGCCGTTTTCATGCCCATCAACTGCCATCAGGCGTGCGAGAAATGCGGCTTGCTGTGCCAGCGATGATGGCGATGCCCATGCCGCCATCCTTCATGGCGATGCCAGCCATGATGATGGGGGCGATAATCGCGATGGTGATGATGCCAGCGGTGATGGTGATGATCACGCGCCTCGGCATAGGTAGCAGGTAAAACAATAATGCCCAATGCGACGAGCGCCGTTGCAAGAATTTTCATTTATGGTCTCTCCTTGGATGCCGAACGCGCCCCCCGGCTGCGTACGCCCGGACTAACCTAACCCACCTAAACGCGAATATGTCCCATTTGTTCCGCTATCCGCGGGACGACAGGCGCTTTCGTGTCGTTCCCATCTCTCCAACCAGTTCACGAACCGCCTGCTGGATCAGCCGGCAGGCTTCCACCGAGGCTTTGCGGCCGTTATGGGCGAGATGATAGGACAGCGGCAAGATCTCATCCGGATCGACGATGCGGACCTTGTCGGCGATCGGAAGCGCGCTGACCCGGCCGAGAAACGACACATAGCCGTGGTTGGCGACGAGATCGACGATGACGGGTAGGGAATCGGCCGAGGTGATGTCCCGGCCGCGAAACCGGCGGCGATCGCGGCTGTCATAGCCGAAGGCCGTCGCGGCATTGCCGATACCGGTCCGGGGGCTCGGCACGCAGAGCGGATGGTTTTCGACGAGCGCGGCGAATGTCTGCTCCATGCTGTCGAGCGGGGCGATCGCCACCATGTCCGTCGCGACAAGCTCCATATGTTCGAAGGCGTCGAGGCCGAAGACGGAATCGACGATGGCGACATCGATACGGCCTGATCGAAGCGCCTCGCGCAGATCATCGGCCGTCATCAGCAGCAGCGACAGCATGTTGCTGTTGCCTCCTATGTTCCAGCGCGACACCAGGCTCGCCAGCGAGCGGGCAACCCAGCTTTCCGAACCTGTGGGAATGATCGAGCCGATGCGGACCGCGCGCGCAGTGCGCTGAAAGCGCTCGTCCGCCGCCGCTTTCATCTCGTCCCAGGCCTGTGCGATCGCGGCGAGAATGGCGTGAACCTCCTGCCCCGCTTCCGTCAGCACCGAACCCTGTGCCTGCCGCTCGAACAGGCGGCAACCGAACAACTCCTCCAGATTAGCGATCTGCAACGAAAGCTGCGGCTGGCCGAGACGCAGGCGTCGGGCGGCGCGATTGATGCTGCCCTGATCGGCGACTTCGAGGAAACGTTCAATGGTGGCGATCTTCAGCGGCAGGCGCGCGGCCCAATGGTCATAGTCCGGGGAAGCCGGCCGCTCCTTCACCAGGGCGGAAAGCTGACGCATGCCCGCGAGAATGGGTTGCAGGCCCTTTTGAACCTTCGAACTCGCCAGAAGGGTTGCAAGCTCGCCGGAGGCGCGCTCGACAAGCTTCATGGCCAGCTCGGTCTCGAGTCGGCGCAGCGCGCTTGAGACGGTCGAAGCGGAAAAAGACAGCCGCCGCGCGGTCTCCCTCACCGAGCCGATGGAGAACACCATATCGGCTATGAACAATGCGCCGAGATACAAATCAGATCTCCTCAGCCGCGGCACGCATCCTGGCTCGACCGCAGCAATATCAATGATATCCCGACGATATGACGTGTTCTTAAAAAAAGATATCCCTAAGCCGAAAAGCGACAGCTATCGTTTCTTTGGCGCCTTACCGATCCAGCCGCAAAAATGAGATCGGAACAGCGCCAAACGGGTAAGGGGAACAAAAACAAACGCACTTGCCCCCGAAAAAAGAAATCCAATTTCGCGCGAATGTCGAGTACGCTCGTCATAATCGCGCGACTGCAACGGGAATCCGAAGCGCATCGACTTTTCCGCGATGAGCGCTAGGTGCCCGAAGTAGTCACGAATTCGCCTGTGGGCCGCCGGCCCGCTCCAAACCTGCCTGTCCGGACTACGGCCCTTCAAGGCAGCGCGGGCAAGCAGAAGAACGATTTAACGGGGTACAAAGGGAAACATCATGTTCAAGAAGCTTGCACTTGCCGCCACGCTGACGGCTCTCCTTGCCAGTGGCGCCAGCGCCGCCGACGTCGTCGTCTCCTCGAAGATCGACACCGAAGGCACGCTGCTCGGCAACATCATCCTCGCAGCGCTCAATGCCAACGGCATCAAGGCGCAGGATCGCATCGCTCTCGGCACGACGCCGGTCGTGCGCAAGGCGATTACTGCGGGCGAAATCGATATCTATGCCGAATATACCGGCAATGCCGGCTTCTTCTTTAACAAGGCCGACGATGCGGCCTGGAAGAATCTGCAGCAGGGTTACGATCTGGCCAAGAAGCTGGATTATGACGCCAACAAGATCGTCTGGCTGACGCCTTCGCCGGCCAACAACACCTGGGCGATCGCCGTGCGCAACGATGTCGCCGGCCCGGCGAAGTTGAAGACCATGTCGGACTTCGGCAAGTGGGTCGCTGGCGGCGGGTCGGTGAAAATTGCCGCATCTTCGGAATTCGTCAATTCGCCGGCAGCCCTGCCGGCCTTCGAGACGACCTATAGCTTCAAGCTGAAGCCGGATCAGGAAGTGGTGCTTTCGGGCGGCGATACTGCGGCGACGATCAAGGCTGCAGCCGACCAGACCAACGGCGTCAACACGGCCATGGTCTATGGCACCGACGGTGCCATCGAAGCGGCGGAACTGACTGTCCTCGAGGACGACAAGAGCGTGCAGCCGGTCTATGCGCCGACGCCGATCATCCGCGAAGCTGTGCTGAAGGCCAACCCGAAGATCGAAGAGGTTCTGGCTCCGATCTTCAAGGGTCTGACCGCCGACGTGCTGCGCAAGCTGAACGGCCGCATCCAGGTCGATGGCGAACCGGCCAAGGCTGTTGCCGAATCCTACCTCAAGGACAATGGCTTCCTGAAGTAAGGCATTGACGCTGCTCTCGAGCATGATGCCGAAAAGTGTCAACGGTTTTCGGACAACATCATGCTCTACTCCTTTGGTTCCGGAGCGGATTCAGATTTTAGGTCTTGCAGACCTAAAATCATCCGTTCCGGCGGCTCCATTTTGATAAGGCGGAGCCGCGGACATTCGAATGGGAATGAACTTGTCCGAACCCGCCTTGAATTCTGGACTTATGCGCTGACGGAGCTTGCCTGATGGAAGATGCGCTAGCGGTCCGTAGAGTGGACCGCCTCGGAGTGGTATTGGTGGCCGGCGGCGCGCTAGCAACGGCCTGGATGCCGTTCATCATCGTCAAGGCAAACCGCATTGCCGCCGGCAAGCCGCAACTGCTGACGCAGCTCATTGCCCAGCCGTCCGCGCTGTTCCTGCTCGTCCTTCTGGCCGCAGCCGCGTTCGCCGCGCTTTTCCTGCGCAACCAGATCATGCGCCTCGGGGTCGCAACACTCGCGATCGCCATGCTGATCGTCACCCTCGGACTGGTCTCGACGGCAGCGACGCCTGCGGGCAGCACTGTGGCGCGCATTACCCCCGGCGGCTGCTTCTGGGTGCTGCTCGCCGTGGTGGGATTGATGATTTCGGATGCGTTGGTAAAGCTACGGCTGACGCCCTGGCTGCGGGTCGGGGCGCTGGCTGTATATGCAGCGCTGCTTGCCGTCGTCCTGCGCTCCGGCCTGCTCAACAATCTCTCGATCATGAAGGAATATGCCAACAATGCCGACAAGTTCTGGCACGAGGCGCTCAACCATGTATTCCTGTCTCTGGGCTCGGTCGCCATCGCCATCGTGCTGGCGCTGCCGCTCGGCATCTTCTGCTATTGGCAACCTGGCATCCGCGCCGTCGTGCTGCGGGCGCTGAGCCTGGTGCAGACCATCCCCAGCCTTGCCCTCTTCGGCATTCTCATGCTGCCGCTCGGCTATATCGCCGCCAACGTACCTTTCGCCGCCGAGATCGGCGTCAAAGGCATTGGCGTGGCGCCGGCGCTGGTAGCGCTCGTCATCTATTCGCTGCTGCCGATCGTCGCCAATACCGTCGTCGGCCTTGCCGGCGTCGATCCTTCCGTGCGCGATTCCGCCGCCGGCATGGGCCTGACGCGCCGGCAGATCCTGACCGGCATCGACCTGCCACTCGCCTTCCCCGTCATCCTCACAGGCATCCGCATCGTGCTGGTGCAGGCGATCGGCCTCGTCACCGTGGCAGCACTGATCGGCGGTGGCGGCTTCGGCCTCTTCATCTTCCAGGGCATCGGCCAGACGGCCAATGACCTCGTGCTGCTCGGCGCCGTGCCGACGGTCTTTCTCGCCTTCTCATCGGCCGTCATCCTCGATGCGGTCATCGACAGCATCCGGGGACAACGCGCATGACCAGCATGATCGAGCTCAAGGGCGTCACCAAGCGGTATGGCAACGCAACGGTCGTCGATAATGTCAGCATGAGCATGGAGAAGGGCACAATCACCGTCATCGTCGGCACCTCCGGTTCCGGCAAATCGACGCTGATGCGCATGATCAACCGGCTGGTGCCGATATCGGCAGGTCACATCTCCGTTGCCGGCGAAGACATCATGAATGTGCCGGCGACCGAGCTTCGCCGCCGCATCGGCTATGCCATCCAGGGGCACGGGCTTTTTCCACATCGCACCGTCGCGCAGAATATCGCCACCGTCCCCGAGCTGCTGGGCTGGGAAAAGACGCGCATCGACAGCCGTGTCGAAGAACTCCTCAATCTCTTCCATCTCGACCCCGGCACCTTTGCAGGCAAATATCCAAGCCAGCTTTCCGGCGGCCAGCAGCAGCGCGTCGGCGTCGCACGCGCGCTTGCAGCGGAGCCGGAATTGCTGCTGATGGACGAGCCCTTCGGCGCGCTCGACCCGGTCATCCGCGGCAAGGCACAGGACGATCTCCTCGCCATCCAGAAACAGTTCGGCACCACCATCGTCCTCGTCACCCACGATATGGACGAAGCCTTCCATCTCGGCGACAAGATCGCCGTCATGAGCGGCGGCAAGCTGCTGCAATGTTCCGAGCCTGAGAAGATCCTGACCGAGCCAGCCGATCCCTTCGTGCAGCAGCTTACCGGCACATCCGACCGCGCCTTGAAGCTGATGTCGTTGCTGCCGCTGAAGGAAAGTATGCAGCCGCCGCGGCCCGGCCTCGGTCATAGCCTGCCGCA
Source organism: Rhizobium sp. 11515TR (assembly GCF_002277895.1). Taxonomy (NCBI): domain Bacteria; kingdom Pseudomonadati; phylum Pseudomonadota; class Alphaproteobacteria; order Hyphomicrobiales; family Rhizobiaceae; genus Rhizobium; species Rhizobium sp. 11515TR. The sequence goes on along the minus strand of NZ_CP022998.1, from coordinate 1,192,177 downwards.
GACCCTCAATCTGCGCGATGCCTTGGCTGAACTCATCTGGCAGGGCGCAGATGAGGCGACAGTGGAGGACGAGCGCAAGGTGCCTGTCGGCTCGATCTCGATCCAGCACCTGATCGAGCTGGGCCGCAAAGCATGAGATTTCTTACCGCCAATCTCTTCCGCCTCCTGGCTCTGGCGCTGCTGCTGGTGATGCTCTTCCGCCCGGAATGGCTGATACCTGTTCTGGCGCCGCTGACCAAATTCGGTGCGTCGCCGATCTATACGCAGAACAGCCTGCCGAGCCTGGCGCTCAGCCATCTCGAACTCATCTTGATCTCGATTGCGGCAAGCGGCATCCTGGCGGTACTCGGCGGCATCTTCGTCACGCGGCCGATCGGAGCCGACTTCCTGCCGCTGTCGCGGGCGATCGCCAATGCCGGGCAGACCTTTCCGCCAGTTGCCGTGCTGGCACTTGCGATCTCGACCACCGGCTTCGGCGCCGTCCCGACATTCATCGCGCTGTTTCTCTACGCGCTGCTGCCGATCTTCGAGAACACGGTCGCAGGCTTGCAACAGGTACCCGCCTCGGTGCTCGATGCCGCCGACGGCATGGGCATGAACGGCTGGCAGCGGCTCTTCCGCGTCGAGCTGCCGCTCGCCCTGCCGCTCATAATCGAAGGGCTGAAAATCGCGACCGTGATCAATATCGGCACGGCGACGATCGGCTCCACCGTCGCCGCCAAGGGGCTGGGTGAAGTCATCATCGCCGGGCTCATCAACGACAACACCGCCTTCATCCTGCAGGGCGGCCTGATCGTCGGCCTGATGGCGGTGCTGATCTATGACGGCATGGAGATGATCGAGCGCTCGGTCACCAGGAAGATCGGCCTTCAACCTCATTGAGGTCGACGCCGATCACAGCTTCCCATCAGTTGCCTTCGCCTGACGGCAAGGATGCGCCGGGCAGGTAAAGCGAAATCGGTCTGACTTCATAAACGGCGGTGGGATTGACGCGGCGCAATTCGCGCGCTGCCTCGACTGCCTCCTCAATCGTCGGAAAATCGACGACGTAGAAGCCGAGCAGCTGTTCCTTGGTTTCTGCAAACGGCCCGTCGATGACCATGCCCGCACCCTTCCCCCGCAAGGTCACGGCATTCTGGGTCGATCCAAGACGCGCAGCCGGCCCCAGCGATTTCTGCGCGACCATGCGGTCATTGATCTCCAAAAGGTCCGTCATGAGCGCGGCATCTTGCTCCTTACTCCAGGATTCGACGATACCTTCCTCGTGATAGGCCAGAATGGCATAGTACATGGTTTCCCCCCTTGAGCCCTATACGTGGGCGCCAGGGAGTTAAGCAGACCGATCGCAATCCTGAAACCCTGGATCTATGCTCGATCGGAGATATGGCGAGTTTCCCCATGCTTGCCTTCAATGGCTGCCGATGGCATTGGCTGCAATGACATGCCCTGACGATTTATGGAGACGCCGATGGCCAAGATGATTCACTCGATGATCCGCGTACTGGACGAGGCGCGCTCGACCGAATTCTACGACAAGGCCTTCGGCCTGAAGGTTGCCGACCGCATTGCCTTCGAGACCTTCACTCTGGTCTATCTCAGCAATGCCGAGACCGGGTTCGAACTGGAATTGACCGTCAATCAGGGCCGCATCGAGCCTTATGCGCAAGGGGATGCCTACGGCCACCTTGCGGTTTCGGTCTCAGAACTGAAGGACGAGCATGCGCGCATGACCCAACTCGGGCTCAATCCCGGCAAGATCATCGAACTCAATCGTGATGGGAAGCTTTTTGCATTGCTGTTCTTCGTCACCGACCCCGATGGTTACAAGATCGAGGTGGTGCAAAGGCTTGGGCGGTTCAACTAGCCCAAACAGGGAGCAAGCCCCGCATCGGCGGGGCATCCGGCAGTTCCGCCAGCGCGCTCACATCCAATAGGGCGGCACGCCAAAATAATCGTGGCTCTTGTGGCCATGATTCTTATGGTCGTGGTCGTCCTTGGCAGCGAAGCGGCACGCCTTTTCGATGTCGTTCTTGGTCATGCTGACGCGATAGCCGTCGATGTGAGCATCGTAGCGCAGCTTCTCCCACGGCAGCCGATAGTGCTCCTGGCCGATGCCGAAGAAACCGCCGAAGCTCAGAATGACGAAAGCGATGCGTCCATCACTTTTTTCCAGCATCAGCCGCTCGATATGACCAATCTGTTTGCCGTCCGAGCCGTATACTCTCGACCCTTCGACGCGATCGCAGGCGACCAGCATCGACATGTCCTTGATGTAAAGGTCACGACCCGAAAAATCGGCACTCTCTTTATGCATATGCGCACCTCCTTTTGGATACGCGTCACATAAATTATGGAGCGTCCGATCTGCTCTTTGGGGCAGCACGATGCTCCGATGGGTTTAAACCCATGGCGCTATTAACGCTCCGTTGTCATAAAAGTTCCAGTACTTTTTTCAGGATTGTAAAAAAACGTGAGCGCAAGACGATTATTGACGTTTACGTCAAGGTTATTGTAGCTTCAGTTGTGCTCTGATGATTTAATTGAGAGCAACACGAGGGCGATGTGAAAAGCGGGAGACTTTTTGATCGTCCAATGACACTCTGCATAGCCGCCGCATATGACGGCCGGGCGTGGTGATGGTGCGTAGAGGAGGAAATGCGCATGAATTCGGTCTCCGCTCCTTCGGATAGACCGCAGGTCAAGAAAATATGGCTTGCCTCCTATCCGGATATAGTACCGGCGGAGCTGCCGCCGCTGGAGCATGCATCGCTCGCCGAACTGCTGGAGGAAAGCTGCGCGCGCTATGCCGACAGACCCGCTTTCACCAGCATGGGCAAATCCATCACCTATCGCGATCTCGATCTGCAGACGCGCAAGATTGCCGCCTGGCTGCAAAGCCTCGGCCTGCAGAAGGGCGATCGCGTTGCCGTCATGATGCCGAACGTGCTGCAGAACCCGATCGCGGTTTATGGCATTCTTCGCGCCGGGCTCGTCGTCGTCAACGTCAACCCGCTCTATACGCCGCGCGAGCTCGAGCACCAATTACGCGACTGCGGCGCCAAGGCGATCTTCGTTCTGGAAAACTTCGCCCATACGGTCGAGCAGGTGCTGGCCCATACGGATGTGCGCCATGTCGTCGTCACGGCGCTTGGTGACATGCTCGGCGTCAAGGGCCACATCGTCAACTTCATCGTCCGCAAGGTGAAGAAGCTCGTTCCGGCCTGGTCCATTCCCGGCCATCGCAGCTTCAAGAGCGTGATTGCCGAGGGCTCGCGCCTCCCCTTCAAGCTGTCCGAGCTCACCGGCAGCGATATCGCCTTCCTGCAATATACCGGCGGCACGACCGGCGTCGCCAAGGGCGCGATCCTCACCCATGCCAATCTGCTGGCAAACCAGCTGCAATTGTTGCTCTGGCTGCAATCCGCCTATATCAACAAGCCGCGTCCCGAACAGCTGACCTTCGTCTGTGCGCTGCCGCTCTATCATATCTTCGCGCTAACGGTGAATTCTCTCATGGGCATGTCGCTCGGCGGCCATAACGTGCTCATCGCCAACCCGCGCGACATACCGGCCTTCATCAAGGAGCTCGGCAAATACAAGTTTGACCTGTTCCCTGGCCTGAACACCCTGTTCAACGCGCTGATGAACAATCCTGAGTTTACCAAGCTCGACCTCTCCAATACGGGAACGCTTGCCGGCGGCATGGCGGTGCAACGGCCCGTCGCCGAGCGGTGGCAGAAGATGACGGGGGCCTGGATCACCGAGGGCTACGGCCTTTCCGAGACGTCGCCGGTCGCAAGCGCCAATCGTTTCGACAGCCCGGAATTCACCGGCACGATCGGTCTGCCGATCACGGGCACCGATTTCGATATTCGCGACGAGAACGGCAATTCGCTGCCGCTCGGCGAAGTCGGCGAGATCTGCATTCGCGGGCCGCAGGTCATGGCCGGCTATTGGAAGCAGCCGGCCGAAACCGCACGCGTCATGACGCCGGACGGCTTCTTCCGCAGCGGCGATATGGGCTTCATGGATGAGCGCGGCTACACCAAGATCGTCGATCGCAAGAAGGATATGATCCTGGTCTCGGGCTTCAATGTCTATCCGAACGAGATCGAGGAAGTCGCCGTCATGCATCCGGGCGTGCTGGAGGCAGCTGCGATCGGCGTTCCCGATCCGCATTCCGGCGAGGCGGTAAAGCTCTTTATCGTCAAGAAGGATCCGGCTTTGACCGAGGCCGACGTCAAAGCTCATTGCGCTGAAAATCTGACCAATTACAAACGCCCGCGCTTCATCGAATTCCGCACCGAACTGCCGAAATCGAATGTCGGCAAGATCCTGCGCAAGGAGTTGCGCGGCTGACATAATTCCGTGTCATTCAGGAAGCCGCTCGTGCTTGTTTCGCGAGCGGCTTTTTTCGTTTTGGGCGATAGGTGAACTTGATTTACGCCCTACATAGGGAATAGTTTTCGCGACCAAACTCAAAGCGCTTGGCCCGGTTTTGAAGGCCAGTAGCGCGAACCGCAAGGAGCCTCCCATGAACGCCCTCGTCGATCAACTGAAGAGCACCGCATCGGCAACGAAGGCTACGGATATTCGCGCCGCTTTCGCCGCCGATCCGAAACGCTTTTCCCGCTTCAGCGCCTCGTTCGACGACCTGCTGATGGATTACTCCAAGACGGCTGTTAACGACGATATCCTTGCCCTGCTCGAGAAGCTCGCAGCCGAGGGCGGCGTTGCCGCCAAGCGCGAGGAAATGTTCTCCGGTGTCGCCATCAACTTCACCGAAAACCGCGCCGTCCTGCACACCGCGCTGCGCAACCGCTCGAACAAGCCGGTGCTGGTCGACGGCAAGGACGTCATGCCTGACGTCAATGCGGTTCTGGCCGCCATGGGCAAGTTTGCCGACGGCATCCGCTCGGGCGCATTGAAGGGCTCGACGGGCAAGGCGATCACCGATGTCATCAACATCGGCATCGGCGGCTCCGATCTCGGACCGGTCATGGCAACGCTGGCGCTCGCCCCCTACCACGACGGGCCGCGGTCGCACTTCATCTCCAATATCGACGGCGCCCATATCGCCGATATCCTGAAGCTCGTTAAGCCGGAAACGACGCTCTTCATCGTCGCTTCGAAGACCTTCACGACGATCGAGACGATGACCAATGCCCAGACGGCGCGCAAGTTCATCGCCGATGCGCTCGGCGAAGCTGCCGTGCAGCATCACTTCGCGGCCGTTTCGACGGCGCTCGACAAGGTCGCCGCCTTCGGCATCGACAGCGAGCGCGTCTTCGGCTTCTGGGATTGGGTCGGCGGCCGCTACTCGATCTGGTCTGCTATCGGCCTGCCGCTGATGATCGCGATCGGCCCGGAAAACTTCGGCAAGTTCCTCGATGGCGCGCATGCCATGGACAATCATTTCCGCCAGGCGCCCTTCAAGGAAAACCTGCCGATGCTGCTTGGCCTGATCGGCTTCTATCACCGCAACGTGCTCGGCTATCCCACGCGCGCGATCCTGCCCTATGACCAGCGCCTCTCGCGCTTCCCGGCTTACCTGCAGCAGCTCGACATGGAATCGAACGGCAAGGGCGTCACCATCGACGGCACGCCGGTCGAAGGCAATTCCGGCCCGGTCGTCTGGGGCGAACCCGGCACCAACGGCCAGCACGCCTTCTATCAGCTCATCCATCAGGGTACGAGCATCATCCCGGCCGAATTCATGATCGCCGCCAACGGCTTCGAACCGGAGCTGCGTCACCAGCACGACCTGCTGATGGCCAACTGCCTGGCGCAGTCGGAAGCACTGATGAAGGGCCGCACCTTCGAGGAAGCGAAGGCTCAGCTCACCTCCAAGGGCATGGACGACAAGAAGGCTGATTTCATCGCGCCGCACCGCGTCTTCACCGGCAATCGCCCGTCGATCACCTTCGTCTACGACAAGCTGACTCCCTTTGCGCTCGGCCGCCTGATCGCGCTCTACGAACATCGCGTCTTCGTCGAGGGCGTGCTCTTCCGCATCAACTCCTTCGACCAGTGGGGCGTCGAGCTCGGCAAGGAACTGGCAACGGGCCTGCTGCCCGTCATCGAAGGCAAGGAAAGCGCTGCCGGCCACGACTCTTCGACGCAAGGGCTGGTGGCTGCGCTCGCAAGCCGGGCGAAGTAAAAGCGTTCATCCACCTCCCCCTTGAGGGGGGAGGTTCGCCGCAAAGCGGCCGGTGGGGGTGACTAGGCTCTCCGCGTTAGTGATTTAAAGGATCACCCCACCCCGGCACTATGTGCCGACCCTCCCCCTCAATGGGAGGGTTGGATCAAAGACCGATCTCACTTGCCCAGGGCGGATTTGCACCCGCGCGCGACACCGTGACCGCCGCAGCCTTGGCGCCCAGACCCAGCGCATCCTGCAACGCCTTCTCGTTCAGCGATGCCACCTGCGCCTTGGTCAGCAGGTTGTTCATCTTCAACGATGCCAGAATGCCAGCATCGAAGGTATCGCCCGCGCCGACCGTATCAACAACGGTGACGCGTTCACTCGGCACCGAAACCTTCAGCGACTTGGTATAGCCGGTTGCGCCTTCCGCACCCTTGGTGATGACGACGAGCTTGGCGCCCTGGCTCAGCCAATGGTTGGCGAGTTCGTCGTGATTGCCAGATATGCCGAACCATTCCAGATCCTCATCGGAGAATTTGAGAATATCGGACATGGCGGCCATCCGGCTGATGCGGCCCATATGAGCTGCCTTGTCCTTGATGAAGCCCGGGCGGATGTTCGGGTCGAGCGAGATGACGCGGCTCTGATGCTCGCGCTTCATCAGCGCCTCGTAGGTTGCGCCGCAGGGATCGGGGATAAGGCTGATCGCACCGAAATGCAGTGCTTCGCAATCGTTGCCGAGCGTCGGGAGATCGGCTTCAGTGATCATGCGGCCGGCCGTGCCTTCATCGTAGAAGGCATAGGTCGCCTGACCATTGACGAGCTTGACGAAGGCAATCGTGCTCGGACGCGGAGTAATCGCGCAATAGCTGAAATCGACCTTGGAGACCGACAGCGTATCGCGCAGGATTTCGCCCATCATGTCATCGGCAATGCCGGTGAAGAAGCCTGTGGGAATGCCGAGGCGCCCAAGCGCGATCGCAGTGTTGAAGATCGCGCCGCCGGCGTAAGGGGCGAAGCCCTTCTCACCCAGCGTCGTATCCCGCGGCAGCATGTCGATCAAAGCTTCGCCACAGCACAATATCATTCCGGCCTCCCAAAGAGCGCGTCTGTCTTATCCAGTTACATAAATCGATTAGATAGATTCAATGCAAAAGCAAAGCGTCAGTTTGTCGGCAGCTCCGAAATGCCGCCATTCCAACCGGACCAGGCGAGCGGCGCATTGAGAAAGGCCTCGACTTCTTCCAGCGTCTTGTCGTCGAACAGCTTCTGCTCCTTGGCGACGGCGAGCACTTCGCGCCAGGTCGTGATGTATTGCAGGCTGACTTTCCGGTTGGCAAAGCGTTCGACCGCCTCGGGGAAGATGCCGTAATAGAACAGCGCCATGCCATGATCGACGATACCGCCGGCTGCGCGGATCGCGTCGATGAAGGTGAACATGCTGCCGCCGGCCGTCGTCAGATCCTCGATGACGAGCACGCGGGCGCCGTCCTTCATGTCGCCTTCGATCTGGGCGTTGCGGCCATGGCCCTTCGGCTGCTTGCGTACATAGATCATCGGCAGGTTCAGGCGCTCGGCCAGGAAGGCGGCGAAGGGGATGCCCGCCGTCTCGCCGCCGGCGACGCAATCGAACTGCTCGAAGCCGACATTGCGAACGATGAGGCTTGCGGCGAAGTCCATGACCGTCGAGCGGATGCGCGGATAGGAAATCAGCTTGCGGCAATCGATATAGACCGGGCTCGCCATGCCAGACGCGAACTTGTAGGGCTTGTCGGCATTGAAGTGGACCGCCTTGATTTCCCAAAGCATCCTGGCCATCAGCTCAGCCATGACAGTGCGATCGGTAAATATCATCTGGGTCATGCAGGGGCCTCCTTCGCGAGCGCTAATGTTCCAGCGGCAATAGCAGCAAGCGGCTCGAGTTTCCAGACGTATAGAAGGTTTTGCAGGCATAGCCGCGGCTGCAGAGCAAGGGCGGCTCTCAGCAGACTACGGCACGAGCCCGAGGTCGGCAGGCAACATGGCCTTGAACAGCGCCATAACCTTATCGCCCTCCTCCCTTTCGATCGAGATCGCGTAGCGGACGGCAGCGGCGACCAGCTGCATGGTCAATCGGGCTGTTCTGGCCAATTCAGCCTGGTCATGTTCCGGCCAAAGGCGTTTGAGGACAGTCAGAAATGCCTGCGAATGCCACTCCATATCCTCGGCATCGATCTGCTGCAGCAGTTTGTCGGCATGGGTGGCGTGCCAGATGTCGCGCATGACGGGCTCCTCCAGAAACATGGCGTAGTAGCCGTCGACGATGCGGCCAAGGGCCGACTGGAGCTGGTCGCGGCTCTTGATCGCCGCCAGCTCGTCCTCGACGCATTGCCGGCCCTGCTCGTTGAAACGCTCCGCGAGCACGCGGATGATCGCCGTCTTGTCGGGAAAATATTGGTAGAGCGAACCGAAGGAAACGCCCGCTTTTTCGACGATCTCGCCCATGCGCAGCGCGTCGCTGCCGTTCCTGGCAATCAGATCGGATGCTACCGAAAGGATCAAGTCGACGCGTTCGCGGCCGCGCTGCTGGCTGGGTATGCGTCGCGGTGTGCCCGCCTCGTCCTTGCTGCGCCTGCGCCTCGCGGTCGGCTTCTGCGTCATGCCATTCCCTGCCTGTGTCCGTTGACAAGCAATATAAGAGAGTTTATCACATTTCGCAAATGAGAGAATTTATCACATTTTGCGCTGGAGGAGCTCGAAATGCAGACCTGGACAATTGCCATCATCGGTGGATTGGGAACATCGGCAGAGGGCTTGCGCGGCTCGCCTGTCATGAACGGCGTCAGCCAAATCCTCGGCGGACAAGCCAAAGACTTTTCAGCTTACGTCCGACAAACCGCCGCAACCGGCATCTGGAGTGCCCAGTCATGACCTTTCCGATCACGAATATCGCCCTCGTCATCGCAGCGCTCTGCAGCGGGCTTCTCGCCGGCGTCTACTTCGCTTTTTCGACCTTCATCATGCAGGCCTTCGCCCGCCTCCCCGTCGATCAGGGGATCGCCGCCATGCAATCGATCAACACGACGATCGTGCGCTCGCCCTTCATCGTGCTGTTCCTGCTGACGGCAGCGCTGTCGGTCTTCATCGCCGCCATGGCCATCATCTATTGGCGGGGCAGCGTCAGCGTGATGATGCTGGCGGGAGCTGCGCTCTATATCGTCGCCAGCTTCCTCTCGACCATCGTGTTCAACGTTCCGCTGAATGACGCGCTCGACAAGGTCGATGGCCATACAGCAGAAGCAGCACAGCTGTGGGTGACCTTTCTCAGCGATTGGATGCAGTGGAACCATGTGCGCACAGTCGCATCGCTTCTTACCGCATGCGCCTTCGTGAAGGCCCTGTTCTGAAAGTTGGGGAATTAGTTGGACATCCAGCCAAACGTCGGGCTAGACCACCCGCAGATAGGCTGCGACCTCCACGCGATTGCGGCCATTTCGCTTCGCCTCGTAGAGCGCCTTGTCGGCGGCGCGAAGCACATCGTCGAAGCCAAGCCCTTCGGCCGTGCCGGTCGCGACGCCCGCGCTGACGGTGCAGGCGAAAGATTTGTCTTCGATGCTAATCACTCGTGCCGCAAAGGCATCGCGCACCCGCTCGGCCACCTGCTCCGCACGGCCCGGCAGAGCATTGTCGAGAACGAGCGCAAATTCCTCGCCGCCAAGACGGGCCACAGTATCGGAAGAACGCAAGCCGAAGGAAAGTTCCTCAGCGAAAAGCTTGAGTACGAGATCGCCGGCGGCATGACCATGCTGATCGTTGATCGTTTTGAAGCGATCTATGTCGAAGATGATGACGGCCATCGAGGCACCGAAGGACCGGCGGCCGTAGAGATCAAACAGTGCGCGGCGATTGAGCAATCCAGTCAGGGAGTCGGTGATCGCCTCCTGACGGTGAAAGGCGGCCTGACGCCACTGATGCAAAGCAAGCGATAACGCCCCGATCCCGGTCATTCCGGCGATGCATACGGCGAGGCTGACATCCTCTGCCCAATTATCCGGCGCATGACCGAGCACGAGCTTGCCATCGGCAATCAGCACGGCCGCACATAAGGCAAAGGAAATAGCCGTCAGCGTGTAGAGCGCGGTGATGCCATAAAGCGGCGTCGGCGCCTCGAGCCGGCTGAGCCAATATTCCCGCGCCGTCAGAAGCAGCAGCACGCAGATGACAAGGTTATCGGCGATGAATGCCAGCCCGTCATAGCCGGCGAGCATCGGTCCGATCGATGCTGTCATGCCCGGCAGGCAACCAAGGGCAAAGCGGATCTTGGAAAGGCGGCCCGTGCGAAACTGATAACCGGCCATCCAGATCGTCGCGAAGCCGAGGAAGAATAAGACGAACGTCAAAATGGCAAAAATCGGCCTGGGGTGGTCGACATAGGCGCCATAGAGGAAAATGCCACCGACGATGGGCACAAGCCCGGTAGAACACGTCAGGAGGAAGGTATCGGGCCGGCGCGAAAACCAGCTTCCGACCAAGGTGACCGCAAGACATGAGGCGGAAACACCGAGGGCCAGAAGAAGCGAGTTGTAATCGACCAGCATCATGCTCTTTCAACGGTTTGATTTCTACCGCAGGGGATTGCTGCCACGCTAGGGCGTCAAGGGTATCAAATTAGTTACGGCAAATAATAAAGAAAATGTATTTCAACAAAATATACGTTCAAAATTGCGGCATACACCAATTGAGTGCTGCAATACAGTCTCATATATTTATTTTACTTATGTAGATTAAACTGAAATTAAATCTCGACGTCCCAGTGCACAGGGAACATCGGGTCGAAAACGGTGACCGGACCGGCGCCAGTTTCGATCTTTGCCGGGAAAGTTAGAGCCTGCGGCCGGCGTACGAGCGTGATGCTATCTTCGTTGACCGGCAGGCCGTACCAGGCCGGACCGTTCAGCGAAGCAAAAGCCTCAAGCCTGTCCAATGCACCTTCCTGCTCGAAGACATGCGCAAGGCAGCTCATGGTGTTGATCGACGTATAAATGCCGGCGCAGCCGCAGGCGCATTCCTTCAGCGGATCGACATGCGGCGCCGAATCCGTGCCGAGGAAGAACCTGGCGTCGCCGCTGGTTGCGGCCGCACGCAGCGCCAGACGATGGCTTTCGCGCTTGGCGACCGGCAGGCAATAATAATGCGGGCGAATACCGCCGACGAGGATGGCATTGCGGTTGATGATCAGGTGATGCGTCGTGATGGAGCCGGCGAGATTTGCCTTTGCCGATTTGATGTAGTCGACGCCATCTGACGTTGTCACATGCTCCATCGTGACCTTCAGTTCCGGCAGACGCTGACGCAACGGATCGAGCACGGTTTCGATGAACACGGCCTCACGATCGAAAATATCCACCTCGGGCGTCGTCACCTCGCCATGAACGCAGAGCGGCAGGCCGATCTTCGCCATGCGCTCCAGCACCGGCATTGCCTTGTTGAGATCCCGCACGCCGCCATGCGAATTGGTCGTCGCACCCGCCGGATAGAGTTTGACGGCGGTGATGAGGCCACTCTTCTTGCCGTCTTCGACGTCGTCGGGGCTGGTGTGTTCGGTGAGATAGAGCGTCATCAGCGGTTCGAACCGATCGCCCGCCGGCAATGCCTTCAGGATGCGCTCGCGATAGGCTGTCGCATCCGCCGTTGTTACCACAGGCGGCACGAGATTGGGCATGATGATGGCGCGGGCGAAATGCCTGGAGGTATCAGCAATCACGCCTTCGAGCATGGCTCCATCCCGCAAATGCAGATGCCAGTCGTCAGGACGGCGGATGGTGAGCTTTTGCATGGGCGCGACCTCTGGAAATGTGAGCGCGATCTCGAGCGAAAGCCTATTCAGGCTCTTCGGCATCGTGCTTTTTGACAGTGCGCTTCGATAACACCATCAACCATCGCAAAACAATCCGCTACGGCCGTTAAATGACACTCTTCGATTATTTTAAAGCCGCCACTCGTTTCGGCAGGAAATATACCAAATCCCTCGCTTCATCCCGATAGACGTCCGCAAGGGCGCTGTTGGAGTCCGATGCCATCGCAATAAACTCGGCAAATTCGATCAGGCTCACGCCCGTCACTTCTTTATTGTCGATTGCCACATCCGAAAGCTCGAAATCTCCCCACGCCGCGTACACATCGTTAAATTGTCGATCTATGTATTCGTCGCTTAATACTGCGTCGCGTCGATACGAGAATAAGAAGCGGGTCGACACCCTATCGCGCGAAAGACCAAGTTCTTCTTCCAACTCTCTTTCGGCCGTGTCCATGCTGCTCTCCCCCGCATCAACATGGCCCAATACGGAAATGGTCAATGCGCCGGGGAAATGATCGACCGCCAACGAGCGACGTTGGAGAAATAGTCGACCTTTTGTGTCAAACAAATATAGGTGCACCACCCTGTGCAACTTTCCGAGCCGATGAATGTCCGATCGAGAAAGCACCTCACCAGTTCGCAATCCGGACTCGTCCAGCACGTCAATCGCATTCTTCATCGTTCTCGACTCTCCGTCACGACTACTCGTCTGATTGCTCGGCCATATGGCGAACTAGTCTGACAGCACACATTGGCACCCTCGTCTGATTGGTTTCACTACCGAATAGCGCTGAACGAGCGATGAGGGAGAGGCTCAATCCTGCACGATATCGAAGGTAGCGTCCGCCCGGCGGCGGTTCTCGAGGATAAGCCGGCCATTCGGCAGATCGTTGCCATAAACCTTGGCCCGGGCGGCTTCTTCATCGAGATCGTAGCCCCGCCAGCGCGCCCACAGCCGCTCTTCCAGCACTTCCATCGGCGGCGCGAGCATGATCGAATAATCGAACATGCCTTCCAGCTCCGCCCATTTTCCCTGGCTGAACAGCAGATAATTTCCCTCGATGACGATGAAGCGATGATCGGCCGAGACGATGCGGGCAGAGGCGATCGCAATCTCCCGCGAACGGTCGAAGACCGGTACGAGAACCTCCTGATCGGCGGCACGCACGGCCTTGACGATATCGAGGAAGGCGCGCACGTCGAAACTGTCAGGCACGCCCTTCCGCTTCAAAAGTCCCTTCTCGATCAGGACGGCATTGTCCATATGGAAGCCATCCATCGGCAGAACTTCGGCGCTCTCACCCCTCGCCTTCAGCGCCTTGGCGACATTATCGGCCAGGGTGGATTTGCCGGCGCCGGGCGGGCCGGCAATCGCGACCAGGAAGCGTTTCGCGTTGCCGGCGCGGGCGATGATCTCGCCGGCAACATCGTCAAGAGAAGCACTCATGCAGCAACATTCTCAACCGGCGGAGCCTTGGCGCCGGTCATGAAAGCAACAGCATCGGACATCGAATAATCCTTGGGATTGATGACGGTCAGGCGTCGTCCAAGGCGATGGATGTGAATACGATCCGCAACCTCGAAGACATGCGGCATATTGTGCGAGATCAGGACTATCGGCAAGCCGCGCGCACGCACATCGAGGATGAGTTCGAGAACCTTGCGGCTTTCCTTGACACCGAGTGCGGCCGTCGGTTCGTCCATGATGACGACCTTGGAACCGAAGGCGGCGGCACGGGCGACGGCGACACCCTGGCGCTGGCCGCCGGAAAGCGTTTCCACCGCCTGATTGATGTTCTGGATCGTCATCAGGCCGAGTTCGGTCAGCTTGTCGCGGGCGCGCTTTTCCATGGCCGGCCGGTCGAGCATGCGGAAAACGGATCCGAGAATGCCGGGCCTGCGCACTTCGCGGCCGAGGAACATGTTATCGGCGATCGAGAGCGCCGGCGACAGGGCCAGGTTCTGATAGACCGTTTCGATGCCGGCCTCGCGCGCCTCCATCGGCGAGCGGAAGTGGACGGGCTTTCCTTCCAGCTTGATCTCGCCCTCGTCGGGAGTGACCGCACCGGAAATCGCCTTGATCAGCGAAGACTTCCCAGCGCCGTTGTCGCCGATCACGGCGAGGATTTCGCCGGGATAGAGATCGAAATCGGCATTGTCGAGCGCGGTCACGCGTCCGTAGCGCTTGACGAGACCGCGGGCAGTGAGGATGGGTTCGACGGTCGTGGTCATGCCGATACCTTTCTGATCCATTGATCGATCGCGACGGCGCCGATGATGAGCACGCCGGTCAGAAGCACTTTCCACTGCGGGTCGGCGCCGAGCATGTTGAGGCCCATGGAGACGACACCGACGATCATGGCGCCGAAGAGCGTGCCAAGGATCGAGCCGCGGCCGCCGAAGAGCGAGATGCCGCCAATCACGGTTGCGGTGATTGCCTGAAGATTGAAATCGGTCACGGCGGAAGACGGGGAGACCGAGCCATTGCGGCCGATGGAGACCCAGGCGGCAAGCGCCGCGATCAGTCCCGAAACGCCATAGACCGCGAGAAGAACCTTCTTGGTCTGGATACCGGCGAGCTTCGCCGCTTCCGGGTCGTCGCCGACGGCATAGACGTGGCGGCCCCAGGCCGTGTGATTAAGGACATACCAAAGGCCGATGACCAGAAGCACCATGGCGATGACGCCGAGGGTCAGCACGGCACCGCCGACGCGGAAGCTCGCAGCGAACAGATGCAGCAGCGGCGCCTTTTCATCGACATCGGTATCGCGGATGGTTTCATTGGCCGAATAGATGAAGTTCGTCGCCATGACGATATTCCATGTGCCGAGCGTCACGATGAACGGCGGCAGCTTCATATTGGCAACCAGGAAACCGTTGAGCAGCCCGCAGATCCCGCCCACCACCATGCCGGCGACGATAGCGACCGGTGTCGGCAAGCCGTATGTCACGGCGACATTGCCCATGACGACCGAGGAGATGACCATGATGACGCCGATCGAGAGATCGATGCCGGCGGTCAGGATGACCAGCGTCTGGGCCGCGCCGAGAATACCGACGATGGCGATCTGTTGCAGGATGAGCGTCAGCGTATAGGCGGAAAAGAACTTCCCGCCGATCGTGATGCCGAAGATCACGATCGCCAGCACCAGGACGATCAGCGGCACCGCCGCCGGCGTCGAATGCAGAAAGTGCTGCACGCGCTTCAATAGAGAGACATCGTTGTGCTCGAACGAAGCGACATTCTTGTCGCTGCCGTCGAGAACACGTTCGAATTCCTGTGCTCCGGACATAATTATTCCTCCGCCACCGCGCATATGCGCGGAAACCGCCGGCTGTTGGGGGCCAGCCAGGATCTGAACCCGACCGACGTGACTGTTTCGATTGTCTTCTCCCTGTAAAAGAGCCGCGCCCGCAGACGCATGACGCGGCTCCCGAAGGGACTATATCACATTCGTGAGGGGCTTAGCCCCAGCACTTGTTCAAGCCTTCCTTGGTGTCGATGGACTTCAGGCCCGAGACCGGCTTGTCCGTCACCAGGGAAACACCGGTGTCGAAGAAGCTCTTGCCTTCCGTCGGCTTCGGCTTTTCACCGCTATCGGCGAACTTCTTGATCGCCTCGACACCGAGGGCCGCCATCATCAGCGGATACTGCTGAGCGGTTGCGCCGATGACGCCATCCTTGACCGACTTGACGCCGGGGCAGCCGCCGTCGATCGATACGATCAGCACTTGCTTTTCGAGGCCGACGGCCTTCAGGGCCTGATAGGCACCGGTTGCGGCCGGTTCATTGATCGTGTGGATGACGTTGATGCTGGAATCCTTCTGCAGAAGGTTTTCCATGGCCTTGCGGCCGCCCTCTTCATTGCCGTTGGTGACGTCATGGCCGACGATGCGCGGATCGGTTTCGTCGCCGATCTTGTTCGGATCCTTCGGGTCGATGCCGAAGCCGATCATGAAGCCCTGGTCGCGCAGAACGTCGACTGATGGCTGCGACGGCGTCAGGTCGAGGAAACCGATCTTGGCATCCTTGGCCTTGTCGCCCAGAGTTTCCTTGGCCCACTGGCCAACGAGCTTGCCGGCGAGCAGGTTATCGGTTGCGAAGGTGGCATCGGCGGAATCAGCCGGCTCAAGTGGCGTGTCGAGCGCGATAACAAGCAGGCCGGCATCGCGTGCCTTCTTGACTGAGGGAACGATGCCCTTGGTGTCGGATGCAGTGATCAGGATGCCCTTGGCGCCATCAGCGATGCAGCTTTCGATCGCGGCAACTTGGCTTTCGCTGTCGCCATCGATCTTACCGGCATAGGACTTCAGCGTGACGCCGAGTTCCTTGGCCTTGGCGGTCGCGCCTTCCTTCATCTTGACGAAGAAGGGATTGGTATCGGTTTTGGTGATGAGGCAAGCGGATACGCCGGCAGCCTTTGCAGGTGCGGCAAATGCAACGCCAAGCGCCAGGGCTGCAACGGCTGCGGAAATAACGGATTTCTTCATTCAATCCTCCCGATGTTTGAAAAGCCGGACCCTCCGGCTGTCGCGGGCTCACTTCGAACCCGGTTAAAGATACGCCAAGCCTGTCGGATTGTTTTCGGTGGACCTCCTCCAAGGCTATGTGCACATCCTCGACGGCCAATATCAGACCCTAAAGAAATCCACCTGTCAATAAATAAATCGGATTGAATTATTAATTCGATGTGGCATTCTTGAAGAAAATAAGGCATGGCCATGATGGAAGGAGCAGGCCCATGTCTCTCGTGCACGACCCGGAGGACACACCGACAACACCCGCTATTCTCGACCCTTCCGGGGGCGCGAACCAGCTTGGCGTGCGCGCCCATAACGAACGGCTCGTGCTGTCGCTCGTGCGCCGTCACGGCGCGCTCTCGAAGGCCGATATCGCGCGGCGGAGCGGGCTTTCGGCGCAGACGGTGTCCGTCATCATGCGGGAGCTGGAAAAGGACGGGCTGCTATCCCGCGATGCACCGGTTCGCGGGCGCGTCGGCCAGCCTTCCATTCCGATGCGGCTCAATCCGGACGCCGTACTCTCCTTTGGCATCAAGATCGGCCGGCGCAGCGCCGATCTCGTGCTGATGGATTTCGTCGGCGGCATCCGGATGCAACTCCATCAGATCTACCCCTATCCGCTGCCGCAGGACATCATCACCTTCGTCGCGGCCGGTATTAAGGAACTGGAAGGGCGCCTCAGCGAAGAGCAGCGCCGCAAGATCGCGGGAATGGGCGTTGCCGCACCGTTCGAGCTCTGGAATTGGGCCGAGCAGGTCGGCGCGCCGCCAGGAGCGATGGATGCCTGGCGAGGCTTCGATCTACGAGCCGAAATCGCCTCGCGTGTGTCTTACCAGGTCTTTCTGCAAAACGACGCTACCAGCGCCTGCGGTGCCGAACTGGTCTTCGGGATCGGCCCGCATTATCCGGATTTCGTCTATTTCTTCATAGGCTCGTTCCTCGGCGGCGGCATCGTCCTCAATTCGTCCGTCTTCGTTGGCCGGACCGGGACGGCCGGCGCGCTCGGCCCCCTGCCCGTGCGCGGCCGCAACGGCGAGAACCGTCAGCTTCTCGAGATCGCTTCGATCTTCGTGTTGGAAAACCTATTGCGGGATCACGGTTTCGATCCACGCCCTCTTTGGTATTCGGCGGATAATTGGATCGATTTCGGCGAACCGCTGGAAATCTGGATCCAGGATACGGCCAAGGCTCTCGCACAGGCGATCGTCGCCTCCGCCTCTGTTCTTGATTTCAGCGCTGCCGTCATCGATGGCGGCTTCCCCGGCTGGGTGCGGGAACGCGTGGTGCGCGCAACCATCAAGGCAGCGGCGGAACTGGATCTTCAGGGTGTCGTCATGCCCGAGATCATCGAGGGTGCTGTCGGGCCGCAAGCCCGCGCCATTGGCGGCGCCAGCCTGCCGATCTTCGCGCGCTACCTCATCGACCAAAACGTTCTTTTCAAGGAGATTGAGCATGCTGAAGGGCATTGACCCGCTGTTGAGCCCGGAACTTCTGGCGACGCTACGCGCCATGGGCCACGGCGACGAGATCGCCCTCGTAGACGGCAATTATCCCGGTCTCGAACATGGCCGCCGTCTCATCCGCCTCGACGGTCACGGCGTCATTCCCGTGCTCGATGCGGTGCTGAGCGTGCTGCCGATCGACGATTTCGTGCCGCAGGCGATATTCCGGGCGACCGTCAAGCAGGACCGCGATGCCGTCGACCCCGTCCATGCGGAGATGATCGAGTGCTGCTCCCGGCATGTGCCCGACATCAAGGTCGTGCCACTGCTGCCGGCGGAATTCTATGAACGGGTGCAGCGTGCGCATGCGCTGATACAGACCAGCGAGCCGCGGCTCTATGGGAATATCATTCTGCGCAAGGGTGTGATTTATCCGAAAGCATAAGATTGTGCCAAAGGCCCCTCATCCGGCCTTCGGCCACCTTCTCTCCGCCAGCGGGGAGAAGGAGATGGGCGCATCTACAGCCTTCTTTCCGGCAATTTGCTTAGATGTGAATGCAGAATTAGTCCCCTCTTCCCGCATGCGGGGAGAGAGTTAGGGTGAGGGGCAAGACTCTCGGAACGAGGTTACAACAATATCTCCACCTACCCTCAAATATCGCCCGCCGAAGGCCCCCAGACATCCGTCATGGCAAAACCTTCCGCCATCGGGTCGAACGGATCGAGTGCCACCTGGCTCAAGCCGAATGTGAAGCCGCGGCCGGTGATGGTCGGGATAATCGCCGGCTTGCCAGCCACTTCGGTCTCCGCCAGCAGGCCGACCTCGAACTCTGAACCGATGATCGAGCGGGACTTGAAGACATCGCCGACCTTGGCCTTGCCGCGAGCATGCAGCGTCGCCAGATTGGCGGAATTGCCAGTGCCGCAGGGCGAGCGGTCGGCACGGCCGGGCCACATGGTCGTGCAGGTACGGATGGCGCCATCGGAATCGATATCACGGAACATGACATAGGCAACGCCCGAGATCGCCGGAATTTCCGGATGAACCACGGTCATCGCCCGGTTGATCGCATCCTTGAGGATCATGCCGGCCTGCACGAGGGCGGCTGCATTGGCCTTTTCGATCTTCAAGCCGATCTGACCGACATCGACGAGTGCATAGAAGATGCCGCCATAGCAGAGATCGAGCTTGATCCTGCCCCATTGCGGCGTCTCAAGCTCGACATCCAGTTCGTGCACGAAGGAAGGCACCATGGTCAGGCGCACCTTCTCGCAACGGCCGTCGCGGCAGGTCGCAGTCGCACGGACGAGGCCCGCGGCCGTATCGAGCGTGACGACAGTTTCCGGCTCCTTCATCTCGACGATGCCGGATTCCAGCAGCGCCGTGGTCACGCAGATGGAGTTCGAGCCGGAGCTTGCATGCGCCTGGTCGGGCTGCAGGATGATGAAGCCCGCATCGGCCTCGGGATGCTTGGCCGGCAGCAGCAGATTGACGGAGCCGATCGGCGCGCCGCGTGGCTCCAGTACGAGGAACCGGCGCAGCTCCTGGCCTTTCGGATCCGTGTTCAGCCAATGCAACTGCTCGGCAATGCTGTTGCCGGGGATCTTCGGGACGCCGCCAATGGCAACCTTGCCGATTTCACCTTCGCAGTGGACATCCAGCAGCTGGATCGTGCGCTTCCATCTCATTTCACAGGCTCCCATCAGACGTTGCGTCATGCCGCCGCCAACGCGGGTATTCTGGCGGGTAAAGCGAGCCAGCGCCACGCGCAATTCCCTGATATATCAGATCGAGCAGTGTGACTATGGCATTTTATGGCGGCGCTGAACCGCCACCGCCGAGAAACTTGCTGTGAAAGCGCTATTGCTTCAATGCATCGCCGACATTGTTGCCGGTCGCTTCGACGCTATCGCCCAGCGAGCCGACGGTATTGTTCGCCGATGCGCCGACGCGGCGCCATTGCTCGCCGTAATTCGCGCGGGTGCGAGGATCGAAAATGGCAATCGGAGCGCTGACGGCAGCGCCCGCGACACTGCCGACAGTCTGGGCGGCACCCATGGCGACCGCGCCTACGGCATCGCCGATACCGACATCGGAGTCCGTGATCGTCTGGCCGGCAATCAACCGCGCACCGATCAGTTTCACCACTTCCGGGCTTTCGGCGAACTTTCCGTGATTGAGACCATCGCCGGTCTTGAGCTTAGTGAGATCGAGCACGGTAATCCCCTGTTTTTCCAGCTCGCTGCGATAGGGCTCGGTGGTGGGATCGATCTGACCGAGCCGGTCGATATTGCCGGAAATGCGCCGCGACAGCGAAAGAGCACGGTCATCCCGCGAGACGAACAGCGTGAAATGCGGTTTGTCCTTGCCGAGTGCCGCGAACTGCCTTCCGAAGACATCGACGTCTAGATCGGGCGAAGCGAGAATGACGTTCTTGATCTTCGGCGCGACGCGGCCGTTGCGGATCGCCATCTGCCGCAGCGATTCGACCGCGAGCCAGCTGCCCATCGAATGCGCCATGACGGTGATATCGCCGACGGCAGGATCGGCGGCAACCCGGCGCAGCAGCTCTTCCAGCGAGTCGCGGGAATAGTTGGTGCTTTCCTTGTCGTAGGCATAGTCGAAAATGCTGGCGCGCGACGGCCAGGTGAACACGATCGGCGCGACATCGGCATGCGAATCGTGAACGATCTGCGCGAAGCGGTAGACGGCATCCTCATAGCGGTTGTTGAAGCCATGTACGAAGATCAGCACCCGCTTGTTTTTCGGCAGTTCCGCATGCACCCAGGCACGCCCGTCCGCCTCCGTCGCCAAAGGCTTGACGGCCGTCGTGACGAAATTCTTCAACGGATCGCCTGGCAGACGGCTCGGCCACTGCACCTGACCAACCTTGCGATTGGCCTCCGGCGGAATGGAGACGCTGACGGCATCCACCTTGAGCCCGGGACCGCGCTCGCCCGAAAACAAGATGGCCGGATCCCTGTCCGGCAGGCGCGTCGTGGCAACGAGCAGGTCGACCTTGGATGTGCCAGGCACATGTTCACTGATGGGCTGCATAACCCCGATGGGGCGGCCGCATGCGGCCAACGACAATGTCGCAACGACAGCTATAGTTCGGAAAAACAGCTTTCCCCATCGGTCCGAACCCGCCATACGCTGCATCATGCAACCCTTCCTTACCGCCGTAACGTCGCGCCACTCTACGCATGCATGTCCACGGCGCAAGCGACTCCAGCGGTTCTTTGGCTCATGACGCAATGCTAATTCGCGATAACATTGCAAAGGCGCAACGCAATCGCCCAACACCGCTAACTGATGATCTGGCTGAAAATAAAAAAAGAGCCCGATGCGGGAGGAGGATGCATCGGGCTCTTGATCCGGATTGGCAACTGGGAGGAGGAGGAGTGTTGCCAATCATTGAAGGAGCGCTGGGAGGAGGAGTGCGCTGCCTTCGAAGGATTAGATATAACGCTGGCGACTGCATGAACAGATCATCTTTCGCATTGCAGCAATGCAGCGAATGCATTGCTTTCTTCGCAGATGCCGAAAATATCGCATAGTGCCGGCATTTCGAGGCTTCCAGCGCCTATTTTGCAGTCGTTCTTTGCCAATTCCGCAAGATTCACATGATTGTGATCATCACTTTTGCATGGGAAGCGCCGTTCGCCGAGATATGGCCGGTGGGTCATGTCCCGCCGGCCAAACGATTTTCAGCTCACGCCGCCTTGAAGGCCTTCTTGCCTTCGGCATCCAACGCTGCGAATTCCTCATCGGAGAGGACGATGTTCACGGCGGCGGTATTTTCCTCGAGATGCTTGACCTTGCCCGTTCCGGGAATCGGCAGCATCACAGGGCTGCGCTTCAGCACCCATGCAAGCGCGATCTGGCTCGGAGCGGCATTGTGCTTCTTCGCGATGGTGTCGAGCAGAGAGCCTTCCTTGGCGAGATCGCCGGCGGCCAGCGGGAACCACGGGATGAAGCCGATGCCGTGCTTTTCGCAATAGTCGAGCACGTCTTCGCTGGTGCGATCGACCAAGTTGTAGCGGTTCTGCACCGTGACGACCTTGAAATGCTTCGATGCGGCTTCGATGTCGGCAACAGTCACTTCGCTCAAGCCCGCGTGGCGGATGATGCCGTCATCTAGCAGCGACTTCACGGCATCGAACTGCTCCGCCGCCGGCACCTTGGAATCGATGCGATGCAGTTGCCAGAGATCGATGCGATCGACGCCGAGATTGCGCAGGCTTTTGTGCGCCTGCTGAATCAGATATTCGGGGCGGCCCACGGGCACCCAGACATTCGGGCCGGTTCGGGTAAGACCGCCTTTGGTCGCAACGACGAGACCCTGACCGTAGGGATGGAGAGCCTCCTTGATCAGACGTTCGGAAACATCCGGGCCATAGGAATCGGCCGTATCGATGAAATTGATGCCGAGCTCCGGCAGGCGCCTCAGCGTACGGACGGCTTCGTCATGGTCCTCTGGCTCACCCCAGATACCGGCGCCGGTAATGCGCATGGCGCCGAAACCGAGACGATGAACAGGAAGGTCACCGCCGATCTTGAATTGACCGGATTTGGCTGCGTCGAATTCTGAGATGGTAATAGTCCCTTTTGCTGATCTGAGATGTATATGGCGTTTCCGGCATCCGCGAGGAGCCGAGACTTGAAGGGCAAATCGAGGGTTTCGCGAGGGAGAGATACAGTCGCGACCCGGTACTAGATGGGTCTGCATCCGGGCATATGCAATGCATAGGAACCGATCAGGCGGCTTCCCTGGGTTAGCCTGGCGCCATCATGCACGCCGCTGCACTTGTTTGCCGAGATCCGCAAGGGTGGCCCAAAGCTCATCGAAAAGGTTGCGAGCGAACTGCTCCACGGAAACATCCTGTGGAGATTGCATCCAGCGCTCGCTGCCAATGCGCAGCATCGTCACGACAGCGGCCGCAAGCATGCCAAGGCGAAGACGCTCCTCCTGGCTGCCGCTGCCACGGGTAAACAGGGCATCCGCAAGCTTCTTCTCCAGCTTGGCATATTTCAGTTGATCGCGGGCTTGAAGCGTCGGCGTATTGTGGATGAGAGCAGCCAGAGCAAGGCTTTGCGGATCGGCGATGGCCGCACGAAGGGCAGAATTGACGGCCGTCTCGATGACGTCGACGACCGACGCGTCTTCGGGCTGGGCGGCAACCGCGCCGATCAGCTCGCGGGCAAAACCATCCTGCCAGGCGGCAACCACCTCTTCCTTGCTGGGGAAGTAATCGAAGAAGCTGCGCTTGGAAACATCGGCAGCTTCCGTGATGTCCTCGATGGTGGTGGCCTCGAAGCCGCGCTCGAGAAAAAGTTTCAGGGCGGCGGCTTCGATGCGTTCGCGGGTTTGACGGCGCTTACGCTCGCGCCGGCCTTCCTTTACCGCGCTATCGACATTTTTCGCCATCCGCTACCCCCGGCACTCGCTTCGGGCCGCCCCAAATCGGCCTTGCCGGCTTCCGGCACCTAGGCGCTGATTCCGGCGTTCTCCCCGGTGCTACGATATTTGGAGCCGATGATCGAGAGCTCCAGAGGATTTTGCCGCGATATCCTGTAGACGCCGGCCGGCGGAATGTTGCGCACCGTCCCACCGATGCGCTTGGCGGTGAGCCCGAGGCTTTCAAGGATCGGTTTCTGCACCGGACAGCGCGGACCGTAGGTGAACTGATAGAAAGCGCCTCCCGGCTTCATCGTTTCGAAGGCACCGCCGACGATGGCCGTCACCTTGGAAGGCGGCATGGACAGCAATGGCAGGCCGCTGATCACGGCACCGAAAGGCGTATCATCGAAGAGATCGCATTGACCGAGCTTGGCCGCATCCATATGCACCACCCGCGCTTCGGGGAAGCGCAAGCGCAAGCGGACGGCGAACTCCTCGCCGAACTCGACGAGCGTCAACGCGCTTTCGGGGATACCACGCGCAAGCAGCGCTCGGGTGAATACGCCGGTGCCCGGACCGAGCTCGAGGATCGGACCATCGAACGGCTCGATCTCCTGGGTCATCAGCCTTGCCAGCCTCTCACCGGAGGGCGCCACCGCGGCAACGCGCATGGGATTGCTCACCCAGGAGCGGAAGAACTGCACGAAATCAGCGCATGAGGTCTTGGTCGTCATTCCGCAAATCCAATCGTCGGTCACATGATTTGATGAGGGCCGAACAGCGTGGCAATTCGAAGGCATACAGCGCCGCTAGACCGTCGAAAGTCATTGATATGCAAGCATCATCGCATATTTTGCACTTACATATTTTCATTTATTGCAAACTTGCATTTAGTGTAGAAATCACCAGATACAATGGGCGACGCCAAAATCTCTCCACAGGAGCACCGCAATGCCAGACTGGACAGTGAAAGATATTCCGCCACAGACGGGCCGTATTGCAGTCATCACCGGCGCCAACAGCGGTATCGGCTACGAGGCAGCGAAGGCTCTGGCAGGGGCCGGCGCCAAGGTCGTCATCGCATCGCGCAACGAGGCCAGGGCCAATGAGGCACTCGCCAGGATCCGTGCAGCAACACCGGGCGCAGACGTGACATTCGAAGCGCTCGATCTTGCCAGCCTCGATTCCGTCGCGCGCACGGCAACCCGCATCGCCGATAGGCTGCCGCATATCGACCTGCTCATCAACAATGCCGGCGTCATGGCCATCCCGGACCGGCACGAGACCGAAGATGGTTTCGAGATGCAGATGGGCGCCAATTATATCGGCCATTTCGCCTGGACGATGCGGCTGCTGCCAAAGGTTTCTGCGACCGAAAATCCGCGAGTGGTCACGGTAAGCAGCCTGGCGCATCGCAGCGGCCGGATCAATTTCGACGACCTGCAGTGGCGCAAGCGCTATCGTCCCTGGCCCGCCTATTGCCAATCGAAGCTGGCAACGCTGCTCTTCAGCCTGGAACTCGATCGCATCGCACGCGCCGAAGGCTGGAAGCTTAAAAGCATTGCCGCCCATCCCGGCTATGCCGTCACCGGCCTGCAAACCACCGGTCCCCGCATGGGCCGCGACAGGCCGGGCAGTCTTGAACTCCTGACAAAACTGCTGGGACCGTTTACATCGCAATCGGCAGCGGCTGGCGCCTTGCCGACGCTTTTTGCCGCCACAGCACCGTCCGCGGAAGGCGGCACCATGTATGGCCCGAACGGTTTCTATGAGCTCAAAGGTCCGCCGGTGCGTGCCAAGATTGCCGCTCATGCCCGTGATCAGGCGGTCTGGCGGCGGCTGTGGGACGTCTCCGAACAGTTGACCGGTTGAAGACATCCCTTCCCGCGACGGTCTGAAAAGAAATCCCCCTTCGCGAAACGAAGAGGGATTTCGATCTGCTTCACATTACGGGCTGACGCACTGACGGCGCGGACCGTTGGTCGGCTGATAGGTATTGTCCGACACACGATAAGTCTTGTAGCGGCTTGCACACCAGCGAACATGCGCACTGCCGCGCGGTGGATGGGCAACCGCGCCGCCGATGATTGCGCCGGCGGTGAAGGCGGCCATCGGATACCACCAGCCATCATGCCGCCGGTAGCCTGGACGGTAATAGCGATAGCCGCGATGGCCATGCCAATAACCCGGGCGATGATCCGGACGGTAGTGCGGACGATAATGAGGGCGATGCCGCCCGCGATAGTGCCTGTTGTGGTGGCGATATTGAACTTCAGTCAGGCCAGCGGGCTGATCACCCGTCTGCTGGATTGCCGGCTGGATCAGCGGCTGGATCGGTGCAGCGGCCACCGGGTCGAAAGACGTAACCGCAAGCAAGGCACTCAGGGCAGTCACTGTTACGGTTGTCAGAAATCGTTTCACAGCTCTTCTCCTCCTATCGAGTCGTAATACTGATGAACAACGCGCAATGATTGAAAATCTTTCACAATATTATCGCTTGCGCAAGTACAAGCCTCGCGATAGGGATATAGATAGGAAGCCTATCTATCTATGTACGAATGAGGCTATCGATGAGCAAAGCCGACCGTCATGACGGGGTCGAGGAAGCCTATGCGCTGGCAGAGGCATTGCGTCCTGCCCTTCATCGCCTGCATCGACAATTGCGGCGCGAGAGCGACGAGGCCGGGCTGTCGCCGCTGCACGCCTTGTTACTCGTCGCCATCATTCAACAGCCGGGCATCGGCGTTGCCGAACTAGCGCGATTGGAGAGACTGCGCGGACCGACGATTTCAGGCCATGTGAAGGCGATGGAGCGGGATGGCCTCATTGCCCGTTCGGAACCGGACCCGAGCGACCGCCGCCGCAATGGTCTGGTGGCGACCAAGAAAGGTGAGGAAATCATCCGAAGCCTGAAACGGCGCAGAACCGACTGGCTCGCCTCCGAACTCGCCAAATTGTCGCCGCAGCAACGCGATGCCATTCGCGTCGCAATCGAACCGCTCATGGAGATCGGACAATGAATACGGCTCGTCCGAATGCTGTCCCACCATCCGCTCCGACGGCAGGCGGCCCGCCCGATCGCCGCGAGATCCGCGCCGTCATCCTAGGCCTGATGATCGTTCTCGGCCTCGGCGCCATAGACCAGAGTATCGTCGCAACGGCGCTGCCACGCATCGTCAGCGATCTTGGAGGCCTGACGCACCTCTCCTGGGTGGTCAGCGCCTATGTACTCGCCTCGACCAGCACCATGCCGCTCTATGGCAAGCTCAGCGACCAATATGGCCGCAAGCCGATGATCTATGCGGCGATCCTCATCTTCCTTCTCGGCTCGGTGCTGAGCGGCATGGCGCAGACGCTGATGCAGCTCATCATCTTCCGAGCGATCCAGGGGATCGGCGCAGGCGGATTGCTGCCGCTGGCGCAGATCATCATCGGCGATATCGTGCCGCCGGCGAGACGTGGGCGCAACCAGGGTTCGATCGCGGCCGTCTTCGCCATCTGCAGCGTCATCGGCCCGATTGCCGGTGGCGTCATCACCGATCTCCTGTCATGGCACTGGATCTTCTACGTCAACCTGCCGATCGGCGCCGTCGCCCTCGTCATGATCGGCCGTGCACTCAAGCGGCCGCATCAGGCGCGCAGCCGC
The DNA here is from genome assembly GCF_002277895.1 of Rhizobium sp. 11515TR. NCBI lineage: Bacteria > Pseudomonadati > Pseudomonadota > Alphaproteobacteria > Hyphomicrobiales > Rhizobiaceae > Rhizobium > Rhizobium sp. 11515TR. The sequence continues at coordinate 1,165,182 of NZ_CP022998.1, read as the reverse complement.
CGCATCGACTATCTCGGCGCGGCTCTGCTGACCAGCTGCACGACCAGCTTCCTGCTGGTGCTGGCCCTCGGCGGCAACGAATGGGCCTGGAACTCACCCGAGATTTTCGGGCTTTCCGTCCTCGCGTTCCTTCTCTTCGTCTTTTTTATCCTGCATATCCGGCGCGAACCGGAGCCGGTGCTGCCGCCCGATCTCTTCCGCAACCGGCTGTTCGTCGTCGCCTGCATCGTGCTCGCTGTGACCTTCATGGGCATGCTAGGAGCAAGCCTCTTCTTTCCGCTGTTCTTTCAGATGGTCATGGGGGTCAGCGCCTCGCATTCCGGCCTGCTCACCGGCCCGCTGATGATCGGCGTGGTCATCTCCTCCATGGTCAACGGGCGCGTGCTGCTGCATCGCTTCGGGCGCTACAAGCCGGCGCAGCTCTGCGGTCTCAGCCTAGCAACGGCTGCCTTCGCGACGCTCGCCTGGGCAGCCGCCACTAGCCATGGCTTCTGGATTATCGAGCCGACGGTCTTTGCGCTCGGCCTCGGTCTTGGCCTCGTCATGCCCACCATGACGATCGCAGTGCAGAATGCCCTACCCCTAGCCCATCGTGGTGTGGGTACGGCGACGCTCGCCTTCTTTCGCTCGCTCGGCGGCCTCATCGGCGTCACCGGCTCGGGGGCCATTCTCGCCTATCGCGTTCAGAATGCCGGCGGCGTCCTCGACGGGATGCATGGTTCCTCATTGACCGAAGCCGGCATGAAGCAGCTCGCCACGGCCTTCCCCGAGGCTCATGTCGCAGCAATAGCACTCTATCGTCACGCGATCGCCATGACCTTTGCAACCGGCACAGCGATTGTAGCCCTGGCGCTGATCGTGCTGTTGTTCCTGCCGGAATTGCCGCTGAAGACGGATCATCGGGAGGCAACACCGCGGTCAAGCTAACTTAGTCACGACGCCTTCCGAGACTCGGCGGGACCCCGGAAACTTCCTGATCGACTTATCGATTCCCGCTTTCGTTATTTGTCACCTGATGGAGCAGGCAACAGACGCACCCAAAGACAACTAACAGGAGAAATTGTGGTGCAGGATATGGTCGCCAATGGTGGATTGACTAGCGCACGGACCGGATCGTCATCCCCTCATTAAGATGGCTCTCCAAGCTAAGGTGCGCAATTCTGCGCTGGAGGAGAACGACAGATGTTTCTAAAACTCGATTCAACTCAAGTCAGTGCACCCCAGTCCCTGTTTTCACCTGGCCCCGTACCCCAACTACTTTGGATACCAATTGAAGAGTTCGTCGTAGACGACACTTACCAGAGAGAGATTGGGCGACGAGGCCGCGCCAACATCCAATACATCGCCGAACATTTCGATTGGTCGAAGTTTGCGCCTGTGATTGTCGCTCCCGTGGAAGGCGGTCTTTATGCGATAGTAGATGGCCAGCATCGCACAACCGCAGCAATACTTCGAGGTATCGAAAAAGTCCCTTGTCAGGTTGTTCTAGCCGACCGTGCGCAACAGGCAGCCGCCTATGCTGCGGTGAACGGAAACATCACTAAGACCACACCGCAGCAACTCTTTCATGCTCGCCTCGCTGCGGGGCACAAAGAAGCACAAGAGCTGGCAGAGGTATGCGCCGCAGCAGGGGTGGAAATCTCTCGACGGAATCTCATCCTGGCAAAGATGAAAGTGGGACAGACACAAGCAGTCGGAGCGCTGAACCGTTGCCTGCGACAATATGGGCGTGAAACGCTAATCACAGCTCTTCAGTGCATCACTGAAACTGCAGATGGGAACGCGGGATTTGTCCGAGCTACAATCGTTGAAGGGCTGTGCGAGGCACTGCACGGAAACCCATGGCGCGACACAGGCGAGTCTCTACTTCGCGTAATGGATGACTTTTCATTTCCTGATGCCTGGGGTGAAATCACCGATGGACGTGATCAAATCTTTCCTGCAACGGTTCGCCGATTGTTCGTGGAGAGAATCACCAAACATTTGACTATGCACTGTGTATCGCCTCACGAGACGGCCGCAGCCTAATTATCTTCGCAAGAGGGGTTCGCCAAACAGCGGGCCTCACGTCGCTACCAGCCTGAAACGACCAAGTCGCCTATTTTTTAGTAGATTGGATCGAAGAGAAAATGGCGCACCCGAAGAGATTCGAACTCCTGACCCCCAGATTCGTAGTCTGGTGCTCTATCCAGCTGAGCTACGGGTGCGTGGCCGAAACGGAAGAAACCGTTGGCGTGGGCGGTTCTCTAAAGCCTCCCTTGAGGGAATGCAAGTGGATTTCTGAAAAAGATCGCGATTTTCGCGCATATTGATGCCAAGCAGCTGAAAACAATCAATTTTCTTGGAGGCTTCTGCTGCGGTAATCATCGAGGGATACCGGGCGGTCGGGAATTTCGATGCGGAACTGCGTGCCGGCTGCGGGTTTTTCGACGAGCGCGATCGTGCCGCCATGGGCGAGGACGAGCTCACGGGCGATCGCCAGGCCAAGACCCGTGCCGCCGGAGCGGGCGGAACCGCGGAAGGCCGTAAACAGGTTCTCCCGCGCCTTTTGCGGCATGCCCGGCCCGCTATCGTCGACGGTGATGCTGACGACGCTGCCGATCCGATGCGCCGAAACCGTAATCCTCCTGACGCTGTCAGGCTCCGCCTCGCCGAAAGCGATCAGCGCCTGATGGGCGTTGCGGCAGAGATTATGAATGACGCGGAACAGCTGCTCGCTGTCGGCATCGACCTCCAGGTCCGGGCTGAGCTGTTCGATGAACTCGATGCCGCTATCCGGATCGATCGCCAGAATATCGCGGACCTCCTCGACAAGCTCGAATATGCGAATCTTGCGCCGGCGCGGCGCCGATTCGGAGGTCTGGCCAAAGGAAAGAACTTCGGTCGTATAGCCGACGGCGCGATCGATGGTGCGCAGCAGCTTCGGGGCGAAGCGCTTGACCATCGGGTCATCGACATCGACCAGACGGTCCGACATCAGCTGCGCGGCCGAGAGGATATTGCGCATGTCATGGTTGATCTTCGACACAGCGAGGCCGAGGGCGGCGAGATTTTTCTGCTGCTTCAGCGTCTTCTGCAGCTGCGATTGCATCGAGGCCAAATGGCGCCCGGCAACAGCAAGCTCATCGCCGCCCTTGTCGGGAACGAGAACGCGGCCGGGATCCTCCGGATCATCGGAATAGGCTTGCATGCTGTCGGTCAGTCGGCGGATGGGACGAATCATCATGCGGTTGATCGCAAAGAAGATCAGCGTTGCGGTGAACAGCGAGATGAGGATGGAGACGAAGAAGACGCTGGTCGAATAGGCAAGCATCGCATTGCGCAGCCGTGTATCCTTCAGCACCACCTCGATACCGGTGTTGGCATCGCCGCCGACGGGACCGAACACGCGGATGATGCGATTGCCGCCAAACAGCAGCGTATCGAGCGCATCCTTGATGGCGGTGAGCTGCGACACGTCGCTGAGATCGTATTTTTCATCGACGGAGGCCGGCATCTCGGCCGTTGCCAGCAGGCGCGACGTGCCATCCTTGCGGAGGACGATGGCCCGCGTGCCCGTCGCCATCAGCGTCTCCTTTTGCAGAGCACGCGGCAACTCGGCCGGCTGCAGGCCGTCGATGACGATGGCAGCGGCAGCGGCGGTGTTCAGCCGATCCTCCAGCCACCGCAGCCGCATATTGGCGACCGACGGCACGAAGATCAGCACTTCCGCCAACGAAATGAAAACGACGGTGAGAATGAGAAGCTTGCCGGAGAGGCCGCCGAAAATGCCTGTGGGACGGCAAAGCTGGGACAGGCGGCTTTTCTCGACCTTGCCGTCCTTTACGGCCCCCTTGTCCTGCCCACTGTCCATTTCAATTGTCCCGCTTCGCTTAAAAAGCGATCTGATGCGACCTGATCGAAACTCGATAATAGGCGATTGTGGGCTCTTTTCCAATCGGCTGCGGATTTTGGCACAAGACGAAGGCCGGCAACGATGCACAAGCGCCGCAGCCAGCCTCATATTGGTGAGATCAGATCGGCAGGATCAGAACTCTTCCCAGCCCTGCGCCGCGGCAGCTGGAGCAAGCGCTCCTCCGCCAAATGCAGTCGCGACCCTGTCGATCATGCGCCGGGCCGGCGAAGCGGCCGGACGATGCGTCTCGGCGCGCGCTGGAACGGGAGCGGAAACGTTGGCTGCGTCGACCTTGAAGCGCGAAACGAGGTGGACAAGGCCATCTGCCTCAGCCGCCAATCGGTGGGTCGCGGCCGAGGTTTCCTCGACCATGGCGGCGTTGCGCTGTGTAACTTCGTCCATCTGGTTCACGGCGTTGTTGACCTCGGACAGGCCAGTTGCCTGCTCGCGCGCCGCCGTTGCGATCGAGTGGATATGGTCGTTGATCTTGAGGACGCGCGCTTCGATGGACGACAGCGCCTCGCCGGTCGCCTGCACGAGCTTGACGCCGATTTGCACCTCGCCACCTGACTTGCCGATCAAGGCCTTGATATCCTTGGCAGCTGTCGCGGAGCGCTGGGCAAGCTCGCGTACTTCCTGGGCAACCACCGCGAAGCCCTTGCCTGCCTCGCCGGCGCGCGCGGCCTCGACGCCCGCATTCAATGCCAGGAGATTGGTCTGGAAGGCGATATCGTCGATCACACCGATGATCTGGCTGATCTCGCCCGAGGCCTGCTCGATGCGCCCCATGGCATCGATGGCATTGCGAACGACCGTGCCGGAGCGTGCCGCATCGTCCTTGGCTTCGCTGACCATGACACTGGCCTCGCGCGCCCGCTCCGTGGAATTCTGCACGACGGAGGTGATCTGATCGAGCGCCGCCGAGGTCTCTTCCAGGGCGGCCGCCTGCTGTTCGGTGCGCTTGGAGAGGTCGTCGCTGGCGTGGCGAAGCTCGTTGGTGTTGGAGTTGATCGAACCAGTGGTCTCGCGCACTTCGCTCATGGTGCTCTTCAGCGTCGCAAGCGTCGTATTGACGTTCTGCTGCAGTTCGGCAAAGGCGCCCTGGAATTCGCCCTTCATCGCCTGGGTCAGATCTCCGTCAGCCAGGCTCGCGATAACGCGGCGGACCTCGCCGATTCCTGTGTCGACGCTGATCAGGAGCTCGTTGACGTTGCGCGCGAAGCGGTTGAGATTGACGTCACCGTAGTCCTTCTCGATGCGCTGGCTGAAATCGCCGGCCGCCGCGGCCGAGACCACGAGAGACATGCTCGACTGAAGCTCGTCGCTTTTTGCGCGCAGGGCCGTTTCCTCGGCATTCATGCGGCGCACGGCATTGCCATTTTCCTTGAAGATGTCGACGGCCGCGGCCATCTCGCCGATTTCGTCGCCACGGCCGGCAAACGGCACCTCGATATCGAACTGGCCGTTGGCGACATTCTTTATCGCATCAGTCACCTTGCGGATCGGGCGGCTCAGATGGACGGTGCCGATATAGGCTCCCAGGCCGACGCCCGCCACGATACCGGCGATCATGATGGAGAGGACCATCCAGAGTACAGTGCTGTGGAAGGTTGCGATCTCGGTCTCCGCCTTCGCAAGCTCCGCCTTGTCGGTCTGGACGATCGCATCGATCTCAGCCTGGAAAGCCTTGCGGTTGGCGCGGTTGGCTTCATTGTTGCCCTGCTTGCCGGCGGCGTCAGGACCATCCGTCACGCCGAGCCTGGCCGTTTCCGTGCGAAAGACGCGAAACTCTTGGGCGCGAGCCTGCAGCTTGGTGAATTCCGGCTTCTGCGTATCCGGCACCAGAGGCGCCCAGCTCGTCAGCACCTTGTCGATTTCGTCGAGATCGGCCATCAGGCCATCGGCAAAGGGTTTGGAATCCTTTGCCGCGGCAGCGGCATAAATGCCGCGCGCTTCCATGACCACCGCAGTCACGTAACGGTTCAGGCGCTCGCCCATGTAAGCGCGGCTTGCCGTCTGCTCGTAGCTCTGTAATTTCTGGTCATATTGGTGCAACGCATAGAGGGCGGTGGCGCCAATCAGAAGCGCCGCCCCGGCCATGACAGATACAAGCAGATTTATTTTGCCGCGAATTTTCACAATACCCCTCCGGCGCAGATCCCATCCCCCACAAATCGATGGGTTTTACGACATAGAGCTAGATATCGGCTAAAATCATTAACGTTATATTGAGGTATTTTTAATCTAGACATACGGCATTCTCAACTATACTTTCCATATATTTTAGAATATCCGCAATCTATATTTAAGGTTGCAGACACATTCCAGCAAACATGGCCGCTAAATGCGCGTTGGCGCTGCCGGTAGCGCGAATTTGCCTGATTTCAAGGAATCTGCGCTCCTATAATTGACTTCCAGGGCCTTGATCCGTATAAGCCCGCGCACGTCCGGTCATGGAGCCTGCATTTGCGGGCCAAGTCCGTTCGCCATAATCAACAACGCTCCTTGCTATCAAAAGCAAAGCTCAAGAAGGGCCGCACTCCGCGGTGTTTAAATAAATGAAGCGTACCTACCAACCATCCAAGCTTGTCCGCAAGCGTCGTCACGGCTTCCGTGCGCGCATGGCCACCAAGGGCGGCCGTGCGGTTCTTTCCGCTCGCCGTAACCGCGGCCGCAAGCGTCTTTCGGCCTAAGGGCCGAAGTGCCCGATAATCCAGGATGGCGGGCAAATTGACGAATGAACGACCCAAAAAGACTGTCGGGCGGCTGAAAAGCCGGCCGCAGTTTCTTGCAGTCCGCGAAGGCGAGAAGCGCAGAGGCAGCTTCTTCCTCATCGAAATGCTGGACCGCAAGATCCCCGACGCCGAACCCCGCGTCGGTTTTACCGTTACCAAAAAACATGGCAACGCGGTGGAGCGCAACCGCATGCGACGCAGGCTGAAAGAAGCCGTGCGGCTTCACGCCGGATTTGCAATGCAGCCCGGACACGACTATGTGGTTGTCGCGCGGCGCGAGGTGCTGACTGCACCTTTCGAAAAACTGGCGAGCGAACTCGTAAGCCGCATCGAAACCAGGCCGAAACACCGGCGGTCGGAAAAGGACCGCTCCAGGAAAGTATGATGGAAAACAACCGCAATTACTTCATTGCAATTGCACTGTCTGTGCTGATTGTTCTCGGCTGGCAGTTTTTCTACATGAACCCGCGCCTCGAAGCGCAGCGTCAGGCCGAGCAGGCTGCCAAGCAGCACCAGCAGGCGCAGCAGGCCCAGACGACGCAGCCAGCTCCTGCGGGCACTGCGGTCAACGGTTCGCTGCCAGCAAACGGCCAGACGACCTCGGCGGTCCTCACCCGTGACCAGTCGGTCGAAAAGACCGCATCCTCGCGCGTTGTCATCGATACGCCGGCCCTTGCTGGCTCGATCAACCTGGAAGGCGCCCGTCTCGACGATCTCCGTCTCAAGGCCTATCACGAGACTGTCGACAAGAGCAGCCCGATCATCACGCTGTTCAGCCCGGCCGATACCAAGGACGGCTATTTCACCGAACTCGGCTATGTCGGCAGCGACGCGACCGGTGCGGTCCCCGGCCCCTCGACGGTTTGGAAGCTCGCAAGCGGCGACAAGCTGACCGACAAGACACCGGTGACGCTATCCTACACCAATGACAAGGGCATCACCTTCAGCCGCACGATCTCCGTCGACGATCGCTATATGTTCACGATCACTGACAAGATCGCCAACGCCAGCCAGGCGCCGATTGCACTGTCGAGCTATGGCCGCGTCACCCGCTACAACAAGCCCGAGACGCCTTCCGCCTACGTCCTGCATGAAGGTTTCATCGGCGTTATCGGCGATGACGGCCTGATCGAGACCAAGTACGCGTCTACCGAAAAGGAAGCCACGACGCCCGCCAAGGCGACGGGCGGCTGGCTCGGCATGACGGACAAGTACTGGGCCGCGACCATCGTGCCGCCGCAGTCGACCGCTTATGATGCCCGCTTCTCGCACTTCGCGGATGGCACGCCGCGTTACCAGGCAGACTACAAGCAGGATGTGATCACGGTTGCCCCTGGTCAGTCGATCGACCTGAAGAACCTCGTCTTCGCCGGCGCCAAGGAAGTTCCGGTCATCGACCGCTATGAGACCAGCTATTCGATCCCGCGCTTCGATCGCCTGATCGACTGGGGCTGGTTCTATTTCATCACCAAGCCGATGTTCAAGCTGATGGATTTCTTCTTCCGCTACTTCGGCAATTTCGGCGTCGCGATCCTCTGCACCACCATCGTCGTCAAGGCGCTCTTCTTCCCGCTCGCCAGCCGGCAATATGCCTCCATGGCGAACATGAAGCGCGTGCAGCCGAAGATGGAGGAGCTGAAGGCCAAGTTCGGCGACGACCGCATGGCCCTGCAGCAGGCGACCATGCAGCTCTACAAGGAAGAGAAGATCAACCCGATTGCGGGCTGCTGGCCAGTGCTCCTGCAGATCCCGATCTTCTTCTCGCTCTACAAGGTGATCTATATCACCATCGAGATGCGCCACGCGCCGTTCTTCGGCTGGATCCAGGATCTTTCCGCTCCGGATCCGACCTCGATCGTCAACCTGTTCGGCCTGCTGCCCTTTGCGGCTCCGACCTTCCTGCATCTCGGCGTCTGGCCGCTGATCATGGGCGTCACCATGTTCTTCCAGATGCGCATGAACCCGACGCCGCCGGACCCGACCCAGGCGATGATCTTCAACTGGATGCCGCTGGTATTCATGTTCATGCTGGCAAGCTTCCCGGCCGGCCTCGTGATCTACTGGGCCTGGAACAACACGCTCTCGGTCATCCAGCAGTCGATCATCATGAAGCGCCACGGCGTGAAGGTGGAGCTCTTCGACAATCTGAAGGGCCTCTTCAAACGAAAACCGGCACCATCGAAATGACGACAAAAGCCCTGCCTCGGCGGGGCTTTTCTTTTTCTGCAATGGTTTGCCGTCAAGCTGAGGCGCAGGTTTAGAACCACGCTTGGGATGCGGAACTGCCTAAAGATGCCGACGGAAGAAGGCCAGCACCTCAGCATCAAACGACTTGTGGAACGAGATCCTGTCGAATCCGTCCTGATCCTTGCAGATCTCCGGCTGCGATGAGGCCAAGGCAGCTGGACATGGCGCCAGAAAGGCAAAATGCGCCGAGCCCGGCACGACGTGGAAATCGGGCTTTTGAGGCAGATTGGCAGCCAATGCGGCGACATTCTCAGGCAGCACGCCATCGCCGCCGTGCTCGGAACTCCAGAGTTGGATGGGCGCATCGACGGACTTCAAGCTCTTCTTGTCCGTAAAGAAGCTCAACGGGTCGGCAAGCACGAGCGCCTTTATTCGTCCGTCGCGGACGAGCGGCTTGGCCGGTATTTCATTGCGGCGAATTTCACCGCAGATGGGGGCAGGCTCCGGGCAAGGCACTGTAGGATCACGAAAGTCAGGGACCGCGCCTGCAAGCACGAGACCGGTATAGCCGCCTCGCGAGAAGCCGAAGAAGCCGATGCGATCGGGATCGACCTTTGCTGCGCCCGACCATTTGCCGAGGATGAAGTCAAGCAGGCGCTTAACATCCGCTGGTCGCTGGAACATGATCGAAATATCGCCCGCCCGAGTGAGATCGGAGAAATTGTCGCCGGGATGATTCAACGCAACCACCACAAAACCCGCATCTGCTAGCGCCTCTGCCGCATCGTGATGATTGAGGGAGCCGCCGCCATGTCCATGCGACACGATCACCAGCGGCAGCTTCTCGCCCGCAATCGGGCAATCACGTACGGCAGGCAGTACAACCGGCCCCAGCTGCACCTCGCCTGCCGACGTCGCACAGGGCGACCAGACGAAGCCGCTCAAGGCGGGGCCATCGTCACTGGCGGGCAAGTTGATCGACGCCAAGCCCGCGGCTTGAGCCGACACCGACGCTAAGGCGAAGACGATGAGAAATCCAATTTTCGAAATGCGCATTTTTCTTCTCCGGACAGGATGAGGAAAGGCAAAAGAACAAGCATCGGCGAACCGTCTCATGGCCGGCCGTTCGCTGAGAATTGAGATGTCAACGATGGAGAATGGTTAGGTGGTGCGGGCGCTGCGAATGGGGATCAGTAGATCGGTGGCAATTTCATGCTCCATCACCTTGGTCGGATGATTGAGATAGAGCTCTATCACCGGGCGATCATCTGGCTCGAAGCCACTCTGCGGCAACCAGCTGCCGAACAGCGTCTGGAATGTCGATGAAATGAGCGCATAAGGTCCGACGAGCCGGTAGCAGGCATAACGGCCTCCTGCCACATCGTATCGCTCAAGCCCTTCCGTGACGATGCTGTCTTCCGGAAACACCACGCCGGCAAAATAGCGAAAGCCCTCCCCCTGCTCCGGATCGCCGGAGCCAATGCCGACCCGCGTCAGATCGCTCCAAACCATTCCTCGCTCCGATAATTTCAGCGCAACACGGCGGTAGGTGTGCGGGATCGTCTGAGCAGGGCCTTCATGCGACAAACCAAATATCGTGACGTGCAACCGATCGCCAATGGTGACCAATGGCAGGTTTGCTGCAATCGACTGCTGCTGCATCTGAAACTCCGTCGGGCTCAGGCCCGTCAGGCTGCGAAAGGCGCGTGCGAAACTTTGAGAGCTGTCGTAGCCGGCCTCCAACGCCGCCTCCGTGATCGAGACCGGATTTGTAACCAGCTGATATGCCGCCTGAGCAAGCCGCACACGCCGGATCGTGGCCGCAACGCTTTCCCCCGTCATCGCCCGGTAGAGCCGATGAAAGTGAAACGGCGAGAAATGGGCTACTGCGGCGAGACTTTCGATGGAATGCGGCGCCGAAGGATCAATCATGATCGCTTCGATGACCCTTGCGATGCGGCGACGATAGCTCTGTTCCGTTGCAGTCTTCATGGCGTCAAGCCTTAGCATGGCTTGCGCAGCCTCGTGGTGCAGCAATTGCGGATTTTGCATCGATGGATCGAATTTGGCCGGCGCCATCGTGCTGGTCGGCTTCCGTTTGGTGAACGAAACTTGACTTTCGCGGATAAAACCTCGAAGCCAATCCACTCATTCAAGCAAAAGACTGAGCAAATGGCAGATCAGACGACAAAAGACGACAAGCCGCTTTTCGGGCGTCCGTGGATTTTCATCCGCGGCGTGCCGTCGATGAAATTTCTGCCCCCGGAAGGGCCGCCGGAAATCGCCTTTGCCGGCCGCTCCAATGTCGGCAAGTCGTCGCTGATCAATGCTCTGGTCGGACATAAGGGATTGGCGCGTACTTCGAATACGCCGGGACGCACGCAGGAACTCAACTATTTCGTTCCCGACGGCTTTTCCGGCGAAGCTGGCGATCTGCCGCCGATGGCCCTAGTCGACATGCCCGGCTACGGCTATGCCGAAGCCCCCAAGGATCAGGTCGATGCCTGGACGAAGCTGGTCTTCGACTATCTGCGCGGGCGCACGACGCTGAAGCGCGTCTATGTGCTGATCGACAGCCGCCACGGTATCAAGAAGAACGACGCGGAGGTCCTGGACCTGCTCGACAAAGCCGCCGTTTCCTATCAGATCTTGCTGACCAAGACCGACAAGATCAAGGAAGCAGGCATACCGAAACTGCTAGCCGATACCGCTGAAAAAATCCGCAAGCGCCCCGCCGCCTATCCCGGCATCCTCGCCACCTCATCGGAAAAAGGCGTTGGCCTTCAGGAATTGCGCGAGGCCATTGGCCTGACGGTCGGCATCCAGGTCTGAAGACCGACCGGTCGAATGAGGCCGCCGCCCCCGACCCCGCATAAGGCGACGGCGGCCGTGTTGCCGGTAAGGATTACATCTTCGGCAACAACACCTTGTCGACGACGTGGATCACACCGTTCGACTGCTTGACGTCGGCGATTGTGATATGGGCAATGCCGCCGGCTTCGTCGGTCAACGTCAGCTTGCCGCCCTTGTCCACGGCCTTGATCGTGCAGCCGCCGACCGTCTTCAGATCGTATTCGCCGCCCTTGCTCATTGCCCATTTCTTGATGGCGGCGGCCATGTCGTCACCGGCGACGACGTGGCAGGTCAGCACCTTGACCAGCTTCTCCTTGTTCTCGGGCTTCAGCAGGGTTTCGACCGTGCCCGCCGGCAATTGCTTGAAGGCTTCATTGGTCGGCGCAAAGACGGTGAATGGGCCTTTACCTTCGAGGGTCTCGACGAGGCCGGCCGCCTTGACGGCTGCGACCAGGGTCGTGTGATCCTTGGAATTGACGGCATTCTGGATGATGTTCTTGCTGGCATACATCGCAGCACCGCCCACCATCGGGTCCTTGGCATAGGCTAGGCTGCTTGCGGCCGACAGGATTGCGGCAGCGGCGGCGATGCGAAACACAGTCTTGATCATAACGTACCTCTTCCTCTCTGTTGCCCCGATCAGGCGGGGTCGGAAGAAGATACGGAGCAAGCTGGCAGAGAGTTTCAGCCGCGATCGTTTTTCGGGAACCAAAATTCCTCAGGGCAAATGGATCGTGCCGGAAGCAACCACATCGCCCGTCGGTTTGCCGGTCGGCGAGCCGCCAAAGGGCTCGACACTGACGGCGATGATGGCGCCTTCAGTCAATTTGGCGTGAAGCTCCGGCGACAAGACGATTTCGCCATCGCCGGTCGGCGGCAGGATGCCCAGCGCCTCGGCGGGATCGCTGCCGCGAATCAGCCAGAGCTCCAGCGATTTCTCCTCGGGCTTGCCGGCGGCGACCGGCGTAATTTTCAGGCGCCCATTGGCGACGTCGTAATTGGCGAGGAGATTGAAGGGATTGTTCTGGCCGGAAAGGGATGCGGTGAGCTGCTTGCCCGGGCTCGTGCGCAAGCCGCCTTCATTCGTGATGGCGAAGACGAGTACGCCGGCGGCCAAGAACAGCGAGCCGAAGGCGACCGAGCGCCACAGCGTCAGCGAATTCCAGAGATGGGCGCCAAACGCCGCTTCGCCGAAAATCCGCTTTTCGATCTTCGGAAATACGGCGGCCGCAGGCGTCACCGCCTCATATTCCTCGTTGAATTCCGAGAGATTCTGCTCCCAGCGGCTAACGATGGCGGCAAACTGGCGGTCGCTGCGCATGCGGCGCTCGACCTTCTGCCGGTCCTCCAGGGAAAGCACGCCAAGCACATATTCTCCGGCCAGGACTTCATCGCGGGAGCGGCCTCCCTTGCTTTGATCGGGCGTACTCATCGGTCCATGCACTCTCTCAGTCTGATCAGGCTTCGGCGCAGCCAGGTGCGCATAGTATTCAATGGCACAGCGTGTTGGTCGGCGAGCTCCTGATAGCTCAAGCCCTCGACATAGGCGCTGCGAACGGCCCGCGCACGATCAGCTTCCAACTCTTCCATGCACCTGTCAATCCGCCTTCCCTCTCCCTTCACGATTGCTTGCTCTTCGGGGCCAGGTTCCAGGTCGGCGAGATCGTAAGCGCTGTCTATTTCGTCAGCCACGGGCTTGCGGGCGCGGATGAAATCGATGGCGCGATTGCGCGCGATCGTCATCAACCAGGCCATTGCCGGCCCTTCCGCAACGGCAAATTGCTCTGCCCGCTGCCAGATCTTGATATAGACCTCCTGCAAAACCTCTTCAGCATCCGCCTTGTTGCCGACGATACGCAGGCAAACACCGAGAAGTTTCGGGCTGGTACGTTTGTAGAGTGCGGCAAAGGCTTTCTGGTCGCGCATGGCAATGCGGCCGATCAGCGCTTCCGTCTCCTCGCTCGCCATACAAATCCCCGGGGTGTGACGCCTGCACCATCTTTAGAAGAAAACTCCGCTTCAGCAAACGTATCCGCACCATCAATTTCGGCGACGCTAATGTGACATAGCGTCAACGAAAGCGCAGCGCGATCTTTCATATGCACTTTTCGCGCTTTAGGTCTTTGATTTTGCGCATGTCGTTGTCGCAAAACCGCTGAACACCTTTGCGCGAGATGCTTTAATCCCGAGATCATTATTCCCTCTGTCAAAAACTTGAGATAAAAGGCCGCGATCAATTTCGAAGGGTGCACCATGTCCGAAGCCCAAAGCGAACTCCAAGCCAACCTGCTCGCACAGGCGCTGCCCTACATGCAGCGTTACGAAAACAAGACCATCGTCGTGAAATATGGTGGTCATGCCATGGGCAATGTCGAACTTGGCAAGGCCTTTGCGGCCGATATCGCGCTCCTGAAGCAGTCCGGCGTCAACCCGATCGTCGTCCATGGCGGCGGCCCGCAGATCGGCGCCATGTTGACGAAGATGGGCATTGAATCGAAGTTCGAAGGCGGCTTGCGGGTCACCGACCAGAAGACGGTCGAGATTGTCGAAATGGTGCTCGCCGGCTCGATCAACAAGGAAATCGTCGCACTGATCAACCAGACCGGCGAATGGGCGATCGGCCTTTGCGGCAAGGACGGCAACATGGTCTTCGCCGAAAAAGCGCGCAAGACCATCAAGGACCCCGATTCCAACATCGAACGCGTGCTCGATCTCGGTTTCGTCGGCGAAGTGGTCGAAGTCGACCGCACGCTGCTCGATCTGCTTGCCAAGTCCGAGATGATTCCGGTGATCGCCCCGGTCGCCCCAGGCCGCGACGGCGCGACCTACAACATCAACGCCGATACCTTTGCCGGTGCGATCGCCGGCGCGCTCAGCGCCACGCGCCTGCTTTTCCTCACGGATGTTCCGGGCGTCCTCGACAAGCAGGGCCAGCTCATCAAGGAATTGTCCGTCGCCCAGGCCCATGCGCTGATCGCCGACGGCACGATTTCCGGCGGCATGATCCCGAAGGTCGAAACCTGCATCGACGCCATCAAGGCCGGTGTTCAGGGCGTCGTCATCCTCAACGGCAAGACGGCCCATTCCGTGCTGCTCGAAATCTTCACCGAGCACGGCGCGGGCACGCTGATCGTTCCGTAAGGCAGCCTGGCCTTCAATGTCTCAAAGGCGCTCCGCACATGCAATTGCGAAGCGTCGACAGCTGCGTCAGGACGGCCGATAGATCGCTTCGGCCTCGCTTTTCAGCATTCCCATGACCGAACGATAGGGAGCCGGCCCATAGCTGATGCGGCTGACACCCAGCCTTGCCATGGTCTCATTGTCCGGCGTCGTCGGGCGCACCATGATGTTAACAGGGAGAGGCGAGCGTTCGCAGAGGGCGCCGATCAGATCCGGTTCGACCAGACCTGGCGCGAAGAAACCGCTAGCACCGGCCTCGGCAAAAGCATCGGCGCGCTGAAAGGCGTCGTCCAGCAGGAGCTGATGATGCGCCGTATCGCTTTCCTGCAGGAAAAGATCGGTTCGGGCATTGATGAACAAGGGCATTTCCCGGCGATCGGCCATTTCGCGGATGGCACGGATGCGTGCCGCTTGCGTTTCGATAGGATGAACGCCCTGGCCGCCGATCACCTGATCTTCGAAATTGATCCCGATGGCGCCGTGATCCATGATCTTTTCGACATTGGCGGCGACTTCTTCAGGCTCGACTGCATAACCGCCCTCGAAATCGACCGACAGGGGCAACGGGCTCGTCACCGAAATCAGCCTGGCGGTCACCGCCAGCAGCGATAGCGGGATTGCCTGGCCGTCGCCGAAACCATTGGCAGCGGCGACCGACCAACTCCCCGTTGCCAGCGCCTTGGCGCCCGCCTCCGTGACCGCCTTGGCAGAGCCCGCATCCCAAATATTGAAAAGGATCAGCGGCTCCCCCTTCTTGTGCAGCCGCGCGAATTCCTGCGCCTTTTCCACCTGACTCATCGCATCCCCTCCGAAAAGCCCGGCCGGGTGATTTCTCCTCCGCGACCCACAAGAGCGTAAGCTCTCCCTCACATGGCAAATAGAGTAAAACCCCGGAAATCAATGGTAAAATCATAGCCGGCATTAGATCGCACGGCAATCTCCCCAAAATGGCTGAGATGCGGCAGCATGAATATTTCCCTTCCCCCGTCCGGAGCGGGCGTGCCATAAGACAGGCATGAGCCAGACAAAAACGCTATCCGAGCCAGCCGATTTCTCCCACATCCGTGATTGGGTATTCGATCTCGACAACACGCTCTATCCGCATCATGTCGATCTCTTCGCGCAGATCGACAAGAACATGACGGCTTACGTCTCCGCCCTTCTGCACATGGAGCGCGAAGAGGCCCGCAAGCTGCAGAAGCAATATTATCTCGATCACGGCACGACGCTGCAGGGTTTGATGATCCATCATGGCATCGACCCCAACGACTTCCTGGAGAAAGCGCACGCGATCGACTATTCGGCGCTGACGCCGCAGCCGGAGCTCGCCGCCGCCATCAAGGCATTGCCGGGGCGCAAGTTCATCTTCACCAATGGCAGCGTCAAACACGCTCAGGCAACGGCCGGCGCGCTCGGCATCCTCGATGGCTTCGACGATATTTTCGATATCGTCGCGGCCGACTACGTGCCGAAACCCGCCGGCAGCACCTATGACAAGTTCATGAGCCTGCATCGCGTGGATACGAAGAAGGCGGTCATGTTCGAGGACCTGCCGCGCAACCTCACCGTGCCCAAGGCGCTCGGCATGAAGACGGTGCTTCTCGTGCCGCAAAATCTCGAGACGACCATCGTCGAATGGTGGGAGCGAACGACCGGCGAGGACGATCACATCGACTATGTGACCGACGACCTCACCGCTTTCCTGAAAGTACTGGTTTAACCATTCATTTGAGCACTTTAGGAAAAGTGCGCAGCGGTTTTCCGTTCGGAATGCGAAAACGCACGCCCAAGGCGGGGTTACCAAAGTTTCATGCGCCTTACAGAGGTTTAATTGGTCGTTTTCGACCACCGACCGTATCGTTTGATCATTCCTCGACACGAAAGGAAAAACGATGAACGGGAAAAAACTTCTTCTGGCCGGACTTTCCGCAACCCTGCTTCTCGGCGGTGCCGCACAGATGGCGCTCGCCGCTTCGCATGATGGCGACCGTGGGGGCAGGCATCATCACGGCCGCTGGCACAGACCGCATATTTCGCCCGAAGTCCTTTACGTGCGCATGCTGAAGGAATTTGGCAATCCCGGTGACACGAAGCTCACGAAGGATGAGGTAAAGGCCGGCGTCGACAAGATCTTCGACCAGATCGACGTCAACCACGACGGCGAAATCACCCCCGGCGAGTATCGCGCCTACCGCCAGGAGCAGTTCAAGCAGTGGCGAGCCGAGCATGCCAAGGCTGATGGCGATAAGGCTCAAGATGGCCAGGCTCCGGGCGGCGATCAAGCCCAAGACAACCAGGCTCCGGCCGACCAATCCAAGAGCGACCAGGCTCAAAACGACAATGACAACGACAAGGGTGGCGAAGGCCATCGCCATCACAGACCGCATGGCCGTTTCATGCATGAAACGATGATCTTCCGCTTTGCCGATACCGATCAAAGCGGCCAGATCAGCAAGAAGGAGGCCGAAGACGCCATGAACAAGGTCTTCGACCGACTGGATCGCAACCACGATGGCGTCGTCAACCTGGACGACATGCCAGGCCGTCCGCTGCTGTAAGCCGATCGCTCCAGCAATAGTCCAGGAACAAAAGCCCGCCCTCGCCCAAGCGATGGCGGGCTTTCGGTTTCAGTGACCGTTATCGTGGTGACCGTTGTCGCGTTCGTAGAAATCGGCGACGATCTTCCAGGCTTCGTCGGCGGTATCGACAAAGCTGATGAGGTTCACATCGTCGGGCGCGATGGTGCCGAACTCGGCCAGCGCCTCGAAATTGATGATGCTGCGCCAGAATTTTTCGCCGAAGAGAATGAGCGGCAGGCGCTCCATGCGGCCGGTCTGGATGAGCGTCAGGCATTCGAACAATTCGTCGAGCGTGCCGAAGCCGCCCGGGAACACCGCGATCGCCTTGGCGCGCACCATGAAGTGCATCTTGCGGATCGCGAAATAATGGAAATTGAAGCTGAGCTCCGGCGTCACATAGGCGTTCGGCGCCTGCTCGTGCGGCAGCACGATGTTGAGGCCGATCGAGGGCGCGCCTTCTTCCGCCGCGCCGCGATTGCCCGCTTCCATCACACCAGGGCCGCCGCCGGTGACGACGACATATTCGTGGTAATCGAAGCCGGCGGAATAACGGGAGCAAAGCCGGGCGAACTTGCGCGCCTCCTCGTAATAAACCGATGCTGCCTCAAGATTGGCGCGCTGCACGTCGTTGCGGGCAGCCCAGGCATTGGTGCCGGGGGCAGGAATGCGTGCGCCGCCGAACATGACGACGGTCGACTTGATGCCGCGCTCGGTCAGCGACATTTCGGTCTTCAGCAATTCCAGCTGCAGGCGGATCGGCCGCAATTCCTCACGGCAGAGGAAATCCTCATCGGCATAGGCAAGCCGGTAGGACGGCGACATCGACTGCGGCGTGCGCGGCACCGACTCGGCCCGCTGCTTGTCTGCCGAGCTCGTCTTCAACGGGTCCCAAACCCCATCCTTGCGCCTCAGCCTGCCGTTCTTCCCCTTGCTCATCTATTCATGCCTTTCGAATCGATCATGACGGCCTTTCCTGCCGAAGGACAGGAATGCCCAAGCTCTTGCATATGCCCCTACAACGCCTTGAATCCAAGCTCAATCGGCGCGGAAAAGACATTCCATTTTCGGCATGCATGCTATAGGACCAATCGACCGCATCCGGACCTTTATCCGGAAATCACGATAGGCCCTGACGTTGTAAGGAATTCCCATGAGCGCTACCGACCTCGCTTCCCTCGAAAAGTCCATCGAGGCTGCCTTCGACAATCGCGACAATGTGAACACGTCGACGCGCGGCGAAGTCCGCGATGCCGTCGAAACGGCGCTCGATCTCCTCGATAGCGGCAAGGTTCGCGTGGCCGAACGTGGCGCGGATGGCAACTGGACCGTCAACCAGTGGCTCAAGAAAGCGGTCCTGCTCTCCTTCCGCCTCAACGACATGAAGATCGTCGAAGGCGGCTCCGGCGGCGCCACCTGGTGGGACAAGGTTCCCTCGAAGTTCGAAGGCTGGGGAGAAAACCGCTTCCGCGAAGCCGGCTTCCGCGCCGTGCCGAACGCCGTCGTGCGTCATTCCGCCTATATCGCCCCCAACGCCATCCTGATGCCGTCCTTCGTCAATCTCGGCGCCTATGTCGGAGAAGGCACGATGGTCGACACCTGGGCGACGGTCGGCTCCTGCGCTCAGATCGGCAAGCATGTGCATCTTTCCGGCGGCGTCGGCATCGGCGGCGTGCTGGAGCCGATGCAGGCCGGCCCGACCATCATCGAAGACAATTGCTTTATCGGCGCCCGTTCCGAAGTCGTCGAAGGCTGCATCATTCGCGAAGGTTCCGTGCTCGGCATGGGCGTGTTCATCGGCAAGTCGACCAAGATCGTTGATCGCGCCACCGGCGAGATCACCTATGGCGAAGTTCCGCCATACTCGGTCGTTGTCGCCGGCGCGCTGCCGAGCGGCAACAACATGGCGAATGGCCAGCCGGCGCCCAGCCTCTATTGCGCCGTCATCGTCAAGCGAGTCGATGAAAAGACCCGCTCGAAGACCGGCATCAACGAGCTGCTGCGCGACTAATCTCGCAAAATTTGGGAAGCGCGGTTGCCATATCGCGCTTCCCTTATGCTTGCCGGGGGAGCATGCCTGTGCGATTGCTGGAATCGCGGCAAAGATTTTCGAGTCGTCACCGATCCTTTGCCATCGCTTTGCCATTTCCCGCCGGATAAATTGCCTCCGATGACTGTTACCAATCCCATTACGAACCTGCAGACCCTGATCCGCTGCGCCTCCGTCACCCCTGCCGAGGGCGGCGCGCTGACCGTGCTTGCCGGCATGCTGCAGCCACTCGGCTTCAAGATCGAGCGCATGACGGCGAGCGAGCCAGGAACGCCCGATATCGAAAATCTCTATGCGCGGCTCGGCACGGATGGACCGCATCTGATGTTTGCCGGCCATACGGATGTCGTGCCGGTCGGCGATGCCGCTTCCTGGAGCCATCCGCCTTTTGCTGCCGAAATCGCCGATGGCGAGCTTTTCGGCCGTGGCGCGGTCGACATGAAAGGCGGCATTGCCTGCTTCGTGGCAGCGGTTGCGCGTCATATCGAAAAGCATGGCAAACCCGCCGGCTCGATCTCCTTCCTGATCACCGGCGATGAAGAGGGGCCGGCGATCAACGGCACGGTCAAGCTGCTGCAATGGGCGGCCGAGCGTGGCGAGACATGGGATGCCTCGCTCGTCGGCGAACCGACCAACCCCGACCGGCTCGGCGACATGATCAAGATCGGCCGCCGCGGCTCGATTTCCGGCACTATTACAGTCCATGGCGTTCAGGGCCACGCCGCCTATCCGCACCTTGCCGACAATCCGGTGCGCAGCATCATCAAGCTGACGGAAGCGCTGCTCGATCCACCCTTTGACGCGGGTACGGACAATTTTCAGCCGTCGAACCTCGAAGTGACGACGATCGACGTCGGCAATGCCGCCACCAACGTCATTCCCGCCAAGGCAACCGCTGCCTTCAACATCCGATTCAACGACACCTGGACTGCCGATACGCTGAAGGCGGAAATCCTGGCACGCCTGGATGCAGCCGCCGCCGACCAGACGCTGCGACCCGGGCGTCCGCCGGCGAAATACGACATCGTCTGGTCCGAGCGTCCGAGCCAGGTCTTCCTGACGCGCAACAATGCGCTGATCGCCTCGCTCTCCTCCGCCATCGAAAACATCACCGGTCAAAGGCCGGCGCTGTCGACCACCGGCGGCACGTCCGACGCACGCTTCATCAAGGACTACTGCCCCGTCGTGGAATTCGGGCTTGTCGGCCAGACCATGCATATGATCGACGAGCGTGTGGCGCTCTCGGATCTCGAAACGCTGACCGGGATCTACCAGACCTTCATCCAGCGCTGGTTCGAGAATGCCGAGCTTTAAGGAAGTCCAATACTACCTGTCCGGTCTGTGGCTGCTGATCCGGATGGATGCACGCGGCTTCCAGTATCTGGACATATCGGACCGCGGCATGATGCGCTCCTTCTGGGCAATCCTCTGGTGCTTGCCGTCGATCGGCATTTCATGGCTGTGGTGGCAAAAGGCCTATCTGACCGCCATGCCGCCGGAGACATCGACGGGCCTTGCTTTCTTTCTGCGCCTGGCCTTGGTCGAATTTGCGAACTGGTTGATCCCGCTCGTGCTTGCTGGCGTGTTGCTGCTGATTTTCCGCTTCGGCGACAAGTTCACGCCGATCGTCGTCGTCGTGAACTGGCTTGGCGTGCCGACATCCTATCTCAATGCGCTGCTCATCGCCTTGATCGCTTTCGTTCCCGGCTCCAGCGGGTTGGCGGCGTTGCTGTGGCTGGCGCTGATGATGGCGATCATCTTTTCGCTGGCGCGCATGCTCAGAATGATCTGCGGCACACATCCGCTCTTCATCGGCACGCTGACGCTGGTGCTGCTCATTCCGACCATGCTGCTGACGGACTTCCTGCAGCGCTTCCTCGGCGTCTATCCGCCAGGCTGAGGCAGTCACGTTCTAGCGGTTGACGACCTCACCATCTTCCTTGGTAAAAGGGCCGATGTCCGGGTTCGGCAGGATACCGAGCACGAGTTCGGAGGGCCGGCAGAGGCGCACGCCTTTGTCGGTCACCACGATCGGACGATTGATGAGGATCGGGTGCTCGATCATCCGATCCAGCAGCTGATCGTCGGTGAGATCGGGATTGCCAAGGCCGAGCTCGTCATAAGGTGTTCCCTTTTGGCGGAGAAGATCACGAACCGTCAGGCCCATCGCGGCAATGAGCTCCGCCAGCTGTCCGCGGCTGGGCGGCGTCTTCAGATATTCGATAACGACGGGTTCTTCGCCGGACTGGCGGATCATCGCCAGCGTGTTGCGCGACGTGCCGCAGGCTGGATTATGATAGATCGTCACCGTCATCGATAGTCTCCCCTTCGTTGCCGGCCGAACCGGCACCGTCACGATAATCCACCTGCGTGAAATAGAGCCCATCCGGCGGAGCGACAGGACCGCAGGCCTTGCGGTCCCGAGCTTCCAGCGCCGCGCGCACATCGTCAGGCGTCCATTTGCCCTCGCCCGCGAGCTTCAGCGTGCCGGCGAAGGAGCGGATCTGATTGTGCAGGAAGCTTTGCGCGGTGGCGCGGATCTCGATCAGCTCGCCGCTGCGCGTCACATCCAGCCGGTCGAGCGTGCGCACCGGGCTGTTCGCCTGGCAATGCGCCGAACGGAAGGTGGTGAAATCATGCCGTCCCACAAGGGTCTGCGCCGCGGCATGCATGACCTCGTGGTCCATATCCTTCGGCACCCACCATGCACGACCGGCTTCCAGTGCAAGCGGCGCGCGGCGGGCGATGATGCGATAGAGATAGTGGCGGCGGACGGCCGAGAAGCGTGCATCGAAGCGTGGGGCGACCTCGACGATATCGAGAATGGCGATGCGGTCACCGGCCATCCTCAGATGGGCATTGAGCGCATTGCGCAGCGTATAGACCTTCCATTCCTTGGAAAGATCGGCATGCATGACCTGCCCCATGGCATGCACGCCGGAATCGGTGCGTCCCGCCCCGCGGATCGAAACGGTTTCGCCGGTCAAGGACAGGATGGCGCCTTCGATCGCACCCTGCACTGAGGGGCCATTTTCCTGACGCTGCCATCCGACATAGGGAATGCCGTCATATTCGACAGTCATTTTGTAACGCGGCATCAGGCTTGCTCCGAGGCAAGCACGGTACCCGGCGCGATTGACGTACCGCGCAAGAAGTCGGCTGCCGCCAAGGGCTTGCCGCCGGCTTTCTGCAGTTTCGTCAGCCTGACGGCACCGGAAGCGCAGGCAATGACGAGATCATCCGTCAGGACCTTTCCGGACGCACCATTACCCTCTGCCAATTCTGAGCCCAAAACCTTGATGCGCTCGGGACGACCGGCGATGTCGGCCTCGAACCAGGCGCCGGGAAAAGGCGACAGGCCACGGATATGATTATGGACATCGGTCGCCGGCTTGCCGAAATCGATGCGGGTTTCGCCCTTGTCGATCTTTGCGGCATAGAGAACGCCTTCGGATGGCTGCGCGGTCAGAGGCAGCTCATCGTGCTCCAGCTTGTTCATGGCCTCGGCCATGGCTTTTGCGCCGACGAGCATCAGCCTGTCATGCAGTTCACCCGCAGTCATGGTGTCGCCGATCTCCACTTCGCGTGTCAAAGCGATCGGCCCGGTATCGAGCCCCTTGTCCATCTTCATCACCATCATGCCGGTCTTACTGTCGCCAGCCATGATTGCCCGCTGGATGGGAGCCGCACCACGCCAGCGCGGCAATAGGGAGGCATGACCATTATAGCAGCCGAGACGTGTCCCGGTGAGGATCGCTTCCGGCAGCAGCAGGCCATAGGCGACGACGACAGCGACATCGGCGTTCAGATCGCGGAAGCGCTGGCGTTCGTCGGGATCCTTGAAGTTGACGGGCGTGAAGACCGGCAGGCCCAGCAATTCGGCCGCCTGATGCACCGGCGACTTCTGCAGGTCGAGCCCTCGCCGGCCGCCGGGACGCGGCGGCTGCGTATAAACGGCACGAATCTTGTGACCGGCATCGATCAGGGACCGCAATGTCGGCACGGAGAATTCGGGCGTTCCCATAAAGATGATGTTGAGCGACATGCAATCCATCCGGCTAAGATTTGAGGTTTCGAACGACCCTGCGGTGACGGCACGCGCCATCGGGGTCAGACGCTAGCCGCCTTCAAACGGGTTTATGAGCTTGAGATCAAGCCCCTCGAAGTCTTTTGTGTTGCGCGTCGCCAATGTCGCGCCGTTCGCAAGGCAGATGGCGGCGATCATGGCGTCCTTCGTTTCCATCCTTCGCCCAATCTTGTGGCGCTGAGCGGAGATTATTCCGTATTGATGGGCAGCATTGCTCGAAAATCCCAGAACGCGGCCCGAAAACTCTGCCTCTATCGCGTCCAGCTCCGCAATCAATGCCGCCTTGCGCTTCCCGTCAGCCAAAAGCTCCAGTCCGAACCGGATCTCGCCGATGGTTATGGTTATCAGAAAAACGGCCTCGATGGCGACGCTATCAAGCCAGGACAATATGCGTTCGCTATGCAGCCGCCCTTGCAGCTCCGATACGACATTCGTGTCCAGAACGATCATGCGCAGGCCACAAGGCTATTCGAAATGGGGCGGTTCGCGATCCGGCGCATTTCGAAACGCGTTGATCGCCTCGATTTCTTCTTCGCTAAGTTTTTCTACGCCGAGAACGGCTCTCAATCGCTGCCCGCCGACTTGCTTTCATCCCGCTCACGCCCGAGCGACTGACGTAACAGGGAGATTGCCTCATCCGAGAGGCTGCGGCCATGCCTGCTGGCATTGGCCTGCAACTGCTTCTTCAAGCTGTCGTCGATGCCGCGCAACAACAGATCACTCATTCGCGCCTCCATTTGATATCAATGATATCATAGGGGTCTCAGGCCGATCTTTCAATGGCGGGGATCACAGAGCCTTCGACTTGGCGGCCTTGGTAAACTTCTTGATGACCATGTCGCGCTTCAGGCGCGAGATATAGTCGATGAAGAGCACACCGTTCAGGTGGTCGATCTCGTGCTGTACGCAGGTCGCCAGTAGGCCGTCGGCCTCGGTGAGCTGTTCCTTGCCGTCGCGGTCCAGATGCTTGACGGTGACGCGCGCGGGGCGCTCCACCTCGGCGTAGTAATCAGGAATGGAGAGGCAGCCTTCCTCATAGACCGAACGCTCGTCCGAAGACGCGACGATCTCTGGATTGATGAAGACCAGCGGCTTCTTCTCTTCGCCTTCGCGCGCAACGTCGATGACCAACATGCGGCGGGGAACGCCGATCTGGATCGCCGCAAGGCCGATGCCCGGCGCGTCATACATGGTTTCCAGCATGTCGTCGGCAAGGCGCTGAATTTCGGTATCGATCTGCTCGATGGGCTTGGAAGCCTGGCGGAGCAGCGGGTCGGGCAAAATGATGAGTGGCTTGATCGTCATGACGTTTCCCATAACGCATCTTGCTGTGCGATGGAATCGCCAAGATGGCGGTGAGGTGGTGTTTTTTCAACGGCAGCTATCCGAATGGCAGCGGATGGCCTCGAAATTTTGTTCACGGTTTGATCTGGATATTCACAACAATTTTGCTATGCTTGCGCGAAGAACTTCATCAGCGCGCCAGGTTTCATGTCTTTCATCATCTTCGGCCAAGCCATTTCCACGGTCCAGGTTCTGACCAGCCTCGTTTTCCTGCTTGCGATCGCAGTCATCGTCCTTTTCGTCCGCGGCAGGGCGCGGGCGGAAGACGATGAGCTCGATGCCGAGCATACGATGGCGGCGCTGCTGCGGTCGCAGGCGGAGATGCAGGGGCGACTTGCCACCATGGCTGAGGTCTTCGGCTCAAGACAGGCCGAGCTCAATCAAGCCATTGGCCAGCGTCTCGACGGCATGTCGCAGCGGGTGACGGCGACGATCGGCGAGCAGACGCGCTCGACCCATGAGAATCTGCGCCGCCTGCAGGAAAGGCTCGCCGTCATCGATGCCGCCCAGACCAATATCCAGACGCTGGCAAAGGATGTCGTCGGCCTGCAGGCCATCCTTTCCAACAAGCAGACGCGTGGCGCCTTCGGCCAGGCACGCATGGAAACCATCATCGCCGATGGGCTGCCGATGGGCGCCTATGCATTCCAAGCGACGCTATCGAACGGCTCCCGGCCTGACTGTACCGTTCGCATGCCGAACGGCTCGCCGCCGCTTGTCATCGATGCGAAGTTTCCATTGGAGGCCTGGAACGCCATTCGCAGCGCTGACAGCCCCGAACATGGCAAGATTGCCGCGCAGCAGTTCCGGAGGGATCTGGAACTGCATATTCGCGACATTGCAGAGAAATATCTGATCCCCGGCGAGACGCAGGACACGGCCTTTCTCTTCGTGCCGTCCGAGTCGATCTTCGCCGAGATCCACGAAAATTTCGAGGCGATCGTGCAGAAAGCCCAGCGCGCGCGCATCGTCATCGTCTCACCCTCGCTGCTGATGCTGTCGATCCAGGTCATCCAAGCTGTGCTAAAGGACCAACGCATGCGCGAGCAGGCCCATGTCATCCAAAGCGAAGTGGCGCATCTGATGGACGACCTCTCGCGCCTGGATGAACGCGTGCGCAAGCTGCAGGGCCATTTCGCCATGGCGCAGAAAGATGTCGACATGATCGTCACCTCGGCCGACAAGCTGGCGAGGCGCGGCGAGCGGATAGAGGCGCTGGAATTCGAGGCCGCGAAAGAGCCTGCCAAGGCGCGCGCGGAAGAACGGCCGAAGCATGCCGACAACCGCACAAGCCAACTCAAGCTCAGGGTAGTTGACGAAGACTGATCGCTTCGGCAGTGTCGCGCCCAATCAATGTATGATCCGAAAAGACAAAGGCAGCCTTCGGGCAGGATCATGCAGGCGCAACACCCAGGGCAGGACATTGCATGATCACTATTTTTGGCTCCATCAACATGGACCTCATCGCCACCACGGATCGCTTGCCGAAGCCGGGCGAAACGGTTGCCGGCAACGGCTTTTCCACAGCCGCCGGCGGCAAGGGCGCCAACCAGGCGCTGGCCGCACGCCGTGCTGGTGCGACCGTCCGCCTCAGCGGGGCTGTCGGCAATGATGCCTTCGCGGAATCCGCGCTTGCCTTGCTCGATGCGGCAGGGACCGATCTTTCCACCGTGCGGCGCGTGTCCGAACCGACCGGTACGGCTCTCATCCTCGTGGGCGGCGACGGCGAGAACATGATCGCCGTTGTACCGGGCGCCAATGGTACGAACACCGCTGAACACGCGGCGGCCACCGTTGCTACTCTGAATGCCGGCGATACGCTGATGCTTCAGCTCGAAATTCCCGTCGCCGCCGTCGAAACCGCACTCAACGCTGCGAAGGCAAAGGGCGTGCGCACCGTGCTCAATCTCGCCCCCTTGATCCCGGAGGCCGCCCGCCTCGGCCTGCTTGCCGATATCGTCATCGCCAACGAGACAGAATTCGAGAGACTGGCCGGCCAGGATAACATGTCGGCATCCGAGCGCGAGGCTGCCCTTGTCCGCCTGCATGGCGAAACGGGCCAGACGCTGATCGTCACGCTTGGCGGCGACGGCGTCATCGCCATTCGCGACGGCGAGCTCGCCCGCGCCAAGGGCCTCGTGATCGAGCCGGTCGATACGGTCGGTGCAGGCGATACCTTCTGCGGCTATTTTGCCGCGAGCCTCGATCAGGGTCTGGATTTTGAAACCAGCCTGCGCCGCGCCGCCGTCGCCGGTTCGCTCGCCTGCCTGAAGCCGGGCGCACAGCCATCCATCCCGGTTGCGAGCGAAGTCGCCGAAAAACTTTAACGGTAAATTTCCTGGCCCTTGCGAAGCGCAATTAATTAAATTTTTGCGCTTCGCTATCATTCTCCTCTGGCCTGGCGTGTATAGCCTTCCGGCCGCGGCAGGAATTTTCATGGCGGCTCCATGACAGGGCCATCCTGCGCCGACCCTGCATTCGGATAATGTGTATCCGACGCATCGCTTTTTCGAGGAAATGATGTTCATCTTTCGCATGAAGTCGCTTGCGGCCAAGCTCATCTTGGTCACCGGGCTGGCGATCGCACTCGTTCTGCTGGTTTCCAATTTTCTGCTGATTTCCCAGACCCGCGATCGCGTCGAAACACTGACGATGGATCAGGCAAATACCGAGGCCAAATCCATTTCCAACGAGATCGCCGCAAATGTCGGCGAAATGGCGAGTGCCGCCCGCTCCATGGCTGGTATCCTCGCCCGCGGTCATGAAGGTCATACCTTCGATCGCAAGGGCATCATCAATATCCTCAAGGCGAATGTCGAACAGAATGCCTTTGCCTTCGGCAGCTGGTTCTGCGAACAGCTCGGCACCTTCGACGGCAAGACGACGGAGCTCGCCAACAACAAGGACGAGGGCGTCAACGACAAGGGCGCCTTCACGCCCTATTGGTCGAAGACGAAGGATGGCGGCATCCAGTTCTCGACGTTCGATAATGATTACAGTGCTGCCTGGTGGAAGCTTGCTGCCGATAGCGGCAAAGGCGCGATCACGCCGCCTTATCTCGCGCAGGGCACCGACGTTCCGACGACCATGAGCTCGATCGCTTATCCGGTCATGTCGGGCGGTAAACTGATCGGCGTCGCAGGCGTCGACATCTCCCTCAATTCGCTCTCGGCGAAGCTGCAGAAAATGCAGCCGTTCGGCACCGGTCGCGTACTCCTCGTTTCCCAGGACAATAAATGGCTGGTCGCGCCAAGCGCCAACCTGTTGATGAAGGACTATAACGGCTCCGGCGCCGATGTGATCAAGGCAGCGCTGACAACCTCTTCTGCAAGCGTCCTCAAGAACCTCTCCGAAAATGGCGGCGAATCATTCGATCGCGTCGTCTATCCCTTCGCCGTTCCCGGGCTCAATGCCACCTGGGTCGTTCTCATCGACGTGCCGCACAGCGCCATTGCCGCGCCGGTACGCGATCAGACCTATATGATGATCGTCGCCGGCATCCTCGTGCTCGCTGCCGTCATGCTCGCCCTCTACGTCGCTGTCCGCGGTTTCGTGCAGAAGCCGCTCGCCGGTCTTGTTGCAAGCGTCAATCGCCTCAGCACCGGCAATTATGCCGAACCGGTCGCCGGCCAGGCAGGTGCAGACGAAGTCGGCTCGGTCGCCAAGGCACTGGAAGGGTTCCGCTTTGCGCTTGCCGACACCAAGCGCCTCGAAGGTGAAGCCAACGACCAGCGCCTGGCTGCCGAAGGTGAACGCCGCCGCTCCGAGAGCGAACGCAACGAGAGCGTTGCCTTGCAGCGCCACATCGTCGGCATTCTCGGCCATAGCCTCGCTGAGCTTTCGAAAGGCAACCTCACGCAGCGGATCACGGACGACTTCCCCGGCGAATATGCCCAGCTCAAGCAGGACTTCAATGCTGCGCTGGCAAGCCTCGAGGAAACGGTTCATACCGTCAATGTCAGCGTCGGCAATATCGGCAGTGGCACCGGCGAAATCAGCAACAGTGCCTCGGACCTCGCCCGCCGCACCGAGCAGCAGGCGGCAAGCCTGGAAGAGACTGCGGCGGCCCTCAACGAGCTGACCGCGCAGGTCAATTCCAGCGCCGAAAATGCACGCACGGCGGCAAGCAGCGTAAACGCGGCGTCTCAGGATGCCGAGCATTCCGGCGAGATCGTGCAAAAGGCCATCGCCTCCATGCACGGCATCGAGCAATCGTCGCAAGAGGTGTCGCGCATCATCGGCGTCATCGACGAAATCGCCTTCCAGACCAACCTTCTCGCGCTCAATGCCGGTGTCGAAGCTGCCCGTGCAGGTGAAGCCGGCAAGGGCTTTGCCGTTGTCGCGCAGGAAGTGCGCGAGCTGGCCCAGCGCTCCGCCAATGCCGCCAAGGAGATTAAGACTTTGATCAACGCCTCGGCGGGACAGGTGAAGGAAGGCGTCGATCTGGTCGGCCGCACGGGCGATGCCCTGCACAAGATCGCCCAGCAGGTGATGGAGATCAACGGCCTGATTCGTCAGATCTCCGCCTCCGCCAGCGAGCAGGCCATCGGCTTAAAGGAAATCAATTCGGCCATGAACCAGATGGATCAGGTGACCCAGCAGAATGCCGCGATGGTCGAGGAAACCACGGCCTCGAGTGTTGCGCTTGCCGAAGAAGCCCAGTCGCTCAGGACGCTCGTTGCGCGCTTCCGCACCGGAGGCGCCGTTCAGGAGAATGCCAGTGCGTTGCGGGCGACTGCTCAACAGATGCGGGCTCCGGTCGCTCCCCGCCGGGCAGCAGCACCTGCGGCCGCACCGGCACGCAAAGCAGTTCCGCAGACCCAGGGCGCCAACGCACTCGCCCAGGACGACTGGGAAGAATTCTGAGCCGACCTCGGCTCGACGAAATGCAAAAAGCCGCCGGATCGCTCCGGCGGCTTTTTTGATAGGTTAATCAGATGCGGGAGAACCGCTCCGTCAGCAGCGCGAAGAAGCCGTCGGCATCTACATCGCGCATGACCTTGGCGTTGCGCTTGCGGTCGGTGACGTGCCACCAGTCGACGACGGTCATGCCGACGGTCAGTTCTGACGTCACCTCGATTTCCACGTTGCATTCGCGGCCCTTGAAGAGCTCGGGCTTCAGAAGGTAGGCGATGACGGTCGGGTCATGGAGCGGACCGCCATCCGAACCGTATTTCTCAATATCGAAACGCTCGAAGAATTGCAGCATTTCGACCATGGCCTTGGCCGGCGGCGTGCCGACGGCGGCGATGCGCTCGACGCGATCCTTTCGCGTCAGCAGCTTATGCGTGACGTCGAGCGGCATCATGACGATGGGAACGCCGGAACGGAACACCACGTCTGCCGCTTCCGGATCGACATAGATGTTGAACTCGGCGGCCGGAGTGATGTTGCCGCCCTCGAAGAAGCCGCCGCCCATCATCACGAGCTCGCGCACGCGGCCGACGATGTCGGGTGCCTTCTGAAAAGCCATTGCGATATTGGTCAGTGGGCCGAGCGTGCAGAGGGTCACGGCGCCTTCCGGTTCCTTGCGCAACGTATCGATGATGAAATCGACGGCGTGGCCGGGCTGCAGTTCCATCGTCGGCTCGGAGAGTTCCGGGCCATCGAGGCCGGTCTTGCCGTGTACATGTTCGGCGGTGACCAGCTTGCGCTTGAGCGGCGCATCAGCGCCGGCAAACACCTTGACGTCGCGCCGATTGCAGAGCTCGCAGACGATGCGGGCATTGCGGCTCGTCAACCGCAGCGGCACGTTGCCAGCGACGGTCGTGACGCCGAGCACCTCGATCTCCTCGCGGCTGCCGAAGGCGAGAAAGATCGCCGCGGCGTCATCCTGGCCGGGGTCGGTATCGATGATGATTTTTCTAGGTTCGGTCATGTCTTCAACTTTCCTCCGGTGCAGATCGACAGGCTTTGTCGCGGGTCCGGTCCGGCTTTGTCAAGCGCTCGCTCGCCATGCCACAAAACCATTTTTCACGATGGATTTTGATCTCGCACATGCGAAGACCTCATGGCTTGCACTCGCAGGCGCGTACTCCCATATTAGGGACAACCGGGTGCTGAAGATCAGGTCCGGAACGGTCGCTTGACACCAAGGACTTTGAGACGATGAGCCGGACGACTCCCTTTGCCAGCCCGCTGCTTCTGGGCTTTGATACTATGGAAAAGACGCTTGAGCGGATTTCCAAGGTCAGCGACGGTTACCCTCCCTATAATATCGAAAGAATGCGTGCGGACCGCCTGTCGGGCGAGCCGGAGCGTCTGCGCATCACGCTGGCGGTCGCCGGCTTTTCCGAAGACGAGCTTGACGTCACGACGGAAGAAAACCAGCTGCTGATCCGCGGACGCCAGATGGAACAAGGCGAGCGCGACTATCTCTACCGGGGCATTGCCGCCCGGCAATTCCAGCGCGTTTTCGTGCTTGCCGACGGCATGCAGGTGCTCGGCGCCACGCTGAAGAACGGTCTGCTCTCCGTCGATCTCATTCGGCCGGAACCGGACCGCGTGGTAAAGAAAATTAACATTTCGGTCTCACAGTAGAACAACGGCCTAGAGCCGGATGATTTCAGGCCGAATCAACCTGAAGTCTGAATCGGCTCTAGAATCAAAGAACTAGAGCACGACGTCACCTGAAAGCCGCTCACACTTTTGGTCATCATGCTCTGGAGCCGTTGGTCCCTCATACTGGAGGTACGAGCATGTTGTTGAAAGAAGCCACCGCCCGCCTGACCCAATCCGAACTTGCCAATATCGGAACCGGTGAGGTCGCCTATATCAGAAAAATGGATTGGTCCGAAGTATCCCGCTGCTTCCCGGAAGCGCCCGATATCGATCCGGATGTCGATCTTTGGGCGCTTTTTGGCGCCGACGGCACCCCGATCCTCTTGACGGACAATCGCTCCAGCACCTTCTATCGTGCTGCCGAAGACGAATTGAAGACGGTCAGCCTGCACTGACCACGAGCGTCGCCCGACGGTGAAAGTCACCGTCTGCAAGGACCGCATCGAACCGGCCCCTCTTGCGATGCATGCGCATGATCCAGACCGCCCAAAGCGGCGGTCTTCGCGGGATGGCGCGATCACATATATCTCAATTTCACCGTGATAACGAGCGATCAGGCTCTTTTGAAGGTCAGATAGGCCGACGAGCGCCCTTCGCGCCTGGCCTTGGCCTCGTAACGCGTGCTCGGCCAGCCCTCATAGGGCGTCAACCAGTCGGCGGCATTCTGCGCGGTCCACTCGAAGCCACCATGCGCCTGGCAATGCTGCAGCGTCCAATTGACGTAGGTGTCGATGTCGGAAGCGAAGCAGAAGAGCGCGCCAGGCTTCAGAACGCGATGGAAGCGGGCAAGGTTCACCTGCGAAACGAAACGGCGCTTCCAGTGCTTCTTCTTCGGCCAGGGATCGGGATAGAGCAGGTCGATCTGGTCCAAGCAGCTGTCGGGCAGCCAATCCAGCACCTGCGTCGCGTCGTCATTGTAGACACGGATATTGCGCGCGCCCGCGTCGTCGACGCTAGCAAGCAGCTTCTGCATCGAATTGACGAAAGGTTCCACGCCGATGAAGCCGGTCTTTGGCTGCTCCAGCGCCCGGTGAATCAGATGCTCTCCGCCGCCGAAACCGATCTCCAGGCGCAGACGCTCGGTCGGCACCGGGAAAAGGTCGTTCAGCGGCTGTGGCGCCGGGGCGGAAAGGTCGATGATGAACTGCGGCAGCAATGCTTCCAGCTTTTCAGCCTGTTGGCCGCGCAAGGCTTTACCCTTGCGCCGGCCGAAGAATGCTTCCGTCGCCCGCGACCGGCGCTCGGTATCTATCATGCGGCTTCCCGGAGCTTCACGGCTTCCTTGAGGGCCTTCACCAGGTCCGTACGCTCCCAGGAGAAGGAGCCGTCACGGCCGGCCTTGCGGCCGAAGTGACCGTAAGCCGAGGTCTTGGCGTAGATCGGCTTGTTGAGGTCGAGGTGGCGGCGGATGCCGGTCGGCGAGAGGTCCATGTTCTTGCGGATGGCCGCTTCGACCTGATCCTCGGTGACGCCCTTGCCCGTGCCGTGCAGGTCGACATAGATCGACAGCGGCTGAGCAACGCCGATGGCGTAGGAAAGCTGAATCGTGCAGCGATCGGAAAGGCCGGCGGCAACGACGTTCTTCGCCAGATAGCGGGCAGCATAGGCTGCGGAACGGTCGACCTTGGTCGTGTCCTTGCCGGAGAATGCACCGCCGCCATGCGGGGCTGCGCCACCATAGGTATCGACGATGATCTTGCGGCCGGTGAGGCCGGCGTCGCCGTCTGGACCGCCGATGACGAACTTGCCCGTGGGATTGATGTACCACTTGCAATCGGAAGCGATCTTCAGGTCGCCGAGCGCTTCGACGATATAGGGCTCGACAACGGCACGAACCTTCTTCGAATCCCAGCTCTCGTCGAGATGCTGGGTGGAAAGCACGATCGAGGTCACTTCGGACGGCTTGCCGTCGACGTAACGGACCGTCACCTGGCTCTTGGCGTCGGGGCCGAGCTTGGCGACTTCACCATCGCCCTTCTTGCGGGCGGTAGCGAGCAGCTGCAAGATCTTGTGCGAATAGTAGATCGGCGCCGGCATGAGATCAGGCGTTTCCTTGCAGGCGTAGCCGAACATGATGCCCTGGTCGCCGGCACCTTCGTCACCCTGCTGGTCGGCGGCATTGTCGACGCCCTGGGCGATATCGGCAGACTGCGAATGCAGGAGCACGTCGATGCGTGCCTTCTTCCAATGGAAGCCGTCCTGCTCGTAGCCGATGTCCTTGATGGCGCGGCGTGCGGCAGCCTTGAACTTCGAAGGATTGATGACGTCGTTGCCATCCTTGTCCTTCTTCATCAGGCTCGGCGGCAAACGCACTTCACCGGCGATGACGACGCGATTGGTGGTGGCAAGGGTCTCACATGCAATGCGCACGGTCCACGGGTTTACACCGGTCTTTGCAGCCTCGCGGTAAACCAGATCGACGATTTCATCGGAAATGCGGTCACAAACTTTATCCGGGTGACCTTCGGCAACAGACTCACTCGTAAACAGATAATTCGCGCGCATGCGGGATTCCCCTCAAAGAACAAATCTCTGCTTTTGATATTCGTCTCCGCCTCGAAAAACAAGCCGCACAAGGACATAAATATATCTTTATATCCCCGCTCAAGTGATAAAATTTTGCCGTAAATAGCGAAAAGGCGGCCAAAATGACCGCCTCTCGACTTTGCCAGTTTAACCCCGCTTCGAAGGGTTATTCGGCATCCGCCTCGGCCGCGAGCGCCTTCACCAGCTCGACAACCTTGCGTCGGACCTTGCCATCGGAAATTTTCACGAAGGCGCGGTTGAGCTGCAATCCTTCGGAAGACGACAGAAAGTCGACGACGTAGTTGGAGCTGGATGCCTCGGCCATGCCGCCCGCGCCGGCCGCGTGTTCGCCCGGTGCATCCTCGAAAAAGAAGGAAACCGGGACATTGAGGATGCTGGAGATATTCTGGAGGCGGCTGGCGCCAACGCGGTTGGTGCCTTTTTCGTATTTCTGGATTTGCTGAAACGTGATTCCGAGGCTTTCGCCGAGCTTCTCCTGGCTCATGCCAAGCATCGTGCGGCGGAGGCGTATGCGGCTACCGACATGAATGTCGATGGGGTTCGGCTTCTTTTTATTCTCAATCATCATTTTACCCTAACATAGGTTGAATTCAGGACCTGCCACCCGGTACCCTTCACCACCCCTATAACGCCACGTTGCAGCCGACGCCCCCAAGGCCTCCAGTCTACGTTCGAAAGGCGGACATCTAGCACTATGCAATTTTAGGGTTTTTTGGTCAATTCACCCTGAAAATAAAACCCATGCGCGAAATGGCGGCAATCATGCCGACTGCTCCGATGATCAACCAAAAGTATGTTTTTCTGGCTTTATCGTCGATGCGCGATACGGTTGCGCCACCTAAAGTGGTATCTATAAAGCCTTGCTGATTATAATCGATACCGGAAAGCACCCGTCCGTGTGCATCAACAAATGCTGAAATGCCGGTATTGGCGCTTCGAATCAACGGCAGTCCCTGCTCCACCGCCCTAACCCTTGCCTGCTGGAAATGCTGGTATGGGCCAGGCGTATCGCCGAACCATCCGTCGTTCGTGACGTTGAGGATGGCATCGGCCTGCCGGATCACCGAGGTCATCTCATTCGGGAAGATGATCTCGTAGCAGATCAACGGATAGAATTTGACGCCATCTGGCATGGTCAGCAGTTGCCGCTTTGTCGCCGCGGAGAAGCCGCCCGGCAGTTCCACCACGTTCTCGATGCCGAGATAGCTCAGAATGTGCTCGAAGGGCACGTACTCACCGAAGGGGACGAGATGGATCTTGTCGGACGCGCCAGTGATCTGTCCCCGACCGTCGATGACATAGATCGAATTGTAGTAACGCGGCTCGACTCCCGGCCCCATGTCTTCGACGCGGACGGCCCCGGTGATCAGGATCTGATCGTCTTCGAGCTGATCGGCAATCCGCGCCAGCGCATCGCGATTATCGGTGAGGATGAAGGGCACGGCCGTTTCCGGCCAGACGATGATGTCGGGCCGCTTGCCGCCATTGGCAGGCGGCTGGACCGAGAGCGCCAAATGCTTGTCGAAGATGGCGGCGCGGTCGGCGGCCGTATCCATTTTGGTCTCCTGGTCGATCGAAGGCTGGACGATACGCACCACAGGTGCCGTCTTGGCATCGGTCAGCGGCGCCTCCGGCTGGCCTAATGCGTAATAGCCATAACCGACATGAGTGGCGGCGATGAGAATGGCAAGGCCGATCCCCGGCACCCGCCCCTGGCGCGTGCCGAGCAGCGCAGGCGCGGCGAAGACGAAGACGGCAAGCACGGTCACCCCGAGCAAGCCGACGACATGCGCCGACTGCATCATCAGCGGAATGGGCATGGCGCCATAGCCGATGGCATTCCAGGGAAAGCCGGTGAAAAGAAAGCTGCGCAGCCATTCCAGGATACCGAAACTGAAGGCGAGTGCTGCGATACGCCCCATGCCGTCGGACCAGAGAATCCGTGCAAGCACCGTCGCGACGCCGTAGAAAACGGCCAGAAAGGCCGGCAGGCCAAGGATTGCCAGCGGCAGCGCCCAGGCGAACTCATCGGCATCGATCAGCAGCGCATGGCCAAGCCACCAGAGGCCGGCGACAAAATAGCCGAAGCCGAACAGCCAGCCCGTGAAGAAGGCGGGCCAGAGGCGCCCGAGCAGACCGCTATCCGGGCCGGCAGCAACGCCATCCAGCAGCCAGACGAGCAGCGTGAACGAGACGAACATTGCCGCGAAGAAACCGAAGGGCGGCAGCGCCAGCACGCCGATGGCGCCGGCTAAAATGGTAAGCAACGCACGTTTGAAACCCCAGACGAGGATCACCCTGCCCGAAAGCCATTCCATGCGTCAGCTCCGTCCAATCGCGAATCAATTGGGCGCAGTCTTTCAAAAATGCAGCGATTTGTCCCGCTCCCGCACCATTTAATGGCTGGCGGCGTTACGCCCGGCCGGCGTTTCCTCAGCAATCGTTTCCGGTGCCGGCAAATCGCGCTCCGGCGTACCGACATCGCCTTCCAGCTTGACGGTCGGCCGGCGGCGAGCGGCATGGCGCTTGCGCGTGATGCGCACCCGCTTGATGCGGCGCGGATCGGCATCGAGAATGTGGAATTCGAAGCCTGGAAGCGCCTGCACGACTTCGCCACGCACCGGAATGCGGCCAAGGGCGGAGAAGATCAGGCCGCCGAGCGTATCCACCTCGTCCACCTGTTCGGCGATATCGAAATCCGGACCGATCGCGGCGGCGATCTCCTCCAGCTCGACACGGGCGTCGGCAACGAAGACGTCCTCGGAAACGCGCTTGAACATGACTTCTTCATCATCGTGCTCGTCGTCGATGTCGCCGACGACCATTTCGACGATGTCCTCATGCGACGCCAGGCCGTCCGTGCCGCCATATTCATCGATGACGAGGGCCATCTGCGTTCGGTTGACCTGCATGCGGCGCAGGAGATCGGAGGCAAGCATCGAAGGCGGCACGAACAGGATCTTGCGGATGATGCCGGCCTCAACCAGCGTCTTCTGTAGATCGACACGCGACAGATCGAAGTTCGGCTTGGCCGAGCGTGCCGGCTTTTCGGCTGCAGGTGCGGCCGTTGCAGCAGCCGCGGTCTTGGCACTGCCGCTGCGGCGCTTGTTGCGGGCCTGTTTGGCGACATAGGAGAGCAGGTCGCGGATATGCACCATGCCGCGCGGATCATCCAGCGTGTCGGCATAGACAGGCATGCGCGAACGGCCGCTTTCCTCGAAGAGGATCATCAGCTCGCCGATGGTGATATTCTGATCCACGGCCTCGATATCGGCGCGCGGCACCATGACATCCTCGACGCGCACCTCGCGGAAGCGCAGGATGTTGTGCAGCATCGCACGCTCATCGGGCGAAAAGGCATCATCACCGGCGGCGTTGGTCATCAGCGCGTCGGCAAGGTCCTCGCGCAAGCGGGCGGCGTCCTGTGCCGGGCGCAGAATGCGCGCGGCACGTACCCAGAATGAAGAATGGGATCGCTTGCCGTTGCTACTACTGCCTACCTCGTCTGAGGAGGCTGCTTCGGCTCCGTCTTTGGCCTCGGGGGCCGATCTTGTCGTAAAGTCGCTCATTGTTCCTGGTCAGACAGGGTTCAGATCAAATGGGGTCTTGTCCCGCATAGGGATCAGATAGGCCAAGACCAGCCAAAATGCGAGTCTCCAGCCCCTCCATTCTTTCGGCTTCACTATTATTCATATGGTCGTAGCCGAAGAGATGCAAGAAACCATGCACCATCAAATGCGTCAGATGGTCGTCAAAACTCTTTTCCAGATCGACCGCCTCACGTTCCACCGTCTCTCTGGCGATGATGATATCGCCCAGCATCGGGCCGGGCTTGCCGCCGGGTTCAAGCGGAAAAGCTGGAAAGGAAAGAACGTTCGTTGCCTTGTCCTGAGAGCGCCATTCCGCATTGATCTCGCGGATCGAAGCGTCGTCGGTAAAGACCAGCGACAATTCAGGGGCCATTTTTGGAAATGGCTGCTTCTCGTATTTCTTGAGATAATTTGCAGCTTCGCCCAGCACGCGCTCCGCAAGCGACTGCAATATATCTTCGGAGGGCCAATCGCCCTCCTCCAC
This sequence comes from Rhizobium sp. 11515TR, assembly GCF_002277895.1. Lineage (NCBI taxonomy): Bacteria > Pseudomonadati > Pseudomonadota > Alphaproteobacteria > Hyphomicrobiales > Rhizobiaceae > Rhizobium > Rhizobium sp. 11515TR. The sequence goes on along the minus strand of NZ_CP022998.1, from coordinate 1,127,093 downwards.
GCTTATCTGTATATCGAGTTCGGCCATGAGCTTTCGTAACCGCAGATCAGATCTGCGGATCGCTTTCCTCGGCCTTTGCGGCATAGGTGGAATCATAGGCCCGAACGATGCGCGCCACCAGCGGATGACGGACAACGTCCGTGTCCTTGAAGCGGACGATGGTGATGCCCTCGACGCCATCCAGCAGCTGCAGCGCTTCCACCAGGCCAGACTTGACGCCGCGCGGCAAGTCGATCTGGCTTGGGTCGCCCGTCACGATCATCCGTGAATTTTCGCCGAGACGGGTCAGGAACATCTTCATCTGCATGGATGTCGTGTTCTGTGCCTCGTCGAGGATGACGGCGGCGTTGGAGAGCGTGCGGCCACGCATGAAGGCGAGCGGCGCGATCTCGATGACGCCGGCCGTGATGGCACGTTCGACCTTGTCGCCGGGCATCATGTCATAAAGCGCGTCGTAGAGCGGTCGCAGATAGGGATCGACCTTTTCCTTCATGTCGCCGGGCAGGAAGCCCAGACGCTCGCCGGCTTCGACGGCCGGGCGCGACAGGATGATCTTTTCCACGGCACCGCGCTCCAGAAGCTGGGCGGCGTGCGCGACGGCGAGATAGGTCTTGCCGGTACCGGCAGGGCCGACGCCGAGGACGAGCTCGGAGCGCTCCAGTGCCCGCATATAGGCATCCTGCGTCGGCGTGCGCGCAATGATCGTCTTCTTGCGCGTCGAAATCTGCGCCATCGTCAACTTGGCTTTTCTCTCCATGGTCGGCAGCGTCAATTGGTCGTCGGCGGCAACCGCCATGCGGATAGCCCCCTCCACGTCGGAAGGCTCTACATTGCCGCCTTTTTGCAGCTTGTCATAGAGGTAATCGAGCGTCCGGCGCGCCTGATTAGTGGCCAGCACATCGCCCGTTATGACGACGGAATTGCCACGCGCGCGAGCATCGATGCCGAGGCGCTCCTCAAGCAGCTTCAAATTCTGGTCGAACTGCCCGAAAAGTTCACTGGCGAACCGATTATTCTCGAACGTCAGGGTGAAGTGATTGGCGTCGCTCGCGGTGCGGGGCTGGCGCGATGAAGAAGAAACCAATTCCTGTCCGTTCAAGCGGTGCGGCTCCTTTGGTCCGTCCGGAACCTAGAGCAATTCAGCAAAAAGGCTGTTGGTGCTGGTTCCGGTGATTCGTACGTTAATAATGTCACCGATTTGCGATGCTTTTGCATCAACATTCACAGATTGCAGCCAGGGAGAGCGTCCGATCAACTGGCCTGGCATCCGGCCCGGCTTTTCCAGAAGGATATCCACTGCTTTACCCACGCAAGCCTCGGCAAACGCATGCTGCTGCTTCAGCAGCAATGCCTGCAAACGCTCCAGCCGCTCGGTCTTGACCTCTTCGGGCACCTGATCCTTCAATTCCGCGCCGGGTGTGCCCGGCCGCGTGGAATATTTGAACGAGAAGGCCTGTGCATAATTCACCTCCTCGATAAGCTTCAGTGTATCCTCAAAATCCTGATCTGTCTCCCCTGGGAAGCCGACGATGAAATCGCCCGAAAGAGCGATATCCGGGCGCGCAGTACGGATCTTCTCGATGAGCGTCAGATATTCCGCAGCTGTATGCCTTCGATTCATCGCCTTCAGGATGCGATCGGAGCCGGCCTGAACCGGCAGATGCAGATAGGGCATCAGCGTCCGCAGGTCGCGATGCGCGCCGATCAGGCGGTCGTCCATATCGCGCGGGTGGCTGGTGGTGTAGCGCAGCCGCGCGAGGCCGGGGATTTCCGACAGGCGATAGAGGAGATCGCCGAGGCTCCAGGCTTCGCCCTTCGGGCCGATACCGTGCCATGCGTTGACGTTCTGGCCGAGCAGCGTGATCTCGCGAACGCCGCCATCCACCAGCTTCTCGGCCTCTTCGACGATCTGGGAGACCGGGCGGGAGACTTCGGAGCCGCGCGTATAGGGCACGACACAGAAGGTGCAGAACTTGTCGCAGCCTTCCTGCACCGTCAGGAAGGCGGTGACGCCGCGAGCGCGGATCTTTGTCTTTTCGGCGATCGGCAGATGCTCGAACTTGTCCTCGATCGCATATTCCGTATCGACGACACGTTCACCTTCCTTGGCGCGACGAAGCGCGTCCGGCAGGCGATGATAGGTCTGCGGGCCGATGACGACATCGACGGCGGGCGCACGGCGCAGGATTTCCTCGCCTTCGGCCTGGGCGACACAGCCGGTGACGCCGATCATCATGTCGCGACCGTCGGCGGCCTTGCGCTTCTTCATCTCGCGCAGGCGGCCGAGCGCGGAATAGACCTTTTCGGCAGCTTTCTCGCGGATATGGCAGGTGTTCAACAGGACGAGATCGGCCTCTTCCATGTCCTCGGTCGGCTCGTAGCCGTCGCGGGAGAGCGCATCGCTCATCCGCGTGGAATCATAGACGTTCATCTGGCAGCCGTAGGTCTTGATGAAGACCTTGCGGCTGTTGAAGCCGTCGCGGGAACCGAGCTGCAAAGCGTCGGCCGCCGGGGCATCGAGGGTCAGGCTATCCTTGGTCATGGGCCGCTATGTAGTGGCTTTTGCTTTCGGAGAAAATGAAAAAGTTGGAATCACCTTGAAATCAGGCGATCTCGCGCCCGAGCAGGCGGCTCGCAAGCATATTGCGGATGCGCCTGGCGATAGTGGCGCTGACCTGCTTGCGATTGGTGCCGGCGCGATAGTCCACCGCCTCGCCGAAACAGACGTCGACATCGATGGCACCGCACTGGATGATGCCCTTCAGGTGCGGCACAAGCTCGATATCCCCAGGCCATGCCGTCAGCGGGCGATAATAGCGGCCCATCGGCGTTCCATGGACGCGGGTATAGGCGACCGCGACCGGCTGGACATGCACGACGGCATCCGGCGCCTTCGGCAAGGCAGCGGCAGCGGCTCCGAACAGCGAGGACTTAACTTCGAGCAGGCGATTGCCATCCGAAGTCGTGCCTTCAGGGAACAACACCATGATTTCGCCATCGGCCATGCGGTCGGCAATCTCGTTGACCTGTTCGCCGGTCTTACGCTTCTGCTCGCGCTCGACGAAGACGCTCTTCTGCCACTGTGCAAAAAGCCCGAAGATCGGCCAGTCTCGCACTTCCGACTTGGCGATGAAGGAGACATCGGCCACTGCTGAAAGCACGAGAATATCCAGCCAGGACGAATGGTTGGAGGCCAGCATGAGAGGCCGGCTCGTCTCCATCTTGCCGATGACATGAATGCGCACACCGAGCCAATAGCAGACGATACGGTGCCAGTAGCGCGGCAGATAGCGCCGGAGTTTCCAGTCAAAGCGCAGGCAGAGGATCTGCAGCGGCAGCATCACCGCGCTGACGATGCAAATGACCACGGCGGCACAGCCGATGCGCAGCCAGGTCATCAAATCGCTCGCTCCTGCATGAAAGCCTTCACGTCAACCTTCGTCCTTCTTCAGCGGAATGCCGTAAAGCTCCAGCCGGTGGTCGACGAGTTTGAAGCCATGTTCGCGGGCGATGCGTTCCTGCAAAGCCTCGATCTCCGGCGAATGGAACTCGATTACCTGGCCGCTCTTCAGATCAATCAGGTGATCATGATGTTCTTCCGGCACGGTTTCGTAGCGGGAGCGGCCATCGCGGAAATCGTGGCGGGCGAGAAGGCCGGCATCCTCGAACAGCTTGACGGTGCGGTACACAGTGGAGATCGAGATTTTCGCATCCACCTCGACCGAGCGGCGATAGAGCTCCTCGACATCGGGGTGATCGCCGGAGCTCTCGATGATGCGCGCAATGACCCGGCGCTGCTCCGTCATGCGCATTCCGCGCTCGGCGCAAAGCTCCTCCAGGGATTTTACGGCGTCTTCCATCAATCGCTGTCTTCGGTCTGTTTGGACTGTGGCAACAGTTAGAGCGTCGAATTGCTGCTCTAACTATTTGTTTTGCCGCATTTGTGCGACGCCAAGCGATGCCACTTGGCTGCAAAATGCTCTAGCGAAGAACGCGCCGCATGACAAGCGCCGTCGATTTCGCGCCGTTGTCGCCAACATAATAGGCTTTACGCTCCCCAACGGTCTCGAAGCCGAGCTTGCGATAGAGGCCGAGAGCCGGCTCATTGCCTCCATCGACCTCCAGGAACATGGTTTCGCCGCCGCGATTGCGGGCTTCCCGCAAAGCTGCCTGCATCAACCGCCAACCCAGACCGGAGCGTCCGAGTTTGGCGTTGACGGCGATTGTCAGGATTTCGCCCTCGCCCGCCACATGCCGAGCCAACACGAAACCGGGAAGCGCCTTTTTCAGGATGGCATTGGTCTGGCGGGCAACGAAGCCGAAGGTGGTCTCCTGCGAAAGGAGACCCTGAAATTCAGTCTCGTCCCATACCCGCGGGAAGCGTTCGCCGTGCAGGAGCGCCACTTCGGCACAGTCCTTAAGTTCCATCGGGACGATTTCGTATTCGGCTTTCAAGGTCAGATAGGATTCGAGCATGTCTATTGCCTGGCAACTGCGTATCCGGCCTGCGGTCTGGCATCGGGTCCGCGAAGATAAAGCGGCTTCGGCTTTTCGCCGGCAGGCTTGCCAGCGCCCAGCCGGGCGACGATGGCAATCGGAAATGCGTCTGGCCGCTCCGCAGGCGGCGCGTCGCTCAACCGGGCGACGGCCGTTCCGGTAACGATGCCATCGAAGGCACCGGCGATTGCCCGCGCTTCGTCGATCGTCACGGCCCGAGTCTCGTCCAGCGGGTTGCCATCGGCAGCGAAGCTCTGGAGATAGATCTCCTCGCGCTTGGCATCGATGGCAGCCAGAACCGACTTGCCCGGATTCTGCGCTCTGGCGGTCGCGGCCATGACCTCGAGGGTCGTGACACCAACCGCTGGAACATTGAGGGAAAGTGCGAAACCGCGTGCGGCTGCAACGCCGATGCGGATGCCGGTGAAGGAACCAGGCCCGACGGTCACGACGACACGCTCAATGGCGGAAAGCGCCACACCGGCTTTCGCCAGCGCTCCGTCGACAACGTGCATCAGATGCTCAGCATGCCCCCGTCCGATCGTTTCCGTGACCTCCCCCATCACAGAATCACTGCCGCTATCATACACAGCGGCAGCGCAATCCACACCTGCCGTGTCGAGCGCCAGTACGATCATGTCAATTTTTCCGCTAGGCCGGGATTAGACGGCTTCGACTTCCTGCACTTCCGGGACGAAATGGCGCAGCAGGTTCTGCACGCCATGCTTTAGCGTTGCCGTGGAAGACGGGCAGCCCGAGCACGAGCCCTTCATGTTGAGGTAGACCTTGCCGTCGCGGAAGCCACGGAACGTGATGTCGCCGCCATCCTGGGCAACGGCGGGACGAACGCGGGTATCAAGCAGTTCCTTGATGGTCAGCACGATCGCCTCGTCACCTTCGTCGAAGAATTCGCCGCCGGCATCCTGCACTTCGGACAGAACGGATGCCGAGCCCATGACCGGCTTGCCGGACATGAAATGCTCCATGATCGAACCGAGGATGGCGGGCTTCAGATGCTGCCATTCCTGATTTTCCTTGGAGACGGAAATGAAGTCATAACCGAAGTAAACGCCGATCACGCCCGGGATTTCGAAGAGGCGGGCAGCGAGCGGCGAAGCTTCGGCTTCCTCGCCGCTGCGGAATTCGGCCGTGCCGTTTTCCATCACCACTTTGCCCGGCAGAAACTTGAGGGTCGCGGGGTTCGGCGTCGCTTCGGTCTGAATGAACATCTTGATCTCCATGCGGCGGGCAGATGCCCGATCCCGACTTTAGAATATTTCAAAAGAAAATAGGCCTTTTGGCCATTCTATTCAAGAGAGTGCTTCTCAAGAAATGGCACACGCGATCAACTCAGCGCGTCGATTTCCTCATTGCTCAGCGTATCCGGGAGCACCGTCACCGGGATCGGGAAAGCAGCGGCACGACCGGCGATCGACGAGACGAGCGGACCTGGGCCTTCCTTGGCGGAACCGGCGGCAAGCACGAGAAGAGCGATATCTCGATCCTCTTCAATCACCGCATTGATCTGCTCGGCGGCAGCACCCTCGCGGATGACGATTTCCGCGTCGATGCCGATGTTTTCGCGCACGGTCTGCGCAGCCTTTGCGGTTGCTGCCTCGGCCTCCTCGCGCGCTTCCGCCCGCATGATCTCCTCGACCCCCAGCCATTGCTGGAAGTCGCCCTCAGGAATCACGTACAGCAGCACGAGACCGCCATTGGAATTCTTGGCGCGCCGGCCGGCATAATGGACGGCGCGCTGGCATTCAGGCGTGCCGTCGATGACCGCCATGAACTTGCGGCGATGGCCTTCGAGCCGTGAGAGACGTTTTGAAACCATGCGGCGACTCTGACATCCGAAGGCGGCGTTTTGCAAGCCCCCGTTTGGTACCGAAAGGCTTGCATGACGATATCATCAATAGAGAAAGCCGATAATGTCGCGAACCTGCTTCATTGTAACATCGGCGCGGGCACGGGCGCGGGCGCTGCCATCGCGCAGAACGGCGTCGATATGGCCGGGATCGGCCATCAGGCGGCGCATTTCCATCGTGATCGGCGAGAGCACATGCACGGCGAGATCGACGAGTGCCGGCTTAAAGACCGAGAACTGCTGGCCGCCGAATTCGGAGAGAACCTCGGCCTTCGATTTGTCGGCAAGGGCCGCATAGATGCCCACCAGATTGTCGGCCTCGGGACGGCCGGCAAGACCGGCGATTTCGCTTGGCAAGCCATCCGGATCGGTCTTGGCCTTGCGGATCTTCTTGGAAATGTTTTCCTCGTCGTCGAGCAGGTTGATGCGCGAGAGGTCCGAGGCGTCGGATTTCGACATTTTCTTTGTGCCGTCACGCAGCGACATGACGCGCGGCGCGGGGCCGTCGATCAGCGGCTCGACCATCGGGAAATAGGCATGCACCGGCTCGTCGCCCACGGTGACGTCGATGCCGTAGCCGGTACGGCGGATATGCTCCATGTAGTCCAGATTGAACTTCATGGCGATGTCGCGGGTCAGTTCCAGATGCTGCTTCTGATCGTCGCCAACCGGAACATGCGTGGCGCGGTAAAGCAGAATGTCGGCAGCCATCAGGCTCGGATAGGCATAGAGGCCGAGCGAGGCCTGCTCGCGGTCCTTACCGGCCTTGTCCTTGAACTGCGTCATGCGGTTCATCCAGCCGATGCGGGCGACGCAGTTGAAGATCCAGGCGAGTTCGGCGTGCCCCGGCACGGCCGACTGATTGAAGACGATATGCTTTTCCGGATCGATGCCGGCGGCAAGAAAGGCCGCGGTGATCGAACGCGTTTGGTTCGGCATGTCCTCGTGGACGAGCTGCGCCGTCAGCGCATGCATGTCGACGACGCAATAGATGCAGTCGTTATTGGCCTGCAGGGCCACGAACTTGCGGATTGCGCCGAGATAGTTACCGAGGTGGAGGTTGCCGGTCGGCTGGACGCCGGAGAATACGAGCGGCTTGAATTCGGTCATGTCGTCCTCAAAAGGCTTGTGGAGGGCCCGGGTGAGCGGCGCTCAACCCTTGGTTCGAGCGGCTTATGCACGGCTGATAGGTTGGGATCAAGAGGTTATATGGGGCAGTCTCAGGAAGAATGCTGGATCAGGTCCCAGGTGTTGCCATAGGGATCGGCAAAGACAGCCACGGTGCCATAAACCTCGTGACGCGGCTCCTCCAGAAAACGCACGCCCTTTGCCTTCATCGCCGCATGATCGCGGGCGAAATCATCGGTCTTGAGGAAGAAACCGACGCGACCGCCGGTCTGATTGCCGATCGCGGCACGCTGGCTGTCGCTAGCGGCCTGGGCGAGCAATAATGCTGCCCCTTCTCCGCCTTTCGGCCGGACGACGACCCAGCGCTTGCTCTCCGGCTGCACTTCGTCAGCCAAGCACTCGAAGCCAAGGGCATCGCAGTAGAAGGTCTTGGCACGGTCGTAATCATCGATGACAAGGGTAACGAGGAAGAAGGATTGGGGCATGTGAGGGCTCCGGTATAAAAATCATTTGCGAAGTGACAGAGGGGTATCAGAGGCTCCAAATGCACTGAGGTTGGATACCCCTTACTCCCCATTCACCGCCTTCGCATCCGGCGCCGCTGCAGCCGGGCGCTTGCGCTTCAAATTGCGGCGTACCATACCCAAATCCACGCCGCCGATCAGGAAGGCGACAATGAAATACACCGCCATCGCAATCACTATGAGCAAGCCCAGGACGCCGGTCTTGGTGAGCAGCGTCGAGCCGGATCCCAGAAGCGGCTCCCACCGATGAGACAAATATACGATGACGCCACCCATGACGGCGGAGGAGACGAGCAGCATGGCGGTGCGTCGCACCAGCGACCATTCCCAGGCGAGATGCCCGCGGCGATAGAGTGTAACGAAGAGCTGTACAGCGTTCAGCCAACCGGCAACCGCCTCAGCGAGCGCAATGCCGCGTTCCGCCAGCACCGGGAAAAGCAGGATGGACAGCGCCGAATTGACGGCGACGGCGATCGCCGTGTAGCGCATCGGCGATTTCGTATCTTCGCGAGCGTAAAAGCCGGGCTGCAAGGCCTTGATCAGCACGAAAGCCGGCAAGCCCAGGCCGAAGATGGCGAGGATGGAGCCGACCAGCGTTGTATTGTTCGCGTTAAAGGCGCCGCGCTCGTAAAGCACGCGGATAATATCGTCGGAGAGCAGCCAAAGGGCGACGGCGGCCGGCAGGGTCAGGAACAGCACGAATTCGATCGAGCGGTTCTGGATATTGGCGGCTTCCTTGATATGGCCCGACTTCAGCGAACGGGCCAGTTCCGGCAGAAGCACGATTCCGACCGCGACGCCGACGACGCCGAGCGGTAACTGGTAGATGCGGTCTGCATATTGCAGGGCGGCGATCGCGCCTTCTTTGCCCGAGGCGATCGCCTGGCCGATCACCAGATTGATCTGAGTGACGCCGCCGGTGATGGCTGCAGGGATCGCAAGGAGCAGGAGCCGCTTGACATTGGGTGTGAAGCGCGGAAAGCGCAGGCCGATACTGATGCCGGCATGACGCACGCCGATATAGACGACAGCCAGCTGCAGCACGCCCGCCACCAGCACCGACCAGGACAGATACCAGGCGGTGGTCAGCGGATCGGCGCCAAAATAGATCGCGTAGAACAGCGCGCTGATCATCACCAGGTTTAGGAAGATCGGAGCCACGGCCGCGGCGAAGAAATGATGCAGCGAATTCAGCATGCCGCTCATCATCGCCGTCAGCGACATCGACATGAGATAGGGGAACATCACGGCCGCCAACCGGACCGTCAAGTCGAATTTCTCGGCATCGTCGGCAAAACCAGGCGCGATGACCCAACGCACCAGGAGTGGCATGGCCAGTTCCATGACGATGGTGATCAGCAGCAGGACCGAGAAGAGAACGCCGAACACTTCTTCCGAAAAGCGCTTGGCGCCGTCGATGCCATTCGCCTCGATTTCCTTGGCAAAGAGCGGAACGAAGGCGGCGTTAAAGGCGCCTTCGGCAAACAGACGGCGGAAGAGGTTCGGAAAGCGGAAGGCGGCATAGAAGACGTCTGCCATTGGCCCGGTGCCGAGGGCAGCGGCCATCAGCGTTTCGCGGGCGAAGCCGAAGATGCGGCTGCCAAGCGTCGCGCCGCCGACCGTGATGAATTTCTTGACTAGGCTCATGCGGCAGAACCGGCTTTCTTCTCAGTGTCTGACTTTTCGACGGCGATGCCGCGCGTGGCGGCGGGTGCAATGATGCCGGAGGGCATGCGTTCGCGCATTTCATCCTCCTCGCCGGCCATGACGGCTTTCAGGCGTGCGGTGATATAGGCTCGCCTGTTCTCGTTGGAAATCTTCTGGCCCACCAGGTCGGCGACATAGAAGGTATCGATGACCTTTTCGCCGAAGGTGGTGATGCGGGCAGACTGGATATCGAGCGACAGGTCCGAAAGAACGGCCGTGATTTCCGACAGCAGGCCGGGGCGGTCGAGGCATTCGACCTCGATGACCGTGAACTTGTTGGAGAGGCTGTTGGTGATGATGACCGACGGCGGGATGACGAAAGCCTTGTTCTTGCGGCGGTTCTTCGTCCGGGTCGCGATGACCTCCGGCAGCCGCTTGCGGCCGGCCAGCACGTCCTCGATCATCTTGCCGATGGTGCCGGCGCGGCGCAATTCGTCGGCATCATCGGGGAATTCGCGGCTGACATGGATGGTGTCGAGCGCGCGGCCATCCGATGTCGTGAAGATCTGCGCATCGGCGATATTGGCGCCCGCAGCGGCGCAGGCGCCGGCGATCACGGTCAAAAGACGCGGATGGTCAGGCGAGAGCACGGTGATCTCGGTGATGGCGTGGAAGCTGTCGGTGCGCACCATAGTGGCGAGGACCTTCCCCGCCTTGTCGGATTCACGCATGAACTGCGTATGGCGGAGCTGATCTTCCAGCGGCACGGACAGCAAGTAGGGCTGATAGTGCAGCTTGACGTAGGCCTTGCGCTCCTTCTGGCTCCAATCGGCAAGTGCATGCTCCAGCGCTCCGGCGGCAGCCTCGGCGCGTTCCTTGCGCGAGACTTCGGAGAACCCGCCTGACAGCAGCAGCTCGGTCTCGTAGTAGAGCGTACGCAGCAGCTGGCCCTTCCAGCCATTCCAGACGCCAGGGCCGACAGCGCGGATGTCGCAGACGGTCAGGATCAGCAGCATCTTCAGCCGGTCGAGCGACTGCACCCGGTCGGCAAAATCGATGATCGTCTTACGGTCGGTCAAGTCGCGTGTCTGGGCGACCATCGACATGGTCAGGTGTTCGGCGATCAGCCAGACCACCAGCTCCGTCTGCTTCGGTGAAAGGCCGAAGCGCGGGCAGAGCTTGCGTGCGACTGCGGCGCCGGCTTCCGAATGGTCCTCCTCGCGGCCCTTGGCGATATCGTGCAACAGGACGGCGACATAGAGCGCGTCGCGATCCTCGATATTGGGCATCAGCTTGTTGGTGAGCGGATGAATATCCTCGGCCTTGCCCTTGTCGATTTCCGACAGCACCTCGACGGCACGGATGAGATGCTCGTCCACCGTATAGTGGTGATACATGTTGAACTGCATCATCGAGACAATCTTGCCGAATTCCGGAATGAAACGCCCGAGTACGCCGGCCTCGTTCATGCGGCGCAGGATCAGAGCGGGATCGCGCTTCGAGGTGAGGATGGAGAGGAAGAGCCGGTTCGCCTCCTCGTTCTCGCGCAGATCGTTGTCGATCAGGCTCAGCGAGCGGGTGACGCGCTTCAATGCATCCGGATGGAATTCAAGCCCGTTGATATCGGCAACGAAGAACAGCCGGATGAGACTGACCGGATCGCGTTTGAAGACATCGGGATTGGCAAGCGCGATACGGCCGCGGTCCTCGACGAATTCGACGGTACCGGGAATCTTGCGCGAGCGGTTGGCAAAGCGGCTGATGACGCCGGTGAGCCCCGGGGTAGCCTTTGCCTGCTGGTCCTCAAGTGCCGCGCAGAGGATGCGGGTGAGATCGCCGACATCCTTGGCGACAAGGAAATAGTGCTTCATAAAGCGCTCGACGGCCGAAAGGCCCGGGCGGGCGTGATAGTCGAGGGCTGCAGCGATATCGCGCTGGATATCGAAGGAAAGCCGCTCTTCCGCCTTGCCGGTCAGGAAATGCATGTGGCAGCGCACGGCCCAGAGGAAATCCTCGGCCTTTTCGAAGAGGCGGTATTCCTGTTTCGAGAGCACGCCGAGCTTCACCAGCTCGGCTGGATCGCGGACGTGATAGTAATATTTCGAGATCCAGAACAGCGTGTGCAGGTCGCGCAGGCCACCCTTGCCTTCCTTGACGTTGGGCTCGACCAGATAACGGGTGTCGCCCGCCTTGCGGTGGCGCTCGTCACGCTCGGCGAGCTTGGCGGCGATGAATTCCGGTCCGGTATTGGTGACGATCTCCTTGTCGAAACGGGTTTGCAGCTCGCGCTCCAGCGCGATGTTGCCGCAGATATAGCGGGTCTCGAGAATGGCGGTGCGCACCGTCATATCAGACTTGGCCTCGCGGATGCATTCCTCGACCGTGCGCGTGGCATGGCCGACTTTGAAGCCCATGTCCCAAAGCATATAGAGAATGAATTCGACCGCCTTGTGCGTCTCGCTCGCCGGCTTGGGCTGGAAGAGGAAGAGAAGGTCGATATCGGAGCCAGGCGCCAGCGTATCGCGGCCATAGCCGCCCACGGCAGTGACGGAGAAGGCGCCTGCCTGTTTCGGATAGACGTGACGGACGGTGAAATCGTAGAGGACGGTGATGATCTGGTCCTGCAGCCAGGAAATACGGTGCGCGCAATTGAGTCCGCTGCCGTCGGCATTCAGCAATCGCCGCGCTTCTTCCCGCCCATCCTGGCTTGCCTTTTTCAACAGCGCCAGCAGCGCGGAGCGCTCTTCATTCTTATCCAGGCCGCGTTTGGCGAGGGCCTCGCACTCCGCCTTCAGCGCGGATACATCGAGAATGGTCAAAAAATCGATATGATGCGTTTCCATGCTCTGCCGATCGGCCTTCTCTTCGCTGACCGCGGCCCGTTGCCGGCGCGCCCGTCTTTTCGTCTGCATGCGCTATAGCCTCTTTGGCCCGCGATTAACACAGGCATTCTACGCCCGCATCCCCGCAAGTCAGCCAGAGCCGACCACGTCGAATCGGTGATCCCTCAAGATTTCTATCTGGCCAAGGTTGACGAAGCGTGACGGCAATCAACGCAGAAATCGGCAGTTTTAGGGCCTTGCCGGCTCAAGTGCCCGCCTGAGCTCGTTCAAACTATATAAGATATTTCGCGACTGGGCGCCGATCTGCGTCACCATTTCGCGCTCGCATTCCCAATAACCGGCCTTGGCAATCTTCGAGCAGATATCGGAAATGCGGCTGCAAGACAGCGTGATATCGAGCAGGCCCCGATCGGATTCACAGTCCGGGGCTTCGCCCTCGCCACAGATCTTGCCGCGCGCGGCGATCGGAGAGAAGCGCTCACCCAGAATGCGGACTTCGGCGAGAAGAACTTCGAGATACATCATATTGCCCTTGGAATATCGCCTGTGGTCAGCTGCTTTTGGTAAGCGTTTTCTTCAGTTCATAGAGCACGTCCAGAGCGGCGCGCGGCGTCAGATCGTCCAGATCCAAGGTTTTCAGCCGTTCCTCGACCTTGGAAGGCTCGCGCCGGCCACCGGCCTCCTCCCGGCGGACGGCCACCTGGAAGAGAGGCAGGTCATCGATGAGCTGGCTTGCCGGATTCTTGCGATCGGCATCTTCGAGCCGCGTCAGGACGTCACGGGCGCGCGCCACCACGGAAGCCGGCAGGCCGGCGAGACGTGCCACTTGAATGCCGTAGGAGCGATCGGCGGCTCCCGGTCCGACCTCATGCAGGAAGATGACGTCGCCATCCCATTCCTTGACGCGCATGGTGGCATTGGAAAGCCGCCCGAGCTTCTCCGAGAGCACGGTCAGCTCGTGGAAATGGGTGGCGAAAAGGCCGCGGCATCGGTTGGCTTCATGCAGATGCTCGACGGCTGCCCAGGCGATGGAAAGACCGTCAAAGGTTGCAGTGCCGCGACCGATCTCGTCGAGGATCACAAGCGAACGTTCCGTCGCCTGGTTGAGGATCGCCGCCGTCTCGACCATCTCGACCATGAAGGTCGAGCGGCCACGGGCCAGATCGTCGGAAGCGCCGACGCGCGAGAAGAGGCGGTCGACGATGCCGATATGGGCCGAAGCGGCGGGCACGAAGGAACCCATTTGCGCGAGAATGGCGATCAAAGCATTCTGACGTAGGAAGGTCGATTTACCGCCCATATTCGGGCCGGTCAGCAGCCAGATGGCGCCATCCTTGCCGTCGGCTTTCGGCGAAAGATCGCAATTGTTGGCGACGAAAGGTCCGCCGGCCTGACGGCGAAGCGCCTGCTCGACGACCGGGTGACGGCCGCCTTCGATAGCAAACATCCGGCTGCCATCGACGACGGGCCGGCAATAGGCCTGCTCCTCGGCAAGCAGCGCAAGCCCGGCTGCGACATCGATCACCGACAGCGCGCGGGCACCGGTCTTGATGGCCTCGGCAGCGGCCACCACGGCGGTAACCATGCGATCGAAGGCTTCGAGTTCGATAGCCAGCGCCTTGTCCGCAGCATTGGCGATGCGGCTTTCAAGATCGGCAAGTTCTGTTGTGGTGAAGCGCATGGCATTCGCCATGGTCTGGCGATGAATGAAGCGCGCCTTGGCTTCGCTCGTCTCCGTCATGGGACCGGCATTGCTGGCCGTGACCTCGATAAAATAGCCGAGCACATTATTGTGCTTGATCTTCAGAGACTTGATGCCGGTCTCTTCGGCGTATTGCAGCTGCAGGCCGGCTATGACGCGGCGCGACTGGTCGCGCAATGCCCGCACTTCGTCCAGCTCGGCATTCGCCCCCTCCCTCAGGAAACCGCCGTCCCGTTTCAGCAGGGGCAGCTCTTCGGCAAGCATCGCAGCCAGCATCGCCTCAAGATCGGCTGGCAAAGCTTTCAGCTCGGCCAATGCAGCGGCAAGCTCCTCCGGCAGCAAGGCGCCACCGAGAAGTCGGGCAAGATCGGCGGCAGCGGCCAACCCCTGCCGAATCGCCCAGAGATCGCGCGGGCCGCCACGATCGAGCGCAAGGCGCGATAGGGCACGCGGCATGTCGGGCACATGCTTCAACGCCGAACGCAGATCGCTGCAGAGCGACGGCTCCTCGGTCAGGAAACCGATCGAATCCAGGCGTTCATTGATGCGGGTAGGATCGGTCAGCGGCGACATCAGCCGCTCGGCGAGAAGGCGGGCACCGCCACCGGTCACGGTGCGGTCGATCGCTTTCAATAGCGAGCCGTTGCGGTCGCCGGAAAGCGTGCGAACCAGTTCCAGATTGGCACGCGTGGCGGGATCGATGAAAAGTGTGGAAGCGCCGCTTTCGCGCTCCGGCAGCCCCAGCGGAGGCCGCTCGGCAAGCTGGGTCTTTTCGACATAGGCTATGGCAGCGGCAGCGGCAGCAAGCTCCGCCCGGCTAAACGTGCCGAAACCATCGAGCGTCGACACCCCGAAGTAACGGGTGATCCGCCCTTCAGCGCTGGCGCTGTCGAAGAGCACCGCCGGCTGCGGAACAGCGGTCCGGCCAAGGATATCGAAAACCGGCTTCAGCTCCGGATCATGAAACATCGTATCCGGCAGGATCAGTTCTCTCGGATCGATGCGCAGGATATCGGCGAGCAGCCGCGACGTCTCCGTTTCTGCAAGACGGAAGACGCCTGTCGAAATATCGATCCAGGCAAGCGCCAACTGCGGCTCGGCGCCACCGCGAATGCGGGTGAGCGCCATGAGATAATTGGATTCCGAGGGCGAAAGCAGCTTTTCCTCGGTGATCGTGCCCGGCGTCACCAGACGCACGACATCGCGCCGTACTACCGATTTGCCGCCGCGCTTCTTGGCTTCGGCCGGATCTTCCACCTGCTCGCAGACGGCGACACGGAAGCCGAGACCGATCAGCTTCTGCAGATAATCATCGGCAGCGTGAACCGGCACACCGCACATCGGGATATCCTGCCCCATATGCTGGCCGCGCTTCGTCAGCGTGATACCGAGCGCACGCGATGCATCGATGGCGTCTTCGAAGAACAGTTCGTAGAAGTCGCCCATGCGATAGAACAGCAGCGAACCGGGATTGTTCGCCTTGATCTCGATATATTGCTCCATCATCGGAGTGGCCGAGGCGCGGCTTTCCTCCGAGGCAAGCTCGGCGGCCGAGAAAGCATCGATGCTGGCGTTAATACGTTCGTTCACGGAGGTGCAGTTTTTCCAAAAAAATGAGGTGCCACCCTATCCGCGCGCCGCTATAGAAGACAACAGCTATCGGGCAAGAGGGACCGGTCGCCCACAGGAGGTTTGGAGGAACTATGGCTGACAGCAAGAGCAAGTCGCGTCCGGGAACGGGGATTACCGATCAGGAAGCACTGGACTTCCACAAGAACGGCCGCCCCGGCAAGCTTGAGATCAACCCGACCAAGCCGATGGCAACACAACGCGATCTTTCCCTTGCCTATTCGCCCGGCGTTGCCGTGCCGGTAAAGGCGATCGCTGCCGATCCGGCCACCGCCTATGATTATACCTCGCGCGGCAACATGGTGGCCGTCATCTCCAACGGCACGGCTATTCTCGGTCTCGGCAATCTCGGAGCTCTGGCCTCCAAGCCGGTCATGGAAGGCAAGTCGGTCCTCTTCAAGCGCTTCGCCGACGTCGATTCGATCGATCTTGAGATCGACACCGAGAATGTCGACGAATTCATCAATTGCGTGCGCTATCTCGGCCCGTCCTTCGGCGGCATCAATCTGGAAGATATCAAGGCACCCGACTGCTTCATCATCGAGCAGCGTCTGCGCGAGCTCATGGACATTCCAGTGTTCCATGACGACCAGCACGGCACCGCCATCATCGCCGCCGCCGGCCTCATCAACGCGCTCGAACTGACGGGCCGCGACCTGAAGACCACCAAGCTCGTCTGCAACGGCGCGGGCGCTGCCGCCATCGCCTGTATCGAGCTGATCAAGTCGATGGGCTTCGCCCCGGAAAACATCGTCCTTTGCGACACCAAGGGCGTGATCTACCAGGGTCGCAGCGAAGGCATGAACCAGTGGAAGTCAGCACACGCCGTCAAGACCGACAAGCGCACGCTGGCGGAAGCAATGAAGGGCGCCGACGTCGTGTTCGGCCTCTCACAGAAGGGCGCCTTTTCCGAGGATATGATCCGCTCCATGGCCGACCGGCCGATCATTTTCGCCATGGCCAATCCCGATCCGGAAATCACGCCGGAAGAAGTCGCCCGCATCCGCGACGACGCCATCATGGCGACGGGACGCTCGGACTATCCGAACCAGGTCAACAACGTCCTCGGTTTTCCCTATATCTTCCGCGGCGCCCTCGATGTGCGCGCCACGACCATCAATGACGAGATGAAGATCGCCGCCGTCAATGCCCTGGCGAGCCTGGCGCGCGAAGACGTGCCTGACGATGTCGTAGCAGCCTATCAGGGCGCGCGGCCGCGTTTCGGCGCGCAATATATCATTCCAGTACCGTTCGACCCGCGCCTGATCTCTGCAATCCCGGTGGCGGTCGCCAAGGCTGCGATCGAAAGCGGCGTCGCCCGTCGCGACATGCCCGATATGGCCGCCTATGCGCGCGAACTCTCGGCCCGGCGTGATCCGATCGCCTCGACGCTCGCGCAGCTCTACGAGCGTGTCCGCCGGCATCAGAAGCGCATCGTCTTTGCCGAGGCGGAAGAGGAGCAGGTCATGCGCGCCGCCCTCTCCTATGCCAACCAGGGACTCGGCACGGCGATCCTGCTCGGCCGCGAGGATCTGATCGAGGCCACCGCCGAACGCGCCGGCATCGATCTCAACCGCCCCGGCCTCGAAATCGTCAACGCGCGCATTTCCAAGCGTGGCGACGCCTATATCGACTATCTCTATGCCCGGCTGCAGCGCCAGGGCTACCTGCATCGTGACGTTACCCGCCTGATCCACAATGACCGCAATCACTTTGCCGCCTGCATGGTCGCACTGGGCGACGCCGACGGCATGGTGACGGGCGTGACGCGCAACTATTCGACTGCGCTCGGCGATGTGCGCCGCTGCATCGACGCCAAACCAGGACACCGAGTCATCGGCATATCGATCGTGCTCGCTCGCGGCCGAACCGTCTTCGTTGCCGATACCGCCGTGCATGACATGCCGACCTCCGAAGAACTGGCCGATATCGCCGAGGAAGCTGCCGGCTTCGCGCGGCGCATGGGCTATGAGCCGCGCGTGGCCATGCTCGCTTATTCCACCTTCGGCCATCCCCCGGGCGAACGCTCCGAGCGGGTGCGCGAAGCGGTTGATATTCTCGACAAGCGCTACGTCAATTTCGAATTCGACGGCGAAATGGCGGCGGATGTGGCGCTGGACCGCAAGCTCATGGAGAGCCTCTATCCCTTCTCGCGGCTATCCGGACCGGCAAACGTGCTTGTCATGCCCGCCTTCCACTCTGCGGCGATCTCCACCAAGATGCTGCAGGAGCTCGGCGGCTCCACGGTCATCGGGCCGCTGCTCGTGGGTCTCGACAAGCCGGTACAGATCACATCGACGGGCGCCAAGGATTCCGATATCGTCAACATGGCCGCTATCGCGGCCTATGGCGCGGGCTCGTAACCACTACCCCATAAGACTGAGCCGGCGACCCAACAAAGGTGATGGGCTGCCGTATCAATTCGGTGTAAAATAGGGGGATGAGTGAAGCTCAGGTCCTGTTCGGAGTGCTGCGCCATTCAGCGCAGCCTGATATTGTCGATGCTATCGAGCGGCTCGTTCTTGAGGCACCCGACCGCAAGCTCAACCGTGTGAACGCGCTCGCCTTTGCGGCCGGCCACGGCTTCGATGAAGAACAGGCCGTCAATGCCTTCCTGCACGCCTCGCGCCTCGGCTTGTTCGAGATGTCGTGGAATGTTCTTTGCCCCGGCTGCGGCGGAGTGTTGGATGCCAATACTTCACTCAAAACCGTGCAGAGCGACACCTATAACTGCACGCTTTGCGCAGCCGGCTATGAGCCGACGCTTGACGAGATGGTCGAAGTCACCTTCACCGTCAGTCCGCGCGTGCGCCACATAGAAGCGCATAATCCGCACGACCTGCCGCCGCTCGAATATTTTCGCCAGATTTATTGGGGCTCAGGCATCGACCTTCCCGACGAGGGTTACGAAGAAAAAGTCGATCAGTTCGTTTTGGAATCCCTGGAACTGCCGCCGGGCGAGAAAGCGGTCATATCGCTTCAATTGCCGGCGGAATTCACCATCATCTTCGAGCCGGTCACGCATGCGGCGCAATTCCTTGATGTGAAGGGAGAACCATCGAAGGAGCGGCAGGCTCTCTCGCTCGTTTTCGATCGCATGCACCGTCACAGTGAGGCCATCGAATTGCGGCCCGGCCCCTTGCGCGTTCAAATGGAGAACCACACGGACCTTCGCGTGCTGCCATCGATCTGCGTGGCCAACGAGGCTCTTCACACCCTGCTGGGACAGCGCAGGCCATTTCTGACTGCCAAGCGCCTGCTTTCCAACCAGACCTTCCGTGACATCTACCGCACGGATACGATCGACATCGATCAGCGACTGAAGATCACCAGCCTCACCTTTCTGTTCACCGATCTGCGCGGTTCGACGGAATTATACGAAAGGGTCGGCGATCTCGCGGCCTTCGATCTGGTCAAGACGCATTTCGGCATCCTGCACGAGATTGTAGCGGCGGAGGCGGGTGCCGTCGTCAAGACCATCGGCGATGCCGTCATGGCGACCTTTCCGACGCCGGACCGAGCGCTCACTGCGGCGATGCGGATGCGCGAGGCCATGCTGAGCCTCAACAATGAACGCGGCAACGACGATCTTCTTCTGAAAATCGGCATTCATGAGGGGCCGTGCATCGCCGTGAGCCTGAACGAACGGCAGGATTATTTCGGGCAGACAGTCAATATCGCATCCCGCGTCCAGCATCTCGCCACATCACGCGAGATCTTCGCCACCAGCTCGGTGCTCGATCATCCTCGCGCCACCGAACTGATGACGAGGCGCGGCCTCACGCCGCAATCGCATCATGTCGCGCTGCGCGGCATCACCGATGCGATCGATATTTTTGCGATCCCTTGATAGTCCTCAGCTGGCAAAGCGACCGGCATCCGCTCCGTAATAATTCACGTAGCGGTTAGAGATGCTGGCGATAGGCAGGACGATCAGAACGTCCGTCGTGTTGAACGCCTGATCGACCACGGCGGTCGAGCCGACCATGGCGCCGAGACGCAGATAGCCCTTGATCAAGGGCGGCAGCGACATCAGCGCCTTCTTCGGATTGACGGCCTCGACCGGCATCAGATCCATGTTGCGTGCCAGCGATGGCAGCGCGCCGACGGCCCATTCGTCTTTGGCGAGAACATTGTGATAAAGGAAGGAAAGCGCCAGCGCATGCTGCTCCGGCAGAATGCCCGGGAAGGATGCGCAACCGAACATGGCGCCCATGCCATGCTTCAGCGCATAGGCCCAATTGCCCTGCCAGAGCAGCTCCACCGTACGCTTGTTGCGGTAATCCGGCAGCACGCAGGAACGGCCGAGCTCCATGAAGCGCTTATCGGGATGACGGGCGAGCAGCGCATCGATGTCGAATTCCGACGACGAATAGAAGCCGCCATTGGCCATGGCCACTTCCTGGCGCAGCAGGCGGTAGGTGCCGACGATCTGGTCTTCCGGATCGCCTTCGAGCGAGCGATCCAGCACCAGAAGATGGTCGCAAATGGCGTCCCAGCTATCGACGTCGCGTTGACGACGCATGGCGTCGGCCGGCAATTGCGCGTTCATCTCCTCGACGAAAACGCGGTAGCGTACGGCCTGAGCGGCATCGATTTCGCGCGCTGTGCGGGCAAGGCGCGTTTCGAGATTTCCGATGCGTCCGAGCACATCGCTGGCAACCGGTTCAACCGTTGCCTTTGAAGACTGAACCATTTCGCCCTGAGCTTCGCGATTCAAGATTTCGATGGACATGGCGATTCTCCCCCTGCGGGCCGATATAGCGCCATAAACCAAATTCGTGCGACAGGAAAGTGACACGCAGCTTGGTTAAAAGCAAGAAGCGTGCCCATTGCAATTTTTCGAATGGACGCGCCGTCCCCAATTTAGCGATGACAATTGCCGTAAGTTGAGCCATATCGCCGGCCTCTATCGGGCATTGATGAGCCGGCTTTGCAATTTTCATCCGCAGATCACGGATGATTTCTAGGCGCGTTCGAAGACCGACCTCGACAGGCCGCGTAACGCGGTCGTCAGCTTTTCGGGGTCGACCGGCTTGACGATGACGGCATCAGCCCCGGCCAACAGTGCTTGGCGACGGATCGAATCGCGGCTGTCCGCGGTCAGCACAATGATTGGAAGCGGCGGCAGGCCATGCCTGCGCTCATGAGCCCGCAATTGGGCAAGCGCAGCCGCGCCCGTACCGCCCGGCATGTTGAAATCCGTCACCAGCACCTCCGGCCGCGCTTCGCCGTCTTCGGTGCGGGCTCGAAGACCGTCGAAATCCTCGACGAGGCGAACCCTGTGACCAGCCTTGGAGAGCATGGCCCGAACCAGCATCGCATTGACCGGGTCATCCTCGCCCAGCAGAATATCGAGCGGGCGGTCTTCCTCCGCCTCGGGCGTCGTAATGCCGATCTCCGAGACGGCCTCGATCAAGGCTTCGCGCCTTTCCATGCCGCGCATGCGGCCTCTGAGCACATCGATCAGCGATTGCTCGCGCAGCGGCCGGATGAGCCAGGCGTCGAAAAGGTCCAGCGGATGGGTGTTGCGCTCTTCGGGATTGACCAGGAAGATCTTGCGCAGCCTCGGCACCGCAAGCGCATTTCCCTCGCTGAAGTACCAGGGCGCCATGCGATGGTCGACGATGAGATCCGTCCAGACCCCGCCCTCGCCCATCGGAAACGAAGGCAGCAAGTCATCCATGTCGCCCGGGCCGATCAGCCGGCAATGACCGCCAAGGGTCTGGATGGTTCGCATGATGGCCGTGCTTGCCGCACCTTCGGGAGCGAGCAGCAGGATACGGGATCCCCTGAGCATGGTATAGCGCCGGTCGTTTCCGTTCTCTCCGGCAACCAGGCCGACTGGGAAGGAGATGACGAACTCGCTGCCCTTACCGCGCTCGCTGGCGACGCTGAGCCCACCGCCGAATTCGCGCAGGATGCGGGCGGAGATCGCAAGGCCAAGGCCGGTGCCGGCGCTTCGTTCCACCGTGGTGCCGGCCTGCTCGAACTCGCCGAAGACGCGGGCCTGTTCTTCCTCGGTCATGCCGGGACCGCTGTCGCGCACCGATATCGTCAAATCCCGGCCGCTGAGGTCGACGCTGACAAGAACACCTCCGGTCTGAGTGAATTTCACCGCGTTGCCGATCACATTGAACAGGATCTGACGCAGACGGGCGGGATCGAATTCCAAGGTCTCAGGAACATCGGCCGCAACACTTGCAGCTATTTCTATGCCCTTTTCGTGAGCTCGGTGGGCGAGCATCTCGATGACGCCTTCCAGCAGCGGCCGCAAAGCCTCCGTGCGCGGATGCAACTGGAAGCGACCGACTTCGATCGTGGAGAAATCAAGGAGATCTTCGACCAACTGCACCAGCGCGTGACCCGACTGACGAATGCCAGTGAGATAATTTGCCTGCTCCAGGGTCAGCGGCGTCTGGGCAAGCAGATGGTTCATGCCGAGAATGCCCGACAGCGGCGTGCGGATCTCGTGGCTGACGGTGGCCAGCAGCCGCGATTTGGCGGCACTGTTGTATTCGGCCTTCAGCCGCGCATCTTCGCGCAGGCGGGCCGTCTGCCGCTCTTCGGTCACGTCGCGCGCGATGCTCTGTATGCGTAATTGCCCGGTCGCCGCATCGCGGAACATGACATCATGCCAGGCGAAGATGCGCCGGCCCTCGGGTGTCGCAATTTCCGCGTCCTGATGTTTCGCATCGGTGACGGCGCGGAATACGAGGCCAGCCTCCTCCAGCGTCAGGCCCTCGGGGTGCGACCTGCCGGTCAATCTGCTGAAGGTGGCGTTGGCATGCAGAATCCGGCGGTCGATGCTGCGCGTGACCGCGATGTCGCCAAGCGCATCATGGACGGTGGCAAGGAGGCTGGTGCTTTCCTTGTGCTCCCATAGGCGATCGTGATCGCTCTCACTGAAATCGGCAGCGACAATCTCGGGCTCGTGCGCAACGCCTCGGGTTTTGACGATGCCGACAGTTGCCAGCACAAGGGCTGCGAGGCCAAGAAAGCCTACAAGCACCAGAGGACCTCCGGCAAAGCCGATCGCGAGAAAGGCGGCCCCGGCCACAAGACCGCCGCCATTCAGCCAATGGCTTTGCAGCCACCAGGCTTGCGCAAGCGGCGCCGAGCGTTGGCCTGCTTCACGCGGCACGGTCGATTTTGCAAGCGACGACTCGTCGGCGGCCGACCCTTCGATCGGTCCCGTTTGGTCGTGAACTGCCGCCGCGGCAAGCTTTTCCTGCAAATCTGCCAGAGTGCTCATGCAGTCTGGCTAACATGGGCATTCTTCCCGATGCCTTCAGGGATTCGCTAGAATTTTAAGCTTTTGCCTTTTTCGGCATGAGAAGCTCGTCGAGAATGACGCAGCCCGCACCGACGGTGATGAAACTGTCGGCAAGATTGAAAACGGCGAAAGACCATGTCTGCGTATGGAACAGAATATAATCGATCACGTGACCGTAGAGAAAGCGGTCGAGCAGATTGCCGAGTGCGCCGGCAATGATCAGGGCAAAGCCCGTATGCGCGAGCCAGCGATGATCGGGCGTGCGCCGCCAGAGCCACAGCACGAAGGCGACGATGACGAGGCGCATCCCGACGATGAACCAGCCGTCCATACCCGAGAGCATCGAGAAGGCCACGCCGAGATTATAGGTGCGATAGAGCGCCAGCATCGGAATGACCGGGACCATCTCCTGCAGTGGCAGCCAATGATCCACCATGATCTTGATGGCCTGGTCCAGAATGACCGCAACCACGATGAAGATCAGGATCGGCAGGGGCCGTGAAAACAGGGCCGGCTTTGCAGTCGGCTGCTCATGGGTCTCGCTATCGGTCATCGGCTCTCGCTCAGGGTCAGGATATGACGGCGTGCTTCGAACAGCATGACTGCCGTCGCGACCGCCAGATTGAGGCTATCCGCGCGGCCGGTCTGCGGGATGCGGGCAAGCGCATCGGCCTCTTTCGCCAGAGCATCCGGCAGGCCGGACTGCTCATTGCCCATCAAAACGACGACGGGCTTCTTCTTGTAATCGATGGCGCGATAATCTACTGCGCCAGCCAGATGCGTGGCGACGACGGCGACATCAGCCTTTTTCTTCCAGGCTAAAAACTCTTCCGGCGTCGCCTTGACGACGGGAACGGCAAAGACCGAGCCCATGGTGGCGCGCACGGTTTCCAGCGAAAACGGATCTGTGGTCTCACCGACAAGGATGACGCCGGAAGCGCCAGCCGCATCGGCAGTGCGGATGATGGTGCCGAGATTGCCGGGATCGCGCACGCGGTCAAGCGCCACCCAGGTCTCACCCGCCTTCGGTCTGACATCCCGAAGCTGTTGCCAGCGCTGCTCGAAGACGCCGACCACCATCTGCGGATTGTCGCGGCGAGTGATGGAGCCGATGACCTTTTCACTGACCTCGAGCACCAGCCCACCGGCGGCGACGGTCTTGGCGGCGACCTGTTCGACGAGAGGCTTCCCCTTGGCGGCCTTGGCGTAAACAAGCGTGCGGATCGTCCAGCCGAGCTCGAGCGCGTCGATGACGAGCTTCAGGCCCTCCGCCAGGAAGGCGCCGCTTTCCTCGCGGGACTTCTTGACCGTCAGCGCCTTGATATCCTTGACGATCGGATTGGCAAGCGAGGTGACCTCCTTGACCTGTCCGACCTTGCGCGGGCCGTCACTACGAAAATCCTGGTTCATTTCGGCACCCAGCGGCTGAAGAGAGAGGTAGAAAGCGCCCTGCCCGGCGTGCGGCCATCGATGCCGCCCTCGCGGATGACCAGTTCACCGGATTCGACGGCGCCGCCGGCACCGCGCATAGTCTCGCGCATCAGCTCATGGATCGAATAGAAGCTGGCGCGGATGGAATAGGCTGTCAGCACGAGGCCGAGCGCCTTCGGCGACAGGATCTCGCGGCAGATATCGAGCATCAGCGGCAGGTGTTCGAACAGGTGCCAAACTTCGCCGTTCGGGCCACGGCCGAACTTCGGCGGATCGGTGAGGATGATGTCGTATTTATTGCCGCGACGCTCCTCTCGCAGAATGAACTTCATCGCGTCCTCGCAGATCCAGCGGATCGGCAGCTTTTCCATGCGGCCCAAAGCCTGGTTTTCGCGCGCCCAGCCGATCGCCTTCTTCGAGGCATCGACATGCGTCACTTCCGCACCGGCAGCGGCCGCCACCAGCGAGGCAACGCCAGTGTAACCGAAGAGGTTCAGGACCTTCAGCGGCCGTTTCGCTGCCTCGACCTGCTCCTTCATCCATGCCCAGTGCACGATCTGCTCCGGAAAGACGCCGACATGGCGGAAGGCGGTAAAGCGGCCGAGGAAATCGACGCCGAGCAATTGCAGCGGCCAGGTCTCGCCGAGCGCCTCGCGCGGAAAACGCCAGCGGCCCATGCCGTCCTCATCCGTATCGCCGGTGAAGATCGCATCGGCATTGTCCCATATATGGGCGGCAAGCGACGGCGGCCAGAGCGCCTGCGCCTCGGGCCGGACGATACGATAGGGTCCGTACTGCTCGAGCTTGAGGCCATTACCGCTGTCGATCAGGTGGAAATCGCCGGCACCGAGCGACTCGAGGATCACGGGCACGCGCTCCTGCGGACGCTCACCGGTTCGGGCGATCAGCGGACGTTCGGGCGCGGCGGCGGCAGGTGCTGCAGCACGCGGCTCGGCAACACGCTCGCCATGATCCCGCGAAGGCTTGGCTGGCCTCGAAGCATGCGCGGGCTTTGCCGGCGGCTTGCCGGGCATATCACGCCGGGGTTTTGCCCCAAGGCCGCCCGCGCTTTTCTGGCCGGGCCGGCTTTCCCTATGTTTCACCATGCTTGTCTCAAAATTGATATGTGCGTGCAAATAGCATCTGGCCGCCACTTGGCAAAGCGCTTTCCGATCTGCGATGATCCATGCACAAAATGTCACATTGGGAGGATTGCGCATGGACATGACCGGCGAGGAGCGGATCGCAGCACCCAGGGACGCCGTATGGGCGGCACTGAACGACCCGGAGATCCTCAAGCAATGTATCCCAGGATGCCAGAGCCTGGAAAAGATCTCGCCGACGGAACTGACTGCGACGGTAAAGCTGAAGATCGGCCCTGTTTCCGCCTCCTTCAATGGCGAGGTTAAGCTTTCCAACATCAACGCACCGGAAAGCTACACGATATCAGGCGAAGGAAAGGGCGGAATCGCCGGTTTCGCCAAGGGCGGCGCCGACGTCGTGCTCAAGGAAGACGGCGACGAGACCATCCTGCAATATGAGGCAAAGGCGCAGGTCGGCGGCAAGATCGCGCAGCTCGGCTCGCGGCTGGTCGATTCGAGCGCCAAGAAGCTGGCGCAACAGTTTTTTTCCGATTTCACCGCGGCGATCAACGGTCAGTCCGGCGCCTGATTGCCGAGCGCATATTTGGCGCCCATATAGTCGATCATGACATCGAAATTTCAGACATGGGCCATCCGGCCCGCACGCGAACAGGATATGCGGACGCTCGCGGAGATTTACCTCCAGGTCCGCCGCGAGACATTCCGCTGGGTCGACCCCGACCGCTTTACACTGGAAGACTTCGCCATTCATACCAATGGCGAACGCCTGTTCGTCTGCGAGGACGGGCATGGTGTAATTGCCGGCTTTGCTGCGGTCTGGGAGCCGGATGACTTCATCCATATGCTTTATGTTCTGCCGGCCTTCCAGGGCCGCGGCGTCGGCAAGACACTGCTTAGCGGCCTGCCGGATTGGCCTCGGCGCCGCTACCGGCTGAAATGCCTGGTCAAAAACATCCGCGCCATGGCCTTCTATAGGAGGCTCGGCTTCGAGATCATCGGCGACGGCGCCTCGCCGGAGGGCGACTATAAAGAGATGCGGCTCGTCGACTTAACGTCACTTTGACGGCAGCTGCCCGGCAATTTCTTCGGCGCGCGTGCGATGCTTATCGGCTTCGGCCTGCCAGCGCACCGCTTCCCGCGATTGATTGCGGGCACGTTTGCGATGCTTTCCCTGATTGAACCAAGTGACCGCGGCCCCGACGATCATACCGAGGATCAGCGCCACAAACAGCAAAACGAACAGGGGCGCATTCAGCGACAGCACCTGATCTTCCGGTCGGAACGGATTGAGGGCCAATGTCACGGATTGCCTATTGGCGACGCAAAATATGATGAGAATGATGCCGAGCGGCAGCAATATCAGCAGATTGACAATCTTTTTGGCCATCGCGCAGCTCCTTTGTCCGCGGCCATGAGTGCCACGCACCCAAGCCGCCTTCAGCCGCAGAATAGAAAAGAGGCGGCTGAATTCAAGTGCCACTGCGTCGCGGCACAATCATGTCCGACACCTATTTCCGTCGGCGCATTTGGGGAAACTCGGCCGGAACGGCCCCATCAGTTGTCGTCTTCTTCGTCGTCGCCGGCGCCCGGATTCAGGCGCTCGCGCAATTCCTTGCCCGTCTTGAAGAAGGGAACCCATTTTTCTTCGACGAAGACCGTATCGCCGGTGCGCGGGTTGCGACCGGAGCGTGAAGGCCGGTTCTTGACGGAAAAAGCACCGAAGCCGCGAAGCTCAACCCGGTTTCCCGCTGCGAGCGCATCGGTGATCTCATCCAAGACAGCATTGACGATATTTTCGACGTCGCGGTGATAGAGATGCGGGTTGCGGGCGGCAACAATCTGCACCAGTTCCGACTTGATCACAGCTATCCCCTTAAATCATTGATTTATCAATTGGCTGCACCCTGCCAAACAGAAAGCAGGCCGTCAAGAAACAACTTATCGGTCATGATTTTCTGGAGACTCTCTCCTTTAATAAAATCATCATAACCGAGACGATTTAGCAACCAGGAAGCGGCCCCCGGCCAAAAGAAGGATGAAGTTTTGTCTTCCCGCTTCCAATCGACGATCGGCAGGTCCTTCTTGACCTTGCGCGTTTCGAGATAGGCGAGGATTTCGTCCTCGCCGCCGAGCGTGTCGATCAGCTTGTTCTGAAGCGCCTGGCGGCCGGTGAATATGCTACCGTCGGCAAGCTTCAGCACTTCGTCGCGCGACAGCTTGCGGCGATCCGCCACCAGATCGACGAACCAGCCATAGCTGTCCATGACCATGTTGCGGATCATGTTCTTGGCGTCTTCGCTTGCGGGATGGAACGGTGAGGGTTCGGCCTTCAACGGCGCCGACTTGATCTCGTCGAGCGAAACGCCGACCTTGTCGAGCAGGTCCTTGACCTGCGGATACTGGAAGATGACGCCGATCGACCCGGTGATGGACGTATCGCCCGCAACGATATCGTCGCCGGCTGTCGCGATCATGTAGCCGGCCGAGGCAGCGACGGTGCGGATATCCGATACGACCGGCTTCTTGGCGGCGACGGCGCGGATCGCCTTGAAGATGCGCTCGCCGCCATAAGTCGTTCCACCCGTCGACGAGATCGAAACGATCAGCGCTTTGACCTGGTCGTTGTCGCGGATCTTCTTCAGCCGCTCCAGCAGCTCCGTATCATCCTGAATAAGCCCAGAGATCGTGACGCGGGCGATTTGCGGACCGCGCGTATCCGGCAGGTCGGCCGAAACAAAGCGATAAAGCGCAAAACCCAGTGCCACCAGGAGCAAAACGGCAACAATGCGCCAGAAACCGAGCTTGCGGCGCAATTGTCGCCGATCCGCGATTGCAGAACTGTCCATCACGCCTTATTTCTCCCTGCAACAAATTGAAAGCGCCACAAACTGGATGTATGACACCTTGAAACGGGCACAATCCTCAGAGAAAAGCGTTTCCCGTTTTCGATGTCGTCGACGGTACGCCGCTCTGCTGGTTCATGAGATAGGACATCGCCCGACCTGATGAAACCGGCTTGTGGTATATTTTTCTGCTAAAATTCGCCCACAGCAGGAAAAAATCCATATTGGCAAGCCAGTGCAATAATGCGAAACGATCCGATAGGCTTTTTGGCACAGCCTCGCATAGCGTGAATGCGGTTCTCCGGATCATAAAAGACGGACCTGTTGCATGCTCAACACGATCGAGTCCCCCGGCGAGACAATACGCTCGGTGCCGGAACGGAACGCGTATAAAGACGCGATTTTCCACTCTAACCGCGTAAAGCGGCTCAGGGTGCTACTGCCGCTTGCCGCCGTTATCATTTCGCTCCTCTTCATTGCGGTCTCCGTCATCCGCGCCTATCTGCCGGCAAACATCCAGATCGAGGGCGCCAAGATCGAGGATGGCAAGGTCGTCATGGAACGCCCCGCCATTGCCGGGCGCAACAAGGACGGTATCAACTACTCGCTGCTTGCCGAAAAAGCGCTTCAAGATATCAAGAATCCCAACATGATCACGCTCAAGACCATCAAGGCATCTATGCCGGTCAATACCGACGTGATCGCCCATGTTACGGCCGCGAGCGCGGATTTCGACCGCCAGGCCGATACACTGAAGCTGACGGAGCCCTTTACCATCCTGATGGACAACGGACTGCACGCCGAATTCAAGACCGCCTTCCTGGATGTGAAGAAGGGTGACCTTTCCAGCCAAGACGAGGTTGCTATCACCCGCGGTGGCATGTCGGTTGTTGCGCGTTCGCTCAAGATGACGGATAAGGGAAGCGTAATCGAATTCGACGGGCAGGTTCGGATGAACATCGAACCTGCCGCTCTCCATAATTCAGATAGCCAACAGAAGCCGGGCGGTTCATGATAAAGTATTGGCCAAATTCATTTTTCAACTCTGGTCTGCGCAAGGCAGGTCTCCTTGCTACCTTCAGCGCGCTCACCATCTTCGCAGCCGCAGATGCAGGTGCGCAGTCGACGACCAGCTCGATGCCGGGCCTTGCTCTTTCCAGCGATCAGCCGATCCAGATCGAAAGCGACAAGCTGGAAATCCATGACCAGGAAAGCCAGGCCGTGTTCACCGGCAACGTCAAGGTTGTTCAGGGCACCACGACGATGCAGGCCGGCAAGATGACGGTCTTCTACAAGAAGAAGCAGCCGACGGATGCCAAGCAGGCCGACAATCCTGTCGCCAAGGCAGCCAAGGAGCAGAACCAGTCGCTGGTGTCGGGCGATGCCAACATCGACCATATTCTGGTCACCGACAAGGTTTACCTTGTTTCCGGCACGCAGACGGCGACGGCGGAGGACGGTTCCTTCGACATGGCCAGCCAACTTGCGATCCTCAAAGGCAAGAAAGTGGTTCTGACGGACGGACCGAACGTTTTCACCGGCTGCCAACTCACCGTGCACATGGCGACGGGCGAAGCACAGCTGGATTCCTGCGGCGGCCGCGTTCAGATCCAGCTCGATCCGAAGTCGCAGCAAGTGCAGCAGCAACAAAAGAAAAATTGATACCGGCCCTCTCGTGACCACAACGACCACCTCCACCTTGCCCGGCGTCCCCGGGCCGTCTTCTGCGGCATCGGGCGCACCGGCCACGGATAAGGCACGCTATAAGGGGACGCTGATTGCCCGCGGCCTCACCAAGACCTACCGGACACGCCGCGTCGTCAATGGCGTTTCGCTGGTGGTGCGGCGCGGTGAAGCCGTCGGCCTGCTCGGGCCGAACGGCGCCGGCAAGACGACGTGTTTCTATATGATCACCGGACTGGTGCCGGTCGATGAGGGCACGATCGAGATCGACGGCAACAATGTCACCTCGATGCCGATGTATCGCCGTGCGCGGCTCGGTGTCGGCTACCTGCCGCAGGAAGCCTCGATCTTCCGCGGCCTGACCGTGGAAGAAAACATCCGCGCCGTGCTCGAAGTCCACGAAAGGGACAAGACGAAGCGGGAGCGCAAGATCGACGAATTGCTGGAGGAATTCCACATTCGCAATCTGCGCAGCGTGCCGGCGATCGCGCTTTCGGGCGGCGAGCGACGGCGCCTGGAAATCGCCCGCGCGCTGGCCACCGATCCCACCTTCATGCTGCTCGACGAACCTTTTGCCGGTGTCGACCCGATTTCAGTCGCCGACATTCAGAACCTCGTGCATCACCTGACGGCGCGCGGCATCGGCGTGTTGATCACGGACCACAATGTGCGCGAGACACTCGGCCTGATCGACCGCGCCTATATCATCCATGCGGGTGAAGTCCTGACCCATGGTAGGGCGAACGACATCGTCAGCAATCCTGAAGTACGCAAGCTGTATCTGGGTGACAATTTCAGCCTCTGATAGGCTGAAATTCCGTCCTCCCATCCGCCAATATTAGCGAATGCTACCGCGCGCTGGAAATTTACTTCGGCGTCACAGTTCCGCTTGACCAAATCCAATAAAAAAGCAATTTTTGGGCCAGTTGGAATTTCGCGAGAATTTTAGTGAAAAGAGGCGCGGATTCCCGAGGAGTTCAAGGGGAGTCCCGCGTCCGCCATGGCACTATCGGCCAATCTTTTCCTGCGCCAAAGCCAGAGCCTGGTGATGACACCGCAACTGATGCAATCCATCCAGTTGCTGCAGATGACGCATTTCGAGCTCACGCAGTTCATCGCACAGGAAGTCGAAAAGAACCCGCTGCTGGAATTTGCGTCAAATGACGAGGATATAGGCAGCGGCGGCGATCGCGAGACCAGGGAGGAACGCTTCGAGACCATGGAAGAAGCCCATGGCGAGGATGGCTCCGAACGCAATGCCGGCGATCTTGCGAGCGACTGGTACGAGAGCGACAATACCGGCAACGCCAACCGGCTGAGCGACGAGCTCGATACCAATTTCAGCGACGTCTTCCCCGATGACGGCAACCCGCAGCGCGCCGATGCGCCGGAGCTGCTCAGCCAGTGGAAGTCCATGCCTGGCGGCGATGCCGGTGAAAGCTATGACCTGGACGATTTCGTCGCAGGCCAGGTGTCGCTGCGCGATCATCTCAACGAACAGATTCCCTTCTCCCTTCCCGCCATGGGCGACCGGCTGATCGCCCAGCATCTCGTCGACCAGCTCGACGACTGTGGCTATCTGCGCGGCGAACTCGGTGAGACGGCCGAACGCCTCGGTGCGACGCTTGCCGACGTTGAGCGCGTGCTGGAGGCCCTACAGCAACTCGATCCGCCCGGCGTCTTTGCCCGCTCCCTCAGCGAATGCCTGGCAATCCAGCTCCGACAGAAGGATCGCTTCGATCCCGCCATGGAGAGGTTGATCGAGAATCTCGAGCTGCTTGCCCGGCGCGATTTCGCCACGCTGAAGCGGCTCTGCGGCGTCGATGAGGAAGACCTGCTCGACATGATGGCGGAAATCCGCCAGCTCAACCCGAAGCCCGGCAGCGGTTTCGAGACCGACATATCGGAGGCAATCATGCCCGATATCGTCGTGCGTCCCTCTGCGGACGGTAGCTGGCTGGTAGAACTTAATCCCGATGCGCTGCCGCGGGTACTGGTGAGCCAGTCCTATTTCGCCTCCGTCTCCAAGACCAGCCAGGACCATGCCTTCCTGTCGGAATGCCTGCAGAATGCCAATTGGCTGACCCGCAGCCTGGACCAGCGCGCCAAGACGATCATGAAGGTGGCAAGCGAGATCGTGCGGCAACAGGACGCATTCCTGCTGCATGGCGTCGACCATCTGCGGCCGCTCAACCTGAAAACCGTGGCGGACGCCATCAAGATGCATGAATCGACGGTCAGCCGCGTGACCTCGAACAAGTACATGCTGACGCCGCGCGGGCTGTTCGAGCTCAAATATTTCTTCACGGTTTCAATCGGCGCCGTCGAGGGCGGAGACAGCCATTCTGCGGAGGCCGTGCGCCACAAGATCCGCCTGCTGATCTCGAACGAGAGCCCGGATGCGGTCCTCTCCGACGACGATATCGTCGATACGCTGAAGAAGGGCGGAATAGAGCTTGCTCGCCGCACGGTTGCAAAGTACCGGGAAGCCATGAACATCCCTTCCTCCGTGCAACGGCGCCGGGAGAAGCGGGCTCTAGCCAAAGTTTCTGGTTTCTGACCGCTGGCGACACTCAACCACAGGATGTTAAACTCCTAACGGTCCGTTAAGATGCAGTTGACTTTCGTATGAGGCAGGGCTAGAAGCCCGCCGCAATCGCTGCAGGACAGCACGACCATGAAACTTATCCCCACCATCCAAAAGGCGGTCAATATACGCAATTTGCCTTTGACTGCGTGAAGTGCTTGGATGAGCTTGAGGCTTGGCGTAAACTGATACGCGCAATAACCACTACAAGAAGGGAAACTCCATGAGTGTGCGTGTCTCCGGTAAACATATGGAAATTGGCGACTCCTTCCGTCAGCGGATCGAGGACCAGATCGGTATGGCCGTGACCAAATACTTCGACGGGGGGTATTCGGGTCAGGTAACTGTGCAGAAGTCCAGTTCGCGTTTTGCGGCCGATTGCAAGCTTCACCTCGATAGCGGTGTCGTGTTGCATGCCGCCGGCGAAGCCATGGACCCGCAGCTTGCTTTCGACGCTGCGTCCGAGCGCATCGAAAAGCGCCTGCGTCGTTATAAGCGCAAACTCAAGGACCATCAGGCCGGCAACCACGTGAACGGTCAGGCCGAAGTCGCCTATACCGTCATGGACGGCGTTCCCGATGACGACGAGGAGATTCCTGCCGACTTCGCGCCGGCAATCGTCGCAGAGAGCACGAAACAACTGAAGACAATGTCGGTGGCGACTGCCGTGATGGCGCTCGATATGACCGACGAGCCGCTGCTGCTCTTCCGCAGCCCCGGCAACGAACACTTGAACATCGTCTACCGCCGTCAGGACGGCAACATTGGCTGGATCGACGCAGCCAATATCAAAGGCTGAGAATAGAAGATAAGCGGCGGCTGCGCATCATCGCAGCTGGCCGCCGCTTGCCCGTCATCGGTTCTCGGCGACACGAAGGATAAAGAGAATGGCATTGGCAGATTTGCTCCAGCAAGATGCGATCATCCCCGCCTTGAAGGCAAATTCCAAAAAACAACTGCTTCAGGAGCTGGCCGCCAAAGCCTCCAAGCTCACCGGACTGCCCGAGCGCGAAATCTTCGACGTCGTGCTGCAGCGCGAGCGCCTCGGCTCCACCGGCGTCGGCAACGGTATCGCCATTCCGCACGGCAAGCTTGCCAGCATCAAATCCATCGCCGGCATTTTCGCGCGCCTTGAAGCGCCTGTCGATTTCGAGGCGCTGGACGACCAGCCTGTCGATCTCGTCTTCCTGCTGCTCGCACCCGAAGGTGCCGGCGCAGACCACCTGAAGGCGCTCTCGCGCATTGCCCGCGTTCTGCGGGACCAGGATCTCGTCGCGAAGCTCCGCGCCACCGATTCCGCCTCCGCCATCTATGCCTTCCTCAACGAGGAGCAGGCATCCAACGCTGCCTAAAGTGCTTCGCGATCTTTCAGATTCGCGTCTTGCGCTTTAGGTCTTTGATCTTGCGCATGTCGTTGTCGCAAAACCGCTGCACAGTTTTGCGCAACATGCTTTGACGGATCGCATCGGACCAAGGCAAAAATAAGAGCCGGATGATCCGAGATCGTCCGGCTCTCTTCTTTTATTGGCGTTGCCCGAAAGAGGATCAGGCGTCTTTCTCATCCAGCGGGCTGTTGGCACCCTGCTCGGCATTTTCCACGATCTTCGGGCCACCCTTGGCGACGCCGACCATGGCCGGGCGCAGAACGCGGTCGCCGATGACGAAGCCGGCCTGTACTACCTGGACGACCGTGTTGTTCGGCACTTCCGGGTTCGGCACTTCGAACATGGCCTGATGGAAATTGGGATCGAACTTCTGTCCGATCGGCTCGAGCTGGCGCACGCCATGACGCTCGAGGGCCGAGAGCATCGAACGCTCGGTCATCTCGACACCTTCGATCAGCGTCTTCAGGCCGGCATCGGCGCCATCACGGGCGTCGGCCGGAATGGCATCCAGCGTGCGGCGCAGATTGTCGGCCACCGAGAGCATGTCGCGGGCAAAGCTTGCCACGGAATAGGACTTTGCATCCTTCACGTCGCGCTCGGTGCGGCGACGGAGGTTGTCCATCTCGGCAGCAAGGCGCAAGTAGCGATCACGCAGTTCGCCGTTCTCGGCCTTCAGCAGCTCAACCGGATCTGGCTGAGACGGCTCAACCGCATCAACGGTTTCCGCTGCATCCTGCGCGAAATCCGCTGACGTGTCAGCCGCCGTGGCGTCAGGTCCGGTTTTTGTTGTTTCGTCGGTCATGACGGTCTCCGAATTGCTTGGTCTTTGGATGTGCCCGATATCGAGGTTTGGCCGGAAAAAATCAAGGCTTTGTCGAGAAGAACAGCCAAATCGCGGCTTTGCAGCGGCGGCAATACGGTTCGCCGGTCCCGGACGCTGTTCAAGACGTCGACTGTTCAGCCCTCCTTCCCGGTAGTATGCTGAAGTGCAGCTCAGGACAGCATGGGGTGACATCAATGTCTAATGGCAAATCCCTTTCAGGCAAGTGTTTCTGTGGCGCGGTGGAAATCGCGGTCGATGGCGAGCCAATGGCAATGGGTTACTGTCATTGCGAGTCCTGTCGGGAATGGTCGGCAGGGCCGGTCAACGCCTTCTCGCTCTGGCCACCGGAAGCCGTTCACGTCACCAAAGGCGCGGACAAGATCGGCAGCTATCAGAAGACCGAAAAGAGCGTGCGCAAGTGGTGCACGGTCTGCGGCGGTCATCTTCTGACCGAGCATCCGCCGTGGGGCGTGACCGATGTCTATGCAGCGGTCCTTCCTGACCTCGATTTTCAGCCTGGCGTGCATGTCAACTACGAGACGACGGTGCTGCATCTGAAGGACGGGCTGCCGAAGCAGAAGGATTTACCAGCCGAGATGGGCGGATCTGGAACCTTGCTTCCCGATTGACCGTAGCAGCTACAGCAATTCCAGGAAAAGTGCGCGTGAAAACAAAGAGATAGAGCGCTCAGACATTCCGTGAAAAGCTGAGCCGCTCTAGATTCTCTCCTCAGATCCCGGGCCGCGACAGCCGCGAGATCAGCTGGGCGGTATAATCGACCATGGGCACGATGCGGGCGTAGTTCAGCCGCGTCGGGCCGATGACACCGACGGCGCCGACGATGCGATCGTCATCATCGCGATAGGGCGCAACGATCAGAGAGGAGCCGGACAGCGAGAAAAGCTTGTTTTCCGAGCCGATAAAGATGCGCACGCCCGGTCCGCTTTCAGCGAGATTGAGGATTTCGATGAGGCTGTCCTTCTTCTCGAGATCGTCGAAAAGCAGGCGCAGGCGGTCCAGATCTTCCGCACCACCGATTTCGGCGAGCAGATTGGAATGGCCGCGCACGATAAGCTGCGTCGGCTTACCGTCGTCATCTCCGCCGGACCAGACGGCAATACCGCGCTCGACCAGCTGATGCGACAGGCTGTCCAGCTCCTGGCGCACGCTTTCCTTGAGGCTCTGCAACTGCCGCCGCAGTTCCGGCATCGTCTGGCCGGTCATATGAGCGTTGAGGAAGTTGGCGGCTTCCGTCAGCTGCGACGAGGTCGTGCCGGCCGGCAGCTCGATGATGCGGTTTTCGACCTGATCGTGCTCGCCGACGAGCACGGCGAGCGCCTTGGTCGGCTCCAGCCGGATGAATTCCACATGCTTGAGAACGGGATCGCTCTTAGAGGTGATGACGAGGCCGGCGCCGCGCGAAATGCCCGACAGCACCCGGCTTGCCTCCGACATCATCGACTCCACCGGCTGGTCGCGATTGCTGCCGCGCACCTGCCGGTCGATATTGGCGCGGTCCTCAGCGGAGAGATCGCCGACCTGCATGAAGGCGTCG
The DNA here is from genome assembly GCF_002277895.1 of Rhizobium sp. 11515TR. Lineage (NCBI taxonomy): Bacteria > Pseudomonadati > Pseudomonadota > Alphaproteobacteria > Hyphomicrobiales > Rhizobiaceae > Rhizobium > Rhizobium sp. 11515TR. The sequence goes on along the minus strand of NZ_CP022998.1, from coordinate 1,090,570 downwards.
ACGAAGAAACGCAGACCTATCTGAGTCGGCAAGCGCCCGGCGCTCACATGCGGCGAATAGATGAGCCCCAGCTCTTCCAGATCGCTCATGACATTGCGCACCGAGGCTGGCGAGAGCGACATCGGCAGCAGGCGCGAGAGGTTGCGCGAACCCAATGGCTCGCCGCTTTCCAAATAGCCTTCGACGATGCGGCGGAAGATTTCCTTGGAGCGTTCGTCCAGTGCAGCAATGACATCCGAGACCGACGATGTCGTGAATACCATTTCGCTGTCAGATCCATTCCGTTGAGCCTTAGGCAAAATATAATCATTCAGTTAGCAATGGCAAAAGGGAAAAATGTCGCCGCTGCCGCCGAGCGGCTTTGCGGCCTGCTTTTCCTTTGCAAAAGCGGCCTGCGGGTCGTAGAAGCGGTCAACGAACTTTCAGGAGAGTGGAATGCGGCCTTCAGGCAGAAAAACCGACCAGATGCGCAAGGTGTCGTTCGAGCGCAATTTTTCCAAGCATGCGGAAGGCTCCTGCCTGGTGAAATTCGGCGATACGCATGTGCTCTGCACGGCAAGCCTGGAAGACAAGACGCCGCCATGGCTGCGCAACAGCGGCAAGGGCTGGGTCACGGCGGAATACGGCATGCTGCCGCGGGCGACCGGCGAGCGCATGAAGCGCGAAGCCGCCGCCGGCAAGCAGGGCGGCCGCACGCAGGAAATCCAGCGGCTTATCGGCCGGTCGCTGCGCGCCGTCGTCGACCTCAAGGAATTGGGCGAGCGCCAGATCACCGTCGACTGCGACGTCATCCAGGCCGATGGCGGCACGCGCACGGCCTCGATCACAGGGGGCTGGATCGCGCTCTATGACTGCCTGAAGTGGATGGAAAGCCGCAACATGGTCAAGGTCGAGCGCGTGCTGAAGGATCACATCGCCGCCATCTCCTGCGGTATCTTTGCCGATCAGCCTGTCATCGATCTCGACTATCTCGAGGATTCTTCGGCCGAGACCGACGCCAATTTCGTCATGACTGGCAAGGGCGGCATCGTCGAGATCCAGGGAACAGCTGAGGGCGCCCCCTTCAGCGAAGAGGAATTCGCCACACTGATGCACCTCGCCAAGAACGGTATCGCCGAACTGGTGGAGCTGCAAAAGCAGGCCATCGCCTGAGGATATCTTGAATGGCTGACCCGGCCCTCGCAGGCGTTCTTGAAACCGCGCTCTATGCAGACGATCTCGATGCCATCGAAGCCTTTTATGGCGGCATACTCGGACTGCAGAAGATATCGCGAGGCGGCAACCGTCATGTCTTCTATCGCTGCGGGCCGGGTGTGCTCCTGATCTTCAACAGTGAAGAAACGGTCAAGCCGCACGAGCCGGGCGCCCTGCCCGTACCGCCGCATGGGGCCAAGGGTCATGGCCATGTCTGCTTCCGTGTCGATGGCAACGAGATCGAAGCCATGGCCGAGAGGCTGAAGGCTGCCGGTGTCGATATCGAAGCCGATTTTCACTGGCCGAATGGCGGCCGTTCGATCTATTTCCGCGATCCGGCCGGCAACAGCCTGGAATGCGCCGAACCCCGCATCTGGGGCCTATGACAGGACAGCACATGCGCAAGCTCGAGACCAAGACCATCGTCGTTGCCAGCCACAATGCCGGCAAGATCCAGGAAATCCGCGATCTCATCGGGCCGCTCGGCTTTACAGCCAAGTCCGCAGCCGATCTCAACTTCATCGAACCGGACGAAACGGGCACGACCTTCGAGGAAAATGCTGCGATCAAGGCGCTTGCCTCCGCCAATGCCTCCGGCCTGCCGGCACTCTCGGACGATTCCGGTCTGGTCATCGATGCGCTTGGCGGCGATCCCGGCGTCTATACGGCCAATTGGGCGGAGACGGCTGACGGGACGCGTGACTTCGCCATGGCCATGCGGAAGGTCGAAACCGCCTTGGAGAAGGCCGGCGCCACCACACCGGAGAGCCGCACGGCGCGCTTCGTCAGCGTCCTTTGCCTTGCCTGGCCGGATGGGCATACCGAACTTTTCCGCGGCGATGTGGAAGGCACCGTCGTCTGGCCGCCACGCGGCAGCCAGGGCTTCGGCTACGACCCGGTCTTCCAGCCCAAGGGATACGAGACCACATTCGGCGAAATGAGCGCTGAGCAGAAGCATGGCTGGAAGCCCGGCGACGAGCAGGCGCTCTCGCATCGCGCCCGCGCCTTCAAGATCTTTGTCGAAACCTGCCTGGAGGCGTAAGCTAATCCCGTGGAAATCGTGGACACACAGGATCTGATGCACGGCGCGCAATTGCTGCCCGATACCGGCGAACCCGGTTTCGGCGTGTATGTGCATTGGCCCTTTTGCGCGGCCAAATGTCCCTACTGCGATTTCAACAGCCATGTCCGCCACCAGCCTGTCGATCAGGAACGCTTCGCCGCCGCCTTTCTGAAGGAAATGGCGACAATGCGGATGATCAGCGGCCCGAAGACCGTCACCAGTGTCTTCCTCGGCGGCGGCACGCCGTCGCTGATGAAGCCGGAAACAGTCGGTGCGGTGCTCGATGGTATTGCCAGGACATGGCATGTGCCTGATGGTATCGAGATCACCATGGAAGCCAATCCGTCCAGCGTCGAAGCGGAGCGCTTTCGCGGCTATCGCGCCGCCGGCGTTAATCGCGTGTCGATGGGCGTGCAGGCGCTGAACGACCCCGACCTGAAATTCCTCGGACGTCTGCACAATGTCGAGGATGCGCTGAAGGCGATCAGACTGGCGCGCGAGATTTTCCCGCGCATGTCCTTCGACCTCATCTATGCCCGCCCGAACCAGACCGTCGAGGAATGGGAGCGCGAGCTGCGGCAAGCGATTTCCTATGCGGTCGATCACCTCTCGCTTTATCAGTTGACGATCGAGGAAGGCACGTCCTTCTACGGCCTGCACAAGGCCGGCAAGCTGATCGTGCCCGATGGCGATCAATCGGCGCTGCTCTATGAAGCGACGCAGGAGATCACCGAGCGCGAGGGCATGCCGGCCTATGAGGTTTCCAATCACGCGCGTCCAGGCGCCGAAAGCCGGCACAACCTCACCTATTGGCGCTATGGCGACTATGCCGGCATCGGCCCCGGCGCTCACGGCCGCCTGACCAGAGGCCCGCAGAAGCTGGCGACAGCCACGGAACGCAAGCCCGAGAGCTGGCTCGAAATGGTCGAGCGCGACGGCCACGGCATGGTCGACCAGGAAATGCTTGGGTTCGACGAGCAGGCTGACGAATTGCTGCTGATGGGCCTTCGGCTGCGGGAGGGCGTCGACCTCGCCCGCTGGCAGCAACTGTCTGGGCGCGATCCCGATCCGCAGCGCGAGGCGTTTTTACTGGAACACGGTTTCATAGAGCGGATCGGCAATTCCCGCCTGCGCTGCACGCCGGCGGGAATGCTGGTTCTCGACTCGGTCGTCGCCGATCTCGCCTGCTGACTACCTCCCTTCTTGAGGGGAGGTCGCCGCAAAGCAGCGGAGGGTGACTGCCGAAGACACAAATTGAGTCTTCAGTTCCAAACAGATCACCCCACCCCAGCACTACGTGCCGACCCTCCCCCTCAAAGGGAGGGTGAAGAGCCGTCCATCGATTGCGGCAAGGCCAACCGCGATCAGCGCCATGCCGATAAAATGCTTCGGCTGCAGGCTTTCGCCGAGAACGAGCGCGCCGAGCAGGATGGCGCTGACGGGAATCAGGAAGGTTACCAGCATCAGATTGGTGGCGCCTGCCGTCGCCAGGATGCGGAAGAACAGCACATAGGCAATGGCGGTCGACAGGATGGCCAGGCCTAAAAGCGCCAGCCAGGCTTCGGTCGAAGGCATTGTCAGCGTCCAGGGGCGATCGACGAAGAGCGCGATCGGCAGCAACAGGATGGCGGAACCCCTAACCTGACCTGCAGCAGGAATGATCGGCGCCAGCCCCATGCGACGAAAGCGGCGGCCGAATATGCCGGCGAGCGAATAGCTGAAGGCGGCACCCAGCACGGCAAGCTGCGCCAGCACGTTAGAGCCAAGGCTTGCCAGCACCGACGGGCCGATCATCAAGGCCACGCCGACAAAGCCGACGATGACGCCGATCAGGCGGTTGCCGGTCATCTTCTCATCCTCCGTCAGAAAATGGGCGACAACGACGGCGAAGAGCGGCGTGGTGGCGTTGAGGATCGAGGCAAGCCCGCTGGCAATATGTGTCTGGCCCCAGACGATCAGCAGGAAGGGAATGACATTGTTGAGGAAGCCCATGCCGAAGAAGGCGAGCCAGGCCTTGCCGTCTTTCGGCATCGCATGGCCGGTGGCGCGCGCGATGACATGCAAGGCGATGGCGGCAAGTGCGACGCGCGCGGTGACGATGGTGAAGGGCGGCAGTTCGCGCACCAGAATGCCGTTGAACAGGAAGGAGCCGCCCCACAGAATGGATAGCCCCACCAGCATGCTCCATTCGACCGCGCCCATGGATTTCTGTGCCATCTGATCATCTCCAGCATCAGCTGATTGAGTTTTGCTTATTGGTGGCCAACCGCGACATGATTGCCAACCATCGGCATTGCTGGAATAATCTCGCTATATCGAGCCTCTGGCAAACGAGTCTTTTTCAAATCATGGTTTAGCTGAGCTCAATCGTCATGGATCAACTGCCATCCCTTTCGGCGCTACGCGCCTTCGAAGCCTCCGCCCGGCATCTCAGCATGACGCTGGCTGCAAACGAGCTGCATGTGACGCCAGGCGCCATCAGCCTGCAGATCCGCGACCTCGAAAGCGCGCTCGGCGTGCGCCTTTTCGAGCGGCGAGCCCGCAGCCTGGCGCTGACGAGTGAAGGCGCTGAATATTTCGCGACGATGCGAACGGCATTCCGCCTTATCCGCGAAGCAACTTCGGCGCTGGCCATGCGCGCCAAGGATACGGTGCTGACCCTTACGTGCACCGCCGGCTTTGCCACGCACTGGCTGGTGCCGCGGCTGCGGCGCTTCGAGGAGGCCCATCCCGATATCGACCTGCGCATCAGCGCCTCCTATCGCATGATGGATTTCCAGCGGGATGGGATCGACATTGCCATCCGCCACGGCCTCGGCGGCTACGAGGGACTGGCAAGCGAGAGATTTCTCGATGATGAATATGTGCCGGTCTGCACGCCGGAAATGGCAGCCGCGCTTGGCCCCTCTCCCGCTGTCGATGACCTGGCCGGCCTGACGCTGATACACGATGTCTATCGGCGCGACTGGGAGCTCTGGCTGAAGGCGGTCGGCGCCACGCGGGTGGATGCCATGCACGGGCCGGTCTTCACCGATGGCATGGGCGCTTATCACGCCATGAAGGCGGGCCTCGGCATCGCGCTGATGCGCCGGTCCTTCGTGGAGCAGGAGTTGCTTGACGGCACGCTCATTGCGCCCTTCCCGACCGGATTTGCGAGCGCGCTTGCCTATCATCTCGTCTATCAGCCGGGTGCGCTGGAAAGGCCGGCCATCGCGGCCCTGCGCGCCTGGTTATTTTCCGAGGTATCGCGCACGACGCCGCCGGCGTAGAGATCGGCTTCGGCCTTTCGGATGCCAGCCGCATCTGCACAGCGTCTAGTCGATGGATAGCTCAAAGAAAACGGCCGGCGGTGAGGCCGGCCGTGAAACACGGAAGAATGCCGATCACTCAGCCTACTCGTTGATGAGGCGCTTCAGCAGCTCGATCTCGTGCGACAGCTTGCTGTCACCAGAGATCAGTTCCTCGATCTTGCGCACGGCATGCAGCACTGTCGTATGATCGCGGCCACCGAAGCGGCGACCGATTTCCGGGAAGGAGCGCGGCGTCAGCGTCTTCGACAAATACATGGCGATCTGGCGCGGCTTGACGATGACGCGCGTACGGCGGTTCGAAACCAGTTCCTGGCGCGACACATTATAGTGGCGGGCGACGATGCGCTGGATGTCCTCGATGCGGACGCGGCGTGGTTCGCCGGAGCCGACCAGATGCGCCAGCAGTTCGTCGACGCGCTCGACCGTAAGGTTCGGCTCGAAGGAGCGGCGAAAGATGAGCTGGTTGAAGGCTCCTTCCAGCTCACGGCCGCTGGCGGTGACGTTGCGGGCGACATGCGAGAGTATTTCGGCCGGGATTTCCAGCGACGGATCGTCCTGACGGGCAGCATCGAGACGGCGCTTGAGGATTTCAAGGCGCATTTCGTAGTCCGGCGCCTCGACTTCGATCGCCACGCCGCCCTGCAGGCGCGAACGCACGCGCGGGTCGAGCGATTCCAGCTCCCAGGGAGCACGATCGGCGGCGACGACGACCTGCTTGGCGCTGTCGAGCAGCATGTTCAGCAAGTGGCAGAATTCGTGCTGGATCATCTTGCCCTGCAGGAACTGCATGTCGTCGATGATGAGCAGGTCGATATTGCGCAGCGAGTCCTTCAGCGTCAGCGCGTCATTATCGCGGATCGCGGTTGCGAAGCGCCACATGAAGTATTCCGCCGTCAGATAGACGACACGCAGGCCGCGCGGGTTCTGCACCGCTGCATTGGCGATCGCCTGCAGCAGATGTGTCTTGCCGAGACCAACAGTCGCATGGACGAAGAGCGGATTGAAACGCACGGCGCCGGAGCCAGCTTCGGCGATGGTCTTCGCAGCGGCCAGGCTGACACGGTTCGAGCTGCCTTCGACGAACGTATCGAAGGTAAAGCGGGAATCGAGCGGAGACCCGAACAGCGGCGAACCTGCCGTTGCAGGCCGCGCAGCCGCAGCTGCACTCACGGCCTGGGCAACGACCTGGCCCGCCGGCTGGGCGATGGCGCGACGGATCGGCGCGACAGCAGCTTGATCCGGCACCGCCGGCTGCTCGTCGGCGCATGGCTTCACGCCCTGCCGGGTCGCGGTGCGCACCAGAATTTCGACTTTGAGGATCTCGGCATCTTCCGCCTGGAACAGGCTGGTGATGAGATCGAGATAGCGATTGTTGATCCAGGACTTCAGAAATGTCGTCGGGACCGTAAGGCGAACGACGCTCTTCGATACCGAATGAAGCTTGAGCCGCGCAAACCAGCTGGCATAGACATCGGGTCCGACCTGAGCCTTCAAGCGCGCGCTGACGCGCTCGAACAAGTTACTTTGCGCCACGTCACCCTTTTCCCCCGCCGCTTCTAAGCAAACCGCACCGAACGCCTGCGCATTGTCCCCATTTTCCAACGCACCCGTCGCCCTCGTATGTATCTGCATATAGTGCCGCCTTCCACAGTCTCTTTATAGGGCGGGAGCACATCACTGCCGCCCTTGGTTCTTCGCCATGGCATGACGATCACGCTCGTTGTCCAAGCTGCGCCGCATACCGGTTCATCAACCACGCCCGGCCAGCGGGCTTTACAGGAACACTGTGGCAAAAACCGCTCTTTAAAGCAGTCTTCGTCCCGGCGTCTGTAACCGGAGCATCAATCGGCCCTCGTACTCCGACTGACCGCTCCAATGGCTGTCAATTTTTCTCCCCTCCCCGCAGCCGCGCCAATGATTTGGGCCGCAAAGGACAGACAAGCTTCCTCGTTCCGCAAGCGTCGCCGCTTCCGGTTCTTACTCGTCAACTGTTTGAAAAAACGGAACTGAACTGCTCCGTCACAAGAGACAAAACCACCTCCACCGCCATACGTGACGGTGTTTGCCGAAGCCGTTTAAGGTGAAATCCGCGCCCCTTGTTGAAATCCATTTAGGCAGGATCGAAGGCAGATATCAACGATGAATTTTACACAAAATTAAGAGGCGGCCATTGACTCCGGAGGCCATTTTTGACTGTCACAAGCCCTTCAAAAAAGAATCGCTGTTGAATCAAAGAGATTCCTGCCGAACGCGATTCCCACAGCTTTCAAAAGAAAAAAAATAAAAAATCCCTTGACTCAGTTGTGAGCCGGCAATGCGTCATGCAGATCACCCAGCGCTGGGATATCCTGCCGCAACTCTTTGTTTCCAAAGGTATATTTCTGTCACGTCACTGACATGATCGGCCGGTCGTTTTTGGCAATGCGGCATTTTTTTGGCCGAATCCAAAAAGCCCGGCGCGAGGGCCGGGCTTAACTCTAACGATTAAATCGTTAACGAAAGATTATGCAGTCGGGGCCGAAAGGGCCTTCACACGCTTGGCAAGACGCGAAACCTTGCGGGAAGCGGTGTTGGCGTGCAGGACGCCCTTGGTTGCTGCGCGAGCCAGTTCCGGCTGAGCAGCAACGAAAGCTGCCTTTGCGCGATCTGCATCACCCGATGCGATGGCTTCTTCGACCTGGCGAACGAACGTGCGAACGCGCGAGCGACGAGCCTTGTTGACATCGGTGCGGCGGGCGATCTTGCGGGTCGCTTTTTTCGCCGAGGTAGTATTGGCCATGTATGCCTCTCTTAGAATTCGAACAAAACTCCATCGTTGCAGCGCGGGCCCTGCGGCCACTTCATCCAGCAATGCGGGAGCAATTGCGGAAAACCAGAGCGGCTTTCCAAACTGTGGCGGGCATATAACCGGAATGAGCCGCGGCGTCAACGCGGATTCTCGCCAAACCCGCGTAATTCCTGAATCCCGCCCCTTAGCGGTTCTTGAAGGACGGCTTGCGCTTCTCGACGAAGGCCGCCATGCCCTCCTTCTGATCCTCTGTGGCAAACAGGCTATGGAACAGGCGGCGCTCGAAACGCAACCCCTCCTCAAGCGTGGTTTCGAAAGCGCGGTTGACCGCTTCCTTGGCCATCAGCACCGAGGGCCGGGATAGCGATGCGATCTTGGCGGCGGCGGCCAGCGCTTCGTCTAGGAGCTTGTCCGCCGGCACGACACGCGCCACCAAGCCCGAACGCTCTGCCTCCGCCGCATCCATCATCCGGCCTGTTAACACTAGGTCCATCGCCTTCGCCTTCCCGACCGCGCGCGTGAGACGCTGCGAGCCGCCCATGCCAGGGATGACGCCGAGCGTGATTTCCGGCTGGCCGAATTTGGCGGTCTCCGAGGCGATGATGAAATCGCACATCATCGCCACCTCGCAGCCGCCGCCGAGCGCGAAGCCACTGACCGCCGCGATAACGGGCTTGCGGGCATTGGCGATCTCGGCCCAGCCGCCGAAGAAGTCATTCTTGTAAGCGCCGACGAAATCGAGCGACTGCATTTCCTTGATGTCGGCGCCGGCGGCAAAGGCCTTTTCCGAGCCGGTGAGCACGATCGCGCCGATGGCATCATCGAGATGAAAAGCGGCATAGGCCTGCTTTAATTCGGAGAGGACCGTAGAATTCAGCGCATTCAGCGCCTGCGGCCGATTAATCCTGATGAGACCGACGGCCCCATGTGTTTCGACGATAAGGGTTTCGTAAGTCACGTCTCTCTCCCTTTTACCAGCCTCGGCCCTTTTACCAGCTTTGGCCCTTCAATCAGCCTTGGCAGGAAGCGCAGTAGAAAGAAGAGCGCCCCGCCTGGACGATGCGACTGACCGTACCGCCGCAACCGGGCGTACCGCAAGGCTGGCTTTCACGATCATAGACGGAAAAGGAATGCTGGAAATAGCCGAGCGAACCGTCCGTCTGGATATGGTCACGCAGCGACGAGCCGCCTGCGGCTATCGCATCGGCAATGACCTCGCGGATCGCCTCGACCAGCGCCAGCAGCGCTTCTGTCGGTTTGCCCGCATCCGTAACCAGCGTGCCGGCGGCGCGCAATGGCGACAGGTGGGAGCGCCACAATGCTTCACATACATATATATTGCCGAGACCGGCAATGTTCTTCTGATCCAGCAGCGCGCTCTTCAGCGGCTGCGCCTTGCCGGCGAAACGCTTAGCCAGATAATCGGCATCGAGTTCATTGCCCGTGGGTTCAGGCCCGAGATCACGGAAGAAGGGATGGTTGGCCATCTCGGCGCGCCGGACCATGTCCATGAAGCCAAAGCGACGCGGGTCATTGTAGATGACGCGCGCATCACCGCCGGCGCCCGCCAGATGGAAGACTACATGATCGTGCTTCTCGTCCTTGGAACGGGGATGATGAAATTCGCCCGGCATTTGCGCCTCCCGACCGGCTTCAATCCGAAACGAACCGGACATGCCGAGATGCGCGACGATCGTCTGGCCATCGTCGAGATCGATCAGCAGGTATTTGGCGCGGCGCGACAGCGACGCGATGCCGCGGCCCGAAACGGCCTCAGCGAAATCGGCGGGGAAAGGAAAGCGCAGATCGTTGCGGCGCAGCTCCAATTCCTTGAGAACCGCACCTTCCATGGAAGGCGCAAGGCCTCGTCTGACGGTTTCGACCTCTGGTAATTCCGGCATGGCTATCCATCTTTATGTTTCAACCGCTTATGATCTGAGCTATAGCCCAAGGCATTGCGGCTGGTGATCTGGCTGATGAGATAGCGTGGCAAACGCGATTTCGCTATGGTCCGCCGCTGAATACTGCATAATTCCTTAGACCGGAATCGATTTAAGGAGAGAATTATGCAGCAAGTTTAAAGTGTTACAGCGACCTTCGCGCGCCATAAATGACGCGCGGCGCTGTAATGTAACGGAGTTGAGCCGATGGCAGACAGCCGCACCTCCGCCGATGGCGGCATGGAAACATCCTATGGCTTCCGCGAAGTAGCCGATGGTGAAAAGCAGGGCCTCGTCAACGAGGTGTTCCATAAGGTCGCCAAGCGCTACGACGTCATGAACGACGTCATGTCCATGGGCATGCACCGCGTCTGGAAGGATGCCATGATATCAGCGCTCAACCCGCGCAAGGATCCTGGCTACAAGGTGCTTGACGTTGCAGGCGGCACGGGTGATATCGCCTTCCGCATCGTGGAAGCCTCAAACCGGCTGGCGCATGCAACGGTGCTCGACATCAATGGCTCGATGCTCGCCGTCGGCGCCGAACGCGCCGAGAAGAAGAAGCTCTCCGACAACCTCACCTTCGTCGAGGCGAATGCCGAAGAGCTGCCTTTCGAGCCGAATTCCTTCGACGCTTATACGATCGCTTTCGGCATCCGCAACGTGCCGCACATCGATCTGGCATTGAAGGAGGCCTATCGCGTCCTGAAGCGCGGCGGCCGGCTGCTCGTGCTCGAATTCTCCGAAGTCGACCTGCCGCTGCTCGACCGCGTCTACGATGCCTGGTCCTTCAACGCCATTCCGAAGTTCGGCAAGGCGATTACGGGTGATGCCGAGCCCTATCAATATCTGGTGGAATCAATCCGCAAGTTCCCGAATCAGCAGGACTTCGCGACGATGATCCGCGAGGCCGGCTTCTCGCGCGTGAGCTTCACCAATTACACCGGCGGCATCGCCGCGCTGCACTCCGGCTGGAAGCTCTGAAGCATGATATCCAGCCACCCGATCCGGCTTTTGGCCTCCACGTTTCGAGACCTTGAGACGATATGAGTGCTTTCAGCGCATATTTCGGCCTTGTTCGGGTCGGCTGGGTGCTCGTGCGCGAAGGCGTGGTCATGGCGCTGCCATCGGAAGGGCTACCGCCCTCCGTCAGCCTCGCCAAATCTTTCGTCAGCATCTTTGCGCGCCGGAAGGCCAAGAGCCAGGCCCGCAGCGACCGGCTGGCACAAGCGGTCGAGCGGCTCGGCCCCTCCTATGTGAAGATCGGCCAGTTCCTGGCTACCCGACCCGATGTCGTCGGCGTCGACATGGCGAACGACCTGTCGAAGCTTCAGGACAGGATGGCTTTTTTTCCGCATACTATGGCAACGGCAGCGATCGAGGCGTCGCTCGGGCGGCGGATCGACGATCTCTACGCCAGCTTCGGCGAGCCGATTGCCGCCGCTTCGATAGCGCAGGTGCATCCGGCAGAGGTCGACACGGCCGAAGGGCGCAAGCGCGTTGCCGTCAAGGTGGTCCGGCCTGGCGTGCGCCAGCGTTTTTCCAACGATATCAAGGCAATGTATCTCGTGGCGGGTATGCAGGAGCGGTTCATGCCCTCCAGCCGGCGCCTTCGGCCCGTGGAAGTGACCAAGACGCTCGAGCAGACTACGAAGGTCGAGATGGATCTGCGGCTGGAGGCCGCCGCACTCTCCGAGATCGCCGAAAACACCGAGAAGGATCCCGGCTTCCGCGTTCCGAAGGTTGACTGGGAACGCACCGGCCGCGACGTCATCACCATGGAGTGGATCGACGGCGTGAAGATGTCCGACGTCGAGGGCTTAAAAGCTGCCGGACACGATCTCAACGCACTCGCCGATACGCTGATCCAGTCCTTTCTGCGTCACACGCTGCGCGACGGCTTCTTCCATGCCGACATGCACCCCGGTAATCTCTTCGTCGATGCTGCCGGCATGATTGTTGCCGTCGACATGGGAATCGTCGGGCGATTGGGGAAGAAGGAACGCCGCTTCCTCGCCGAAATCCTCTACGGCTTCATCACCCGCGATTATATCCGGGTGGCCGAAGTGCATTTCGAGGCCGGCTACGTACCCGCCCATCACAACGTCGAGAGTTTTGCGCAGGCCATCCGTGCCATCGGCGAGCCGATCCATGGCCAGCCGGCCGAAACCATCTCCATGGGCAAGCTTTTGACCCTGCTCTTCGAAGTGACCGAACTCTTCGACATGGAGACCCGGCCCGAGCTGGTGATGCTGCAGAAAACCATGGTCGTGGTCGAGGGCGTATCGCGCATGCTCAATCCGCGCTTCAACATGTGGAAGGCGTCGGAACCGGTGGTCGGCGACTGGATCCGCACCAATCTCGGTCCGAAGCGGATCATGACCGATCTGAAGGACGGTTTGAAGGCGGCCGTGAAGCTCGCCGAAGCCGCGCCCGAAATCGCCGCCAAGACCGAGAAATTCCACCACGAACTGCTGCATATGAGCGAAAACGGCCTGCGTTTCGATCCGCAGACCGCCGAAGCGATCGGCAAGGCCGAGGCCAAGCACAGCCGTTCCGGCCGCTTTGCGCTGTGGGTGATCGCGCTGACGCTGCTCTATATCGCCTGGCACCTTGGCTGATCGCCCAGCTTTCTGATGCTCTTTTCGCCTCGGCTGAAATAGTTGGCCGACGCGAGAAGCCATATGTGCGCGCAAACATGGAGTTGCGCGATGTGCGCGCTCGCCTCAAAATCAGACTGTCCGGCACGGATCAAGGTGTTCGCCATTTGGGATATCCCATTGACGATAAGGCTCGCATAGCCTTGTAAAAAAGGAGAACAGCGGAGATGGAGCGTCAGAGAGCCGGTATCGAACTTACCGGGCAACCCCTTGGGTTCAGCGATCTGGTGCGAATCGGTGCGGGAGCAGTCCTGCCGTCGGCATCGGAAAGCGGCATGGCTCGCATACGGTTGGCGCGCAGCGTTCTCGAAAGCACCATTCAATCGGGCATGCCGGTCTATGGCTCTACGACCGGCGTCGGCGCCATGAAGGACGTCGAATGGTCCCCTGAAGATCTCGATGCCTTCAATCTCGGTCTCGTGCGCGCCCACCATTTCGGCACGGGTGCGCCCTTCTCCATGTCGGTCGTCCGCAATGCCATGGCGATCCGTGTCAACACGGCTCTCACCGGTCAGGTCGGATGCTCGCAGGAGCTGATCGAAGCCTATCTGCAGCTGTTGAGCTCGGATGTCATTCCTGTCGTCAGGCGTACGGGCTCGATCGGTTGCGCGGATATCGGCCTGATGGGCCAGATCGGCGCGGTTCTGACCGGCGTTGGCGAAGCCGTCTATCGCGGCCGCCGCATGCAGGCTGCCGATGCCTTCGATGCCGCCGGTATCGCCCCCGTCAGGATGATGCCGCGCGACAGCCTGGCCTCGCTCAGCGTCAATGCCGTCAGCTTCGCCGCCGCTGCCGAGACGACCCGCAATGCCGCCGCCTCGATCCGCGTGCTGCTCGCGACCGGCATGATGGCCGCCGGCGCGCTCGGCGCCTCACGCGATCCATGGATTTCCGTGCGCCATGTCGGTACACCCCGAGAGGCGCTGATCGGCGCCTGGCTCTGCAACGCTTCGGATGAATGGCCCTGGCCGGTCGCGACCCACGTCCAGGACCCGCTGAGCCTGCGCATGATCGCCCAGGTCTTCGGTGCCGTCATCGAAAACCTCTTGACCGCCGGCCACAAGATTCTCGCCGCCACCGGGCGCTCGGACGACAATCCGGTCATCGTCGATGGGCGTGTGATGACCTCGGGCGGCTCTCTTCCGCTCGATGTCACCGTGCTTCTGGAAGCGGCCGTCATCTGCATGGCCCATGCCGCCCGCAATGCCTTCAATCGCTGCGTCCTGCTCGGCAACGGCCAGCGGCGCGGCCTGCCCGTCAATCTCGTGCCGGAAGGCAGGATCGCGACCGGCTTCGGCCCGATCATCAAGCTTGCCGGCGAGATCTTCTCGCGCGTTCTCTCCATGTCCAATCCGGTCTCAGCGCAGTCGCTTGTGGTTGCCGCCGGCATGGAAGACGAGGCCGCCTTCCTACCGCTCGTCATCGAGCGTTTCGAGCGGCAGATGCGGGCGCTAAAGCGCCTAGCCGCTCTTGAAGCGCTGCTATCGGCCCAGGCGATGGACATTCTCGGCGACAAGCCGGAAGGGGTGGCGCGCATGCTCTACGACGTCGTGCGCAAGCATGCCGATTTCTATGTGGTTGATCGGCCGCTATCGGCTGAAGTGGAGGCGATCGAGGAGGAGCTGGGCTCGGAGGCGTTCGTCTCTGAATTGATCGCTCACAAGCCGATCCTCGCCTATGATGATTTCTTCGCGCTCGGCTCGCTGGAGCGGGTCGAAGAGCGGCTTTATCGCGACACCGTTGCCATCTGAATTAACGACGAGCGGAGAGAATGCATATGGCGGATTTCGATCTTGTTCTGCAAGGCACCGTGGTTTTGCCCGAACGCATCGTGGAAGCCGGTTATGTCGCCGTGCGCGACGGCAAGATCGCCGAGGTGGGCATCGGTGTACCCCCGGCCGCACGCGAGCGGCACCTGCTCGGCAAGGCGCTAATCCTGCCTGGCGCGATAGACGCACAGGTTCACTCCCTCTCGCAGAAGGATCAGGAGGATTTCATCTGGTCGACCCGTTCGGCAGCAGCCGGCGGCGTCACCACCATCGTCGATATGCCCTATGACGAAGGCAATCTCGTCTGCTCGGCAGCGGCGGTGAAGAAGAAGATCGACCATGCCGCGCCGCAATCGCGTGTCGACTTTGCTCTTTATGGCACCATCGATCCGGAAGAAGGCCCCGCACGCATCGCGGAGATGGTCGAGGCCGGGGTGGCCGCCTTCAAATTCTCCACCTTCGGCACCGACCCGAAGCGCTTTCCGCGTATTCCGCCTGCCCTGCTCGATGCCTGCTTTGCCACCATCGCGCCCACGGGGCTAACCGCCGGCGTGCACAATGAGGATGACGAAGCAGTCCGCACCTATATGGAGCAGGTGAAGGCGAGCGGCATCACCGATTATCGCGCCCACGGCCTGTCCCGCCCGCCGATCACCGAGCTTCTGGCCATGCACACGATTTTCGAGACAGGCGCGGATACCGGCTGCCCGGCGCATGTCGTGCATTGCTCGCTCGGCCGCGGCTACGACATCGCCCGTGCCTATCGCCGCGACGGCTTCGAAGCGACCGTTGAATGCTGCATCCATTACCTGACGCTCGATGAGGAAAACGATGTGCGGCGCCTTGGCGGCAAGGCGAAAATTAATCCGCCGATCCGCCCGCGCGCCGAAGTGGAAACCTTGTGGCGCAAGGTAGCGGAAGGCAATGTCTGGCTCGTCTCGACCGATCATGTCAGCTGGTCGGAAAATCGCAAAACCAATCCGGACATGCTGGCGAATGCTTCCGGCGTGCCGGGACTGGAGGTCATGGTGCCACTCTTCGTCAAGGGTGCCCTGGAACGCGGCCTGCCGCTGACCTGGGCGGCGAAACTGATGTCGGAAAACCCGGCTAAGCATTTCCGCCTCGACCATATCAAGGGCGCGCTGACGCCGGGCAAGGACGCCGATATCGTCGTTCTGGAGCCGCGCGAAATCGTTTATGACGCGGCGGCCAGCGGCAACAACGTCGTCGGCTGGAGCCCCTATAACGGCATTCGCCTGCCCTGGACTGTGTCCGCCGCCTATCTTAGAGGCAAGCAGATCACCGAGGGACAGAAGGTGCTGGCCGAGCCCGGCTCAGGCAGCTTCGTCCGTCCCTTGCCTCGCCAAATACTTGCCGGAGATGCAGCCTGATGACCGAAGCCAAGCGCCACAACCTGCCCGTAAATGCCGATCGTATCGCGGAAGATATCGATGCGCTGGCCGGTATTACCGAGCCGGGCCATCCCTGGACGCGCCGCGCCTTTTCGCCGCTCTTCCTCGAAGGGCGCGCCTATATCGACGCGCGGATGAAGGCGGCAGGGCTTGAGACGCGCATCGACGCCGCCGGCAATCTGATCGGCCGGCGTGCGGGCGCCAAGCCGGGTCTCGGGACAATCCTTGTCGGCTCACATTCCGACACCGTTCCCGATGGCGGCCGCTTCGACGGCATCGCTGGCACGATCGCAGCGCTTGAAGTGGCGCGTTCCCTTAGAGATCGCGGCATCGAGCTCGATCATGATCTGGAGATCGTCGATTTCCTCGCCGAGGAAGTCAGCATCTTCGGTGTCTCCTGCATCGGCAGCCGCGGCATGACCGGGCAGATCCCCGAGGCATGGCTTTTCCGTGTGAGCGGCGACCGCACGCTTTCGCAGGGCATTGCCGAGGTCGGCGGCGATCCCTCCGTACTGCTCTCCCAGAGCCGGCCGGATCTGGCTGGCTTTCTGGAGCTGCATATCGAGCAGGGGCCCGTGCTGGAAGCCGAGAACAAGGATATCGGCATCGTCACCGCGATCGCCGGCATCACTCGCATCGAGATCACCGTGGAAGGGCGCGCCGACCATGCCGGCACGACGCCGATGGATCGCCGAGCCGACGCGCTGGTGGCCGCTTCACAGCTGGTCCTCGACATTCGCCAACGCGCCGCCGAGCAGGCAAAGACGCCGGGCCATTTCGCTGCGACCGTGGGCGAATTCCGTATCGAGCCGAACGCGGCCAATGTCGTGCCCTCGAAGGTCGTGCTGCTGATCGACGGCCGCGCCGAAATCCGCAGCGACATGGAAGATTTCCTCGCCTGGATCGACGCCGAGGTGAAGACCATCGCCGCCGATTATGGCGTGACGATCAATCCGCCTGTGCGCGTCTCCGACAATATGCCGACGCCGGGCGCTCCGGTGCTGCTCGAAACGCTCGAGCGCGCCTGCGACACGGTTGGTGCCAAGCATCGCCGCATGGCCTCCGGCGCCGGTCACGACACAGCCTGGATCGCCAAGGTCGCACCGGCCGCCATGATCTTCGTGCCCTGCAAGGAAGGCCGTAGCCATTGCGCCAAGGAATGGGCCGAGAATGACGACATTGCCATGGGCGCCGCCGTGCTTTTCGAAGCGGTGCGCGACATGGACAAGAACCTCAAACAGAACCGGGAGTAGCCGATGGGACGCATACTCGTTGCCAAGGATGTTGAAGCGGCCGTCAAGGGCGGCTCTGTTTATGCAGCAGGCGGTGGCGGCTGGGCCGATCATGGCCGCATGCTCGGCTACGCAGCTGTCAATGTCGGCAAGCCGGAGCTAGTGTCGATCGACGAATTGAACGACAACGACTGGATCGCGACGGCCGCAGCCATTGGCGCGCCGGCCTCCACCACTCCCTGGGAAATGCAGGGCATCGACTACGTGAAGGCCGTACAGCTGCTGCAGGACGAGCTTGGCGAAAAGCTTTCCGGCCTGATCATCGGTCAGAACGGCCGGTCCTCGACGCTGAACGGCTGGCTACCATCGGCCATCCTCGGAACGAAGGTGGTGGATGCGGTGGGTGACATCCGCGCCCATCCGACGGGTGATATGGGCTCGATCGGCATGGCCGGTTCGCCCGAGCAGATGATCCAGACCGCCGTTGGCGGCAATCGCGCCGAGAACCGCTATATCGAGCTGGTCGTGAAGGGCGCGACGGCAAAGATTTCGCCGATCCTGCGCGCCGCATCCGACCAGTCCGGCGGCTTCATCGCCTCCTGCCGCAACCCACTTCGCGCTTCCTACGTCCGCACGCATGCGGCGCTTGGCGGCATCTCCATGGCGCTTTCGCTCGGCGAAGCGATCATCGAGGCGGAAAAGAAAGGTGGCAGCGCCGTCATCGACGCCATCTGCAAGACCACTGGCGGCCATATCCTGGCCGAGGGCACGATCACCAAGAAGGATGTCGTCTATACGAAGGAAGCCTTCGACATCGGCACCATCACGGTCGGCAGCGGCGACAAGGCCGTCACCATGCATGTGATGAACGAATACATGGCCGTCGAGGATGTCGACGGCAAGCGCCTCGCAACCTTCCCCTCGGTCATCACCACGCTGTCGCCAGAAGGCGAACCATTGAGTGTCGGCCAGCTGCACGAAGGCATGAAGGTTTTCATCCTGCATGTGCCGATGGATATCATTCCGCTGTCCGCCAGCGTGCTCGACCCCACGGTCTATCCCTCCGTCGAAAAGGCTATGGGGATCGAGATCGCGAAATACGCTCTGGCCGGCAAGAAAGGCTGAAAGGCGCGGGAGGCGCAGATGGCGCGTGACGCTGGTCTCGAAGAATTGCTGAGAGAAGAGCTCGGACCACGGCCCGGGCTCAGCGAAAAAGGAATGTTCGGCGGCTGGGCCTTTCTGCTCAACGGCCATCTGCTATGCGGCGCGCGCGAAGACGGGATGCTGATCCGCCTCGGCAAGGGCAACGATAGCTGGGCGGTTCAGCAGCACGACGTCAACCGCATGCAGATGGGCGGCCGGACAATGCAGGGCTGGGTGCGCGCCGGGCCGGAAGCTTATGGCAACGACATGCTGCGCAAGCGGCTGCTTCTGGCTGCGCTGGACTTTGTCGAAGGCCTGCCGCCGAAATGAATGAGTATTGAAGAACACTCCTCTTCTCCCCGGCGGGGAGAAGATGTCCGTCAGGACAGATGAGGGGGTGAGCGACTAAGGAGCGAACGTCTGGGCGGTATGCGAAGACGATATGTGCCGCATCGCCCCCCTCATCCGGACACTGCGCCTGCCGAAGGGCGGGCCACCAACCGGGGTCGAGCCACTCGTCTCGACCCGTCCTTCGGACCCCCGCTGGGGAGAAGGAGAGACTATCAAACAAGAGGAAAAGCAATCATGCCGAAAGCCAATCCACGTCACCCGAAATTCCCCATTCCGGGCGGCCCGGAGCTGCGTGCCAAGGGCTGGCGGCAGGAGGCCCTGCTGCGCCTGCTCGAAAACGTGCTCTCGGTCGGCGAAGATCCGGACAATCTTGTCGTCTACGCCGCCCTCGGCAAGGCGGCGCGCAACTGGGCGGCGCATAAGGGCATTGTGAAGGCGCTGACCGAAATGGATGAGAACCAGACGCTGCTCATCCAATCCGGCAAGCCGATCGGCCTCATCCGCACGCATGACAAGGCGCCGCTCGTCATCATGGCGAACTGCAATATCGTCGGGCAGTGGGCGAAGGCAGAAGTCTTCTACGAATTGCAGCGCAAGGGCCTGATCTGCTGGGGTGGCCTGACGGCCGGCGCCTGGCAATATATCGGCAGCCAGGGCGTGATCCAGGGTACCTATGAAATCTTCATGCGCATCGCCGAGCGCCGCTTCGGCGGCGATCTCTTTGGCCGCTTCGTACTCACAGCCGGTCTCGGCGGCATGGGCGGCGCGCAGCCACTTGCCGGCCGCATGGCGGGGGCCGCGATCCTCTGCGTCGATATCGATGCGGAGCGCGCCAGGAAGCGCCAGGAAATCGGCTACCTGCAGGAAATCGCCCCGGATCTCGATTCCGCGCTGGCGATGATCGATGCGGCCGTCAAGGAAAAGCGGGCGCTTTCCGTCGGCCTCGTCGGCAATGCGGCCGAGATCTATCCCGAGATTGCGCGACGCGGCATCGTGCCCGATATCGTCACCGACCAGACCTCGGCGCACGATCTCGTCTATGGCTATGTGCCGAAAGGCATGAACCTGCAGCAGGTTCGGGACTTACGCGACGACGGTCAGGGCCAGCTCATGGCGGCCAGCCGCGCCTCGATCGTCGAGCATGTGAAGGCCATGCTGGACTTCCAGAAAAAAGGTTCCGAAGTCTTCGACAACGGCAACCTGATCCGCACCCAGGCGAAGGAAGGCGGCGTTGCGAACGCCTTCGATATCCCGATCTTCACCGAAGCCTATCTGCGGCCGCTCTTCTGCCGTGCAATCGGCCCGTTCCGCTGGATGGCGCTTTCGGGCGAGGAGAGCGATATCGCCCGCATCGACGATCTGCTGCTGGAAATGTTCCCGGACAACAAGATCATCACCAACTGGATCAAGCTTGCCCGTCAGCATGTGCCCTTCGAAGGACTGCCGGCACGCATCGCGTGGCTCGGCCATGGCGAGCGGACAGCGCTTGCCCGCCGCGTCAACGAGCTTGTGGCGAGCGGCGAGCTGAAGGGTCCGATCGCCTTCTCGCGCGACCATCTGGATGCCGGCGCCATGGCGCATCCGAACATCATGACCGAGCGCATGAAGGACGGCTCAGACGCCATCGCCGACTGGCCGCTGATCGACGCCATGATGCTCTGCTCGTCCATGGCCGATCTCGTCGTCGTCCATTCCGGCGGCGGCGGCTATGCCGGCTATATGACGAGCTGCGGCGTCACCGTGGTTGCCGACGGCACACAAGCCGCTGACGAACGGCTCGACCATGCGCTGACCAACGACACCGCGCTTGGCGTGATGCGCTATGCCGATGCCGGCTACGAAGAAGCGCTGGATGAAGTTGCGAAAAAGGATGTGCCCTATATCCGTTTGGGATAAGCGCCTCTGTTCTTAGCGGCATCGAAAGACTATGGTCCCGGGCAACTTGAGATGAATTGAGAATTGCCCGTGATCCCCTGGACCTTGCTTGATACTGCGAAAATCCCTGGTGGCGGCGAGCTGCGCTTAAAGCAGCGCGGCCAGGAATTTTCCATCATGCTCGGCACCAATGAGCTGATGAACAGCCGCTTGAGCGGCTCCGAGCGGGCGCTGGCCACACTTTCCTGCGAGAAGATTAGGGGTCGGAAGACGCCGCACATACTGATCGGCGGCCTTGGCATGGGCTTTACCCTGCGGGCGGCACTCGGAGAACTCAGTGCAGACGCCAAAGTTACGGTCGCGGAACTGGTGCCGGCTGTCGTGTCATGGGCACGCGGGCCGATGGCAACAGTCTTCGACGGCTGCCTCGACGATCCGCGCGTCGCGATCCACGAAGGCGATGTGCGCCCGCTCATCCGCGCCCGCAAGGCAGCCTACGACGCCATCCTGCTCGATGTCGACAACGGTCCCGACGGTATCACGTCAGAGGCCAATGACGGCCTCTACGACTATCAGGGCCTCAAGGCAGCGCGCGATGCGCTGCGTCCTGGTGGCGTCCTCGCTGTTTGGTCTTCGGGACCGGATGATCGCTTCACGCGCCGGCTGCGCGACAGTGGCTTTACCGCCGAGGTGGTCAACGCGCGGGCCAATGGCAAGACCGGCGCGCGTCATGTCATCTGGCTCGCGACAAAATTGGGATCATAACGCCTCGAATTGAAATAGCGTTCGAGATGCTATATATCAATGTCATATCTCAAAGGAGTTATGGCATGGACACCGCAAAGATCTTCTGGTCCGGCCGCTCACAGGCCGTCCGTTTGCCAAAGGAATTCCGTATCGACGGCGAGGAAGTGCGCATCCGCCGGCAAGGAAAAGCAATCATTCTGGAGCCGATCGCCGAAGATTGGGATTGGCTGGAAGCGATCACCGGGCCAATCGACCAAGACTTCGCAGAAGCAGCCGAAGAAGAGCCGGCTGAACAGCAACGCCCCGAGCTGGATATCTTCAAGTGAAGTTTCTGCTCGACAGCAATGCCGTCATCGCTCTGATGAAAGGACACCCCGGCTTTGTCAGCGAGCTTCGCAGACATAAGCCCCAGGATTTCGCCATTCCGGCCATCGTCGCACACGAGCTGTTTTATGGTGCCTATAAAGGGCAGCGCGTTTCCGAAAATCTGGCACGTGTCGATGCCTTGCAATTCGAGACGCTGGATTTCGACAAGCAAGATGCCCGTGTAGCTGGCGAAATTCGCGCGGCCCTTGCTTTTCTTGGCACGCCGATCGGCGCTTATGACGTTCTGATCGCGGGACAAGCGGTCGCCCGCGATCTGATCCTGATAACGCACAATGTCAGGGAGTTTGAACGCGTTCTCAAGCTACGTTTCGAAGACTGGGAATCCTTGCCGAGTGGCTAAAGATAGCGCGTTTCCTCCGGCGCGCGATCGAAGCGGTCGTCGCGGCCGTCGAAATAGCCGACGGGAAGCGAGGCGAGTTCCTCATCGGTGGCATCGTCCAGGCAGCTGATGCTGATCGCATAGAACTTGCCGCCGAGTGCCGGGTTTTCACCCCAGTTGAAGGAGCTGATGCCGCAAGTTTTGCAGAAGAGATGATGCAGGATACGCGGGCCGAACTGATATTCACCGATGCTCTCATCGCCCGAAGTCAGGCGGAAATCGGCGGGCGTGGCGACAGCCAGCCAATTGCGCTTCTTCTTGCAGATCGAGCAATTGCACTTGAAGGTCCCGCCCTGCAGATCGAGATCGGCTTCGTAAGCAACGGCGCCGCAATGGCAGCTTCCGTGATAGGTCTTCTTCATCACTCTCGTCCTTCCCTTGAGGTGGCTTCTGCGTAAGCGGCGTATTTATCGAGGGCCTGTTCCCAGCCGTCGGTTTGCAATCTCAGCTCTGTATCGTCAGGCAGCTCGACCTTGCGGAAGATGAGGCGTGTCTTCTCGCCGAGCTCATGAAACTCCACAGTCACCTGCATCGGATGTTCGGGCCTACCCTCCTGGTTTTCCCAGGCAAAGGTGAAGACGAGACGCTCGGGTGGGACGATCTCCAGATAGCGGCCATGGCTCCAATATTCCCTGCCCTCCGGTGTCAGAATGCAGTGTCGCCAGGCGCCACCTTCCCGCACGTCGACGGAGACGGATGGGGCCGTCATGTTTTGCGGCCCCCACCAGCGCATCAGATGTTGCGGCTCCGTCCAGAGGCGAAACAGCAAGTCACGCGGTGCGGCAATATCTCGGGTTAGTACGATTTCGCGTAGCGGGCGTTCGCCGCCGTCAGTTGCCGGGGCCATCCACTCCTCCCTTTTGCAGTAACGCCGCGTAGGCTTCCAGGCGATCGAGATTGTCGTTCCAGAACTGCCTGTAGCTTTCCAGCCAGTCATCGACCTGCCGCAGTGGCTTGGGCTCCAGCCGACAGGGTCGCCATTGGGCTTCCCTACCCTTCGAGATCAGCCCGGCTCTCTCCAGCACCTTCAGATGCTTGGAAACGGCGACCAGCGACATGTCGAAGGGTTCGGCCAGCTCGGACACGGATGCCTCGCCGGTCGCCAGCCGCGCCAGGATCGCTCGGCGGGTTGGATCGGCTAGGGCCGAAAGGGTCGTGCTCAACGTGTCCATACGACTCAATAAACCAAACAGTTAATTAACTTATTGGTTTAATATATGACGCATGCAAACGATGTCAAGAAAGGCTTTCTAACGCCCGATCTCAGGGAATGACGTTGGACACTTCGATCAGGTTCTGGTCCGGATCGCGGAAATAAACGGAGAGAATGGGGGCGGTCGCGCCGGTGCGTCGGACGGGGCCTTCCTCGATCGCGACACCTTCGGCTTGCAAGTGAGCGATGACCTCATCTAGAGGGGTCGTGCTGATGAAGCAGAGGTCGGCCGAACCCGGTGTCGGCCGCTCGGCCTTCGGCTCGAACTCATGGCCGGCTTGATGCAGATTGATCTTCTGGTTGCCGAAGATGAGAGCCTTGCGGCCCTCCGCGAAAGTTTCGACACTCATGCCAAGGACACGGGTATAGAAATCGCAACTCTCCTCGATGCTCACAACCGTGAGCACCAGATGATCGAGATGGTCGATACGGATCATGGTGGCCTCCTGGGCTCAACGACGCGCCAGCCTGGCAACGGCTAAAGCGCTGACGAGACAGAGTGCCAGCATGACGAGGATGAAGGCAACCACAGCATTCCAGCCATCCGCGAGCCAGAAATAACCGCCGACCGAACCGGCAATGCTGGAGCCGAGATAATAGGCGAGCAGATAGAGCG
This sequence comes from Rhizobium sp. 11515TR, assembly GCF_002277895.1. Lineage (NCBI taxonomy): Bacteria > Pseudomonadati > Pseudomonadota > Alphaproteobacteria > Hyphomicrobiales > Rhizobiaceae > Rhizobium > Rhizobium sp. 11515TR. The sequence goes on along the minus strand of NZ_CP022998.1, from coordinate 1,066,490 downwards.
AGGAGGCATGGCCCTTGAAGCCATGGGCTAGCCGCCCCACCAGCGCGCTGGCGACGGAATGGGTCATGAAGAAGCCGATCGTCACCAGGATGATGCCGAGAATGATCAGCGGCAAGGAGCTGGAAAGCGTCACCGCCGCCCCGAGTGCGGCGATCAGCACGCCCACCGGCAGCACGACGAAATGGCCGATGCGATCACCGAGGAGACCTGCCGCCCAGGATGCGACTATCCCGAAGAGATAGGCGGTGAAGATCAGGCCCAATTCGGTCTGGCTGAGATCATAGGGATCGGCGACCAAACGGAAGCCGGCATAGTTATAGACGGTGACGAAGGAGCCCATGACGAGAAAGCCGATGGCAAAGAGCAGCGGCAGTGCGGCATTGCCGAAGTGACCGCTCCAAGCCTTCAGGTGGAAGGCCACATCGAAGCCCTTGCGCGGGGTGAAATTGCGCGACGGCGGTAGCAGATAGAGGAAACCGATAGCGGCGAGAAGGCCGAGAAGGCCGATCGTGGCCAGCGCCGGCCGCCAGCTCAGATATTCGGCGATCGTACCGGTCACCACGCGCCCGGCCATGCCGCCAAAGGCGTTGCCGGCGATATAGAGGCCCATGGCGCCGCCGAGGCCGCGCGGTTCGATTTCCTCAGCCAGATAGGTCATAGCTACAGCTGGGACGCCACCCAAAAGGAAGCCCTCAAGAGCGCGGACGACGAGGAGCATATGCCAGCTCGGCGACACCGCGCAGACGATCGTACAGATGGCCGCGCCGAGCAGCGAAATGAACATCAGGCTGCGGCGGCCGAGGCTTTCGGAAACGGCGGCGGCGCCGAAGATCGCGAGGGCCAGGAAGCCGGTCGAAAGTGACAGCGACAGCGAGCTTGCAGCCGGTGTGACACCGAAATCTTCGGAGAAGATCGGCATCAGCGGCTGGACGCAATAGAGCAGCGAGAAGGTGGCAAAGCCCGAGAGAAACAGCCCAATGGTCGCGCGGCGGAAGGCAGGCGTGCCGCGCGTCAGAAACTGGCGGGTCTCGGTCGGCGGCTCGTTCCTGACGAGCGTCAATTCGGGGCGGGAGGAAACTTCGGACGCAGTGGTTTTCTGCTGACTTACGGCGCGAAACATTGGTGGCACCTGACCTTTCTTGCCCTGGAATCTAGCCAGACCAGCTCCATTAGTCCAATATATGGAACAGGCGATCTCAATAGCTTTTGGAGATAGCGATGGAGCTGCGGCATATCCGCTATTTTCTGGCGCTCGCGGAAGTGGGAAACTTCACCCGCGCGGCGGCCAAGCTCGGCATCGGTCAGCCGCCACTCAGCCAGCAGATCCGGGACCTGGAAAACGAGGTGGGCGCGCAGCTGTTCCACCGCGTACCGCATGGTGCGGAACTGACGGCGGCCGGCGAGGCCTTTCTCGTGGAAGCAAAAATGGCGGTCGATGCGGCGGAAAAGGCAAAGCTCGCCGCCCAGCGCGCCAATCGCGGCGAGATCGGCCGCCTGTCGCTCGGCTTCACCGCCTCCTCCGCCTTCAACACCATCGTCACATCAACCATTCGCGAGTTTCGGCGACACTGGCCGGAAGTGCGGCTGTCACTCACAGAGATGAATACCAATGCGCTGATGGAGCGGCTGATGCGCGGCGAGATCGACGCGGCATTCATTCGCCCAGGCCTTGAAGACCCCAGAGACGTACGACTGAAACGCTTTGCCGACGAACCGATGCTGATCGCGCTACCGGCCCACCATCCGCTGGCGAAAGAGGAACGCGTGCCGATTGCGGCGCTCGCGGGCGAACCCTTCATCCTCTTCCCGCGCATGGTGGGGCTCAGCCTCTATGACGATATCGTCGCCGCTTGCCGCGAAGCCGGCTTCGACCTCGTGGTGACGCAGGAAGCGCCGCAGATCCCATCCGTCGTCAATCTCGTCGCCGCAAACTTGGGCGTTTCCATCGTTCCGGCTTCGATCGCACAGATCAAGCTCGACGGCGTCGCCTATCGGCAAATCGATGGGCCGCCGGTCGTGGCGCGGCTTGGCCTCGCCAGCCTCAAGGCACAGCGATCGCCCGTTATCGCCAATCTTATGAGCCTGATAGCGTAATTATTTGCTCCGCTCCCAATAGGGCGGATCGCCGAACGCTTTTTTCAGATGATCGGCGATGGCTCGAAGCTTTGCCGAGGGATTGCGGCCTTCCGGATGGGCCATGAAGATGAATTCCGGCTCCGGCCGGTAGCCGACATCGATCTCGGCAAGCCGCCCGTCCCTCACCGAAGGCCCGGCAATGAAGGCCGGCAGCAAGGCGATACCGAGGCCGGCAATCGCGGCATCGTGGAGGACATCGCCATTGTTCACGCCCAGCGCTAGCTTCGCGCGGATGACGACAGCGCCGTCCGGTCCCTCGAAACGCCAGTCGGCAACACCACGATTCGTGTAGAAAATCCCGCGGTGATCCTCGAGATCAGAGAGCGAAGCGGGCTTGCCGCGACGGCTGAGATAATCCGGCGAGGCCACGAGAAGGCGGCGGCTGCGGGCGAGCTTCCAGGCGACGAGGCGCGAGTCGGCGATCAGGCCATGGCGTATGATCGCATCATAGCCATCCGAAGCGGCATCGACCCGGCGGTCGTCGAGATCGAGCGTCAGCTCGATTTCCGGGTGTGCGGCGAGAAACGGATAGAGGGCCGGCCCCAGATGCAGGCGGCCGAAGGTGACGGGAGCTGCGATGCGGAGCGGTCCCATCAGCGTGCCGCGCCGTTCGGCAAGATCGGCCGCCGCCTCGCGAACCTCCTGCGCAATGCGGGTCGCGCGCTGCAGGAAAGCGGTGCCATCTTCCGTCAGGGTCAGCTTGCGGGTCGTGCGGTGAAGCAGGGTCGCCCCCAATGCTTTCTCCATTTCCGACAGGCGCTCGCTGACGACGGATTTCGACAGGCGCAGGCGTCGCGCCGCCTCGCTGATAGAGCCGGCCTCCGCTACGGTCACGAATGTCACGATCCCATCGATCTTCAGCATCGTTCGGAAACTCCGAATTCGAATTCCTCCTTTTGAAGACTAATCCGAACGATGGGAAAAGGCCATCTTCCTCGTATCGGAGAAACCGAAAGACACGTCCTCACACAGGAGATGGAACAATGAACCGTTTGAATGGAAAAGTCGCAATCGTCACTGGCGCCAGCTCCGGCATCGGCCGCGCCACGGCCAACCTCTTCGCCGCCGAAGGCGCCAAGGTCATCGTCGGCGCTCGCCGTGTTACAGAGCTGGAAAGCCTGGCCGCCGAGATCAAGGCAGCCGGCGGTGAAGCAGCCGTCTTGGCCGGCGATGTACGCTCGGAAGACTATCACAAGGCGCTGGTCGCCCTTGCTGTCGAGCGCTACGGCAAGCTTGACATCGCCTTCAACAATGCCGGCACGCTCGGCGAAGCCGGTCCCAGCACCGAGGTTTCGGAAGCAGGCTTTTCCGAAGCACTGGCGATAAACCTCACCGCGTCGTTCCTGGCCGCCAAGCACCAGATTGGCGAAATGATCAAGTACAGCGGCGGTTCCGTGATTTTCACGTCGACTTTTGTCGGCCATACCGTGAGCTTCCCGGGCGTTGCCGCCTATGCCGCCAGCAAATCCGGCCTGATCGGCTTGACGCAAACGCTCGCCGCCGAATTCGGCCCGCAGAATGTCCGCGTCAATGCCGTCCTGCCGGGCGCGGTCGATACCGATATGTATCGCGACATGAACGATACGGCCGAAAAGCAGGCTTTCATTACCAATCTGCATGCGCTGAAGCGCGTCGCCGGCCCGGAAGAGATCGCTCGCTCGGTCCTTTATCTGGCCTCCGATGATGCAAGCTTCGTCAGCGGCACGGCTTCGCTTGTCGACGGCGGCCTTTCGATTACGCGCACCTGATCGCGTGCTTTGCCGACGCAATCATCGCGCCGGAATGCTTTGAATGAATAAGGATGGACCGCGGATCGTACTTCCCGCGGTCTTTCCACTCAGAACATGGTATTGCTGTTCTTCGAGGTTTCAGGGATCGGCTGCACCGAATCCCAATGTTCCTGGATCTTGTTGTCCTCGACGCGGAAGATATCGACGATGGCGCTGCCGCGGTCGCCCGGCTGGCGAATGGCGTGGACGCGCAGGATTACATAATCGCCATCGACCATCACGCGCTTGATCTCGCTCTTCGACTGCGGATAGTTTTTCTTCAGGTACTCTAGAAAACCGCGCAGGCCTTCAGGCCCATCGGCCGCCATCGGATTATGCTGGATGTACTTGCCGAGATATTTGGAAGCCGCATCGAAATCCTTGTCGTTCAACGCCTTCTGGTAGAAATCCAGAACGATTTCCTTGTTCTTCTGCTCTTGCGACGAATAGGCGCGCTCGGCAAAGGCCGGCATGGCTGCGGCCATGATTGGCAGGGTGACGACAGCGACTTTCATCAGTTTCAAGGCGTTGCTCCTTTGATCGTTAACACGTTCACTTTTGTCGAAGGTGAAGATGCCCGCAAATGACAAGTCGGTGATGCCGACGTGATCATTGGCTGCCAACAGCGGAAAACCCGATCAGCTGCGTCGCAACCACCGACGCGCCGACCTCGATGGAAGCACGCGGCGATTGCCTATGACACACCAAAGGCTTAGGCTTATGGTCAAAAGAACAGGCGACGGGTTCAGGCATGGTTCTCGCAGGAAAGCGCATTCTTCTCATCATATCCGGCGGCATCGCGGCCTATAAGAGCCTCGATCTCATTCGCCGGCTGCGCGAACGCGGCGCCAGCGTACGGCCCGTCATGACGGCTGGTGCGCAGCAGTTCATCACACCGCTTGCCGTCGGCGCACTGGCCGCCGACCATGTCTTCACCGATCTGTTTTCACGAGAGGATGAGCAGGATGTCGGCCATATCAGGCTGGGGCGTGACTGCGACCTCGTGTTGATCGCGCCCGCGACTGCCGATTTGCTCGCCAAGATGGCAAACGGGCTGGCCGACGATCTCGCCTCGACCATATTGCTTGCCACGGACAGACCGGTCCTCGCAGCCCCCGCCATGAACCCGAAGATGTGGGCGCATCCAGCCACCAGGCGCAACGTCGAAACTCTACGCAGCGACGGCATCGCCTTCGTCGGCCCTATGACCGGCGAAATGGCCGAGAGCGGCGAAAGCGGCGCTGGCCGGATGGCGGAACCGCTCGATATCGTCGCCGCCGTCGAGCGTCGGCTGGACGACGGCGCCAAGCCGCTCGCCGGCAAGAAGGCGGTCGTCACTTCAGGACCGACGCATGAGCCGATCGACCCCGTGCGCTACATCGCCAACCGCTCGTCGGGACGGCAGGGCCATGCCATCGCGGCGGCGCTCGCGGCGCTCGGCGCCGAGGTCACGCTCGTTTCCGGCCCGGTCACCATTCCCGATCCGATCGGCTTGCACGTCATCCATGTCGAGCGGGCGGATGAGATGCGCGACGCGGTGCTTGCAGCCCTTCCGGCTGATATCGCCGTGATGGTGGCGGCGGTCGCGGACTGGCGCGTTGCTTCCGCATCGGACCAGAAGATCAAGAAACATCCGGGCGAGTCGATCCCGACGCTGGCGCTCACCGAAAATCCGGACATCTTGAAAACCGTCGGCCATCACACACAGCGGCCGAAACTCGTCATCGGCTTTGCCGCCGAAACGCAGGATGTCGAGAGCAATGCCCGCGCCAAGCTCGAACGCAAGGGCGCCGACTTCATCGTCGCCAACGATGTCTCGCCCGCAACCGGCATCATGGGCGGCACGCGCAACCGCGTGAAGATCATCAGCCATCACGGCGTGGAGCAGTGGCCCGATCTCGACAAGGATGAAGTGGCGGTGCGGCTGGCGGCGCTGATATCGGAACAGTTCAAGCGGGGATAGCAGCAGGAGTCCGGGTCTCTCCGGCGGCATGCTCTTCCGGCTGGAAGGGCGTGACGTGGACACCGGTGTCGTCGATCATGACGGCGCTGCCATCGGGGATCTCGCGCCAGGCATCGACATCGTCGTTCAACGGCTCCGAAACCAGGCAATAGCCTGACCCGACCGGCGAGGCATAGAGCGTCGGCGCCTTGCGATCCGTCGCATAGCGGATGGCGTAGAGCGACTTGCCATCGGAGAAGGCCGCCGTGAAGCGCACCAGCACCGAGCCCGTCAGATGCAGCGACAAGCCTTCGACGAAGCCGATGGTCTGAGCGATCGCCGTGGTCGGATTTGTCATGAGACCGAATTGCATCGCCAACAGGAAAAGGAGCTCAGAATCGGTGGTGCCGCTGCGGGCATGGAACAGCCGGTCGTCGAGCATGGCTTCCATCGGCCGGCGCAGGCGGTCGAAATTGGAAATCTGGCCATTGTGCTGGAAAGACCAGTTCTCCAAAACGAAGGGATGGCAATTGTCGCGGCGTGTGCCGCCGCCTGTGGCAGCACGGACATGGGCGAGAAAGAGCGGCGAGCGGATCTGCCGCGCCAGGCTCTTCAGATTGCAATCGGACCAAGCCGGCAGGATATCGCGGTAACGGCCCGGTTCCGGCCGGTCGCCATACCAGGCGATGCCGAAACCATCGCCATTGGTCGCCGTCTTGGCGCGCGTGGCGCAATGGGATTGCTCGATCAGGGAGTGGGCGGGCGAAGACACCAGCTCCTCCAGATAGAGGGGGTCTCCACGATAGGCTGCCCAACGACACATGCGTCTTCTACTCCGATTACCGCTGTCTTCCTGTCCCGCGGGAGAATGGCTAATCTTAGACAATTGTTTATGCAGAATGGGTAATAAAGTCTTAATTTTCGATCGTCTGCAGCGCAAGATGACAGATATTTGACGCGTCGTCCGATCACGTTTGGCGTCGCAACATTTTCTTCGTGAAGCCCGATGTCATAGCGCTTTTCGCGAGGAGGCACCGAGCATACGCATTTCAATGCGACAATAAGTGTGAAGCTCCCGTGGATCGAACCTCTTGCATCACGTCAAATTTGAGCTACGTTTAGCTTGTCTGAAACGTAACGAAAGGAAGGTGATCCAATGTCTAGTGAGATTTCGGTCTTTGTATACGGCATGGAAATGGTTGTGAGCGTTGCGAGGCAGCCCTCGCTCTGATCAACACCTTCCCGAAGCGTTCGCCGCTTCAGGCCAGTTACGGGCCAAAGCTCATGGGGGGTCGCTTAAGGCGGCCCCTTTTGATTTTCAGCTATTATTTTTTGCCTTGCCAAATGGGAAGAGCGCCTTAGCTAAACCAGCATGTCTTCTCAGGAACAGCCCGAAAAGGGTGAAGCCAAGCCGAGGCCGCTGAACGAGCCGGCCCTTACCGCACTCTCATTGTATCCGCAGGACTGGGCCTTGTTCCTCGATATCGACGGAACCCTGCTCGATCTCGCCGAAAGACCGGAAGCGATCGTCGTTCCGGACTATTTGCCCGGCACGCTGCATGCGCTCTCCCGCCAGCTCGGCGGCGCGCTGGCCTTGGTCACCGGCCGCGCCATCGAATTCGTCGATCCTCTTTTCGCGCCATTTCGTTTTCCCGTTGCAGGCCTGCATGGCGCGGAACGTCGCGATGCAGGGGGGCGGCTGCGGCGCGCACATATTCCGCCTGCCTTCCAGGAGATGAAGCAGATCATTCGGCGCGAAGCGCTCGCCTGGCCCGGCGCAATCGTCGAGGATAAGGGAGCTGCCGTCGCGGTCCACTTCCGCCATTCGCCGGCAAACGAGGCCGAGATCGGCGAAGTCATGCAGCGCCATCTGGAGGAAGCCGGTCCCGACTGGAACCTGCAGCGCGGCAAGATGGTGATCGAAATCTGCCCTTCCCATGCCAGCAAGGGACACGCCGTCGAGGCGTTTCTTGCCGAAGAGCCGTTCGAGGGACGCCGTCCGGTCGCGATCGGCGACGACGTGACCGACGAGACCATGTTTGCCGCCGCCAACCGCCTCGGCGGCCAATCCGTGCGCATCGGCGATGGGAACGGAAAAACACTGGCGCGTGCATCCATTGGCTCACCTGCGCGTTTAAGGGACGTGCTGGGAACGCTCGTCAAGTAATTTTCGACCATGGCGATGTCTACCAGCCTTCTCGAAAGGAAGAATTCGTGAGTCGACTCATCATTGTTTCTAACCGCGTTTCCGTCCCCGACCATAAGGGCGCCGCTGCGGCAGGCGGCCTCGCGGTGGCGCTACAGGCTGCGCTCGCCGAGCGCGGCGGCATCTGGATGGGTTGGTCCGGCAAATCGAGCGGCGACGTCGAGCCCGAGCCGCTGAAGATGACGCAGGACGGCAACATCACCTATGCGCTGACCGATCTGACCCAGACCGATGTCGAAGAATATTATCAGGGCTTTGCCAACCGCGTGCTCTGGCCGATCTGCCATTACCGGCTCGATCTCGCCGAATATGCCCGCAAGGAAATGACCGGCTATTTCCGGGTCAACCGCTTCTTCGCCCACCGGCTCGCACCGCTGATCGAGCCTGACGACATCATCTGGGTGCATGACTATCATCTCATTCCACTGGCGGCAGAGCTGCGGCAGATGGGCTTGAAGAACCGCATCGGCTTCTTCCTGCATATTCCCTGGCCGCCGGCCGATGTCGTGCTCGCCATGCCGGTGCATGAGGAGATCATGCGGGGCCTCTCCTCCTACGACCTGCTCGGTTTTCAGACGGACCATGATCTTGAGAACTTTGCGGGGTGCCTGAAACGCGAGGGCATGGGCATCGAGAAAAGCCCCGGCCATTTCAGCGCGCACGGCCATGACTTTCGCGGCGGCGCCTATTCGATCGGCATCGAGACGGCGGGCTTTGCCGAATTCGCCCGCAGGGCCGCGTCGCACAGCATGGTGCAGAAGGTGCGGCAAAGCATCGAAGGCCGCGATCTGATCCTCGGCGTCGACCGGCTTGACTATTCCAAGGGCATCACGCAGCGCATCGACGCTTTCGAACGCTTCATCACCAACAACCCCGCTCACCAGCGCAGCATCACCTATCTGCAGATCACGCCGAAATCTCGCTCGGAAGTTCCCGAATATGAGGCGATGCAGAACGCGGTTGCAGAACAGGCGGGCCGGGTCAACGGTGCGATCGGCACGGTCGACTGGGTACCCATCCGCTACATCAACCGCTCGATCAGCCGGCCGATCCTGGCAGGCCTTTACCGGATTGCGAAGGTCGGGCTGGTGACGCCGCTGCGCGACGGCATGAACCTCGTCGCCAAGGAATATGTCGCGGCGCAAGATCCTGAAAACCCAGGTGTGCTGGTGCTTTCGCGCTTTGCCGGTGCCGCGCGCAAGCTGAAGGGTGCCTTGCTGGTCAACCCTTATGATGTCGACGGCACCGCCAATGCACTGGCGCGCGCCATCAACATGCCGCTGCAGGAGCGGCAGGAGCGTTGGCGCGGCATGATGGATTATCTGCTTGAAAATGACGTATCACGCTGGTGCGAGACGTTTCTTGCCGATCTTACGGCGGAATAGAGCATGATGGTCATCCGGTGGCGGCCTCAATGAGCAGCCATTGCGCCAACCGCTCCGCCTCCGGGTTCGCGGCGGCCGGCGGCAGCAGCCAATAACCTCGCTCCGGCGCCTCCAGCATGGGACCCGCCGTCACCAGCGTGCGTGCTGCGAGCAGGGAATCGACAAGGCCCATCCAGCCGATGGCAACGCCCTGCTCGCTGAGCGCTGCCTGCACAACCAGCGAATAGGTGTTGAAGCGCAGATCGCCGCGGCCGGCATAGGCGTCGCGGGCAATGCCGAAGGCAGAAAGATAGCTTTCCCAGTCGAACCAGGGCGACGGGATCTCCGTATCGAGATGGACGAGCGTGGTGCCTGCGAGCTGAGAGAGATCGGTGAACGGGCCGTGGCGCTCCGCGAAACCCCTGGTGCAGATCGGCACGACCTTTTCCGGCAGAAGCAAGGTAGCGGCAGGACCGAATTCGCTGCGCGTGCCGAAGAAGACGGCGATATCGCCACTTTCCGGCGCGCCACGATCCAGCCGCTGTGTGGCGACGATCTGGATATCCACTTCCGGGTGAAGCAACCGGAACGCATGCATGCGCGGAATGAGCCACAGCGCGGAAAAAGCATAATCCGTGCGCAGGCAAACGGAAGGCCGTTCCGCCTCGGCGCGGAAACTGCGCACCAGATGGTCGACGCTGCCGACGGATTTTTCGACGATTTCGAACAGGCGCTGCCCTTCCGGCGAGAGCGCGACGCCGCGATGCTGGCGGCGAAACAGGGGCACGCCCATCTGCTCCTCGATGCGGCGGATCTGGTAGCTGACGGCCGGTTGCGTCAGGCCAAGCGCCGCAGCCGCCGCAGAGAGGCTGCCGGAACGGCCCACTTCCAGGAATATCCGCAGCCAGCCAAGATCGACGAGACGTGCAACCATAAAATTTCCTTTTGGCATCTATCGAAAAATGCCTGCTTCACAGCGGGAACTCTAGTGATGTTCAATAAAATAATCCAATAACAAGAGGGAACCATCGTCATGTGCATCTCTGCAATGGGACGACTCGCCGCCGGCGCTCTTCTTTCCGTCCTTTCCCTGGCAGGCATCGCCCGGGCCGACGGCGACAGCTGCAAGACGATCCACCTTTCGGACCCCGGCTGGACCGATATCACCTCGACAAATGGCGTGACCGGCGTGCTGCTGACCGCCCTTGGCTATGAACCCGACATCAAGACGCTTTCCGTGCCGATCGGCTATCAGGCGATGAAGACGGGCGAGATCGATGTCTTCCTCGGCAACTGGATGCCAGCGCAGAAGGCCTTCGTGGACGATCTCAACAAGGCGAAAGCGGCTGAGGTGCTGAACCGCAATCTTGAAGGCGCCAAGTTCACGTTGGCGGTGCCCACCTATGTTGCCGACATGGGCATCAAGGACTTTTCCGACCTACAGAAGCATACCGACGATTTCGGCCGCAAGATCTACGGCATTGAGCCGGGCGCACCGGCCAATGCCAATATCCAGAAAATGATCGACGCCAATGATTTCGGTCTGAAAGGTTGGGAACTGGTGGAATCGAGCGAGCAGGCGATGCTGTCGCAAGTAGAGCGCGCCTCGAAGGACAAGCAGGCGATCGTCTTCCTCGCCTGGGCGCCGCATCCGATGAACGAGCGCTTCAAGATTGCCTATCTTTCCGGTGGCGATGCCTATTTCGGCGCGAATTACGGCGGCGCCGAGGTCTACACGCTGGCGCGCACCGGCTGGTCGGCGCAATGCCCGAACGCCGCCAAGCTCTTCCATAACCTAACTTTCGACATCGGCATGGAGAATTCGCTGATGGGATCGATCCTCGGCGGCGAGAGCGCCAAGGACGCGGCCACTGCCTGGCTGAAGGCGCATCCGGACGCCTTGACGCCCTGGCTTTCCGGCGTCACCACTATCGACGGCAAGCCTGGCCTCAAGGCCGTCAAAGCCGCCATCGGCCTCTGACCCGCAAGAAAGACATCCGCATGTCCCGCCCGAATATTCTCATCCTCATGGTCGATCAGTTCAACGGGACGTTCTTTCCCGACGGCCCGGCCGAGTTCCTGCATGCGCCGGTCCTGAAGGCTCTGGCGAAGCGTTCCGTGCGCTTTGCCAACAGCTATACGGCAAGCCCGCTCTGCGCGCCGGCACGCGCCTCCTTCATGTCCGGGCAGCTGCCGAGCCGCACGCGCGTCTATGACAACGCCGCCGAATTCTGCTCGGACATTCCGACTTTCGCCCACCACCTGCGCGCCGCCGGCTATCAGACGGCGCTCTCCGGCAAGATGCATTTCGTCGGCCCGGACCAGATGCACGGCTTCGAGGAGCGGCTGACCACAGACATCTACCCCGCCGATTTCGGCTGGACGCCGGATTATACCAAGCCTGGCGAGCGCATCGACTGGTGGTATCACAATCTCGGTTCGGTCACCGGAGCCGGTGTCGCCGAGATCACCAACCAGATGGAATATGACGACGAGGTTGCCTATCACGCGACCCGCAAGCTCTACGATCTCTCCCGGCGCCAAGACGAAAGGCCCTGGTGCCTGACCGTCAGCTTCACGCATCCGCACGACCCCTATGTCGCGCGCCGGCGCTTCTGGGATCTCTATGAGGATTGCCCGGCGCTCGACCCGCAAGTCGGCGAAATTCCCTTGGAGCAACAAGACCCGCATTCGCAGCGGCTGATGAAGGCCTGCGACCACACCGCCTTCGACATCACGCCGGAGCAGATCCGCCGGGCACGCCGCGGCTATTTCGCCAACATCTCCTATGTCGACGAGAAGATCGGCGAGATATTGGACACGCTCGAGCGCGGCCGCATGGCCGACAACACCATCATCCTCTTCGTCTCCGACCACGGCGACATGCTTGGCGAGCGCGGCCTTTGGTTCAAGATGAACTTCTTCGAGGGCTCGGCCCGCGTACCGCTGATGATCGCAGCTCCTGGCTGGCAACCGAAGCTTATCGACCAGCCCGTGTCGACGCTCGACGTGACGCCGACGCTCGCCGCCCTTGCCGGGATCGACATCGCATCGCTACGACGCTGGACCGACGGCGAGGATCTGACCCCACTGGCTCTTGGAACCGGAGGCCGCAGTCCCGTGCCGATGGAATATGCCGCGGAAGGCTCGGAAGCGCCGCTGGTGGCCTTACGCGACGGCAATTACAAGCTGACCCTTTGCGAGAAGGACCCACCCATGCTCTTCGACCTCAGGGAGGATCCGAAAGAGCTGACCAATCTGGCAGGCAACCCGGCCTATGCGGAAACGCTGGAGAGACTGACGGCGCAGGCCATGGCACGCTGGAACCTCGCGAGCTTTGATGCTGCCGTGCGTGAAAGCCAGGCACGGCGATGGGTTGTCTACACGGCGCTTCGCAACGGCGCCTATTATCCCTGGGACTATCAGCCGCTGCAGAAGGCATCGGAGCGCTACATGCGCAACCATATGGATCTGAACGTGCTGGAGGAAAATCAGCGCTATCCACGCGGCGAATAGGGCAACGGATTTCGTGGTCCATCGCCGGCATGATCTTATTCAAAAAGCGCTACGCACTTTTGAATCATGCTTTACGCCTTCTGGCAGTAATGCGCCGTCTCGCCGTCGCCGGTCTGGAAGTCTCCGGACTGCGGCGGCGCGATCGGTTTGAACAGGGTGCGATCGGGCTTCAGGTCGAGTAGCGGCGTACCATCAAGACAATCGAGCCCGCGCACCAATAGCACGGCACCCTCGATAGCCTCCAATTTGACGATAGAGGTGCCGATGGGATTGGGCCGAACGGGCGAGCGCAGCGAAAAAGTACCGTGCACCTTGCCACTATTGGCGGGGCTTTGCAGCACGAGATCGCGGCGAGACCGATCCAGCCAATAAAGAACCTCCAGCCGCTCGAAGACTTCGACGCCCTTCAACGCGGCCACCCAGGGCTCGAAGATCTCGATCCGGCAGACCGGGCCGTCATGGCGACCCTGACGCGGCGTTTCCATGCGCGATGTCCAGGGTGTCGAAATGCGGCCGATGAAGGTAAGGCCGGCATCCGAGGCTGCGGGCGGCTCGACAGCCACTTCGTTTTCGCGAATTTCGTTCTCCCGGACCATGAACGCCTTCCTTATCAGAGTGGTTACTTCATGCCCTTCAGCAATGCCGCCAGCTGATCGTCGGTCAGATCGACCTGGTAGAACAGCTTGTAGAATTCCTTTACATCCTCGGAAAAATCGCTGCGGAAGAGCTTCGGATAGAGCAACTTCTCCATCCAGCGCACGCCGAGCAGCCGGTTGACGCCGGGCGGCGAATCGAACCAGCCGAAAGGCAGAGACGGCGGCACGAAGATCTTGCCGTCCTTGACGGCCTTGATCCCAGCCCATTGCGGATCGCTTTTCACCGAAGCGGCGAAAGCCGGGCTCTCGGCGATGATGATATCCGGGTTCCAGCCGACGACCTGCTGTACGGTCACCTTGGCAAGTCCACCCTTGCCGGCAGCGGCAGCGACATTCATCGTGCCGACGGCATCGAGGATTTCCAGATTGATCGAGCCGGAAAGCCCGGTTTCCAAGCCATCGGCACCACGCCCGTAATAGACGCGTGGGCGCGGGTCGTTCGGCAATGTCGCGAGCTTTTCGTTCAGGTCCTTGATCGCCGTATCGGCGTAATCGGCCAGCTTGTTGGCACGGTCCTCGACACCGATCAGCGCGCCGACATCACGCAGCGTATCTGCGGTGCGGGCGAAGCTGCCGTCGATAAGGACATAGGGAATATGCGTATCGGACTGTACCTTGTCAGCCAGAGCCTTGTAGGTCGGATCGACCGTGCCGGCATCGAGGATGATATCAGGCTTGGCGTCGATGACCGCCTGCGAACTGATTGCGCCATCCTTGCCGGTCAAACGGCCAACTGTCGGCAGCGACCGCACCGACGGCATCAGATAGGCCTTGGCGGCATCATCCGGCGCATGAACCCAACCCACCAGTTTTTCGGGCGCCAGCACGTAGACCAAAGCGGTTGCCGGCGGCCCGGCCACCAGAATGCGGTTGATTTTATCAGGCACGGACACCGTGCGTCCGGCCGCATCGGTAATGATTCGCGCCTCGGCTGCGACTGGCATCAGGCCGACAACGGCCAGAGCAAGAACCGCAAGAAATTTCATCATGAAAGCTGCTCGTTCCGATCGAGGGGACCTCGGGGCGGCACTATGGCATAGCGCTATATCGGATGGAACATCGCGATGACACTATTCCAAAATGAAACGCATCCGAACCGATCATGTCAGCTTGAGGCTTGATTGGCAGGCTCTCATTACATCGCATGTAATTGAGCGCAGCGTTTGCTGTGGAGTATCCAAGGACCATCTTCTTGCAGGAAGAGCTTTTCAGCCCTTCAACGAAAGAGAGCCTTTGCCCGGCATGGCGTCGATGGCCACGACATCATTCCAAGGCAGGCTCAGGAGAAATCCATGACGACCATGTCATTCACCAAAAAAGAAGCCCCGCAATGGCTGCTCGCCTTCTGGCGCGAAATCGACGACAAGACCTTCGGCGAAGGCTTTGATTGCCTGGCGGAAGACGCCACATGCAATCTCGGCATTGCCGACTGGAAGGGGCGCGAAACCATTCGCCGGAACTTGCGCGCCTTCATCGACACCGGTTTCACGGCATTGCATGATGTCACCGAATATTGGGACGCCGGATCGTTGAAGGTGTTCCGCGGAACCGTGACCATGACCCCCAATGACCGCACCCAAGCGGTGGTCAAACCGGTTATGACGCACTTTTTCTACATGGATGAGGCAGACCCGACGAAAGTGCGCCACTGGTACGGCTCGGTCGGGCCGGTAGCCTTCTCATAAGAACTGACACTGGCGGGGCCGTCCGATGCGGCCCCGCCATACCAACGAACGAAGCGAGGCTTTGCAGGATGAGATCTCTTCGCGCTGAACTGAGATTGCCAAACGAGCTGGGACCGCAGCTACGCGCATGGCGCGACACGCGCGGCAAGAGCCAGCTCGAGCTCTCGCTCGACACCGGCATCTCGCAGCGCCAGATCAGCTTTATCGAAAGCGGCAGGAGCACGCCCGGTCGCCAGAATGTGTTGCGGCTTGCCGATGCCCTGGACGTGCCGTTCCGCGAGCGCAACACGCTGTTGCTCGCCGCCGGCTATGCGCCGATCTATTCCGAAGGAAGCTTCGATGATCAGGAGATGCAGGGCGTCACCAATGCGCTGAAGCGCATGCTGCGTCAGCATGAGCCATTCCCGGCAATCGTGATGGATCGCTACTGGAATGTGCTGATGACCAACGACGCAACGCTTCGCTTCTTCGGCCAATTCACCGATATGGCCGCACGTCCGAAACCGCGCAATCTTCTACATCTCATGTTCGACCCCTCGGGCATGCGGCCCTTCATTGCGGATTGGGAGAAGACTGCGGAAAGCCTTATGGGGCGCGTCTTCCGCGAGTCCGTCGGCCGCGTCATCGACGTACGGACGAAGGCGCTTATCGATAGCCTGCTCGCCTATCCAGATGTGAATGCCGAATGGCAGACATCGCCGGCGATCGAGAATGCGCCGCTGATTCCTTTGTCCTTCGTGAAGGACGGGCAAGTTCTAAGATTTTTCTCACTGGTGACGACGGTTGGAACCGCGCAGATGATTACGACGCAGGAGCTGCGGGTCGAATGCATGTTTCCGCTGGATGACGTCACCGAGGCGCGCTACGCGGAGCTGATAAATACAGCAGCGCGATAGTAGCATTATGAGCCACAGGGCGGTTGCCTGTGGCTGCAATGTCCCCGATATCAGGCCGCCTTGACGGCGTGATATTCCTTGATCGCGACCATCTTGATAGCCGGATAACGTTCTGCTTCATAACGCAGCGAGAAGCCGTCCTGCGCGAGGAAGACCGGATCGCCATCGAGATCGCGGGCGATATCGCCGCGGCGTGCCGTGACGAACTTTTCGAGATCGGCGGGTTGGTCGGCCGAGATCCAGCGGCACACCGAGAAGCGCGACATTTCGAAGGAAACCGGCAGGCCGTATTCGGCCATCAGCCGCTCCTTCAGCACGTCGAGCTGCAGGGCGCCGACGACGCCGACGATAGCGGGCGAACCGTCTTCCGGCGAGAAGAGCTGCACGACGCCTTCTTCGGCCATCTGCTGCAGCGCTTCCTTGAGCTTCTTCGCCTTCATCGCATCTTCAAGGCGAACGCGGCGCAGGATTTCCGGCGAGAAGTTCGGCACGCCCTGGAAGACCAGGGATTCGCCTTCCGTCAGCGTATCACCGATGCGCAGCGTGCCATGGTTCGGAATACCGACGACATCGCCGGCATAGGCGGTATCGGCGAGCTGGCGCTGCGAGGCGAAGAAGAACTGCGGCGCGGTGAGGCCGAGCTGCTTGCCGGTACGCGACAGCCGGGCCTTCATGCCGCGCTCCAGCTTGCCGGAGCAGATGCGGGCGAAAGCGATACGGTCGCGATGGTTCGGGTCCATGTTGGCCTGGATCTTGAAGACGAAGGCCGTCATCTTGTCGTCGGTGGCGTGAACCGTCCTGATATCGGCGACCTGATCGCGCGGCGGCGGCGCGAATGCGCCGAGCGCGTTGATGAGGTCGCGAACACCGAAGTTGCGCAGCGCCGAGCCGAAGAAGACCGGCGTCATGTGACCTTCGAGGAAGGAGTCCCGGTCGAAGGGGCGGCAGGCTTCAATTGCCAGTTCCGTCTCGTCGATAAAGGCCTGGCGCTCGTTTTCCGGCAGCCGGTCGGCGACCGCCTGCGGACCATTTACCTTGGTCGCCTCGACCTCGGTATCGGAACCGCGCACCGTATTGTCAGCCAGATGGTAGGAGCCGCAGAAAGTCTTGGAGCGGCCGATCGGCCAGGTGACCGGAGCCGTATCCAGCGCCAGCTTCTCTTCGACTTCATCGAGGATTTCGAAGGGATCGCGGCTTTCGCGGTCCATCTTGTTGATGAAGGTGATGATCGGGATGTCGCGCATGCGGCAGACTTCGAACAGCTTCAGCGTTCGCGGCTCGATACCCTTGGCGGCGTCGATGACCATGACGGCGGCATCGACGGCCGTCAGCGTACGATAGGTGTCGTCGGCGAAGTCTTCGTGACCGGGCGTATCGAGGATGTTGAAGACGTTGCCTTCATACTCGAAGGTCATGACGGAGGTCACGACCGAGATACCGCGCTCGCGCTCGATCTTCATCCAGTCGGAGCGCGTCTGCATGCGATCCTTCTTCGCCTTGACTTCGCCGGCAAGCTGAATGGCGCCGCCGAACAGCAGCAGCTTTTCGGTGAGCGTCGTCTTGCCCGCGTCCGGGTGAGCGATAATAGCGAATGTGCGGCGGCGGGAGACCGCCTCGGCGAGACTTTCGGCCATGCGTATGAATCCTGTGAATTGCGGCCGTATCTAGCGACTCAAAGCCCCAAATGCAATTGACCTCCGGCTTTCGAACGCAAACTATTGCCGCATGACCATTCACACCGATATCACTCCGACCCTGAACCTCATCCGCCTGCCGCATGGGGAGGGTCTGGAACTGCCCGCCTACGAAACCAAGGGCGCGGCCGGTATGGACCTACGCGCTGCCATCGACGACGGTGCGACGCTGACGATCGCACCGTGGACTCGGGTTCTCGTTCCAACGGGCTTTGTTTTCGAAGTTCCTGAAGGCTTCGAGGCGCAGATCCGCCCGCGTTCAGGGCTTGCCTTCAAGCATGGGATTACCTGCCTGAACTCGCCCGGCACGGTTGACAGCGACTATCGCGGCGAAGTGAAGGTGCTGCTGGCCAACCTCAGCGAAGAGCCGTTCGAGATCACCCGCGGCATGCGCATCGCGCAGATGGTCATAGCGCCAGTCATGCAGGTGCGTATCGCCGAGATTGCGGAGATCAGCGAAACCACGCGCGGCGCAGGCGGGTTCGGGTCGACCGGCGTGTGATGTCGGAGAGTACCCAGACGCATGGCCTGACATTACGACAGGACTATTTCGGCGATCCAGCTGCGTGGAAGGGTCTTGTCGGCGTGCTTGAAGATACGTTCTCCATCGACGTCAGCATTCAGGATCGATTGGGCGGCCCCGATCCCACAAGCATGCCGTTTGGCTATTTCGATGCCGATGGCCGTTGCATCGCCAATTTCACCGCCTTCTCCATGCCGCTGATCGTCAACGGCCGTGCCGTCAGGGCAGCGGGATATCAGTCCGGCGCGGTGCGGCCGGAATGGCGCGGGCGCGGCCTCTATCGCGACCTCATGCAGCGCGCCTTTGCCCACACTGCGGCGGAGGGCTACGAACTCGATCTCCTGCTCACCGACAAGCCTGCGCTTTATGAGCGTTACGGCTTTCGCATTCTGCCGCAGCATGTCTTCGTTGCAGGAATGCCGAAGCTTGAAAAAGCCGGCTCGACTGCCCGGCAACTCTCTATTGAAGTGCCTGACGATCTCCGCCTGATCAAGACGCTGTTGCAAAACCGGCAGTCTGTCTCCGCCCAATTTTCCGTTGTCAGGCAGATGGAGATGTTTCTGCTGAATGCCTCCTTCAACTCCGCGATTCGCCTGACGGCGCTTGGGGATGAAGTGGTCATCGCATGGACGTTTGACGGCGCGACTCTCTGGCTTCTCGATGTCGTGTCAATGGCGATCCCTTCGCTGGCGACCATCGTCTCCGCGCTTGATATCGAACCCGATCGCATCGAGATCTGCTTTTCTCCGGATCGGCTGGATTGCCAGGTATCGCTGCAGCTCTACGAGGGTTACACGAGGCTGATGGCGCGCGGCAAAGCGGCAGACGATATTGCCGGGCCGCTCATGCTCTCGCCCATGGCGGAATTTTAGCGGGAAAGCGGCGGCAGCCGGCGCTTGACCGGTGTCGCCTTTATCATCGATGTGTTCGTCTCCGCCCTCTCGGTGATCCTGTCCAGGATGCCGTCGAGCTCGCTCATTGACCGCACCACTAGACGCCCGATGAAGCAATCGTCGCCGGTCACCTTGTCGCATTCGATGAACTCCGGCGTCTCCTGAATGATGCGCTCGACGACATGCAGCTGGCCAGGCAGAGGCCGGATGCGGACGATCGCCTGCAGGGGATAGCCGATTGCTTCCGGCGCGATATCGACGGTGAAGGCCGAGATGATGCCGCGCTCCTCCAGCCGCCGCAGCCGCTCCGCCGCACTCGGCGAAGACAGGCTGGCCGCTTCCGCCAGCTCCTTCAGCGATATGCGGGCATTGCGCGCCAGCGCCTCCAGCATCCGCTGATCGATCTCATCCAGACCCAGGCTCGCGTTAGGAACACCCATAATAAGACCTCATTTATTTAGGTCGTTCAGCATTTTTTCCTTACTAAATCTATATCACCACCTCCGGTACCGCAATATGATTGGTGCAGATAGATGGGAGCAAAGGCAATGAACGAGATTAAACGCGGCACGGTGGAAATGACGGCGGCGATGCTGATTTCAGGCACGATCGGCTGGTTCGTGCTGATGTCTGGGCAGCCCGTGACCGGCGTCGTCTTCTGGCGCTGCTTCTTCGGCGCGCTGACGCTGCTCGTCATCTGCGGGGCCATGGGCCTGCTCCGCCCCGGCATCCTCAATCTGAAGACATTTTCCATCGCCGTCGGTGGCGGGATCGCCATCGTACTCAACTGGCTGCTGCTTTTCGCGGCCTATTCCCACGCCTCCATTTCCATCGCCACGACCGTCTACAACACACAGCCCTTCATGCTGCTGGGTCTCGGCGCGTTGTTCCTCGGCGAACGGATCACCTTCACCAAGCTCTTCTGGCTGGGTCTCGCCTTTGTCGGCATGGCCGTGATCGTCGAAGGCAAGCCGGCGGAGGCAGCAGGTGGCGGAAGCTACGCAATCGGTATCCTGTTTTCGCTGGGCGCGGCCTTTTTCTATGCGCTGGCAGCGATCGCCGCCAAATGGTTGAAGGGCACGCCGCCGCACCTGATCGCGCTCATTCAGGTTTCGACCGGTATCCTGATGCTGGCACCCTTTACCAATTTCTCGGCCGCACCCCAGGATGTCGGGGGATGGTCGATCCTCGTTACCATGGGCATCGTGCATACCGGGTTGATGTATGTGCTGCTCTATGGCGCCATCCAGAAGTTGCCGACGCACCTGACCGGCGCGCTCTCCTTCGTCTATCCGATCGCCGCCATCTTGGTAGATCGCTTCGCCTTCGGCCATGTGCTCAGCATCGCGCAAATCCTCGGCGCGATCATCATCCTCGCGGCTGCCGCCGGCATGAATCTGGGATGGACGATCCCCCTGCCCTGGAATAGAAATCACCATCTTTCCAAGGGGGCTGCCGAATGATCACCTGATATCTTCGCTACGTCATCGACCCTTATAAGCTTGCCCAGTTCGAACATTACGCCAAGCTCTGGATTCCGCTGGTCAACCGGATGGGCGGCACGCATCACGGCTATTTCATGCCGCATGAAGGCGCCAATAACATCGCCTTGGCGCTCTTCAGCTTTCCGAGCCTGGCCGCCTATGAGGAATATCGGCTCAAAATACCCGAGGATGCGGAATGCCAGGCCGCGCTTGCCTATGGCGAGGAAACGCGCTGCATCATCAGCTACGAGCGCAGCTTCATGCGGCCGGTATTCTGAGGTTATTTAGCCGGATTCGGGCAGATATCGGAGCGACCATCGAGGCCTTCGGCCATCTTCTCGAAGGTCGCGCCTGATCCGGCCTTAGCCCCGCCGATGCGCAGCACGTAGAGGCTGTCGAAATCCTTGCCATGCCATTTCGGCACCTCTTCTTCATCGCCACCATTCTCGCTCATCAGTTGGCGGGCGAGATCGACGATCTGCTTATGCTCCCAGGCGACGAAGATCAGCTTGCCGGCATAGGCAGGCTTCTTCAGCTCGGCTTTCAGATCATCGATATCCTCATAGCCGAAACTGGTATCGACAGGCATTCCAAGGGCGATCGCCGTCGGCTCGATAGTCGCGAGCGGCCGGATATAATCGTAGGAAGCACCGGAATCTTCCTTTCGTTTCGATGGATCAGGCGCAAAGATCGCCGACGGCTTGCCGAAGAGTTTTGTCAGCACTGGTGGCAAAGCCAGCGCCCGGTTGAGGCCCTGACAGCTCAATTGGCCAAGACCCGCTTCGGGCTTTTCGCCATGGCGCATGAAGACGATCGTCTGCGTACCCGTCTCCGCCGCCGCAGCAGCGCTCCAGAACGATGCGAGTGCCAGAAGGCTGGCGGCAAGTGGCGGCAAAACGCTCCGCATCAACGCTGCGCCTCGAAAGCCATGCGCACGGCGAGCCCAGCCAGCACCGTGCCCATCAGCCAGCGTTGCACCAGCATGAAGGACGGGCGGCTTGAGAAGAACAGCGCGACGGAGCCGGCCGTCAGCGCGAAGATGGAGTTGAGCGTCAGGCTGACGGCAATATGGGTAAAGCCGAAAATGACGGATTGGCTGAAGACGCTGCCGTTAGCGGGATCAATGAACTGCGGCAGCAGTGAAAGATAGAGGACCGCGACCTTCGGGTTCAGCAGGCTGGTCACCAGACCCATAGCGAAGAGTTTACGCGGCCCATCTTTTGGAAGATCGCGGACCTGAAAGGCGGAACGGCCACCCGGCTTCAAGGCATTCCAGGCAAGCCAGGCGAGATAGGCCGCGCCGACGAGACGCAACGCGTCATAGGCAAAGGGCACGGCGAACAGGAAGGCCGTAATGCCGAGCGCGGCCGAAAGCATATAGAAGACGAAGCCGAGTGCCACGCCGCCGAGCGAGATCAGTCCCGCCGCCGGCCCCTGCGAGATCGATCGCGACACCAGATAAATCATGTTCGGCCCGGGCGTCACCACCATTCCGACGGCGATCAGGGCAAAGGTGATGATACTGGTCAGATGCGGCATGGAGGCTCCGGCGGGAAAGGGCTTCAGAAGGAGATTTCGGTGGATGCAACCAGCTTGATTTCATGCGGCCCGGCATCGAAGCCGTCAAGCAGCATATTGTGATGGGTAACAATGTCTTCGAAGCTCAGTTTGCCCATATCCGCCGTCGTGTGACCGTCCGATATCAGCGAGACGTCGAAGCCGAGCGAAACAGCACGCCGCACGGTCGTATCCACGCAGAACTGCGTCATGCAGCCGCCGACGATGAGATGAGTGACGCCGCGCGCTCGCAGCTTTGCCTCCAGATCCGTCTCGAAGAAGGAATCACAGCTCGTCTTATGCACGACGGCATCGCCGGCTTCCGGCGCGATTTCCCGGCGCAGCTGCCAACCTTCGCTGCGTTTTGCCAGGCGATGCCCTGGCGTGCCATCATGCTGGATGATGAAGGCCGGAATGCCGGCGGCACGCGCCTTGTGCTTCAGCGCCGCCAGCCTGGTGACAACCCCCTCCAATGCGGCATCTATCACGGGCTGACGCTCCGGCGTGGCAAGGCCGGTCAGGATGGAGTTCTGAAGATCGATCAGGAGCAATGCGGAAGACATGGTATCCTTGTGCAAAGCAGTTGCGACGCGCCGTTAATGCCTTGGTAATATGTTCGCAGCATCGGCGCAATCGCTTGGAAACGCAAAGGTGGTGCGATAGAGCAGGCACCATCAGAGGAGGAAATGGCCTTGACGCTCGCATCCCTGCTCGCCTATTGCGGCGCGCTCTTCGTCGCGGCGGCCATTCCCGGTCCAGGCATCACGGCAATCGTAGCGCGCGCCCTCGGCTCGGGCTTTCGCGAGACCTTCTTCATGGGTCTCGGCCTTGTGCTCGGCGGCACGATTTACCTGACGACCGTCATCCTCGGGCTTGCCTTCGTGGCGCAGACCTTCACCGAGGTCTTCATCGTTATCAAGATCGCCGGTGCGCTTTATCTCGGCTATATCGCCTGGAAGCTCTGGACAGCAGGCCTGCTTGCGGCCGACATCGCCGCGAAGAAATCGAACCGCGCCGGCATGTCCTTCCTCTCCGGCCTGCTTGTCACGCTCGGCAACCCCAAGACCATGCTTTTCTATGTTGCGCTGGTGCCGACCCTGATCGATATCGGCAGCATTGGGCTGCGCGAATATGCGACGCTGGTGGCGGCAACTTTCATCGTCCTTCTGATCGTTCTGTTGCCCTATATGCTGCTGGCGTCGCGGGCGCGCACCTTTCTCAAGAAGCCGAGGGCGCTGCAGATCCTGAACCGGGTCGCCGCCAGCATCCTCGCCACCACCGCCGCCTTCATCGCCGTGTGCACCGCCTGAAAAAAACATCCTCAAGGAAGGCCGTTGGGAGAATCTTTTCTCACGCGCTTCCCGCGGGGAACGGGTGTGCACTCTGGTTTCCGCGCGCGTTTGATCCTATTGTCATTGCATAAATCCAATGTAGGGAGAGCTACCCATGTCCGACACCCGCAAACCCGGCCGCGGCCGCGTCTATGCCTCGATCACCGAGACCATTGGCGATACGCCGCTCGTCCGCCTCGACAAGCTGGCGAAGGAGAAGGGCGTCAAGGCCAACATCCTGGCAAAGCTCGAGTTCTTCAATCCGATCGCTTCCGTCAAGGACCGTATCGGCGTCGCCATGATCGAGAGCCTGGAAGCCCAGGGCAAGATCGCTCCCGGCCGGTCCGTGCTGATCGAGCCAACCTCGGGCAACACGGGCATTGCGCTCGCCTTTGCGGCCGCCGCCAAGGGTTATCGCCTTATCCTCACCATGCCAGAGACCATGTCGATCGAGCGCCGCAAGATGCTGGCGCTGCTCGGCGCCGAGCTGGTGCTGACCGAGGGGCCGAAGGGCATGAAGGGCGCGATCGCCAAGGCTGAAGAGCTGGCCGCGTCGCTGCCGGATGCGATCATTCCGCAGCAGTTCGAAAATCCCGCCAACCCGGAAATCCATCGCAAGACGACGGCCGAGGAAATCTGGAACGACACCGAAGGCAAGGTCGATATCTTCGTTTCCGGTATCGGCACCGGCGGCACGATCACCGGTGTCGGCCAGGTGCTGAAGGCCCGCAAGC
This sequence comes from Rhizobium sp. 11515TR, assembly GCF_002277895.1. Taxonomy (NCBI): domain Bacteria; kingdom Pseudomonadati; phylum Pseudomonadota; class Alphaproteobacteria; order Hyphomicrobiales; family Rhizobiaceae; genus Rhizobium; species Rhizobium sp. 11515TR. Next base: position 1,042,104 of record NZ_CP022998.1, on the reverse strand, counting down.
CCGACATTAAGGTCATCGCCGTCGAGCCGGCGGATTCGCCGGTTCTGTCCGGCGGCAATCCCGGCCCCCACAAGATTCAGGGCATCGGCGCCGGCTTCGCACCAAAAGTTCTCGATACGCATGTCTATGACGAGGTAGTCACCGTCAGCAATGACGAGGCGTTTCAGCAAGCCCGGCTCGTCGCCAAGCTCGAAGGCGTGCCGGTCGGCATTTCCTCCGGCGCGGCGCTCACGGCGGCTATCAAGATCGGCCAGCGTCCAGAAAACGAAGGCAAGACCATCGTCGTTGTCATACCGTCCTTCGCCGAGCGCTACCTTTCGACGGCGCTATTCGAGGGTCTTGGCGGCTGAACCAACGGCAGCAACTAATTGGGAAAGGGGTGCTGCGGCGCCCCTTTTTTTCATTTAGACCGCTTGGAGACGATCGGGTGCAGCAGAGTCTCGAATTGTCAGGCGTGCGCGGTCAGCCGCTCTCCGGCGATGCGATAGGAGATGGCTTCGGCAAGGTGGATGCGTCCGACGGTCGATTTGTCGTCGAGATCGGCAAGCGTTCGTGCGACCTTGAGAATGCGATGATAGCCGCGGGCGGAGAATTTCATCTTCTCGGCCGCGTCGCGCAGCAATTGCAGGCCGGCGGCATCCGGTTCGGCGATGGTTTCGATCATCGCGGTCGAGCAGCGGGCGTTGGTGCTGACATCCTTCATGCCGGCTCGTTCGAAGCGCTCCCGCTGCCGTTCGCGGGCACGGGCGACGCGGAGCGCGACATCGGCACTCTTTTCCGCTGATGTCGGCCGGATCAGGTCCGCGGCAGACACTGCCGGCACATCGATGCGGATATCGATACGATCGAGCAATGGACCGGAAATGCGGCCCTGATAATCGGAGGCGCAGCGCGGCCCGCGGGCGCAGGTGTGACCCGGCTCTCCGGCCATGCCGCAGCGGCAGGGGTTCATCGCCGCCACGAGCTGAATGCCGGCCGGATAGGAAACCCGATGGTTTGCCCTGGCGATGACGCATTCCCCGGTTTCCAGTGGCTGGCGCAGCGCATCGAGTGCCTGCGGCGAAAATTCCGGCAGCTCATCGAGGAACAGAATGCCATGATGGGCGAGCGAGACTTCGCCCGGCCGAGCACGAAAACCGCCACCGACGAGCGCCGCCATAGTGGCGGAATGATGCGGCGCGCGATAGGGCCGCCGGTCCGAGAGCTTGCCGCCGGAAAGCTGACCGGCGATCGAATGGATCATCGACACTTCCAGCAGCTCGTTCGTCGATAGTGGCGGCAGGATGGACGGCAGGCGCGAAGCGAGCATCGACTTGCCCGAACCGGGCGGCCCGACGAAAAGCAGATTGTGACCGCCGGCGGCCGCCACTTCCAGGGCACGCTTGGCGCTTTCCTGTCCCTTGATATCGACCAGATCAGGCAGATTGGCGGCACCGGCGCGAACGGATGGCTCCGGCCGCGACAGGACCTGCGTGCCGCGAAAGTGGTTGGCGAGCGCGATCAGGCTGCGCGGCGCCAGAATATCGATCTCCTTGCCGGCCCAGGCCGCTTCCGGTCCGCTTTCGGCCGGGCAGATCAGCCCCTTGCCCATGGCATTGGCGGCGATCGCGGCGGGAAGCGCACCGGCAACGGGCGCGATCGTACCGTCGAGATTGAGTTCGCCGATGACGGTGTAGGACGACAGGGCATCAGCGGGGATCGCGCCGAGCGCCGCCATCAGGCCGAGCGCGATCGCAAGATCGAAGTGGCTGCCCTCCTTGGGCAGGTCCGCCGGCGCGAGATTGACGGTGACCTTCTTCGGCGGCAAAGCAAGGCCGGAGGCGTGCAGCGCCGCCTGAACCCGTTCCCGGCTCTCGGCCACCGCCTTGTCCGGCAGACCGACGATATGCATCAGCACCTTGCCCGGCGCGATCATCACCTGCACTTCAACGGGTACGCCCTCAATGCCCTGAAACGCCACCGTACTGACGCGCGCCACCATACCCTATCCCCTGTCGCCGAACCCGTTTGCCGTACGTGCCCCGATCAGCAAACTTCGGGTTGCAATCTGACACAAGACAAGGAATGAAACAAGAACAATAAACGAACAAAAAATTCACCCCCACATGTCGAAATCATCGATATGTGGGGGTGAATAGATCATTCAACTGAAAGCGTGGCGGGAACTGCCGATCAGGCTCGCTTGGCTTCGATCGCATCCCAGAGCAGGCTGGCGATATCGGCGCCGCCGAAGCGCTTGACTTCCCGGATGCCGGTCGGCGACGTCACGTTGATCTCAGTCATATAGTCGCCGATGACGTCGATGCCGACGAGCAGGAAGCCGCGCTCCTTCAGGGCCGGTCCAATGCGCTCGCAGATTTCCTTCTCGCGCGCCGTCAGCTCGGTCGCTTCGGCGCGACCGCCGACATGCATGTTGGAGCGGGCGTCATGCTCGGCCGGCACGCGGTTGATCGCGCCGACAGCCTCGCCATCGACGAGGATGATGCGCTTGTCGCCCTTGCGCACGTCGGGCAGATATTGCTGGGCGATGAAGGGTTCGCGGAAGAGCTGACCGAACATTTCGAGGAGAGACGAGAGATTGCGGTCGTCACGCGTCGAGTGGAAGACGCCGGCGCCGCCATTGCCGTAAAGCGGCTTCAGGATGATGTCGCCCATCTCATCGCGGAAACGACGGATTTCAGCCGGATCGCGGGTGATCAGTGTCTTCGGCATGAGATCGGCGAATTCGGTGACGAAGATCTTTTCCGGCGAATTGCGCACCCAGGCCGGATCGTTGACGACGAGCGTCTTCGGGTGGATGCGCTCGAGCAGATGCGTCGAGGTAATATAGGCCATGTCGAAGGGCGGGTCCTGGCGCAGCAGCACCACGTCCATGGTGGAGAGATCGACGCGCTCGGGTTCGCCGAGCTCGAAATGATCACCCTTGACATCGCGCAGGATCATCGGCTCGACGGAGGCATAGATCTTGCCGTCGCGCATGCTCAGCCGCTCCGGCGTATAGTGGAAGAGCTTGTAGCCCCGGTTCTGCGCCTCGAGGCTCATGGCGAAGGTGGAGTCACCCGCAATGTTGATGCTTTTCACATGGTCCATCTGGACCGCAACATTCTTGATACCAGCCATAGTCAACCCTCGCTCGAATTTGCGGACAGATGTAGGTCGGCCCGCATGCAAACGCAACGGCTATTCAATGGCTTCTCTCAAGTGGCCCGCTTAGGCAGCAAGGCCTTGTGCGCCGCCCTGACGGACGAAGTTGCGCAGGCGATAAGCCATGGTCAGAGGCTTCGGGAACGGCTTGCGCAGAAAGGCAACCTTGCGCAGATAGCGATCGATGCGCCATGTCGCCCAAGTGCCGCCGGCAAAATAAGCGACATCGCCGGCGCTGAGCGTCCGCTCGACGCCGTCTTCCGTGGTGATATGCACCTCGCCTTCGAGGATCATCACCGTTTCGTCCCAGCCGAAATACCAGCGGAACTCGCCAGCGGTGCAATCCCACAGCGCCGTCATTGCGGCATCGTCCTGCCCGCGCGAGTGCTCGGCGATGCGGGCAACCGGATTACCGGACAAAACCCAGGAGGGTTCGATCGGCGACGGCTTCATTTCCATTTCGTTGCTGGCGCCTGCCACAAAGCTCTTCGACTGTGGCATCGCGAGGACGATCGGCGCGGCACGGGTGGCAAAGGCCGCCATGCTCGCCAACATCAGTTTCAAGACCATGCAATCCCCCAAAATTCCATGTGCGTCTGTGATCTCATCGCATGGAACGGGTAAGGGCAAAGTTCATGAAACCGAGCGCATTTTAACGATTGCAGCGATCAGGCGGAGAAACCTTCGATTGTGCAGACGACCATGTCGTGGTCGGAGAGCGGCTTGCCTTCTCCGTTGAGGGAGGAAACAAGATGGCTTTCGCCGATCTTCAAGCCGCGGGTGATGAACCAGTCGAGCTTCATGGCGCGATCAGGGAAACGCGTGATCAGGCTCGGGCGCGTGCTCGTCTGATCGAGCGGTCCGCCATGGCACTCGAAGCCTCGGCCTTCAGCCATGGCGAAGAGCGTATCGGTCGTATAATCGCCGCCGGTGTGATTGCCGGTGTTGAGATCGCCGCCGATCAGGATCGGCAGGCCCGGCGCTAAAGCTTCAACGGCATCGATCAAAGCCGCCAACTGCCGCTCGCGATAGGCAGCGGTCGCAACACTTTCGAGGTGAATCGAAACGGCCACCATGGGGCCAGCCTCGGTCTCGACGACGGCGCCAACGGCACAGCGGTCGCCTATGCGCGGCTGCTCGTTGCTGTCGTTGAACCAGACAGCCTCGCCGGGCAGGCGGATCATGAAAGCATCCTTCAGGGCGACGGAGGCCATCAATGCGTTGCCATGAAAGCCCTTCTCGTTGAAATCGTCGCGGCAGTAGGAGCGCTCGATTTCCGAGCCAAGACTGAGTTCGAGAAACTCGACGCCATAGGCATGCTTCATGCCGAGCTCACCGGCGATGATCGCGGTCGGATCGCGCTGCTCTGTGCGGGCCATGCCCAGATCCATTTCCGACAGCAGGATCAGCGGCGCAGCGGTTTCCCGCAGCTTGGCCGCACTTTCCTCGGGAAACAGGCAGCGCTCGAGATTCCAGGCAGCGACCGTAAATGGAAAGGACAGAGCCTCGATCTTGGCATCCGCCCCGCCTATGCGCACAGCATTCATGCAGGCAAGCGATGCAAGTTTTTCCGCATGGATGGCCGCGGTCTTTTCGAGTGAAATAAAACTCTTACGCTCTTCCTGCGAGGGAACGGTGAATACGGAAACGGTGTTGCGGATCATAGTGAAGCCTGTCGAAATAGCATTGTGAGCGCGGCGGAAGTCGCGAACGCTTATCCGTCCGGCAATAGGCTGATTTTGTGACGGTCCTGTAACGCCGTGTTCAAAACGCATCGGGAAAATGCTGCGGCCAGCGACCAGGCAGCATGGCGACGATGTCGTAGCGTTGCGAAAGACGGGCAAAATCCGGCTGGCGGGCGAGCCAAAGATCGCTCGCAGCACGGATGCGCTTTTGCGAAGAGAAGGAAACGGCGTCGATCGCCTCCTGCGCCCCGCGCCTCGACTTGACCTCGACGAAGATAGCGAGATCACCCTTGCGGGCGACGATATCGATTTCGCCGAGCTTGGTGCGATGGCGGATCGCCAGGATGCGATAGCCCTTGAGCATCAGGAAGGCGGCGGCGAGATATTCGGCCACATGGCCACGACGCCAGGCTTTTTGCCGCTTCAGCTTCTCGCCAGACCCGGGCTTCGTATCAGCCATGGCGCTCCTTCATGTCGAGCAGGCGCTGGTAAAGCTCCTTGCGCGGCAGGCCGGTCAGGCGCGCAGCCTCCGTTGCCGCCTTGGCGGTCGGCATCGTCCCTGAGAGATCGGCGAGAATGGCATCGACATCGGCCTCCGCCGCAACGCTTTCAGTTGGCGGCCCGGCGAGCCAGACGATCTCGCCCTTCACATTTTCGACGGCATCATAGAACGCGGCGAGTTCGGAGAGCGTACCACGCCGGAATTCCTCGAATGTCTTCGTCAGCTCGCGGCAGACGGCGCCGGCACGCTCGCCCCCCAGCACATCGGCAGCGGCGGCAAGGGTCGCGGCGATGCGATGCGGCGATTCAAAGAAAATGAGGGTCGCGGGTATGCCGGCAAGCTCGGCCAGCCGATCACGCCGGCCCTTGTCCTTGGCGGGCAGGAAACCGGCAAAGAAGAAGGCGTCGTTGGGCAGGCCGGAGCCGACGAGAGCCGCAAGCGGCGCCGAAGCGCCGGGAATGGGAACGACCTTATATCCCGCTTCGATCGCCTGCACTGCAAGCCGGTAGCCAGGGTCGGAGACGAGCGGCGTGCCGGCATCCGAGACCAGCGCCACCGATCGGCCGGCTTCCAGAGCTTGTAGCAGCCGGGGGCCTGCCTCATCGGCATTGTATTCGTGATAGGCATAGGGCTTGTTCTGGATGCCGTAGCGATCGAGCAGGACGCGCGTCACGCGCGTATCCTCGCAGGCGAGCACATCGGCACCAGCCAACGTCTCCAGCGCCCGCAAGGTGATATCGCCGAGATTGCCAATCGGCGTCGCTACGAGATAGAGCGCCGGTTCAAGAGGGCGGGCCGGGATCTGATTGTTATGCAGACGGAAACTGCGCGCTCCGCTGCCTGATTGGTCTTCGTTCATGCCGGTCCTGAATTCGCTTCGTATTCACAGCCTTTATGGGCGAGGCGCGCACGGACGGCAAGGGCGGTGCAATTCCTGTGGAGCATTGCCGTCGAAATGGCGAATTGGCGCTGGGCAAATCATCTATGCCTCTTGCATTCGGATGGAGAAGTCTGCCAAGTTGCCTGTCCAATCTTTCGGGCCTTGTCCGAAAACATGTCGCTCGGGCGCCTCGGGCCGCCCGGCTAGTCACGGTCGAAAGCGGTAGCATCCATGCGTATTACAATAGAGCGGTCGAACCTCCTGAAGTCGCTGAACCACGTGCATCGCGTGGTCGAGCGTCGCAACACGATCCCGATCCTGTCCAACGTGCTGCTCAAGGCCGACGGCACGAACCTCGACATGAAGGCGACCGACCTCGATCTCGAAATCACCGAGGCAACGCCCGCCAATGTCGAACAGGCCGGCGCCACCACGGTTCCCGCGCATTTGCTCTACGATATCGTGCGCAAGCTTCCCGACGGCTCGGAAGTGCTTCTCGCCACCAACACCGATGGCAGCTCGATGACGGTCGCCTCCGGGCGCTCGAAATTCTCGCTGCAATGCCTGCCGGAATCCGATTTCCCGGATCTCACTGCCGGCAGCTTCAGCCATTCCTTCAAGCTGAAGGCTTCGGATCTGAAGATGCTGATCGACCGGACGCAGTTTGCGATCTCCACCGAAGAGACGCGCTACTACCTCAACGGCATCTTCTTCCATACGATCGAAAGCGGCGGCGACCTGAAGCTCAGGGCTGTCGCCACAGACGGCCACCGCCTGGCACGCGCCGATGTCAGCGCCCCTTCCGGCTCCGAAGGCATGCCCGGCATCATCATCCCGCGCAAGACAGTCGGCGAGCTGCAGAAGCTCGTGGACACGCCGGATGCGATCGTCACCGTCGAAGTCTCCGACGCCAAGATCCGTCTGACCATCGGCTCCATCGTCATGACCTCCAAGCTGATCGACGGCACCTTCCCGGACTATCAACGCGTTATTCCGGCCAACAACGACAAGGAAATGCGGGTCGATTGCGAGACCTTTGCCCAGGCTGTCGACCGCGTGTCGACCATTTCTTCGGAGCGTGGCCGGGCCGTGAAGCTGGCCTTATCCGATGGCCAGCTGCTGCTGACCGTCAACAATCCGGATTCGGGCAGTGCGACGGAAGAAGTCGCCGTCGGCTACGAGATGGACCCGATGGAAATCGGCTTCAACGCCAAGTATCTCCTCGACATCACCGCGCAGCTTTCCGGCGATGCAGCCATATTCCTGCTGGCCGATGCCGGATCGCCGACGCTCATTCGCGACACGGCCGGCGACGATGCGCTTTATGTGCTGATGCCTATGCGCGTATAGCGAAACTAAAGCGCCCTTTCGTGCGTTTAATCAGCACAGGGGCGCTTTTATTTGGTCCTTTGTCGATTGCGACATTTTCTCTTGTTATTGCGTCATTCCGTTGCAAGATCCTAGAGAAGCGATATGTAAGTCGCGACGGTAACATCTGATTGGGGGGAGAGCATGGCGCTGCGTCTCAAGGAACGGCTTGGCAAGAAGTTCGACGAGGAGATTCGTTTCTTCAAGGGCATGATGCAAGGGCCGAAGACCGTGGGGTCGATCGTTCCTACTTCGTCGATCACGGCCCGCAAGATGGCTAGCGTCATCAATACGCAATCCGGCCTGCCGGTGCTGGAGCTTGGGCCGGGAACCGGGGCGATCACCAAGGCGATCCTCGGACGTGGCGTCGAGCCGCAAAATCTCGTCGCCATCGAATATTCCACCGATTTCTACAATCATCTCGTCCGTCGTTACCCCGGCGTCAATTTCATCAATGGCGACGCCTTCGACCTCGATAAGACGCTTGGCGTGCTGCGCGGACAGACGTTCGATTCCGTCGTCTCAGGCATTCCTCTCCTCAATTTCCCGATGAAGGCGCGCGTCGCATTGCTGGAAAGCCTGCTGGACCGCATGCCGCCCGGCAGACCCGTGGTGCAGATCTCCTACGGCCCGGTCTCACCGATCATCGCCAAGCCGGATCGCTATCATATCCGCCATTACGACTTCATCGTCCGCAACATTCCGCCGGCCCAGCTCTGGGTCTATAGCCGCGGCTGAGACAATCGCTGAGAAATCCATGTACGCTCTTTATATTACGCACCCGCAGGTGCGGATCGACCCGAATGTGCCGGTGCCGCAATGGGGCTTGTCCGACATTGGCGCCGAGCGGGTGCGGCTGGCGGCGAGCCGACCCTGGGCGGGCAAGCTGAGCCTCATCGTCTCCAGCGGCGAGCGCAAGGCGATCGAAACAGCCGAGGCTCTGGCGACGGCAAGCGGTGCGCCGATCGAGGTCATCGAGGCCATGCATGAAAACGACCGCAGTGCCACAGGCTTTCTGGCGCCGCCGGAGTTTGAGAAGGCGGCGGACTGGTTTTTCGCCAACCCGAATGAGAGCTTCAAGGGCTGGGAGCGCGCCATCGATGCGCAGGCGAGGATCGTTTCCAATGTCGAGGCCGTTCTTGCGCGGCACGATCCGAACGCGCCGATCGCCTTCGTCGGCCATGGCGGCGTCGGCACGCTGCTGAAATGCCATCTGGAGGGGAAGCCGATTGCGCGGCAGGGCGATCAGCCGCCAGGGGGCGGCAATCTTTTCTGTTTCGATCTTGCGAAGCGCGCCGTCTCATGCGACTGGACACGCATGGAAGATTGGATGGGATGGGCTTGATATGACCGCACGCGACCGCTTGATCGTTGGACTGGATGTTCCAAACCTTCAGGAGGCCGAAAAAGTGGTCGGCGCCCTCGGCGACGATATCCTTTATTACAAGATCGGCTATCAGCTCGCCTTTGCCGGCGGCCTGGAATTCGCGCGCGACCTTGCCGCCAGCGGCAAGAAGATCTTCCTCGATATGAAGCTGCTCGACATCGACAATACGGTGGCCTCCGGCGTGGAGAATATCGTCAAGATGGGCATGTCGATGCTGACGCTGCACGCCTATCCGAAAGCCATGAAGGCGGCAGTCGAAGCGGCCAAGGGCTCAGACCTCTGCCTGCTTGGCGTCACCGTGCTGACCTCGATGGACGAAGGCGATCTCATCGCCGCCGGTTATGAATATGACCCGCACACGCTGGTGCTGCGCCGGGCCGAACAGGCGCATCTGGCCGGCATGGGCGGCATTGTCTGCTCGGCCGAAGAGTCAGCCGCCGTCCGCAAGATCATAGGGCCGGATATGGCGCTGGTGACCCCCGGCATCCGCCCGGCCGGCAGCGACAAGGGCGACCAGAAGCGCGTTATGACGCCGGCCGCGGCCATCAAGGCCGGCTCGAGCCATCTCGTCGTCGCACGGCCAATCGTCAAGGCCGCCGATCCGAAGGAGGCCGCTCGCGCCATCCTCGCCGAAATGGACGCCGCGCTCTAAACCACGACAACAATCAGGGAGGAAAACATGCCAAAGGGATATTGGATCGCGCGCGTGGATGTCCGCGACCCCGAGCGCTACAAGGATTATGTCGCCGCCGCGAAGCCCGCCTTCGAGAAATACGGCGCGAATTTCCTTGCACGCGGCGGAGCGTTTACCCCGCTTGAGGGACAGGCGCGCGGCCGCAACGTCGTCATCGAATTTCCATCGCTGCAGCACGCCGTCGATTGCTACAATTCGCCGGAATACCAGATCGCGGCCAAAATCCGGCAACAGGTGGCAGACGCGGAAATGGTCGTCGTCGAAGGGGTTTAACCCCATTGAAAAGCCGACGCTGCAATGCAGCGCGATGGCACTTCACCTCGGCGCGCGGATCGGCTAAGACGAAACCAGATAAGCCCAATCAAAGCCTTTCGAGGAGCCTGCCATGACCCTGTCCAACCTCCCGCCGCTCGTCACCGTGTTCGGAGGATCAGGTTTCATCGGGCGACACACCGTGCGTGCGCTTGCCAAGCGCGGCTATCGCATCCGTGTCGCTGTTCGCCGCCCCGATCTTGCCGGTTTCCTGCAGCCACTCGGCAATCTCGGCCAGATTTCGATCGTCCAGGCCAATGTGCGCTACCGTAACTCCATCGACCGCGCCGTCGAAGGCGCTCAGCATGTCGTCAACTGCGTCGGCATCCTCGCCGAAAGCGGCCGCAACACGTTCGACGCCGTGCAGGAATTCGGCGCCAAGGCGATTGCGGAAGCCGCCCGCAATGCGGGCGCTTCGCTGACGCATATTTCTTCCCTCAGCGCTGATGCCAACTCGCCCTCGGCCTATGCCCGCACCAAGGCTCGCGCCGAAGCCGCCGTCCTGTCGATCAAGCCCGATGCGGTGATCCTGCGCCCCTCGATCGTCTTCGGCCCTGAAGATGATTTCTTCAATAAATTTGCCGACATGTCCCGCACCGCACCCTTCCTGCCGCTGATCGGCGGCGGCAAGACGAAGTTCCAGCCAGTCTACGTTCAGGACATCGCCGAGACCGTCGCCCGCAGCGTCGACGGTAAACTGAAGGCCGGCACGATCTATGAGCTCGGCGGTCCGGAAGTGCTGTCCTTCCGCGAATGTCTCGAGACCACGCTTTCGGTCATCAACCGGAAGAAGTCGCTCGTCTCCATTCCGTTCGGCCTGGCTTCGCTGATCGGCTCGGTCGCGTCGCTGGTGCCGCTCATCAAACCGCCAATCACGGCCGATCAGGTCACGCTGCTGAAGAGCGACAATGTCGTTTCCAAGCAGGCGGAAGCAGAAGGACGCACCTTGAAGGGCATCGGCCTGCTGCCGACGCTGCTCGTTTCCGTGCTGCCGTCCTATCTGGTGCGTTACCGCCCGCAGGGCCAGTTCACGGGCTCTGGCAAAGCCGCCTGACGATTCGGCCGTTCCAGGAAATTCACGCGCCGCCCGGCTTCGCCGAGCGGCGTTTTTTATTGCCCCGCGAAGACAGAATCGCACTTTGAGACGCTGGCAGAGCCCCGCCATTCACAGCTTGGCGTTGCTCAAAAGACGCAGTGTGGAAATAGTAGCATTAACGTCAAATTTAATATGAACATTTATTGCTATTGCTCATCTCACTGACTAACACAGCCGCGCGTCCCAGGCTTGGACAACAAACCGGTCCGTGGCGCGCTTCACACTTCTGCGGAAAGGCATTCTTCGATGGGCAAGTCTATCGCGCTTCTGTTTGCGTGCGCGGCACTGGTGATTCTCGCGGGTTCTTTCGTGGCTCGCGGCAGCATCGCCTCGATCAAGGGCGAATGTGCGCCGACCTACGGCGTCGACCCCTGCACGACGGGTTCCATCGATGCGTCTTCCCCGAACTGATCGGGTATGAAAAAGGCCGGTTTTCACCGGCCTTCACTTTTCAGGATATCAGCACAACGATCGGTCTCAGCCAAAATAGAGACCGATGAGGCCGATCGTGCCGACGGCAATGCGCCACCATGCGAAGGGAGCGTAGCCACGGCGGGATACGAAGTCGAGCAGCGCCCGCACGACGAAGAGCGCCGAGATGAAGGCCATGAAAAAGCCGATGACGATCAGCTGACCATCAGCGAAACTGAGATCATGGCGGCTCTTCCACAAATCCAGCGTGAAGGCACCGACCATCGTCGGCATGGCGAGAAAGAAGGAAAACTCGGCGGCCGAACGCTTGTCGGCACCGAGCAGCAGAGCGCCGACGATGGTGGAACCGGAGCGTGACGTTCCCGGAATCATGGCCAGGCACTGAAAGAAGCCGATCTTGACCGCCATCGGCCAGGAAAATTCATAGGCGCTGGTGTATTTCGGCTTGAACTCGATCCTGTCAATGACGAGCAGGACGATGCCGCCGAGGATCAGCGAGATACAGATGACTTTCGGCGAATCGAACAGCACCGTCTTGATGAAATCATGCGCCAGTGCGCCGATGACGGCAGCAGGCAGAAAGCCGAATAGGACGGCGAGAACGAAATGGCGGGCCTTGACGCTGACGGGCAGCGCCTTGGCGATCTGGACAAGGCGATTGAAATAGACAAGCAGAATGGCGAGGATCGCGCCGAGCTGGATCAAAACTTCAAAAGTACCGGCCGATTTGAAGCCGAGAAAATGTCCAAGCAATATCAGATGGCCTGTCGAGGAGACCGGAATGAACTCCGTAAGCCCCTCTACAAGGCCTAAAACCAGCGCGATAACAATTTGTTCAGCCATATCGTGTCCTTTGTCTAACGGCAGGGCGGCCCGATTCGCTTGTGCAAACTAGGCCAAGATCCTATAGCTTCAACCGATGACAAATGACTAGGGCCGCAGGATCGCGACCCAAAAGACTTCCATAGCATCAATCAGAAACACCCGAGTACCAATGCCGACGCTGTATCATCACCCAATGTCATCTTCCTCCCGGTTCGTTCGTCTGATCCTGACGGAATATGGCTATCAGACGGAGCTGATCGAGGAACAGACCTGGGAAAAGCGACGCGATTTCCTGGCGCTGAACCCGGCTGGTACCCTGCCTGTCTATGTCGATGACAGCATGCGGGCGCTCTGCGGCGCTTCGGTCATCTCCGAATATCTCGACGAGACACATGGCGTTCTGAAGCGCGATCGCCGGCTTCTGGCCGAAGATCCGTTCCAGCGCGCCGAAATCCGCCGGCTGACGGAATGGTTCATGCAGAAGATGGAGCAGGATGTAACGCGGCCACTGACGCGCGAGCGCGTCTTCAAGCTGCAGATGACCGCCGAGCAGGGCGGCGGTGCGCCTGATTCCAAGGTCATGCGCATGGCGCGCGGCAATATCCGCCAGCACATGAAGTATCTCTCCTGGCTTGCAGGTTCGCGGCAGTGGCTTGCCGGCGAGCGGCTGAGCTACGCCGATCTCGCCGCCGCGGCCTCGGTTTCCGTGCTAGATTATCTGGGCGAGATCGACTGGACGGAATCGCCGGTTGCCAAGGAATGGTATCAGCGGCTGAAGTCGCGTCCATCCTTCCGGCCGATCCTGGCGGAGCGCGTGCGTGGCGTCACCCCGGTTTCGCACTACGCCGATCTGGATTTTTAGACGTTTTTTACGCAATTCCGAACGGAAAACCGCTAACGCACCTTATCCTGGAATTGCTATGACGAGGGCTCGATATGCCCGATGATCGTGAAACGGAAAAAACGGACAAGCGCAGAAGCATGTTGACGGCTTTCCTGCGAGAGGAAGCGCGTGCCCAGGGTTTCGATCTCTGTCGCATCACCAGGCCGGATGCCATTCCCCAGGCGGCCGTCCGGCTCGGCCAGTTTCTCGACAAGGGCTATCACGGCACCATGGGCTGGATGGAGGAGACCCGCGACCGCCGAGGCGATCCGCGCGTACTCTGGAGTGAGACCCGCTCCATCGTCGTCTTCGGCCTCAATTACGGCCCTGACGAAGATCCACGCGGCATTCTGGAGAAGAAGGACAGGGCGGCGATCTCCGTCTATGCCAGAAACCGTGACTACCACGATGTCATCAAAGGACGGCTGAAGGAGATCGCCACCCGCTTCGCCGCGCGCTCGAAGGAGGACGTCAAGGTCTTCGTCGATACCGCGCCGATCATGGAGAAGCCACTCGCAGAGGCTGCCGGCCTCGGTTGGCAGGGCAAGCATACCAATCTCGTCAGTCGCCGCTTTGGCTCCTGGCTCTTTCTCGGTTCGATGTTCACCACGGCCGAGCTCGAGCCGGATGAGCCGGAGATCGACCATTGCGGCTCCTGCCGGGCCTGTCTCGACGCCTGCCCGACCGCTGCCTTCCCAGCCCCCTATCAGCTCGATGCCCGGCGCTGCATTTCCTATCTGACCATCGAACATAAGGGGCCGATCGATCCGGAACTGCGGCCGTTGATCGGCAATCGTATTTATGGCTGCGACGATTGCCTTGCCGCTTGCCCGTGGAACAAATTCGCCGGTGCCGCTTCGGAGATGAAGCTAGTGGCGCGCGAGGATCTCAAGGAACCGTCGATCGCCTTCCTGCTCGATCTGGATGATGCCGCTTTTCGTGCTTTCTTCAGCGGCTCACCGGTCAAGCGCATCGGCCGGGATCGCTTCATCCGCAATGTGCTCATCGCTGCCGGCAATTCGGGCGAGCGTTCCTTTATCGAGAAATGTCGCGAACTTGCCGGAGATCCCTCGCCCACCGTGCGCGGCATGGCGATCTGGGCGCTATCGCGGCTGACGACGGCTGGCGAATTCCATGCGTTTGCGGCAGAAAGAGATGACGAGAACGAGGCGGACGAAGACGTCCGCGCCGAATGGAAACTGGCAGGGGTATCGTGATGCATGTGATGATTTTCGGCTGCGGCTATTCCGGAACGGCCATCGCCAAGGCCTTCGGTGGCTCCGGCGTTCGTATCACCGGCACGACCCGCTCCGCCGACAAGGCCGAACAACTGACGAAGGAAGGCATCGAGGCCTTCGTCTTCGATGGCGAGACGCTTGACCCGGCTCTGGCCGAGGCGATGCAAAGCGCGACGCATCTGGTGCAATCGATCGCACCGGGCAAATCGGGCGATCCGCTGCTGCGGCTGGCGCAGCTCAATCTCACGGCGCTGATGCCAAAACTGGAATGGATTTGCTATCTCTCGACCGTCGGCGTCTATGGCGACCACAAGGGCGCCTGGGTCAGCGAGCAGACCTCACTGCATCCGGTCGCGGACCGCTCGGTCGAGCGGGTCGAGGCGGAAGATGGCTGGCTGCGCGTCGGCGTCCGGCTCGGCCTTCCCGTCGCCGTGCTCCGCCTTTCCGGCATTTACGGCCCCGGCCGCAATGCCTTCTGCAATCTGGAAAAGGGTACCGCCCGGAGGCTCATCAAGGCGAGCCAGGTGTTCAACCGCATTCGCGTCGAGGATATCGGCGCCTGCGCCCATTTCCTGTCGGAGCGCAAACTCGGCGGTATATATAATGTCACCGACGACGAGCCTGCGCCGCCGCAGGATGTCATTGCCGAGGCCGCCCGCCTGATGGGCGTCGAACCGCCACCTGAGCAGCCTTTCGAAACCGCCGAATTGACGCCGATGGCGCGCTCCTTCTACGGCGAAAACAAGCGCGTTTCGAACGCGAAATTGCGCGCGCTCGGCTTTCCGTTCCGCTACCCTGAGTATCGCATGTCGCTCGCCGAATTATGGTCCTCCGGAGCGTGGCGCGGCTGAGAAATCGCTCTCCACGCCAGACGAGATCGCATGAAAATTCCTACTTAGCCGGCTGCTCTAGTTCAATTTGCTCCGCATTTATGGTTAACGACCTCTAAAATTGCACAAATGCGGCAGCGATTATGGCAAAGGCGGAAAATTATTTTTCCGATTTTCGTGATGCCTGACATCGCCCGGCGCTCTCGAGAAAATTCGTTCCATTTTTAACTGATTTTATTAGGTTTTTTCCACGATCAAGCAAATCTGCTGAATAGCCCTAGTATTCTCTTAACATCACAAATGTTACAGTCTGTAACATTCCGTGATCAATAGTGGCACTTTTTCGCCATTTTTGGCCTGATTTAAGCCCGCCGCCTACCCAGGGCGCAAGTTCAATAGCTTGAGGGAAAAATCGGTTTGAAGAAAATCGCACGTTCTTTGGCAATCGCCGCAACTATATCCGCCTCCTTTGCTGTCGTTTCGACTCCGGCATTTGCATCCGCTGGCTGCGGAGGCGCTTCATGGTACGGGGGAAGCTCCAAGACTGCTTCCGGGGAACGCATGAGTTCCAGAAATCTTACTGCAGCCCACCGCTCGCTCGCCTTCGGTACGCGTCTGCGCGTCACCAACAAGCACAATGGCCGTAGCGTCGTCGTTCGCATCAATGACCGTGGGCCCTTCATTCGCGGACGTGTTCTCGATCTCTCCCGCGCTGCCGCACAGAACATCGGCATGGTCGCTTCTGGTACCGCCAAGGTCTGTTACGAGGTCGTCGCCTCGAAGTAATCGCCGGAAGCCGGAACCACCGGCAAATCGGCATGACGCTTGCTCTCTCGGCCAATCGCGGCTACCACGCGATTGAGACGTCTCAAAATCCGCCGCCATGGGCATTGTCTGCGCGGATCGGCGAGGCGTCAGTGGTTTTGGTAGGCGCAGAGTCCCAAGGTGAGCTCGAACGGGTTCCGGGTCATGCGCGAGCAGGAGAGTGTGAATGCGTCTGGGCGGCCGATTGCAGGGGGCCATCGAAGTTCTTGCCGATATCGAAGCGCGCAAGCGACCGGTGGCCGATGCCCTGAAGGATTGGGGCCTTGCCCATCGCTTCGCCGGCTCCGGCGACAGGGCCGCGATCGGCAACATCGTCTATGACGCCCTGCGCATGCGGCTTTCGCATGCTTGGCTGATGGAAGACGACAGTGCGTCCGCGCTTGCCCATGCCGTACTCTTCCGCCAATGGGGGCTGACGCCGGAGGCGCTGGCTGCTGAGCTGGACGGCGACAAATTTGCACCCGAGGCGCCTAATGCCGAAACATTGGCCGCCTTTGCGGTCCGCAAGCTCGAAGATGCGCCTCGTCATGTCCAGGGCGATATTCCCGAATGGGTCGAGCCCTCCTTCAGCCAAGCCTTTGGCGATGGCTGGCTTGCCGAAGCCAAGGCTCTCTCCGAGCGTCCGACGCTCGATCTTCGCGCCAATGCCCTGAAGGCCGACCGCGCCAAGGTCGTAAAGGCGCTGGAGCGCGCCGGTGGCCAGTCATCGAAGATTGCCCGTTTCGGCATCCGTATTCCCGCCGGAGAAGGTGCATCCCGCCTGCCGAACGTCACGGCCGAACTTTCGTTCCAGAAGGGTTGGTTCGAGGTGCAGGATGAAGGCTCGCAGATCGTGGCCGATCTGGTCCTGCCTGATGAAGGCGACCAGGTGCTCGATTATTGCGCCGGCGGTGGCGGCAAGACGCTCGCCATGTCGGCCGCAATGCATAACAAGGGCCAGGTCCATGCCTATGACAGCGACCGACGGCGCCTGGCGCCGATCATCGAGCGGCTGAAGCGGGCCGGCACCCGTAACGTTCAGGTCCATGATGACCGCAACGGCCTGCTCCAACTGCGCGGCAAGTTCGACAAAGTTCTGGTCGATGCTCCCTGCACGGGCACCGGCACATGGCGGCGGCGTCCCGATACCAAATGGCGACTGACACAGAAGAACCTCGATGAACGCACCAGCCAGCAACAGGAAGCCCTGGCGCAGGCCGGCGAATTCGTCCGCCCCGGCGGCGCTCTGCTCTACGTCACCTGCTCGGTACTGCCGGAGGAGAATGAGGCACAGGTGAACCGTTTCGCCGCCCAGAATCCAGACTTCGAAGTCGTGGAAACCCTGAGCTCCTGGGAGAAACTGTTCGGCAAGGATGCCGCAAAGCCGCGCTCCTCCGACGGTAAGACCATTACCCTGACACCGGCCTCCACAGATACCGACGGCTTCTTCTTCAGCCGCCTTCAACGGAAAATGTGAGTTGGCGGCGAACGCGCCTGCTTCCACTGCCCCGCCGACACAATATCAAACGCCCCATATCCGCGCATTCGCAAGCGAATCCATTTCGCTTGCGACGTTAAACCCTTGGTCTCTCGCCTTAAAATCGTTCTAAACTAGAGCGTTTGACACAAGTTTGTTTTTCATACATGACACAAATTGGCAAGTTTTGACGGTGCCCCCGCTGTCACAGGAGAGGAACATGAAACTGAAAAACAGAATTGGCGCCGCGCTCGCGGTGGCCGTGATCACGACCGCCGCATTCAGCCTGCCGGCTCTAGCAGCCGCTCCCGAGCCGGCTGCCGTTCTCAAGCATTATGCGGAACTGGCACATGCCAAATATCAGGACTCGCTGACGACGGCGAAAGCACTCGACAAGGCGATCGACGCTCTGCTCGCCAATCCCAGCGACAAGACGCTGAAGGCGGCACGTGCGGCTTGGATCAAGGCCCGTGTTCCCTATGCACAGACGGAAGTCTATCGCTTCGGCAACCCGATCGTTGACGATTGGGAAGGTAAGGTCAATTCCTGGCCGCTGGACGAAGGACTTATCGATTATGTCGACGCCTCCTATGGTACGGAAAGCGATGAGAACGCGCTCTATGTCGCCAATGTCATCGCCAACAAGACGATCAAGATCAACGGCAAGGATGTCGACGCCTCGCATCTGACGCCGGAATTCCTCTCGGGCACGCTGCATCAGGCCGGCGGCGTCGAAGCCAATGTCGCGACCGGCTACCACGCCATCGAATTCCTGCTCTGGGGCCAGGATCTGCACGGCACCAAGGCCGGTGCCGGCGAACGCCCCGCAACCGATTACGATTTGAAGAATTGTACACACGGCAATTGCGACCGCCGCGCCGAATATCTGAAATCCGCCTCGACGCTGTTGGTTTCGGATTTGCAGGAGATGACCGACGAGTGGGCGCCGGACGGCGAAGCCACCAAGCATGTGGAAGCCGATCCGAAGGCCGGCCTGACCACTATCCTGACCGGCATGGGCTCGCTCTCCTATGGTGAGCTTGCCGGCGAGCGCATGAAGCTCGGCCTGCTGCTGCATGATCCGGAAGAAGAGCAGGACTGCTTCTCCGACAATACCTATAACGAGCACAATGGCGACGCCATCGGCATCGCTGCGGCCTATACCGGCAACTATACCCGCGTCGACGGCACCAAGATGAAGGGCCCGTCGCTGCACGATCTGGTCAAGGCCAAGGACCCGGCGCTCGACAAGGAAATGGAAGGCAAGCTCGACACCACGCTTGCTGCCATGAAGGCGTTGGTGCATCGCGGCGAGACGGTCGAGAAATACGACCAGATGATCGGCGAGGGCAACAAGGAAGGCAACGCCACCGTACAGAAGGCCATCGACGGCCTGCTCGACCAGACGAAGAGCATTCAGCGTGTTATCGCCGCTCTCGATCTCGGCACGATCAAGCTCGAAGGTTCGGACAGCCTGGACAACCCGAACGCCGTCTTCACCAAGAAGTAATAAGGGACGGCGGCAGCGCGACAAGGCGTTGCCGCCCCAATACCCATGACAGATTTACCGGCCAATCGCGCCCTTTTGCCCGCCATCGCTGCGGGTTTTTTGGTTTTTTCCATCACGCTAGCAGCCGCTGATATTCTCGATTTTCCGAGCACGCGCAGCGATCTCTCTACCGAAGAGCTGAAGCGCGTGCGCGACGTGACCCGCGCAACCAGCAACTTCCTCAAGGCCGAACCCTATGAGACGATGCAGGGCGGCGGCCTGACCTCGATCGACAAGGTCACGCGCGATATCTTCTCACAGCCCTCAGCCAAGCTAGACCAGCAACAGGGCCAGGATTTTCATCTCGGCAATGCGCTCTTTCGCAAGCTTTGGGTCTCCGCCCCCTCCTCCACTCAGGCTTCCGATGGGCTGGGGCCGCTGTTCAATGCCCGCTCCTGCCAAAGCTGTCATATCCGCGACGGACGCGGCCATCCGCCTGAGGAAGCGGGCGCTGCCGCGACCTCGATGGTCTTGCGCCTTGCACGGGCCGCCGTGACGCCGGAGGAAGAGCAGGCCGTCAAGGATTTTCACGCGCTCAATTTTCCGGATTCGACGTACGGGGCACAGCTGCAGGATCTCGCCGTTCCTGGCCTCGCCGCCGAAGGCAAGGTGACCGTCAGCTATAGCGAGGAGATTGTGACGCTGGCCAGCGGGGAAGCCGTAACCTTGCGCAAGCCGCATTACGGCGTCAGCGATCTCGCCTACGGGCCGATGGGTGCAAGCACTACCTTTTCGCCACGCATCGCGCCGCCGATGATCGGGCTCGGGCTGATCGAAGCCATTCCGGATGCCGATATTCTCGCCAATGCCGATCCGGATGATAAGAAGGGCATCGGCATTCGCGGCCGCGCCGCCATCGTCCGCGATCATCGTACCGGTCAGCTCGCGCTCGGGCGCTTCGGCTGGAAGGCCCAGAATGCAACCGTGCGCGACCAGGTGGCCGATGCCTTTTCCGCCGATATCGGCATTTCGACGCCGGACCGGCCCAATCCTTATGGCGACTGCACTGCCAAGGAACCGCAATGTCTGGCCATGCCGAACGGCGTGCAGACGCGCCTCGGCGACACCGAAGCGCCGGATCCAGTGCTTCCGCTTGTCACCTTCTACTCCGAAAATCTTGCCGTGCCCGCCCGACGCGCGACGAGCCAGCCCGCCGTATTGAACGGCAAGGAGATGTTTTACCGCTCCGGCTGTGCGGCCTGCCACACACCGAAATTCGTGACGCGTGACGGCTTGAAGCGCAGCGACGGCAAGGATTCGCCGCAGGCTTTCCAGCTGATCTGGCCCTATTCCGATTTCCTGCTGCACGACATGGGCGAAGGCCTTTCGGATGGACAGCAGGTGGGCGTGGCATCCGGTCGCGATTGGCGCACGCCGCCGCTCTGGGGTATAGGCCTGACACAGACGGTGAGCGGCCGGCAGGCCTATCTGCATGACGGCCGCGCCCGGACATTGACCGAAGCCATCCTCTGGCATGGAGGAGAGGCGGAAAAAGCCCGCAACGCATTCGCCGGTCTTTCGAAGGACAATCGGCAAGCCCTCATCAACTTTCTGGAGTCCCTCTGATGCGCCAATGGAAACGCCCGGAGCATTTCCGCTCTGAACGGAGTCATGGAAATGCTCCGTCCCATTCTTTTCACGCAATTCCGGACGCAAAACCGCTGCGCACTTTTGCTGGAATTGCTCTGACCGCCAGCCTTCTCTTTGCTGCTGCGGCCCTGCCTGCCCATGCCGAGGATGCGGGTACCAATGGCGCCGGCCTGAACGAGGCTGCGGTGCCCACAACGCTGCAGAAGGCGGTGGATGACGTGATCCGTCCCGGCTACCGCGCCATGCACGACTCCGCTTCGAAACTGACTGTCGCGATGAAGACGCTTTGCGCAGATCCCACGGATGCCACCCTTTCCGGCGCCAAATCGGCTTTCGGCGACACCGTGAAGAGCTGGTCGCGGATCGAGATCGTCGATACCGGCCCGATCATCGAACAGAACCGCTTCGAGCACATCCTCTTCTATCCCGATCGCAAGGGCGTCGGCCTCAAGCAGGTGCAAGCGCTGATCGCCAAAGCGGACGAGCAGGACACGACCGTCGAAGCCGTCGCCGGCAAGAGCGTGGCGCTGATGAGCATGACGGCGCTGGAATATGTGCTCTTCGGCAACGGCTCCGACGTTCTCGGCAAGGACAAGCAGAGCTTCCGCTGCCGCTATGGCGCGGCGGTTGCCGGCAATATCGAAAATACGGCCAAGGAAATCGCCGACGAGTGGGATGCGCCCGACGGCGTACAGAAATCCTGGAAATTCCCCGGCAAGACCAGCGACGATTTTATGGACAACAAGGAAGCCGTCACCGCACTGCTCGGCATCCTCGTGCACAGCGCCGCCAATATGCGCGACCAGCGGCTGGAAACCTTCTACAAGGGCGATCCGGCAGCGGCGCGTCCGAAGATGGCGATCTACTGGCGCTCGGGCAATACATGGGCCTCGTTTGCCGGCAATGTCGACGGTATCAAGACGCTATGGGAAAAGGCCGACATGGCGAAGCTGCTGCCGGCTGACAAGCGCGCTGTCGCCACCAAGATCGACGGCCTCCTGAACGAACTCGCGACCACGGCACCGACGATCAATGCGGATATTGAGGCGGCGATCAGCAACGATGCGGAACGCGCCAAGATCGACAAGCTGCTCTCCGTCAGCCGCGATCTCGCCACCAGCTTCAGCGACGAGTACGGCGGCGCCATCGGCCTTTCGGCCGGCTTCTCCTTCGCAGACGGAGACTGAGGGCGATGCGCAGCGGCCTGATCGATCGGAGAGCTTTTGTCAAAGCCGCAGGGCTGACCTTCCTTGCAGCCCTGAAGCCTAGCGCGCTGATAGCGCTGGAGCAGGCCGATGCGGTCTACGCCTCCGGCATCCGCGCTGCGGACGGTTCCTTCGCCGTGGCGACGGTGACCGAACAGGGCCGCATCATCGATCAGGTGGCGCTGCCTGCCCGCGCCCACGGCATGGCTTTTTCCAAGGCGACCGGCAAGGCCGTCGCCTTCGCGCGCCGGCCCGGCACCTACGCGATGATCTTCGATCCTTGGAACAAGGCCGAGCCGATCGTCATTTCCGCTAAAGAAGGCCGGCATTTCTACGGCCACGGCACGTTTTCGCCCGATGGCAGGCTGCTCTATGCCAGCGAGAACGATTTCGACAACAATCGCGGTATCATCGGGCTCTATGATGCCGGCAACCACTTTGCGCGCATCGGCGAATACGAGACCTACGGCGTCGGCCCACACGACATGACGGTTTCAGACGACGGCAGATTCCTGATCGTCGCCAATGGCGGCATCGAGACCCATCCGGATTTCGGCCGTACCAAGCTAAACCTCGATCATATGGAACCGTCGCTGACGCTGATCGACGCCGCCAGCGGCGGGCTGATCGAAAAGCACACGCTTCCGTCGCAATACGCGCAGGTCTCGACCCGCCATGTCGATATCGACGCCAGCGGCCGGGTCTGGTTCGCCTGCCAATATGAAGGGCATCGCAACGACCTGCCGCCGCTTGTCGGTCATTTCGCGAGGGGCGAGGATCTGACCTTCGTCACCCTGCCCGATGACACGACCCGGGCGCTTGGCAATTACGTCGGCGCTATCGCCGTCAATCGCGCTGAAAATCTGGTCGGCGTGACATCACCGATCGAAGGAACTTCGGTGACGCTCGATGCGAAGATGGGCAAGGTTCTGAAGGTGGATAGCATCGCCGATGCGGCAGGTATCGCGCCGGCTCAACATGGCTTTGCCGTTTCCTCCTATGGCGGCGACTTTCTGGGCGAGCACAGCGACGTCGCCTGGGATCAACACATCGTGCGGATCGCCCGCGGCTGAGCCGGACTTTGGCTGCAATGCCCAGGTAAGCTTGCTGCCTCGATAAAGCGCCGCAATGCCGTCGCGGCATTCAGCATATGTATCCGCATGAGCCACCACGCCATTCCCCATCCCTTTCCGCCATAGCCTGCAGGAGGCTTCGAGCTGCGAATACGCCCGGACAGCAACTCGCGCTCTCCAACCGCGCCGTCCACCATCACTCCCAGTCGGCAAGGTCAACAAGGCTGTATGAAAAAGAATTTCATCTCCCCGCATTCGCATACATATAACCCATCACGTAACCGTTACGCATCCAATTATTGACCAAGACTGCCACTTCGAATACATAAATAATCAGAAGCCTCTGCTTTGCATACACAAAGCAAGCTCGACGCCGAACAGGAATACAGGATCGGTCATATTTGATCCGCGCGTTCGATCATATGCCGCTCCGAGACATACAGAATTTCAGAAGCTTTGCCGCTCCGACATTCGGCGCGGACGGCTTTCTGGTGCCCATTTATCCTCAACACCATAAGGATCACGATCATGATGATGACCAGAAGGAATTTTTCGACCGCCGTTATCGCCGGCGCCGCTGCCTCCCTCATTTCCGCGCGCGGCATGGCTGCCAGCACTCCGACACCCGCCTCCGGAGCGGTCAAGTCTGCGCCATTGAAGGCTCGCAACGTCGTCCTGGCCCATGGACTTTTTGCAGACGGCTCCTGCTGGACCGAGGTTATCGCCCGGCTGCAGGCCAAGGGGCTGAACTGCACGGCAGTACAAAATCCGTTGACGACACTTCCGGAAGCGGTGGAGGCCGCGCAGCGGGTTCTCGATCGTCAGGACGGCCCGACTGTCCTCGTCGGCCATTCCTTTTCCGGCATGATCGTCACCGAAGCCGGCGTGCATCCGAAGGTTTCCGCGCTCGTCTATGTCGCCGCCCGCGCACCGGATGCCGGCGAAGACTATACGGCGCTCGCCAAGACATATCCGACACCGCCGGCATCAGCCGGCATCGTCTTCGATGGCGACGAAGGACGGCTGACCGAGGAAGCGTTCCTGCGCGACTTCGCCGGCGACTTGCCCAAAGCGAAGGCCGAGGTGCTCTATGCCGTACAGCAGCCCTTCCAGAAGGCGCTTCTATCCGGCAAGACCACGCAGGCCGCCTGGCGCAGCAAGTCCAGCTGGTATGCGGTCTCCACCGAAGACAGGACGATCAATCCGGATCTGGAGCGCTTCATGGCCAAGCGCATGGGTGCCAAGACCATCGAAGTGAAGGCCAGCCATCTCTCGCTGATCTCGCATCCCGATACGATCGCCCATTTGATCCTGGAAGCTGCAGGGCATTGACCGGTTCGCTGGCCTTAGCCTCTTCTCGCAAATTCCACCTGCTCCGCCGTGACCGCTGCGGCGGCCGCCTTGGCGGCCACACGCAGCCAATCGGCATTGCGCGCATCGAGATCGGCCAGAATACCGGGAACGAGCGAGGCATCGTTGGCGTGGCAATTGGCGATTTCAAAACCCATCAGATCCAGCATGTCAGGTGACAGCAGCACCTCGGCATCGCCGTCGACTTCGATCTTGCGGCTGTTGGGCGAGAGCCGGCGCACCAGCAGGCCTCCACTCACCTGATAGCGCGGATCGGGTGAACGCGCCCGCCCAGCAGCGATGATGCCGGTGCGGATCGTCTCGTCCGACAGATCGTGCTTCAGCGACCAGCCGGATTGCAGAAGCGCCTTGACCTCGCGCACAACCGGGCCGCCACGCCAATCGACATAGGCGATGAAGCGCGGGCGGCCGAGGCTGCCCGTGCCGGCCAGGCGCGGCTTCGGCTCGAAAGCTGCTGCCGAATCCGGCAGGGCCTTGTGCAAGGCCTTGAGATAACGATCGGGTGCGGTTGCCGGTGGCAGGTTGCGGTATTTCTCCCAAAAGGCCTTGCGCTCGGCGTTCGGCAGCAAGACGGCATTGCGCAGCCATTTGTAATCGCGCTCGAGAATGACGGGAGACGGCTCGCGCAGGCCGCGGCGATAGCCGGCAAGGATGCTGTCGGCAACAATGCGCGGCGTCGGGCCGTCCTCGCTGCGCGCCAACATGGCACTTGTGGCAAGGCGCACGAGATCGAGTGCATAGGGCATGACGGCCGCCTCGTCGAAATCATTGGCGCCCCAGACGAGGCGGCCTTCCTCGTCGCGCCAGGTGCCGAAATTTTCCAGATGCGTATCGCCGATCGCCAGCAATTGCGGTGCGCTCTTTAGCTCAGGGCAGATGTCGAGGATGGTTTCCGCCCAGCGCCAATAGGTGCCGCGCAGGAAGGAGAAGCTGTCGGCCTTCATCAGCTTGTGTTTCTTTGCCAGACCCGCCTCCACCAGATCGGCGCCGAGCTGCGCCCGCATCCAGGTCTCATAGGCAGCCACCGATTGCCGGATCGTCGTCATCTGCGCCCTCGCCACAAGCATCATCGCTTCGGATAGCATGACGATCCGATCGTGGAAATTCGATGTCCGGAGTGGAGACTGGAACGCCTCCGCTTTTCCACGGGATAACCCTTGTCCAAACCGCCTCCACGTGCCAATTTCGCACCCGCGAAAGGGGACGGCATGACAGGGGCACACGAGACGGGGACCAGCGGCGATTTTCGGAGCCGCATCAGGACCAGCTTCGAGCGGCAGGCCGCCATGGCGACGATCGGCGCAGAGCTGACGCGCGTCGAGCACGGAACGGTCGAGATCGAGCTGCCCTTCGATATCAAGCTGACGCAGCAGCATGGCATATTGCACGCCGGCATTATCGCCGCGGCGCTGGATTCGGCCTGCGGCTTTGCCGCCTATAGCGTCATCGACCCTTCCGCATCGATCCTCACGATCGAATTCAAGATCAATCTGATGTCGCCGGGGCGCGGCGAGCGCTTCCTGTTTCGGGGCGATGTCACCAAGCCCGGCACTACGATTATCGTCGCCGACGGACGCGGCTATGCCATCGGCGACGGGCCGGCCAAGCTGATTGCCTCGATGACGGGAACGATGATGGTCATCCGGGGCAGAGAGGGAATTAGCGGATGAAATTCGAACTGAAGCGGGTATCGGGCAAATCGATCCTGTTCGTCATGGCCGCCGAGGCCGAATATGGACCCTTCCTGCGCTCGCGCATCGATCCGCTGATGACGGGCGTCGGCCCGGTGGAGGCAGCGATTGCGCTTACCCGCGCCTTTGCGCAGCTCGAAGCCCAGGACGATCTCCCCGATCTCGTGGTGTCGCTCGGCTCGGCCGGTTCCGCCAGGCTGGAACAGACGGAAGTCTACCAGGTCACCTCGGTTTCTTACCGCGACATGGATGCCTCGCCGCTCGGCTTCGAAAAAGGCCGTACGCCTTTCCTCGATCTGCCGGCGACGATCGAGCTGCCGCTGCGCATCCCGACCATTGCCGAGGGCAGCCTTTCGACCGGCGCCAATATCGTCTCCGGCGCAGAGGCCTATGAGCGCATCGGTACCGACATGGTCGACATGGAAACCTTCGCAGTACTGCGCGCCTGCCAGGTCTATGGCCTGCCGCTGATCGGCCTGCGGGGCATTTCCGACGGGAAGGTCGATCTGCAGCACATTTCCGACTGGACGGAATATCTGCATGTGATCGACCGCAAACTCTCCTACGCCGTCGATGGGCTGTTTACGGCGTTGGAAGACGGCGTATTCTGGTTCTGAGGAACCGGAAACTAAGCAAAGTAAGGACAATCGAGACAATAAAATCGGCGCTTGCGTGATTTGCCCGATTGCCAGGGAAAGCGCTTTTCATTAAAGGCTCGCCATGACCCAGACAGCACATCCAGATACCGTTCTCATCGTCGATTTTGGCAGCCAGGTGACGCAGCTCATCGCACGGCGTGTGCGCGAAGCGGGCGTCTACTGCGAAATCGTCCCCTTCCAATCCGCCGAAGCCGGCTTCAAGCGGCTACAGCCGAAAGCCGTGATCCTGTCAGGCAGCCCGGCCTCGACCGTGGACGAAGGCTCGCCGCGGGCGCCGCAGATCATCTTCGACAGCGGCATCCCAGTCTTCGGCATCTGCTACGGTCAGCAGACCATGTGCATGCAGCTCGGCGGCAAGGTCGAAAGCGGACATCACCGCGAATTCGGCCGCGCCTTTCTGGAAGTCGATAAGGATTGCGCCCTCTTCGAAGGGCTGTGGTCGAACGGTTCGCGCCATCAGGTATGGATGAGCCACGGCGACCGCGTCACCGCGCTGCCGGAAGGTTTCGAAGTGGTCGCCACCTCCTCGAACGCGCCTTACGCCTTCATCGCCGACGAGAAGCGCAAATATTACGGCGTGCAGTTCCATCCGGAGGTCGTGCATACGCCCGATGGCGCCAAGCTGATCGGCAACTTCATCCATAACATCGCCGGCATCAAGGGCGACTGGTCGATGTCGGCCTATCGCGCCAAGGCGGTGCAGGCAATCCGCGATCAGGTCGGCGACAAGCGCGTTATTTGCGCACTCTCCGGCGGCGTCGATTCCTCCGTTGCCGCCCTGCTGATCCACGAAGCGGTCGGCGACCAGCTGACCTGCATCCTCGTCGACCACGGCCTGATGCGCAAGGACGAGGCGGCAAACGTCGTCGCCATGTTCCGCGAGCACTACAATCTGCATCTGATCCATGTCGATGCTTCCGACCGCTTCATCGGCGAGCTCGAAGGTGTTTCCGACCCTGAGACCAAGCGCAAGATCATCGGCCGGCTCTTCATCGAAACCTTCGAGGATGAAGCCAAGAAGCTCGGCGGCGCCGATTTCCTCGGCCAGGGCACGCTCTATCCCGACGTCATCGAGAGCGTTTCCTTCACCGGCGGCCCCTCGGTCACCATCAAGTCGCACCACAATGTCGGCGGCCTGCCGGAGCGCATGAAGATGCAACTCGTCGAGCCGCTGCGCGAGCTCTTCAAGGATGAAGTGCGCGTGCTCGGCAAGGAGCTCGGCCTGCCCGACAGCTTCATCGGCCGCCACCCATTCCCCGGCCCCGGTCTCGCGATCCGCTGCCCGGGCGGCATTACCCGCGAGAAGCTGGAAATCCTGCGCGAAGCCGATGCCATCTATCTCGACGAAATCCGCAAGGCCGGCCTCTACGATGCCATCTGGCAGGCCTTCGCCGTGCTGCTGCCGGTCCAGACTGTCGGCGTCATGGGCGACGGCCGCACCTACGAATTCGTCTGCGCACTGCGCGCAGTCACCTCCGTCGACGGCATGACCGCCGATTTCTACCACTACGACATGGAATTCCTCGGCCGCGCCGCAACCCGCATCATCAACGAAGTCCGCGGCATCAACCGCGTGGTCTACGACGTCACCTCGAAGCCGCCCGGCACGATCGAGTGGGAGTGACGGCGGAACGGTGTGATCGCGCAGTCTAAGCGCCAATTTTCGCTGCCGTGCCTGTTTCATCCATTTGGGCTGTGCTCGAATGGCACCTTCCCAAAAAAGCGGGCGTTATTGGGGGGCTCTCCGCCCTTCCTCGCGGCCTCGTCTAGGCTATGCCACCGCGTTGTCGTTGCCACCGTGCGCGGCGATGAACATGGCGACGGCCGACCGGCAATAGGATTCGATTTCGTTGTCGTTCTCTGCTCCCGCCTCATCGAAGCGTGCGATAATCAGGAGATCGGATCCTTTGAAAAGCGCAGCAAACAAACGGGCAGACCGGAGAGGATCGGGCACGTTCAGGAGCTCCTTCGCGTGCAACTGACGTAACAAGGTCTCGATTTGGGCAACAATGTGGGCGGAGCCGGCTTCGTAATGGACTTTGCTCAACGACTTTTGGTTCGGCGTGTCGGCCATGACCATGGCTTCGACGTTGCGGACGTCAGGGCGCAACAGCGTGCGAAGCAGCGATGATCCGACCGCCATGAGCTGATCTTCGGCCGAACCGTCGACGCCTTTAAAAAGGGCCTGTGGTATTAACTGCTGGCAGCGGGCCGCAAACGCCGCGCCAAACAGCGCCTCCTTGCTCTCGAAGTGCCGATAGATGCTGAGCTTGGATATCTTCGCTCGCTGGGCGATCTTGTCCAATGTCGTCGCTTGAAAACCCAATTCCGCAAAAAGTTCGCCCGCGGCATCGACGATCGTTTGGCCAAGCGCCTCATTGGCGGGCCGGCCGCGTCGTACGCGGATGTTTTCTTCGGGCACGATAATTACAGTCCTTGAAAGTATCTTTATTCTTGAATTACGATACTACGTAGTTTCATAAATTCCAAGAGTGGATTTTATCGTGTCCGCCAACTCAGGATTGCCTTGGCCGCCCACCGATATCGAATGCGCATCGCTGAACGATTCTGCGCGCCAGGCTCAGCCCAACCCGCTTCATCCGCAACATGGAGCCCACCACCATGGATGACGTCATCATTATCGGCGGCAGCTTTGCTGGCCTTGCCGCCGCTCTGCAGCTCGGCCGTGCCCGCCGCAAGGTCACCGTTCTCGACACTGGCCTGCCGCGCAACCGCTTCGCCGGCCACTCGCATGGTCTGCTCGGCCACGATCACAAGCCACCGCTGGGCATCCTGGCCGAGGCGCGCCGGCAGTTGGCTCGCTATCCCACGGTCAAGCTGGTCAATGCCCGGGCCGAAAGCGTCTCCGGCGCCATCGACGATTTCTCCGTCCTCACTTCCGACGGCGAAACCCTTAAGGCGCGGCGCCTGATCCTGAGTTATGGCGTCATCGACCAGATGCCTGATGTTCCGGGCTTTGCCGAAGGCTGGGGCAAGTCCATCGTATCCTGTCCCTATTGCGATGGCTTTGAAGTCGCCGGCCAGCATTGGGGCCTCGTCTGGTCCGGCCGGCAGTCGCACAATCAGGTCAGGCTGTTCCACGATTGGACCGACAGGTTGACGGTCTTCGCCGATGGTCATGACATTCCGCCCGATATCCGGGCCGATCTGGCGCGCCGCAACACACCTGTCGTCGATGGCCGGATCATCGAGATCGCCCGTCACGGGGACCATAACGCCACCGTCAAGCTCGATACCGGCTCCGATGTCGCGGTCGACATCCTGTTCGCGCATCCACGCAACAAGCCGTCCGCAAGCCTGCATCAATCATTGGGCCTGGCCACGGTCGATACGCCCCTCGGCATCATCCTCAAGGTCGACGAGCGCCGCGAAACCAGCATGCCCGGCATCTACGCCGCCGGCGACCTCGCCAACCCCCTTACGCCGCCATCGGTCACCCTGGCATCATCGCACGGCGCGATGGCAGGTATCTTCGCCCAGCAGTCGATGCTGACTTGAGAGCACAGATTGGAGGATGAGCACGGCCGCTGAACCGGACAGCGCGGGTGTCCGCTTCCCTCCGCCCTTCGTCTATCTGGGAGCGCTGCTGTTGGGGCTGGCGGCGGAGCGGTTCGTCAGCCTGCGCTCTTTCAGCATCGACTGCGGTTGCTGATCGCAGCAGGCGCGCTGTTGTTCGTCCGAGCTACCGGCAGCCTCAGTGATCCTCACTTCGCTCCAGCCCGTGGAATGCTAGCTCTAGCAAGCGCTCGCTGCGTGCTGTGCCTTCCGCTGTAGGCGGTAGTTGGGTCAGCAAGGCGAGCAATTGCAGAAAGTCCTCGGCGTCGATCGGCTTCGAGATCTCGCCCGCATCGGCGCCAGCGTCCATCAGAAGCCTGACGGCGTCGACCATGGGCCAATAGGTTTCCCGAAAGTCCTGGTCGGTCATGGCGGCCCGCAGCATATCCGCGACACCGTGCTTCTTGCGGCCGTAATCGACGAACCGCTCCGACCATCTTCGGAAGGCTTCGAGTGGCTTGAACGCATCGAGGAGCGATGGTGCGAGGCTCACCAGCTCATCGATACTATCGCGATAGATGCCGAGGACGAGCGATTCCCGGGTCGGGAAGTGGCGATACAGCGTGCCCTGCCCCACGCCCGCCGCCTTGGCGATGGAATGCAGCGAAGCCGCTGGATCGATTGCAAGGACGTCTCGTGCGACAGCCAGGATGCGGTCGCGATTGGTGCGGGCGTCGGCGCGACGCTTATGGGTTTGGGTCATGAACCTTGACTAAACGGACAATTGTCCATATCCATATCGAGAAATCGGACATATGTCCGTTTCTATACGGCGGAGGTATTTATGCAATATGCAAAGCTCGGCAATTCGGGGCTCGACGTGTCGCCCGTCTGTATCGGTTGCATGGGGTTCGGCGATCCGGCCAAGGGCCATCCGGCCTGGTCAGTGGAAGAAAGCGCGAGCCGGGAGTTGATCCATCACGCCCTCAGGGCCGGGATCAATTTCTTCGACACAGCCAACATGTACTCCACCGGCACCAGCGAGGAATTCCTCGGGCGCGCGATCAAGGGCTTCGTGAACCGGGATGCCGTCGTCATCGCCACCAAGGTTGCGGGCGCGACACGCAACGGCCCCAATGCGATCGGGCTATCGCGCAAGGCCATCATGGCTGAAATTGATCACAGCCTGCGGCGGCTCGGCACGGACTATATCGATCTCTACCAAATACACCGCCGCGACCAGCTGACCCCGTGGGAAGAAACGCTCGAAGCGCTTCACGACGCCGTGAAAGCGGGCAAGGTACGCTATCTCGGCGCCTCGTCGATGAAGGCGTGGGAGTTTGCCAAAGCATTGCACATCCAGAAGTCCAACGGCTGGATGCGCTTCATCTCCATGCAGCACAATTACAATCTGGTCGCGCGCGAAGAAGAACGCGAGATGATCCCGCTCTGTGCCGATGAGGGTGTGTCGACCCTGATCTACAGTCCGCTCGCGCGCGGGAAATTGGCCCGCCCATGGGGGATGACGACAACGCGGACGGAGACCGAACCGTCCGGCGCCCAGCAAAATCCGGATACGGCTGCCAGCGATCGGGCAATCGTCGAGGCGGTAAACGCCATCGCCGCGGAACGTGATGTCGGCGCCGCCGTGATTTCCCTGGCGTGGTTACGTCGCAATCGCGTGGTCGCTGCGCCGATCGTGGGCGCACTGAAGACCAAGCACATCGACGATGCGGTGGCTTCGCTGTCGGTCGCGTTGAGCGAGGAGGAAGCGGAGCGGCTCGAGAAGGCTTACACGCCCCGCCTGGATCAGCAGGGAGTATCTATCCCGGCTTTGTTGCATCGCTCAATCGAAGCATCGACTGGCTTCAAAAGGGATGCCCCTCTCGTTTAGGCCCGTCCGCTTCCGGTCCCCTGTATTAGAGCGTGATGCCGAAAAGCGTCGGGGGATTTCTGATGACATCACGCTCTACTCTTTGATTCTAGAGCGGATTCAGATTTTAGGTCGAATAGACCTAAAATCATCCGGCTCTAGGCGCGCGTGCGCCTGGAACGGTGGCTGGCTCGGGACAATTGCTATCGAGGGCACATGTTCACGACGGGGCTTGGCGCTCTCGTGCGGCGAACGTCTTGGGCGAGACGCCGACAAATCGGGTGAAGGCGGTGCTAAAGGCGCTTGGTGACAGGAAGCCTATGGCGAGCCCGATCTCGCCAATAGTTTTGTCACCGCGACGCAACGCATCCTTCGCAACGGCCATGCGCCAGTACTGAAGATAGCCGATCGGCGCCATGCCGACGACGCTGCGGAACCGGCTGGAAAGGCTGGATCGGGAAACGCCGCAGAGCCGCGCCAAGTCTGCCAGCGTCCAGTCTTTCGCGGCATCTTCGTGCAGTGCCGTCAGCGCCCGGGCTATCACGGGATCGTTCAATCCGGCGAGCAAGCCCCTGTGCTCTCGGGTTGCGTCAGGGACGGCGCCGCGAAGAATCTCGACAAATGTCAATTCCATCAAACGCGTAATGACGAAGTCGCTACCGGCTCTCGGTTGCGATGACTCCGACAGGTTCAAACTCAGCAAACTGCGAACACGCCAAGAGGAGACGTCATCACGCATGACATGGACAAAGGATGGCATTAGCCAGGTGAGGAGGCCCTCGTTCGCCGTGTCGAAGACGAACCGCCCACCACGTAATACCACAGGCGCTTCCGAGCCTGCACCCGTCCTCAGAAGCGTTTTACCTGCGGTTGCGACCATCGCCTCGCTGTCCTGAGCGACAGCTTGCGCGTCCGAGGCAAGGACAAAGCTCTTGTCGGTTCTGATGAGGACGAAGTCGCCTTCCTGCAGCAGGAGCGGTTCCTTGTCGGCTCGGATCAAATGGCAGGCGCCGCGCTCCAGCCAGCAGAACAACAGGTCGTCCCGTTTGCGGAACGACACGGCCCATCGGCCATAGCCCTCGATTCCGCCCCAGAGCGTGGCGCTTGGGCGAAGCAGGTGGATGAGGTCGAGAAAGGGATCCAAATTTTTGGCCGATTGATAAATTAATATGGAAGATACATTATCGATCGAATGATTAGATCGAAGTAGTCTTTCCTTCAAGAGGCGGGCCGCACCTGGCGGGCAATCCATCCGCATCTGCGAAAGGAAAAGTTATGTTGCACAACAAGCGGGTCGCGATCCTTGGCGGATCGCGAGGTATCGGCTTTGCGGTCGCTCAAGGAGCCGTCCATGAAGGGGCTCATGTCATCATCGCCTCCAGCCAACAAGAGAATGTCGCGAGCGCCATCACGCGTTTACCGGAAGGAACCGCCACAGGTGCGGTCGTCGATGCGAGGTCGATGGAGTCCCTCTCGGCATTCTTCACGACACTCGGCGCGTTCGACCACCTGGTCTTCACTGCCGGCGAGCCTTTGCCGTTCGGCAAGCCCGTCGCCGAAATCGATCTGGCGACTGCACGCAGCTTTTTTGAATTGCGCTATTGGGGTGCGGTCGCTGCCGTGAAGGCGGCACGGCCACACATGCGCGATGGCGGGTCCATCGTGTTGACGAGCGGAACCTCGGCCCGTCGGCCGCCGGCAGGTTTTGCCTTCGCGGCAAGCATCTGCGGCGCGATCGAATCATTCACCCGCGCGCTCGCCCTCGATCTCGCGCCTCTGCGCGTTAATGTTGTGACACCCGGGATGGTTGCCACCGATCTGTGGTCCGGTATTCCATCCGAGGCACGGGACCAGATCTTCCGCTCGGCAGCCGGGAAGCTACCCGTGGGACGTATCGGCGAGCCGTCGGATATCGCTGAAGCGTACCTGTCGTTCATGCGCAATGCCTATGCCACCGGCCAATCCATAGTCGTGGATGGCGGTGCTGTGCTCATCTAGAGCCTTTTGTTTTTACGCAATACCGGGGGCAGCAATCCTTCTCCCCGTGTCAGGCCGACAACGTCATCGAGGCCCCTTCCAATGACCAGCGCAATACTGCTGCCAACGGGCTGGCTTGATGCTTCGTCAAGGATGGCGGCTAAACGACATCACGCGCTGACGGAGAAAGCCGTTCATCGCGCGCTTCCAGGGCATGGAAAGAAGGGGGAAACCGTACCTTCTCCTGAAAAGCCCGAACGCTAAATCAGTCGGTCGGGCTCTTCTGCACCATAGGCTTGGACTGGTGACCTTACTTCACCGTGATGCTCAAGCCGCTGATATCGGCGTTAACCTGCAGGCCGACCTGCCTGCCCGTGAGCTCGAGTTTGGCGCCCTTGTCATTGGTCATGACGATCACCTGCGCACCCTTGCCGACCGCGCCGCCGCCGCCGGCAGCGCCGTAGACGCCGCCTACGTCCCGGGCGCGGCGAATGTTGCGCACTGTGCCTTGGAAATAGGTCTTGGAGGCGCCAAAGGCGAGGCCGCCCGAGATGCCGCCGATCGAGATGGGATATTTGCGACCATGGAAGGTGAGCGTGCCCTCGCCTCCGGAGCCGCCGACGAAGAAAGCCGCCTTGTAGACGGAAAAGCGGATCGTGCCGCTATCGGCATGAGCGGCGCCGGCGAAGCCAATTCCCGCAGCAGCAATAGCGGCAACCGCGACCGAACGAAATCCAGATGAAATCCTCATATTAAGACACTCCTCAAAAGCGCCGCTTACCCAGCCGGCCGGGCACGACATCAGCGTCGTGTCAAAGTCAGAGATAAACGGTCTCGCACGACCTTTAGTTCCAAAACACATTAAAACAAAGCGTTAGGACATACCCCATCGCCGTGAATAGCAGGTCTGTTTCCAACACAATTGCTTGGTTATAAGGCTTCATGGTCTGCTTCATCAACGAAGTCCGCGACAAGCCGATCTATCGGCAAGGATGACAGGGCGCGGCTTTCCGCGCCGCCTTCGTCTCCTCTCTCGCACGGAGATTTAACATGCAGGACGATGCCCCGGCCGAAGAGCTGAGTAATGGGATAGAGAACACGGCATCGGCCGCTGGACTCTCCGAAATCCTGGCACCGCACCTTTCCGTCGTCTTCTGCGGATTGAATCCTGCGCTTACCGCACATCGTGACGGGCATAACTTCTCCAACCGCAGCAACCGCTTCTGGCGGGTCTTGCACCTTGCCGGCTTTACGCCCCGCCTGCTGCGGGCGGAGGAAGAGCGCGAGATGCTGCAATATGGCCTCGGCCTGACATCGGCGGTCTCCCGCCCGACGAAAAGCGCCAGTGAGCTGAAGAAGAGCGATTACATTGCCGCCGCTCCCATGCTCGAAGAGAAAATCAAGCGGCTTGCGCCGGCAAATCTGGCGTTTCTCGGCAAGGCGGCCTATGCGGCCATCAGCCTGCGAGCCGATATCCAATGGGGCAGGCAGCCGAAGGCATTTGCTGGCGCCTCGATCTGGGTTCTGCCCAATCCGAGCGGCCTCAACCGGGCTTTCGATCTGGCGAAACTGACGGAACATTATCGCGAGGTAAAGCTGGCGGTCGAACGTGAACGGGATCTCCGCCAATAGCCGACGCTTCCCGGTCAGCGATCACTCAAGCCGGACCGTCGTCGCGATCAGTCATCCTTTTGCGGATCGAGCACGCCGATCGTGTGCAACCACCGCTCCGCCAGCGCCGGCCAGCCACTGATGGGAAGCTTTGTGGGACGAAGACCAAAGGCGTGGCTGCCTTGTGCATATAGATGCATTTCCGTGGGGACGCCGGCTTTTTGCAATGCGATATAGTAGGCGAGCGATTGCTCCACGCCATCGACATGGTCGTCTTCGGCCTGCAACAGGAAGGTTGGCGGAGTGTCGACGCTGACGCGGATGTCCGGGCGCAGGCTCATGTCCGTCTCGTTTCGGGTGGCGCTATCCTCATCCTCATGCACCCAAAGATGGCCTGGATAGAGGGCCATGGCGAAGTCCGGCCGGCAGCTCAGCCTGTCCGCATCATCGACCGGCGCATATGTCCGCTGCGCGAAATGCGTGCTGAGCGCGGCGCCGAGATGCCCTCCGGCGGAAAAGCCGATGATGCCGATCTTATGGGGATCGACATGCCATTGCGCGGCGTTATGGCGCACCAGCCCCAGCGTGCGCTGGGCGTCCTGTAAAGCCGTTTGCACCTTCGGATAGTGGCGGTGTCCTTTTTCCCACGTCGGACCCGAATTAGGCACCCGGTACTTGAGCAGAACGCAGGTAATGCCGTGCGAAGTCAACCAATCGCAGATCTCCGTGCCCTCCAGGCCCATCGCCAGGACCTTGTAGCCTCCACCCGGAAACACGACCACGGCCGCGCCTGTGTTATGGCCTTCCGGGGCATAGACAGTCATCGTCGGTCGACTAACATCGGCGACCGTCTCCCCATCCGTGCCGACGGACTCGGGCTTGGCTCCCGGCACCGCATCCGGCACGGCATCGGGCCAGATCGGCATCTGGAGGTGGCCTGACGAAGGTTGCCAGACCGCGGAATGAGCTTGCGAAAAGGCGCAAACGAGCGTGAGGAGAGAAATTGCGAAGATCGATTTCTGCATGGCACGATATACCTCGCTGGGAGCATCAATTCATATCGATAAACGAAATCAGCTCGCCTTCGATGATGATCGATTGCAGCTTTATCGTGGCTCCAATCCGTCATGTTCCATCGATCGATCGGGAAGATCGATGCCGCAAGGATCGCGCGCTCAGAGGCGGCCCAACTCCCCAAAAGCCTGTTCAAGCACCGGTCGCGCCCCGGCAAATTCAGTCGCCGGGTCCACCTCGCCCACATTCGCTTCGATGCGGCTGCGCGACAGGGTAAAGCCGGGCATGGTTTCGGTGGGCTTCATCTTCAATCCGGTCAGTACCTCATGAAGCTGGGCGGCACATTTATTGCCGCCATGGCCGCCATAGGTGACGATCATCGCCGGCTTGGCTGCCCATTCCCGATAGAGATGATCGAGCGCGTTCTTCAATACGGCCGGATAGCCCCAATTATATTGCGGGCTGACGAAGACGAAGGCATCGCCGCTTGTGATCTTTTCGCTCCAGGCCTTGGTGAGATCGGTGCGATAATCACCCATGGCCGGGATGCCGGGCTCGGCGTCCATCGGCAGGGGCCAATCACGCAAATCCACGATCTCGAATTCGGCCGACAGGAGCTCGCGCCCGACCGAGGTCACCCATTCGGCGACGGCAGGGCATATGCGGTTCGGCCTGACACTGCCGATGATGACGAGGATCCTGGATGGCATGGCGTTCGCTCCATATATGTGCATAATACACTTAATTGAGATCAGCCCAGCTTGTAAAGGTGCAAAATACACATTTTGGCTATGAAAGGCCGAAGGTAGCGTCCCGGTCGCGGTGCTACGCCCCTCCGGCGACTGGCTTCTAACCTCGACGAAGCCGAGGGATCGCATCTGGTAGGCCTAGGAACGCCATGCGCTACATGATAGCTGTCCTCACCATTCACGCGGGATGATGGCGAAAACTCCTAATTTCAATAGCAAGCAAAAGTCGAACCAGCATGTACACCGTCAAAGAATTCTCCGGCCGAAAAGTCGTTATCGGCGATGACAACGGCCCTCTCCTCGCCAGCGAAAGGGACGTGAATGATTGGATCAGCGCTGCATGGGACGCTGAAGCACAGCTGGTGGTCGTTCCCACATCACGGCTGAGCGAGGAGTTTTTCCGGCTCTCAACCCGCATCGCCGGCGCGATCATTCAGAAATTCGTCAACTATCGTTCGCAGCTCGTTATTCTCGGCGACGTCTCCGGATGGATCGCGGACAGTAATGCCCTGCGCGATTTCGTGTATGAATCCAACAGGGGCCGTGAGGTCTGGTTTCTGCCCGATCTGGATGCGCTTGCGGAGCGCCTGCAGCAGAATGCCCAAAGCTAAACCAGAGGTCTGCCTTCATGGAAGTAACGCTTTCTCCGCCGCGACTGGAAACCGAACGGCTTATCCTGACGGGACATACGCTCGATGATTTCGAGCCGCTTGCGGGCATGTGGAGCGATCCTCTGGTCGTGAGGCATATTTTCGGCAATGTGGTCTCCACTTCCAGGGAGTCATGGATGCGGATGCTGTCCTATCATGGCCTCTGGCCGCTGCTCGGGCATGGCTATTGGGCAATCCGCGAGAAGTCCTCCGGCCGCTATGTCGGCGATCTCGGCTTTGCCGACTTTCACAGGGTTATGGAACCGCCAATCATGGGTATTCCGGAGGCCGGCTGGGCACTGGCCGCATGGGCGCATGGCAAAGGCTTTGCGACGGAAGCTCTGGCGGCCGCCGTCGCCTGGCTCGACAAGCAGCCGCGATTTGATCGCAGCGTCTGCCTGATCTCGCCCGACAATGCGGCTTCGATCCGTGTTGCCGAAAAAGCCGGCTATGGCGATCCGAAGCCGATGCGCCTCAATGACAAGCAGACGCTATTGTTTGCCCGCGCCCGTCAGGGGCCAAAGGAACAGGGCGATCAGCTTTAGCCGTACATCCGGATATCGTCTGGCTCAAAACGCCAGCGACTGCTGCACCGGCTTCGGCGGCGCCAGCTGAACGCCTTCCATCTCCAGCATACGAGCTTTGGAGTTGGAGCCGCCCGGTGCGGAAAAGCCGCCGATCTTGCCGCCTGCGGCCAGAACGCGGTGGCAGGGAATGATCAGCGCCACCGGGTTCTTCGCCATGGCCTGCCCGACATCGCGCGCGGCTTCCGGCCCTGCGCCAAGCTGCTTGGCCAAGGTTCCGTAGGTTGTCGTGTGCCCCCAGCCGACCTGGCGGGCGGCATCGTAGATCTGCCTGAAGAAGGCGTCCTGCTCGCCGAGGTCGAGCGTGACGTCGGAAAAGTCGATCTCCTCACCGGCAAAATAGCGTTTCACCTTGGCGACCACTCCCGCAATCTCCGTGCTCGGCGTACCGGGCTGCGCGTTCGGCAAACGCCGCAGAAGCAGGCGTTCGGTCGCGCCCGCATCCTTCGTCGGCAATTGAAAACGCAGCACGCCGACATCATTCCAGGCGATGCCGCAGAAGCCGCCGGCGGTTTCGAAGATCAGGTAATTCTGCCTTGTCTCGTTCATGACGAAAGCTCCCGCGTTTCCACTTGTCATGAAAATCGTCCTCGGGAGCCTCGAATTCAACCCGATTCTTGCAAAGATCGAGAATTGCCACCGTTTTGACGGCCGCCGAACGGATTCAGGGCGACTGACAGAACAGGATCAATATCCGCCGCCGGTCGGAGGCGCGTTCAGCGTCATGCCGCTGCCGGAATTGTGATCTCCCGACGTAGAGCAAGCTGAAATGCCGAGCCCGATGAGGACGAGAAATACGGCTGAAAAGATGGCTCTGGTAAACATGGACGGTCATTCCTTGTTGGAGAGAATGAAGAGCAAGCCTCGCTTGGAATGAACAGATCAGTCAGGCTTTTTATTCGATCGCATTTTTGAAACGAGGATTGTGGCCCTTGTAACCGTGATCTTCCTATATGTTCTTGCTTTGTTCTTGATTGGCCGTTCGCGATGCACTACGATGCCGCGGTCAAAAAAGAGGAGGCAAAGCAACGCGGCTTTGATGCAAACCCATGAAGAATAATGGGCAGCTTTCGCTCTATCTCGCAGGCGGATCACACACGCGAGCACCACCGCCAATCGATCAAGGGCCTGTCAACGAGTTCTATTTCGCGCTCCTGCCCGATGCGGCGATCGCCACGTACAGCCATGAATTGGCTGGAAATTTTCGCAGGCAGTACCGCTTTTCCACGAAGCCGCGTCGGCCTGATCTCTTCCATGTGACGCTCTACCCGATCGGGTCGTTTCGCTGCTTGCCCGAGGACGTGGCATTTGCGGCGATGGAAGCGGCCTCGAGGGTGAGGAAATCACCCTTTCCCGTCGTCTTCGATCGGGCTGTCAGCTTCGGCAAGGGCGACAACCGCCCGCTGGTCCTATGGAACAAGGACGGCAATGCGGAACTAAGGGCGCTCCATCAGGAGCTGGCCGATGCCATGCGGCTCACGGGCATTGAGCCGACTAAGGAAA
Source organism: Rhizobium sp. 11515TR (assembly GCF_002277895.1). Classification (NCBI taxonomy): domain Bacteria; kingdom Pseudomonadati; phylum Pseudomonadota; class Alphaproteobacteria; order Hyphomicrobiales; family Rhizobiaceae; genus Rhizobium; species Rhizobium sp. 11515TR. Next base: position 1,001,932 of record NZ_CP022998.1, on the reverse strand, counting down.
AACCTGTCGAGCCGCATATGACGCTGCTCTATCAGGGCCATCTCGTTGCCGACATCATGCTCGAGGAGCCCGTAAGCTGGACCGCCAGAGACTTCGTTCTCATCAACAGCCTGCAGGGAGAGGCCAAGCACGATCATCTCTGCTATTGGACTTTGCATGATTGAGCTACCTCTTCACGCCATCGGCGGCTTCTGATCCGCCATCACAGCCGCCACGGCATCATCGACGCTGAAGCTGCAGCGCTTGTCGACGTCGGCAATGCCGGCGACCGTCATGAGATCGCGAACGCGGTCATGCACCCGGGCAAACTGCAGGCGGAGGCCGGCTCGCTGCATCGCGCCGTCGAACTCCATCAAGGCGTCCATCGCCGTGCTGTCGATATCGGAGCTTTCTTCCAGGCTGAGGATAGCTGCCCGCAACCCGGCTTCACTGCGGCTGCCGGACAATATCTCGCCGAAGATCGTATCGGCGTTGCCGAAAAACAGGGTTTCGCCGGGACGCCAGATGGCAATGCCCGGTATCTCGGCGGCATCGTCATGCCTACTGACATCGACGAAGTCATGGCTGTTGTTGAGCCGTCCCAGACGGGCGATATACGGGGATGCCAAGCGATGCATCATGGCGGCAAGCGAGAGCGCGATCGCCAGCAGCATGCCATTGAGAACGCCGAAGGCGAGCACACCGACGGCGGCACCGAGTGCCACGTAGAAATCCCGGTGCAGACGGCGCAGGCGCAGAATGGGGTTAGGGTCGAGCGCATGGGTCAGAGCCGCGATCACGACGGCGGCGAGCACCGGTTCCGGTAGAAGCGCCACCAGCGGTCCCACACAGGCAATCAGAATCGCCAGGCCGATTGCAGCAAAAACGGTCGCCGCCCGCGTCTTTGCTCCCGCCGCCTCACTGGCGAAGCCTGCGGAAAAACCCGCGCCGACCGGCATACCCTGAACGACGGCGCTGGCGAGATTGGCAGCACCCAGCGCACCAAGCTCGCGATTGACCTCCAGCGTCTCGCCATACCGCAGGGCGAGTGCACGCATCGTGCCCCAAGATTCAGCAAAGAGGATGAGGACAAGGGGCACGGTGAACTGCACCAGCCGCGAATAGGCGGTCCAGTTGGCATCCGGCAGCGACGGCCATTGCGGCAGGATCTCGATCGGGCCAACCAGCTTGACCCCATGGCCTTCCAGGCCGAACAGATAGGAGGCGAATATGCCTGCGGCGAGCACGAGGAAAGCGCCGGGAATGCCAGGCAATCGCTTCAAGAGCAGCAATGCCGCCAACGCGACGATGCCGACTATGACGCTGATCGGATTCCACTGCAGAATAGCGCCGAAGAGTGCCGCCGCGTAGGTCAGGATATTCGAGCCCTGCACGGGCACGCCCACCAGGGTCGGCAACTGATGCAGGATGATGGTGATCGCCAGCCCGAGCGCGAAGCCCCTCAGGACCGGCCGCGAGATGAAACCGGTGATGCCCCCAAGGCGCAGGGTACCGGCGATGACAAAGAGAAGGCCGGCAAGCGCCACGGCAACCGTGGCAAGCCCCGCCTTGATCGTCGCATCGCCCGGCACCACCGCCAAGGTGGCGGCCAAAATGGCAGCAGATGAGGATGTGGGGGAGACGATGGCAAAGCGGCTGCGGCCGAATATGGCATAGACGAGACATCCGGCGATGCCGGCGAGGACTGCACGATGCGGCGGCAGGCCGGCAATGCCTGCGTAAGCGACCGCTTCCGGCAGCATCAGTCCAGCAACCGATATGCCCGCGATGAGATCCGCCCTGCCCATCACGAACCAACTGCCCAGCTTCGTCATCGGTCACCGACCATAGGGATGGCGCATCCATTTATGGATAGAGATTCACGGCAAAGCTGCAACAAGAAAATGTGGCCGGAGTTGCCTTAAGTCCCCGCGCTTGCGTCGTCCCGGATATGGCAGCTTCGGCCGATGATGTCGCTGACGAAATCCATTACTGCGCGAATGGCCGGCGAACGGCGCAGATCAGGATAGGTCACGAGCCAGAGGTCCCGCGTCGGTGAGGGAACCGCGACCGGCAGGCGCGTCAGCCCCGCTTCGCTATCGCCCAGAAAAGCTGGAAGCGCCACGACGCCGAGGCCGGCGCGGGCCGCCTCGAGCTGGCCGAAGACATCGGTGGCGCGAAACACGATCGGGCGGCCATCCAGCAGACTTCGAAGCCAGGTCTGCTGCGTCAGATGCTCCATCGCCGCATCGTAACCGATGAAAACCCACTCCCCCTTGGGCCTTTCCGCCACAGCCGGGATGGCGTAGAGGCCGAAGCGCATGACGCCGATGCGGCGGACCAGGAGATCGCTCTCCTCCGGCCGCGTCATGCGTACCGCGATATCAGCCTCTCCGTAATTGAGCGCGGCACGGCGAGTGACGCCGGCAATCGTCAAGGTGATGTCCGGATGCTCTTCACGGAAGAGAGCCGCTTTCGGGGCGAGAAGATGGGCCGCGATAGACGGCGGCGCGCTAACCTTGACCGCGGCGGAGAGCCCGGCAACGGCGCTCTTCGAATAGCGCCTGATCGCTTCGACATTCTCCTCCATTCCCGCCACCAGTTCGGCAATGGCGCGGCCATCGGCCGTCAGCGGCGAGGTGCGCGGCCGCCGGTCGATGAGGCGCAGATCGAGCGAACGCTCCAGCGCGGCAATACGGCGGCCAACCGTTGCATGATCCACGCCAAGCTCCCGCGCCGCTGCGGACAGCGAGCCGGTTCGTGCTAGGGCGGCGAAGTGAAGGAGGTCCTGCCAGTCGATCATCGGTGCATTATTGCACAGATGCGGTGAGCTCATACCGAATTTATTCAGGCCGATGTTTATGGTCAAAGATCTCCTGAAAGGAGACTTCCGCATGCCCCTAGCGATTACCATTACCGGCCCGGGCGGACCCGAGGCCATGAAAGCCGTCGATCTCCCAGCCACCGAGCCGGGTCCCGGCCAGGTCCGGATCCGCCAAAGCATCTCCGGCGTCAACTTCGTCGATATCTATGTCCGTTCCGGGCTCTATCCACTGCCGCCGGGCCAGAGCGTGCTCGGCTTCGAAGGCGCCGGCGTCGTCGAGGCGCTAGGCCCCGGCGTCAGCGAACTGAAGGCTGGCGACCGCGTCGCGTATATCGGCCATCCGCTCGGCAGCTATGCCGAGGTGCGGACATTATCGGCCGCTCGCCTGGTGAAACTACCCGAAGGCGTCAGCGAACGCGTCGCGGGCAGTACGATGCTGCGCGGATTGACGGCCCAAATGGTGCTGCAAAAGGTCTATCCGGTGAAAGCAGGCGAATGGGTGTTGGTGCACGCGGGCGCCGGTGGCCTCGGCCAGCTCGTCACGCGCCTTGCCAAGCGGATTGGTGCAAACGTCATCGCCACGGTCGGCTCCGAAGCCAAAGCCGGATTTGCCTATGAGGCCGGCGCAGACATGGTGCTTCTGCACACATCCGAGGATTGGGTCGAAGAAACGCGCCGCATTGCCGATCGCCGCGGCGTGCATCTCGCCGTGGACGGGATCGGCGGCACCATGCTGTCGCAGACCCTTGCCGCCGTGCGCCCCTTCGGCATGGTTGCAAGTCTCGGCCAGGCGGGCGGCCCCATTCCGCCGATCCAGATCGAGGAGCTGACCGCACCTCGCGCGATCGGCTTGTCGCGCCCGAGCGTATTGACCTATGCCAGCGATGCGGATCTTTACCGCCAGGGCACAACGGCGCTGATGGCGGCGCTGCAGGACGGGCTCGTCAACCCGATCGGCGCCGAATACAAGCTGAAGGACGCCGCTCAAGCTCATGCCGACCTCGAAGCAGGCCGAACGACGGCCAGCGTCGTCCTGACGATGTGACGCCCAGTGAGCGGAGCCTCCCTGGCAGGCTCCGCTCATTGCGACGGGGCGACGGGGCAACGGGGCGACGGGGCGACGGGGTGTTTTAGCTTCGACGCACAATCCATTCATCCCGTCAATGGTTTTTGCTGCAAGGCAGCAATTCGTTGACCATGCCTGCTCCTGCCTGATACCGGTTGCATATGGCGACGCACGGCTCTCAGGCCTTCGCCGTCACTGCTATCCGATACGAATCCCGCTCCTTCGTGGCAAACAGCATGGACACCGCTGCCGGTGCCCGCAGGCGATATCCCGTGAACACTGCTTCCCAGACCATTCGGTCCACTTCGACACTGTCCCTCATCTCGATTGTCGCGCTGACATTCTTCGGCTACCTTGCCATCGGATTGCCGCTTGCGGTTCTGCCGACCTATGTCGACAGCAGCCTCGGCTTCGGCGTCGTATGGGCCGGCATCGCCGTCAGCACGCAATATGTGGCGACCATCGTCAGCCGCGCCCATGTCGGCCGGCTCTGCGATCAATACGGGCCACGCCGTTCGGTCTTCCTGGGCTTCCTGGCCTATGGTCTGTCGGGCGCACTCACCATCGCTTCCACCTTTACGATCCAAGTCCCGGCAGCGAGCCTTGCTCTTCTGCTTGCGGGCCGGCTGGCGCTCGGCATCGGCGAGAGCTGGGTGAGCACGGCGGCGATCACCTGGGCGATCGGCCTGATGGGGTCACGCGAAACCGTCCGCATCATCTCCTGGAACGGCATCGCCACCTACGGCGGCATTGCCCTCGCCGCCCCCTTCGGCGCATGGCTGCAGGGGCAATATGGCTTCTTCGCCATCGGCGTCGTCACCATCATCCTTGCGGTTGCCGGCTTCATGCTAGCGCAAACGCGGCCGCCGGTTCCGGGCGTCAAGGAAAAGGGCATCGGCACGGGCCAGGTGCTGAGCCGCGTTACACCATACGGCATCGCGCTCGCGCTTGCCTCCAGCGGCTTCGGCGTTGTCATGGCCTTCGTCGCGCTATTCTTCCATAGCCGCGGCTGGGAAGGCGCATCCTTTGCGCTCAGCGCTTTCGGCCTTGCTTTCATGGGTGTGCGACTGGGTCTTGCGCAGGCAGTCGCACGCTTCGGCGGCCTGCCGCTGGTGCGCATTTCGCTCGTTATCGAGATCATCGGCCTGGCGGCGCTCGCGCTTGCACCTTCCCCGACCGTTGCCATCATCGGCGCGGCGCTGGCCGGCGCCGGTTTCGCGCCAGTCTTCCCAGCGCTTGGCAACGAGGCCATGGAGCGCATCCCGCCGCAAAACCGCGGCGTCGCGCTCGGGCTCTATTCGATCTTTCTCGACGTGTCGCTCGGTTCGACCGGCCCGATCGCCGGCCTGGTCGCGGATCATCTTGGCTATGCGGCACCCTTCTCCTTCGGTGTTGGTGCGGTGCTCCTCAGCTTAATCCTGAGCTTCTGCCTGCGCAGGAATGGCAGCCGCTGAAAGCTGTTTTGGCGCTGTTTGTCCCCGGTTCTGATTTTCGCATGTGGCGACAAACGGTTGCAGGCTGCCGTTAAGGCTTGATATGGGTCTCTGATTATCATCAGCAGGAGGCCCGCCCATGAACATCACCGAAATCGTCATCGAAGGCGACACTGCGGGGATCGCCTGGCGGCTACCGGTCCTGCATTTTGCCGGCAGCAAGGCAGACGCGCCGAAGATCTACATTCAGGCTGCATTGCACGCCGGCGAGCTGCCGGGCACGGCGCTCGTGCATTTCCTTTGCGAGCGGCTTCGGAAAGCGGAAGCCGATGGGTCCATTCTGAGCGATATCATCGTCGTGCCGCATGCCAATCCGATCGGCGCGGCGCAATCGCATTTCGGCGAGATGCAAGGGCGCTTCGACTTGGGCTCGCGCACCAATTTCAACCGCGACTTCCCGCTGGTCTCGCTTCGCGACCGCGATCTCCTCATCGAAAATCTGGAACGCTACCCCGCCGTCGACCGGCTGAAGCGCCAGCTGATCCATATGGCACTCGGTGCCGATCTGGTGATCGACCTTCATTGCGATGACGAATCCCTGCAATATGCCTATATTGACGAGGCATTCTGGCCTGAAGCCGCTGATCTTGCCGCGGCGCTCAAGATGGATGCCGTGCTGCTGTCGGACGGTGAAAGCTCGGCCTTCGAGGAGGCCGTCAGCTTCGCGTGGAAATACGAAGTGCCGGGCGAAAAGAAGGCAAGGCTGCCGGGCAAGCTTTCAGTCACGGTGGAATTGCGCGGCACCCGCGATGTCTATCCCGAAATGGCAAAGAACGATGCCGAAGGGCTCTGGCGCTTCCTGGCCGTGCGCGGCGCGGTACAGGACGACAGCGTCGCTCCCGGCACCTCCTTTAGCGGACCGGCCGTGCCGCTCGACAACGTCGAGATGATCCGCGCACCACAGGCGGGCACAGTGCTCTTCCATCGCAATATCGGCGAGCGCGTTGAAGAAGGTGATCTGCTGGCGACGATCATCACCGCGCCGGGTATGCCGGACGGCGCCATCGATATCCGCGCGCCGCAGGCAGGTCTGATCGTCACCCGTGTTTCGGACCGGCTGGTGCGCCGGCGCGGCGATCTGATGAAGATCGGTTCGGACAGGCCAAGCTCCGTCGCCCGCAAGCCAGGAACACTTGAGGATTGATTTCCTTTAGCGGCGATCGATCACCTTGCAGCGCATGATGAAGGCGATCGCCGCCGCCTCGCGGAGAAGCACACCGAAACGATTGACCTGATGCTGCGTTCCGGCAAGCGCGGCACGCGCTTTGCCCCTTAGCCGGGCAAGAATTGAACGATTTTCCATCGCGATCATGCCTCCGATCGAGTTGATGCAGGCAATGTTCAGGCCAGCGAAGGCGGCAACCATCGCCTTCCAAAGTATATGTATGCAGTATGCATATACATTAATGAAAATGTCAAGGTCCTATCCCAGGCTACGTCATGAAGGCAATCGGGCAGCGATCCTGATCGCAAACGCCTTGATCGCAAACGCGGCAGACCACATCCTGGTCATCGCCGAGATCGACCAAGGCCGGCAGCAGCTTTTCGACCAAGCGGCCGAACTCGGCCGTCTCCTCCGAGCTGAGAACGCCAAAGGCCCGATGGATGACGGCCCGGCGGGCGGAGAGGCTCCTATCAAAGAGCAAGTGGCCTTTTTCTGTCAGCTGTAGCGCGCGGGCACGCTTGTCACCCTCGACGCCGCCGCCCCGCAGCACGAGGCCGGACGCCACCAGCTGATCGACCAGGCGCACCGTGGCGGAATGAGAGAGCGCGATCATCCGCCGCAGGCTCTCGATCGTCAGCCCCGGCTCGGTGCCGATCTGAACGATGGCGGCAATGGCGCTCGGCCCAAGGCCGGTTTCATCGGCGAAAGCCTTCTCCATCTTGTCCACCAAAGCAAGGCTCATAGCGCCAAAGAGGTTTTCCAGCCGCAATATTTCCTTGTCCGTCGCCATGCTTCCAACCCGCACCACAAATATGCATGCCGCATATTTATGCGCTTATCGCTGGCAACTGCAACGGGCGAGAGAACCACTTGCCCATCCGAGCCGCTTTCATCCGCCTTTGTTCACGTGTTATGCCCTATCCGACAGCAAAAGACGGATTCGCCATGACGCTCACCATTTACGGCATCAAGAACTGCGACACGATGAAGAAGGCCCGCATCTGGCTCGATAGCCACGGCATTGCCTATGACTTCCACGACTACAAGGCAGTCGGCATCGATCGGGATCATCTGGAACGCTGGACGAAGGAAGCGGGATGGGAAGTCGTGCTCAACCGGGCCGGCACCACCTTCAAGGCCTTGCCGGAAACGGACCGCACCGATCTTTCGAAGGACAAGGCCATTCAGCTGATGTTGGCGCAGCCCTCGATGATCAAGCGCCCGGTCCTGGAAGCGGACGGCAAATTGCTCATCGGCTTCAAGCCGGATATTTATGCGGCTGCATTCGGTAAGGCGGCCTAGAGATAGCCCCATGTCGAAAACCACCCGCGCCACCCAAGTGCTGACCCAGGCGAAAGTCGCCTTCACCGTGCATGCCTATGACTACGACCCGAATGCGGAGCGTGTCGGCCTGCAGGCGGCGGAGGCGCTGGGCGAAGAGCCGCATCGGGTATTGAAGACTTTGATGGCCGAAGTGGACGGGAAGCCGGTGTGCGTCGTCGTACCGTCGGATCACGAAGTCAGCATGAAGAAGCTCGCCGCAGCCTTCGGCGGCAAATCCGCCGCCATGATGAAGCCCGCCGATGCCGAGCGTCTGACGGGCTATCATGTCGGCGGCATCAGCCCCTTCGGCCAGAAGAAGCTTGTGCCGACGGCCATGGAGGCGCAGGCTATGACCGAAGGTTACGTCTATATCAACGGCGGCCAGCGCGGGCTGCAGGTGCGCCTCAGTCCGCAGGATGCCTTGAGCGCTCTTAAGGCCAAGGCTGCGCCTCTGATCGCCTGACGATCTTCAAGATCGGACATAGCGCCTTCATTTTCGCCGCAAACCGGTCTAAGTCTTCAGATCATCTTCGATATCAGCCAAGCAGGTTTTGCCATGACATCAGCTACCCCCAACCATCATCCCGTCGATCACGCCAAGCTGGAAAAGCTTGCGGAAGTAGCCGTAAGGGTCGGGTTGCAGCTGCAGGCAGGCCAAGATCTGCTGATGACAGCGCCGGTCGCAGCGATGCCCTTGGTTCGGCTGATCACGCGCGAAGCCTACAAGGCCGGCGCTGGTCTCGTCTCCACCTTCTATTCCGACGAAGAGACGACGCTTGCCCGCTACGAATATGGCCAGGATGCGAGCTTCGACCGGGCCGCGACATGGCTCTACGAGGGCATGGCCAAGGCCTTCTCCAACAACACGGCACGCCTCGCCATTGCCGGCGAAAATCCGATGCTGCTTTCCAGTCAGGACCCCAACAAGGTGGCGCGCTCCAACCGCGCCAATTCGGCAGCCTATAAGCCGGCGCTGGAAAAGATCTCGAATTTCGATACCAACTGGAACATCGTCTCCTACCCGAATCCCTCCTGGGCAAAGCTGGTCTTCCCGAACGATCCGGAGGCGATCGCGGTCGCAAAACTTGCCAAGGCGATCTTCTCGGCTTCGCGCGTCGATGTCGAAGATCCGATCGCTGCCTGGACGGAACACAACGCCAATCTGCACAAGCGCTCGTCCTGGATGAACGGCCAGCGTTTTTCCGCCCTGCATTTCCAGGGACCCGGCACCGACCTGACCGTCGGTCTGGCGGATGGCCATGAATGGCATGGCGGCGCTTCCACCGCCAAGAACGGCATCACCTGCAACCCGAACATCCCGACCGAAGAGGTCTTCACCACGCCACATGCGCTGCGTGTCGAAGGCCACGTCTCATCGACGAAGCCGCTGTCGCATCAGGGCACGCTGATCGACAATATCCAGGTGCGCTTCGAAGGTGGCCGGATCATCGAGGCCAAGGCGACTCGCGGCGAGGAAGTGCTGAACAAGGTGCTCGACACCGACGAAGGTGCACGCCGGCTCGGCGAAGTGGCGCTGGTGCCGCATTCCTCGCCGATTTCGGCAAGCGGCATCCTGTTCTACAACACGCTCTTCGACGAAAACGCCTCCTGCCACATCGCGCTCGGCCAGTGCTATTCCAAGTGCTTCATCGACGGCGTCAAGCTCAGCCAGGAGCAGATCAAGGCGCAGGGCGGCAATTCCAGCCTGATCCATATCGATTGGATGATTGGCTCCGACAAGGTCGATATCGACGGTATCGATGCCGATGGCTCACGCGTGCCCGTCATGCGCAAGGGCGAGTGGGCATAACCAGTTCGGATATTCGAATGCGATCATGCCGCGGTATCTCTGCCGCGGCATATTTTTTCCGAAATCGTGAGATCAGATCGTTGCCAGCGCTCGCCTGACGCGTTCGAGATGTGCCTTACGGCCGGCTTCGGTGACGCGGTCCATGTCATGCAGCGCCAGCATGCGGAAATTCAGCCGCTTGGCGCAGAAGGCAGCGATGCCGCGCTTCAGCAGGCGCCGCACCGGATTGCCCATGTAGAGATGCACGATCCACCATGGCGACCCGGTCGTCGTCAGCGCCCAGAACAGACGGATATTGGTGAGCTTCGGCACGATCCGCCCGCCGGCGGGATCATGGGTGAAGGCAACACCCGGCGCAAAGCCGCGATCGAAGAAGCCTTTGAGAATCGCCGGGAAATTGAACCACCATTGCGGAAACACCAGGATCAGGCCATCGGCCGCCTGCAGACGCGCGACGATATCGCTGACGCCCGAGGTATCGTAAGGCTGGTCGAAATAGCCGCGCCGCTCGGCCTCGGACAGACGCGGATCGAAGCCCTCGCGATAGAGATCGAGCAGATCGACCTCGTGCCCGCCGGCAACAAGCGTTTCCTGCGCGACGTTCGCCACGGCGGCGGCAAAACTATCCTCCAGCGGATGGGCCAGCACCAGCAGGATGCGCATCAGAAGAGGCTTCCCTGCTTCGGTGGAGCGGCAGGCTCCGCCGGTTTGGTGGCACGCTTCTTCGAAGGCGCAGTGCCTGATGGCGGTGTGGATGAAGACGGTGGCGAGGCATCATCGCCGGTGACGGCCCCGATGCGGCCATCAGCAAACTCGATCGAGATCGCGGCACCCGTCGAAAGGGCTGCCGCCAGCGAAACTGGGCGATCATCCTCGTCGCGCACAACGGCATAGCCGCGCTTCAGAACATTCTTGTAGGAGAGCGACTGCAGAATGCGCTCCTGCGCCGTGAGTTCGCTGCGCGCTCGAGTTAGCTGATGGCGGATGGCCGTATCGGCATGACGGACGAGACTGCCGAGGCGGTCGCGCGCCCTCCCCGTCTGCGCTTCGAGGCGCGACGGCAACGTGGTGAAGACGGCATCGGCGCGTTCGATACGGGCGCGGGACCGGTCGAGCATGCGCTCGATAGTCCGCTCCGCGCGGGTTATCCGTTCGCCCAATTGCTGACGTCGCTCGGCGATCCGGTTCGACAGGATATCGGGGCGGAGGTGCGAGGCGGTGCGCTCGAAGGAGCGGCGCTTGTTCAGCGTGTTCAGCTCCAATCCGCGGCCAAGGCCAGCAGCCGCCTCATCGAAGCGGCGGCGCGGCAGAGCCAGAATCTGGTCGAGCGATGGCAGGGCGCGCATCAGCGCACGCACAACCTGCCGGCGTTGATCCATCTGCCTCGTCATTCCCCCCTGCAACCGGGCTGCGAGGCTCGCCAGCTGGGCTTCGAGCTCGGCTTTGACCGGAACGGCCATTTCGGCAGCCCCCGTCGGCGTCGGAGCGCGCACGTCGGCGGCGTAGTCGATCAAGGTCCAGTCTGTCTCGTGGCCGACGGCCGAGATCAATGGGATCTCGCTCGCGGCAGCGGCACGCACCACAGCCTCATCGTTGAAACTCCATAGATCCTCGAGACTGCCGCCGCCGCGCGCGACGATTAGCACGTCCGGGCGCGGAATCGGGCCGCCTTGGGCAAATTCGTTGAAGCCGCGTATGGCGTTCGCCACCTCGTCGCCGGAGCCCTCTCCCTGTACCTTCACCGGCCAGACCAGCACATGCACGGGGAAGCGATCGGAGATGCGATGCAGAATATCGCGGATGACCGCACCGGTCGGCGACGTGACCACGCCGATCACCTTGGGCATGAAAGGCAGCCTGCGCTTGCGCTCGGGATCGAACAGGCCTTCGGCACCGAGCTTGCGCTTGCGTTCCTCCAGCAGCGCCATCAGTGCACCGGCGCCAGCAGGCTCCAAGGTTTCGATGACGATCTGGTATTTCGACGAGCCCGGGAAGGTCGTCACCTTGCCTGTTGCAATGACCTCCATTCCCTCTTCAGGGCGAAATTTCAGCTTGGAGAATGTGCCTTTCCAGATCACGGCATCGATGCGCGCCCGGTCATCCTTCAGCGAGAAATAAGCATGTCCAGAGGAATGCGGCCCGCGATAGCCGGAGATTTCCCCGCGCACGCGCACTTGGTCGAACGCATTCTCGACCGTGCGCTTGATCGATCCCGACAACTCCGAGACGGAATATTCCGTCAGGTTCGAAGGCGAATCATTCTCAAAAAAGCTGCTCATGTCCCCCTTCTACCCGATGTTGCGGTAAATGCGGAGCCTGCTGCATACCGCTTAAGTCTGAATCGATCGAAAGACGGGATTGTGCGCATAGTTGAGAAGCTTCCGCTTCCTTGCATGTCTCACAAAGGGCGTGGAGCCTATTGCTTCATCAAGCGTTAACCCTGCTGACAAAGGCTTTCTTAGCCATCTGCGCGTAAACCTGTGCAAACTGATTCTTGGTAAAGAGGATATGGAGCGATGATATTCGCGACCGCCACGATCATCGGAATTGCCGCCGGCCTGCAGCGCTCGACGATCGGCGCGCTGCTCGGCGTGGCACTCGTGAGCATCGCTTTCATGGCCGCCGTCGCCACATCGATCGCTCCGCCGCCGCTGACGACGCTGTTCATCGCGCTCGGCGGCTACAATCTCGGCTTCATCGGCTATCTCGTCACCATCGATGTGGTCGAGCATCGCCGCGCCTAAAAGCAGCTTCAGAGAAGGACCGCGCCGTATCCATCTGAATTCGGCGAGATGCAGCGGTTCAACTCAATCCTGGGGCTTGACGCGGAAGAACTGGACATCCGATTCCGCCGGCGCCGCAATCGGCTCCAGATAGACCGGGATGTGCCCGGCAGTCAGCTGCGCATAAAGTCCCTTGGGCGCCCGCTCACTCACTAACTCCACCTGCGGATCCCCCTTACAGAAGGCGACAATCGTCACCTTTGCCTCACGCAGAAGCCCCTCTGCTCGCTGCGGGTCCGCGAGGCCGATATGCAGCTCGGCCAGCATCCCCTCGGGATCGCGATGATAGGGACCGGAAAGGGTGCGGTGCGGCGTGAAGCGCAAAATCGACGTTCCCATGTTTGAGGCGGCCGCGACGACCTCAGGCTCAAGCGTTGCAATCGGCGCAAGGGCCTCCCCGGAAGCACAATTGGCAGTCTCCTCCGCTTTGGCCGGTGTCGTGACCGTAAATCCGTTGACGATCCCCTTGCTTGCAAGCGCACCACCCGCAGCCCAAACAGCCGGAACGGAAGCCAGTATCGTCACTGCATAAAGCAGAATGGAACGAAGGTTTCTGGTATCGGCCATATAGTCTTTGCGCAGCTCGGCGATCGCCAACGCCAATGGCGGAATGGCAAGGAGATTGGCAAATTCGGCGCCGCGCACCTGCACCAGCGTAATCATCCAATTGATCGCAATCAGAGCCATCAGCATTGCATGGAGGCTGGCGCGATTGCCCCGCAGGATACGAACCGCGCAAATGAGCATCGCCAGGAGGCCCGTCGCATAGAAGGCGCCGAGAGTATCGGGTTGCCTGTGAGCGATGGAAAAGATCGATTGTGCCTCGGTCACCATGCTGAGCCAGAGATCCACCAGCATGGGGTCCAGATCGGAAAGCGGATTGCGCAGGCATTGCGGCGCAAGGGCCACCGTCGTGGCAAACACGAAAGCACCATTGGCCGCGAGAATTGCAATGCGCCAAGGCCGAGAGAGATGGCTGGCAAAAAGGGACGACAGGAGAAGCCCGACGCAGCCGGCGCTGGTGATGCCGTAAAAGCCGAGCGAGAGATTGTCGCATGTGACCATCGAATAAAGGCGCGGCGGCACCAGCGAAAAGAAGGCGGCGCTGACGGCAACCGTCAACGTCAGGGCAAAAGCTTTTGCAGCAGGTGCGAATATTTCGCCTTTCCAGGCCCATAAGCAAGCAACCGACATGCAGGCGACGGCGACAAAGGGCGTCGTCTCCGCGCCAATACCGAGCTGGATGGCAAGGGTAATGGCAGCGATTGCAAAGTTGCGAGGCCTGTAACTTTCGTCGACCAACATTGCGACGGTAAGCGCGACAAGGCCGAGCTGGACATTATCGTGATCGATGGAGCCCGGCACGAAGCGCGGCGAGAGCAGGACGAAGAGTGCCGTCAGGATCAGCGAGAAGTGCATGCCTTCCACGCCGGCGATGCGCCTGCCCGCAAGACCCATGAAGAACATCAACGGCAGGACGAGCATCAGCGGCCAAACGGTCAGTGCCGCCGCCTCGGCGCTTTCCGGCGAAAGGAACATCCGGAAGAGGAGGATGAGGCTTGCAATCGGCAGATCGATGAAGCGCGACCAGTGCATCAGCGTCCCGCCCGCAAGGCCGAGACGGTACTGCATCATGTCGAACCAGCCCTGGCCGGCGAGAAAATCGCGCACTTCGACCAGACGCATGACGTCGTCGTTATCCGGGCCGACATAGTCCGTGAGGTTACGATGAATGATGAGCTGCGCGACGATGACGACGACGGCATAGACGAACGCAACGAGGGCAGGATGAGACCAGCGCAGGGGCGCCTTCTTCTCTGCCGTTCCGGCTGCCTCAGGCGACAATGCCAGCGTCTGCGCCATCTCGATAAACCTCATGTTCGAAGGATAGTCGGGATACGCTAGCGACTGCCGATCAAAAAAAAGTAAAGCCTGTGCCCGTTGCCGCTTTCATCACGAGAATGTTTTTCGCAACGCCGGTATCCCGCCTTTTTTATTAGGCAGCCATAGGGTCTTATTAACAGCCAGCGGGATAAGCTCTCGTCCGGATCGTCAATCGGGCCTCGACTTGACTTCACGCGTAGCAACCGGCCAAGACCATGTGGAATGAGAAGCTGAATATCGCAATCCTCCTGCCCTGTTACAACGAAGCCGCAACGATCGGCGAGGTTGTGCGCGGTTTCCGCAAGGCGCTGCCGCAAGCCGCGATCTATGTCTACGACAATAATTCGACCGACGGCACCGCTCTGCACGCCATGCTCGCGGGTGCGACCGTCGTGCGCGAGCGTCGGCAGGGCAAAGGACATGTGGTGCGTCGCATGTTCGCCGATATCGAAGCCGACATCTACCTGATGGCCGATGGCGACGGCACCTATGCGCCCGAAGACGGAGAAGAGCTGATCCGCACGTTGCTGACGGAAGGATCCGACATGGTGGTCGGCACCCGCCGCAACGTTCGCAACGACGCTGGCCGGCAGGGCCACGCCTTCGGCAACCGCATCTTCAACTGGCTCTATCGCAGCATCTTCGGCGCCGATTTCACCGACATCTTCTCCGGCTACCGCTGCTTTTCGCGCCGCTTCGTCAAGAGCTTCCCTGCCGTGTCGGGCGGTTTCGAGATCGAAACGGAAATGTCGGTGCATGCCTCCAGGCTGAAGCTGCCCGTGAGCGAGCTGGAACTTGATTACGGCCGGCGGCCGGAAGGCTCGCATTCGAAGCTTTCCACCTTTCGCGACGGTGGCAAGATCCTCTGGATGTTCGCCATGCTGATGAAGGAAACCCGGCCTTTTGCCTTCTTCGGCATTCTAAGCGCCATTTCGATGGAAATGAGCATCGGCTTCTCCATCCCGGTCTTCATCGAGTATTTCGAAACCGGACAGGTATTGCGCGTGCCGACCTGGATACTCTCCATGGCGCTGACAATGATCGCCTTCATGCTATTCACGGCCGGTCTGATCCTCGATTCCGTGGCACGCGCCCGCGCCGAACAATTGCGCATCCACTATATGAGCCTGCCGAAACCGTCCTCGCGTGAAAGCGGCAATGACCGGACGGTCTATATGGCGGAGCTTGAAAAACCGCCAAGCCGGAAGAAAAGGGCCAAGGCTGCATGAAGAAGCTCTTTCGCTTCCTGATCGCCGGCGGTGTCGGCTTCGTGGTCGATGCGGGCGTGCTGCATCTCTTGCTCTGGTTCACGCCTTTCGGCCCCTTCGTCGGCCGTGCCGCTTCGATCCCGAGCGCACTGCTTGCCACCTGGTTTATCAACCGCAACTTCACCTTCGGCCGCTCCGACCGCTCGCTTGCGGCGGAGGGCTTTCGCTACGGTTCGGTCGGCTTGACCTCGGCCGTGCTGAACTATGCCCTCTTCAGCTCGCTGCTGATGACCGAACCGTCATTGCGGCCGATCATCGCGCTGACGCTTGCATCGGCGGCGGCGACTGCGTTCAGCTTCTTCGGCTATTCGCGCTTCGTCTTCCGCCACCGGCAAAATCCCTGAAGCAATTCCACGAAAAGTGTGCAGCGGTTTTCCGTCCGGAATTGTGTCAGAAAATAAGGAAACCCTCAGACGGGTTCCCAGCCATCCTTCTCGCTGGCGCGGTAAATGGCGTCGATGACCTTCTGGTTGAGCTTCGAACTTTCCAGCGACACGACCTCGGCGCCTTGACCAAGCGCGGCAGAGGCGAAAGCTTCCGCCTCGCGCTTGTACTGGCGGCTGTCGGGGAAGCGGAAAATCTGCGATTCCGAATGGCCGCGATTGGTCAGTTCCAGCTCTTCAGCACCATATCGATCGGCATTGAAGGGCGACTTCACCTCGATAAAGCCTTCCGTACCGTGGAAGACCATGACCTGGCGGCTGGCCATCTGCGTCGAGATGTAGAAGGTCAGTTCGAAATCACCGAAGTCTGCCTTGACGCTGGAATAGATGTCGGTGCCGAATTCCGGGTCGCGCTCCGTCACCGCCTGAATACGCAAGGGTTCGCGGCCGGTGACGAAACGGGTGCTGATCGTCGGGTAGACGCCGATATCGGGCAGGCCGCCGCCGCCGAGCGCGGGAATATTGCGCATGTTGCCGGCATCGCGGTTGAAATAGGTGAAGGCGCCCTGGATGTGACGCAGCCGGCCGATGGCGCCATCGGCAAGCAGCGAGCGAACCTTCCGCCAGACCGGCGCATAGGTGACCATATAGGCTTCCGTCACCAGAACCTTGTTGCGATCGCGCGCGGCGATCAGGCTGTCGATCTCATCCGCCTTGAGGGCGATCGGCTTTTCGCACAGCACATGCTTGCCGGCATCGGCAGCCTTGATCGTCCATTCGACATGCTGAGAGGTCGGCAGCGGGATATAGACGGCATCGATCGTGTCGGAGGCGAGCATCTCTTCATAGGAGCCGAAGGCATGCGGCACGGAGAACCGGTCTGCCATCTGTCGAGCGCGGACGAGATCGCGGCTGGCAATGGCGGTCACAACGCAGTTTTCCGCATCCTGAATGGCGGGCACGACCAGATCGCGGCCGATTTTGGCTGTCGACAGAATTCCGAAGCGCAGCATGATCTCTCTCCTGAAGCATTGTCCCGAAGCAGACGGCCGCATGGCGATGATCGCAACACGGGCTTTCCAGCGGGATCCTTTGTGAACACGGTGGGGTAAAGCGAAACGGGGAATTCCGCTCTGGACGAAATCGACGCCAATCTTATTCGGCCCTTACCAAAGGCGCAACGCCCGAGACAGGCCGCAGGCGTGAACTCGATGACGTAAGGACCATTTCGCCATGTCCGTATTTGTCCCTTTTCTGTCTGTCAGATGACTTTCGAAGCTTCCACGTGACGCCTAATCTCGGCTATCCTTCAAGCACAGGAGATACGAAAATGTCCCATGCCGATACCGCACTGCTCGTCATCGACGTCCAGGAATCCTTTCGCCAGCGTCCCTACTGGAGAACGGACGACCTGCCGGTCTTTACCGACCGCCTGCAGGCGCTGATCGATGGTGCCAAGGCGAAAGGCATTGCCGTCGTCCAGATTTTCCATGTCGAAGATAACGACGCGCATTTCAGCCTCAAGAGCGGCTTCGTTCGCAAGCTCGATGAGATCTCGCTGGAGGCCGATGCCGTCTTCCACAAACGCCGCCATTCGGCACTCGTCGGCTCCGGCCTTGATGTCTGGCTGGTGGTAAACGGCATCCGCAAGGTGATCGTCTCGGGCATCCGCACCGAACAATGCTGCGAGACGACGACCCGGCACGCCTCCGATCTCGGCTATGAGGTCGACTATGTCACCGAGGCGACGCTGACCTTCCCGATGACGCATGCCTCGGGCACGATCTTCAGCACCGACGATATCAAGAAGCGCAGCGAGCTGGTGCTATCGGGCCGTTTCGCCCGTATCGCAACGGTCGAAGAGGCGCTCGCCGACGCATCGATCCGGAGTGCTGCATGACCCAAAGCGACCGGCGCCTTTATCAGCGGATCATCCCCGTCTATGTCCTTCTTCCGCCCTATACGCTGCTGATGGACGTAGCTGGACCGGTGGAGGTGTTGCGCCGCGCCAATATCGAACAGGACGACGTTCTGTTCGATTATCAGTTCATCGCTGCCCAACCATTGCAGACGACTTCGGTCGGGCTGACACTTGCCGATCTCGGGCCATTGCCGGATTACATTCCCGATGGGGCCTATGTCATCCTGTCCGGCAACGTCACGCCGCCTGACGATGCCGAAGATATCGAACCGGAGATTGCCACGCTTGCAGCATGGTTGAGAGGTACAATCCGGCCGGGCATCACCCTCGTCACCATCTGCTCGGGTGCCGTGCTCGCAGCCCGTGCTGGACTGATGGATGGCTATGCCTGCACCAGCCACGCCGCCTGCCTCGACGAGATCACGCAATATGCACCGACGGCCAGGGTTCTCGACAACAGGCTCTACGTCGAGGACCGCGATCGCTATTCGAGCGCCGGCATCACCACAGGCACCGATCTGATGCTGCATCTCGCCTCCAAGCTGACTTCACCGATGACGGCTCTGACCATTGCCCGGCACATGGTCGTCTATATGCGCAGAGCCGGTGCCGAGCCGCAGCTCTCGCCCTGGCTTAGCGGCCGCAACCACGTCCACCCCGCCATCCATCGTGTTCAGGATGCGATCATGGCCGATCCGGCCCGTGGCTGGTCGCTTGCCGAGCTTGCCGGCATCGGCGCAATGAGCGCACGGCATATTTCGCGGCTGTTCCAGGAGCATGCCGGCCTGTCGGTGACGGCCTATGTCAATCTGATGCGCGTGACGCTGGCACGCGATGTGCTTGCCAATTCGCGGCTGGATATGGAGCGGGTGGCGGAAAAATCCGGCTTCGCCTCGCCGCGGCATATGCGGCGCGTCTGGTCGAAATACAACGCACTGCCGCCCAGCCACTATCGGCGCTCGACGACGGAATAAAGAAATTGTGTGTGGTCTTCGCCGCGAAAGGCCGGTAGCCTGCCTTATCCCTTCCTCCGGCGTCCGCTCGCCGGTTTACCTTTCAAATGACCTGGAGAAATAGCATGGACACGCGCAAGCTTGGACGAACCGATCTGTTTGTCGCCCCCATCGTTTTCGGCGGCAATGTCTTCGGCTGGACGGCCGATGAGAAAACCTCCTACGCACTGCTCGACGCCTTCTTCGATGCCGGCTTCAACACGATCGACACGGCCGATGTCTATTCCCGCTGGGTTCCCGGCAACAGGGGCGGCGATTCCGAGGAGATCATCGGCAAGTGGCTGAAGCAGGGCCGCGTTTCGCGCGACAAGGCGATCATCATCACCAAGGTCGGCTCAGAGATGAGCCCGGGCAAGAAGGGCCTCAAGGCCGACTATATCATCGAGGCGGCCGAGGCTTCTCTGAAGCGGCTGCAGACCGATCACATCGACCTTTATCTGTCGCACTGGCCGGATCCCGAGACGTCGCATGAGGAATCGCTTGCCGCCTATGCCAAGCTGAAGGAACAGGGCAAGATCCGCCATGTCGGCTGCTCGAACCTCGATGCGACGCAGCTCCAGGCTTCATTCGATGCTGCCGCCAAGGCCGGCCTGCCACGCTACGACGTGCTGCAGCCGGAATATAATCTCTACGCCCGTGACAGCTTCGAGGGACCGCTGGCGGATCTCTGCGTCAAGGAAGAGATCGGCGTCATCACCTATTTCAGCCTCGCGGCCGGCTTTCTGACCGGAAAGTACCGCACCAAGGCCGATACGGAGGGACGGGCACGCGAGAACCGGGTTGCCGCCTATCTCGACGACAAGGGCCTGCGGATTCTCGCAGCGCTCGACAAGGTCGCGGCTGAAACCGGCGCCAAGCCCGCCGAGATCGCGCTTGCCTGGCTCTTGCGCAAACGCGGCGTCACCGCTCCGATCGCCAGCGCCACTAGCCTCAGCCAGCTCGAGGCGCTCATCAATTCGGCAAAGCTTTCGCTTTCCGATGACGCGATGCGCCTGCTCGATGAAGCCGGCGAATAAGAGAGACAACCCAATGACCGTGACGATCCGAGCCGCCAGACCTGGCGACGAAGCGCGCTGGCGCGCGCTGTGGGACGGCTATCTGGCCTTCTACGGCGTCACCGTCGCGCCCGACATCACCGATGCGACGTGGCGCCGGGTCTTCGATCCGGCGTCGGCGATCTTCATGCGCGTTGCCGAGGTCGATGGCGAAGTGAAGGGCTTTACCCTCAGCCTCACGCATGAGGGCACATGGGTGCGCGCGCCCGACTGCTATCTGGAAGACCTGTTCGTCGATGAAAGTGCCAGAGGCCACGGCGTCGGCCGGGCGCTGCTCGACGATCTCGTCGCGCTCTGCAAGAAAAACGGCTGGGCGCGGCTCTATTGGCACACGGAAGAAGGCAATACGACCGCCCGCAAGCTCTACGACACTTATGTCGAGAGCGACGGGCATATTCGCTATCGCATCAGCTTCTAAGCTTCGGAAAGCCTTCGTAATGGGCGGAATGGTCGCCCTCCCAGTTGGCCATGCCCGGTTTGGTCAGCATGCCACGCGGGCTGACAAAGCTCTGAATGGTCCGCTTGGGCCGCTCGTGCCACTGGATGTTGAAGGCCCAGAGCTTCGGGAAGAAGCAGAGCGATGCATAGGGTAGATGGTCGTGGATCCACCAGGCGAGCCTCTGCCAATCGCCCTCATGGCTGTGATGATCGATCAGCCAAGGCACGACGATGCAGACGGCCGCGCCCATGCAGCCGTCGAGATCGCGCATATCCCAGATGTGATGCGCGGCGGTATGAGGATTGGTCGAGCAGTTCAACCCATTCCTGTTGCCGAAGGCATTGACCTCGGGTGAGCGATAGCCGGAACGGATATGTAGCCGGCCAAAGGTCGCCTCCAGCGGCTCGAGCAATTCCTCGCAGAGCCGGCGACCGGCCTCGACAGCGAGATCCGGCTCCTCGGGAATGTTGGGAATACGATAGAAATCTGATATTTCCGAATGCAGGAAATCACGAAAGAAGAAGTTCTTCGACAGCCTGACGCGGCCGAGATCCTCAAGCCCCTTCATCGATCCCGGTTTTCTCATCGCTGCTTTCCCCTTCTCAAATCATCATTCACTCGAGACGAGCTATGGCATTGCCGCCACCCGATTTCTGTCAGCAGTCGCTTCGTTCCCTTGCTTTGCGCGATTCCGGACGAAAAATCGCTACGCACTTTTCCTGAAATCGCTTTAAGGCCCGGTATATTTGAAGAAATCGATGAAGGCTCTGAGCGCCGGGCGCATCTGGCGGCGGCTCGGATAATAGATGCAGAAGCCCGGATAGGGCGGACACCAATCTTCGAGCACGCGGATGAGCTTGCCTTCGGCCAGTTCCTGCTGCACGCGAATATCGAAGAGATAGGCAAGGCCGGCGCCATTGAGGGCAGCCAAAACGCCGAGCCGATCCTCGATCACGATCAGGGGACCATCAACGGCAACGACCAGCTCGCGCCCATCCTTCTCGAACTCCCAGCGATAAATCGAGCCATCGGTAAATCGCCGCTTGATGCAGCGGTGATGGACGAGATCGCGCGGATGCAGTGGTTTCGGATGCTTCTCGAAATAGGCAGGCGACCCGGCAATGACTGTGCGTATATCCGGCGAGATCTTCACCGCGATCATGTCGCCTTCGATGCTTTCCGCCAGCCGGATGCCGGCATCATAGCCTTCCTTGACGATATTGCTGAAGCCGTCCTCGTTGGCGATTTCGAGCGTGATATCGGGATAGGTATTGAGGAAATCGCCGATACGCGGTGCCATCAGCAGATCGGAAGCGAAGCGAGGGGCGGTGATGCGCAGCGTCCCCGCGGGACGGCCGCGCGTCGCAAGCGTGTCCTCCAGCGCGATATCGATTTCCTCCAGTGCCGGCCCCAGCCTTTGCAATAGCGCCTGCCCCTCCTCAGTCGGGAGCACGCTGCGCGTGGTGCGGGCAAGCAGCCGCACGCCGAGGCTTTCCTCAAGGCTGGACACGGCGTGGCTGACTGCCGAAGGCGCGATCGACAATTCCTTGCCGGCAGCGCGAAAGCTGCGATGGGCGGCGACGGCGGCAAAAACCGCAAGCTGAGAGAGTTGTGTTCTGTTCATTGATCTAAATTATAGAACAACCTGTAAGGATTTGCATGGATTTTCATTCATTGTCCGGAGCCCTAACTTGAGCTCGTAGGCAGCGGACACGAGCCCCTGTCGCTCCCATACGTCTCAAGAAGGAATACATCATGAAAACCCGCAGGCTAGGTAAGGATCTCACCGTTTCCGCCGTTGGACTGGGCTGCATGGGCATGAGCTTTGCCTATGGCACCACCGACGAGACCGAATCCGTCAAGACGCTCCATCGCGCCGTCGATCTCGGCGTCACCTTTTTCGACACCGCCGAGGTCTACGGCCCCTTCACCAATGAGGAGCTGCTCGGCCGCACGCTGAAGTCCGTGCGTGACCGCGTTGTCATCGCCACCAAATTCGGTTTCAAGCTCGATCTCACGAAAAGTGGCCCGGCGGCGATGATCGGCGTCGACAGCCGGCCCGAGCATGTCAAGGAAGTCGCCGAAGCTTCCCTTAAGCGACTTGGCACGGATGTCATCGACCTCTACTACCAGCATCGCGTCGATCCGAATGTGCCGATCGAAGACACGGTCGGCGCCATGGCCGAGCTGGTGCGGGAGGGCAAGGTGCGGGCGCTCGGGCTTTCCGAAGCCGGCTCCGCCACGATCCGCCGCGCCCATGCCGTACATCCGATCGCCGCCGTGCAGAGCGAATATTCGCTTTGGAGCCGCGATCCGGAGGAAGACGTGCTCGCCACCTGCCGTGAACTTGGCATCGGCTTCGTGCCTTACAGCCCGCTCGGCCGCGGCTTCCTGACCGGGGCCATCCAAAAGACGGAGGATCTTGCCGACGACGACTTCCGCCGTTCGCTGCCGCGCTTCCAGAGCGAGAATTTCGATGCTAACGCGGCTCTGGTCGCCAGGTTGCAATCACTTGCCGAGGAAAAAGGCGTCACGGCGGCACAACTGGCGCTCGCATGGGTGCTGCATCAGGGCGACGACATCGTGCCGATCCCCGGCGCACGCAAGCTGCACCATCTCGAGCAGAACGCCGCGGCTGCCGATATCGTCCTTTCGGCACAGGAAGTGAAGGAGCTCGGCGATATCATCAAGCCCGAGATCGTCGTCGGAAAGCGGTATACGGATGCCGCGTTGGCCCTGACGAATATTTGACAAACGGGCTTCCTCTGCAGCCCAGACAGAGACACCGGCCATTAAGGCCGGTGTAATTTTGGGATTGAAAAGAAAAATGAAGCCTTGCCGACGCTTGGTCGAACATGCGAATCGCCTGATTTACAGCCTCTTTCAAGAGCCTAGGCGAATCGTCATAAACGTGAAACGTCGACAACAACTCCACGCTCGGTTGACAAACGGGTGCGAAATTTGAAGATTGCCGCCATCAAAAAACGGGCAGCGTGGGGAGGACTTATGTCTAGGCGCGCGTTTATCGGCTTCTCTGCTTTTCTTCTCGCCACTTTTGCATCTCTGAACCCTTCGGTCGCCGCTGACGTCAAGCGCCAGGTGGTCACCACGAAGGATGGCGACTACTTCGGCTTCGATCTGCGTACAGAGCAGAATGTGACGCTGGATCAGTGCTCCGCCTCCTGCATCGGCGACAAGTCCTGCAAGGCCTTCACCTACAATCCCAAGGTGAAGTGGTGCTTCATGAAGTCGGATTTCAACCAGCTCAACAGTTTTCCCGGCGCGATCGCCGGCAAGATCGTTGAGACCGCGGCCACCAGCGAGCCGGATATCGGCGCTGCGCCTGCCCTTTCCTTCCTTTCCGACAATTTCGTCCAGAGCGCGCGCGATGCAAAGAACACGCTGACGCTCGGCAACGAGCTCAAGGGTCAGGGCGTCGAAAGCCTGATTGCGCTCGGCCGCATCGAGCTGACCTCGGGCAATGTCAACGACGCTTTGAACGCCTTCCAGGGCGCGCTTTCCATCAATCCCGACAATGGCGATCTGTGGATCGAGATGGCGCGTGCCGCCAATACGATCACGAACGACGCGTCTGTCGCCACGCGGGCCGCCTATGCCGCGCTCAACGGCTATCAGCTGACCCGCACGACGAGCAGCCGCGCCGATGCGCTGGCCGTTCTCGCCGAAGCGCTGAAGAATGCGCAGAACTATCGTCCGGCGCTCAGCGCCTACAAGGCGAGCCTCAATCTCGTCAGCTCCGCTGCCGTCCAGGCCGCCTATAACGATCTTCTGGCCCGCCAGGGCTTCCGCGTTACGGGCAATACGCTCGACAACGACAATGCATCGCCCCGCGCCTGCGTACAATTCTCCGAAAAGCTGGTGAAGAGCGGTGTCGACTACACGCCCTTCGTCACCCTCAACGGCGCCGCGCCGAAGGGGGTCGACGCCAAAGACAACCAGATCTGCGTCGAAGGTCTGGAATTCGGCCAGCACTACCGCATTTCGCTGCGCGCCGGCCTGCCCTCCTCCGTGGATGAAAACCTCGCCTCGCAAGTCAATGTCGATATCTACGTCAAGGATCGCACGGCTTCGCTGCGCTTCACGGGCGACAATTTCGTCCTGCCTTCGACCGCGCGCCGCGGCATCCCGATCGTTTCGGTCAACGCCACCACGGCCAATCTCAAGCTCTACCGTATCGGCGATCGCAATATTGCCCAGCTTCTGAACAATTCGCAGTTCCTGACGCAGGTGGACAGCTACAGCGCCCAGACCATCCAGGACACCAATGGCGAGCTGGTCTGGCAGGGCTCCATCGAGATCAAACAGGAACTCAACAAGGAAGTCGCAACCAGCTTCCCAGTGGATGAGGCACTGCCGAAACGCAAGCCCGGCGTCTATGTGCTGACGGCTGTTGCACCGGAGAGCGGCGGCCACGAATGGGACCCGCAGGCGACACAATGGTTTGTCGTCTCCGACATCGGCGTCACCACCTATGCCGGCACCGACGGCTTGAATGTCTTTGCCCGGTCGCTCGGCAGCGCCAAGCCGCTTGCCGGCATCCAGCTGCAGCTGCTCGCCAAGAACAATGAAATCCTCGGGACCGCCAAGACCGACGACAATGGCCGCGCCGTCTTCAGCGCCGGCCTGATGCGCGGCACGGCGGGCATGACGCCGGCCGTCATTACCGCTGAGAACGGCGATCAGGATTATGTCTTCCTCGACATGACGCGCGCCGGCTTCGATCTTTCCGACCGCGGCGTGGCAGGCAGAACCGCACCGGGCGCGATCGATCTGCTCACCTGGACCGAGCGCGGGATCTACCGCGCCGGCGAGACGGTGCATGCCTCCGCACTTGCCCGCGACGTCAGCTCGACGGCGGTCGAAAACCTGCCGCTCACCTTCGTCTTCCTGCGCCCGGATGGCGTCGAGGATCGTCGCATCGTCACTGATGGCGGCAAGCTCGGCGGCTATAACGTCGACCTGCCGCTGCAGCAGACTTCCATGCGCGGCACCTGGACGATGAACATCTACACCGACCCGAAGGGTTCCTCCATCGGCTCACAGACCTTCCTCGTCGACGATTTCGTGCCGGATCGCATCGAATTCGACATGAAGAGCGACGCCAAGGAGATCGAAGTCGGCAAGCCGACGCCGATCAACGTTGACGGACGCTACCTCTATGGCGCGCCGGCAGCTGGCCTCAATCTGGAAGGCGAAGTGACGCTGAAGCCGACGCGCGAGAGCGACGCCTACAAGGGCTATCAGTTCGGCCTCGCCGACGAAGGCGCCGGCAAGGCAGGCGCAAACAATGACGATGACGACAGCGGCAGCGGCGACAGCACGGCGGAAAGCACGCAGGTGTCGCTCGAAGACCTGCAGGCGCTGGATGAAAACGGCAAGACCACGTTCAACGTCACGATCAACGATACGCCTTCGACCACGCAGCTCCTGAACGCCAACATCACGGTGCGCATGCAGGAAGCCGGCGGCCGCGCCGTCGAGCGTTCACTGACGCTGCCCGTCAAGGCGGATGGCCCGCGCATCGGCATCAAGCCGGAATTCGACGGCGATCTCGGTGAAAATTCCGTCGGCAACTTCCATGTCATCGTTGTCGACGACAATGGCCAGAAGCAGGCCATGCAGGGCCTGACCTGGAAGCTGCTGAGCATCGAGCGCAATTATCAATGGTATCGCGACGGCAGCAGCTGGAAGTTCGAACCGATCATGTCCACCAAGCAGGTGGCAGTCGGCACGGTCAACGCCACGACGGACGGCGCGGCGATTTCCATGCCCGTGACCTGGGGCCGCTACCGGCTCGAAGTCTCCACCGCCGATGCGAACGGCCCGGAATCGAGCGTCGAGTTCAATGCTGGCTGGTATGTCGCTTCCACCTCGACGGAAACGCCTGACGCGCTGGAGATCGCGCTCGACAAGGAAAGTTACCATGTTGGCGATACCGCCAAGCTGAAGGTGACCTCGCGCTATGCCGGCCAGCTGATGGTGACGGCAGGCTCGGAAACGCTGATCTCGGTCACCAATGCCGATATCGGCGCGACGGGCGGCGAAGTCGACGTTCCCGTCACGGCCGATTGGGGTGCTGGTACATACTTGACGGCCACGCTGTTCCGGCCCGGCGATGCCCAGGAAAGCCGCATGCCGATGCGCGCCATCGGCATCAAATGGGCACCGGTCGACCCCGGCGAGCGCAAGCTGCAGATCAAGATCGACGCGCCGCAGAAGACGCTTCCGCGGCAGCCGCTTAATATCGGCCTACAGGTCGCCGGCGCTGGCGCCAATGAGGACGCCTACGTCACGATTGCCGCCGTCGATGTCGGCATTCTCAATCTCACACGCTACCAGCCGCCGGCACCGGATGACTGGTATTATGGCCAGCGCCAGCTCGGTCTCGAAATCCGCGATATCTACGGTCGCCTCATCGATGGCTCGCTCGGCACGACCGGCAAGCTGCGCACCGGCGGCGACGGCGGACAGGCGGCTTTACAAGCAAGCCCGCCAAAGGAAAAGCTGATCGCCTTCTTCTCCGGTCCCATAAAGCTCGATGCCAATGGCAAGGCCAATGTCAGCTTCGACATTCCGCAGTTCAACGGCACGGCGCGGCTGATGGCGGTTGCCTGGTCGAAGGCCGGCGTCGGTCATGCGACGCAGGACGTCATCATCCGCGATCCTGTCGTCGTCACCGCCAGCCTGCCGAAGTTCCTGGCGCCCGGAGACAAGGCAAACCTGCGTCTCGACGTCGCCAACACGGACGCGCCCGCCGGCGAGTACACGCTCGCCGTGACCGGCAATAACGCCGTAACGGTGGATGCAAGCGCCACACAACAGAAGATCAACCTTCAGACCGGCGACAAATACGCTATCACGCTGCCGCTGACCGGGGGACAGCCGGGCGACGGCACGGTTTCGATCAGGCTCTCGAATGCGTCGGGCATGTCGCTCGATCAATCGGTCGATATCCCGGTTCGCCCGTCGCAGCTGCCGGTCACCGAACGGCGCGTCATCGCGCTGGCACCCGGCAAGAGCCTGACCGTCAATGCCGATCTTCTCGCCGACAGTGTGCTGCCCGGCGCCTCGGTCAGCGTCAATGTCAGCCGCTCCAGCGCCTTCGATGTGCCGGCGCTCTTGATGAGCCTCAGCCACTATCCCTATGGCTGCGCAGAACAGACGGCGAGCAGCGCCATGCCCCTGCTCTACTTCAGCGACATGGCGATCAAGAATGGCCTTGCCGATGACGCCGAGATCCAGAAGCGCGTGCAGGACTCGATCTATCGCGAACTATCCTACCAGTCCTCGACCGGCAGCTTCGGTCTCTGGAGCCCGGGCTCGGGCGATCTCTGGCTCGACGCCTATGTCATGGACTTCCTGACCCGCGCCCGCGAGCAGAAGTACAACGTGCCGGACCAGGCGATGGTGCAGGGGCTTGAAAACCTCCAAAATGCGCTGAGCGCCAATACCAACGTCAAGGACAACGGCAACGAGATCGCCTATGCGCTTTATGTGCTGGCGCGCAACAAGAAGGCCTCGATCAGCGATCTGCGCTACTATGCCGACACCATGCTGAACGACTTCCCGACGCCGCTCTCCAAAGCGCATCTGGCCGCGGCTCTCGCGCTCTATGGCGATGCTCAGCGCTCGCGCAACATCTTTGTGGACTCGCTGCAGATGTCGCAGAAGGCGGCGGTCACCAAGGTCAGCTTCGTCCGTTCGGATTACGGCTCGTCGCTGCGCGATGGCGCTGCCGTGCTGGCGCTCGCCGCCGAAAGCCGCCCTGTGCCGCCGATCATTCCGGAGCTTGCCAGCGTCGTCGCCAAGGATTGGCAGAGCCGGAAATATACCAGCACCCAGGAACAGACCTGGATGCTGCTCGCCGCCCGCTCCCTGCAGAATGGCGATGACGGCCTGACGCTCGACGTCAACGGTGCTGCCCATAGCGGCACCTACATGGCGCAGATGTCGGGCAATGCGCTTATGGGCCATCCGCTGACCGTCACCAATACGACGCGCCAGCCGCTCTCGGCTGCGGTGACCACGGTCGCGGCTCCGGTTGCGCAGCTGCCGGCCGGCGGTAACGGCTTCAAGATCGAGCGCAAATACTACACGCTCGATGGCGAGGAGGCGAATGTCAGTCAGGCACAGCAGAACGAACGCTATGTCGTCGTGCTGCATGTGACCGAAGACAATGACTGGCCACAGCGCATCCTCGTGACCGATCTCCTGCCGGCAGGCTTCGAGATCGACAATCCAAGCATCGTCAACAGCGCCCAGCTTTCGAACTTCGACTGGCTCAGCGACATCCAGCCTGCCCATGTCGAATTCCGAAACGACCGCTTCGTCGCAGCCTTCGACCAAGGCTCGGGCGCAGACCGTGACATGACCTTCGCCTATGTCGTGCGCGCCGTAACCCCCGGCGTCTACGATCATCCGGCCGCAAGCGTCGAGGACATGTATCGTCCGCAGTTTTCGGCCCGCACGGCGATGGGCCGCATGGAGGTGCTGGGCGCCCAGCAGTAAGAAGCAGAAATGAAGGCGCGATGGAAAATTGCGATCGGCTTTGGAGCCACCGTCTTGACGGCGGTGGCTCTGGTCTTTGGCCTGGAAGCCGCGGACCGGGCCTATCCGCCGCCGCTCGACAATGCCCGCGTGGTCTCGGCCGAGGTGCTCGATGCCAATGGCGATCTCCTACGCGCCTTCGCCACCCCCGAAGGGCGCTGGCGGCTGAAGACCGGCGTTGCCGATGTCGATCCGCAATTTCTGCGCATGCTGGTCGCCTATGAGGACCGGCGCTTCTACGATCATCATGGCGTCGATCCGATGGCGATCGGTCGTGCCTTCCTGCAGCTCCTCACCCATGGCCGCATCGTCTCGGGCGGCTCGACGCTCTCCATGCAGGTGGCCCGCCTGATCGAGCCACGCAGCGAGCGCTCAATGACGGCGAAGCTCCTGCAGGTCGTCCGTGCCATCCAGATCGAGCGGCGGCTGACCAAGGAACAGATCCTCGATCTCTATCTGACCCATGCCCCCTATGGCGGCAATCTGGAAGGCGTGCGCGCGGCGAGCCTTGCCTATTTCGGCAAAGAGCCGAAGCATCTGACGGTCGCGCAGGCGGGCCTACTTGTGGCGCTGCCGCAGCTGCCGGAAAAGCGCCGGCCGGACCGCAATCTTGCCGCCGCACAAGCCGCCCGCCATCGCGTGCTCGAGCGCGCCGCCGTGGCAGCTGTCATCGGAGAAGGGGAAGCGGAGCGCGCTTCGCTCTCACCCATTCCGGCTCAGCGCCGGCAGCTGCCGGCCTATGCGGCTCATCTGGCCGAACTGGCGCTCAAGAAACAACCTGGCATCATCAAGCACAAGACGACGCTGCGGCGCGACGTGCAGCAGGGTCTGGAAGCCGTTGCGGATGCGGCGGCAAAACGGCTTGGGCCGAAAGTATCGGTCGCCATGATCATGGCGGACGCCAAGACCGGCGAGATCATCGGCGAAGTCGGCTCGGCCAATTATTTCGATTCCTCACGCTCCGGCTGGGTCGACATGACCCGCGTGCTGCGCTCGCCCGGTTCGACGTTGAAACCCTTCATCTACGGCCTTGCCTTCGAGCAGGGCTATGTGGCGCAGGAAACGATCATCGAGGATCGCCCGGCCGATTTCTACGGCTATCGTCCGCGCAATTTCGACATGAGCTACCAGGGCGATGTCAGTGTGCGCCAGGCGCTGCAGCTGTCACTCAACGTGCCGGCGGTGCGGCTGCTCGATGCCGTAGGTCCGACGCGACTGCTGGTGCGCTTCCGCCGGGCCGAGGTGAAGCCGAAGCTGCCGCCGAACGAAGCGCCCGGCCTTGCCATCGGCCTTGGCGGCGTCGGCGTGACGCTGAAGGATCTCGTGCAGCTCTATGCCGGGCTTGCCAATCGCGGCAAGGCGATGCGGATCGGCGACGGCATCCAGGACGAGCCGGGACCGATCGACGGCGAGCCGCTGATGGAGCCGATTGCCGTCTGGAACATCACCGATATCCTCTCCGATATCATCGCACCCCGCGGCAGCAAGCAGCTCGGCATCGCCTACAAGACCGGGACGAGCTATGGCAATCGCGATGCATGGTCGATCGGCTATGACGGTGCGCATGTGCTCGGCGTCTGGGTCGGCCGTCCGGACAATGGCGCCGTACCGGGGCTGGCGGGCTATGTTTCCGCCGCTCCCATCTTGTTCGAAGCCTTTGCGAAATCCGGCGTTGCCATAACGCCCTTCCCTGCCGCTCCGATGGGCGCCGTGCGCATCGCGCCGACCGAACTGCCGATCAGCCAGCGGCGCTTTTCCGTAACCGCCGCCGGCCTGCTGGCGGCGTCAAGCCGCGAACCGGCGCCGCAGATCGTCTATCCGCCGGAAGGGGCGCGCGTCGATCTCGGCGCCAGCAGCGGCAACGACCAGATCATGCCGCTGGCGCTGAAGCTGCAGGGTGGACGGGCGCCGTTCCGCTGGCTCGCCAATGGCAAGCCGCTGCCCGACATGTCGCGCCGCCGCACCAATCAATGGACGCCGGATGGCGCCGGCTATTCGACGCTGACCGTCATCGATGCAGCGGGGCGTGCGGCAAGCGTGCGGGTTTTTGTCGAATAATATAAGTCAAATCATTGCGATCACGGCCTGGCATTTTTGTCAGCCGTCGGCGTCTATGATATCTTAGGCATAACTCAAACGAGGAATGACGAGATGTCGGAAGAGCAGGCAATCCGTGCGGTTGTTCATCTCTATGTCGATGGCATGGCATTCGCGAACGAGCCGGCGCTGCGCAAGGCTTTCCATCCGCGGGCAGCGATTATCGGCAATTATCAAGGCGCGGTGGAATGGATGACGCGGGATGAATTCATCGCCGCGATCGTCGAGGAAGGCAGTGCGCCGCCCGGAACCATACCGCTGATGGAGATCGAGTTGATCGACATCGAAGGCGATGCGGCAAGCGTCAAGGTCGTCGACGAATTCGCCGGGATGCGGTTTTCGGACTATCTATCGCTGGTGAAGATCGATGGGCGCTGGAGTATCGTCAATAAGGTCTATCATCTGCACCGGTAGGTGAGGCGATCCGAGGCGTGCGCCTTTTATGCCGAGGGTTTGATACCCCCCTCTGTCACTTCCTGACATCTCCCCCACAAGGGCAGGGCTATCGCATATGGAGACGGGCGAGCACCATAAGCTCCTTCTCCCCTCGGGGAGAAGGTGGCCCGAAGGGTCGGATGAGGGGGTTATCTATTTGAATTCATGGATTTTGGTGGTCTTGGCGAGCACCCCCTCATCCGCCTGGCGGCACCTTCTCCCCGCTGGGGAGAAGGGGGACAGCGGCGATCTCCGCTCATATGCGATACCCCTCCCCACAAGGGGGGAGATCGGTTAACTCGCGGAATCCCTCCTGCCTCAATCAAATATCGAAGCTGCAGACGCTGAAGCTTTTTAGGTTTGAATGAGCGTGCGGCATACTCCCAACAATCTCCCCCTTGTGGGGGAGATGTCGCGAAAGCGACAGAGGGGGTAACTCACTCTCCGCGAACTCTGCAGCCGCAGCCGATTACGCTCTCAGCACCCCACCCGTCGACTTCGTCACATTCGCCACGATCTTCTGCGTCAGCGCCTCGAAATCCTCATCCGTCAGCGTACGCTCTGCCGGCTGGATCTGCACCTCGATGGCAATCGACTTCTTGCCTTCGCCAAGCGATGCGCCCTCGAAAATGTCGAAGACGTTGACGCCGGTGATCAGCTTGCGGTCGGCACCGGCGGCGGCGCGGATGACGACGCCGGCTTCCACCGACTTATCGACCACGAAGGCGAAGTCGCGCTTGACGGCCTGGAAGGGAGAAAGCTCCAGCGCCGGCTTGGTGCGGGTCGCCTTCTTCTTCGGCTCGGGCATAGCATCGATGTAGACTTCGAAGCCGGCAAGAGCGCCCGACACGTCGAGCGTTTCCAGCGTCTTCGGATGGAACTCGCCGAAATAGCCGAGCACGACCTTCGGACCCATCTTGATGGTGCCGGAGCGGCCGGGGTGGTACCAGGCCGGGCCACCCTGCTCGATCTGGATATTGCCCATCGGCAGGCCGCAGGCTTCGATGACGGCGAGAGCATCGGCCTTGGCGTCGAAAACATCGACCGGCTTGCCGCCGCCCTTGGTGGCGTTCGACCACATGCGGCCGGCGCCGGCAAGCGATGCCGTGCCGCGGCGGATACCGCCGGCAACGCGTCGCTGGCCCTCGAGCGTGTCGTTCTCATACGTGCCCGAGACTTCGAAGATCGCGACGTCGCCATAGCCCTTGTCGGCATTGCGCTGTGCGGCCGACAGCAGGCCCGGCAGCAGCGAAGGACGCATGTCGGACATGTCTGCGGCGATCGGGTTCGCAAGCTTCAACGCATTGGAGCCGCCGCCGAAGAGCTTGGCCTGATCTTCGGAGATGAAGGACCAGGTGACCGCTTCCAGCATGCCGCGCGAGGCAAGCGCGCGCTTGGCGGTGCGCGTGCGGATCTGCAGCGTCGTCAGGATCTTGCCATTGACGGCGGCATGGCTGCTAAGCGGCTGCGGCTTGATATTATCGACGCCGTGGATGCGCATGATCTCTTCGACGAGATCGGCCTTGCCGTCGACATCCGGGCGCCAGGAGGGTACGGCGACGGAGACACGCTCACCCGAACCGGAAACCGAAAAGCCGAGCTTCGTCAGGATCGACTTGCTCTCATCGGCTGAGACGTCGAGGCCGGTCAGGCGCTTGACTTCCGACAGCGGGAAATCGACGACCTTGGGCTCATAACCCCTGTAGCCTTCGACGCGCGCCTTGGCAGCCGTGCCGCCGCAGCAGGCAAGCACCAGCTCGGTCGTGCGCTCAAGGCCGGGTACCATATATTCCGGATCTACGCCGCGCTCGAAGCGATAGCGCGCATCGGTGATGATGCCGAGGCTGCGGCCGCTCTTGGCGATGTTCATCGGGTCCCAGAGTGCGGATTCGATCAGCACGTCCGTGGTGTTCTCGTCACAGCCCGAATGCTCGCCGCCCATGATGCCGCCGATCGATTCGACGCCGTTGTCATCGGCGATGACGACGTTGCTGGGGTTGAGCTTGTATTCGCGCTCGTCCAGCGCCAGCACGGTTTCACCGTCCCTGGCGCGGCGGACGACCAGATTGCCCTTGACCTTGGCTGCGTCGAAGACGTGCATCGGCCGGCCCTGGTCGAAGGTCATGTAGTTGGTGATATCGACCAGCGCGCTGATCGGACGGAGACCGATCGCGAGCAGGCGCTGCTGCATCCACTTCGGGCTCGGGCCATTCTTGACGCCGCGCACGAGGCGAAGTGCAAAGCCCGGGCAAAGGCTGGTATCGTCGAGCTCGATCTTGAGCTCGGTCGGCGTTTCGCCTTGGACAGGGAAAGTTGGGGTGAGGCGAGGCTTCAGCGTGCCAAGGCCGGAGGCGGCGAGATCGCGGGCGATGCCGTAGACACCGGTGCAATCCGGGCGGTTCGGCGTCAGGTTGATCTCGATGACCGGATCGTCGAGCCCGGCATAGGCGGCGAAACTCGTGCCGACAGGCGCATCTTCCGGCAGGTCGATGATGCCGTCATGGCTGTCGGAGATTTCGAGTTCCTTTTCCGAGCACATCATACCGCGGCTCTCGACGCCGCGAATGTTGCCGATGGCGAGCGTCACGTCGATGCCGGGAACATAGGTGCCGGGGGCAGCGAAGGCGCCGACGAGACCGGCGCGCGCATTGGGTGCGCCGCAGACGACCTGAACGGGCGCACCACTGCCGGTGTCGACCATCAGCACCTTCAGGCGATCGGCCTGCGGGTGCTTTTCAGCCGTGAGAACCTTGGCGATGACGAAGGGCTTGAACGCGGCCTTGTCGTCGACCTCTTCCACTTCCAGCCCGATCATCGTCAGGCGGGCACAGATCTCGTCGAGCGAGGCGTCGGTTTCCAGGTGCTCTTTCAGCCAGGAGAGTGTGAATTTCATGTGCTTTATCCCTTCCTTACGCGCTCAGACCGCCGAACAAAGTCGGCATATCGAGCGGGCGGAAGCCATAGTGGTTCATCCAGCGGACGTCGGCGTTGAAGAAGTCGCGCAGGTCGGGCATGCCGTATTTCAGCATGGCGATGCGATCGAGGCCCATGCCCCAAGCAAAGCCCTGGTATTCGTCCGGATCGAGACCGCCGTAACGCAGCACGTTCGGATGCACCATGCCGCAGCCAAGAATTTCCATCCAGTCGGTTCCCTCGCCAAACTTGACGATCGGGCCGGAACGGTCGCACTGGATATCGACCTCGAAAGAGGGCTCGGTGAACGGGAAGAAGGACGGGCGGAAGCGCATCGTCACATTGTCGACCTCGAAGAAGGTCTTGCAGAACTCTTCGAGCACCCAGCGGATATTGGCGACATTCGCTGTCTTGTCGATGACGAGGCCTTCAACCTGATGGAACATCGGCGAATGCGTGGCGTCGCTATCCTGGCGGTAGGTCTTGCCGGGGATGATGATGCGAATCGGCGGCTTCTGCGCTTCCATGGTGCGCACCTGCACCGGCGAGGTGTGCGTGCGCAGCACCTTGCGCTCACCTTTTTCATCCGGCTGGAAGAAGAAGGTGTCGTGCATTTCGCGGGCCGGGTGTCCTTCCGGGAAGTTCAGCGCCGTGAAGTTATAGTAGTCGGTCTCGACATCGGGACCTTCGGCGATCGAGAAGCCCATGTCGCCGAAGATGGCGGTGATCTCGTCGACGATCTGGCTGATCGGATGGATGCGGCCGCGCTCGGCCGGCGAGGAGCGGACCGGCAGGCTGACATCGACGGTCTCGGCCTTGAGCTTCGCCTCTATCGCGGCATCGCGGAGCTCGCTTTTACGGGCATTGATGGCATCGGTGACGGAATTCTTCAGCGCGTTGATCGCAGCACCGCGTGTCTGCCGCTCTTCCGGCGACATCGAGCCCAGCGTCTTCAGCAGTTCAGAAACCGAGCCCTTCTTGCCGAGCGCAGCAACCCTGACCGCCTCGATCGCCTGCTCGTCGTTCGCCGCGGCCACCTCGGCCATGAGTTGGGTTTCAAGTGTTACGAGTTCCGTCATCTGGTCCTGCCTTGCGGACCAGGGGCCATCGGGCTCTCAGTCCACGGAATAAGTGGTGAACGCATGCATCAGAAAGCTTGTCGCAACGATGAAGCGCTGGAGATCACTACCCATGTGCACGCGGCCAATCAACCGGGCAAGGAACAAAAAACCGCCTAGAAAGCGAATCATGCGCTGAAGCTCGGCGCGCGCAGCCGCTGGTGCCTGCTCCGACCAGGCTTCATAGGCTCTGTTCTGTGTTGAAAGCCCGAGGCGGGCGCCGGTTGCGATCTGCAGGAAGAGCAGCCAGATATCACGGGCCTGCGCCGCGGCAAGCGGCATGACTGTCTGCGGGTCCTCCTCGAAATCCATGAAGCCAAGCCGATCGCCGGCGAAGAACATGTCGCGCGGATAGGGCCTGCCATGGCAAAGCCCCTTGGCATGCAGCCGGCCGAGCTCGGCAGCGCAGGCGACCATGAGTTCGTCGTGAGCGGCGGGATCGCTCTCCTTCAGCTGCGCAAGGCGACGCTGAACCGTGATTCCGGCGTCCGCAAGAACAAGCGCGCCATTCGAGGCGTAGAGAACCTCCGGAACGGCTACACCCCGCTGCCTGAACAAGCCGATGCGCTGCATTTCCCGCTCGGCCATCTGCCGCGGAGACAGATAGGCACAGGGCCGCAGAAAGGCGACCGGGACAATGCGTGAAAAGACTCTCTGCAGATGACGCCAGGCAGAGGGTTTCTTCGTGCCGTATCGCTTGATCCAGACCTGACACACAGAAAGGGCAACTCGCTCGACACGGCTGGAGCCGTTCACCAGCACTGTCAGCAAGGTCTCTATGTCCTTACCGTTCAGATTGGGTATGAAGTTCAGTTCCGCAGTCCTGCCATTCAACAATTTCACCCATTCCCGATACCGAGAATCCTCAAGGTGACTATCGCAAATTGATTGTATTGCAAGAAATACAAAACCCGCGCTGGTTACACAAGCGCGGGTTTCATAAATATGACAAAAACTGTCTAGTAGACGCTCTTAGCCAACAGCGGCTTCGAACTCGTTCTTCGTGCCAGCGTCCTTGAGGTACTCAAGTGCCTTCTTAGAGGCAGCGACGAGGGCGCCGAAAGCTTCCGGCTCATGGATTGCCATGTCGGAGAGAACCTTGCGGTCGACTTCGATGCCAGCCTTGTTCAGACCGTCGATGAAACGGCCGTAGGTCAGGCCAAATTCGCGGACGGCAGCGTTGATGCGCTGGATCCAGAGGGCGCGAAAGTTGCGCTTGTTGACCTTGCGGTCGCGGTAAGCGTACTGCTTGGAACGGTCGACGGCGGCCTTGGCGGTACGGATGGTGTTCTTGCGGCGGCCGTAGAAGCCCTTGGCTGCCTTCAGAACCTTCTTGTGCTTGGCGTGGGCGGTAACGCCTCTTTTTACGCGTGCCATTTCATGATCTCCTTAGTCTATAGCGTTACGAATAGTCTTAGAGACCGTTCGGCAAGTAGTTCTTGACAACCTTACGGCCATCCGGTTCTGCGAGAACCATGGTGCCGCGGGCATCGCGAATGAACTTGTTGCTACGCTTGATCATGCCGTGGCGCTTGCCAGCAGCGGCTGCCTTGACCTTGCCGGATGCGGTGATCTTGAACCGCTTCTTGGCAGAGGATTTCGTCTTCATCTTGGGCATTTTGCTACTCCTTCGATGCTTCCTGGCGCGCTTTGCTTAAAAGCCCTTCCCACAGATCCGGGCTGGCCGGGCTGCAACAAGGTGCCGGAGCGTTTGTTGTTGAACGGCAGATACGGTGACGAACCGCTCCACCAGCATTCTGAACTGCCACGGCATGCCCTGCCGGTCAGTTCGGACGCGCGCTTATAACCGCACTTGCCCTGAAGTGCAACGGTGCGAATACAGGAATCTTTGCAGATCGATGACAGGCATCGACCCCTGCCGCAGAAAAGGAAAAAGCCGTCCAAGGGACGGCTCCGGACTCTCTACTCCGACTTGCGCCTCACTTGGGCGCAAGCACCATCATCATCTGGCGGCCTTCGAGCTTGGGCTCGGCCTCCACCTTGGCAATCTCGATCGTATCTTCCTTGACCTGCTGAAGCAGCTTCATGCCAAGTTCCTGGTGGGCCATTTCGCGGCCGCGGAACTTCAAGGTCACCTTCACCTTGTCGCCTTCTTCAAAGAAACGACCGATCGCCTTCATCTTCACCTCATAGTCATGGGTGTCGATGTTGGGACGCATCTTGATTTCTTTGACTTCGACGATCTTCTGCTTCTTGCGCGCCTCGGCGGCCTTCTTCTGGTTGGCATATTTCAGCTTACCCAGATCGAGGATCTTGCACACAGGCGGTTCAGCATTGGGGGAAATCTCTACCAGATCGAGACCGGCCTCCTCTGCCATTCTCAATGCCTGGTCGGTCGGGACGATGCCCATATTCTGGCCGTCAGCCGTAATGAGCTGAACTTTGGGAATGCGAATTTCCCTGTTGGAACGCGGCCCGTCCTTTACGGGCGCGTCGGCTTTAAAAGGTCTGCGAATGGTCGTATTCTCCACGAATTGTTTCGGATAGCTGCAGCCTCTCGCTCCCCGTCGGCGCAACTGACGGAAATGTCGTAAAAGCTGTGTTGAAGTCAATAGCATGACAGCAGGAAAAAAGCACCTCCCGCGTGTCAATAGAGTGTCCTGGAAGCGCGAGATGCGCGAAGGACACAGTATCCTTCTCCTTTTATATAGAAACCACAGCGAAAAGATCGAGGATTTTTCAGGTCACGCGGACGCGAATCTGTTCTATAGGGCAGAAAATCCGGGAGTTTTCCATGTCCGAGACCGCCACACCCATCCAACCGACCTTCCTTCCCGTTGGCACGGGCGAGAGCGAGCGCCAGATCGCCATCATCGAGCGCACAGCCGGCAAGGGTGCCAGGAATGTCAGCTTCGTCTGGTTGTCCGGCTATCGATCCGACATGAGCGGCACCAAGGCGGTGGAGCTGGATTCGCTGGCGGCGCGACTTGGTATCGGCTGCATCCGCTTCGACTATTCCGGCCACGGGCAGTCCGGCGGCAAGTTCACAAACGGCACGATTTCACGCTGGCTGGAAGAGGCACTTGCCGTCATCGATCATACCAAGCCGAAGAAGATCGTTCTCGTCGGCTCGTCGATGGGCGGCTGGATCGCGCTCAGGGTCATCCAGGAACTGCGCAAACGCAACAAGACAGCCGCCATCGCCGGCCTCGTGCTCATCGCACCCGCGCCCGATTTCACCATCGATCTCATCGAGCCCAACCTTTCCGATGTCGAGCGGCGCTCGCTGGCGGAACGCGGCTATTTCGAGGAGCCTTCGGAATATAGCCCCGAGCCGAACATATTCACCCGCGCTCTCATCGAGGACGGCCGCGCCAATCGCGTGCTGACCGGCATCATCGAAACCGGCTGCCCGGTACATATATTGCAGGGGATGCAGGATACAGACGTGCCTTTCTCGCATTCGTTAAAGCTGGTCGAGCACCTGCCGGCGGACGATGTCGTGTTAACGCTTGTGCGCGACGGCGATCATCGCCTGTCGCGGCCGCAGGACATCGAGCGCATGCTCGCTGCGGCCGAGACATTGGCACTGCATAATACGCCATAAAAACAAATAGATATTTGTGAAATGCTCAACACGCGCCTCCTTTTCCGGTCGCCGCGAGCGCGCGCTTGCGTAATCGCAGGCAGCAGGAAATTATGGCAACTA
The DNA here is from genome assembly GCF_002277895.1 of Rhizobium sp. 11515TR. NCBI lineage: Bacteria > Pseudomonadati > Pseudomonadota > Alphaproteobacteria > Hyphomicrobiales > Rhizobiaceae > Rhizobium > Rhizobium sp. 11515TR. The sequence continues at coordinate 962,725 of NZ_CP022998.1, read as the reverse complement.
TCTCCTTGATTGTGCCGAAATTAACCATATGAGCCGGTTCCGGTGTTAACACTTAAGTAACGATTGACTTCGCGCACCCCCCTACATTAACAATTTGTTAACAAATGCAGGGACGATACAAGGACAGTGGGCGTGCGTATTAAGGGCTTGTTGATTGCCTTCGCTGCTATAGTTGCGATGTCGTCGGCGGCGATGCCGGCACCTCAGCAGGGTGTTTCGATGACCGTCGGCAACGTGACCTCCCAGCCGATCGGACACTACGACTTCTGCCAGAGACATACCGACGAATGTGGTCCGACCCGCAATATCGGTCCCGTCGACATGAACGCCGCCTCCTGGGCTCTCGTCAACCAGATCAACCTGCGCGTCAACAAGACGATCCGCCCGGCGACCGACATGGAAGTCTACGGCCAGGAGGAATATTGGGAATATCCGAAGACCGCCGGCGACTGCGAGGATTTTGCTCTGCTGAAGCGCAAGCTCCTGATCCAGAGCGGCATCTCCGCCTCCAACCTGTTGATGACGGTCGTTCGCAAGCCTGACGGCGAAGGACATGCTGTGCTGACGCTGCGCACCAAGCAGGGCGATTTTATCCTCGACAACCTCGAGGACGAGATCAAGGTCTGGACCAAGACTCCCTATTCCTATCTGAAGCGTCAGGCGAGCTTCAATGCCGGCCGCTGGGTCACCATCGAGAACGGCAACGACGTCCTGGTCGGCGCCGTCAAGTAAGCGCGAGCCAATTTCTTGTTACGCAAGAAGGCCGACCCATCGGACCGGCCTTTCGCTTTTCATCACGTACGAAAACATCCCTTACTTTCCGGTAAGGGCGAATTGGTCATCACCACGAACGTCAATGGTTCTTATGGCTCTGCTGGCCTGCCTTGACGTGTTGCTCATGGGAACCACCTCGGGAGCCGCCAGAGTGCTGCTCGCGGGAGCCAGAGGAGGCATTCCGGGTGTTGCTCTCCATGTTCTTGTGGCTTTGCTGGCCAGCCTTGACATGTTGTTCGTGGGTTCCACCTTGGTTTGCCATTGGATATCTCCTTTGGTTTGCTGTCGAGGCCAAGAGCGGCCTCGTGTTGCTAACCGATAGCAATAGAAGGCGTTCCGATTTTTAACATTTCGTGATCCGAGAGCGTCTTCGCCTTGCCGGGGAGGACAAAACATCGACCATGCTTCATCGCCGGTCCTTCGCTTGCGCATCCTGAGCTGCCGAAGGGGCGTTCGACGCTCGAAACGTTTCACCGGATCGTTTCGTCAACTTCGCCGAACGCGTCTCACCCATTTCCGATCAAAATGCCGGCACCCAGCACCAACGAGCCGCCGAGGACGACCTGGAAGGCAGCCCGCAGGAAGGGCGTTTCCATGTACTTGTTCTGAATGAAGGCAATGGCCCAAAGCTCGAAGAAAACCACCACGGCCGCGGTAATCGTGGCCGTCCAGAAATGCGGGATGAGGTAGGGCAGTGCATGGCCGAGGCCGCCGAGCGCGGTCATGATGCCGCAGGCAAGACCCCGCTTGATCGGCGAACCGCGACCGGAGATCTTACCGTCGTCATGGGCTGCCTCGGTGAAACCCATGGAGATGCCGGCGCCGACAGACGCCGAAAGGCCGACGAGAAAGGTCTGCCAGGTCTGCTGCGTCGCAAAGGCGGCGGCAAAGATCGGCGCCAGCGTCGAGACGGAGCCATCCATCAGGCCGGCGAGACCCGGCTGCACATAGGTCAGCACAAACTGTCGGCGTGCCTGCGCATCCTCCTCGTGCTTGACCTCTTCCGGCGTATGCTTCTCGCCAAGCATGCGGGCGACGTCTTCATGGCCCTGCTCGGCAAGCGCGAGATCGCCGAGAAGCTGGCGCGTCGAGGCGTCGGAGACCTGCTTGGCCGCCTCGACATAGAAATTATAGGCCTGCTGCTCCATCGCTTCGGCCTCGTCGCGCATGGCATCGAGAGAGAGGTTCTTGCGCAGCCAATCGGGTTTGCGCTCGTAAAAGCCGCGCACATGCTCGCGCCTGATCAGCGGAATTCGCTCGCCGAAGCGGCGGCGGTGCATGTCGATCAATGTCTTGCGATGCGTATCCTCGACCTCGGCCATATCCTCGAACACCTTGGCGGACTCGGGATAATGCGGGCGGAGCGTATCGGCATAGGCGAGATAAATGCGTGAATCGTCTTCCTCTGCCGCAATGGCAATCGCCAGAATCTCCTGTTCGGAAAGAGAGGTAAAGGGACGTTTCGACGGGCGGAATAGGCCTAGCAGCATCGGGGCAACCTCATAACTTTAGAATTATTCTAATTCTAAAGTCGACAATTGCGCTGGTCAAGCACGGAGACGTCATTGCGGAGGGAAAATCGCGCCGAAAAATTTGTGGCCCGCCGAACGAGGCCGCGGAAAATAGCAGCGCCACTTTGACAGATTGCCGCAACATCTCCATGACGTCTTGGTCGCGCTGAGAAATTGCATACATAGAGACCTAAAAGACGTCGGAACAGCGGTTTTCCACGCGCCGGCACCCGGAGAATATTATGGAAAACGAGATACGGGCCCGCGCTGCCCATCTTGCCGGCATCCGCGAAAGGGCCGAAGCAGAGATGACGCGGATGGGCATTGATCCTGCCTTCATCGACAGGCTGGTCGACACGTTCTATGGGCGCGTTCAGGCGCATCCCCGGCTCGGACCGGTCTTCGACGGGCGCCTTGCCGGGCGCTGGCCCGACCACATGGAAAAGATGAAGCGCTTCTGGTCCTCCGTTGCCTTCAAGAACGGCGCCTATGGCGGCAAGCCGGTGCAGGCGCATCTCGGCGTCGAGGGCATGGCTGCGGACCTCTTTCCGGAATGGCTGGCGCTTTTCTCCGAAACGCTTGCCGATATCGCGCCTTCCAAGGAGGCAAGAGACTGGTTCATGGCGACGGCCGAGCGCATCGCCAAGAGCCTGACGCTCTCACTCTTCTATAATCCAGCGCTGGACGATCCCGCGAAGACGACGGCTTAAGGCAGGCCGCGCGAAAATACGGCGGCAAGTCACTTCAAACTCGCCGCCGCAAGATCAGGCAGCGCCTATGCATGTGCTTTGCGATGGGCCGCGACCGCAAGCCAGATTGCGGAAAGCAGGAAATAGAAGGCCCCGAACGCCACGTAGGGGATGATATCTAGAATCGTCGGCTCGACCGTGCCGAGGGATCGGCTGAGCATGAAACCGCCGGCAAGCGCCGACTGCGCACCGCTCAGGACCATTACCCATTGAGCGCCATAGATACGCCAGCGCCTTACGCCGGTGTAGAGTTGCAGCAAGCCCGAGAGTATTGCCCAAGCCCCAAACACGGCCAGGACGGCATAGGTGCTATTGTAGGCGGCCACAACAACGGCGAGCGCCGTGACGATGCTGACGACAACATTCAATGCTTGCGACGGATTGACCTTCAGGCCGCCATTAACCCGGGCGTCGACCAGGTTGGCGAGGGCATCCCATACAGGATAGATAACCAGCAGAAACGCGACGGATGGCGGTTTTGCACTGAGAACGATCGCGGCTGAAATCCAGGCGATCGAGAACAGGGCACGTGTAAAATAATAGGACTGCAGCCAGTTGGACTGGGATGAAATGCGGCTTTGCATCGGTAGGCTCCTTGTATTTGCCTACCTACTAGTAGGAAGATAAACTCACTGAGTCAACACGGGTTCGAACACCGTTTCGTGAGAGCCAGAAGTGGTGCGGCAATCTTGACAACAAGCCTACCAGAAGGTAGGCAGCGATATGAAATCAATAACTTCCACTTCAGAAAAAATTCTGGACATCGCGCAGGCTCTCATAGTGGCCGGAGGCTACAACGGCTTCAGCTATGCCGACATCTCCGCGGCGATCGGCATCCGAAAGGCAAGCATCCACCATCACTTTCCGACAAAGGCCGAACTGGTTTCGGTGCTGGTGGACCGTTACAGGCAGCAGACGGAAGCGGGTCTGAAGTCTTTGCGCGAAGGCATATCGAGCCCCGCGGAACAGCTGCAGGCCTATGTGAGCTACTGGCACTCATGCATTCGGGACGCCTCGCTGCCTTTCTGCGTCTGCGCAATGCTCGCTAGCGAGATGCAGATGCTGCCGGAGGATGTCGCATCCCAGGTGCGTGGCCACTTTCATAGCCTCGCCGGGTGGCTTACGTCGGTGCTGCAGGCTGGAACCGAGAATGGCCTCTTCCAGCTGGACAAGCGACCTGAGGAAGAGGCGCAAATCCTGATGGCCTCGGTTCATGGGGCAATGCTCTCGGCGAGAGCTTTCGGCGATCGAGGACTGTTCATCGCAATCGTTGCACCCCAGATCGCCAGGCTTCAAGCCCCGGATTGACGGAGAGTTGCCGGGCCAAACTCGAGGCAACGACGGCTTACGCCCACCAGTCTCAGCCTTTAGCAGCGAAGATCGTCGCCCCGATACTGGCTGCAACGACAAGCGCTGTGCCGAACATCTGAGACGGCGTCATCGGCTGCGACAGGATGACGAAGCCGGCAAAGGCGCCGATGGCGGGCTCGAGGCTCATGAGGATGCCAAAGGACGAGGTGGGCATGCGCCGCAGCGCCACCATTTCCAGCACATAGGGCATCAGCGGAACGAGCAGCGCCAGCCCGGCTATTTCGAGCAGACCGAAGGCCGTCAGATGCGGGACGGCCGAGGCAAAGCCGAAGGGGGTCGAAACGACTGCCGCAACCAGCAGCGACATGGAAAGACCTTCAAGGCCCTGAAAGGCATTACCGACCTTTTTCGTCAAAAGGATATAGCAGGCCCAGCCCGCGCCTGCGCCGATGGCAAAGAGGATGCCGGGGAGATTGCCGACCCATTCTTCGCCATCATAAGCCAGGAGCAGAACGCCGATTGCCGCAAAGATGGGCCAGAGAAGCTGGCGGCTCAGCCCGAAGCCGAGGGTCGCGACCAGCAGCGGCCCGAGAAATTCGATGGCGACGGCAAGTCCCAGGGGAATGCGCGCGATTGCCGAAAAGAAAGAGGTCGTCATCAGCGCCGAGACGGTGCCGAGCGCCAGCACGCCGAGCCATTGCGAGCGGCTGTAGCTCATGATCTTAGGCCGGACGATGACCGCCAGCGCGATGGAGGCGAAGACAAGCCGCAGCCACGTAGCACCCGCCGGCCCATAGGCGTTGATGATCGGAGCCGACAAAGCCGAGCCGAACTGGATTGACGACATCGACATCACGCACATCAGCACGCCGGCGACAATGCCGCCGGTCGATGGCGCGATATCCGGATGCGGCATCAGCACCGCGCCGCCATCCGATCCACTGTCGACAAGCTTCTGTTCCATAAACACCCCCAACTAGGCGGTGTTTGTAGAGGCGTGGCCATGCACTGGCAAATTCAAACTTTTCATCCTGCGATCAGGCACTTTGATGCAAGGCGCCTCAGGCTTCGAGACCCTTCAGCACATTGGCGACGTTCAGCCCGATCTCGGGCACGCCATAGCCACCCTCCATGCAGACGAGGACCGGCAGGCCTGCGGCAGCAACCCGCTCGCCCATGCGGATGAAGTCCTGCGATGTCAGCCTGAAGAAGGAGATCGGATCGCGCTCGAACGTATCGACACCAAGCGAGAGCACGACCGCCTCCGCGCCGAAAGCCTCAATGCGGGCAAGCGCATCGTCGAGTGCCGCCGACCAGTCCTCCCAAGGCGTACCGCGCGGCATGGGGTAATTGCGGTTGGCGCCCAAGCCATCGCCCTCGCCCTCCTCATCGGCATGGCCGAGGAAATAGGGAAAGGCGTAGATAGGATCGCCATGCAGTGAGGCGGTGAAGACATCGCCCCGCCGGTAGAAAATGTCCTGCGTGCCGTTGCCGTGATGGAAATCGACATCGAGCACCGCCACCTTGGCCGCACCGTGGTCACGCAGGCGCTGAGCGGCAACGCCGGCATTGTTGATGAAGCAATAGCCGCCGAAGAGATCGATGCCGGCATGATGTCCGGGCGGGCGGCAGAGCGCGAAAGCGAAGCCGTTGCCGGCATGAAGCCAATCGGCGCCGGTCAGGGCACAACGCATCGATGCGATCGCCGCCTCATAGGAGCCTTTGGTGATCGAGGTATCGGCGGCATTGGCATAATGGCCGATCATGCCGACGATATTGTCAGGCACGCGCTGGCTGGTGCGCCTGACGGGAAAGGAATTGGCAATCGCCTCCCCCTTGTAGCCGGCGGCGACCCAGCGCTCCCAGACCACGCCGAGGAAATCGAGATAGGCCGGGTCGTGCACCTTGCGCGCCGTTTCCAATCCGTGGGCATGAGGTGCAACCACATCGGTAAAGCCGGCTTCCTTCACGGCGGCGAGGATCCATTCGGCGCGGAAGGGTGCCTCGAAGGGCGTGACGAGCTGGCCATCATGCAGCTCGGTCTTGGCATCCCTGAGCTTGTGATCTTCCGAGTAGATGACCCGCATGTTCGTCTCCCCATCGCCCGCTTTGCTCTGCTGATGACACGAAGGCTTACATGCATCGCGTCCGAGAAAAAAGGGTGACATGCAATCTTGAATGCTGCTGCAAACAACTGCACCTTCCGCCCATGTTCGAGGAATTGGAGGCGGCGGCATGAAACTCCTGATGGTCGATGTCGATGGCGTGTTGGTGCACGGCCGCCCAGGCGACGGATTGCCGCTGTTCACCTATCTGGAGCGCGATCTGGGCTTGCGGCTCGAGGTACTGCAAGAGGCATTCTTCAAAACCTGCTGGATCGATATCGTCACCGGCCGCGATGCGCTGGAGCCGAAGCTTGCGGAGGTTCTTGGCAAGATCGCTCCCCATCTCGGCGCCCGAACGCTGATCGACTACTGGTTCGAGAATGACTCCCGCCTGGACCACGGCCTGCTCGATGATCTCGCCGCGCTGCGGGCCGGGGGAACGAAGATGTTCCTGGCGACCAATCAGGAGCATATGCGCGCCGCCTATCTGATGAACGAACTCGGGCTCTCCTCCCGCTTCGACGGCATCTTCTATTCCGCCGCCCTCGGCTATCAGAAGCCAGCAGCCGAATTCTTCCGGCTGGCGACCGAACGCGTGGGGATATCCGCAAGCGAAATCGGCTTCATTGATGATGTAGAGGCCAATATCGAGGCCGCACGGCACTTCGGCTGGAAGGCCATGCAATGGACAGCGGGATCGACATTGCAGGATGCCGTCGACGCCTTCTCAGGCTGAGCGATCTGCCTCAAGCCGCAATACGCTTATAGAAAATGGTCGTGTCGCAAAGACCGCCCTCGGGCCACATCGCATAATCCGGCACTACACCGACGCGCTGCCAGCCGAGACGCGGATAGATCGCCTCGGCATCGCTGCCGGTTGCCGTATCGAGCACAAGCAGGGTCTTGCCGATACGGGCTGCCTCGCGCTCAGCCGCCTCCATCAGGAGGCGGGCAAGTCCCTTGCCTCGCGCGGAGCTATGCACCAGCAACTTCTTGAGATCGCCGCGATGCGGCTGGTTCGGCATTTGCGCCGCGCCCACCTGCACTGTGCCGACAACCCTGCCCTCGGTCAGGGCGACGAAAAGCAGCGTTGCGCCGCTTTCGACGCTATCGGCAACACCTTGCCAGTAGGGCAAGGCATCCCCCGTTCCATAAGGCTGCATGAAGCCGACGGAAGCGCCGCCATTGACGCAATCGGCGAGCACATCGCAAAGATCCGGCAGAACAGTGCGAGCTTCGGTGGCGGAGAGAAGACGAATGTCAGGCATGAAAATATCCTTGGGTGGTTATGAACGGCCGCGATCGAGGATGACGCTGTAGCGCGCCGGCACCTCGCCGGGATTATGGAAGGCGTGGCCATCGCCGACGCCCATGAAGAGGCAATCGCCAGGCATGAGGCGATGGGCGACATCGCGATGCGTCACCTCCATCTCGCCCTCGAACAGCCAGACATGCTGGGTCATGCCGGCGCTTGCCGTATTCGGCGGGAAGATGACGCGCGCGCCGGCGGGGAAGATAACTTCAACGACATCGACCTTCGATTCGGTGCCCGGCGGCGAGACGGCGCGTCTAACATAGCCGGTTCCGGGGTCGCGCCAGATGGCCTGCTGAGCATGGCGGGAAAGCGGCGACACCTCCTCGTCCTCCTCGGCAAAGAAGGCCGAGAGCGAAAGGCCGAGCGCTGCGCAGAGCCGCGACAGCAGCGATGCCGTCGGGCTCGCCTCCGCCCGCTCGATGCGCGAGATCATGGCGCGGCTGACAGCCGAAGCATTGGCAAGCTCATCCAGCGTCAGGCCGCGGGCGATGCGCAGCTCCTTGATGCGCGTGCCGATAGCCAGTTCCAGATCATCATCCGCCATTACTCATGTCTCACGCTTCCTGATTCTACTATATGAGAAATACAGGATCACATGATGGAATCAAGAGCATTGTAACACTCGGCAGCGTCGGGCCTGAAAAGGCTAACATAACGTGAAGATACCAGCCAAAGCCCCGCTTTTCCGCTTTGCGGCGCCGGGCGGCGCTGCTATATGGCGCGCATGAGCACCAATTCCACCACTCCGCTTTCGCATATCCGCAACTTCTCGATCGTGGCCCATATCGACCACGGCAAATCGACGTTGGCCGACCGCCTGATCCAGACGACGGGCGGCCTTGCCGAACGCGAGATGTCGGAGCAGGTGCTTGACAATATGGAGATCGAGCGCGAGCGCGGCATCACCATCAAGGCCCAGACCGTGCGCCTGCACTACAAGGCCAAGAACGGCGAAACCTATATCCTCAACCTGATCGACACGCCCGGGCACGTCGACTTCGCCTACGAAGTCTCGCGCTCGCTGTCGGCCTGCGAGGGATCGCTGCTTGTCGTCGACGCCTCTCAGGGTGTTGAAGCTCAGACGCTCGCCAACGTCTATCAGGCGATCGACAACAATCACGAGCTCGTCACCGTCCTCAACAAGATCGACCTGCCGGCCGCCGAACCCGACCGCATCAAAGAACAGATCGAGGAGGTGATCGGCATCGACGCCTCCGACGCCGTGCTGATTTCGGCGAAGACCGGCCTCGGCATTCCCGACGTGCTGGAAGCCATCGTCCACAAGCTGCCGGCGCCGAAGAGCGCGGGCGGCGAAAAGGCGCCCTTGAAGGCGCTGCTGGTCGACAGCTGGTACGACACCTATCTCGGCGTTATGGTTCTCGTGCGCATCATCGACGGCACGCTGACCAAGGGCCAGACCATCCGTATGATGGGCACGGACGCGAAATACCAGATCGAGCGCGTCGGCGTTCTCACGCCGAAGATGGTCGCCGTCGACAGCCTCGGCCCCGGCGAGATCGGCTTCATCACCGCCTCGATCAAGGAAGTGGCCGACACCCGCGTCGGCGATACGATCACCGAAGACAAGCGTCCGACTGCTGAAGCGCTGCCGGGCTTCAAGCCGGCACAGCCTGTGGTGTTCTGCGGCCTCTTCCCGGTCGATGCCGCCGATTTCGAAGACCTGCGCTCGGCCATGGGCAAGCTGCGCCTCAACGACGCCAGCTTCTCCTTCGAGATGGAATCGTCTGCCGCTCTCGGCTTCGGCTTCCGCTGCGGCTTCCTCGGCCTGCTGCACCTGGAAATCATCCAGGAGCGCCTGGAGCGCGAATTCAACCTCGACCTGATCGCGACGGCGCCCTCCGTCGTCTATCAGCTCAGCATGACCGATGGCACCGAGATCGAGCTGCACAACCCGGCCGACATGCCCGATGTCGTCAAGATTTCCGAATTCCGCGAGCCGTGGATCAAGGCGACGATCCTGACGCCGGACGATTATCTCGGCTCGATCCTGAAGCTCTGCCAGGACCGCCGCGGCATCCAGACCGAGCTGACCTATGTCGGCAACCGCGCCATGATCACCTACGACCTGCCGCTCAACGAAGTCGTCTTCGACTTCTACGACCGCCTGAAGTCGATCTCGAAGGGCTATGCCTCCTTCGACTACAGCCTGACCGATTATCGCGAGAGCGATCTCGTCAAGATGTCGATCCTCGTCAATGCCGAGCCGGTGGATGCGCTCTCCATGCTCGTGCACCGCTCCGCCGCTGAAAAGCGAGGCCGCGTCATGTGCGAGAAGCTGAAGGACCTGATCCCGCAGCACATGTTCCAGATCCCGATCCAGGCCGCCATCGGCGGACGCATCATCGCCCGCGAGACGGTGAAGGCGCTGCGCAAGGACGTGACAGCCAAGTGCTACGGCGGCGACGCTACCCGTAAGCGCAAGCTGCTCGACAAGCAGAAGGAAGGCAAGAAGCGCATGCGGCAGTTCGGCAAGGTCGAGATCCCGCAGGAAGCGTTCATTGCCGCGCTGAAGATGGGGGATGAGTGAGCGACTCGAAGAGCAGTAGCTCACGTCCCATTGAAGATAAGGCCGCTCGCATCAGCAAGATTGAGCGCGAGCGTCTCTGGTTAAGTGAAAATGCAGAGGCGATCGTAAAGACAAATGCCTATGTCGAAAGACATGGTCTGCCTTTCGCATAATACCGTCAGCTCTGACAGCAGGCCCCACCACGTCAGCCTTACCCCTGCGCCATATATTCCTTCGTCAGCCCCTCATACTCCTCCATCGCCGGGAGCGCTGCAAAGCTGTGCTTGGCGGGCGTCGTCACCCATGGCAGCTTTTCGCTCGTCCAGGTCTCAATGAAGGGCGTGAACCAGCTCGTGTCGTCAAGGATGGTGGCGCGGACATTGACGAACCAGTCGACGCCTTCGAGCTTCGTGAACAGCCAGCTCATGCAATGCGGGCAGAAATAGTGATGGATGACATCGCCGTGCAGGCCGCCGATGACAGGCTCGCCCTCAGTCACCTCGAAACCCTGCGTGGGGATGGCGGCGCTCAGCGAATAGGGGCCGGCCGTCATGCGCTGGCAGCCTGTGCAGTGGCAGGCCATGGTGAGCAGCGGCTTGGCGCTGATCTTCAACCGCACCTGCCCGCAACGGCAGCCGCCCTCGCTCGGTAATTCCAGCGTGCTCATGATGTCATTTCCTCCCATTTCAAAACCGCCGGTGTGTAGCACATCGCCATCGGATTGATCGGACGTGTTAGATCATCAGCGACCCTCAAGCCTCTGCTGCCTGAGGGCGCTGCACCTGCACTCTTATGGTTCTCACCCAGGCGCGTGCAATCGCAAGACCGGCCGTTTCCGCCGCTGCAGCATGCCTGGCCACAAGCTCCGGATAGCGATCGAGCCAGCCCGGCTCCTTGTGCTCGATGGTTTCCCTAAATTCGCCGCGCCAGCGCTCGACGACCGCGGCATTGGCCTCGAAATGAAACTGCATGCCATAGGTGGCGCGGCCGATGCGGAAGGCCTGGTTCGGCGTGACGGCATTGGCGGCAAGGCGCGTGGCTTCCACAGGCAAGGTAAAAGTGTCGCCATGCCATTCGAAGATGGTGAATTCGTCGCCGACATCGGCGAGCAACGGGTCCTTTTTCCCCTCGTCAGTCAGGCCGACTGTTTTCCAGCCGAATTCATGGGCGGTACCGAGAAGATTTTCGGCCTCGTAGGCGCGCGCCAAAATCTGGCTGCCGAGGCAGATGCCGAGCACGGCTTTGTCCTCACCCTCGAAACGGCGCATCAGCCCCGCCAGCTCCGGCAGATAGGGATGGGTGTCGTCGTCGCGGGCGCTCTGTTCGCCGCCGAGCACGGCTAGTGCATCATAGGCCGATATGTCCTTCGGCAAGGCCTCGCCGCTCCAGGGGCGAAACCAGTCGATCTCGACTCGGGCCTCCTCCAGCGCTATGCCAAGCGCGCCGAGCGGGGTGTTCTTCATATTCTCGATGATGGCGACGCGCATACCGTTGATTCCCGAGCAATGTTACCACGGGAGATGAGCATGAGGCGGCGGGAGAGGCAAGTGGCCGGAGCGTTTCAGCGCTCGACGGAAATGTCGAACCACTCTGGCCGTCTTTCCCCGCGCAATTCCGGACGGAAAACCGCCTGGTGCCTTTCCTGGAAGTGCTTTGGCTTGCAGCGGACTAAAGTTGAGCCTAGATCTCAGCAAACAACGAAGGATCAGGACGATGAGCGACAAGCCGCGGATCACCATTCTCTATTGCACCCAATGCAACTGGCTGCTCCGTTCCGGCTGGATGGCACAGGAGTTGCTGCAGACCTTTACCGATAGCCTTGGTGAAGTCGCGCTGATCCCTGGCACCGGCGGCGTCTTCGAAATCCGCATCGACGGCGAGCTCTTGTGGGAGCGCAAGCGCGACGGCGGCTTCCCCGGGCCGAAGGAACTCAAGCAGCGGGTGCGGGATATCATCGACCCCGAACGCGATCTCGGCCATACCGACCGCGCATCGCTGGAGAGCTAGGCCCTGCTGCTCGGGCATCAGTCGAAGGGCGAACGGCAGGGCCTTGTGCCGTTGTTGATCGTCGTATAGCTGTTGGTGCCGGGATTGTAGGTGCGATAGCGCTCGGCGCACCAGGTTTGATGCTGTCTCAGTTTCTGGGCCGGCGAAGGATAGAGAGCCCTCGGCGGCGGTGCATAGGTTTCACGCGGAGGAACCTGAACTCGCGGGCTGCCAAAGCGATTGAGGCCCCCATTATAGGGCGGCGTGATCGGAAGCGGCTGACCTGGGCGGGTGTAGAACTGCCGCTCGCCGAAACCGAAGCAGCCACGGGAATCGCAGATGACGGTATTGGTGCGCGGCGGAGTGATGAGCTTCCGAGAGTCCGAAGCGGCTGTCGCGAAATCCGCCTGCGACAGCGAGGCAAGCGCGAGGACGCAGCCAAACGCGATCCTATGAAAAACAGCCATGACAGACTCCAATGAAAGAACACAAGGGGTAAAACACCAGCGTTTGCGTGCTTTCCTTGGGTTCGGTTGTTCTTTGACCGGCAACTTCGCCGATCGGCTAAAACTTCTCCTCCGCAGGACAAAGGTGTCCTTCGGTTCTCGAACCAATCTCCAATGCGTGACCCTGATGCCTTCGCGGCTTCGGTCACAGAGTGGCGTTCGGCTCCCGGTTTCCCATTCTCCTGGAAGAGCGCAGCCCAGTCCTGCCGGGCTCGCTAGTTTGTCATCAGGACAGCCGGGATATCGTCGACGCGCCTTCCGTGGTGCTTTCGCCACGCGGCTCGTAAGCGCGCTGGTCACGCAGGATCTGGAAGGCGATCGTCAAAAGCTTGCGCGCGATCGCGACGCGCGCCTTGTTTACTCCTCTGAGCTTCAGATGCTCGTATTGGGCGCGAAGCTGCGGATCGGTGACAATGGCGGGCGTAACCGCCTCGACGAAGGCCCAGCGCAGCCACTTGTTGCCTTGCCGTATGATCTTGCCGTGGAAGGTCTTCCCGCCGCTCGAATAGGTCGACGGCACCAGGCCGGCATAGGCGGCAAGCTTCTTCGGATTGCGGAACCGCTTGATGTCGTCGATCTCCGCATCGATCAGCCGAGCGAAGAACTCGCCGATACCGGGGATCGTCTTCAACAGCTTCACATTGCCATTGGCCCTGGTCATCGCCCGGATCGTTGCTTCCGATTGCTTGATGCGCACGTCGATGTCGCCGATGAAGTCGAGACCACGGTCGATCTGGATGCGGTCGATCTCCGAGACCTTCACCTGAGCCAGCTGGACGCGGCCAGCCTTGCCGAACAGGTCGCCGAGCTTCTTCAGCTGCGCCGTCTGCTCCGGATAGCGATCGAACACCGTGACGATGCGGTTCTTCACCATCGTGCGCAGCCGCACGTAAAACATCCGCTCGCGCAGGGCGACACGCAGCTCTCGGGCCTTGTCGCTCGGAGCCCAGGCCTCCGGAACCAGATCGGCTCGAAGCAGATGCGCCAGCACCGTCGCGTCGATCTTGTCCGTCTTGATCTTGGCGTCGGCGATCGCCTTCACCTTCAGCGGATGGGCGAGAACGACATCATCACAAATGTCGTCGAGCCAGTCGTAGATCACCATCCAGTTGCGCGTCGCCTCGACAACCGCATGCGAGTTCTCGCGGTAGCGTTCCAGAAAGCCACCCAGCGACTGACGATCGTTCTTCACCCGGCCAGAGCGCAGCGTCTTGCCAGCCGAATCCTGCACCACCAGATGGCTGTAGGATTTGTGGTAGTCGACCCCGATATGATATTCATAAGAGGCAGTCATGCTTCCAACTCCCTTGTTGAGATCTTGCCGACCCCAATAAGGTACGCCGAAAGGCTGGAAGTGTGACTGTCCCTCCATCATCACCTGCATCTCAATGATCCGTTCTCTCAACGGGCGCGGCATCTTCATGCCACCTCCTGTTCCGGACGCTGCGAACCTATGGCAGGCCGCCGCATCTCTTATCTTAGTTGGGGTCATGACGATGGCAAAACCAGTGCTGCCGCAACCGGAACCTATCGATCCACGATGAGTTGATCGCCGCCACCGCTTGCGCCATAACAGCCCGACCATTGCAAGGGAGATTGCCTGTGAGCAGCTTGAAATTCGGCACCAGCGGCCTTCGCGGCCTATCCGCAGACCTCACCGGACGGGCATCGGCGCTCTACGCGACAGCTTTTGCCCGCCATCTGCTGAAAAACGGCCATGCCAAGCCGGGCGACCTCATCCTCGTCGGCCGGGATTTCCGCGAATCGAGCCCGGCGATCTCCGCCACCTGCATCGGCGCGCTGAAGCGGGCCGGCCTGACGCCGATCGACTGCGGCACATTGCCGACGCCGGCGCTGGCGCTTTACGGCCTGCAGCTGAAGGCGGCCTCGCTGATGATCACCGGCTCGCATATCCCCGCCGACCGCAACGGCATCAAATTCTATCGCCCTGACGGCGAAATCGACAAGCGCGACGAAGTGGCGATCAGCGAGGAGGCGCTTGCGATCGGCGATTCTGTGCTCGACGAAACCCCTGCCGAGACGGAAAACCGCACGGCCGAGATGGAGGCGCTGTTCCTGGAGCGCAACAAGGGCCTGCTGCCATCAGGCAGCCTCGCCGGCCTCACCATCGGCGTCTATCAGCACAGCACGGTGGCACGCGATCTCTTCGGTCAGGTACTGACTCATTACGGCGCCCGCGTCGTGCCACTCGGCCGCTCCGAGAGCTTCATTCCGGTCGATACGGAAGCGGTCTCGGCCGAAACCATCCGCCTCATGAAAGCCTGGGCGTCGGAACATGGCCTGAATGCCATCGTCTCAGCCGATGGCGACGGTGACCGGCCGCTGGTTGCGGACGAAACCGGCGAGCCCCTGCGCGGCGATCTGCTTGGCCTCATCGCGGCAAATTTCCTCGGCGCCGATGTTGTGGTGACGCCGGTCACCTCCAATTCCGGCATCGAGGCCGCCGGTTCCTATGCCGTCACCCGCACCCGCGTCGGCTCTCCCTACGTGATCGCCGGCATGGACGAGGCCATCGCGGCCGGCAAGGCCAATGTCATTGGCTTCGAGGCCAATGGCGGCACGCTGACATCAAGCCGCTTCACCGTCGATGGAAAACCTTTCGAGCCGCTGCCGACGCGCGACAGCTTCCTGCCGATTCTCGCGACGCTCTACGCCGCCGCCAAAGCACGCAAACCGCTTTCGGCCGTTGCCGGCAGCTACCGCCTGCCCTTCGCCGCCGCCGACCGTCTGGAGAATTTTCCCGTGGAAACCAGCGCCGCGCTGATGGCCTATCTGCGCGCCTCCGACGCCAATCTTTCGGATTTCCTGAAGCCGGTCGCCACCGTCGCTTCCAAGAGCGATATCGACGGCCTGCGGGTGACACTTGTGGATAACCGAATCATCCATTTCCGTCCTTCCGGCAATGCGCCGGAAATGCGCTGCTACGTGGAAGCATCGAGCGAAAGCGAGGCAAAGGCCCTGCTGGAACAGGGACTTGGCCTGATCAGCGCATGGGCGGCAGCCCGGGTTTGACCCGGGCTCCAACTGCTTTTTTCACGATTGCCACGAAAACTTCAAAAACCCTGTTGACACCGGACGGCCACCCCCTTACATGCGTGTCCGTCGCCCAGATGGCGGAATTGGTAGACGCGCAGGTTTCAGGTACCTGTGCCGCGAGGCGTGGAGGTTCGAGTCCTCTTCTGGGCACCATTTCCTTTCTTGAGAAACGTGGATTTCTCAAAGATTTCAAGATTTAGCGAGCTCGTAGGATGCCGCTTCCGGTTCGCCGGGAGTTCATAAGAACTTGTCTTGAAATCGGCTGTCCGGATGAAAGCCGGCCTTTCGATATCCCTGAATAATCGCCCTTTAAATCATTGACTGCCGAAGAAGAGATCGACCTAATGGGACAAACCCTGAGGGACGTTTGATGAACCACAAGAGCGACTGGTACGATCTGATTGTCGGCAACGGCAATGTCAACGAAGGGCTCGGGAGGATGGTGGGGTTCATCCTCGCCGTCATCATAATCCTCAGCCTGATCTTCTGGGCAATCTGAGCTCCTCTGGCCGAGGGAGGCCGTCGCCCTGCCTTACATCGATTAGTGAAGGCTCCCCGAATCCGGCCTGACGGTAAGTCCGGCCTCACGCGCCGCCTCCAGAAAAGCCTTTCGCGACCGCTCGGCGGAAACCTTGCCAAGAACGGCATCGAGGCAGACCAGCACGGCCTCATCCATTGCCGGGCCGCCATTGACCGGCCACTCCTCGCTCATGCAGTTTGCCGCGTCCAGCGCGTTGGTGATGATCGCGAAATGGCCGATGCCATCGAGATCGACTATAACGGGATTGTTCCAATCACCATATTCCATGGCAGCCCTCCTCACCTTTACGCTACAAGCCCATAACGGGGAGCAGCGTCGAGATGTTCCTGAGCTCTGCGCAGGGCGTTAAGATTTTCTTGCGGCGTCTCATCGGATGTGACCGGATGCGAGACGCTCTGTATGGAAACCGCCATGGGCAACCAGTCAAATACCCCGATCAGGCAGAGGCCGAGATCCGCGCTTCCCGCTGTGTGCAAACCTCCATCCCGTTATGGCGCTACCTCGCGCACCGTTATCTCGTTAGCTTTTGCCGAAGGGAGGAAAAGACGAATAAGGGGAACAATAAATGGACCACGTCTGCAACCTGCTCTGGCTCGCCTTCAGTGTCGCTCTTCTCTTTGCCGCGTTGAACCGGCGGCTCGTCGGTGATTACGTCGCCATGTGGTATCTGCTCGTTATTACCGTGGTGACCGTGATGGCATGGGCGGGTTTCTTCCCGACCGACATGGCGACGTTGCGCGCCGGCTAGCACGCTCCAGCGCCACAACCATGCAATCCTGCCACCTTTGCCTCGATAACGGTCAGCAAGAAAAGCCGCCGAAAATCTATCTCGGCAGCCTGAAGCATGAATAAAGGTCTAGCCGGCCCTCCAAAGCGTGTCCATGTCAGCCGACCATGCTCCCGCGCTCGCGAGACCAGGTGTTTTGGGGATGATAGGGGACGGCTGGGTTCCATTCCCCTTCGGCGTACCCCGTCAGTAGTGTTCGGACTGCGAGAAGGTATGGGCGAGCTCCGCCTGCCCCGCCGTCAAGCCGCAATCGACGGGCAGACAGACGCCTGTTATCGCGGAAGAAAGCGGACTTGCGAGGAAAGAGACGGCATTGGCGACATCGGCCGGATCGACGACGCGACGCAGTGCATACCAGCGCTTCGCCTCCTCGAAGACATTCGGATTGGCAGCGGCGCGGACTTCCCAGGCTTGCGTGCGCACCGTGCCGGGCGCGACCGCATTCGAGCGGATGCCGAACTTGCCGTATTCGACCGCGACCAGCCGGGTGAAATGCAGAAGCCCCGCCTTGGCGGCGCTGTAGGCAGGATGCCCAAAGACGGCCATGCCGTTGACGGAGGCGATATTGATGACCGACCCCTTCGATGCCTTCAGCATGTCCTCGACGGCGCGGAAGCAGAGAAAAGCCGCTTCAAGATTAAGGGCATTGTCGGCACGCCAGATGGCCGGCGTGGTATCATGAAGGCTGACGGCGCGTGCGGCGCCGGCATTGTTGACGAGCGTCTTCACCCCGCCGAGTTTCGACGCGGCCTTCGCCATGGCGGCAACGTCGGCATCGCTGGTGATATCCGCCTTGAACATGACGAACCGCTCCGCCGGGCCGAGTTCTCCGGCAGCCTTCTGCATGGCCGCCTCGTCGATATCGACGAGCAGGATGATGTCATGGTCATCGGCCAGGCGTTTTGCGATGGCACGGCCGATATCGCCGGCAGCCCCTGTGACGATGGCAACGGATTTGCTCATATCATATTCCTTCGATCGATTCCCCAAGCGGCTTGATCCGCCACCCTGTGTTGTCGTTTTCGGCGGAGCCCAACGCGATAAGCGTCGCCGACTTTCGCGAAACTGCTCTAGTCTCCAAGAAGCTGGCGGTCGTCGCCATCCCGATGGGTGACGAGCTGCTGCTTGATACGGCGCAGCGTCACCGTTGCCTGCGGCTGAATGCGGTAGGCGACCAGGCTAGCGAGAATGTCCACCACGGCCAGATAGGCGATGCGCGTCGATGTCGGCCGATAGATATTGTCCCCTTCCGGCAGGTCGACGGGCACCGTAATCTCGGCGGCGCGGGCCACCGGGCTTTCACTCTGCGTCAGGGCGATGGTCGGCACCTTGGCTTCGCGTGCCAGCGCAAAGGCGCGCACCAGCTCGGCATTGCGTCCGGAGAAGGACGAGCCGATCAGCACATCCGTCGACTTGGCGGCCGCAGCCATCATCAGCTGCATGCTGTGGTCGGAACTTGCGGTAATGCGGAGACCGAGACGGAACAGACGGTTCTGCAGCTCGGTTGCGATCATCGAGGAATTGCCGCCGGAGCCGAAGGCATAGATCATCTCTGCGCTGGCGAGCCGGTTCGCCGCCCGCTCGATGGCGGCAACATCCAGCCCGCGATGCAGCAGGAAGAGCGCGTTCTGCGCCTTGGTAATAATATCCTGGGCAACGTCGGCCGGTGCGATGCTCTTCGGCTCGGGCTTCAGATAGCGCACGCCGACATAGGCTGTCCGCGCAAGCTGCACCTTGAAATCAGAAAAGCTTTCGCAGCCCAGACGTCGGCAGAAGCGCGTCACCGTCGGCGGCGAGACATCCGCCTTGCCCGCAAGCTCGATGATGGAAGCATTGACGGCGAATTCGAAATCATTGAGGACGATGTCGGCGATACGGATTTCAGATTGCGAAAGCCGGCCTCTCTCTTCCTGCATGGTCGTGAAGATATCCATCAGCCCCCCTTATCGCTGGTTCACCCACGTTTGACACGTAGTCAGCGACGCGATCCATCTCAATCTGCCCGATCCCGCCGGTGCCTGTGGACAGACGTGTGCGCAGATGCGGCTTGTCATTCGTTCCCATTTCGCCGGAACCGTGACATGCGATGGTCACCATGCGGTTCCTGCAAATTATTTTCTTGATACGTTGACAAATGACCATAGAAAGCGGAATTTGACCAGTGAAAATCGCAAATTATGAAAAGAATTTAAATGACGGCGGATGCCATGCGTGATCCTTTCAAGAATGCCTTCCCTGCCAGCGATACCGCCAGGCATTCGATCTGGGAGATGCTCGTCCCGCGCGATATCGATGCTTTTCTTGCCGCCGACTGGTCGATCGTCGCGGGCGATTTCGTCGAAGAGGGCTTTATCGGCATTGATGGCAAGCGCGCGGTCAGCCCGGACAAATGGCGCCTCGCCTTCCCGACGCTGTCCGCCTATCGCGACGAGTGGCTGCGCCAGGCACGCGACTTCGCCACACAATCCTTTGCCGAAGATCCGCGCACGGCCATCTTCACGACAACGACCCTCGAAGACATCGAGATAGAAGGCGATATGGCGCTGGTGCGCAAGAAGTTCGACGGCAGCCTGAAGAAATCGGATGGCGGCATCGACGTGATGAAGTGGCAGACACTTTATTACTGCCGCCTGCATGAAGGACGCTGGAAGATCTGCGGCTTCACCGGCTATCTGCCGAATCCCATGGAATAGAGGCGAAAGCGTTGCGCATTTTCACGGCGGCCCTTGCGACCGAGACGAATACCTTCTCCCCCATCTGCGTCGATCGGCGCGCCTTCGAAGCCTCTCTTTATGCGCCGCCGGGCACGCATCCGGAAACGCCGACGCTGTGCTCCGCGCCGATCACCGTAGGACGCCGTATCGCGGTGGAAAAGGGCTGGGAGGTGATCGAGGGTACCGCCACCTGGGCCGATCCGGCCGGGCTTGTCAATCGCCGGACCTATGAGGAACTGCGCGACGAAATTCTCGAGCAGCTGCGCGCGGCCATGCCTGTCGATGCCGTCGTTCTCGGACTGCACGGCGCCATGGTTGCGGATGGTTACGAGGATACGGAAGGTGATTTCCTGTCACGCGTGCGCGAGATCGTCGGGCAGGATATCCTGGTCTGCGCCGAGCTCGATCCGCATAGCCATCTGACGGCGAAGCGCCGCGCAGCCGCAAATTTCTTCGTCTATTTCAAGGAATTCCCGCATACGGACTTCGTCGATCGCGCCGAGGACCTCTGGCGCATCGCCATCGATACGCTGGAAGGCAGGGTCAAGCCGGTCATGTCCGTCTTCGACTGCCGCATGATCGACGTCTTTCCGACGTCGCGCGAGCCGATGCGTTCCTTCGTCGACAAGATCATGGCGATGGAAAAGAGTGACGCCGATATTCTTTCGATTTCGGTCATTCATGGTTTCATGGCCGGCGACGTGCCGGAGATGGGTACGAAGCTGCTCGTCGTCACAGATAATAAGCCGGATAAAGGTTCCGCAATCGCCCGCGATCTCGGCCTGGACCTCTTCTCCAAGCGCGGCACCTTCATCATGCCGCAGATCGACGAGAAGCAGGCGGTAAGCGAGGCGATGGCCGCCGCTTCGGGTCCGGTCGTCATAGCCGATCTCTGGGATAATCCGGGCGGCGGCACGGCAGGCGACGCAACGGTCATCCTGCGGGAATTGCTCGATCGCGGCGCTACCGACACGGCGATCGGCACGATCTGGGACCCGATGGCGGTGCAGATCTGCATGGCGGCCGGCGAAGGTGCCGAAATTCCTTTGCGCTTCGGCGCGAAATCGGCGCCGGGTACGGGCAATCCGGTCGACGGCCTCGTCAAGATCATCCGCCTTGTCCCCAATGCCGAGATGCGCTTCGGCGAGAGCTTCGCGCCCTTTGGCGATGCTGCGCATATTCAGCTCGATGGCATCGACATCATCCTGAATTCGACGCGCGCGCAGAGCTTCGATCCGAGCCTGTTTTCCGTCATGGGCATCGACCCGACAACGAAGAAAATCCTGGTCATCAAATCGACCAATCATTTCTATGCGTCCTTTTCAAAGATCGCATCGCAGATCCTTTACTGCTCTGCGGGAACGCCTTATCCCAACAATCCCGCACGCACGCCTTATCGCCGCGCGCGGAAGGATCTCTGGCCGATGGTGGCGGACCCCTTTGCAGAAGAACGGAAAGATGCCTGACATGGCACATGATATCGCTTCGGAAATCAGCCCCAAGCCCGGCGACGGCATCGAGAGCCTCTCCACGCCGCGCCCGGTCATCGACGAAGACCGGCTGGTTGCGAACATCGCCCGCGTGCAGTCCTACATGGACGAGCATGGTCTGAATTTTCGCCCGCACATCAAAACGCACAAGATTCCGGCCATCGCACGCGCACAGGTCGCCGCCGGCGCCAAGGGCATCAACTGCCAGAAGATCACCGAGGCGGAAGTCTTCGCAGATGCGGGCTTCGAGGATATTCTGATCACCTTCAACATTCTTGGGGTTGAAAAGCTCTCGCGCCTCGCCGCTCTGAACGACCGGATTTCGGGCCTCAAGGTCGTGGCCGATAGCGCGGTGACGGTTGACGGACTTTCCAATTACCTCGCGGCGCGCAAGCCACTGACAGTGCTGGTGGAATGCGATACCGGCGGGGCGCGCTGCGGCGTGCAATCGCCTGCGGAGGCGGCAAAGCTCGGCAAGCATATCGCCGGCAAGCCAGGTCTCGTTTTTGGCGGCCTAATGACCTATCCGAAGCCGGATAGTGCTGCCGCGACACAGGAATTCCTGTCGGAAGCCGTAGGGCTCCTGAAAGCGGACGGTATCGAATGCCCGATCGTCAGCAACGGCGGCACGCCGAGCCTTTTCGAGGCGCATCTGGTAACTGCTGCGACGGAACATCGTGCCGGCACCTATATCTATAATGACCGCTCGATGGTGCGTGCAGGCCATTGCCGGGAAGAGGATTGCGCCATGCACATCCTCGCCACCGTCGTCTCCAGGCCGACCGAAGACCGCGCCGTCATCGACGCCGGCTCGAAGGCACTGACCTCAGACCTTCTCGGTTTTGCCGACTACGGCCAGGTGGTCGGCTACCCGGACGCCGTCATCAAGGGGCTATCGGAAGAGCATGGCGTCATCGATCTGTCGAACTGCACCGGCCCTCGTCCTGAGATCGGCGACAAGATCCGCATCATCCCGAACCACACCTGCGTCGTTTCCAATCTCTTCGACCAGATGGTGTTCCACCGCGATGGCCTCGTGACCCGCGTCGAAGACGTGGAAGCTCGCGGTCTGGTCTGGTAGGGCGATCCCTCACCCGCCCTCGTGGTTCGAGACGGCCCTTTGGGCCTCCTCACCAAGAGGGCTGACTCGCTGCGCTGTAGCCAAAGAACGATAAGCCGTATCGAGGACCAGATTTGCTCCATCCTCACCCTGAGCTTGTCGAAGGGCGAGGATGACCAGCAACCACCTCTCGTCAGGAGGCAGCTTGGTTCAGCAAGTCCATGTCGATTTCGGTCAGTTCCACCCGCCGCTCGAAAGCCTGGCCGTTTTCATCGAAGAGATGGCAATCGCCGAGGCGGATACCAGTCTTCAGGGGTGCGTCCATACGGATGGGGGCACTGCCGGGCAGCGTCGCACAGAAATTCTCGTCGATGCCATCAGCCGTGGCATAGGCAACGGTTTGCGCGCCAAGACGCTCCACGACCGTCGGTACGATCGTGAGGGTCAGATCACCATCGCCAAGCTGGACGTGCTCCGGCCGGATGCCGAGCGTCAATGCCTTCCCTGCAAAGCCTGGACGCGGCGTGACGGGCAGCACGGCCTTCTGGCCCTTGTAGTCCACTTCCACACCGGCATCGCTGACATTGGTACAGGTGACGGGCAGGAAGTTCATCTTGGGATTGCCGATGAAGCGGGCAACGAAAGTATTTGCCGGCCTGTGATAAAGCTCCAGCGGCGCGCCGACCTGCGATATCTCGCCGGCGTTCAGCACAACGATGCGGTCGGCCATGGTCATGGCCTCGACCTGATCATGTGTCACATAGATCATCGTCGCCTGCAGCTGACGATGCAGCTTGGCGAGTTCGATACGCATATCGGCGCGCAGTGCGGCGTCTAGGTTCGACAGCGGCTCGTCAAAGAGGAAGATCTTCGGCTCGCGCACGATGGCGCGGCCGATGGCGACACGCTGGCGCTGACCGCCGGACAACTGACCCGGCTTTTCCTGCAGACGTTTATCGAGGTGCAGGA
The DNA here is from genome assembly GCF_002277895.1 of Rhizobium sp. 11515TR. Lineage (NCBI taxonomy): Bacteria > Pseudomonadati > Pseudomonadota > Alphaproteobacteria > Hyphomicrobiales > Rhizobiaceae > Rhizobium > Rhizobium sp. 11515TR. The sequence continues at coordinate 939,323 of NZ_CP022998.1, read as the reverse complement.
TGCGCGCAGCATGCTCGACCTTGGTCTTCAGCTTCTCTTCCGGCATCTTTTCGACCCGCAGCGGAAAAGCAATGTTCTCGAACACCGACATATGCGGATAAAGCGCATAGGACTGGAAGACCATGGCAATGCCGCGCTTGACGGGCGGCAGATCGTTGACGCGGGCGCCATCGATCTTGATGTCGCCGCTGGTCACATCGTCGAGGCCGGCAATCATGCGCAGCAAGGTCGACTTGCCGCAACCGGACGGGCCGACGAAGACGATGAACTCACCGTCATTGACGTCGAGCTCGACGCCCTTGATGACCTCGAAATGACCATAGAATTTCTTGACCTGATGAAGGTGCAGCTTTCCCAAACTCTGTCTCCGCGCGGCGCCGCCATGGGGCGGGCAGGGCTCCAAAGGCCGCGCACATTGCGCGCGGCCCGGTGACTTGCAGGCTTACTTGTACTGCTCGAGATCGGCAGCGGCCTTCTTCAGCGCATCCGCCGGCTGAGCCTGACCGGTGACGACCGACTGGACCATGGAGATCATGACGTTCTGGAAGCCCTTGTAGTCCTTGAAGAGCGGCTCGGGACCACCATAGGCGATACCGTCGATAAACGGCTTCCAGGAAGCATCCTTCTTGACAAACTCGTCAACCATCGGAGACGGGCGCAGCGGCGTGAGGCCGGCGCCGCCCTGGAGTTCGTATTCGCCCTGCGGGCCGGGAGACGTGATGAACTTGGCGAATTCGATCGCCTTGTCCTCGACGCCGCTACCCTTAAAGACGGCAAGGCTGTCGGTGATGAGCAGCGTGCCCTGACCCTTGGCCGAAGGACCGAGCGGCAGCGGTGCCACGCCCCAGTTGATCTTCGTTTCCTTCAAGCGAGCGGCGGCACCGGAGCCGGCCTGGATCATGCCGACCTTGCCATCGAGGAAGATGGCGCGCATTTCGTTCTGCTCGTAAGCCGTCGGTCCTTCGACCGAGTAAGGCGTGATGTCCTTGTAGGCCTGGAGAGCTGCCAGAACTTCGGGGCTGTCAAGGGTGATCTTGTCGCCGTCAATAACCTTGCCGTTGTTGGTGTAAACCCAATGCAGGAACTGATGCATGGTGTTGTCGAAGGTTTTGGCCGAGAGGCCGTATCCGGGAATGCCGGTCTTTTCCTTGATCACCTTGGCGTCGGCGATTTCCTCGGCCCAGGTGGTCGGCGGCTTTTCCGGATCAAGACCGGCCTTCTTGAAGAGGTCTTTATTCCAGTAAAGCGCCTTGGTCGAGAAAGCGATCGGCGTACCCCACTGCTGTCCATCGATGGTGACCGTATTCACGATCCCCGGATAATAGGCCTTCTTCTCGTCGTCCGTCATCGGGATCGGAACGATCAGATCGTTGTCAGCGAACTGCTTCAGCGTCCGCGAGCCGACATAGGCCATGGCGACTGGCGTGCCGGCTGCGGCAAGCGTCGTCGCCTTGTCCTGGCACAATTCCCAACCGACAAGCTCTGGCTTGACAGACCAGCCCGGATTCTTGTCTTCCCACTGCTTGATATATTTCACATGGATCGGATCGATGCTGTCACCGCAATAGATCCAGCTGATCTCCTTGTCGGCGGCCTGGGCGTTCACGGCGCCAAGCGCGGTGGAGCCGAGCAAAGCAAGGGCGAGAAGCCCTGTCTTGAAATGGAATGTCACGTTTAAGCTCCCGTTCTCTCTGGTGGTTGATTGATTTTATTGCTTCACCGCGCCGGCGGTCAGACCGCTGACGAGATACCGTTGCAGGAAGAAGATCACGACCAGAGCCGGCGCGATGCCGACGAAACTTGCGGCCATGAGTTCGTTCCAGACGACCTCCTGCCGGCCGAAATAGGCAAAAAGCCCAACCGGCAGCGGCATGTATTCCGTCTTCGAATTGAAAGTAAGAGCATAGATGAACTGCTGCGCGTAAGCCTCGATGAACGAGGAAATCGCAACGACGACGATGCCGGGCATGGCGATCGGCAGGATGACACGGCGCAGCGTATAGAACTGGCTCGCACCATCCACATAGGCCGCCTCATCCAGCTCGCGCGGGATGCGGCGGATATAGGTGTGCAGCAGCCAGATCCCCGTTGGAATGATGAAAGCCACTCCCGGCACGATCATGGCGAAATAGGTGTTCAGCACACCGAAGGAACGCATGAGCCGGAACAGCGGGATGAGCAGCACGGCGCCGGAAAACATCTTGACCGCGAGGAACGCGCCGAGCAGCAGGCCGGAACCCTTGAATTCGAAACGTGCGAAGGCGTAGGCGGCCGGCACGACGAGGATCAGCACTATGATGGTGATCGTACCGGAAACCAGAAACGAGTTGAAGATATACCAGCCAAAGCCAGGCACGCTCGTCCACATTGTCCGATAGGCCGCGAACGAACCGTTCTCGGGAATGAACCGGTAAGGCGAAGAAAAGAGCTGGCTAAGCGGCTTCAGCGAAACCAGGAACCCTTCGATGAAGGGCGCCAGCACGAAAGCCAGAAACAGCAGGATTCCGGCATAGATGCCGATCAACTCATACCATTTGTAGCGATGGATCATCGAAGGGTGGCTCATCGCTGCTTGGCTCCCGTTGAAAAGCGGCTCGTCAGGCGGAAATAGGCAAGGCAGAAGAGCGACAGGAAGATGCAGATCAGCACCGCACGCGCAGCACCCTCGCCGTATTTGTAAGACCCGATCGCCGTTCGGTAGGTGTCGATGATCATCGTCGTCGTTTCGCCGTTCGGACCGCCCCGGGTTAAAATCCAGATGATGTCGAAGGAATTGAAGGTCGAGATCAGCGAGAGCATCGACATGGTGACCAAGGATGGCACCAGCAGCGGCAGAGTGATGCGGCGGAAGCGATAGAAGCGGCCGGCGCCATCCGTCCACGCCGCCTCATAAAGATCGTGCGGGATCGCCTGCATGGCCGCTAGCATGTAAAGAGTGACCATCGGCACGCCGATCCAGACGTCAGTGACGATCGTCGCCCAGAAGGCCGAGCTTCCATAGGCGAGGAACGCGACGGGACCATCGACGATGCCGAAGCGCTGCAGCAGGCCCGATATCATGCCGAACTGGCCATTATACATCCAGCCCCACATGAAGATGCCGATCGCCATCGGCACGATCCAGGGCGGCATGGTCAAGACGCGGAAAAGCGCGCGGCCCGGAACGGCCGAGTTCAAGAGTGCGGCCCCCAGAGTGCCGATGATCATCTTGATCGACACGGAGAAGAAGGTCCAGATGAAGGTGCGGACGATGACGCCTGCGAAAGTGTCGTTGAAGATTTTCGCGTAGTTCTCGAAACCGACCCAATTCGTCACCTTCTTCAACGACGCATCGGTGAAAGACAGGATTATGGTGTCGACCAGCGGATAGGCGACGATGACGGTGACGTAAAGGAGAGCCGGAAAAAGAAGGAGCCAGGCGAAGATGACCGTGCCGCGTTGAACACCCATCCTGCGCCCCTCCCTAGGCGGCTCTTGAATGAAGCGCTTCGTCGAACTCGTCCCAGATCGGCCGGAGATCGACGACAGTCTTCTTCATGCGGGCCTCGTCCATCGAGAGCGCGAGAATGCCGGCTTCCAGCGCATTCTGGGTCGACACCGGCAGGTGCAGGCCCGTCTTGACGTGCGCGATGATGTCGGCGGCCATCTGTTCGTCGGCGCCATAGTGCTGCGAAAGCGTGGTGGCGGCGTAGGTCTTCTCGATCACCTTCTTGCCGGTCAGCATCTCATGGACATTGAAATAGCCGCGGATGAAATCGCCCTCGGCCATACCGCGCGAGCCCATGATGGCGAAACGGCGGAACTGGTCCGGCACGTTGAGATTGGTGTGGAAGTTCATGCCGACGCCATTGGCATATTCGATGATCGCCACCTGGTAATCGATGATATCGCCGTCGCTGTCGAAGACCTTGTCTGATCCCATCCAACCGCTCGGCTTGCGATGGAAGAGCTCGAGATCGTTGATGCCTTCCCTTGCCGGATCGTTTTCCGGAATGAAGCTCTTGCGGCCGCCAAAGCTTGCGACCCGCTCCGGCCGCGCGCCAACCACGCCATTATAGAGATCGAGGTCGTGGCAGCATTTTTCCAACATGAAACTGCCGGAATAATGTTCGTAGCGGCGCCAGTCGCGCATGAAGAAGGCGCCGTGATAGGGTTCGATATGCTCGGCAGCCTCAATGGAAACGACATGGCCGAGTTTCCCCTCGGCCTGGGCGGCCAAGAGATCGCGATACATCGGCGAATAGCGCAGCACGAGGCCGACATTCAGGCGCTCATGACCGAATTTCGCCATCAGGCGGGCAAGCTCGATGCTGTCCTTGATGGTCGTGACGATCGGCTTTTCGCAGAAGATCTTGAGGCCGGCCTCAAGGCCGATGCGGATGTGATCGAGATGCATGTGGTTCGGCGAACCGATCATCAAGAGGTCGATCTTTTCGTTGGCGATCAGATCCTGGGGTGTTGCGTAGGCTTTTCCGGCTGAGATGCCCCGTTCGAGCAAACCTGGCAAGCCCGCGGGTTCCGGATCGACATATCCTGCAATCTCGAAGCTCTCGTCGATCGCCTTGAAGACATAGCCCAGATAGCCCAGGCGGAATCCCAGCCCAATGATTCCAACGCGCATGCTTTTATGTTCCCATTACGTAATTTATTTTCGTAACCTTGGGGCAAATTTTCGCATTCGTCAACGACGTTCGCGCATTTAACCAAAAACATGAAATTTATTTTCAGATCGCCAACAAAACCTACCGGCGCGAACATGAAGCCACGCTCGCCTGGATTGCGCTGCCGCTTAATTCGGCAGAATGCCTAGGACTTATCTATCCGGCCCGTTATATTGCCAATATTGGTAGTTCGGCTTTCTGGTGCTGCTGGAAATGACGCCATTCTGATCGCAAACGTAACCGAGGCGCGGCAGGCCCCGGTAGAACGGACCTTCATGAAAATAATCGGCGTACACGGTGGCGGTGCGGCATTGAAACTTCTCGTCATCAGCCATTTTCGGCGCGGTTACTCCCGGAAGGTTCTTGTAAGGATAGACGGGAGCGACATATGGCTTGGGCAGGAGCGGGTTATCGGCAAAGGCGGCCGCCGGCATCAAGACCGCAAGGGATAGGGCAGCAATGGCGATTTTCGACTTGATCCACATATACTGCTACGCTCCTTCACAAATGCGAGCGCAACGACCACACGCCGCATATCACAGATATAATGGGGCTGGGGCCATGCGCCAACGGGTTGCCCGATCAAAATCACGCGCAAGCGATGCTTTCCGCATCGCCGATACGGACCATTCACGCTACGTTACACCAAAAAAAATGCTTTTATCTGCAAATACAATGCAGGCGTGCGCAAGCGATTTGCGACAAGTCATAAGCATGTTATATAGTATGAAAACTGTGATCTTGGTTGTTGTCGGCGCGATTTCTGTTTGAAGGAGTAACAGTCATTCTCGAACAGATTAATCGTATCCCGCCCCTTGCTGACCCGGAGATTGCTGACGATGCCGCTCAGCAGGTTTCCATCTATGTCATCAATCTCGATCGCTCGCGTGATCGCTGGGAACGACTGTGCAACCAGGCCGTCGAATACGATCTGCATATCACGCGCGTTCCTGCCGTCGACGGCCGTCTCATCGGAGAGGCTGACCGCGTCGATTTTCATCCGCATTCGTTCATCTATCACAACGGCCGCAAGCTCCTACCGGGAGAGTACGGATGCTACCGCAGCCATCTGATCGCGCTTGAGCAATTCGTCGCCAGCGGCGACAAGATGGCGATCATCATGGAAGACGACGTCGAGCTCAACGAGAGGCTCATCCCACGTGCGATCGCGACGATGGAAAGCGTCCAGGGGGCGCGTCTCGTCAAGCTCGTCAACCATCGCCTCGTCGGCTTCAAGTCGGTCCGCGAAACCAGCGAAAACGATGTCGTCGGCCGCTGCATGCATGGTCCGCAGGGATCGGCTGCCTGTTATATCGTCAACCGAAAGGCGGCCAAGAAGCTGCTGACGACGCTGAAGCCCATGCTTCTTCCCTACGACGTCGCCTTGGAACGCGGCTGGTCAACCGGCGTCGAGACATTCACGACCTTTGAAAACCTAGTCGATTTCAGCCCGCACCGCGCCCACACCACAATCGGCAAGCGCGTGCATTACCGCGCGGTAAAGCGGCATCCCCTGTTGCGGCTGACGGCACATTGGTTCCGCACCTGCGATCAAGTGCGCCGCTGGTACTACGCCATCGCGATGAAGCAGTAGCTGCGGCAAAGCTGCGAGGCCAAGCCCGAAAGCATTAAGAGGCGCCGGTGTCGTAACAGGACACGCGCCTATAGCTGTGCAACATTATCAAGGTTCGGCTGATCGACCGTCAGATCCGTCTCGCGCTCGCGATAGACCAGATCGACCACTTCGCTGCTCGGCGCATAGCCGGAAACGAGCTTTTGCAGCAGGGCTCTCGCCAAGGGAATGTCGTTCTCATCCAGTGCCGCCTCGAGTGCGGCGAGCCGCTTCGACAGCTCCGGCCAGGGCAGGAAATCCTCCTTGGCCTGCATGATGCGAGGATGGCTGGTCGGCTGCGGGTTGTCGCCGATCAACAGTTCCTCAAAAAGCTTCTCGCCCGGTCGAAGGCCGGTGATTTCAAGCTCGATATCGCCATCCGGCTCGTCCTGGTCCCGCACGGTCAGGCCGGAGAGTTCCACCATGCGACGCGCGAGATCGGCAATGCGTACCGGTTCGCCCATGTCGAGCAGGAAGACATCGCCGCCGCCCGACATCGCGCCCGCCTGGATCACAAGCTGCGACGCCTCGGGAATGGTCATGAAATAGCGGGTGATATCGGGATGCGTCAGCGTGATCGGACCGCCGTCGCGGATCTGCTGGCGAAAAAGCGGCACGACCGAACCGGATGAGCCGAGCACGTTGCCGAAACGCACCATGGCGAAATTGGTACTGTCGGTGCCGGGCTTGCGATCGGCATCCATCGCCTGCAGCACCATTTCCGCCAACCGCTTGCTGGCGCCCATGATGTTGGTTGGACGCACGGCCTTGTCAGTGCTGATGAGGACGAAATTCTCGACACCATGATCACGCGCGGCTTCGGCCGCTATCCGCGTTCCCTGCACATTGTTGCGGATGCCTTCGACGGGATTGTATTCGACGAGCGGCACATGCTTGTAGGCAGCGGCATGATAGACGGTCTTCGGCTGCCAAGCCTGCATGATCTGCCTGATCCGCTGGCCATCGCGAACGGAAGCCAGGAAGGGAATGATGCGCACATCGGCATAGCCGGCGGAAGCGGCCGCCTTTTCCAGCTCGCCGTGAATGGCATAGAGCGCGAACTCGCTCTGCTCGATCAGCAACAGGGAGGACGGACCATTCTTCAGGATCTGGCGGCAGAGTTCGCTGCCGATCGAGCCGCCGGCACCTGTGACCATGACGACCTTACCGCGAATGTTCTTCTCGATCAGACCGCGATCGGGAGCGATCACGTTGCGGCCGAGCAAGTCTTCGATATCAAGCTCGCGTAGATCCGAAACCGCGACGCGGCCCTGCGCAAGCGCCGTCAGATCTGGCATGGTCCGCACGGTGACGCGGGCCTTGCGCATGTCTTCGAGGATTTCGTTGCGCCGCTGTCGCGTGGCATTCGGCAGGGCGAGCAATACGCCCTTGATCTCGCCCGAGAGCACGAGCGCCGGCAGATCGGCCGGATCGTAGATCGGCAGCCCGCCCATGATGCTGCCATGCAGGTTGCGATCGTCGTCGAGATAGCCGACGACGTTCAGCTCCGCGCTGTTGGCAAGCGCGCCCGCAAGCTGACGCCCTGAAGCACCGGCGCCGTAGACCAGCACCTTGGCAAGCTGATTGCGATTGAGAAGGCGCTGATAGGCGTTGCCGAGCCAGTAGCGTGTCCACATGCGCGACAGGCCGATCGCGATCAGCAGCAGCAAGGGCTGCAATATGCCGACGGTGCGCGGCACGCCCGGCACGCTGATGGCGGTAAAGATCGTCATGAAAGCAAGGGCATAGATCGCCACCGCCTTGACGACCGTTACGAAAGCCGAAAGACCGGCATAGCGGAAGATGGCGCGATAGAGACCGAGGACGATGAAGATCGGAATGGCGAGTAGAAGGGAGACGATCGCCGGCAGCCACTCGACGCCTTCGAGGATGACCCAATCGTCAAGGCGAAGACAATAGGCAAACCACACCGTCAGCACGCACAGGCTGGCATCGACCAGCAGCGCAAGCGCGCGCTTGGTAGAGCGCGGCAACGCAAGAAACGGCAAAACGAGTTTATCCGCGGGCACCATCGATCAGCTTTCCCTGGCGCCAGTCATCGGAGCAACGCACCGCTTTTCTCGCATAGATTGTCTCACAAAGTATCGCACAACGCTTAATGACCGTATCGCGCTTCTATTAGCAAGACCCAATCATCCCCAGCGCCGATTTACATTTAGAACAGTCGGCGCGCAATTGCATCCTCAATGCTGAAAAAGGCGGCCGATGCGAAAGGGTAAGACGATGGTCACTTGCCGAAATAGCCGCGGATGACGGGATGCCGAAACAGGCCAAGGAAAACGGCAAACGTCATGCCAAGACCGGCGCCAAAGATTGCGCCGGCGATCAGCCCGGCCACCATCATCACCTTGCGGCTCGGCCCATCCGCCTTCAGTGGCGGTTCCGCTTCCGAGATCACGCGGATATTGCTCTGCGAAAGGTCCTGGGCATCGCTCGCCTGACCGGACCGTTTCAGCAGCGATTCATAGAGATTGCGGGCCGCGGTCGCCTTGCGCTGCAGCTCGTTCAGGCCGACGAGCTTGCCTGAGGTATTGACCTGCGAGGCCTTCTGCACGGCAAGTTCCTTGGCGATATCCTGCTCTGCCTTCTGTGCCTGCTCATAATCGGCGCGAGCCGAGGTCATCTGCCGCTGCAGTTCCGCGCGGATTTCCACGGCGAGGCTATCCAGTGACGATTTCGCAGCGAGCAGACGTGGATGGCGGGCGCCGAGCTGGCTTTGAAGGCTGCCAACATTGGCTGCCATCGTCGCATATTGCTGCCGCAGGCTGCTCAAAGCCGTCGATGTCACGCCTGCGGACGGGTTGTTGGAGACTACGTCTTCAAAGCTGAGCTTGCCGGCGGCGTCCGCGCGGGCTCTTGCCTCGATTGTCTTCTGCTGGGCTGTCACCAATAGATCGTTCAGAGCGGTCAGACGTTTGTCGGAGATCAGATTGCCCTCAACGGCCACCATGTCGTTGTCGGCGCGATAGGTTTCGACGGCCTTTTCGGCTGACAATACCTGCTGGCGCAGATCCTCCAAGCGGGAATCGAGCGCCGTATTGCTGCTCTTGTAGGTGCTCGCAGCTGCCTTGCTCTCTTCCTCCATGAAGGAGGTCACAAGCTGGTTGGCGATCTCGGCCGATTTTTGAGGATCGCCCGTCGTCACCTTCGCATTGACGACGTAGGTGCTGGATTCGCGGGCGATCTGCACCGCTTTCGCCAAGGCGGCGGTGGCCACATATTTTGCCGCCTCGCCAGTGGCGCCGCCATTGAATTTCGGATCCTGATCGAGTTTCAGCGCATCGACGACGCGTCCCAGCACCTTGCCGGAAGACAAGATCTGCGTCTGGCTGTCGATCATCGTCGTGATCAATTCCGGTGGCGTCGGCGCCTGCTGGGCGGAATCGGAGCCCCCGACCGGTCGAGGATCGAAATAGAGGCTGGTCTCGGCGGTGAATTTCTGCGGAATAAGGGGAATGACCGCTCCGCCCAGAACGGCGCCGGCGCCTGCCAGGGCAAAAACCACAAACTTCTTCGCCCAGATCGAAGCGATGGCCGATCGAAGATCAAGCAACGGCAACTTTGCCGCCGGGATCGATGCCGTCGGAGTTACGACAGATACCGGTAAAACCGCAACCTGCTCGACGCTAGGCACCCCAGCAGTGACAACCGGTTCGGCAATGGGGCGCGGGACCACCGGCTCCTCGACATTGGATCGCTTCGGCGGGCTTTGCGGAACGGCGGCATCCGGAATGGGCGCCTCACGCTCTTCGGAATGGGCTATGGGCTCGGCAGCGGCGACGAAATCCCGAGGGCGCAAGACAGGACTGCGCGGGCGCATACCGTCGCGCCGTATGTCAGGCGGCTCGGTATCGCGCCAACCCGCAAGTCGGTCCGATCTCTTGCTTCGTTCCATTGAGCTCATGGCAGACTTTCAATGCTCCGCAGACGCATTCCACGCAGCAGGTGCCGGAAGTTTAGAAACGTTTGGCTAACGGAACATTAAGGACGCTCTCAGGAAATCGCGTGGCGGGCGCGCGCATGATCCATCCCTTCATCATTGCTCAACACCATCATCCCTATGAAAAGCCACATCCGCACGGAAGGCAGGGCCATGCAATGACCGCATCGATGACGAAAATTCTGCGACGCCTGCTGGCCGCCACGGTCATGATCGCTTTCACGGCGCAGGCGGAGAGCCCCCTCGCGGCGCAGCAACTATGCTATCGCGGCGTCAATCTGTCCGGCGCGGAATATGGCGAGCGCGGCGGGGTCGCGAATGTGAATTACACATATCCGTCCGAACAGACCGTGCGCTATTTCGCGGAAAAGGGCATGAATACGGTCCGCCTTCCCTTCAGATGGGAACGGCTGCAGCCCGTGCTCGGAGCGCCCCTCAATGGCGACGAACTGCAGCGGCTGAAGGATGCTGTCGATCTTATCCAGAAGCATGGAATGACAGTCGTTCTCGATCCCCACAACTACGCCTATTACGACAAGACGCAGCTCAAGCAGGCTCCCGCGACCGATCTTGCTTTCGGCGATTTCTGGGCGCGCCTTGCGGTGGAGTTCTCCAATCGAAAGGGTGTCGCCTTCGGACTGATGAACGAGCCCCACGATATCAAGGCTCCCGATTGGCTCGAACTTGCCAACACCGCCATCCGCAGCATCCGAACCATCGGCGCCCGTAATCTCATTCTCGTGCCCGGCACGAACTGGACGGGCGCGCATAGCTGGTCGGCCGACGTTCTGGGCGGCGGCGCCAATGGCACGGTCATGCTCGGCGTCAAGGATCCGCTCGATTTCTACGCCTTTGAGTTTCACCAATATCTGGATTCGGACAGCTCGGGCACGCACCCGGTCTGCGATGGCACCGACAAAGCCGTGAAGGGCATGAACGACGTCACCGACTGGCTGCGCAAGAACGGAAAGCGCGGATTCCTCGGTGAATTCGGTGTCGCCGCCAATGATGGTTGCCTCGACGGTCTCAAGCAGGTTCTCGACATCATGAACGCCAACAGCGACGTGTGGCTCGGCTGGACCTATTGGGCCGCCGGCGACTGGTGGCCGCCGGAGGAGCCGCTCAACGTCCAGCCGCACAACGGCCGCGACAAGCCGCAGATGAAGGTTCTTACTGAGGGGCTTAATCGAAAAGTGTCACTGGCGGCCTCCTGTGCGCTGGTCAAGCCTGCGAAATGACCGCTAACGGAGGGGCGGCTCTTTGTCGCGAATCATCGGGCTGATATGTTGCCGCGGCCAGTGAAGACGCCACGACCTCGGATATCTCATGCAACGTTCAGGCGAAAAGCAGCCGATCAATTTCGTCATTCTTACGATTTCGCTGCTTGCGGTCTGCTACAACTGCATCCTTGCCTTCATCAATCACAATGTCATGCCGCTGACGCCGAGCTCCGTCGTGCTGTCCGAAGTGCTGTTACAGGTCGCCGCCTTCACCTACCTGCTGACGAAGGGCATATATGAAGAGGACATAGCACCGCTCCTTTATCTGCTGCTGACCATCGTGCTGACGGTTTTCGTCATCGCCATCAACAAGCAGGCCTACATCGATCATCTCCGCAACGTGATGATCATCTTCGCTTTTTCCATCATGGGGCGGCTTGCTAACGAGCGCACCGTCAAGCTTGCCTTCAAGATTTCATGCTTCATCGTGCTTGCCGTGCTTGTCCTGGAAATCGTGTCGGTCAAGCAATATGTCGCGCTATTTCATCCGGCCGAATATTTTCAGAATACGCGCGGCGTGCCGCCGGCGACCTATAGCGATATCGGCCTGTTTCGCGGCGCGCTCGGCTTCGAGGGCCGGTTCTCCTTCGGCCTGATCGACCACCGGTCGTCCTCCATCTTCCTGGAGCAGGTCTCGCTCGCCAATTTCTGCGGCGTTATGGTGCTGTATCTGATCAGCTTCTCCAATCGCCTGGGATTGCTGGAACGGCTGTTGTTCTTCTCGACGGTCGTGCTGATCCTGTTGACGAACGACACACGCACAATGCTGATCTTCAGCCTCATCTGCGTGGCCGGCTATTTCATCTATCCCTGGCTCCCGAAGACGCTCGACCTGCTGACCATGCCCGGGATCATCGTTGTCGGCTTCGTCATTCACGCGCTCGAGCCGAGCGTGACGGGCGATAATTTCGTCGGGCGCATCAATGGCACGGTCAAAGCCTTCCTCGGCATGGACCTGCAGAGCACCATCGGCCTGCAGCTCGATCAGGTCGGCATCTTCTTCGACAGCGGATACGTGTACATCATCTACGGCGCCACCATCTTCGGCTTGATCCTGTTCTGGCTCTACGCCTCGCTCTATCCGGGCGGCGAAACGGTCAATCAGCGACGCCTCGGCCATGCGCTTTCCCTCTTCCTGTTCCTCAATCTGATGATCGGCTCCACGGCCATCTTCTCCATGAAGACCGCCGGATTGGTCTGGCTTCTTGTAGGATTCCTGAAATTCAACGAGGGAACCCTGGCGAAACCGCCGCAAAAGCTTTCGCTGGCAACCGGGGGCTGAGGCGGGGATACGCCGTTCGAAGACGCAACGGGAACGGCTTTTTGCCCGCCATCCTGCCTAAATATCCGTCGAAACATGGCTGGGGGGAGGTATTTCCCAGACCTCCGATTTCATCTAAGCAGGCGGACATCCTCGGGATAGAAGAGATAAAGACATGACGAGCTATGTATTGACAGTGACGTGCCAATCGACGCGTGGGATTGTTGCGGCGATCTCGAACTATCTGGCCGGACAGGGCTGCAACATTGTCGATTCCAGCCAGTTCGACGATCTCGATACCGGCAAATTCTTCATGCGCGTCTCCTTCATCTCCGAGGAAGGGGTGGGCCAGGCAGCGCTCGTCGAAGGTTTCAAGCCGATCGCCGAGAAGTTCGCCATGGATGCGGAGATCCACGATGCCAAGAAGCGCATGAAGGTGCTGCTCATGGTCTCGCGCTTCGGTCATTGCTTGAACGACCTGCTCTACCGCTGGAAGATCGGCGCATTGCCGATCGACATCGTCGGCGTCGTCTCCAACCATTTCGACTACCAGAAAGTGGTGGTCAATCACGATATCCCCTTCCACCACATCAAGGTAACGAAGGACAACAAGCCGCAGGCCGAAGCCCAGCTCCTGGAACTGGTCGAGCAGACCGGCACCGAGCTGGTGGTGCTCGCCCGCTATATGCAGGTTCTGTCGGATGCGCTCTGCCGAAAAATGTCGGGCCGCATCATCAACATCCACCATTCCTTCCTGCCGTCCTTCAAGGGGGCAAACCCTTATAAGCAGGCCTATGAGCGCGGCGTGAAGCTGATCGGGGCGACGGCGCATTATGTGACGGCCGATCTCGACGAGGGCCCGATCATCGAGCAGGACACGGCGCGCATCACCCATGCGCAGTCGGCCGAGGACTATGTCTCGATCGGCCGCGATGTGGAGAGCCAGGTACTGGCGCGCGCCATCCATGCGCATATCCACTATCGCACCTTCTTGAACGGCAACCGCACCGTCGTCTTCCCAGCAAGCCCGGGCTCCTATGCCTCCGAACGCATGGGGTGAGGCGCAGGCGCACGATTTCGGCTGGCTTCTTTCCCTTTTCGCTCCAACACGCGATTTGATATCACCGGTATCGAATCGCTCGGAGATCGAGGAGAGGACATGTCATTCTACCGCAACGACGCGCTGCTGCTGGCGGCGCTCCTGCTATTTGCGCCGGCATCCCATGCCCAAACGGCAGAACAGGATCCTTCCAAGATCGATCTTGCCAAGCTGATCGAATGCACGACCTATGACGTGCCGAGCTACAACAATTTCGCTCTATGGCTGACCGGGCCGGAACGCACCACGGTCATGAAACAGTTCGGCATCAGCGAGCTGCCGTCGGACAATCCCTTTCTGCGCGAATTCCAGCTTTCGTCGCCTGTGACCGTCTTCGGGCGGCAGACGCACAGAATCGCCTTCGCCTCCACCGGGCCGCTTGCCGTGCTTGACGAGCCAGACCCACACCCGCTCGCCAAGCAGTTTGGCGTCACAGCTTCCGTCGACCAGCCGAACAAGTTTCTCGGCGAGAAGATCATCCTGTCGCGCAAGGACCAGCAGGAAAATTCGGACACCGTACTGGAAACGCGCATCTCGCTGAACGTCTCCACTGTCGATACTCATCCGGGCAAGACGCTAGCCGGTTGCAGCTATTCCATCGAGGTCGAATAGGCTGTTATGCCTAGCCGGCTGCATTCTGCGGCCTATCTTCCTCCTCGCCGCTCGACTACCCTATCTGTTTTGGGTAATTTTCTTTAATATGGAATGGTTTAGTGTCGATGCGAATGAACCATCCGGGGGGATGCCATGGCCGACGCCACGCTCGTGAACCGTATGCAACTGCCGAGACCGGACGTGACACCGGATGAGGCGGCCGAGATCCTGCAGACGCATTACGGTCTGAGCGGAACACTGACCGAACTCGGCAGTCAGCAGGACCGCAACTATCGCATCGATGCCGGCGAGAACGCCTATGTGCTGAAGATCTGCCGGGCCGAATACGAGCCGGTCGAGCTCGAGGCGCAGAATGCCGCGATCCGCCACCTTCACGCCAAGCCGGATGCGCCGCGCGTGCCCGAGGTCATACCCTCACTGAATGGCCGCGACATCCTCGCCATTACTCTCCGCGAGCAGGATTACCTCATCCGGCTGCTCCGCTTTCTCCCCGGCCAGACGCTGACGCGGCGCAACTACCTGCCGCAGGTTTCCGTTGCCGGGCTCGGCGCGCTTTCGGCTAGGCTTGCACGCGATCTTGCCGATTTCGATCATCCCGGCCTACACCGCAGCCTGCAATGGGACCTTCGACGAGCAGGACCGGTTGCCGTGCAGCTGCTGTCGGCCATAACCGATCACGAGGCGCGCGACCGCATCGCCAAGGCGATGGTTGCCGCCGTCAAGCGTATCCAGCCGCTCGCGAGCCAATTGCGTGTTCAGCCGGTGCATCACGATGTCACCGACGACAATGTCGTCAGCCATCCCGATGCGCGCGGACAGCTCGTGCCCGATGGCGTCATCGACTTCGGCGACATCATCCAGGGCTGGCTGGTGGGCGATCTTGCTGTCACCTGTGCGTCGCTGCTACATCATGCAGGCGGCAACCCCTTCCATATCCTTCCGGCGATCAGGGCCTATCACGCGATCTATCCGCTGGAGGAAGTCGAAGCCAAAGCCCTATGGCCGCTGATCGTCGCGCGGGCCGCCATCCTCACCGCCAGCACCGAGCAGCAGCTCGCTATCGACCCCGACAACGACTATGTGCGCGGCAATCTCGATTTCGAGCGCGAAATCTTCGATGTCGCAACCGAGGCGCAGCCGGACGTGATGGAAGCGGCGATCCTGCGAACGATCGGTTTTGATGTCGCCCCGGTCGTGACCGATGGCTGGTCGCCGTTGCTGCCTGACATCGACTCCTCGCAGATTGCCGCCATCGATCTTTCCGCCACCGGGCCTGACTTCACGGACGGCAACTGGCAGAAACCGGATATGGACTGGCGGCTTCTTGCCCAGACAGCAATCGCCTCCGGGGCTGCGGCGACCCGCTACGGCGAATTCCGCCTCTCCCTTGCCGCTCCGCTCAATATGGCGCCGCCGCAGAATTTCGCCCTGCATTGCGATATCTGCCTGCCGGCTGGCGCGACGGTTGCGGCTCCCTTCCCTGGCCTTCTGCAACGGCAGGGCCAGCATTTCGTGCTGGTCGGTGAAGAAGTCAGCCTGCATCTCGACGGTATCGAAAGTGCTCTCGAAGACGGAGCGGCCATCGAGCAAGGCGCGACAATAGGGACGATCGGCAGCGAGGGCTCGGCAATCGGAGGATTGCGCATTCAGCTTTGCCGCGTGCCTGGCCTTGTGCCGCCGCTTTTTGCGACGGCGGATCAGGCAGAGGGGTGGTCGGCCGTCTCCCCCTCGCCAGCCGCTCTTTTGAACCCGACCTGCGAGGCCCCGCGACCGGACGCTTCCGCGCTGCTGTCACTGCGCAATGCCCACTTCGCCAGGCCGCAGAAGCACTATTACGAGTTCCCTCCACAGATCGAGCGCGGCTGGCGCGAATTCCTGTTCGACACGCAGGGGCGCTGCTACCTCGATATGGTCAACAACGTCACGACGCTTGGCCACGCCCATCCGCGCCTGACGGCAGCGATCGCCCAGCAGTGGTCTCGCCTCAATACCAACTCCCGCTTCCACTATGCCGCCGTTACCGAATTCTCCGAGCGGCTGGCAGCGCTGGCACCTGAGGGACTGGACAGCGTCTTCCTCGTCAATAGTGGCTCGGAAGCCAATGATCTGGCAATCCGCCTTGCCTGGGCGCACACGGCCAAGAGAAACATGCTCTGCCTGCTAGAGGCCTATCACGGCTGGACGGTTGCGAGTGACGCCGTCTCCACCTCGATTGCCGACAATCCGCAGGCGCTGACGACACGGCCGGATTGGGTGCACCCCGTCCTCTCGCCGAATACCTATCGTGGGCCGTTCCGTGGTCCGGATTCAGGGATCGACTATCTTAACGACGTCACGGCCAAGTTGCAGGCTATCGACGACAAAGGAGAGGGGCTTGCCGGTTTCATTGCCGAGCCGGTCTATGGCAATGCCGGCGGCATCGCGCTGCCGCATGGCTATCTTGCCGGGGTCTATGATGCCGTGCGCCAGCGCGGCGGCCTTTGCATCGCCGACGAAGTGCAGGTGGGCTACGGCCGGCTCGGCGAGCACTTCTGGGGCTTCGAAACCCAGGGCGTCGTGCCCGATATCATCACCATCGCCAAGGGCATGGGCAACGGCCATCCGCTCGGCGCCGTCATCACCCGCCGCGAGATCGCCGAATCGCTGGAGAAGGAAGGCTATTTCTTCTCCTCCGCCGGCGGCAGCCCGGTCAGCTGCATCATCGGTCTTACCGTTCTCGATATTCTCAAGGATGAGAATCTGCAGGAAAATGCCCGCGTTATCGGCGAGAGGCTGAAGGCCGGGCTGATCGCTCTCATGGATCGCTTCCCGCTGATCGGCGCCATTCATGGCACGGGGCTCTATCTCGGCGTGGAATTCGTGCGCGACCGCGAAAGCCTGACGGCGGCGACCGAAGAAACCGCGGCGATCTGCGAGCACCTGCTCGATCTCGGGGTCATCATGCAGCCGACCGGCGATCACTTGAATGTGTTGAAGATCAAGCCGCCGCTATGCCTCGCAGCCGAGAGCGCCGATTTCTTCGTGAAGGCCCTGGAAAAGGTGCTGGAAGATGGATTTTGACGCTCTCATCACGCCGTTAACCATTAAGGTGTTTTAGCGGCGCGTGAATTTTAATGCGCCGGGGCATTGTCGAATCTCGCGCCAATTCCTATCTGTTGCTCGGTGATCGGCGAGCCGTACCGACACGGGTAGCAATACGAAGGTTTTAAGACAACCTTCCCCGCAATCCGCCGGGTTCGGAATTTTATTTTCCCGATCGTCGACATTTTGACATCTTTCGGAATATGTTTCTGAGGATGCAATTGCTATTATCTACTAATATAGTGGATAATGGTACACTCACCGCGGGCTCCGCAACTGGGGCCCTAACAAGTACAACGCCAATAGAGGAAGTGACATGCTGAATAGAAAAGTCATTGCTTCGTTCCTTGGGCGGCCCGTGCTTGGCAATGACCGTTCGGGCGCGCGCTCCCGCCCGTGCTGTCGAATGTGACGTTCGTCCTCCTTCCCGGAATCAAACAGTCAATTCGCCATGTCTGCGCCGTGCGTGCGCAGAGGGAGTCTATTTATGAAGAAGCAAGTCATCGAATACGCTGGCGTTCCCGTCGGCATCGTCGTTCCCGATCAGGATCGGCTCAAGTTCATCGCTGTAAAATATCATGTCCATGATCTGGACGAACAGCATTTCAGAAATGCGGACGAAGTGAAGCTGGCAATCCGCGACCTTCTTTCCCGCCAGCAGGCAAAACCGATCCATGTTTGATGGATCGGATCACCTAAGCTCTTACCCAATCCTATCACCAGCCCCCACCTTTTGACAGAGTCAAGGTGGGGGCTTTTTCTTGCCCTAAGCTTGCTGCACCGGCTTATGTCCGGTGCCCGCGTTCATACGTGAGTCTGCAACTGAGGCTTAAAGGGTGCCGACACTCGACCAAACCCATCTTGTCTTTTCCTCCTCTTTACGATCCTATCGCCATGACGACCTCGCGTTGTAAACGGCGAAGGATTTTTCATTGACTGACCTCCTTAACCTCCTGACCGATGTCGAAGGCGTCGCTGTCGGTCACTCTACCGATCTTGCGCTCGGTTCCGGCGTCACCGCCATCATCTTCGATGAGCCGGCTGTCGCCTCCTGCACCGTTCTCGGCGGCGCGCCAGGCGGACGGGATACTGCATTGCTGGACCCGGCTATGACTGTCGCTACGGTGGACGGCCTTGTTCTTTCGGGCGGCTCGGCCTTCGGGCTCGATGCGGCGGGAGGAGTGCAGGCTGGCTTGCGGGAGATCGGCCGCGGCCTGAAGGTCGGTAGCGCACTGGTGCCAATCGTGCCGCAGGCGATCCTTTTCGATCTCATCAACGGCGGCAACAAGGATTGGGGATTGCACTCCCCCTATCGCGATATGGGATATGCCGCCTTCAAGGCGGCAAATAAAGGGCCGTTTGCGCTTGGAAGCGTCGGCGCCGGCACCGGCGCCACGACGGCAACGGTGAAGGGCGGGCTCGGCTCGGCAAGCGCCGTCAGCGGCAGGGGACACAGGATCGCCGCCATCGTCGCCGTCAATGCACTCGGCTCCGCCACCATCGGCGACGGCCCGCATTTCTGGGCGGCTCCCTTCGAAGAAAACGGCGAATTCGGCGGTCTTGGCATGCCGCAGGTAGTCGATTCTCGCCTGCGGCTGAAGGGCACCAACATCACCGCTACGACCATCGGCGCTGTCGTCACCGACGCCCAGCTGACCAAGGCGGAGGCGCATCGCCTCTCCATCTCAGCCCATGACGGCTTCGCCCGAGCGCTCCTGCCGACGCATCTGCCGCTCGACGGCGATACCGTGTTTGCCGCCTCTACCGGCAAGCACCTCCGGGAGGATATGCCTGGTTTCATGGAGCTCTGCCACCTCGCCGCCATCGTGATGGCGCGTGCGATCGCCCGCGGCGTCTACGAAGCGACGGCGCTGCCGGTCGAAGGTGGGCAAGCGGCGTGGCGGGACCGCTTCGCCAAGCCCTCCGTCTAACGGGAGATCCCGCGCATGCAGATCCGCGCGCTGATCTATTTCGACGAGCTGGTGAAAACCAATTCGATGCGCCAGGCGGCCGAAAACCTGAACGTGGCGCCGACGGCCATCAGCCGCCAGATCGAAAACCTCGAATATCACTTCGGTACGCAGCTGGTCGAGCGCAGCGCCCGCGGCATCAAATTGACGGCTGCCGGCGAATTGCTGGCGGAGCGCGCCGGCCGGACGCTGCGCGAGCTCGATCATGTTCACCAGCTGATCGAAGACCTGAAGGGCCTGCAGCGCGGGACGGTCAGCATCTATGCCAATGGCGCGTCGGTCGCCAATATCCTTGCTCCAGCGCTGGCTGAATTCAGCCTGCGCTATCCGCGTCTGCGTTTCGAAGTGACCATCACGAGTGCTCGCGGTGCTATCGAAGCCGTCAACAATGCCGAGGCCGATATTGCGGTGACGCTGTTTGCCCCGCCGCTTTCCGGCACAAAGGTGCGCCTACGGTCCGAGCTGGTCTATGACGTGATCGCCGCGTCCTCTCATCCGTTTGCTGACGCGAAAGAAATCACGCTCGCCGAAATCGCGGCGCATGCGCTTGCCGTTCCCGATCGCTCCTTCGGCGCAAGGCAGGCCTTCGACGCGTTGTTCGAGCAGGAGGGATTGACGCTCGACCCTGTCTTCGAGACCGGCTCGCTGGAAATGCAGAAGGAGCTGGTGCTGCGCGGGGCGGCAATCACCATGCTGCCGGCGCTGACCGTTCGAAGAGAGATCGAGGCGGGGCAGCTCGTCGCACGGCCCGTGGCAGGCGGCAAGGGCGTGCGGACGCCGGTTGATCTCTGCGTCGCGCCCGATCGCCAGCTCTCGTTTGCGGCCGGCAAGCTGCTCGATTTCATCGAGCGCTTCATGCACCAGCAACTTTCCGCCAAGGGGAGGCAGGATTGAACCCAACACTGTAGAAGACAAAACCAGTGTAGCGGTTTCGGCTACACCGAGCACACATTTTCGGAATTGTGTGTGCGCCAATGAGATGACACTATCCTGAAAAAGACCGCATGCCGGAAGGGAAGCCGGACATGCGGACAAGAGCAAGGGAACCGACATGACCAAGTTTTCACGCCCGAGCCTGGGCGACGTCGCGCGCCGGCTTGCCTATGGCGCCGCAGTTTCTGCCGGCCTGCTGATGATGGGCCTGACACAGGCCGAGGCCGCGAAGACGACACTCAATCTCGGCATGAGCGTCGAGCCAACAGGCCTCGATCCGACGATCGCCGCGCCTGTCGCGATCGGCCAGGTCACCTGGCAGAACATTTTCGAAGGTCTGGTTGCCATCGACCAAAACGGCAAGATCGTGCCGCAGCTCGCCAAGAGCTGGGAAATCTCTCCGGATGGTCTCACCTATACCTTCAAGCTCCAGACCGGCGTGAAATTCCACGACGGCGAGGCCTTCGACTCGGCTGCCGCCAAGTTCACGCTCGATCGCGCCCGCGGCACCGATTCCGTCAATCCGCAGAAGCGTTTCTTCTCGACCATCGCCTCAATCGACACGCCGGATGCGGAAACGCTGGTGCTGCATCTTTCCTCACCGACCGGCAGCCTGCTCTATTGGCTTGGCTGGCCGAGCTCGGTCATGGTCGGGCCGAAGTCCTCTGCTAACGACAAGACCACACCCATCGGCACCGGACCGTTCAAATTCTCCTCATGGACGAAGGGCGACCATGTCGACCTCGTCAAGAACCCGGACTACTGGAACAAGTCGGTCAACGTGAAGCTCGAGAAGGTAACCTTCCGCTTCATTTCCGATCCGCAGGCGGAGGCCGCGGCGTTGAAGGCCGGTGATCTCGATGCCTTTCCGGAATTCGCCGCGCCGGAGCTTATGAGTTCCTTCGAAGGCGATCCGAGGCTGACAACAAAGATCGGCAATACCGAGCTGAAGGTCGTGGCCGGCATGAACAACACCCGCAAGCCTTTCGACGACAAGCGCGTGCGCCAGGCGCTGATGATGGCGCTGGACCGCAAGACGATCATCGAAGGCGCGTGGTCCGGTTTAGGCACGGCGATCGGCAGCCACTACACGCCGAACGATCCCGGCTACAAGGATCTGACCGGCGCGCTGCCCTATGACGCCGCCAAGGCCAAGGCATTGCTTGCCGAAGCCGGCTATCCAAATGGTTTCACCTTTACCATCAAGACGCCGCAAATGGCCTATGCGCCTCGCAGTGCCCAGGTGATGCAGGCGATGTTTGCCGATATCGGCGTGACGATGAATATCGAGCCGACGGAATTCCCGGCGAAATGGGTGCAGGACGTTTTCACCGGCCGCAATTACGATATGACCATCGTCGCCCATGCCGAGCCGATGGATATCGATATCTACTCGCGCGATCCCTATTACTTCAACTACAAGAACCCGACCTTTAACGAGCTGATGAAGAAAATTCAGCTCACCGCCGATCCCGCCGAGCAGAACAAGCTCTATGGCGAGGCGCAGAGCATTCTTGCCGAGGATGTGCCGTCGCTCTTCCTGTTCGTCATGCCGAAGCTCGGGGTGTGGGACAAGAAGCTGAAGGGTCTTTGGGAGAACGAACCGATCCCGTCCAACGTGCTGACCAACGTTTCCTGGGAAGATTGAGCTCTTTGCCTGCAGGCGCGGATGGGCGGATCCCTTCGCCCGCCGCGAACCCTTTCGAAGCCAACCATTTCGATGCCGGGCATGATCGGCCATGGACTTGCTATGATCGTACTGCTCACCCGCCGGATTTTCGGACTTGTGCTGACGCTGATTGCCGTCTCGCTGCTGATCTTTGCCGTCATGGCGCTGCTGCCGGGCGACCCGGCCGCGATCACGCTCGGCACCTCGGCGACGCCGGAAACCCTTGCCGCGCTCCGGCATGATATGGGGCTCGATCAGCCGCTGATCGTTCGCTACGGACAATGGCTCGCCGGCGCGCTGACGGGTGATCTTGGCACGTCCTATACCTATGGTGTTCCGGTCGCAGGCCTGATTGCCGAGCGGCTTGCCGTCACCCTGCCGCTTGCGCTGCTTGCCATCCTGTTGTCGGTTCTTGTCGCCGTGCCGCTCGGCGTTGCGGCAGCGGCACGGCGCGGCGGCGTCTTCGATATCATCGCGACACTGTTTTCGCAGATGGGCATCGCCGTGCCAGGCTTCTGGGTCGGCCTGTTGCTGGTACTTGTATTTGCCACATCGCTCGGCTGGATGCCGGCGGGCGGTTTTCCCGGTTGGGAGAACGGATTCTGGCCCGCCGCGAAGTCGCTCGTGCTGCCCGCCGCCGCCCTCGCACTGCCGCAGGCGGCGGTGCTGACACGAGTGACGCGCTCGGCCGTGCTCGATACGCTGCATGAGGATTTTGCCCGCACGGCGATCGCCAAGGGTCTGTCGCGCAGCCGCGTGCTCTGGGGACATGTGGTGCCGAATGCGCTGGTGCCGGTGCTGACTATTCTCGGACTGCAGTTTACGTTTCTCGTCGCCGGCGCCGTGCTGATCGAAAATGTCTTCACCCTTCCAGGCCTTGGCCGCCTCGCCTATCAGGCGCTCAGCCAGCGCGACGTCATCGTTCTGCAGGATGTCGTGCTGTTCTTTGCCGGCCTCGTCATCGTCGTGAATTTTCTGGTCGATCTCTCCTATCTCGCCATCGATCCGCGATTGCGAGCGGGAGGTGCGCGATGACATCAATCGAAGTTAGATCTGCCACACAGCCCTCCCGTCGCCGTTTTCGGGCGCTGCGGCGAATGAATCTCATCGTCGGCGGCGTCATCATCCTTGCGCTCTTCTGCGTCGCTCTCCTCTCGCAGTTCTGGACGCCAGTGCCGCCGGCGAAGATGCAGATCCTCCACAAGCTGCAGCCGCCCCTCGGCTTCGGGCTTCTCGGCACCGACCAGATCGGCCGCGACGTCCTGTCCATGCTGATGGCGGGCTGCTGGAATTCGCTGTCGATCTCGGTGTCATCCGTCGCGATCGGCGGAACGCTCGGAACGATCATCGGCGTTTCCGCCGCCGCCCAACGAGGCCTGTTCGAGGCGCTGGTCATGCGGGTCTGTGACGTGATCTTCGCCCTGCCGCCGATCCTTTCGGCGATGATCCTCGGTGCATTTCTTGGGACCGAGCGCTCAACGGCAATTATCGCGATCGCTGTCTTCATGGTGCCGGTCTTTGCCCGCGTCGCGCTCGGCTCGGCGCTGCAGGCCTGGAGCCGGGACTACGTCCTGGCGGCGCGGGCCATCGGCAATACGCAGCTTTCCATCACGCGCCGCCATGTCCTGCCGAACATCATGGGCAGCATCATCGTCCAGGCGACGATCCAGCTCGGCCTTGCGATCCTGACGGAAGCCGGGCTTGCCTTCCTGGGCTTGAGCGTGCCGCCGCCCGCGCCGACCTGGGGGCGGATGCTGGCCGATGCACAGACCTATTTTCACGTTGCGCCGTGGCTCGCCCTGCTTCCGGGGCTTGCCATCGCGCTCTCCGTGCTTGGCTTCAACCTGCTCGGCGACGGGCTGCGCGAT
This sequence comes from Rhizobium sp. 11515TR, assembly GCF_002277895.1. Taxonomy (NCBI): domain Bacteria; kingdom Pseudomonadati; phylum Pseudomonadota; class Alphaproteobacteria; order Hyphomicrobiales; family Rhizobiaceae; genus Rhizobium; species Rhizobium sp. 11515TR. The sequence goes on along the minus strand of NZ_CP022998.1, from coordinate 915,313 downwards.
CTCCTCGACCCCCGCGAGACGACGCGCTGATTGAGACATAAAGAGTATAGATCATGACCGAACCTACCGATCTTTCCATCCGAGACCTCCGGCGCCAATTTGCCGACAAAAGCCTGTCTCCCAGCGAATACTGGCTGGCGCTCGAGAAGCATATCGAGGCATGGGAGCCGACAATATCGGCTCTCTATGTCTATGATCCCGAGGATGCCCGCAAGCAGGCTGCAGCTTCGACAGAGCGCTGGGCGAAGGGCGCACCGCTTGGGACCCTGGACGGCATTCCGGTAACACTGAAGGAACTGATCGCCACCAAGGGCCAGCCGGTGCCGCTCGGCACGGCGGCCGTCGAGCTCATTCCCGCCGCCGAGGACGCGCCGATCGCCGCCCGCATGCGCGAGGATGGTGCGGTGATTTTCGCGAAAACCACCTGCCCCGATTACGGCATGCTCTCATCAGGCCTTTCGAGCTTTCACAAACTCAGCCGCAATCCCTGGGACCCCAGCCAGAATCCGGGCGGCTCCAGCGCCGGTGCGTCCGCCGCCGCCGCCGCCGGTTATGGACCGCTGCATATCGGCACCGATATCGGCGGCTCGATACGCCTGCCAGCTGGCTGGACCGGCATTTTTGGCTTCAAGCCGAGCAATGGCCGCATTCCGATCGACCCCTATTATCTCGGCCGATGCGCCGGACCGATGACCCGCACGGTCGAGGATGCCGCCTTTTCCATGGCGACGCTCTCGCGGCCCGACTGGCGCGACAGCACCAGCCTACCGCCGAACGGGATCGACTGGATGGATCTCGATATCGACCTCCGAGGCGTGAAGATCGGCCTGATGCTGGATGCTGGCTGCGGCCTGCCTGTCGAGGACGAGATACGCGATGCGGTCACCGCTGCCGCCAAGCGCTTCGAGGAAGCGGGCGCCATCATCGTCGATGTCGCGCCGGTGCTGACGAGGCAGATGCTTGATGGCCTCGATGCTTTCTGGCGGGCGCGTTTCTGGGGCGACATGACAGCCTTGAGCGAGGAACGCCGCAACAGCATCCTGCCCTATATCTATAGCTGGGCGAAGGGGGGCGCAGAGATCAGCGGCGTCGATGCCGTTCGCGGCTTCAACCAGACCTACGAGATGCGCAAGAGCTGCGCCAAGCTCTTCGCAGAAGTGGATGCCGTGCTTTCGCCGACCAATCCGATCGTCTCCTATCCCGCCGAATGGGCTTCACCCACCAACGATCCGGCCCGGCCTTTCGAGCACATCGCCTTCACCGTTCCGTGGAACATGTCGGAGCAGCCGGCGGCATCGATCAATTGCGGCTTTTCCCGCTCCGGCATGCCGATCGGCATGCAGATCATCGGCCCGCGCTTCGACGACATGCTGGTGCTTCGCCTCTCGAAGGCCTTCGAGGACTGGAGCGGCGGCGTGACGAACTGGCCGAAGCGGCCGGCGTGAACCGAACTTGGAGACAGCCAGCTAGTCCAGCGACAACGGCAGGGAAAGACCGACCTTGACCCGGTCCATAGTGACGAGCGACTTGAACTTCGTGACATTCGGATTGTCGTAGAACAGACGCCGGGCCACCTCCTCATAGGCGGACATGCTCGGGACGACGATGATGAGCACGAAATCGGCCTCGCCGGTGACACCGTAGCATTGCTGGACTTCCGGAGCTTCGAGGAAGCGGCGCTTGATCGCATTGATGAGGTCATAGCGTTCGTTTGCGATATGGACCTCGACGACGATGGTAATCGGCAAGCCCACGGCTGTCGGATCGACGACCGCGATATTGGCCTGGATGACGCCGCTTTCCTGCATGCGCTTGATGCGCCGCTGCACGGCCGGCGCCGACAAGTTGATCCGTTCACCGATCTCTCGTTGCGGAACCGTACTGTCCCTTTGAAGAATCTCGAGAATTGCCAGGTCGAACTCATCGAGATCGGCGGGTTTGCGCATTTCAATAGATCCTTACCGCAATGAGGAAACAAAATTGCATGAAAGCCGTCAAAATGGAGCCAAATACTCTTCCCTTATGTACTAGCTTTGCGCCACACATCATCTGACTTTGTAAAGGCACGAGAATGTCACAGCCGGACACCGAATACGATATGCGTAGCGCGAGCCTCGGAGAAAGCGAAGATACGAAGGGCTTTCTTCTTGGCGTGGTTGCGATGCTCCTCGCGGCGCTGGCGATGAGCATCTCGCCGAGCCTCGTGCGGCTTGCCGATGTCGGGCCTTTCGCCAGCGCCTTCTGGCGTGTCTTTCTGGCGCTGCCGATCCTTTGGATATGGATGCGATATGGCGAGGCGGCGGAGCCCAATGCACCCCGCGCCAGCTTTACGATACCGACGATTCTCGCCGGCATCGCCTTCACGGGTGACCTGTTCTTCTGGCATCTCTCCATCATGCGGACGACGATCGCCAATGCTACCTTCTTCGCGACGATGGCGCCGCTGTGGGTCGTCATCTTCGGCTGGCTTCTTTTGAGACAGCGTGTCAGCCGCGCCACGCTTCTCGGGCTTCTCGTCTGCCTTGCGGGCGGCACGGCACTCGTTGTTCAAAGCCTGGCATTCAATCCGGACCGCGCCGTTGGCGATGCGCTCGCCATCATCACCGGCGCCTTTTTCGGCCTTTATTTCCTGGCGGTCGGCGCGGCGCGCCCCGGAACCAATGCCGCGCGCGTCACTTTCGAATTGAGCGTCATAACCTCGGCGATCCTGTTCGTGATCGCCTTCTTCTTCGAGCCGCGCATCCTGCCGCAGTCGATCTCGGGATGGTGCGTGCTTCTCGCGCTCGGCCTCATCAGCCATGCCGGCGGACAAGGCCTGCTTTCGGTGGCGCTCGGGCGGTTGCCGACCGTATTTTCCTCGCTCGTCATTTTCCTGGAATCGATCGCAGCCGCCCTTTTCGCCTGGTTCCTCTTCGGCGAAAACGTCACGCTGCTGCAGGCGCTTGGCGGCATCGTCATCGTCGCTGGCATCTGGATCGCGCGTCCGCGTACGCCGTAAGACCGCCGCCAGGGCAAATGCCGGATGGGTTGTCGCTACAGAGTTTCGGAGCGTAGTCAGTCGAGGAAGCGGCGATAGCCGGTCGGCTTTTCATAGAGCCAGCCGATGCGTTCGATGGCGGCGGCAAAATTCTCCCGGGCGACGGTCATGGTATGGCCGTTGGCATGGACGATGGTTTCCGGATCTTCCATGATCGCGACATGCCCCTTCCAGAAGACGAAATCGCCTCGCTTCAGCTCCTCGCGCTCGATCGGCTGGCCGAGGCCGGCGGCCTGCATGTCGGTATCGCGCGGTGCGGCACGGCCCGTCATCGACAGCGCTAACTGCACGAGGCCGGAGCAATCGATACCGAGGCCCGAGCGGCCGCCCCAGAGATAGGGCGTCTCGATGAAGCGTAAGGCGACATCGACAAAATCGCCGCCCCTGTTGTAGCCGATCGGCTGGACATGTTTTGCGAAAATGGCAGTGCCATCCTCCAGGACCACGTAATGATTGCCCCGCGCTTCCGCCGTACCGGTCACATGCACGAGGCTGCCCATGGAGAGGATCGCAGCATGCGGCTTGCGCAACTCCGGCTCCGGATAGAGGAAAGTGCGCTGCGGGACGACGATATGGGTCGGCGCTGCCGCGCCCTCCTTGATCGCCGTTTCCGGAAGATAGCCGACATAACCGTCAGACAGAGCCTTGATCCAGCACCAACCGTCACGGCGCTCGAATATCGTGACCTCTTCGCCCATCAGGAGCTCGGTATCGATGCCCGAGGCGAGATCCGGCTTCGGCCGGAGCGCGATGACCGGGACGGCAACGCGTGCGCCAGTACCATCGACGAAGCGCTCGGCCTCGACCTTGCCCTTGAGTGTAGCCTCGGCGAGATCGGGTCTGAAAGCATTGAGACGGCGGTCGAGCATCATGGTGAATTCCTGAGGTTACAATTTTCGGCCGTGCTCGATGATGAGATCGCCGAGTTTTTCAAGATAGAGCGCGCCGGTGACCGTTCGCTTAATGATGACATTGCGGCGATCGTGGTCGTCGCGCACCCGATCGACCAATCCCATCCCTCCCATGGTGTCAAGCGCCCGGGTGATGACCGGCTTGGTGACGCCGAGCGTTGCGGCCAGACCGCGCACGGTATGAGGCGGCGGCACGAGATAGATCTGCAGCAGGATCGCCGTCTGCCGCAGCGTCAAATCGTGATCCTCGCGGCGCACCTGAGCGAGCGTCACGCCATGCCAGAGGCCGAGAGCCTGTGAGGCGGTGAGTTCAAGCGGCAAGGGCAACCCCGAGGATTCGTTACGCTACCGTTCCAGTCTCGGCCAAGATCATGGCGGTTTCAAGGGGAGTTTTGGCTGGTTACTCTTCGGAGCCGTGATCTCAGAGTTCGTTGAGAGCGCACCCCTCGGTCACTCTGTGACATCTCCCCCACAAGGGGCAGGGCGACTGCATATGGGTCGGGTCAGTGCCGGAAGCTCCTTCTCCCCTCGGGGAGAAGGTGGCCCGAAGGGTCGGATGAGGGGGCTTGCTCATTTGAATTCGTGGACTTTAGCGCTCTTGGCAGGCACCCCCTCATCCGCTTGACGGCGCCTTCTCCCCGAGGGGAGAAGGGGGTGGCAGCGACCTCCTTCATATGCGATTGCCCTGCCCACACACGGGGGAGATGTCGCGACAGGGACAGAGGGGGTATGGCTCGCATTTTCAGAAGCCCACCTACCCGCCCGCAACAACGACCTACCGCACGCTCTGCCTGATATAGTGATAGAGCGCCCGGATCGCCTGTGCCTCGCCACCGCCGGGCGAATGCGGACGTTCGCTCGGCGCCCAGCCGAAAATATCGAAATGCACCCAGCTCGGCGTCTTCGTCACGAAGCGCTTGAGGAACAGGGCAGCAGTAATGGAGCCGGCCATGCCGCCTGATGGAGCATTGGTGATATCGGCGAATTTGGTGCGGATATCCTTGTCGTAGCCCATATAGAGCGGCATCCGCCAGAGCGGGTCGTCCGTCTCCAGGCTCGCTTCCGTCAGGTCGCTGGCAAGGTCGCTATCGTCGGTGAAGAAGGGTGGCAGGTCGGGGCCGAGCGCGACGCGAGCAGCACCCGTCAGCGTCGCCATGTCGATCATCAGGTCCGGCGCGTCCTCGTCGGCATAGGCGAGCGCGTCGGCGAGGATCAGCCGTCCCTCGGCATCGGTATTGTCGATCTGCACGGTCAGGCCCTTGCGGCTCCTGTAGATATCGCCGGGACGGAAGGCGTTGGATGAAATCGAGTTCTCGACGACCGGAATGATAACGCGAAGATCGACCTTGAGCTTGGCATCCATGATCATCAGCGCCAAGCCCATGACATTGGCCGCGCCACCCATGTCCTTCTTCATCAGTAGCATCGAGGATGCCGGCTTGATGTCGAGGCCGCCGGTGTCGAAGCACACACCCTTGCCGACCAGCGTGATGCGGCGATGGCCCTTCTTGCCCCAGCGCATTTCGAGAAGGCGCGGCGCATCGGCGCTCGCGCGTCCCACCGTATGAACCAGCGGAAAATTCTCCTTCAGGAGATCGTCGCCGATAATGACGGACATATCTGCCTTGTAGTGCTCGGCAAGCGCCCTGAAGGCGGCTTCCAGCTGTTCCGGACCCATGTCGTTGGTCGGCGTGTTGATGAGGTCGCGGGCAAGGAAGACGCCTGCCAGCTGGCGCTTGATATCGGCAGCATCGGCATCGCGCGGGATCATCAGCGTGGGTGCCGCGGCTTTTTCCGACTTGTAGCGGTCGAAGCGATAGCTGCCGAGACCGAAACCAAGCGAGAGCCGGTTCGCCGTCAGCGGCGCCGTCTCGATATGCCAGTCGCCGGCCGGCAGGCTGCGCGCCAGCTTGCCCGTGAGGAAGGGTTGCTCGGATGGGTTAGAGCCTAGGCCGAAGAGAGCGCCGCCCAGATGCCCCTCCGCGGTCGGGATCAGCAGCAACGAACCGCTCTCCGCCTTGTAACCCGCCTTGCGTGCCCAATCGAGCGCGATGGGATCGATGGTACCGGTCTCGATATGCGCGGGGGTAACGGCAAAGATCGGCAGGGTCGCGCCACCCTTCGAATTGAAGGGCGTCGCGCGCTCGATGAATTGATAGGGGGCCATGACTATCCTTTGACGATGACTTCAGGGAATCGGGGACTTCAGGGAGTCGAGAGTTAACCGTCTGTTAGGGTTAACAGATTATTGCTGGAGCGAACATTGCGTCGAACCTTTCCCTGTTCCGATTCTAGGCCGGACGCAAGACTATAGGAATTCAGGGATAAGCGTCATGCCCGCCGTCTCAGCTGCGTCTTCATTCAGAACCTTTCTTTTCCGGGGAGCTTCGGCTGCACTTCTGGCGATCGCGCTCGCAAGCTGCTCGACAACCGGAAAAGACCGGATGACGACCGGCTCGATTCCGAAGACGTCGCAATCTCTCGACACGATGAACAGCACTGATCTGGCGCAGGCAACTGCGACGTATGGCAAGGCCTATGACGCCAATCCTAAAGATCGCGATGCCGGCGTCAATTATGCCAACGCCTTGCGCATGAGCGGCCGCAACGACCAGGCGCTTGCCGTCATGCAGCAGGTGGCAATCGCCAATCCGAGCGATCGCGGCGTCCTGGCCGCCTACGGCAAGGCGCAAGCGGCGGCAGGGCAGCTCGACGAAGCGCTCTCGACCATTGACCGCGCACAGCTGCCGGATCGGCCGGATTGGCGGCTGGTTTCGGCGCAGGGCGCCATCCTCGATCAGCTCGGGCGCTCCACCGATGCACGCGCCAAATATCGCGATGCGCTGGTGCTCGCCCCCAACGAACCGACCGTTCTTTCCAATCTTGGCATGTCCTATGTGCTGACCGGCGACCTCAAGAATGCGGAGAGCTATCTCCGCACGGCCGTCGCCCAGCCAGGCGCCGACAGCCGCGTGCGGCAGAACCTGGCGCTGGTCGTCGGGCTACAGGGTCGCTTTGCGGAAGCCGAACAAATCGCCCGCCAGGAACTGACGCCGCAACAGGCAAATGCCAACGTCGCCTATCTGCGCGGCATGCTGGCACAGCAGAATTCCTGGCAGAAGCTTGCCGCCAGCGGCGACAGCAGGAAAGTCGCCCAGCAATAGAACGGGAGAGCCATAGCGGCTTTCCCGAGCAGCTCTCGAAAACGAAAGTCAGCCGCCGATCGGTCTAGGCGCACGGCCGGTAACCGCAGGCCCTTTAACGCCAGATGTGGCGTGGCAGCCCCTCGACGACAAGCCGCGCGCCGAGAGCGCCCATCACAACGCCGGCCACCCGGTCTATCCATAACTTCGCACCAAGATAAATGGCGCGCGGCCGGTTCGAAGAAAAGGCCATCGTTACCACCGTGTACCAGCTCACTTCGACCAGGAAGACTGCGGGCGGAACCGTAAACAGCAGCCAGGGAGCCGGAGCCGCCGGCAGAAGTGCGGCAAAGATACTGCCGTAGAAAATGGCCGTCTTCGGATTGCTGAGCTGCGTGCCGAGCGCAAAGAGGAAATTGCGCATCACACCGCCTGCCGCCGGCGTCGCTGGCGTATCGATGGGAAGATCGTCCGCGGCGCTGCGCCAGATGCGGATGCCAATATAGATCAGATAGAGACCACCGGCGACTTTTAGCGCCAGATACAGCCATTCGACTTTCATCAGCAATGCGCTCAAGCCGAAGAGGGCCAAGGTCGCGAAAATGACGCTGCCCGTACCCATGCCGAAGGCTGCGGCAAGACCTGCCTTGCGTGAGCGGGAAACGGCGATGCGCGAAACGAGCACGAAGCTCGGACCGGGGCTTACCGCCCCGATGAAGACTGCCGCGATGACGCTGAAAAATATTGCCAAGGATGACATCCGAGACCTCCCAATATGGTCGACACGAACGCCCGGCGCCTTTTCGAGACGATGCGCCTGACGCCCGTCGGCGACATTGCATGGAAGATAACCATGCCCGCATGCCGCGAGCAAGTCGGCGGCTCAGAATTTGTCCATTGCCTGAATGATCGCCGGGCCGAGAATGACCGCCATCAAGACCGGCAGGAAGAAGACGATCATCGGTACGGTAAGCTTCGGCGGCAGCGCGGCCGCTTTCTTTTCCGCCTCGTTCATGCGCTCGTCTCGGCCTTCCTGCGCCATGACACGCAAAGCCTGCGAGAGCGGCGTGCCATAGCGTTCCGCCTGGATGAGCGCCTGCGTCACCGATTTGACGAGCTCGATCTGGGTGCGGGCGGCGAGATTGTCAAAGGCGGTGCGGCGATCCTGCAGGAAGGAAAGCTCGGCCGTGGTCAGCACCATTTCCTCGGCTAGCGCCGGGGATTGCTCGGCCATTTCCTCGGACACCCGATGCATGCCGGCTTCGATTGAAATACCCGACTCCACGCAGATCAGCATCAGGTCGAGAGCATCAGGCCAAGCGCGCTTGATCGATTTCTGGCGCTTGGTCACGAGATTGGAGATATAGATGTTCGGCGCGTAGAAGCCCAGATAGGCGAAACCGATGACGCCAAGCAGCCGGATCGGCAGGGGCTTTGCGGCAAACCAGCCGAGAATGAAGACGATGACGATCGCAACCGCCAGAAACAGGAAGGGCAGCAGGAATCGCGCCACCAGGAACATATTGAGCGCATTTTCAGAGCGCAGGCCGGCGGACCGCAAGCGATTGACGGTATTGGCATCGACAAGCGCATTGCGCAGGTTGAACCGCTCGACGATCTGCCTGACGTTTCGATTGTTGTGGCTGCGCAGCGATGCCTTGCCGCCCTCTGCGCTCAGCCGGGCGCGTTCACGGGCGCGAATCTGTTCGCGCTCCGTCGACACGGCCTTCATGCGCTTGCTGAGATCGCCACGTTCCAGCAGCGGTATGGCGATCGTGTAGAAGGTCGCGAAGACAGCAATGGCAACCACAACGGCAAGAAGGGTGCCGGGATCGGTCAAATTGGCAGCCAGATCGGACATGGGCTACGCGGCTCCTTCCGCTCAGATCTCGAAATTGACCATTTGACGCATGATGTAGACGCCGATCGACATCCATATGCCGGCCCCAATCAAGATCAGATGGCCGCGCGGATCGGTGAACAGGATCATCATGTATTGCGGCGACGTCAGATAGACGAGCAGCATCACGATGAAGGGCAGAGCGCCGATGATGACGGCGGATGCCTTGGCCTCCATCGACAATGCCTTGACCTTTGCCTTCATTTTCTTGCGTTCGCGCAGCACCTTCGAGAGGTTGCCCAAGGCTTCCGACAGGTTGCCGCCCGCCTGCGCCTGAATGGCGATGACAATCGAGAAGAAATTTACTTCCTGCAGCGGCATGTGGTTTGTGATGCGCGCGCAGGCGTCCGACATGCTAAGACCAACCTGCTGCGCTTCGACCACCCGCCGAAACTCCGTCTTGACAGGCTCTCGCGCTTCGCCGGCCACCAGCCGCACCGCGTCGTTGAGCGGCAGGCCCGAGCGAAGCGAGCGCGTGATGACATCGAGTGCGTTCGGAAATTCTTCGAGAAACTTGTTTTGCCGGCGCTTGATAAGGAAGCCGAGAATCCAGCGCGGCAGACCGAAAGCGACGGCAAAGAACAGTCCCAGGATAGCCAAGGGCGGAGCGCCGACAATGAAAAAGATCAGCACCGCGAACAGGCCGAACAGCACGCTAAAAACATAGAAGCGCGATGGCGTCAACGACAGGCCGGCCTGCGCCAGACGTGCCTTCAGCGACTGCTTCTTCTTCGTGTTTTCGCTCTGTCGCCGCTCCAGGTCCTTGAGTGTGTCCTGCACCGACTTGCGCCGCTTGGACATTTCCTGGACGCGATCGCGCGCGGCCTTGACCTTGGCGCGATCGGTCTCGGCCTGCTTGACCCGGTTGACCCGGCTATCGGCCTTTTTCTGTGTCTCGATCCGTGAATAGAGAATGCCGTAGCAGACCGCGGCGGCGGAGACTGCCGTCAGCAGGACAATCAGCAGCACTATCGGATCGATACCAAACATCGCGAGCCCTATTGCGCCTTCTGTTCCATCTCATCGAGGGCGGCTGCCAGGCGCCGCTCCTCGTTATAGTAGCGAGCACGATCCCAGAAATGCGGCTTGCCGATGCCGGTGGAGACGTGCCGACCGATGATCCGGCCATTCGCATCCTCGCCCTCGATCTCGTAGCGCATTAGATCCTGAGTGATGATCACATCGCCTTCCATGCCGATCACCTCGGTGATCTGGGTGATGCGGCGCGAACCGTCACGCAGGCGGGCGGCCTGGATGACGACATCGACGGAGCTGGAAATGATCTCGCGCACGGTCTTGGCCGGCAGGCTGAAACCACCCATGGCGATCATCGATTCCATGCGGCTCAGGCATTCGCGCGGCGTATTGGCGTGGATCGTGCCCATGGAGCCGTCGTGGCCTGTGTTCATCGCCTGCAGCAAATCGAAGACCTCGGGTCCGCGCACTTCGCCGACGATGATGCGTTCGGGGCGCATACGCAGGCAGTTCTTGACGAGATCGCGCATGGTGATCTCACCCTCGCCCTCGATGTTTGGCGGACGGGTTTCGAGGCGCACCACATGTGGCTGCTGCAATTGCAGTTCGGCGGTGTCTTCGCAGGTGATGACGCGTTCGTCACGGTCGATATAGTTGGTCAGGCAGTTCAGAAGCGTCGTCTTGCCCGAGCCCGTACCGCCTGAAATGACGACGTTGCAGCGCACGCGGCCGATGATCTGCAAAAGCGTCGCGCCTTCCGGCGTGATGGCGCCGAAGCGAACGAGCTGATCAAGCGTGAGCTTGTCCTTCTTGAACTTACGAATGGTGAGCGCCGGCCCGTCGATCGCGAGCGGCGGCGCAATGACGTTGACGCGCGAACCATCGGGCAGGCGCGCATCGCAGATGGGGCTCGATTCATCGACGCGGCGGCCGACCTGGCTGACGATGCGCTGGCAAATGGATAGAAGCTGAGAATTGTCGCGGAAGCGGATTTCGGATTCAACGGTCTTGCCGCCGACTTCGATGAAGGTCTGGCCGGCGCCATTGACCATGATGTCGGCGATGTCGTCGCGGGCGAGCAGCGGCTCCAGCGGACCGTAGCCAAGCACGTCGTTGCAGATATCCTCAAGCAGCTCCTCCTGCTCGGAGATCGACATCGCGAAATTCTTGATCGTGATGATATCGTTGACGATATCGCGGATTTCCTCGCGCGCCGCCTCGTTGCCGAGTTTGGAGAGCTGCGAGAGATCGATCGTATCGATCAGCGCGGAGAAGACCTGCGATTTCGTATCGTAATATTCTTCGGTACGCGCCACGCGACGCCGGCTGGGCGTCTGCATCGGCGGCGGAGCGACCTGCTGACGTGGCTGCGCGGCATCACGGGACGGCTCTATCAGCACAGCCGGCGCCGTTGGCGCGCCAACGGGAGCGGGTGCACGCGCCGGTGCCGGCGGAGGCATTGCGCCGCCGCTCTTTGCAGGACCTTCACTTCCGCGCTTGCCAAACATGTCTTCGATCCAATTCTACTGCTGCCGCATGGCTTTCACGAAAGATCTGCTTTCGGAATCCATGCGAAATCAAAGGGTTACTTCCGCTTTAAAAGGCCAAGCAAACCGCCCTTTCTTGCCTTCTTCAAAGCGACACGCCCGGTGACGATGTGCGATATCTGCGAGAAAGTTTCCGCGATCGGCGACTTCGGATCAGTCTCGGAGATCATCTGTCCGCTGTTGGCGGCATTGCCGAACAGGTTGATGTCAAAAGGTATGATGGCGATCGGGTCCGTCTCCAGCGGCGCGCAGAATTCCGAAGGATTGATCTCCGGGCGCTTGGGCATGCCGACCTGATTGAGAATGAGGTGCGGTGCCTTATCGTTCGGCCGCAGCTTGCGCAGAGCATCGATCAGGTTCTTGGCGTTGCGCAGATTGGCGAGATCGGGCGCGGCACAGATGACGACCTCGTCTACCGCGCCAAGCACCGAGCGTGTCCATTCCGTCCAGACATGCGGCACATCGAGAACCGCCACCGGCGCGCTGCGCTGGAGAACGTCGAGCACCGGCAGGAATGCCTGCCCTTCGAAATCATAGGCGCGATCCAGCATTGAGGGCGCCGCGAGCAGCGACAGATGCTGCGAGCATTTGGTCAGCAGCCGGTCGAGAAAGACCTCGTCGAGACGTTCCGGCGCATAGACGGCCTCGGCTATCCCCTGGGCGGGGTCCTGGTCGAAATCGATATTGGCGGTGCCATAGGGCAGATCGAGATCGGCAAGGATGGTTTCGGTCGAGAAGAGGCTGGAAATTCCGAAGGCGCAATTATGGGCGATGGTGGATGCGCCCACCCCACCCTTGGCACCGATGAAGGCAATGCTGCGGCCGAGCGGTTCGGCATCGGGATCGATGAAGATCGATGCCACCGCCGTCATCAGATCGACCATATCGGTCGGCTGAACGATATATTCCGAGATGCCGTTGCGTATGAGTTCGCGGTAAAGACCGATGTCGTTGTGATAGCCGACGATGATGACCTTGGTGCTCGGATCGCAGACGGCGGCGAGTGGCTCGAGTTCCGCCAGGAGGCCGCGTGGGTTGGCGCGTGTTTCCAGAATGATCAGGTTCGGGGTCGGCGCCGAGGCGAACATGTTCGCCGCAGCCGCCACACCGCCACTGGTGATCCGCAGGCTGACCTTGGACATGCGCCGATCATTGGCGCACTGGTCCATAACCTGCTGCAGCTGCTCGCTTTCGCAGAAGGCATGTATGGAAATGCGCGGCAGCGGCCGCAGATTGTCGAGATTGCCCGAGCGCGAAGCTTCCTCCGCTTCCGGGGCAGTCGAGCCGATATCGTATTCGATGGAGTTCATGATTTCATCCCGTTGCGCCAGCCTCTTGCGTTCAATTTCCGCTACCGAAGCCGCCGACCGTCGCCGTGCTGGTCGGGGTTGAGCCGGTGCGATAATCGCTGATGACCTTGCTGCGCTGATCGGCATCGATCGGCGTCATCGCGCGCGGCGAAATCAGATCGGTCGGATTGGCGACCTGCGCTGCCAGATTGTGCTGGGTCGCACAGCCGAAATTATAGTAGTTCTGATTGTCGAATGCGTTGTCGGAAAGATCGTCCGGCCACTGGCCGCAGGCATTGGTGGCCGCCGTCGTTGCGGTAAAGCGCAGGCGGATCGGCGCAGCATCGCCCGGGCCCCCGGCCGGGTAATAGCTGTTGACGATTCGCGCCGACGGAATACCGTTCGTGACCAGCTCCCGACGGATTTGCGAGTTGAGCGCCGATGCGGCGAAGGCATTTGGCGATTGCCGCGGCGACAGGATTTCCACCGTGCCGCTTGCATGGGCGCGGTAATCCTGCACGAAACCGCGAACCGTATCGCGCATGCCTGTTGTCAGATGCCGGTCACTGGCCGCGACCGGTATATCGACGCTATGCTCCTTTTCGGTAAGCACGATGGGATGCCGTTGGCGATAGTCATCCCTGATGGCGCTCGTCGTCATGCCATCTGGGGAGCCGGCGCAGCTGCTGACGGCCGATATCAGCGCCAATGTCGGGAGGATCAGCATCGATCTTGAAAAACGAGGCCGGGCACCGCGGGGTGTATTGCGTTCGAGGCTGGCCATCTCTTGCTCTCTCGTTGAGCTCGTTGAAAAGGCTGGTGTCATGGTCCCGCTCCTCACTTGTAGATGAAGCCGACTGTGCCGTGGAAATCGGCGTCGGCGACCGGCGGACCATCCTTGCGGCCGTAGATCTTGTTGACACGGTTCATGAAGAAGACACCGGCATCGTTCGTCGGAGAAAAATTGTCGTCGGGGCGGGCAAGCTTGTCGCGCGCTACGGGGCGCACGAGATAGGGAGTCGCGATAATCACAAGCTCGCTCTCATCCCGCTGGAAACTCTTCTGACGGAACAGGGCACCCAGAATCGGAATCTTCGATGCACCCGGCGTTCCCGAGGTCGTCTGCTGTACGTTATCGCTCAGCAAGCCGGCAAGCGCGATCGATCCCCCGGATGGCAGCTCGACCGAAGTATTGGCGGCACGCTGGTTGTAGGTCGGGGTGGATGACGATGCGACGGGTTCCGAGACCTGGGTCTGCACATGCAGGCTGATGCGGCCACCGGCCAGGACCACAGGCGTGAAGGCCAGCGTAATACCGTAGGTATAGGGCGTGATCGTCGTGTTGCCGTCCTTGTCGGTCGTGGAATAGAGCGTCTGGCCACCGGAATTGAAGGTAGCAGCCTGTCCGGAAATGGCGGTCAATGTCGGCTCGGCCAAGGTGCGCACAGCACCTGCCTGCTCGAGAGCATTCAGATAGGTGCTAATATTGTATTTCCCGAGCGCGTATTTGAAGAGTGTCGAGATACCACCTGCGCCGGTGGCGTTTGTGGGATCGCCGTTTACTCCCAGGAAATTCGTGGTTCCCGTGTTTCCGATATTGCCGAGTTGAGCGACGCCGAGGCCAGAGGAATTGCTGACTAGGTTGTCGAAACCAATCTGCTTCAGGACGCTGCGCTTGATTTCGGCGACGGTCACCTTGAGCGTCACCTGATCCTCGCCTTCGATCTGGAGCATGTTGACGATCTGCGAGGTCTGCCGCCCTTCGGCGAAAATGGCGACTGCGTTGTTGTCGCCGCTGCCCGAGGCAGTCTGATTTCGTGTCGTCGCTTCGCCTCCCTTGAGGAAGGCCTGAGCGAGCTGCTGCGCGCGGATCGAATCCTGCGGCGTACGCACGATGCCGGTGAGGACGATGTTGTCGGAGATGATCTCGACGTTGATATCGGAGTCCGGGATGAAGCGCTTGATATTATCCTGCAGGCCGGCAATATCGCGCTCGATCTGGAGATCGAGGCTGACGATCTCTTTGCCGTCGGCGCCGAAGATGAAGATGTTGGTCTGGCCGACCGTCTTGCCGAAAAGGTAGATGCGGCGCGAGGTCCGCGTCACCGCATCGGCCATCTTGGGATCGGAGACAAGGATGTCATGGGCGTCGGCCGGCAGATCGACGACGAGCGCCTTGTTGAGACCAAGCTTCAACGTGCGCTTCGTGCCGAGGCCGGCTATTGTGACGATACTGTCCGAGCCGCCTGCAAAAGCTGTAGGCGTGCGCAGAAAGGCCGGAACATCTGCCAAGGGCAGGCCGGCAAAGGCAACCGAGAAGGAGAGGCTTACGGCAAGGGGGAGGCTGGCTTTCTTGCTTGTCTTTAACATCGTCTCGCCCCTTCTCATTGCGGTTTCGGCCCGCTTGGGCCGTCGGTTACGATCGCTCCCGATTTGATGACTTGGATCATGCTGCCGCCATTGTCCCCGGCCAGCAGATAATCGGCGGCCGTCGTATCCGGCTGCTGCGCGTCGGCAACGGAACGTAGTGCCAGGGTCAGGCGATCGGCCATCTGATGCGCGACCGCCAGGACCTTCGTCTGGTCCGGTGTCAGCTCCAGCGTTGCGGTTGCCCCAACGACTGCCTTGCTTCCGTCCTGCTTTTCCTCGATCTGCTGATCGACAGCCAGAACGCGGACGTTGCTGAGCACGGTTTCGGTGACAAGCTGCTGCTGCGAGCCCTTGCGCACCATGATGACGTCGACGCGGTCATTCGGAAGGATGAAGCCGCCTGCTCCGGTGGCGACGGAAATTTCGGTGGCGACGGCCCGCTTGCCCGCCGGCAGCAAGGACGAAAGGATACGGCTGTTGGAATCGGCGACCTTTTCTTCGCGGATGGGCTCGCCCTCGAAGATCGGCAGGCGGACTACGGCACCGCTCAGATCCTTCAGCGCATCTGGGCGCTCGCGTTCGGTGATGAGGCCTTTGACGATGCCGCTTTCGGGCCAGGGCATCCAATGGATCGATTGCTCGTTCAGACGCGAACCGACGGGCAGATTGGCACCGGCAACGAGGACATTGATCGTCGCCTCCTTCTCCACGACCGCTGCAATCTGCTGGGGAACGATATCGCGCGAACCAGCCAGGCGCATCGCGAGCAGACCGGCCATCCCGGCCGCGACGGCTGCCACTGCGAGTATCATTATGCGAGCGGGTTTCATGGTCATTCCTTGAGGAACAGGATTCTTCGCCCTGCAGAATGACCGATAATTGGTGTAATTATGGTTAACGGCTGGTTACATCTATTGTTATTTAACCATGATTACTTGTCATATATTAGAATTCTCTTTCGAAAAGATCTCCTATACTCCTGCGTTAAGGTTCAGAGTACTTTTAGGCCGCTGCAGCCAGAAGAACCGCCGACGAGGGGAAGGCGAGCATCCCACCAATCGCGATGGCGATGCCGTAAGGGATTTTTTTGGCACCCGTCAATGAGTGCGGTAAGGGCAAGCCCATAGCCATGATGGTGATGGCCTGCGATCTCAGCAGTATGACCAAAACAGTGACTGCGCCGCCGATGAACGCGACGTAAACCAGGAACTCTATGAGAGAGGAATCGAACCCGAACCAAAGCGCAGCCGCCGCAAGCAGCTTCGCGTCGCCGCCGCCCATGATGTTCAGTGCGAACAGCGTGAAGCAGGCGAACAACACAGCGCCCGCTCCGGCAAGATGCATGGCGATTTCAGCGCCCGAAAGCCCCGAAATCGGCGCCAGTACAAGGAACGACAGCGCAAGCGCCAACGACACGCGATTCGGGATCGTCATGGTCAGCAGATCCGAGATCGCCGCGACCGACATACAGAGCGGGAAAATAAATAAAGCCGTAGTTTCAAGCATGACAATGATCCAGCCTGATATGTTAAAAGTTTACATCATTAGTTTTACTGCGCAATTTTCATCTTAAATGTTCTTTTGAAATACATGAATGCATTAATGCGCTGTCGAAGCATTATTCATCTGGTTCGAGACATTTTGAAAAGTATTGCTTAGTGTATTACCGAGGGTGGTTGCGCCAGTAATAATGGCAACCGAGATTAGGGCGGCGATCAGGCCATATTCTATGGCGGTTGCGCCGGATTCATCCTTCAGGAAGCGCGAGAAAAGCTTGGACATGAAATTACTCCATTCAATTTGTTTGACAGCGGGTCTGACAAACGATTGCAGTTGATCGGATGCGTTCATGGTAGCTGCGCACCGTTGCCATCGCGCCAAATGCCGCGACCGACACCCACAGCGGGCAATAAACGTTGCCTTAGCCTTGATCATAACGATGTCCAGGGCCTGGCACCTCAAAAGGCAAAACCGCTCATTTTAACTGAGCGGTTTCTGTCTTAGGCGTTCCGCTACACGACCAGAACCTATTAATGCGCTGCCGAAGCAGTGTTCATCTTGTTTGAGATATTCTGGAACGTGTTGCTGAGCGTATTGCCGAGGGTCGTCGCGCCGGTGATGATGGCGACCGAGATCAGGGCGGCGATCAGGCCATATTCAATTGCGGTCGCGCCGGATTCATCCTTCAGGAAACGCGAAAAAAGCTTGGACATAAGTTTAACTCCACTTTGTTGACAGCACGTCCGCCAACTGTTGCCGTTGATCGGATGAGTTGCACGGTAGCTTCCCGCCGTTTCCATCGCTTTAAAGAATTAGGTTAATGTGCAGTAAATCCAAAAGCGAAAATAGAATAGTTAATGTGACTTGTATGTTCTTCTTTATGTTTTTAAAGAAAATCTTCAGCCAAATAGAAATTATTAGATGTATGAATATTAGTGCGATATACGATTCGTCTCGAATTAATACACGATCTGCGCAAGAAGGCGACGGAGAGGGTCCGTATGGGACATACGCGCCATAATTACATGGCAGAAGACAACCTTAATCGTTCATTCACCATTCTTTCCCATTCTATCCAGAGATCCTTTTCGCCATAGTTTTCCAAGAGGCCAAGCCATGCCAATCGGCGGCAGAACAGCATTCCTTGCCGGCATTGTCGCCATGGCCGGCATGACGCCACAGCTTTCCCACGCTGCCGGAGAAAGCATGCTGCGCGTCTATATGGATCACGCGCGCGTATTGAAGCTGGACCGCCCCGTCAGCAAGGTCATCGTCGGCAATTCGCAAGTCGCCGATGCGACGGTCGCCGATCCGAAAACCATCGTGCTGACCGGCCGCAGCTTCGGCACGACAAACATCATCCTGCTCGACGCCGACGGCAATGCCATCGTGGACGAGCAGATCCTGGTGTCGATCGACGAAGGCAATACAGTCCGTGTGTTCCGCCAGACGGATCGCGCCGTGCTGTCGTGCACGCCCAATTGCGAACAGCATGCCCAGCAGAACAATACGACGACGACAACCCCAACGGCTGCTGCCGGACAATAACAACATTCGATAACGCAAATATTCTAAAGTACTTTCAAAGAATTGAGCAGCAAACGATAATCCCAGTTTCCTCTAAATATGAAGAGAGAAGAGAAACGGATTATCAAGAAAGCAATTCTAGTGTCGTCCGCGTGTAAATCGCCGCGGACTTCCCATGACGCCAGATAATACCCTTCACGCCAATACAGGCCGCGCACGCCGCAGTGCCCGAAGCAGCTTGCGTGAATTCGTGCGTTCTCGGGACGGTACAGCAGCGATCGAATTTGCCGTGCTTGCGATCCCCTATTTTCTGATCGTCTTTGCCATTATCGAGACCTTCGTCGCCTTTACCGCGGAGCAAGTCGTCTCAAACGCCGTTGATACTCTGTCGCGCCAGATCCGGACCGGGCAGATTACGGCAGCCAATACGACTTCGCAGCAGTTCCGGCAGGCATTCTGCAATCAGATTTCCGTGCTCATTACCTGCTCCTCCACCGAAGTACAGACGCCGGCAAGCCTCTATCTCGATGTGGAGAGCTATTCGAGCTTCGCATCCATGCCGACGACGATCCCCCGCAAGTCGTCGACCGATCCTTATTCCGATCTCAGCACGACTGGATTCACTTTTACACCCGGCGGTGCCAAATCGCTGAACATGGTGCGCGCCTATTATCGCTGGCAGATCATAACGGATCTGCTGCGCCCCTATCTTACCAACGTGCATCCAACCGACGGCTCGGCGTCGGTCTATCTCATCGTCGCAACTGCAGCCTTTCAGAACGAGAATTATCCGTGAGCGGCCTCAAGAGCATAATCGGGAAAGAAAGTACGCGCTTTGGCGTACTAAGACGCTTCGCTCGCGACAAAGATGGCGTCGGCGCGATCGAATTCGCCATTCTTTTTCCCGTATTGCTGATGCTTTATCTCGGTGCATTCGAGCTTACCGTCGGCCTCAATGCCTCGAAACGTGCCAGCCGTTCTGCAGGATCGATCGCAGACATCGTCTCGCAGCAGACGTCGGTCACCAAGTCCGTACTTGCGGGCATGCCTTCGGTTGCCGGCGCGATCTTCGCGCCCTATAGCACGACGGGCCTGACGCTGAAGATCACCGGCATTGCGATCGACACGGCCGGCAATGCGACCGTCGCCTGGTCTTGGGCGCAGGACGGAACCAGGCCGTATACACCAGGCTCCACGGTCACGGTGCCGGCCAACATGAACCAGGCGAGCACATTCCTCGTCCGTAGCGAGCTTGCCTTGCCCTATCAGCTCCTCAGCTTCGGTGCCAATTTCCTGCCAAGCGGCACAAACCAGATCACCATCAGCCGGCAATATTACTACCGGCAGCGCGTCGGCACTTCGATCAGCTGCAGCGACTGTTGAAGGCCCGACGGCCAAAACCTTGCGCGAAATGCCGCTTCCAAACGGAAAATTGCCAAGCCGATGCCTCCGTTATATGGGTGACGTCCAATAACCCGGAAAACCTGCCGGGTGACGGCATTCTATCGGGTGATCTATGGCGCGCGCCTTTCTCTTCGTTCTGGATTCTTTCGGTGTCGGCGGCGGCCCGGATGCGGCAAGCTATGGTGACGAGGGCGCCGATACGCTTGGCCATATTGCCGAGTTCTGCGCCGCCGGCGCGGCCGATCGCGAAGGCCTGCGTCAGGGTCCGTTGACATTGCCGATCATGTCCGGCCTCGGCCTGCTGGAGATCGCCAAGGCGGCGACGGGTAATTATCCCGCCGGCATGCCTCTGCCGGAAAAACTCTACGGCCTTTATGGCTGCGCCAGCGAAACCTCCCGCGGCAAGGATACGCCATCGGGTCATTGGGAGATCGCCGGTACGCCCGTCATGTTCGACTGGGGTTACTTTCCGGCAGAGGGCGATGCCTTTCCGCCGGAGCTGGTGAAGGCCATCTGCGAAGCCGCCGATCTGCCAGGGATTCTCGGCAATTGCCATGCATCCGGCACGGATATCATCGCCAGGCTTGGCGAAGAGCACATCCGTAGCGGCAAGCCGATCTGCTATACCTCGTCGGACTCCGTCTTCCAGATTGCAGCACACGAACAGCATTTCGGCCTCGACCGGCTGATCGGCCTCTGCAAGATCGTGCGCACCCTGCTCGATCCCTACAATATCGGCCGCGTCATCGCCCGTCCCTTCGTCGGCGAGGCCGCCGCGACTTTCGAGCGTACCGGCAACCGCCGCGACTTCTCCGTTCTGCCGCCGGAACCGACGCTGCTCGACCGTCTGGTCAAGGTCGAACGCACGGTGCATGCCGTCGGCAAGATCGGCGATATCTTTGCCCATCAGGGCATTTCCAGGGTCATCAAGGCCAATGGCAACATGGCGCTAATGGATGCCACGCTGAAGGCTATGGACGAAGCCGATGATGGCGATCTTGTCTTCACCAATTTCGTCGATTTCGACATGGTTTATGGTCACCGCCGCGACGTGCCGGGCTATGCCGCAGCGCTCGAGGCCTTCGATGCGCGGCTGCCTGAAGTGCACAAGAAGCTGAAGGCGGGCGATCTCGTCATCCTGACCGCCGATCACGGCTGCGACCCGACCTGGCGCGGGACCGATCACACACGCGAGCGCGTGCCCGTCATGGCTTACGGGCCAGGCATTCGATCCCGTTCCATCGGCATCCGTCAAACCTATGCGGATATCGGCGAGACGGTTGCAAAACATTTGGGAATTGCGGCAGGGCCGCACGGGAGGAGCTTCCTTTGACATCGCATTTGAAGAAGGTGGAGCTGCACTGCCATCTGGAGGGCGCGGCCCCACCGGCATTGACGCTCGCACAAGCAGAGAAATACAGCGTCGACACCAGCGCCTTCCTCAAGGACGGTGTTTATCTCTGGAAGGATTTTGCCGAATTCCTCCTCTGCTACGACAAGGTTTCCGATGTCTATCGCACCGAGGAGGACTATGCGCTGCTGACGGAAACCTATCTGGAAGAGCTTGCCGGCATCGGCACGATCTATAGCGAGCTAATCGTTTCACCCGACCATGGCGATCGCATCGGCCTCGGCGCCGACGCCTATATGGCAGGCGTTTCCGCCGGCATCCGTGCCGCCAAGACAAAGACCGGTATCGAAGCGCGGCTGATCGTAACCGGCGAACGCCATTTTGGTCCGGACCGGGTGGTGAAGGCCGCCGAATATGCCGCCAAAAGCGACAATCCGCTGATTACTGGTTTCAACATGGCAGGCGAAGAGCGCATGGGCCGCGTCGCCGATTACGCCCGCGCCTTCGATATCGCCCGCGAGGCCGGTCTCGGCATTACCATCCATGCCGGCGAGGTCTGCGGAGCATTCAGCGTCGCCGATGCCGTCGACCTGGTGCGCCCGCAGCGTATTGGCCATGGCGTGCGCGCCATCGAGGATATGGACCTCGTCAAGCGCCTTGCCGATCTCGGCACCGTGCTGGAGGTTTGCCCCGGCTCCAATGTCGCACTCAACGTCTTCCCGGATTTCCAGTCGCATCCGTTGCGCAGGCTGCGTGACGCCGGCGTGAAGGTGACGATAAGTTCCGACGATCCGCCCTTCTTCCACACCTCGCTGAAGCGGGAATACGAGCTGGCATCGTCAGCCTTCGGTTTTAGCGATGACGAGATCGATGCGATGACCCGCACGGCGATCGAGGCGGCGTTCGTAGACGAGGCGACACGGGCAGCGTTGTTGGCGAAGCTCTAAATGCACAGTTAAGGCCCCATATTGGGGATGAAATCTCCAAAAGCGGCCTATTTTCTTGCACCAGAGGCGATTTCCGTGAAAGAACCATCTCATATCGCGGAATTACTGGAAGGCTGAAACCATGGACGGCGTCACTGTCATCGATCACCCGCTTGTGCAGCACAAGCTCACAATCATGCGCAAGAAGGACACGTCGACGGGAAGCTTCCGCCGGCTGCTGCGCGAGATTTCGACGCTGCTCTGTTACGAAGTGACCCGCGACCTCGAACTGACGATCGAGACCATCGAGACGCCGCTGCAGCCGATGGATGCGCCGATCCTCGAAGGCAAGAAGCTGGTCTTCGCCTCGATCCTGCGCGCCGGCAACGGCCTGCTCGAAGGCATGCTCGATCTCGTGCCCTCGGCCCGCGTCTCGCATATCGGCGTCTACCGCGATCACGAAACGCTGCAGCCGGTCGAATATTACTTCAAGGCGCCGGAGGATATCTCGGAACGCCTGATCATCGTAGTCGATCCGATGCTGGCAACAGGCAATTCCTCGATTGCCGCAATCGAAAAACTGAAGGAGCGCGGCGCGCACAATATCCGTTTCCTGTGCCTGCTGGCGGCCCCCGAAGGCATCGCCAATTTCCGCAAGGCGCATCCGGACGTGCCGGTCTTTACCGCCGCCATCGACAGCCACCTGAACGAGAAGGGCTATATCGTGCCCGGCCTCGGCGATGCCGGCGACCGCATGTACGGAACGAAGTAAATCCGCTATTATACTCTTATAAGGCCCGGCCGTTATTCAACTGCCGGGCTTTTTATTGATTGCTTTAGCGTCCTTTCAGCATACTTGGCTTATAGATGGCCTGGCCCGCAGGAGGGGCCTTGCCGATGCTCGTTCGCGTTCTTGTCATTGCCGGTATCATTGCTGTTGCGGCAACCCAGGTGCCGATGTTGGTGAAAAGCTATAACGAGCCCGCCGCAAGGGCCGCGCCTGTCGAAGCGGTCTCGCTGGCGCCGTCGAAAGCGGAGATTCCTGTTTCCTATGGCAGTGTTCAGCTGCGCGCCAACGCGGGCGGACATTATGAGGGTGATTTCACCATCAATGGCCGCTCCGTGCATGGGATGATCGATACCGGCGCAACCTACGTCGCGATGAACGAAAGCACCGCGCGCAGCCTCGGCTTCAGCGGCGTCGATCTCGACTATCGCTACCCCATCCAAACCGCGAACGGCACTTCCAAAGTCGCCTACATCAAACTCGACCGTCTGGAGATCGGCACGATCCGGGTCCGCGATGTCGATGCCGTGGTGGCGAAGGACAGTGCGCTCGGTACGACGCTGATCGGCATGAGCTTCATGAAGAAACTGAACTCCTATAGAGTCCAGAACGGCAATCTGCTGTTGAAGCAGTAGGTGGCCGAGGGCCGTGCAAAGCCGCCGACTGCACCAGTGGCGCTGTCATCCATCAGATCCTGCCGATGATGACGGACGACGGAGCCGGTGCTTCGTCGACGAGGCGGTAATTGGCTGAGAGATCGGCGACAGCCTTCTCCGCGCTGGCCTCATCCGCCGCGTGGATAGTCGCGATACGGTCGCCTTTGCTCACCTTCGTGCCGAGCGGCAGGATGCCCGTAAAGCCGACGCGATGATCGATCCTGTCCTGCGGTCGACGGCGGCCACCACCGAGATCGATCACGCTCATGCCGATCGCTCGCGTATCGCAGGCGCCGAGCCAGCCATCGGCGGCCGCGAGAACCGGCTTCTGCACCGGCGCGCTTGCCAGATAGCGATCGGGATGTTCGAGCAGATCGGCCGGACCGCCGAGACCATGCACCATGCGACCGAATATCTCTGCCGCCTTGCCGGATGCCAAAGCCTCGCGCGCCCTGCCCTCCGCCTCGGCAACGTTCGCGGCAATGCCGGCCTGAACAAGCATTTCGGATGCGAAGGCCAGCACGACCGTTTCGAGCCGCGTGCCTGCCTTGTCACCCCTCAAGAAATCCAGACAGTTACGAAGCTCGACCACGTTGCCGGCCGCGTCGGCCAGAGGCTGGTTCATGTCGGTGATCAGAGCCGAAGTCTTGACTCCGCCGCCATTGGCCACCTCCACCAGCGAGCGCGCCAGCGTCTCCGCTTCCTCAAGCGAGGTCATGAAGGCGCCGCTGCCGATCTTGACGTCGAGCACCAGCGTTTCCAGCCCGGCCGCCAGTTTCTTCGACAGGATGGAGGCGGTAATCAGCGGCGCGGAATCAACCGTGGCAGTGACATCGCGTACCGCATAGAGCTTGCCATCGGCGGGTGCCAGCGCGCCGGTCTGGCCGATGATGGCGCAGCCGACTTCCTCGACCACCTTGCGGAAGCGGGCTGCATCCGGCGTGATCCCGTAACCGGGAATGGATTCCAGCTTGTCGAGCGTGCCGCCGGTGTGGCCGAGGCCGCGGCCGGAAATCATCGGCACGGCGAGGCCGCAGGCGGCAGCGATGGGTGCGAGCATCAGCGAAACGTTGTCGCCGACGCCACCCGTCGAATGCTTGTCGGCGATCGGCCTGCCGATGCCTTGCCAGGAGAGGGTATCACCGGAGCGGGCCATGGCGAGCGTCAGCGCTACCGTTTCCTCCCGCGTCATACCGCGAAACCAGACGGCCATGGCGAAGGCGCCGATCTGGCTTTCAGCCAGTTCGCCACGCCCCAATGCACCGATAAACGCATCGATATCGGCGGCCGAAAGGATGGCGCCGTTACGCTTCTGACGGATGATCTCCTGCGGGATCATGGATCAGTAGCCTGACGAGGCCACCTTGGACTCTCCGCCGGCCAGCACGTTCAGAATATCATCGAGGAGGCTCGATGCACCGAAGCGGAAAGTCGAGGGCATGGCCCAATCGGGTGTCATGATGGTTTCGGCAAGGCTCAGATAGAGCGCCGCATCGGAAACGGAGCCGATGCCGCCGGCAGGCTTGAAGCCGACCTTGCGACCGCTGTCGCGGATCGCCCGCAGCATGATGTCAGCGGCTTCCAGCGTCGCGTTGACGGCCACCTTGCCGGTGGACGTCTTGATGAAATCAGAGCCAGCCTCGATCGCAAGTTCCGACGCGCGCCGGATCAGCGCGGTATCCTTGATTTCGCCGGTTTCGAGAATGGTTTTCAAAAGCACCGGGCCTTTGCATTCGGCCTTTACCGCGGCGACCATGTCGGTGACGGCCTGCTCTTTGCCGGCCAGAAAGGCACGATAGGGAATGACCAGATCGATCTCGTCGGCGCCATCAGCAATCGCTTCGCGCGCTTCGGCAGCAACATCGGCCACCTCCATATCACCGGCCGGGAAATTCACCACGGTTGCGATCTTAACGACATGATCGGTTCCGAGAATGCTGCGCGCCTGGGCGACAAAACGCGGCCAGATGCAGATGGCGGCCGTATTGCCATAGGGCGATTGCGCGCGGGCGCACAGCGCCTCGATCTGCGCCGGCGTGCAGTCATCCTTGAGATTGGTGAGATCGAGAAGGGAAAGCGCAACAGCTGCCGTTTCTCTGAGGGAATGGCCCGTCATTGTGGATCTCCTTCGTCAGCGATCATTTCTTTCAAAATGGCAGCAAGGCGTGCGCCGCCGACCGGAGCCATGTCTTTCGTCTCTTCATGCGAGAGTTCTCCGCCGGTCATGCCAGCACCATAGTTAGTGATGACGGAGGCAGCGGCAACCCTTAGACCGAAAAGACGCGCCAGGATGACTTCCGGCACCGTCGACATGCCAACGGCATCGGCACCCAGGATGCGCGCCATGCGGATCTCGGCCGGCGTTTCGAAGCTCGGGCCGGAAAACCACATATAGACACCGTGCGACAGCTTGATCTCGGCCTTTTCCGCCGCCTTGCGCATGCGCATGATGAGGTCGGTATCATAGGCGCTGGTCATGCCGACGAAGCGCCTGTCGCTCTCCTCGCCGATCAGCGGGTTCATGCCGGAATAGTTGATGTGATCGGTGATCTGCATCACCGAGCCCGGCGGCATTTCCTCCCGTAGCGATCCAGCCGAATTGGTCAGGATCAGCGTATCGACGCCGAGAGCCTTCAAGGTCTCGATCGGCGCGCGCATGGCATTGGCGTCGCCCTTTTCGTAATAATGCACCCGGCCGGAAAGCATGATGACGGGGACATCGCCCAGCTTGCCTGCGACCAGCGTGCCCGCATGGCCTGATACTGCGCTGACCGGGAAGCCCGGCAGATCGGCATAGGGGATACGCAGCGCGTCTTTGACCTCATCCACGAGAGAGCCGAGGCCGGAACCCAGGATGATGCCATAGCGCGGCTTCAATTCGCCGAGCTTCTCGGTGAGAATGTCAACAGCCGCGCTCATCCGAGTATCTCGGTTTCGAAGCTGAAGGGGAGCATCTCGTCCATGGTCATGGTCTTCCTCACGCCGGTTTCGTCGCAAAGATAGATGCGCGTCTCCTTGCTGGCAAATTCGGCGATCTTTTGCCGGCAGCCGCCGCAAGGCGGGCAGAGCGGCAGCTTCTCGGCGATGACGGCAATCTCGACGATCTTCTTGGCACCGCCCATGATCATCTGGCCGATCGCCGTCGGTTCGGCACACCAGCCCTGCGGGAAGGAGAGATTTTCGATATTGGCGCCGGTATAGATCTTGCCATCCTCGGCGCGGATCGCCGCGCCGACCGGGAATTTCGAATAGGGAGCATGCGCAAAGGCCATCGCGCCACGCGCGGCCTCAAACAGATCATGCGACATGGTTCAGCGCTCCTTGGTATAGGGCACGCCACCGGCCTTCGGGGGCTTGGCGACGCCGATAAAGCCTGCAAGCAGGATGCAGGTGAGGATATAGGGCAGCGCCTGGAAAATCTGTACCGGCACCTCGCCAATGCCCGGAACCGCCTTGCCCTGCATGAAATTGGCGAAGGCATCGAGGAAGCCGAACAGAAGGCAGGTGAACATGACCGGCACCGGCTTCCACTTGGCGAAGATCAGTGCGGCGAGAGCGATATAGCCCTTGCCCGCCGACATGTTGTTGATGAAGGCGGCCGATTGCGCAATGGCGAGATATGTGCCGGAGAAGCCGCAGAGAATGCCGGCAACGATGAGCGAGCGATAGCGCAGCCATTCGACCGAGATGCCGGCGGTATCGACGGCGCCCGGATTTTCACCGACCGCACGCAGCCGCAGACCGAAGCGGGTCCGATAGAGGATCCACCAGGAGATCGGCACCGTGAGGAAGGCGAGATAGGTCAGAATATTGTTGCCCGAGATAACGTTGGCGTAGAGCGGCCCGATGAACGGAACGTCACGAAGGGCATCGGCGCCCGGCAGGGTGATGCCGGAAAAGCGCGCGGTAGCAGGCAAAGTCGGCGTGCGGCCGCCCTGTCCGAACCAGGCTTGGCCGAGAACGATGGTCAAGCCGGCCATCAGGAAGTTGATCGCGACGCCCGAAACGATCTGGTTGCCGCGATTGGTGATCGAGGCAAAACCATGCAGCAGACCGACGACAACTGAGACTGTAACGCCAGCAGCAAGGCCAGCCCAGGGCGAGCCGCTGATTGAGGCGACGCAGGCCGCAGCGAAGGCCGAAGCCAGCATCTTGCCTTCAAGGCCGATATCGAAGATGCCGGCTCGCTCGGAAAACAGGCCCGCCAGCGCTGTGAAGATCAGCGGGATCGATAGCCGGATCGTCGAGCCCAATATGCTGATGAGAAGATCATAATAGTCCATCGTCCGATCCTCACGTCCTGGCGAATGTCTGGTAGATGCGCACGAGCGCAGGTCGGAACATATATTCGAGAGCCCCTGCAAACAGGATGACCAGACCCTGGATCACCACGATCATGTCGCGCGTGATATTCGGCATGTCGAAGGACAATGCATCGCCGCCCTGATAGAGAATGCCGAACAGGATCGCCGCCGCGATGATGCCGAGAGGATGATTACGGCCCATCAGCGACACGGCGATACCGACAAAACCCGCACCGAGCACGAATTCCACCTGCAGGCGCGCGGACGCACCCATGACGGGATTGAGCGCCATCATGCCGGCAAGGCCGCCCGAAAGCAGCATGGCGATGACGACCGTGCGGGCATAGGGAATGCCGGCATAAACGGCAGCGGTGGGGCTGAGGCCCAGCGTGCGCATTTCATAGCCGAGCTTGGTGCGCCAGATGAGCACCCAGACGAGAAAGCACATGACGAGCGCGATCAGGAAGGAGACGTTGAGCGGTGCCGCACCGATGGTCGAGCCGAACATATCCATCAACCAGCCGAGCTTCGGCAGCTGACCGCCCTCAAGGAACGTACGCGTTTCCGGCGCCATCTTGCCCGGAACGATCAGTATATGCACCAGCAGGAAGTTCATCATCGCCGAAGCGATGAAGTTGAACATGATCGTGGTGATGACGACGTGGCTGCCGCGCTTGGCCTGCAGCCAGGCAGGAATGAAGGCCCAGAGAGCCCCGAAGATCGCCGCGCCGATGACGGCAAAGGGCATCGTCACATACCAGGGCACATAATGGTCGAGGGTCAGCGCCACAAGCGCACAGCCGAGACCGCCGACATAGGCCTGGCCTTCCGAGCCGATATTGAAAAGGCCAGCATGGATAGCGACGGCGACCGAAAGGCCAGTGAAGATGAAGCTCGTCGCATAATACAGCGTGAAGCCGATGCCTTCGCCGCTGCCGAGAGCGCCCTGCAGCAGCAGGACAAGCGCATCGAGCGGGCTCTCGCCGATGAACCAGACGACAAGACCGGAGATCAGGAAGGCAACAATCAGGTTGAGAAGGGGGATCAGGCCGTAGGTGATCCAGTTCGGGAGCGGAACGGAAGCCGTGCTCATATACGCCTCACGCGGCAATGCCGGCCATCATCAGGCCGAGTGTTTGTTCACCGGCCTCAGCCGACTTTTCACCGACGATGTGGCCGGCGAACATGACGAGGATACGGTCCGAAAGCGCGCGGATTTCATCCAGTTCCACCGACACCAGCAGGATCGCCTTGCCGGCGTCGCGCATCTCGATGATGCGGCGATGGATGAATTCGATGGCGCCGATATCGACACCGCGCGTCGGCTGACCGATCAGCAGCGCCTTCGGATCGCGCTCGATCTCGCGGGCGACGACGATCTTCTGCTGGTTGCCGCCGGAGAAATTGGCGGTCTTCAGCCGCGCGTTCGGCGGGCGGATATCGTATTTCTCGATCTTTTCGATGGCATCCTTGCGCATGGCGTCGAGATCGAGCATACCGCCGCGCCCGTATTTGCGGTCACGGTGATAGCCGAGCATGGAATTCTCATATTCCTCGAACTTGAGGACCAAACCCATGTGATGGCGGTCTTCGGGAATATGGGCAAGGCCGAGATTGCGAAGTGCTGCAGGATCGGCGTTGCCGATCGGCTTGCCGTGCAGAAGGATCTCGCCCGAAGCCGGCTTGCGGATACCGGCGATCGCCTCCAGCAATTCCGATTGACCATTTCCGGCGACACCAGCAATGCCGACGATTTCGCCGGCGCGGACATCGAAGGAGACATTGTCGACCATGGTGACGCCACGGCCGTCCTTGACGGTGAGATTGCGCACCGACAGCAGGATTTCGCCCGGATTGGGAGCACCCTTCTCGACACGCAGCAGCACGCGGCGTCCGACCATCAATTCTGCCAATTCCTCGACGGTGGTTTCCGCCGTCTTGCGGGTGGCAACCATCTCGCCGCGGCGCATGACCGACACCGTATCGGTGATCGCCATGATCTCACGCAGCTTGTGAGTGATGAGAATGATCGTCTTGCCCTGGTCGCGAAGCACGCGAAGGATGCGGAAGAGATTGTCGGCTTCGGCCGGTGTCAGAACCCCGGTGGGTTCGTCGAGAATGAGGATCTCGGCACCGCGATACATCGCCTTCAGGATTTCCACGCGCTGCTGCTGGCCGACGGGAAGCTCTTCGATCAACGCATCCGGATCGACTTCCAGGCCGTAATCCTTCTCCAGCCGGTTAAGCTCGGCGCGCGCGGCCGCAACGCCCTTGGCGAGAAGCGCGCCGCCTTCGGCGCCCAGCATGACGTTTTCAAGGACGGTAAAATTGTCGACCAGCATGAAATGCTGGTGCACCATGCCGATGCCGGCTGCGATCGCCGTCTGGCTGTCGCGGATGGCGATCGGGTTGCCGTTGATGCGGATCTCACCGCTGTCGGCATGATAAAAGCCATAGATGATCGACATGAGAGTCGATTTCCCGGCACCGTTTTCGCCGATGATCCCGTGGATCGAGCCCTTGGCGACGGTCAGGTTGATATCTTTATTGGCGTGGACAGCACCGAACTTCTTGTCGATGCCCACGAGCTCGATAGCAGAGATTTGGTTCACTATAGGGGCTCCAGAAACCGGTTTCCGGATAAGAAAAGGGCGTATGACGTTTTTGTCCCGTCATACGCCCTTATTTCATATCAGTTCTTCGGGCAGGCGTTGTCGGTCAGATAGTCGTGGACCTTGATGGTGCCGGCGACGATATCGGTCCGCGCCTTGTCGACGGCAGCCTGCATTTCCGGAGTGACGAGCGGCTTATTGTTGTCATCGATGGCAACGGCGACGCCGTCTTCCTTCAAGCCGAGCTCCTGCGTGCCGGGCGTGAACTTGCCGTTCTTGGCATCGCTGAAGGCATTGTAGACGGCGAGGTCGACGCGCTTGACGACGGAGGTCAGAACGGAACCTGGATGCAGGTAGTTCTGGTTCGAGTCGACGCCGATCGACAGCTTCTTGTTGTCGGCGGCCGTCTGCAGCACGCCGAGGCCGGTAGCACCGGCAGCCGCGTAGACAACGTCCGCGCCCTGGTCGATCTGGTTCTTGGTGAGCTCGCCGCCACGAACCGGGTCATTCCAGGCAGCACCGGTCGTGCCGGTCATGTTCTGGAAGACTTCAATCTTCGGATTGGTGGCGCGCGCACCGAGCTCGTAGCCGCATTCGAACTTGCGGATCAGCGGAATGTCCATGCCGCCGACGAAGCCGATCTTGCCGGACTTCGATGCAATGGCAGCCATGACGCCGGCGAGATAAGAGCCCTCGTTTTCCTTGAACTTGACGGAGCGGACGTTCGGCAGATCAAGGCTGTCGTCGATCAGGACGAATTCGGTCTTCGGATATTCGGCAGCAACCTTCTGCAGCGCGGAGGTCCAGGCAAAGGAAACAGCGATAACCGGATTGAAGCCCTTGCTGGCGAAGTTGCGCAGCGCCTGTTCGCCCTGGGTGTCACCCGTCGGCTCGAAGTCGCGGTAAGCGATGCCGGTTTCCTTCTTGAACTTTTCAGCGCCATTATAGGCAGCTTCGTTGAAGGACTTGTCGAACTTGCCGCCGGTTCCGTAGACGATTGCCGGCTTGATATCGGCCGCGAGCGCCGTTGCCGACATGGCAGCCAGGGCGAAAAGGGTCAAAAGGGATTTTTTCATGTGGTGCAGCCCTATTGTTTCTATCTTGTTGGGTCCTCCCGCAAGCCCGTTGATCGGGCAAGTCTGCGGAACTGCCGGCCTCCCCCGAGGCCAAGCTGGCGCGCATCCTTGCATGGCTGCACGAAAAATTCACGAGAAATTTTTCAGTTGGTAAAGATTTGTGGGAATTGGTGAAAACCCATCCAAACGACCCGTTTTTTAAACAATTTCGGGCCAAAACTGCAATTTTATTGGTCAGAACAGCTGCCGGTCGGCTCTCCGCAATCGCCAGTTCTACCGCTCGCCGCATTGCGATGGAGCCACCGCCAATTCCTTCCAACGCCACTCAATTCCCTGAATGGCACAGGCCGAAAGACACACGCAGAAACCCTCACGCGCTGAAGCGGCCGGCTGCAGGCTGGCGCTTGTAGGCGACCATCCACAGCAATAGGGAAATCACCAGGAAGACGGCGAAGGCCGGCTGAAACAGCAGCCATTGCATCGCCATGTCATAGAAACGAGGATGAACGTAATAGGCAATCGCCGAGCGGAGGCTTGCGAGCGACGAGGGGCTGACATCGTTCCATGCATCGCCCATCGGGGTCATGACCACGGCGGAAGCCGCAACGGATTGAATGGAATCTATGGTGCCGGCGATAACAGCCACCACCAGCGCGACAAGGCTGGCAAAACGCAACAGGAAACGCATAAACTCCTCCCGATACTCACTGTGTTCAGCCTTCGCGGGCCGACCGGTCTTATGCCGCCTCGTCTATTTCATTAGATAAGTTGCGTTCAAAATAAGCGCAATGGGGAGGAGATGCAGAGTTTTGCGCCAACAAGTCAAAAATCTGTCAGATTCGGGTTGATTGCCAGGAATTCATCGGTATATATCGCGGCCGTTCCGACGATTTGCTTCCTGACCGGGTGCGAAACGCCAAAGGACAGGTGGCCGAGTGGTTTAAGGCGCACGCCTGGAACGCGTGTGTACGTGAAAGCGTACCGAGGGTTCGAATCCCTCCCTGTCCGCCATTAGCCGCTAATTGCCCTCTTGGCGCGATTTCTCCGCCAGTCACCGCATCGCCACCAAGTGGCATGGTGAACCGCCGATTCTAAGACGGCCGTCCAAGGCAACGATCGACGATGCTGAAAGCGGGCGTAGCCGAGCGTTGCTAACCTGGACCGACATCTGAGCTTCTCAGCCAATTTCGGGGATTTGGATTTATAACTCCGCCTGGTCATAAGCGCGCCGGCGCGCCTTGACGGAGTCCAGATTGTCGTGGACCCAGAAATTAAATCCCTCAAGGGCGCACAAAGCTCCGTGGCCGATCTCCGTCAGCTCATACTCGACACGCGGCGGCACTTCGGGGAAATAGTGGCGTACGACAAATCCTTCGCGCTCGAGATTGCGCAGCGTGAGCGTCAGCATCCGCTGGGTGATTTCGCCGACCTCTTTTCTCAAAGCTGAAAATCGGAGCCGATGACCCTCCGCGAGCGAAAGACGCCACAGAACCGGCACAGTCCATTTGTCACTCAGCAGGCTACAGACCCCGTTTGACGGGATGGGTCTGAAGTGTCTGTCGTTCTCTGATCCGCGCAATGTGCCGGCATCGATCTGTTCGTCCAAGAGTATCATCCTTGTGCCTGATGCTGAAAAATGTGCCGTCTTCCGACGGAACATTATTCGTATATATGGATAGCCCTTGTTTAACGCGAGGGTTTCAAGTGACCAATAGCAAGCACCCCATTCTGGTTTTCGGCGCTACCGGAAGGCAGGGAGGATCAGTCGCCAAAGCCTTGTTGAAGGCGGGATGGCCTGTTCGCGCACTCGTTCTGGATTCCACCAAAGCTGCATCGCTGCAATTGCGGAATGCAGGCGTCGAGCTTGTGCGGGGTTCATTTGAAGAGACCAATGTAATCCGCACAGCGATGAAAGACGCTTACGGTGTCTTTAGCGTACTGCCAGCCAACCTGGCCGCCGAGGACGAAGTTCGTCATGGCATTTCGATTGCGGAAATCGCCGCTGAAACCGGCATCAGCCATTTTGTCTACTCGTCGGGCGCCAGCGTGGGCAATGAACTGACAGGTGTTCCGCGTTTCGACGCCAAGCCTCGTATCGAAGCACGTGTTCGGGAATTGGCCATGACTACGACCATAATCCGGCCGATGATTTTCATGGAAATGCTGGTGCGACCCGGCTTCGGTCTGGATGAGGGCCGGCTGGTGTCCCTGATCCGACCGGAGCATTCCATTCAGCTTATCGCCGTGGAAGACATCGGCAGGTTTGTTGCTGCAGTGTTCGCCGACAGGCCCCGTTTCGGCGGCAGGACGCTTAAGATCGCGAGCGACCGCCTGACCGGGCGCGAGCTTGAGGCAGCCTTCAGCGAAGCAGCCGGCCGCCCGATAACCTATGAACGTTTTCCCGACGACGTTCTTGCTGCAAACGCTGATCTCGCGCATATGGCAAAGAGCCTGGAAGACGGGCCGCTTGCCGAGCAGGTCGATTTGAAACTCATGCGCGAAATCAATCCCGACCTGCTGACTTTCGCGTCCTGGCTTGCTGGCAATGGGCGCAGGTCGCTTGATGAAGCCTTGCGAGCATCATCCTACTGACCCGCCTTCGTCTTCTTTAGAGTAATAGCGTTTCATAGCGGACTGGCAGGAAACCACCCATTCGAGCCATTCGGTTGCAGCTCTATTTATGAGGGCTGTAGAGGGATATAGCGTAGACGTAGTTCTCGGCTTCGTCGGCTTCGGCCCGCCATTAGCCGCTGATTGCCCTCTATGGCGCGATTTCGCCGCCGATTGCGGACGTTGGCGACAGTGCGACTAACACCGAAGAGCCGACTTTGACCGCGTTCATCGCGGCTCTTCCGGTATCTCTCAGGGATTAGGCGATACTGACGACAACTGTTTGACCGGGTCAGAGCGACAGCCGGACCTGCAGGTCGTCAAGGAGCCACCGGCCGGCCGGGCCAGGTTCATTGTCTGCCATGCGGGCGGCGTATATGGTCAGGGCGTCTGCCGGGTCACGGGCATCTTCGGCCAGCTCGAGCCGAACCAGATCGCCGGCTGCGAGATGATCGGCAATCAGATGCTCCGGCATGCGGCACCAGCCGAAACCGGCTAGTAGGAAATCCAGTCTGCGGCCGAGATCGACAAAGCGCCACCGGGTGGCGCTGGCCAGGCCGTAATTGTTCGCTTCCCGATCGACCGGATCGGACAGGACGAGCTGGATATGGCGCTCCAGGTCGTCGCGGGTTGCCGGACGGCCAAGCGCTGCCAATGGGTGTTCGGCACTGACCACGGGCGTCAGCGCCACGCGCAGCAGCGGCGAAGCCACGACATCGTCTGGCACCACCGGCAGCAGCAGGCAGAAGGCCAGTGCCACGTCGCCGCTGCGCAAACGACGCAGCGCCCCGCCCAGGCCCTCAGTCGAGAAGCTGACGGGAAGATGCGGATAGACCTGGTGCAACGCGCGCAGGCTTTCGATGAGCGGGGCGGTGGGCACCAGCGGATCTATAGCCAGAGCAAGCTCGGGTTCGACCCCGCCTCGCGCACCGGTCGCGACGGCCTCGAAGCGGGCCGCACTCGAAAGCACCAGCCGGGCCTGATCGACCAGAACCCGGCCCGTTTCCGTCAGGCGGGGGCGATGGGTGCTGCGGTCAAAGAGCTGGACGCCCTGTGCGGCTTCCAATGTCGCCACCGACTGGCTGATTGCCGATTGCGCGCGGCGCAATTGCCGCCCGGCCGCCGAAAAGCTGCCAGCATCAGCAATGGTCACCAGGATGCGCAACTGGTCGAGGCTGAGACCGCCGATCATGATCCATCATATTAACCGATAGAGACAATCACTTTATTATCGCTCCCGCCGCTGGATGGAAAGCCCTATATATCGTCTGCATCTGTCACGGCTGTTTAGCCCAAAACCTTGAGGACGCCATGCCCAAACTTCTCGTTATCGAAACCAGCGCGCGCGGCGAGGCTTCGATTTCCCGTCAGCTGACCAAACGCCTTGTCGCCAATTGGCTCGAGGTGCATCCGGATGGCGCAGTCGTGCGGCGCGACCTGGCCGTGGATGCGCTGCCGCACGTGACGATGCCGTGGTTATTGGCCTATTTCACGCCACCGCATGCCCATACCGCGGACATGGCCGAGCAACTGCGTCTCTCGGACGCGCTGGTTGCCGAATTGCTGGCAGCCGACGAGCTTGTCATCGCCACGCCGGTCTACAACTACAATATCCCGGCCAGCCTCAAAGCCTGGATCGATCACGTCGTGCGCAAGGGCATAACGCTTGGCTTCGACGGCAAGGGACTGCTGACCGGCAAGAAAGCCACCGTGGTGCTGGCGTCCGGCGGCATCTATGGCGAGGCCTCGCCCATCGACCACCTCAATTTTGCCCCGCGATACCTCAAGGCCATTCTCAACGTCCTCGGCATCACCGACGTGAGGATTATCCATGGCGAAGGTGCCAAGGCCGTGGATATGGGTGAAGCAACGATGGACACGTTCATAGACGCTGTCATTCCGAAGCTCAATAGCGCTGCGGCAGCCTGATTGATCGGGAGTATGCGGCGCCCCGATTGAGCCCGCTTGCTTCGCTGGTCCGCTCTGCGTCGCCGAACCATCGCGACGCCGCTTCGGCGGCGGCATCAACGTCAGGCTCTGCCTCGCCGACCCAAGCGACGACGCCATCCGGCCGGACGAGCAAGGCATTCAAGCCGAGCCGATTCTTGGCGTTGCTGGCGATATAGGTGATCCGGTCAGTCCAGCGACCGGCCAGCGCTTCAAGCGATGCGCGGTCATCGAAATCCAGAAACAGGCCCTTGCCCGTCCTGAGGAGATCGCCGAGCCTTGTGCCATCAGCGAGCTCGAAATCGGGAGCGCTGCGGCCGACGAGCGGATGGCTCCCGCCAAGATCATAGCGGATGGAAACACCCCAGACGCGCTCGGCGAAATAAGTGGCGCCGTCGCGCGTGTCGATCAGATCGCGGATGATGGCTTCAAGCGCACGCGAGCTGGGGCTTGGCCGCATCAGCGCGACCTGGGCGCGCGACCAGTCAAGCACCTGCGCTCCAATGGGATGTCGTTCGCTGGAATAGGTATCGAGCAGGCCGTCCGGCGCATCGTCACGGATCGTGGCGGCAAGCTTCCATGCAAGGTTCATCGCGTCACCCAGGCCAAGATTGAGGCCTTGGCCGCCCAGGGGCGAATGAATGTGCGCGGCGTCGCCGGCAAGCAGGATGCGTCCCCTGCGATAGCTGGTCGCCTGGTAGGCGCGGTCCGTCCAGGTGGTGGCAAGCTTGAGCGCCGTCAGAGTAACGTTGGTGACGGAGATGCGCCGCAGCACCGCCTGCACATGGTCAAGCGTGATCGCCTGGGTCCGGTGGAAAGCGCCTCCGTCGAAGTCGGCCATCGTGATCGTCCCAGGCGGTGAAAAAGTGTACATGCCTGTCGGGGTGTAATGGCGGCCGGGACGAAGCTTGTCCGGCTCGGCCATCTCGATTTCAGCGGAGTAGCCGGTGAATTCGGGATCGGTGCCGATGAACCCGAAGCCGCCGGCCTTGCGGACGGTACTGCGGCCGCCGTCGCAGCCAACGAGCCAGCGCCCGCGAAAGGTCTCGCCCCCGGCGCGAACGACAACACCTTCATCCGACTGTTCGAAGCTCTCGACACCGAAGCCGCGCCTGATCTCGACGCCCATGGCCTCCGCACGCACCGCAAGGACAGCTTCGAGGCTTTCCATTTCGACCATCATGCTGGTGCCGAGTGTGGTCGGCAGACGATAGGGCCACTGGGAGGTATCGATATTGTCGTGGAAGAATTGGATACCGGCGAAATGGCCGCCTGGGCGGCGCGACTGGTGCATCCAGTGCGCAGCCGATGAAGCGCGATCGCCCGAGCCGCCTTTGGCAGGTTTGGGCGCAGCGACATCGTCCAGCATGCCGCGACGATAGAAGGCTTCGATGGTTGGCGAGGAAAGACCGCGCATGCCGAAGGGAAGGCGCTTCAAGGGCGAGCGCGGATCCTCGGCCTGCTCCAGCACCAATACGGAGAGACCGGCGAGACGCAGCTCGCAGGCGAGAAACAAGCCGACGGGTCCGCCGCCGGCAATCAGAACATCATAAATCAAGGCAGAACTCCTCAAGCGAACAGCGCCGCAAGGGCGTCAGACATTCCGGCTTCGGCCACCTCAGCCGGCGCGAGTCGCTGAAAAACACCCAACCGTATTCGGGTGGCGACGGTCCAGTCACGGGAACAGTCATAAAAACTGTGCCAATTTCACCGATTTCGTGATTGCAATACGATTTTTACACTTGGTATAAATTTACTTATGGTATAAATATCTTCATGTCAAATCGAATCAAACTCCGAGACCGGAAGAAGGAGATGACGCGTCAGGCGATCTCCAACGTCGCGACGCGCCTGTTCCTCGAACATGGCTTCGACAAGGTTTCCGTCGCCGACATCGCTGACGAAGCGGAGGTCGCCAGGAAGACGGTGTTCAACTACTTCCGCCGCAAGGAGGATCTGGTTTTCGATCGCGAGGATGAG
The DNA here is from genome assembly GCF_002277895.1 of Rhizobium sp. 11515TR. Taxonomy (NCBI): domain Bacteria; kingdom Pseudomonadati; phylum Pseudomonadota; class Alphaproteobacteria; order Hyphomicrobiales; family Rhizobiaceae; genus Rhizobium; species Rhizobium sp. 11515TR. The sequence continues at coordinate 877,461 of NZ_CP022998.1, read as the reverse complement.
GTACGGGAACTGGTGCGCAAGGCGATCACCGATCGCGGCCGAGTGCCGCCGGTCCGCGCCTTTCAGGCGCTGATGCGTGAGCTGCTGGAGATGCAGCATCCCCTGTTCAGGATCACGGACCGGCCTATCGCGTTCTGGCGCATGGTGGCGGAGAGCCCAACGCTGACCGCGCATGCGCGTGGGCTGCAGGCGACGCTTGCTGATGATCTCTCGGGAATGCTGTCCGATGCGGCGGGCCGGCCGCGCTCAGATGCCGATGCACATCTCGCGGGCGCAATGCTGATGGCGACGCTTGTGGCCGCCTACGGCGAGGCACTGCGCGTCTTTCGAGAAAAAGGAAATCCTCAAGCCGCTCTACTTGGTATCATGGAGCGCGGCTTTGCCGGTGTCGACGCCGCTCTTGCCGGGACACCGTATGTCTGACTTTGGAGCTTTCGGGATCGCAGCCTGAAAGGCGAAACCCGGCCGAAGGGTCGGCCGGGTCTTCGAATACATGGTCCGTCGGACCATCGACCATCCGCGGATCGTGGCCGATGGCGCCGGCATCACGCCGCGGAAACCTGCAGCTCTGCAAGATCCTGAAGCAGCGTCGGGCCGCTGGGTTCCCAACCCAGCTTCTGCCGGGTCTTGGCGCTGGAGGCCGGCATGTCGCGGCCGGCAAACAGGGCGAGCCAGCCGAAATAATCCTGCGCCTCTTCCTTGGCGATGGATTTGACCGGCAGGTTCAGGCGCCGCCCGATCGTCTCGACGATATCGCGCATGGGCACGCCTTCCTCAGCGGCCGCGTGATATTTGGCATTCGGTTCGGCGCGCTCGACGACGAGGCGGTAAAGACGGCCGACATCGGTAAAATGCGCCGCCGGCCAGCGGCTGAGCCCGTCTCCCACATAGGCGCAGACACCCTTTTCCCGGAATATCTGGATCAAGGGCGTAATAAGCCCCTGGCTGACCGGATCATGCACCTGGGGCAGCCGGACGACCGAGACATTGACCCCGATCTCGCTTGCCAGGATTCCCGCTTCTTCGGAAGCTGCCCGCGGATGCAGGTCGGAACCCGCAATCGGGTTATCCTCTCTGGCCGGTTCGCCCAGCACCGTGTTGGCGATCGGCGTGCCCGACGTAATGACCAGCGGACGCGCGGAACCGGCAAGCGCCGAGGCCAGCGTTGCGATGACCCGGCGGTCATCCTCGCAATTCTGGACGAATCTCGTGAAGTCATGGTTGAAGGCAAGATGGATAACGCCATCGGACTGCGAGGCACCGCTTTTCAGGATTTCCGCATCCTCGATCGTGCCATGAAGGACTTCGGCGCCGGCAGCAGCGAGCGCGACCGCCTTCTCCTTCGAGCGCGAAAGGCCGAGCACCTGATGGCCCGCACCGATCAATTCCCGGACGACATGCGAGCCGATATTTCCGGTCGCGCCAGTAACGAATACACGCATATGCACAGTCTCCTTATTTCGTCGAAGACAAATCTGGCCTTATCAGTTATTCTGGTAAAGTAGTGACCTTATCATAGTAAAGACACTAACAGGATGACCGATCTCATCGAAAGCGAAAACGTGCTCGGGACCTATCTGAGGGACCGCCGCGCGAAACTCGATCCATCCGCCCTGGGATTTGCCGGCGAACGGCGGCGTACGCCCGGGCTTCGACGCGAGGAAGTGGCGCAGCGCGCCAATATCAGCCCGACTTGGTACACATGGCTGGAGCAGGGCCGTGGCGGTGCACCTTCCGCCGACGTGCTGGATCGGATCGCCCGCGCGCTGATGCTGACGGAAGTCGAGCGCGAGCACCTGTTCCTGCTTGGCCTTGGGCGTCCGCCAGAAGCGCGTTACCGTAAAAATGATGGGGTTACGCCGCGGCTGCAGCGCGTGCTCGATGCGCTAGAGCCGAGCCCGGCCATTATCCGGACCGCCACCTGGGACGTCATCGCCTGGAACCGGGCAGCGCCCGTGATGCTAATCGATTACGGATCGCTGCCGCCGGAAGAACGCAACATTCTGCGCTATATCTTTCTCGATCCGCGTGCGCGCGCCGTGCAATATGATTGGGAAAGCGTAGCCCGTTTCGCCCTGGGCGCATTCCGTGTCGATGCGGCGCGCGCAGGCGCATCGAGTGAGATAGAGCCTTTCGTGGCAGAACTTTGCCGCATCAGCCCTGAATTCAGGGCCATGTGGCGGGAAAACGACGTTCCTGGCACCCATACCGAAGCCGTCAAACATATACGCCATCCCGTCCTCGGCCCGCTGGCATTCGAGTATTCGGCCTTTTCGGTCGACGGACGGACGGATCTCAGCATGATCGTCTACAATCCGGCAACGCCTGACGATGCCGAGCGGATCAGATCGCTGCTGCCAAAACTCTAGCGCGAAGATGTTTGGTGCAAGCATGCGCACGCTTGTCGTTCCACGGATGCCCGACGCCATCCAACATGGCTGCCCTTCACGGCGAAGCGACTGCGCCTTCAATCGTAATAGTTCGGAGCCTGCTTCAACCGAGGCCATGCCTCGGGATCATGCCCGGTGACTACCAGCGCATCGGTCTGTTCGGCGAACGCACGCAGCTTGCCAACGGATCGTACCGTGTCGACGGCGGACGCCATGAAGCCGGGGAGCGCCTTTTCGTTCCAGTGATCGAGCGTGTAGGCGGCATCGATGGCCAATAGTATCGCGCCCAACGTCGGCAACTGCACCAGGAAGGATTGATGGCCGACACTGTGGCCCGGCGTGAAGACCATCCGCAGCACGCCGTCGCCGTAGAGATCGTAACCGTCAGTCGTATCGCCGTCCAGGAAGTGCCACTTCAAGCCAGGGCGATCGAAATCACGGCGGACATAGGCACCGGCGGCGAACCAGTCCGGCGCAAAGGCATAGTCATATTCGCGACGCTGGACGATATGGGTCGCGTTCGGGAAACGACCGATAGCGCCGCTGTGATCGGAATGCAGGTGGGACAGCGCAACGAAACGGACGTCTTCGCTGCATAGACCGAGCTTCGCCAGCTGCGCAACACATCCCTGCTCCTCGGTCATGAAAGGCCGATAGCTGTCGACCGCATCGCCCCAATAGCCGCGCGGATCGGTCAGACCTTCCGCCGCCAGTCCGCCATCGATGACGACATTGCCCTTTGGATGCGTCAGTAGAAACCAAGGAACCGGAATTTCGTAATCGGCGTCGCCACCCTGATTCATCCTGATGTCGTGGGCCTTGCAGCGCTGCGTGCCCGATTGAAACATATAAAGCCTGATGTCGCTCATGAGCCTGACCTTTGATTTGCGATTGGGTGCGGAAACACGCATCGTTTTCGGTGATCGAAGGCTCTGCCACCAGGCGGCATCATCCGCTTTCATTTATCGGCTGTGCCGATATATTGGCGCACATGGATCTGTTGGTTGCGATGCGTGTCTATATGAGGGTGGTCGAAAGAGGCAGCATGTCGGCCGCCGCCCGCGATCTTGGCATGGGGCAGCCTGCCGTCAGCGAGCGGATTGATCGGCTGGAGCAATATCTCGGTGCGCGGCTATTGCTCAGAAACACCCGCAAGCTTTCCGTCACCGATGTCGGTGCCGCCTTTTATGAGCGCAGCAAGCAGGTGCTCGAAAGTGCCAACGATGCGCTGACGGTCGCAAACGGCGATCAGTCACTGCGCGGCACGCTCAGGATCGCGGCTCCGCATGGTGTCGGCGAGGTCATCCTGCCGCCGATCCTGCTTGAGATGCGCAAGCGTCATCCGCTGCTAAAGATCGATCTGATCCTCAACGATAGGATCGTCGACCCCGTGACGGAGGGCGTCGATATTTCGCTGCGCCTGGGGGATCTCGGCGAGGGCAGCTTCATTGCCCGCAAGCTCGGCCATGTCGGCCGCGTGCTAGTGGCTTCACCCGCCTATCTCGATGAGCATAGGACGCCGACGATACCCGATGAACTTGCCGACCACCCCTTCCTGCGGGTCTCCGGCCTGTTCAACAACGGCCGGATTCCGTTGATCGATTCAAACGGGCAAACCGAACTTGCCGCCGTCGATATCGCCTTGAGCACCAGCCATTGGCGGCCGCTGCACCGCCTGCTGCTGGATGGAGCCGGCATCGGTGTCCTGCAGGAGCCGGTTTGTGCGGAGGACCTGGCGAGTGGTAGGCTGATCCACCTACTGCCGGAATTTACCGTGCCCGGCTTCGATCTGCATGCGCTCTATCCGGCAATAAGGCCGGCTCCGCCGCGCATTCGGGCGGTGCTCTCCTTGCTGGAAGAACAGTTGCCGAGGATACTGATCAAGCAAGCCCGAGCGCTGGAAAGCTAGCCGACGCTCTGGGTCGCCACTTTTGGCGTTGCCCGCAAGGTCAGCGCCCAGAAGAGCAGGGTTGCGAGGCTTATCGCTGCGCCGGAGAGGCAGACGCCCGGCCAGCCGGCATGAGCGTAGATGATCGTCGATGTCGATGATCCCACAGCGCTGCCGATGGAGTAGAAGATCATATAGGCGGCGGTCAGCCTGTTCTGCGCGTCCGGCCTGACGCGATAGATCATGCCCTGATTGGTGACGTGCACCGCCTGCAGGCCGAAATCGATGACGAGGACACCGAGAATGAGCCAGAGGATCGAACGATCCAGCATCGAAATCGGTAGCCAGGCAACGAGCATCAGCGCCATTGCAATGCCTGTCGTGCGTTGACCATGGCCGCGATCGGCCCAGCGCCCTGCCCTCACGGCGCCGAGTGCGCCTGCCGCGCCGGCAAGGCCGAACAGGCCGACTTCGGTATGAGACAGGGAATGGGGTGGCGCCGTGAGCGGCAGGACGAGGGGCGCCAGCAAGGTGGTTATATTGGCAAAAATCAGCATGGCGATCATAGCACGGATGCGCAGGACCGGTTCTTCGACAAGCAGCGTGCCGAGCGATCGGATGAGGCCGAAATAGGAAAGGCCACCCTTCGGCCTTTCCTGCCTCGGCAGCGCTCGCCAGAGGAGAAGCGCGATTACCAACGTCAGCAAGGCGGAGACAAGATAAACAGTCCGCCAGCCGGAGAGATCGGTCAGTGTTCCCGCGACGCTGCGCGCCAGCAGGATGCCGATGACGATGCCGCTCGTGACCATACCGACAATATGGCCGCGCTCGGCGGGGTGCGCCAGGCTCGCCGCATAGGCGACCAGCGCCTGTGTCACGACGGCCAGAAAGCCGACGGCGGCCATGGAAGCGAGCAGCATCGCGGCACTGGACGAGAAGCCGACGCTGATGAGGGCCGCCACGCTCAGCAGCGATTGCATGATGATGAGCTTGCGCCGGTCGATCAAGTCGCCGAGCGGCACCAGCAGGATGAGGCCGAGCCCATAACCGAGCTGCGTCGCACCGACGATCAGGCCGGCCACCGTGCGTGACAGTTTGAGATCATCGGCCATGACATCGAGAAGCGGATGGGCGAAATAGGCATTGGCAACAGCGAGGCCGCTCGCGACGGCAAACAGGAAAATCGTCGCTGGTGTCAGCTGCGAATTGGCCTCTCCCGGGTATTCGGCGCCCCCAAACGAAGCCTCTCGTGAGGAATGAGGGCGCAGAATGTCCTTCGCGTTGCCGGCCGGCGGCGCGTCCTGATCGATCGTCATTGCAAAACTCCCGATTCTTCGGTTTAATAATGAAACCAACGATCGAGTAACATTATCGGTTTAATCATGCAACCATTTCTGCAGACAAAAGACCGGAAAGGCTAAGGCCGATGGTCGCGCGGAAAAGCCTGAAGGGTGACTATTGCCCGAGCGCGCGTTCGCTCGACGTGATCGGCGACTGGTGGTCGCTCCTGATCGTGCGCGACGCCTTCGACGGGCTGACGCGCTTTGGCGAGTTCCAAAAGAGCCTCGGCATTGCCAAGAATATTCTCACCGAGCGCCTGCGCACGCTCGTCGCGAGCGGCATCCTGGAGCTTGTGCCGACAAGCGAAGGAGGCTCGCGCATGGAATATCACCTGACTGCGATGGGAAAGGATCTCTTCCCGGTGATGGTGGCGTTGCGGAAGTTCGGCGAGCGCCATCTCTTTGCGCCGGCCGAGGAACATTCGCTGCTGGTGGATCGCGCCACGGGACAGCCGGTGCAGCTTGAAATCCGGGCACAGGACGGCAGGACGATCGGTCCGGACGAAGCGCTCATCGTGAAGGTGCCGGAGGAGAAATAAGAAGGCACTAATGCCGGAGTTCGGGGGCGAAAACCCTCCGAAATCAAGCCTTAAAAAACCAGCGACCGATGCAGCTGCGCGCCGGCCCAGGCACCGTCTCCCACGGCCAACGACACTGAATGCGGGATGCGCGCCGCATCGCCGCAGGCGAAGGCGCCTGGTATGGTGGTTTCCTTCATGGCGTCTGTCTGGATCTGGGTGCCGAAAGGCGTTTCCTCCAACGCGCAGCCGAGCCGTTCGGCGATCGGACTTGATGGCGATACGCGCGAAGCAGTGAAGAGCCCGGCAAAAGGCAGCAGGCGTCCATCGGTGAGCCGCACATCCGCCTTTCCTTCCAACCTTGTGATGGCCGCCTCCTCGATCGTCACGCCGCGTGCGACGAGATCGGCACGCTGCGCCTCATCCGGGACAAAGCTGCCGTTGAGGAAAAGCGTCACCTCGCCCCATTCCGGCAGCAATTGCGCCTGATGCAGCGACATCGGGCCGGTGGCGATGCAGCCGATGCGGCCCCGATCGAGTTCGTAGCCATGGCAATAGGGGCAATGGAACACGCTCTTGCCCCAGCGTTCGCCCAGTCCTTCGATCTCAGGCAAGGCATCGGACACGCCGGTTGCGAAGAGAAGACGCCGGCCGTCATGGCGCGCGCCGTCAGCAGTGGTGACGACAAAGGCATCCTTCTCGCCCTCAGCCTTTTCGGCTGTGCCTTCGATCCAGGCCAAAGTTGGATAGGCGGAAAGCTGCTCACGCGCCTTGCGGGCGATCTCGCCGGGATTGACGCCATCCTGGCCGAGAAAGCCGTGGGAGGCATCTGCGAAACGATTGCGGCGCTTGCCCGCGTCGACAACCAGCACCTTGCGGCGGGCACGGAGAAGCTGGAGGGCGGCCGCCATGCCGGCGTAGCTGCCCCCGATGACGATGACGTCATGGGTCATGACAGGGTCCTTTCTGAGCGCCATTGCGCATGACGCCGCGCAAATTCGGTGGCGAGATCGGCAAGCGTGACATTTTCGAAGCGCTTGAGCAGCAAGGCCTCGGCTTCGGCAAAGGCGTCGTCGAGCACGGAATTGACCGATTGCTCGACCAGGCATTCCGGCGTCTCGTTGCGATTGCCGATGGCAAAGACGGCCGGTTCGCCGAGTGCCTCATGCAGCTGGCGTAGCGTGACGCTTTTGAGATCAGCGGCGATCGTCCAGCCGCCGCTGTGCCCCTTGGCGGAACGGACGATGCCCACCTCGCGCAATAGGCCCATGGTGCGGCGCACGACGACCGGATTGGTATTCATGCATTGCGCCAGGGTTTCGGAGGTCAACGGCCCATCCTGCTCGGCCATATGCAGCAAGGCGTGGAGGACGGAGGAAAGTCGGCTATCGTGCTTCATGTAACTTCGATTATTACGATTCGAAGCGATATTCAAGGGTGGCCTACATTTATGAGCCGAAGGCTGCGGCTAAGCTCGCTCTTTGAAACGAACCTCGCGTGCAGAGGCGAAGATCCCGATCTCGTCGCCGAGCGACCATTCCGCGGCCCGAGCTGCCATGGCGGCAGGCACGCCCTGCGAGCCTGGCCCGGGCGGAACATCATAGGTGGCGTGGGCATCATGCGGCAGCAACACGCCATAGCCGCGCTCAAGCGCTCCCCGCGCCGTCGCAGCAACACACATCTCGGAGAGCACGCCACAGATCACCAGATTCTTTACGCCGAAGGCGGTCAGAATGGAGTCGAGATCGGTGCCTTCGAAACCATCATCCTCCGTTTTTCTGATGACCACCTCGCCGGACAGGGGTGGAAAATGGAGTTTCCATCCCGGCTGAAACGGCTCATCCAGCGCCCCTGCCGGACCATCGCTCTGCAGGAAAATCACCGGCGTCCATGCCGACCGTGCCCTGTCCAGCAGGGCCTCCACCGCCGACCTCAACATGGCGTGGCCGGGAACTGCACTTGGGCCATGGACGAAGGCATTCTGCACGTCGACGACGAGCAGGGCATCGGCCAATGGATTGTTATCGGAAATCTCTCGCTGCTCTTCTTCCATCAATCCTTCAGATCCTGCCATGAAACAAACTCCATATGGGTGCGCACCGGGCAGCCCGGCAAGACTGCCTTAGAAAGAGGCCTTCATCACCATCTCGGCGCCAAGCGCCAGAAGGCATACTAGAAACCAGCGGCGGAAGGCCGCCGGGCTGACGCGATTGCGGATGACCTGGCCGGCCCACATGCCGGCAAGCGCCGGGACGATCGCTAGGGTAGAGAGCGCGATATTGTCGATGCGGAAGGCGGCGTGCCAGGCGAGCGCGGCGGCCAATGCCACGGTGGAGACAGTGAAGGAGAGGCCGAGCGCTTGGATCAGCTCCTCCTTCTCCAGTCCAAGTGACTGCAGATAAGGCACCGCTGGCACGACGAAGACGCCAGTTGCCCCCGTGAGCAGGCCAGTGACGGCGCCGACGAGCGGTGATAGCAGCGGCTCGAACCTTGCGGGCACACGCAGTTGACGGGCGAGCAAAGCATGGCCGGCATAGAGGACGAGGGCGAGACCCAGCGCCGCCGTGGTTCTGTGGGTATCGCCGGCGGCCAGCAGATATGAGCCGGCGAAGGTTCCGATGATTACGGCAAGAACCAAGAGGAGGAAACGACGGGCAAGCGCGCCAAAACTCGGGCCTGCCAGCAACTGCCAGACATTAGTGACGAAAGACGGCACGATCAGCAGGCTCGCTGCCGTCAGCGGCGAGATAAGCGCACCTAGCACGCCCATCGCCACGGTCGGTAGCCCCATGCCGGTGACGCCCTTGACCGTACCGGCGATGAAGAAGGTCGCGAAGATCGCCGCGACGAGCCATATCGAATGATCCATCATACCTTTTCAGTAGCAGAGACAAAGATCGGCACAATGCGGATGAGGTGAAGCCAGCCTTCGGCTTTTCCGAAGGCTGGAGATGCGGTAATCTGAACTTCATGCGCTTTGACCTGACCGACCTTCGCCTGTTCCTCGCCGTCGTCGATGCCGGCAGCATCACGCATGGAGCGGCCGATGTCGGGCTCTCGTTGCCGGCCGCCAGCGAGCGGCTGCGCGACATGGAGGCAAATGGCGGCGTACGGCTTCTGGAGCGCGGGCGACGGGGCGTGAGCCCGACGCCCGCCGGCGAGGCGCTGGCGCATCATGCCCGGTTGATCCAGCGGCAGCTCACGCAAATGCGCGGCGAGCTTGGCGAGCACGCAAGCGGCCTGCGCGCAACCGTCCGGCTTCTCGCCAACACCGCGGCGATTGTCGAATACCTGCCGCCGCGCCTTGCCGAATGGATGGCCAGAAACCCGCGAACGGACATCGATCTCAAGGAGCGCCAGAGCATCGAGATCGCCCGGGCCGTTTCGGCCGGGCTGGCCGAGATCGGTATCCTGTCGGAGGCGATCGATACCTCCGGCCTGATATTGCGACCCTTCGCAATCGACCGGCTGGTGGTGGTGATATCTAGCGATCATGCGCTTGCAGCATCAAAGCAGACCAGCTTCACGGAAATCCTGCATGAGTATTTCATCGGACTTGCCGGCGGCGCGCTGCAGGATCACATTGACGCGCAGGCGGCCCGGCTCGGCAGCAGATTGAAAATGCGGGTGCGGATGCGGACATTTGAAGCCATCTGCGATATGGCGGGCCAGGGTATCGGCCTCGGCATCGTGCCCGAAGCAGCGGCGCGGCGCTGCAGTCGATCCGCAAAAATTGCGGCCCTTCGCCTCACCGACCGATGGGCAACGCGCCGGCTTTCGCTCTGCGCACGCTCACTCGAAGAGCTTCCGTCGCCGGCGCGCGATCTTTTCGAGCATTTGGCAACGATATGATCACTGCCTGTTGAAAAAACGCTTCGGGATCGACTAGTCTCCCGCATGGCTGTCGGGAGGAGACGGCGCTATGGGAGGTGGGTATGGAATTTCACGACGATGAGCTTCACCGCTTCGAATCCGAAGGGGCCGCGCCCTTGCCGCAAACCGAGGTGGAAGGCCATGTCGATCATGATGGCGCGCGTATCTGGTATGCCTCCTATGGCAGCGGCGCACCGGTTATCCTCTTGCATGGCGGGCTCGGAAACAGCGGCAATTGGGGCTACCAGGTGCCGGTGCTGATCGACGCTGGCCATCAGGTTATCGTCATAGACAGCCGCGGCCATGGCCGCAGCACACGCGACGAGCGACCATACACGTATGAGCTGATGGCCTCTGACGTTCTCGCTGTCATGGACAGGCTGAAGATCGACAAGGCAGCCATGGTCGGCTGGAGCGACGGCGCCTGCATCGGCATGGTACTTGGAAAAACCCATCCGGAACGGGTTTCCGGCGTCTTCTTCTTGGCCTGCAACATGGACCCGAGCGGCACCAAGGAATTCGTGGCGACGCCGATCATCGAGCGCTGCTTCTCACGCCATAAGAAGGATTACGCAGCCCTTTCCGCCACGCCGGACAAGTTCGATGCTTTCGTCGAGGCTGTCGGCCTAATGCAGCGGACGGAGCCGAACTACACGGTCAAAGATCTCACCGAGATCAATGTGCCTGTCGTCATCGTGCAGAGCGAGCACGACGAGTTCATCAAGCAGGAACATGCCGATTATCTCGTGCGGCACATTCCCGGCGCAGAACTAATTCTTCTGCCCGGCGTCAGCCATTTCGCGCCGCTGCAGCGTCCGGCACAGTTCAACGCCAGTTTGCTCGGCTTTCTTGCAACGATTTCAGCCTGACGGCAGATTCAGTTGCGCACGTCCGATCGTTCGGATAAATGATGATCATCATCTTATTTGAATTCCCGAGACCGAATCGCCGCTGACAGGCCCTTCCGCTCCGGGAGCAATTTGGCTCCAGGCAGGAGAATTTTATGACAGCCACTTTGTTTTCGCCTCTTTCTATTGGTCCTTACGAATTTTCACATCGCATCGTCATGGCGCCTCTGACCCGCATGCGGGCGAGCCAGCCGGGCAATGTGCCCTCGGCTTTGAATGCCGAATATTATGCCCAGCGCGCCAGCGAGGGCGGGCTCATCATTTCCGAAGGCTCGCAGATTTCCCGCGCGGGACAGGGCATGCCGGCCACGCCCGGCATTCACACGCCCGAACAGATCGCCGGCTGGAAGGCCGTGACGGACGCGGTTCATTGCAAGGGCGGCAAGATCTTCCTGCAGCTCTGGCATGTCGGTCGCATCTCCCATTCCTCGCACCAGCCGGGAGGTGCTCCGCCGATCGCTCCATCCGCCATTGCCGCCAAGGGCGATGCGTTTACCGCTTCCTTCGAGCGCGTTCCCTTCGAGACGCCGCAGGCGATCGATATCGACCTGATGCCGCTTTTGATCGATGTCTACGCTGAGGCCGCCGCCAATGCCAAGCAGGCGGGCTTTGATGGCGTCGAGATCCATGGCGCCAATGGCTATCTGATCGAACAGTTCCTGCAGGCCCGCACCAACCAGCGCACCGACCAATATGGCGGCTCGATCGAGAACCGCACACGGCTGCTGCTGGAAGTGGTTGAAGCGGTTTCCGATGTCTGGGGGTCGGAGCGCGTCGGCGTGCGCCTTTCGCCTTTCGGCATCGCCAATGATAGCGGCGAGGACGATCCCTTGCGCCTCTACGGCCATGTCATTCGCGAGCTGGACCGGCTGAACCTCGCCTATCTGCATCTGATCGAGCCGCGCGCCAGCGGTGCCGGCCAGGCTGAAGTCGACCACAAGAACGTGCCATCAGCGGCCGAATTGTTCCGGCCGGCCTGGTCCGGCACGCTGATCGCCGCCGGCAATTTCCGGCCGGATACCGCTGAAGCCGCACTTGGTGCCGGCCATGCCGATGCCATCGCCTTCGGTCGGCTGTTCATCGCCAATCCCGACCTGCCGGAGCGCATTCGTCTGGGTGCTCCCCTCAATCCCTATCATCGCCCGACCTTCTATGGTGGCGGTGCCGAGGGTTACACCGACTATCCGACGCTCGATGCCAGGGAGGCCGCCGAATGAGTACGCCAAGCGCCATCATCGTCGGCGTGGGTGCCGAGCAGGGTCTGGGTGCGGCGCTCTGCCGGCTTCTCGCTGACAAGGGCTATCATGTCGTCATTGCCGGCCGGACGGCGGCAAAGATCGATCAGGTAGCGGCTGCGATCCAGGCATCCGGCGGTAGTGCCGGGGCGATCGAAACAGATGCCACGGATGAAGCCGCGGTCGTCCGGCTGTTCGAATATGCCTTTACCGCGCGAGACGATATTGCCGCGCCGGATTTCGTCGTCTTCAACGCCGGCATCAACCGTCCGATCAGCTTTCGCGATCTGACGGCCGCCCAATTCGAGGAATTCTGGCGCATCTGCTGCTTCGGCGGCTTCCTGGTCGGACGCGAGGCGGCGCGCCATCTGGCGCCGCTCGGCCGTGGCACCGTGATCTTCACCGGCGCCTCTGCCAGCCTGCGCGGCAAGGCAGGCTTCGCGCAATTCGCCGCCGCCAAGGCGGGCCTTCGAATGATCAGCCAGAGTATGGCGCGCGAGTTCGGGCCTCTCGGCCTGCACGTCGCCCACACCATCATCGATGGCGGCATTGACGGGGAGCGGCTGCGTTCACGTCGGCCGGATGTGGATGCCGATGGGCTGCTGAACATCGATGCCATTGCCGAGAGCTACTGGCATATTCATCGCCAACATCCGTCGGCCTGGACGCAGGAACTCGATCTGCGCCCCTATAAGGAAAATTTCTGAGGCCGGCCTTGGGCCAACTCATGGCGTTGCGCTAGCAATTCCGCGACAGAGCCTTGGCGATCGCGAGGAATTTGGGGTCCTCGAAGCCGGTGCGATGCCGCATCTCGGCTTCGCCGTCCTCATCTGATGCCTCGCTCGGTATGGTGAAGGACCACGCCGACGGCCGCTTCCGGCGGCGGAAAAACTGCGCCAACCGGCCCATCACGTTCTGTTTGTCAGCCTTACCCCCACGCTCTGACGGCGGATCGACGGCATTCGGATTGCAGGGATCACCCCATCGCTCATCATAGAGATCCTTGAAGAGATAATTGGTCAGCATTGGTTGGTCTTTCTTTTTGAATCGATTCAATTCCGACTTGCGCTACTTTATTGAATCGGTTCAATAGTACGCTTCGGAAATCCACTGTCAAGCAGAATTGAACCGATACAACTTCATTGCTAGTATCCGCCGAAAACAATTGGAGGATTTCATCATTGGCCAAAGGCACCATCAGGCTCGCGGACGTCGCCAAGGCGGCAGGCGTATCACAGGGAACCGCCTCCAATGTTTTCAGCCGGCCGGAAGTGGTGCGTGAAGAGGTGCGCGAGCATGTGCTCGAGACGGCCAAGCAGCTTGGCTATGCCGGGCCGAGCCTGACGGGCCGGCTGCTGCGGGCCGGAAAGGTCAATGCCATCGGCGTCGCCGTCGTCGAGCCGCTTTCCTATTTCTTCAACGATCCCTGGGCCAGGGCGCTCCTCGCCGCTGTGTCCCAGGTCTGCGATGCCAGCGGCACAGGTCTCGCCCTGGTCTCGGCCAAGGATCGGCACAAGCTCGACTGGAACATCAAGAGCGCGCTGGTCGACGGCTTCATTCTGCTCTGCGTGGAAGGCGGCGAAAAGCTGGTTCAGTTGACGCGCGAGCGGCAATTGCCTTTCGTCGCTCTCGCCCTGAATGACGAGGATGCGTCGATCCCCTCGATCAGCGTTGATAATCTGGGTGGTGCAGCCGTTGCGGCCCGGCATCTGGCGGAACTCGGTCATAGACGTTTCGGCGTACTCGCGACCGAACTTTCGGACGATCATGTCGGACCGGTCAGCGTCGCCGGGATCGGACGGGCGATGTATTCCACCTCCCGCAATCGCGCGCTCGGTTACTGGCAGGCGCTCGAAGCCTTCGGCATTCCGCGCGAGGACGTACCGATCTATGAGACGCTCAACGACAAGCCGAGCGTCGAAACCGGACTCGACTACCTTTTTTCCGCGCCCGAGCCGCCGACGGCGATCCTTGCCATGTCTGATAACATCGCGCTTCTGGCGATTAACTGGCTGCGGGCGCGAGGCCTTTCAGTGCCGCAAGACGTCTCCGTCATCGGCTTCGATGGCGTGCCGGAGGGCGGCATGGTGGAGCCGGGCCTGACGACGATGGCCCAGCCCTTTGCCGAGATCGCGGAACGTGCGGTGCAGGCCGTTCTTCACGATGCCGTACCGGCTGAGCGCGAGATGATCGGCGTCACGCTGATCGTGCGGGGCAGCACGGCGGCTCCGAAGCGATAGGCACGCTGCCGACAAAGCTCGAGAGATTCATGGCGGCGTTAGATTCGGGGCGTCAACCCGCCTGCTGCGCGCCCTCCACGTTTGCGGCCCGCATCTCGATGAGCTGCCGGGCAGCAGCGGCAGCGGCGTCCTTGTCGCTTGCCACCTGCACGGTGGGGAAGGCGAACTGGATGCCGTTTTCGTCGAAGGACTGCTTGATCAAGGCCAGCGCACTGCGGCGGATGACGGAGAGCTCGTCGGGCTTGGCGGTGATTGCCAGCCTGATCTCGATCGCGAAATCGCCGAACTGCTCGACGCCCTTCATCTTCAGCGTCTGAATGATGCTCGGCTTCAGATCCCCGTCTTCGAGCAGGCGCTGGCCAATATCCTTGATAATACGCTTCAGCTTCACGAGATCCGTATCGTAGGTGACCTTGACGATGATCTTATCGATTGCCCAGTCGCGGTTCATGTTGTTGACTGCGCCGAGCGAGCCGAAGGGGATCGTCGCCAGCGGGCCACGCTGGTGGCGCAGCTTGACCGAACGCAGGCTGAAGGATTCCACCACGCCCTTGTAATGGCCGCTTTCGATATATTCGCCGATACGGAAGGCATCGTCCCAGAGATAGAAGATGCCGCTGATGACATCCTTGACGATGGTCTGTGCGCCGAAGCCGACCGCGACGCCGACAACGCCGGCGCCCGCGATCAGCGGCCCGATCTGAACGCCGAGGCCCGACAGCACCATCATGACCGCAATGATGCCGATGACGACCGCAAGAATGTTGCGGAAGATCGGCAACAGCGTCTGCAGCCGGGCACGGCTCGCCCTGATCTCGTCGGATTCGCCTGCGGCCGGCAGGGATTGCATGACTTTGCCGTCGATATAGGTTTTTGCCAGCTGCCAGACGAGATCGGCAACCAGGAGGATGATGATGCCGCCGAGAATGCCGCGAGCGATGCGGCCGACATTCGATTCGCTGCCGCTCATCATCGCATGCGCCTCGACCCCCAGCATGTGGCCGAGCCATAAAGCCGCAAAGGTAATGATCAGCGCCCGCAAGCCGCGGTCGAGCAATACGGCCGCGATCTTGCCGGTGCCGAAAATGCCGTCGGCCGCATCATGCAGAGCTTCGATCGCCTTCGTCGATACCGAGAGGACGCGCGGCAGCAATATCGCATAGATACCGATCCACAAGAGGCCGTCGAAGCCGGCCACCCAGAGACACCAGAGCGCCGCGAAGAAAATCGTCAGCAGCCAGGAAATCGTCTTCGCTCCGCGCTTTTCCGGCGGAAGCGGCCTGGACCACACGGCCGCCGTAGCGATCAGGAACAGACCGATGCCGAGAGTATAGCCGATGAGATCGCGCGCACCTGCGGAGAAGCCCAGCGACGTAACGGCCTGGATAATCGCCCAGCCGCAGGCAAAATAGATGGCAAACAGCATGCAGCGCCGATACCAGTAGGAGGCAACGCGACGCCGTTCGGCGATGCGGGCGGTGCCACCGTCCTCATCCAGAACGTCATTGGCGCGACGCATCGCGATCAATTCCATGACAAGCTTGCCGATGGAGATCGCCAGCCTGATCGACACCATCGCAATGACGCAGGCGATGGCAAAATTTTCAATGGCTGGCGGCCAGTCGAAGGCAAGAAGCGGAACGAGCGTCACCAGGCCATGGATGATGGCGGGCACGACGCCCCCCAGAAACTGGAAGCGCGCTGCCTGCAGTTCCGTCTCGGTACCGGCAGCCCTCTCGGTGCGCTGCATATGCCTGGTGTTGATGACGCGGGCAACGGCGAGTTCGGCCACCAACCCGAGGAAGAACAGGAGGACGATCTGAACGATGATGCGCACGAGGCCGACCGACTTGCCTTCGCCTTCCAGCTTTTCCGATGCGGTCATGACCTCGTAGGGCAATGTCATCGCAGCGCCGGAGACCAGCTCAAGGTGGCGCCGCGTATGGCCGAGCATGCCTGATAGAACCGACATCTGGCTGCCGTCGGCCGGCGTCGGATCACTGATGGTTGCGGGTTTATCGCCGGCGGGTGTGGGTTGACTATTGAGCTGCGCGGTAAGCCATTGCCTGACATCCGGCTCGTTCATCAGCTGGATCAGCTCGCGAACCTTGTCGGGCGGCGGGCCGACCGGCTGTGGGGCAGCGGCATTCTGCGCGAACGCCGCCATAGGTGCAGCCAATGCAAAAAGACAAAAAAACAGACCTCCGATCGTCCATCTGCCGCCCCCGACATTCCTCATTTGCGCTGCCCTTCCCGCAATCTGACCATCCGGCCCGCACCTGCAGACTATACGCGTTTTTTGTACGGGCAAGGAGGCACTTACGGCACCCACCCCCATCATGCCGCCATTGCCCCGCAACGGCTGCCGCGCTAGGTTCTACAGCAATACCGTTCAGTACTCGGGGATGCGCGTGTTCAATTTCCTGAAAAGGCTCTTCGGCAGAGGCCAGCGCGCGGAGATGCGCCGCGGCCAACCCTACCCGATGCAGGAGCCCGAGAGCGCGGCCATTGCCAAAACCCTCGATCTCAACATTCCCGACGAAGCCTTGCAGGATGAAGCAGCCTTTGCCGCCTATCTTCAAGAACGCCTGCCGTTCTTCGGCGACCTGATCCGTGTCGATTACGATCCTGCCGCCGGCAGTCTGACGCTGCACGGCCGCAACGGCGATACGATGACGAAGTTCCTGAGCAATGCGCTGCTGGCGCTGCGCGAAAAGCGCGGGCCGGCGCGTGCGCAGGCGCTCCTCAACTATCTCAACATGACGGAAGCCATGGTTGACAGCGGCGAGCTCGCCAAGGTCCTGCCGGTCCTGAAAGCGCGCGATTTCGTGGAGGTTGCGCGCCAGCAGATGATGCAGGCCGTCAAGGACGAGCCCAATCCGCCGCAATTCGTCTACCTCGACGAGGCCGAAAACCTGATCAAGCTCTTCGTCGTCAACGGCGAAACGACGGTCAACTACGTCATGGCCGAAGCACTCGACGACTGGGGCATAGATGTCCGGGAACTCGCCGAAACGGCACAGGCCAACCTGCAGAAGTTCCTTGCCAAGACCGGCGTCCAGATCGCCAAACGCAGCCGGTTCCAATATGTCGAGGTGGACGGCCAGTTCGAATCCAGCATCGCCTTCCTGCCGAATTTCTGGGCGCAGGTGCAGGAGCAATCCGGCGGCGCCGCGCCGATCGCCGCCTTCCTGTCGCGCGATAAGGTGTTCTTCACGCATGAGAACGATATCGAAGGCCTGCAGCTTCTGGAGCTGATCAGTGCCGATCTCAGCGACGTGCCCTACGTTATTTCGCCGGATCAATATCGCTGGGAAAATGGCCGCTGGACGCTATTTCGCCGCGTCGCCCGGATGGAAGCGGCGATTCGCCACTGAAACCGATTGCCCGAAAGCCCTAAACCAGCACTTCCTGATCGACGCGATCCTCTGCGCCGAAGAACTTCAGATAACGCTCGACTTCCGCCGGCTCGCCCGTCGCCTTCTGGGGATTGTCCGAGAGCTTCACGGCCGGCCGGCCATTTGCCTCGATGACCTTGCAGACGATCGAAATAGGATTGAGGCCCTTGAGTTCGGTGGGCGCGCAGCCGGCGAAATCGTTGGTGAGGTTGGTGCCCCAACCAAAACTCATGCGGACGCGACCGTCGAAATGCTTGTAGGTGTCGATGATGGCATCGACATCGAGGCCGTCGGAGAAGATCAGCAGCTTCTGGCGGGGATCGCGGCCCATCTTCTTCCACCAGTCGATGATCTTCTCACCGCCCTCTATAGGAGGGGCGCTGTCGGGGCGGAAGCCGGTCCAGTCGGCCACCCATTCCGGCGCGTTGCGCAGGAAGGAAGCCGTGCCGAATGCATCGGGCAGTACGACGAGCAGATTGCCCCCATAGAGGCGGTTCCAGTCACGCAGCACCTTGTAGGGTGCCTTTCCGAGCTCTTCATCATTTTTCGCAAGTGCTGCGGCGACCATCGGCAGCTCATGGGCATTGGTGCCGACGGCTTCGAGATCGGAATCCATGGCCAACAGCACGTTGCTCGTGCCGGTGAAGGCGTGCGGAACGCCTTCCTTCAATGCCTCGACGCACCAGCGCTGCCAGAGGAAGCTGTGACGGCGGCGTGTCCCGAAATCGGAGATGCGTAAACCCGGCAGCTCGCGCAGCCGCTCCACCTTCTCCCACATCTTGGCCTTGGCGCGGGCATAGAGCACATCGAGCGTGAAGGGACCCAACGCCTTCAGAGCGGAGCGGGAGCGAAGCTCGTTGATGATGGCGAGCGCGGGGATTTCCCACATCGTCGTTTCCTTCCACGAGCCGTGAAAGTCGAGAATATACTGGCCGTCGCGCTTCGATAGCTCATATTCCGGCAGCTGGAAATTCGACAGCCAGGCGAGGAATTCCGGCTCGAAGATCTGGGCGCGGCCGTAGAAACTGTTACCCGCCAGCCAGATCATCTCCTTCTTGGAGAGGCGAAGCGTGCGGGCATGGTCGAGCTGCTCACGCAATTCCTTCTCGTCGATCACTTCCGCGAGGCGAACGCTCTTGGTGCGATTGATAAGCGAGAAGGTTGCATCGACATCCGGATAGAGCTTCCAGATCATCTGCAGCATGAGGAGCTTGTAGAAATCCGTGTCGATCAGGCTGCGGATGATCGGATCGAGCTTCCAGGTATGGTTATAGACGCGGGTGGCGATATCCGTCTTGGTCATGTCGTTCCTGCCCCGTCTCCTGCCCTGCGGACGTCATGCTTTTCGCCGGCGGCATGCCGGCATGCGTATGTAGCGCCTTGTTATCAAAAAATGTTGAGCGAAAGTCCAGTCGCTGAAAGAAAATTGATACCAGGGCAAATCGGTCGCATTTTG
Source organism: Rhizobium sp. 11515TR (assembly GCF_002277895.1). Classification (NCBI taxonomy): domain Bacteria; kingdom Pseudomonadati; phylum Pseudomonadota; class Alphaproteobacteria; order Hyphomicrobiales; family Rhizobiaceae; genus Rhizobium; species Rhizobium sp. 11515TR. The sequence continues at coordinate 858,215 of NZ_CP022998.1, read as the reverse complement.
CCGGCGCCAGCCGGGGCATAAGGCCCTGACCACCGCCATCGGAAGATAGACTTAGTAACCCCGACCGCGATCTACCAGATGCTGCAGCGGTTCGCCGCGTTCGAAGCGCGCGATCTGCTCCTCGACGTGGCGCATCAATGCCTTTTCGTCAGAGACGGCGGAATCATGCGGCGTGATGATGACATTTTCCAGGCTCCAAAGCGGATCGTCCGCTGCCAGCGGCTCGACGGCGAAGACATCGAGGGAGGCGCCGCCGAGAATGCCGGTGCGAACAGCCGAAGCAATATCGGCCGCAGCCTGGCTCTTGCCGCGGCCGGCATTGATGAAGACCGGCTTGCCGAGCGGGCCGTTGCGATGCAGCTTGGAAAAGAGCGAAGCATTGTAGATCCCAGTCGTCTCTGCCGTCAGCGGCAGCAGACCGACGAGAATGTCGGTACGCGCCAGAAACGTATCAAGCCCACCAGCATCGAAGGTTTCCATACCGTCGATCTCTTTCCTGCTGCGGGACCAGCCGATGACGTTGAAGCCCATGACTTTCAATTTCGCGGCGGCATCGCAGCCGAGAACGCCGAGGCCCATGACGCCGACGGTGACGTCAGCAGCTTCCGGACCATGCTGCGGCGCCCATATGTGCTGTCGCTGATTCCTGAAATGTCCCTGCACATCGCGCAGGTGCATCAGACATTGCATGACCACCCATTCGCTCATCCGCGTCGTGAGACTGCGATCGACGAAGCGGACCATCGGGATGTCAGGCAGACCGGCAATCGACATCATGGAATCGACGCCGGCGCCGCCCGAGAAGATGACCTTGAGATTGGGGGCGCGCTCGAAAAGATCGGCATCCGGCTTCCACAACAGCGCGTAGTCGACATGGGAGAGATCCACGCCTTTATTGGCAGGATCGGCCAGATTGATGCTGCCGCGATCGGCAAAGGCCGTCTCAAGCGCCTTGGCAATGGACACGGGATTGAATTTGAGATCGACGAGAACGGGGCTTTTGGCCGGCATGATGGTGGTCTCTATTGCTGGATGGCGGCGGTCGGCACCGCCTCGATATTGAACGCGGCGGCAAGCAGCGCCCTGGTGTAATCCTCTTTCGGCGCCCGGAAAATATCGGCGGATGCGCCCTGCTCGACGACCTTGCCGAAGCGCATGACGATCAGTTCGTTGGCGAGCGCCTTCACCACTTTCAGGTCGTGGCTGATGAACAGATAGGCAAGATCGTGCTTCTGCTGCAGGTCCCGCAGCAGATCGACGACCTGCGCCTGCACGCTCATGTCGAGTGCCGAGGTGGGCTCGTCGAGCATGACGAAGCGCGGCTTCAGCACCATGGCGCGAGCAATTGCGATGCGCTGGCGCTGGCCGCCCGAAAACTCATGCGGGAAGCGCCAGCGCGTGGAAGGATCGAGGCCCACCTCCTCCAGTGCCCAGCAGACGCGTTTGTCACGCTCATCGGCAGAAAGAGACCGCTCATGTACCTTGAGCCCTTCGGCGATGATCTCGCCGACCGACATGCGCGGGCTGAGCGATCCATAAGGATCCTGGAAGACGACCTGCAGCTGGTTGCGCAGCGGCCGCATTTCGCGAAACGAATAGCCGGCTATATCCTTGCCGACGAAGGCGATACGGCCTTTGGAGGAAATAAGCCGGGCGAGCGCCAGACCGAGCGTGGTCTTGCCTGAGCCGGATTCGCCGACGACACCGAGCGTCTGGCCGGCCCTGAGCTTCAGATCGATGCCGTCGACCGCTTTCACATGATCGACGACCTTGCGCATGAAGCCAGCCTTGATCGGGAACCAGACGCGAATGTCGCTGCCTTCCATGACCACGGGCTTGTTCGCATCGCTCGCCGGCGGCTCACCACGCGGCTCAGCAGCCAGCAGATGACGCGTATAGTCATGCTGCGGCCGAGTGAAGACGTCTTCCACCGTGCCGGTCTCAACGATCTTGCCCTTGGTCATCACGCAGACGCGGTCGGCGAATTTACGGACGATGCCGAGATCGTGGGTGATGAACAGCATCGACATGCCATGCGCACCCTTGAGGTCGCGCAGGAGTTCGAGGATCTGTGCCTGCACGGTGACGTCGAGCGCCGTCGTCGGCTCGTCGGCGATCAGGAGTTCGGGGCGGTTAGCGAGCGCCATGGCGATCATCACGCGCTGGCGCTGGCCACCCGACAGCTCATGCGGATAGGCCTTGAGGCGCTTTTCCGGCTCGCGGATGCCGACCTGGTTCAAGAGTTCCAGCGTGCGGCTGCGGGCGGCCTCGCCCACCATGCCCTGATGCAGGGCCAGGATCTCGCTGATCTGCCGCTCGATGGTGTGGAGCGGATTGAGCGAGGTCATCGGCTCCTGAAAGATCATGGTGATGTCGTTGCCGCGCACAGCACGCAACTCGTTGTCGGACGCCTTCAGCAGATCCCTGCCCTTGAACAGGATTTCGCCGGAAGGGTGGCTCGCGGCCGGATAGGGCAAGAGTTTCAGGATCGAATTGGCCGAGACCGATTTGCCTGAGCCGGATTCGCCGACCAGCGCCACGACTTCGCCCTTGCGGATATCGAAGGAGACGCCATCGACGGCGATCGAGGTCTGCCCGCCTTGATGAAAGGCGACGGAGAGATTGCGGACTGACAGCAGCGGAGTGGAATTTTCGCTCATCGGAACGTCTTCCTCGGATCGAAGGCGTCGCGCACGGCCTCGCCGATGAAAATCAGCAGCGACAGCATGATCGACATGGTGAAGAAGGCCGAGAGCCCCAGCCAGGGAGCCTGCAGATTGGATTTGCCCTGGGCGATCATTTCACCCAGCGACGGCGAGCCGGGCGGCATGCCGAAGCCCAGGAAATCCAATGAGGTCAGGGTGGTGATCGAACCCGACAGGATGAAAGGAACGAAGGTTAGCGTCGCCACCATCGCGTTCGGCAGCAGGTGGCGATACATGATGGTGCGGTTGTTGACGCCGAGCGCGCGGGCGGCGCGCACATATTCGAAATTGCGCGCCCGGAGGAATTCGGCGCGCACGACGCCAACGAGACCGACCCAGGAAAACAGCAGCAATATGCCGAGGAGGATGAAGAAGCCCGGCGGCAGTACCGAGGCGATGATCAGCAGGATATAAAGCACCGGCATGGACGACCAGATTTCGATGAAGCGCTGCATCAGAAGATCGGTCCAGCCGCCGAAATAGCCCTGTATCGCACCGGCGCAGACGCCGACGACAGCCGAGCAGATGGTGAGCGCCAGACCGAACAGTACCGAGATGCGGAAGCCGTAGATCAGGCGGGCAAGCACGTCTCGCGCCTGGTCATCGGTGCCGAGCCAGTTGAAATTGCTCCAGTTGCAATTCGGATCGGCAACACCGCCGGGATAGCCCGAGCAGCGCGTCTCCTTGCTCATCGCCCAGAAAGGCGGCGTCGGCGCCGACATTCCCGTGGGAAGGTTGGAATTGGCGGTCTGATAGGAATAATGGATCGGCGGCCAGATCATCCAGCCATTGGCGTTGATCTCATCCTGAATATCCGGGGCGCGGTAATCCGTCTGCGCCAGGAAACCGCCGAACTTCTCTTCCGGATAATCGACGAAGACCGGCGTCAGGATCTCGCCCTTATAGGAAATCAGGATCGGCCGGTCGTTGACGATGAATTCGGCACCTAGACTGAGCACGAACAGCACCAGGAAGATCCAGAGCGACCAGTAGCCGCGGCGGTTCGCCTTGAAGTTCTCCCAGCGGCGCACATTGGTCGGCGAGAACAATCCCTTGCGCGGCGGCTTCACCGTCGTCGGAAGACTCTGCTGATTGGCTGCATCCATCACACGTCCCTCCGCTCGAAATCGATGCGCGGATCGATCCAGGTGTAGATGAGGTCGGAGACGAGGCTGACGACGAGGCCGAGCAGCGAGAAGATGAACAGCGTCGCAAACACAACCGGATAGTCGCGCTGGACAACGGAGAGATAGCTGAGGCGCCCGAGGCCATCGAGCGAGAAGATGTTCTCGATCAAAAGCGAGCCGGTGAAGAAGGCGGAAATGAAGGCGCCGGGGAAGCCGGCAATGACGATGAGCATGGCGTTGCGGAAGACATGGCCATAGAGCACGCGCCGTTCGGAAAGGCCCTTGGCGCGGGCGGTGATGACATATTGCTTCTTGATCTCCTCGATGAAGGAATTCTTGGTGAGCAGCGTCGTGGTGGCAAAAGCGGCGAGTGATAGCGAAATCAGCGGCAGCACCAGATGCCAGAGATAATCGAGGATCTTCTGCCACCAGCTGAGGTCGGCGAAATTATCCGAAACGAGGCCGCGCAGCGGGAACCAGTCGAAGAAGGAGCCGCCGGCAAAGAGCACGATCAGCATGATGCCGAACAGGAAGCTCGGGACGGCATAGCCGACGATGATAATGCCCGAGGTCCAGACATCGAAGGTCGATCCGTCCTGCACCGCCTTGCGGATGCCGAGCGGAATGGAAATGGCGTAGGAGAAGATCAGGATCCAGATGCCGAGCGAGATCGACACCGGCAGCTTCTGGGCGATGAGGTCGATGACGGTGGTATTGCGGAAGAAGCTCTCGCCGAAATCGAAGCGGATATAGTTCCACATCATCTGGCCGAAGCGCTCGAGCGGCGGTTTGTCGAAGCCGAACTGCTTGTCGAGCTTGGCGATCAGCTCGGGATCGAGCCCCTGCGCGCCACGATATTTCGAGCTGCTGTCGTCCAGGGATTGCTGGGCCAGCATGTCGGTGCCGCCGGAAAGGCGACCGTTGGCATTATCGCCCTGCCCGGTCAGCTGCGCGATGACCTGCTCGACCGGGCCGCCTGGCGCAAACTGCACGATGGTGAAGGAAATGGCCATGATGCCGACGATGGTCGGGATCATCAGCAGGAGACGTCGCAGGATATAGGCGCCCATCAGCCCGTCGCTCCCTCAAAGAGGGGTATGTTCCGCCTCGCCTCAATCCGTCTGTCGATCAAATCATAGTCCCTTCCGCCGGATCGAGACCGGCGCAGTCATATCAGCTTGAAACTATCCGAATCAGCCCTCTGCATTTGGAGCCAGCAGGCCCGTCATTGCAAGAGAAGCTCATTTTCCGGCGCTTTTCGACCACCAGACATCGGGAAAGCCGATCGAATAATAGGGCAGCTCGGGCAGATGCTCGAATTTGTCCCAATAGGCGATCTTGTTCGTCGTTCCATAAAACAGCGGGACAACGTAGTGATGGGCGAGCAGTACGCGGTCAAGCGCCTTGGCGGCAGCGGTCTTTTCTTCGAGGGTGGCCGCAGAAACAAGCTTGCCGATCAATGCATCGACACCCGGATCGGATATGCCGGCATAGTTGCGCGAGCCTTGGCGGCTTGCCGAAGCCGAGCCCCAGTAATCGATTTGTTCGCTGCCGGGCGGCAGCGCCGTGCCCCATACGTTCCAGGTCGCATCATAGTCGAAGCTGCGGATGCGGTTGATGTATTGCGACGAATCGACCGTTCGGAGGGTTGCATCGATGCCAATGCGGCGCAGGTTCTGGACGTAGGGCAGGTTTGATCTTTCCAGCGAAGGACTGCCGAGCAGGATTTCCATCGTGAAGGGCTGGCCGGTCTTTTCGTTGACCATGCGATTGCCTTTCAACACATAACCGGCTTCCTTGAAAAGCTCGATCGCCTTGCGCAGATTGTCGCGCGCCTTCTGCGGGTCACCGCTGACCGGATTGGCATAGGGTGTGGTGAAGACTTCGGGCGGTACCTTATCCTTAACGCTGTTGAGAATATTCAATTCCTCGCCCGCCGGCAGCCCCGAAGAGGCAAGCTCGGTGCCGAAAAAGAAGGAGTTGACGCGAGTCAGCTGGCCGAAGGCAAGCGCCCGGTTCATCTCCTCGAAGTCATAGGCGTAGTTCAGCGCCTCCCGCACACGTTGGTCCTTGAACTGATCGCGCCGGAGATTGAGCACCATCGCCTGCATGATGCCGACCGAACGCAGCGAGTTGGGCAGTTCATCGCGCTTGATGCGGCCGTCTTTGGCGGCGGGAAAGTCGTATGCGGTCACCCAATGGCTTGCCGACTGGTCCCGCCAGAAATCCGTGTTTCCGCCGCGAAAGGCTTCGAATTCCACATCCTTGTCGGCGTAGTAGGTGTAGGAAACCGCCCCGAAATTATTCTGGCCGATATTGACCGGCAGGTTCTTGCCCCAATAATCATCACGCAGTTCATATCGGATTGATGATCCCGGCTGCACGGCGACGATCTTATACGGTCCGGATCCCATGACCGGCTCGAGTGTCGTGCGTGAAATATCGCGCGCCTTTCCGTCGGCGCCGGCGCTTTCCCACCAATGTTTCGGCACGATCAGCAGTTGGCCGGCAATAAAGGGAAGTTCGCGATTGTTCTTTTCATTGAAGTAGAAGGTGACGTCCCTGTCACCCGTCTTTTCGGCTCGCGTCACGTGAGAATAGATACTGGTCGCGAGAGGGTTGAGCTCCTTGGTGCGATCGAAACTGAAAACCACGTCATCGGGGGTCACCGGTGTGCCATCGGCCCATTTCGCCTCGGTTCGCAACCGGAACGTCGCGCTCGCTATGTCATCGGGATAGGAGACCCCCTCGGCAAGCAAGCCGTAGGAGGTGGCAACCTCGTCATTGGACGATTTCATCAGAGTATCAAAAACCATTGACAATCCGCTGGCGGGGTTGCCCTTAAACAGCACCGGATTGAGCGTGTCGAACGTGCCCTCGTCCGAAAGCTTCAGCTCACCACCCTTCGGCGCATCCGGATTGACATAATCGAAATGCTTGAAGCCGGGTTGATATTTCAAGTCGCCAAGAATGGCCGTGCCGATACGGAATTGCGGCTCTTCGGCTTTCGTGGCTAGAGGCATTGCCAGCAGGCAAAAAAGAGAAACGACCAAGCCTGCTTTCAACCGCGACAACGCCATTCATGATCTCCCGATGATTTCTGGAGAATCAGCATAAGGCAAATGAGGGCAAAAAACAGGACGCAATAACTCACCTCTTCTTAAAGACGCCGAAGACGGTCTCCGGGATTCAACCCTTTGCCGCAGCTTCTTCAAGGCGTTTGCGCAGCATCAGCCGCAATTCGCCGGCGACGCGGCGATCCTCGGCAGCATCAGGCTCGGCGGCGACGGCGACGACGATGCGAAGCAGTTCGAGCACGATACCCGACATCAGCGCGATATCGTCCGATATCGGCGGCTGTGCCTGCCGCAGGACGCCGGCGATCAGCTCCTTCAGCTCTGCCCGTGAGCGCGCCTTGCGCTCCTTGGGAATATCGCGGCGACCGGCCAATACCGAAAACTCCGGATATTCCTCCATGAAAGCACCGAGCGCATGGAAGATCGCCTCGCCGCTATCGGCCGCGGAAAGGCCGGTGCTCCGCTCTGCCATGCCCCGAAGCCCGGCCTTCAATCGCTCCAGGCGTTCGATATGCAGTGCTTCGGCAAGCAGGGGCTTGGTCGGAAAGAACTGATAGAGCGAACCGATGGAGGAATTTGCCTCGGCCGCAATCTCCGTCATCGTTGCCGCCTCATAGCCCTTGCGCGCGAAAACCTTTGCGGCCGCCTCCAGCAGTATGACGACGCGATCATGACCGCGCTGCCGCTTCGGCGTGCGCGTCTTCAATTCTTCACTTGATTTTTGTGAGGCCATCCTCATATTTCCATTGTGAGGATATCCTCATGTTTTATGGAGCTACCGCCCGATGTCACTTTACGACCCCAAAACCACCGCTCTCGTTTCCATCGACCTGCAAGGCCTCGTCCTCAGCCGGCCGCTCGCGCCCTACTCCGCCCAGCAGATCGTCACCAATACGGTCGCCATCGCAAACAAATTGAAGGCCGATGGCGGAACGACCGTTTTCGTGACGGTCGGATTTTCCGCAGACTATGCCGATGCTGTCAATCAGCCGACCGACGAAAGCTTTGCGCTTCCCCCAGGAGGTTTGCCGCCGGCCGCGCTTGAGGCTCCCGCGGAAATAGCGGAGCTGACGCCGGATGTCGCCATCGTCAAGCGCCAGTGGAGCGCCTTCTACGGCACGGAACTTGATCTACAGCTGCGCCGCCGCGGCATCAAAACGCTGATCGTGACAGGCGTCGCCACCAATTTCGGTGTGGAAGGCACCGTGCGCGATGCCCATGCGGCAAATTACGCTGTCATTGTTGCCGAGGACGCCGTAACGACCCTCTCGCAGGAGATGCAGGATTTCGCCTGCACGAAAGTGCTGCCGCGGCTGTCGCGTATCCGCAAGACAGCGGAAATCCTGGCGAACTGATCCCTCCGAAGCAAAGGTCTATGCAGGAAAAGACGGTCGGCCGGTAGCCACCGGCGATTGCCGCGGATTCACTTCCATCCCGTTTCAGGATAATCTCGCGGCAAATCACTTCGGCATCAGCCGACCGCCTTCAAGGATTTGCATGGCTTCACTTCCGGCTCGCGCCTTTCGAACGATCGGCAAACTTTCCCTAGCCACCTCGATCGGGATGGGCCTTGTCGCCGGCGATGTGCTGGCGCAGCAGGCAACACCTTCGCCCGGCAGCGCAAAAGCGGTCTTCGGCGCCGTGACGCTGCCGACGCAGGGGGCGCCGCAATCAATCGGCTTCTATGCCAAGGGGTGCCTCGCCGGTGCAGTCGCCCTGCCTACTGACGGCCCGACCTGGCAGGCGATGCGCCTGTCGCGCAATCGCCGCTGGGGCCGGCCTGAAACGATCGGCCTGCTTGAGCGCCTGTCGCGCGACGCGGCCAAGAATGACGGCTGGCCGGGTCTGCTCGTCGGCGATATCTCGCAGCCGCGCGGCGGCCCGATGATCAACGGTCACGCCTCGCACCAGATCGGCCTCGATGCCGACGTTTGGCTGACGCCTATGCCGCGGCACAAGATGACGGCGGAGGAGCGCGAAGCTTTGCCGTTCACCACCATGCTCGCCAAGGACAAGTTCCTGACGATCAATGACAAGGTCTGGACGCCGGCGCATGCGCGCCTGCTCATGCGGGCGGCGAGCTATCCGGAGGTCGAGCGCATCTTCGTCAATCCGGCGATCAAGAAGAAGATGTGCGAGACCTGGACGGGTGACCGCACCAATCTCGGCAAGCTGCGGCCGGAATACGGACATGACTCGCATTTCCATATCCGCCTGCGCTGCCCTCCCGGCTCTGTCGGCTGCACAGGGCAGGCGCCGGTCGCCGCCGGCGACGGCTGCGACAAGTCGCTCGCCTGGTGGTTCGGACCCGAGCCCTGGGCCAAGCCGAAGCCCAGCACAAAGCCGCCGGTCAAGCCGCGCGAGGTCATGGTCGCCGATCTGCCCAAGGCCTGCCAGGCCGTATTGGCAGCGCCTTCGATTGCTTCCGCACGGCCCGCCGCCGCCGGCGCCAAAACAGCCGGCGTTTCGGCGGAGACGGACGCTATGCCGGTTTCTGGCGATACGCCGCCGGGTCAGATCCCGCCGCAATAAGACCCAGACTATCCTTGCTGAGGCAGTCTTTCAAAACTCGCCCCCTTGGTATAGAAGGCGGGGTAAATCGATTGAAAACATCGAGCGGAGCAAGGATTTCATGGCCGGCAGCAAATGCATCGCATTGATCGCGCATGATCAGAAAAAAGATGCGATGGCGGAGTTCGCACGGCGCAATCAGGCCGCCCTTGCCGATTGGAATATCGTTGCGACCGGCACGACGGGCGGCCGCGTACTGGATGCCTGCCCGGAGCTCAAGGTCACTCCATTGAAAAGCGGGCCGCTCGGCGGCGACCAGCAGATCGGCGCGCTTATCGCCACCGGCGAGATCGATATGCTCGTCTTTTTCATCGATCCCCTCACCCCCATGCCGCACGACGTCGATGTGAAGGCATTGACGCGGCTTGCCGTTCTCTACGACATTCCGATGGCGCTCAACGAATCCACTGCCGAGCGGCTGATCAAAACACTGAACCATTAATCCGCCTTGCCGGCGGCAGACCACGGACCTGGCCATGCCCGAGCTCAATCATAGCGATGCCCCCCTGCCTTTCCCAATCCTGATCGGCGACATCGGCGGCACCAATGCGCGTTTCTCCATCCTCGTCGATGCGGATTCCGAACAGGAACATTTTCCGGTCGTGCAGACGGCGAATTTCGCCACGATCGACGATGCGATCAAACTCGCCCTTGAAAACAGCAAGGTCCGACCCCGCTCGGCAATTCTCGCCATGGCAGGTCCCGTACAAGGTGACGAGATTCCGCTGACCAATTGCGATTGGGTGATCCGTCCGAAGACGATGATCGCCAATCTCGGCATCGAGGACGTGCTCGTCATCAATGATTTCGAGGCGCAGGCGCTCGCGATCGCCGAGATTTCCGACGAGCATCGCCAAACCATCGGCAAGGCATCCGGGTCCATGATTGCATCGCGCGCCGTACTCGGGCCGGGCACCGGTCTTGGCGTCGGCGGTCTCGTTCATACCCAGCATCAATGGGTGCCGGTGCCAGGCGAAGGCGGCCATATCGATCTGGGGCCGCGCACGGAACGCGACCTGCAGATCTGGCCGCATCTGGAGCCGATCGAAGGCCGCATCTCAGCCGAACAGGTGATCTGCGGCCGCGGCCTCCAGAATATTTATCATGCCATCTGCGCAGCCGACGGCATCGAGCCTGGCCTGAAGGAGCCGGCCGACATCACCAACCATGCGCTTGCCGGCACCAACAAGCAGGCCGAGGAGACGCTGACGCTGTTCGTCACCTATCTCGGCCGCGTTGCCGGCGATATCGCCATGATCTTCATGGCGCGCGGCGGCGTCTATCTCTCGGGTGGCATTCCGCAGAAGATCCTGCCGGCGCTGCAGAAGCCGGAATTCCGCGCCGCCTTCGAGGACAAGGCGCCGCATACGGAGCTGATGAAGACGATCCCGACCCATGTGGTCGTCAATCCGCTGGCAGCGCTTTCCGGCCTGGCGACCTATGCCCGCAAGCCGACAAACTTCGGCCTTGCGACAGAAGGCCGTCGCTGGCGGCGTTAACCGCTTGCCAAACAGCTCATGGCGCACCGGAACATCCGATGCGTCATGCCTTTTTGCAGGGGCCGCCTTCCTCTATAATGGGCTCGGCTCCTTGATCGGCCTTAACCAGCGCGGCAAGGCATGTCTAGCCAAAGCCGTGCTAACTCTTTAATAGAGCCGCGAAAGCACGTGCCAGATGCGGCTCGCTTGGTTCAAGACAGGAAGCCGATTATTGAAATTGCCTGACCCGAAAAGCAAAAACGTCGACAGCGAAGCCATCACCGGCATGCTGAAGCGCATTATCGCCGAGAACGGCCGCGATCACATTCGCGGCTATGCCATCGCGATTACCTGCCTGATCCTCGTTGCGCTTTCGACTGCTTACATCGGCTATATCGTCAAATCGGTCATCGACAGCGCCTTCATCGCCCGCGATATCGTCGATGCCTGGAAAATCTGCTTCAGCATTTTCCTCGTTTTCGTGGTGCGCGGCTTTGCCGGATATTTCCAGTCGGTCATTCTGTCGAAGATCGGCAACAACATCATCGCCCGCTATCAGCGCCGCCTCTATTCGCATCTGATGACGCTGTCGGTCGGCTTTTTCAACGAAGCGCGCTCCGCGCAGCTCGCTGCCCGCATCAGCCAGAACGTCTCGGGCATCCGCGACGTCATGAACCTGACGATCACCTCGACGGCGCGCGACCTTCTGACCTTCGTCGCCCTGCTCTGCGTCATGGTCTTTCAGGATCCGGTGCTCAGCATTGCATTCGTCGTCATCGCGCCGCCGCTCTTCTTTGCGCTACGCTATATTTCCAAGCGCCTGCGCGCCGCCACGCGCGATGCGGTGGTCCTGAACAGCCATGTGCTCGGCGCGATGCAGGAGACCATTCAAGGCGTTTCCATCGTCAAGGCCTTCACGATGGAGGAGGAGCTCGAGCGCAAGATCAACAAGCTGATCACCGCTGCGGAGCACCGGCAGAACCGCATCGCCCGCCTTTCAGAGCGTAACGGACCGCTGATCGAGACCGTCGCCGGCTTCGCGATCGCCAGCCTTTTCGCCTATGCCGCCTACCGGTCGATCTACGACAATGTCTCGCCGGGCGTGTTCTTCTCCTTCGCCACTTCGCTGCTCCTCGCCTATGATCCGGCGCGCCGCCTCGCCAAGCTGCAGGTGCAGCTGGAGCGCGCGGTCGTCAATGCGCGGATGATCTACGAGCTGCTCGACATGGAGCCGCGCCAGCGCGACCTGCCGGATGCCAAGCCGCTCAGCGTGACCGAGGCCCGCATCGAGTTCCGCGACGTTCATTTCGCCTATGGCGACGAGTCGGTTCTATCCGGCGTCAGTTTTTCTGCCGAGGGCGGGCAGACGACGGCGCTCGTCGGCCCCTCCGGCGCCGGCAAATCTACCGTCATCAATCTCATCCCGCGCTTCTATGATCCGAAGGCCGGCAGCATCTTCATTGATGGGCAGGACATCGCGCATGTGACGAAACAGTCACTGCGGCAGCAACTCGCCTATGTCTCGCAGCAGCCCTATCTCTTCGAAGGCACGATCCGCGACAATATCCGCTATGGCCGCCCGAACGCGACGGATGCGGAGATCGAGGAAGCGGCGCGCCTTGCCTATGCCCATGATTTCATCGAGGCGCAGCCGATGGGCTACGACACACCGGTCGGCGAAAACGGCGTGACGCTGTCCGGCGGCCAGCGCCAGCGCCTGTCGATCGCCCGTGCGCTGGTGCGCAATGCGCCGATCCTGCTTCTGGACGAAGCGACCTCGGCGCTCGACACGGAATCCGAAGCAGCTGTCCAGAAAGCGCTGGAAGAAGCGATGAGCGGCCGCACGGTCGTCGTCATCGCGCATCGCCTGTCGACGGTTGTCCGCGCCGAGAAGATCGTCGTCATGCAGAACGGCCGCGTTGTCGAAGAGGGCAACCATGAGACGCTTGCGACATCAGACAATGGCCTCTACGCTCGGCTCAACAACCTGCAGCTACCGGCGATTTCAAGCAATTCCCGCAAATAGACGATAGAGACGACATGAGCGACGATGCGATGAAGCTGGTGGTGGTTGGCGCGGCGGGCCGCATGGGACAGGCTCTCATCCGCATCATCCATGCGACCGAGGGCGTAACCCTGCATGCCGCTGTCGCGCGTCCCGGCTCCGCCTTCATCGGCAAGGATGCCGGCGAGATCGCCGGGCTGGGGCCGATCGGCGTTCCCGTGACCGACGATCCGCTGGCCGCCTTCCTGCATGCCGAAGGCGTCATCGATTTCACGACACCGGCAACCAGCGTCACCTTCGCCGGTCTCGCCGCCCAGGCACGCATCGTCCACATCATCGGCACGACCGGCTGCTCGGACGAGGATGAGGCCAAATTCAAGGCCGCCGCGCGCCATGCCCGCATCGTCAAGTCGGGCAATATGGGCCTCGGCATCAACCTTTTGAGCGTGCTTGTGGAGCAGGCGGCGCGCGCATTGCCTTCGAACGATTGGGACATCGAAGTGCTGGAGATGCATCACCGCCACAAGGTCGATGCGCCCTCGGGCACGGCACTCCTGCTCGGCCAGGCGGCGGCGAAGGGCCGTGGCGTCGATCTCAACGACAATTCCGTGCGCGTGCGCGACGGCCATACCGGCCCGCGCCCGGCAGGCACGATCGGTTTTGCGACCCTGCGCGGCGGCGGCGTGGTCGGCGATCACTCGGTGATCTTCGCCAGCGAAAGCGAACGGCTGACGCTGTCGCACAATGCCGGCGACCGATCGCTGTTTGCCCGCGGCGCGCTGCAGGCAGCACTCTGGGCGCGCGACAAGAAACCCGGTTTCTATTCCATGCTCGATGTTCTCGGGCTCTCCACACGTTGATCCGATCCTATTAGGGAGAAAATTATGAGCGGCACTCTCGTTCTCGTTCGCCACGGGCAGAGCGACTGGAATTTGAAGAATCTCTTTACCGGCTGGAAGGACCCCGATCTGACCGCGCTCGGCATCGAAGAAGCCAAGACCGGCGGCAAGGCTCTGGCCGGCTACGGCATCAAGTACGATATCGCCTTCACCTCTGCCCTGACGCGCGCCCAGCACACGTTGAAGATCATCCTGGATGAAATCGGCCAGCCCGGCCTCGAAACGATTAGGGATCAGGCGCTGAACGAGCGCGACTATGGCGATCTCTCCGGCCTCAACAAGGATGACGCCCGCGCCAAGTGGGGCGAAGAGCAGGTTCACATCTGGCGTCGTTCCTACGACGTTCCGCCGCCCGGCGGCGAAAGCCTGCGCGACACCGGCGCCCGCGTCTGGCCCTATTACCTCACAGAAATCCTGCCGCGCGTGCTTGCCGGCCAGAACGTGCTGGTTGCCGCTCACGGCAATTCGCTGCGCTCGCTCGTCATGGTTCTCGATCGCCTGAGCAAGGCGCAGATCCTGGAGCTCAACCTCGCGACCGGCGTGCCGATGGTCTACAAGCTCAAGGCCGATTCCACCGTCGCCTCGAAAGAAGTCCTCGGCGACATGTCCGGCGCGCATTGAGCGCAAGTCACTAGGGCTGAAAAGCCCCTCACCCTAACCCTCTCCCCGCCAGCGGGGAGAAGGTGGCCGACAGGCCAGATGAGGGGCTAGCCCCCCAGCCTCAATTCTCAACGGTGAAACGCACCCTGTCCGCGGCGAAGCGCGAGATCGAATATTGCACCGGGACATTATCGAGATCCGCGTTCAGCGCCTGGGCAACGAGAACAATGGCGCCCGGGGATAGCTGCAGATCGGCGAGATCGCCTTCATCGGCATGCGTTGCAGTGATTTCGGTGACGACGCGGACATAATCGGGGACGCCAAGCTCCTTGAATGCCTTAGTGATCGAACCGGTCGTCCGATAGACCTCGGCGATATCACCGAACCGATCCGCCGGAAACCAGCTTGTTGCGCGCGATACCGGTCGATGATCCGCCTGACCCAGCGTTTCGAGCCTTATTAGCGGCGTGCCCGTCTTGACCTTGAACTGTTTGGCCAATTCGGCGCTGGCGACCTCTTCGCCCGATGCAAGCAATACGCTGCGGGTCTCGCGCACCTGATCGCCGATCCCTTGTGAAAAGCGCGTGCGCCTTGAAATCGGGAAGCTGAGGCGCTCCTTGCGCTCGATCAGCGTTCCCCGCCCCTGCACGGCCCGAACGATCCCCTCCTGCGCCAACGCCGCGAGCGCGCTTCGGATCGTGTGTCTATTGACGCCGAACTGCAGCGCCAGAACCGTTTCCGGCGGCACCATGCCCGTCTCGTCAAAATCGCCGTGATTGATGGACGTCCGAATCCGGTCGGCAATCTGCCGCCAGAGCGCTACCCCCGTCTGCCTCTGTATCTTCTGCCCCGCCATCTCGCCCTGTCACACGCTTGTCACGACTCACTAATAGATATAAACATATCTTGTATGGTTGTCTATATCAATAGACATTTAGAGGAAGGCCCATGAATTCAGCACAAAGGCAGGAAGCGGCCGCACAGGAGCGTCGGGAACGCAAGCGCGTCGCCGATCTTTTGGTGCAGGCAGAACGCGACGAGCTCGAGGCGGCCTGGG
Organism: Rhizobium sp. 11515TR; assembly: GCF_002277895.1. Taxonomy (NCBI): domain Bacteria; kingdom Pseudomonadati; phylum Pseudomonadota; class Alphaproteobacteria; order Hyphomicrobiales; family Rhizobiaceae; genus Rhizobium; species Rhizobium sp. 11515TR. Next base: position 842,696 of record NZ_CP022998.1, on the reverse strand, counting down.
AAGCATTGCCGAGCAAGCCGACGGTACAGCCGGTGCGCGGCCCCGAAACCGGGCTCGTCATGGTACGCGGCCGCATCGGCGGCGGCGGCTCCCCCTTCAATCTCGGCGAAGTCACGGTGACACGCGCTACCGTCCGGCTGGCATCGAACACGATTGGCCATGCGCACGCACTTGGCACGGATCGTGAAAAGGCCCGGCTTTCGGCCATCTTCGATGCACTCTGGCAGCAATCGGCCACGAAGGATTTCGTCGAAAAGGCTCTTCTGCAGCCGGTTACGGAGCGTATCGCCGAATATGACCGCAAGCGCGCCGAAGAGACGGCAGCAACCCGCGTCGATTTCTTTACCATGGTTCGCGGAGAAGATTGATGAGCCTTTCCAGCACTCCGACCTTCGGCAACGAAGCCTTGACCGGCGGTTTCACCGATCCGGTCTTTGACGCGCAAAGCGTCTTCAAGATGACGATGGATGCCATGGCACGTCCGGGCACCCTGCAGACCGTTGCGGCCGACGTCGCGCCGCCCGCTCCGCTCGGTGTTGCCGCCGGCGCCATCGGCCTCACCCTTTGCGATCACGACACGCCGGTCTGGCTCTCCAACAGCCTGGCAAGATCGAGCCTGCCGGAATGGCTGGCCTTCCACACCGGAGCACCCGTCATTTCGGAACGGCTGGAGGCGCAGTTCGCCTTCATCGAAGCCGGTATGGCGCTTTCCTCCTTCAGCCAGTTCGGCATCGGCACCCAGGAATATCCCGACCGTTCCACGACAATCATCCTGGAAATCGAAAGCCTGGAGGGCGGCAAACAACTGGCGCTTTCCGGGCCTGGTATCAAGGATGTGACCATGATCGCCCCGATCGGGCTGCCGGATGCACTGCTGCGCATCTGGAACGACAATCGCGCGCTCTTCCCGCGCGGCGTCGATCTCATCCTGACGGCGGGCCGGCAATTCCTTTGCCTGCCGCGCACCACCAAAATCACTGCGACGGAGATGTAACATATGTATGTTGCCGTAAAGGGCGGCGAAGCCGCCATCGCCAATGCTCACCGGCTGCTGGCCGACCGCCGCCGCGGCGACCGCTCACTGCCGGCCGTCGGTATCGACCAGATCGTCGCGCAGCTCGCACTCGCCGTCGATCGCGTGATGGCCGAGGCCTCGCTCTATGACCGGACGCTGGCCGCACTTGCCGTTCGCCAGGCGCGTGGCGACATGATCGAAGCGATCTTCCTGCTCAGAGCCTACCGCACGACGCTGCCGCGCTTTGGCTATTCCCAGCCGCTCGACACTTCAGCAATGAAGATCGAGCGCCGCATCTCCGCGACCTATAAGGACTTGCCCGGCGGCCAGCTTCTCGGCCCGACCTTCGACTACACTCACCGCCTGCTCGACCCGAGCCTCCTGACTGACGAGCCGGTGGACGAGCCGATGCAGCGCCCGGCCGAAGACGGCCGCGTGATGCGCGTTTCCGAAATCCTCGATCAGGAAGGGCTGATCGAAGGCGATGCCACCATGCCGGTCGATCACGAGATCGGCGACCTCACGCGCGAACCATTGGAATTCCCGATGACGCGCGACCTTCGCCTGCAGGCGCTCGCCCGCGGCGACGAAGGCTTTCTGCTGGCTCTCGGCTATTCGACGCAGCGCGGTTACGGCCGCACCCACCCCTTCACCGGCGAAATCCGCATCGGCGAAGTGGAAGTGGAATTCGAGGTGCCGGAACTCGGCTTTGCCGTCTCGCTCGGCCGCATCCAGGTGACCGAATGCCAGATGGTCAACCAGTTCAAGGGTTCGGCCAAGGCACCGCCGCAGTTCACCCGTGGCTATGGCCTGGTCTTCGGCCAGAGCGAGCGCAAGGCGATGGCGATGTCGCTGGTCGACCGCGCGCTGCGCGCCGAGGAGCTCGGCGAAGACATCGTTGCGCCGGCCCAGGACGAGGAATTCGTCATCTCCCACTCCGACAATGTGCAGGCGACCGGCTTCGTCGAACATCTGAAGCTGCCGCATTATGTCGACTTCCAGGCTGAGCTCGACCTGGTGCGGCGCATGCGCCGCGATTTCGAAGCCGCTCGCGATCGCGGCATGGAACCCATGACGGAGGCAGCCGAATGACCGAACTCGCCACCTACAACTTCGCCTATCTCGACGAGCAGACAAAGCGGATGATCCGTCGTGCCATCCTGAAGGCCATCGCCATTCCCGGCTATCAGGTTCCCTTCGCCTCGCGCGAAATGCCGATGCCGTACGGCTGGGGCACTGGCGGTGTTCAGCTGACGGCCGCGATCATCGGCCCGCAGGACGTGCTGAAGGTGATCGACCAGGGCGCCGACGATACGACGAACGCCGTCTCCATCCGCGCCTTCTTTCAGAAGGTCGCCAACGTCGCCGTGACCACCCGCACGGAAGAGGCAACCATCATCCAGACGCGCCACCGCATCCCGGAAGCCAAGCTGGGCGCCAACCAGGTGCTGGTCTATCAGGTGCCAATCCCGGAACCGTTGCGTTTCCTGGAGCCGCGCGAGACCGAGACGCGCAAGATGCACGCGCTCGAAGAATACGGCCTCATGCATGTGAAACTCTATGAGGACATCGCCCGCAACGGCCGCATCGCCACGACCTATGCCTATCCGGTCAAGGTCGCGGGCCGCTACGTGATGGACCCCTCACCGACGCCGAAGTTCGACAATCCGAAAATGCATCTGTCCGATGCGCTGCAGCTGTTCGGCGCCGGCCGTGAGAAGCGCATCTATGCCGTGCCGCCCTACACGGAGGTCGTCAGCCTCGATTTCGAGGACCATCCATTCGAGGTGCAACGCTTCGACAAGCCTTGCGCTCTTTGCGGCGCCGAACAGGTCTATCTCGACGAGGTGATTCTCGACGACAAGGGCGGGCGCATGTTCGTCTGCTCCGATACCGATTTCTGCGAGGATCGCCGCGCCCACGGCCATGCCGGCCCAATGCTGGCGTCAAATGGGCTGGCGCCAGATGGACTGGCCGGTAGCAAGGAGGCCGCCGAATGAGTGACTCACCCCTTCTGAAGGTCAAGGACATCTCGAAATTTTATGGCAGCCGCATCGGTTGCCGCGATGTGTCCTTCGAGCTTTGGCCCGGCGAAGTTCTAGCCATCGTCGGCGAATCCGGCTCCGGCAAGACGACGCTGCTCAACTGCATCTCGACGCGGCTGCTGCCGACGACGGGCAGCGTCGAATACCACATGCGCGACGAGACCTATCGCGATCTGTTCCGCATGAACGAGGCCGAGCGCCGCTTCCTGATGCGCACCGACTGGGGCTTCGTGCATCAGAACCCAGCCGACGGCCTGCGCATGACGGTTTCGGCGGGCGCCAATGTCGGCGAGCGGCTGATGGCGATCGGCAACCGTCACTACGGCAACATCCGCAACACGGCTATCGACTGGCTGGAGCGGGTCGAGATCGATGCCGACCGCATCGACGACCAGCCGCGCGCCTTCTCCGGCGGCATGCGCCAGCGCCTGCAGATCGCCCGCAACCTGGTGACTGGCCCTCGGCTGGTCTTCATGGACGAACCGACCGGCGGCCTCGACGTGTCCGTACAGGCCCGCCTGCTCGACCTCGTACGCGGCCTCGTCAACGATCTCGGTCTTTCAGCGATTATCGTCACGCATGATCTCGCGGTCGCCCGTCTCCTGTCGCATCGCATGATGGTGATGAAGGACGGACAGGTAATCGAACACGGTTTGACCGACCGGGTGCTCGACGATCCGCGCGAACCCTATACGCAACTGCTGGTCTCTTCGATCCTGCAGGTCTGAGGAAGAAACATGGCAACCCCCCTCGTCGTTTCCGAAGTCTTCAAGAGCTTCACCATGCATCTGCGCGACGGCATTCGCCTGCCTGTCGTCGCCAATGTCTCCTTCTCCGTCGCCGCAGGCGAATGCGTCGTGCTTGGCGGTCCGTCCGGCATCGGCAAGAGTTCGCTGCTGAAGATGATCTATGGCAACTATGCCGTCGACAGCGGCCAAATCCTTGTTACTCACCGGGATAGGATCGTCGATCTTGCCACTGCCGATCCGCGCACCGTGCTCGATGTCCGCCGCCAGACCATGGGCTATGTCAGCCAGTTCCTGCGCACCGTGCCGCGCGTTGCTGCCATCGACGTCGTCGCCGAGCCATTGCTGGCACGCGGCGTCTCGGTGACCGATGCGCGTGGCAGGGCTGCGGAACTGCTGGCACAGCTGAATCTGCCCCAGGAACTCTGGCAATTGCCGCCCGCCACCTTCTCCGGCGGCGAGCAGCAGCGGGTCAACATCGCCCGCGGCTTCATCACCGACCACGCCATCCTGCTGCTCGACGAGCCCACGGCGTCGCTCGACGCCCGTAACCGGGCCGTCGTCGTCGACATGATCGAGCAGAAGAAGGAAGCCGGCGTCGCACTGCTGGGTATCTTCCACGATGAGGAAGTGCGCGAGGCCGTCGGCAGCCGCATTCTCGACGTCTCGCAGTTCTCGCCGCGGAAGGTCGCCGCATGAGCCGCAAATTGGGCGAAACGCCCTTCATCAGCCCTTCGGCGAGCGTCAGCAATTCAACGCTCGGCCGCTATACCGAAGTGTCCGACCGCTGCCGCATCGACGAAGTCGAGATCGGCGACTATTCCTACATCATGCAGGATGGTGCGGTCTGGTGCGCGACGATCGGCAAGTTCGTGAACATTGCCGCCGCCGTGCGCATCAATGCAACCAACCATCCGACATGGCGCGCGACGCTGCACCACTTCACCTATCGCGCCGCCGATTATTGGCCTGACGCCGATATGGAGACGGATTTCTTCACTTGGCGGCGCGACAACCGGGTCGTCATCGGTCACGACGTCTGGATCGGCCACGGCGCCACCATCCTGCCGGGTGTGACTGTTGGCAACGGTGCCGTCATCGGTGCTGGCGCAGTCGTCTCCAAAGATGTCGCGCCCTACACGATCGTCGGCGGCGTGCCGGCCAAGCTGATCCGCGAACGCTTCACCGCCGAAGTCGGTGCGCGCATGGATAGACTTGCCTGGTGGGATTGGGATCACGACCGCCTGCGCACGGCGCTTGCCGACTTCCGCGCTCTGTCTGCGGAGGAATTTCTTGATCGCTACGACACCTGAGGACGCTTTCTACCCTCATCGGGCTTGCGAGGCGGTGACAAGCGATCCAGCTTTCAGATGATCCTTGCAAGGACGGGATCGAGAGGAGTTCTTCATGGCAAAGCAATTTTCCAACATCGACGACCGGCTGCGCGATTTCATCGCGCGGCAGCACATCTTCTTCACGGCTTCGGCGACGGCAGATTCCCGCGTCAATGTTTCGCCGCGCGAAACGCTGTGCCTGCGCATCATCTCTCCAAACACGGCCATCTATCTCGACCGCACCGGCAGCGGCAACGAGACATCGGCGCATATGAAGGCCGACGGGCGGCTGACGATCATGTTCTGCGCCGTCGAGGGGCCGCCGATGATCCTGCGCCTCTATGGTCGCGGGCGGATCATCCATCGCTCGTCCGCCGAATATCGGGAACTGCTGCACGATCATTATGCGGATCAGGAGCCGCTCGGCGCACGTCAGATCGTGCGGCTGGACTTCGATCTCGTACAAACCTCCTGCGGTTTCGGCGTACCGCTCTTTTCCTATGAAGGCGAGCGGCCGAGCCTGGACCAATGGGCGAAAGCCAAGGGTCCTGATGGCATTGAGGAATACCGGCGCGAGAAGAACAGCTTCAGCATAGATGGCCTGCCGACCGGCATGTTTGACGGCTAAACTAACAGGAAAGCTCTCAGCCGGCTAATCTTGCAAAAACGACGAGAATTGTAACAGCAGTTACATAAAACTGACATCGGAGCTTCATGAAGCGGGACTAATCGGTTGCCTTGTGGTTGGCGCCAGCCCCGTCGAAACTCCCTTCGAGGCAGGGGCATGCGCCCATTCTTAGCACCGGTACCGCTGAAATTTCTGCAGCCCGGCAGCCGCGAAAGGGAAGCACTATGTTCGAACTCAGGAATGTCTCGCGCCGGTTTGGAAACAAGCTCGCTGTCGATTCCGTGACTTTGGACATACCGCAAGGACAGATGGTCGGCGTCATCGGCCGTTCCGGCGCCGGCAAGTCGACGCTGCTGCGCATGATCAACCGTCTGGCCGATCCGAGTTCCGGCTCCATTCATTTCTCCGGGACCGAAGTCTCCAAGCTGACCGGTCGTGCACTGCGCAGCTGGCAGCGCGATTGCGCCATGATCTTCCAGCAGTTCAATCTTGTGCCGCGCCTCGACGTGCTCACCAACGTCATGCTCGGCCGCCTCAACCATCGTTCGACGGTTCTGAGCCTGCTGTCCGTCTTTTCCCGCGAGGAACGCATTGAAGCCATCGCGGCACTCGAGCGCCTCGGCATTGAGCAGACGGCCCTGCAGATGGCCGGCACGCTTTCCGGTGGCCAGCAGCAGCGCGTCGCCATCTGCCGCGCCCTGATGCAGCAGCCGAAGATGATGCTGGCCGACGAGCCGATCGCCTCCCTCGATCCGCTGAACGCCAAGATCGTCATGGATGCGCTGCGGGATATCAACGAGCGCGAAGGCATCACCGTCATCACGAACCTGCATACGCTGGATACTGCGCGCAACTATTGCGAACGCATCGTCGGCATGGCAGGCGGCAAGGTCGTCTTCGACGGCAAACCGAGCGATCTGACGGCAGCGGCCGTCAAGGAAATCTACGGCACCGACAAGGACGGCGCCGGCATCGACGAGACCATGACGTCGACATCCATCAACATTGCCGATCCCGCCGTGCAAGCCGCGGCGACTGAATCTGCCGGCCCGCAACCGCTGGCGCTGGCCGGTCTCTGAGAGGGACGGCCGAGATCGAAGGCCCGCGTCAAGGGCGCATTTCTTCTATCAGACCGAAGGCATCCGGGGACACCGGTTAATCAGGAGACGAACCCATGTTGAAGAAAGCACTCTTTGCCGCTACGGCGCTCGTTGCGCTCGCAGCCGGCGCTGCTGCCAACGCAGCAGACCTCAAGGAATTGCGCATCGGCATTCTCGGCGGCGAAAACGAAGCCGACCGCCTGCGCAATTACGCCTGCCTTTCCGACCACCTGAAGAAGGAATTCGGTTTCGAGAAGGTTTCGCTCTTCCCGGCCGCAGACTATAACGGCGTTATCCAGGGCCTGCTCGGCGGCACGCTCGACTTCGCCGAGCTCGGCGCTTCCGGCTACGCAGCCGTCGCCATCAAGGACCCGAAGGCCGTCACCCCGATCCTGACCACGCAGCAGACTGACGGTTCGACCGGCTACTACTCGATCGGCCTCGCCCTCAAGTCTTCCGGCATCAAGACAATCATGGACGCCAAGGGCAAGAAGCTCGGCTACGCCGATCCGGACTCCACCTCGGGCTATCTCGTTCCGCTGACGCAGATTCCGAAGACCACCGGCGTGCCGAACGACAAGTTCTTCGGCTCGACCCAGTTCAACGGTGGCCATGAAAATAACCTGCTCGCCGCTTACGACGGCAAGGTCGACGTTGCTGTCGACGATTCCTCTGGCGTTGGCGATTTCAAGGACGGGTACACCTCCGGCACCTTCCGCAAGGAAGTCGACAAGGGCGCCGTCGACCCGAACAAGCTCGTCGAAGTCTGGCGTTCGCCGCTGATCCCGAACGGCCCGCTCGTCGTTCGCAACGCTCTCGGCACCGAATGGCAGACGAAGCTGACGGACTTTTTCATGAAGCTCCCGACGGCTGATGCCAAGTGCTTCAACGCCATCGAGGGCGGCGACTTCAAGGGCTACGTCAAGGTTACCCCGGACTTTTACAACGCCGTCATCGACGTTCGCAAGGCTGCCATCGGCGGCTGATCCGCATTCCGATAATGGGGCGGCCGGCAACGGCCGCCCTTTTGTTATTCACACCCCTTTGCGATTCACAAGGGCAGGGTTTCATGACGATCGCCGATACGCACCCAAACATGCAAAGCGCGCCGCAGAGCGCCAAGGAGATCGGCGACGCCTGGAGCAAGATGGTTGCCAAGCGCCGTCTCTACACCGGCATCGGTCTCGTGATCCTACTCATCGCCTTCGTCAGCTCGGTGCGCTTTGCCGACGAAAACAACGCCGGGCATTTCTTTGACCGCCTGCCGCATCTCTTCGATTTCCTGAGCTGGCTCATTCCGAAGGACTGGGCCGACGTCTACCGCGCGCTTTTCGACCTGCCGAGCCCGAACGGGGCCAATGGTGCCGGCGGCGAGGAGTTCAATTTCCCGCTCGGTCGGGTCTATGTCTGGGACGATTTCTATATCCCCGAATATTTCGAGCTGATGATCATCACGATCAACGTGGCACTGGTATCGACCATCATCGGCTTCGTCTTCGCCGTGCCTTTGAGTTTCTTCGCCGCCCGCAACATGTCGCCATCCAACCCGATTCGTCTGGTGACGAAGCGCATCATGGAACTTCTGCGCGCCTTTCCGGAAATCGTCATCGCCGGCTTGTTTTCGGCGATCCTGTCGATCGGTCCCATCGCCGCCATCATCGCCGTCGGCCTGCATACGATCGGCGCGCTTGGCAAGCTCTTCTACGAAGTGGTCGAGAATATCGACATGAAGCCTGACGAGGGCATGCGTGCCGTCGGCGCGAGCTGGAGCGAGCGCGTGCGCTTTGCCGCCCTGCCGCAAGTGCTGCCGAACTTCATGTCCTATGCGCTACTGCGTCTGGAGATCAACGTTCGCGCCTCCACCATCATAGGTGCCGTCGGCGGCGGCGGCATCGGCGAGGAGCTCAAACTTGCGATCTCGCGCGGTTTCGGCGCCAAGACATTGGCGCTCGTGCTGCTTCTCTTCCTGACGATCATTGCCGTCGACCAGTTTTCCGCATGGCTCCGCCGCCGCCTCGTCGGCGAGCATGCCTTCCTTTTGCAGCATTGAGGTTATCCATGTCCGTCATCGACGCCGGCCGCATGCAGGAAATCGAAGCGCGTTACCCGGAAGTTCTTCACCGGTCCTTCCGCCAGCGCTTTGGCGCACTGATGATCTTCATCGGCGTCATCCTCTACGGCATCTATGCCGTGTGGTTCTTCGACCTGCCGAAGGTCATTTCGGAAGCGCATTGGGAGCGCGTCGGCATCTATCTCAGCGAATGGGTGAGCTATGACGTGCAGCCGGAATTCCGCATCTCCGGCGACAAGATCAGCATCAAATATCCGCGCTTTTCGCCCTTGGGCGACAATCCGAACCCGGACTGGGTGAAGACCAACCCCGATGGCAGCATGACCGTTTCCGTCAGCGGCACGAGCCGCACGGTAACCGTCACCAAAACGCAGGCCATCGTGACCGCGCATGGCATCACGATTCCAATCGATATTGCTGGCGATGTGCCGAAAATAGTCGGCTCCGAGCCCGTTCCCAGCTGGATGACTGTCTATGACGACAATATTGTGGTCAATCTCGGCTTTGCAGGCGATGCCAGCATTTCCACCGACCGCGTGAAGATCCGCAAGCGGTTCATCGGCTGGGCCAACTTCGTCTTCGATACGCATTCGCCCTTCTTCGACAAGCCGGCGAGCGAAGTCATCAGCCTGATCGTTTCAGGGCCGCGGCTCGATCCTGCTCAGTCCAATCTCTCGCTGGCCTTCGACAATATCTGGAACAATGGCGCATGGCAGCATGGCGACGTCTGGACCAAGCTGTTCCAGACCATCGTCATGGCCTTCCTTGGCACGCTGCTGGGCTCGCTCGCGGCCTTCCCGCTCGCTTTCCTTGCGGCTCGCAACATCACGCCGAGCCGCCTCGTCAACCAGATCCTTAAGCGCTTCTTCGATTTCCTGCGCTCGGTGGACATGCTGATCTGGGCGCTGTTCCTGACCCGCGCCTTCGGCCCCGGCCCGCTCGCGGGCAGCGGCGCGATCTTCCTCACCGAGACGGGCACGCTTGGCAAGCTCTATTCCGAGGGCCTCGAGAACATCGACAACAAGCCGCGCGAGGGCGTGAAATCCACCGGTTCGCCGACCGTTCTCGTGCATCGCTACGGCATCATGCCACAGATCGTGCCCGTCATCGTCAGCCAGACGCTCTACCAGTGGGAATCCAACGTGCGCGGCGCGACCATCATCGGCGCCGTCGGCGCGGGCGGCATCGGCCTCAAACTTTGGGAAGCGATGCGCACCAATTCCAACTGGGAAAACGTCGCCTATATGGTGCTTTTGATCCTCATCGTCGTCTTCCTGTTCGACGCAGCATCCAACGCCTTGCGCTCGCGCCTGATGGGCACACGGGTGAAATAAAAAAGAACGAGAAAAAATCGTTCCGCATCATCATTCTGTCACGGGAATCCGGTAGCGCAGGCCGGCAAGACCGCAGCGTCAGAACCGGCTTTAGCCGGATTCGAACCGTTGCAGCCTTGCTACTCTTGCGGTTTGAAGCAAATCACCCAACAGTGTCCCGCGCAGCCGATTTTTCCAAGGAATGCAGCCTTGCGCTATGCTCTTTATTTCACGCCGCCCAAAGATGATCCGTTGACATCTCTCGCCGCCCGCTGGCTGGGCCGCGATGCATTTTCGAATGAGATTTTTTCCGACAAGGCAATGAGTCCATTGCCGGAAGGTCATGCCGAGCTGACGGCCGATCCGCGCCGCTACGGCTTCCATGCCACGCTGAAGGCGCCGTTCGAGTTAGCCGCTTCGGTGACCGAGCGCGATCTCCTCGAAGTCGCCGCCGAATTCGCCTCGCAGACCAAGGCTTTCACCATTCCGGAGCTAGTGCTTGGCCAGCTTGGCCATTTCTTCGCGCTGGTGCCGGGCTCGCTCTACCAGCCGCTGCAGGATTTTGCCTCCCGTGTGGTGAAAACCTTCGAGCCGTTCCGCGCACCGCTTTCGGAGCATGACATTGCCCGGCGTAAGCCGGAGGGTCTCACCGAGCCGCAGCGCGCCAATTTGTTGCGCTGGGGCTATCCTTACGTCAATGACGAGTTCCGTTTCCACATGACGCTGACTGGGCGCGTTCCGGCCGAGCGCCAGGCCGAGATGCACGACGTTCTGCGCGAGCGCTTCGCCGACCATAACGGCAAACCGCTCGACGTTTCCGGCCTCGCCGTCTTTATCGAAGAACAGCGTGGCGCTCCCTTTACCGTCCGTTCCTGGCTGCCGCTTGCCGGCGCCTAATATGAAAGAGCCGATATGACCAAAGAAACCGTCCTTTCCAACGCCCGCATCGTCCTCGAAGACAAGATCGTCGAGGGCTCCGTGCTGATCCGCGACGGTCGCATTGCCGCCATCTCCGAAGGCAAGTCCGATATCGGCGAAGATTTCGAGGGCGATTATCTGATTCCCGGTCTGGTCGAGCTGCATACCGACCATCTGGAAGCACATTATTCCCCGCGTCCGGGCGTCCGCTGGAACAAGACGGCGGCCATCCAGGCGCATGATGCCCAGATCGTCACCTCGGGCATCACCACCGTGTTCGACTGCCTGCGCATGGGCTCGGACGAGGATGGCGGTTTCGAAAAGGGCGAGATGCGTGATATGGCCGATGCCATCCAGGCGGCCCAAAGCGAAGATCGCCTGCGCGCCGATCACCTGATCCACCTGCGCTGCGAAGTCTCCTCCGACAACGTGCTCGACCATTTCCAGGACTTCGAGAAGGACCCTTACGTGCGTCTTGTCTCGCTGATGGACCACGCGCCGGGCCAGCGCCAGTTCCAGACCATGGATCAATATATCTTCTACTATCAGAAGAAGCGCGGGCTCAGCGATGAAGCCTTTGCCAAGTTCGTCGCCAAGCGCCAGGAGGAATCGGCCAAATATGCCACGCCGCATCGCGACGCGATCTCCAAGGTCTGCGCCGAACGTGGCATCACCGTTGCCAGCCATGACGATGCGACGCTCGCCCATGTCGACGAAGCCATCAACTACGGCGTTCGCCTCGCCGAATTCCCGACCAGCATCGATGCCGCCAAGGCTTCCCACGGCGCCGGCATGAGCGTGCTGATGGGCGCGCCGAACATCGTGCGCGGCAAGTCGCATTCGGGCAATATCGCCGCTCGCGATCTCGCTGAGCTTGGCGTCCTCGACGTGCTGTCCTCCGATTACGTACCGCTCAGCCTGCTGCATGCGCCCTTCATCCTCGCGGATGAAGTCGAGGGTATTTCGCTGCCTCAGGCGATCGCCATGGTGACTGCGACGCCGGCAAGGACCGTCAGCCTCAACGACCGCGGCCGCATCGCAGAGGGCTTGCGGGCCGATCTGGTGCGCGTTCGTCGCGACCATGGCGTGCCGGTCACGCGCTCCGTCTGGCGAGAAGGACGGCGGGTCGCATGAGCGCGGACGCCAATATCAAGCCGGCGAATGTCGGCCTGGCGGTTCCGATGGCGGGCACGCTCGCCGTCGTCGTAGGGCCGAGCGGCGCCGGCAAGGATACACTGATGAACCTGGCCGCCCAGCATTTTGCCGGCCGGCCCGATGTGCACTTCGTCCGCCGCGTCATCACCCGCGACGGCGATGCCGGCAACGAGGACCACAGAAGTGTTTCCGAGGCCGACTTCGATGCAATGGAGCTGGCTGGCGCCTTCGCCGTCTCCTGGGAAGCGCATGGCCTGAAATACGGCATTCCAGCCGACGTCTTCGATGAGCTTGCACAAGGCAATCTGGTCATCGCCAATGGCTCGCGCTCGGCGTTGCATCACTTCCAGAGCGCATTTCCGCGGCTGAAGATCATCAATGTCACGGCGACGCGCGAAGTGCTTGCCGAGCGGCTGATGGCGCGTGGACGCGAGAGCCGCGAAGACGTGCTGAAGCGGCTGGAAAGAAGCTCGCTGACTGTCGAGGGCAGCTACGACGTCGCCGATATCGACAATAGCGGCACGCTCGGAGAAGCGGAACGCGCCATTATTTCGGTGCTGGAAGCGTTGGTTCGGAAGTAAGCATCGCCGTTCAGCCCGGATCATCTTCATCTTCACGAACTCGTAGTTAAGTCGGATCGCGGATTTCTCTCCACCTCATGCTGAGGTGCCTTGGCGCGCAAGCGTCAAGGCCTCGAAGTAGGAGGTGGCCCGGTAGAGTACCTCCACCCGCCCTCGTGGTTGTCTAATCGCATTCCATCCGTCAAGCTGGTTTTGGCATTCAACGACCTTGCCGGCTTGCGGGACAGGCAACGCGGCTGAACCGATTGAGTGGATCTGCCCTTCCGGCCATGTCGTTCTGGGCTATCCAGTGCTGGGCGCAGGGTTGTCTCCGCGGTCGGCAAATGCCGCCGCACAATGGTCTTCGCAGGTGGGATCTTCCTATGTTCGAGACGCAGTCTCAACGAGCTGCAGCCACTAGAAGCGGAATGATCCTGCCCACGTCCGCAGCAGGGACGCTCAGCGCCCAGAGTTAGATGGCGCGCTGAGGGACGACGGCTGGGCGTCTCCTATACGGTGGCGCCGGCCGATGCGTTGAACACCTCTCCCGTCTTGAGCATGCTGTGCATGATGACCGCGAGTTTCCGGGCCACGGCCACAGCGGCCCGCTTGAAGCCGAGTCGCTCGCGCAGCTTAAGTCCCCAACGCTTGAGACTGCTCTCGGTCCTGGCACTGGTTCTCGTCAGCAGCGTTGTCGCCGCTTCGTAAAGCAATCCACGTAAGCGATTGTCACCCCTCCGCGAGATATGGCCGTCATAATCGACCTCGCCTGATTGGTAGCGCCGGGTTGTCAACCCGAGCCAAGCGCCCACCGAGCGCGACGTTCGAAAGTTTCCTGGATCTTCAATTGCCGTAACGTAGGATACCGCCGTGACAGCCCCGATGCCTGGGATTGTCATCAGTAGCTTCGTAGCTTGGCTCTCACGCGCCACCATCAGCAACTGGCGACTGAGATCGGCTGCGCGCTTTCGGATATCGTGCCACGCCTCCAAAAGAGGCAAGATAACTTTTGCAAGCTCGTTGTTCCCATCCAAAAGCTTCCGCACATCGCCATCAAATACTCGACCCTTCGCTTTCGGGATGATCAGGCCGAAGGTCTTCATCAGGCCGCGGATTTGATTGCCGAGTTGTGTTGAGATGTTCAAAAGCTGTGCGCGGGCAGCCACCAACGTGCGGGCCATCATGGCGTCAAACGACTTGACGCGAACCGCTTTGTAAAAACCCGCTTCTGCGAGTTGCGCCAAGCCGTCCGCATCATTGGTATCGGTCTTGTTGAGCGTCTCGTTCAATACCTTTTGTGCGTGCCGTGCTTCAATGCAGATCGCCGGCACTCCCTCACTCGTCAGCGCATGATAGAACCACGTCGACAGCGGTCCCGTTTCGAATACGACGCGCCGAGCGCGCGGAGCATGCTTGCGGATCATCTCCGTCAGAAGTTTTGGATCCGAAGGGCACTTCCCCCGCCAGATCCGCTTGCCGTTCTCCCGGATCGATATCGCGGTATCTTTCAATGAAACATCAAGCCCAATATACTGGTTCATGGTTGCCTCCATCCGATGTTTGGGCCCGGTTCCAATCGAGAGCCCTTTTTCCATCTTATCGGGGGCAACCACCCCCGCTAGCCCAAAAAGCCAGGGCGAGATCGCGCCGCGATTACTCCATGTTCGAGGCTTCGGCCCTTCGACAAGCTCAGGAGCCTCCGCACCTCACCATAAGGGCTGATCTCCTCACTGCACCCGATGCAGCTTCAGTGCGCCTCATCCCAATTATGCGCAGCGCGCGCATCGACTTTCAGCGGCACGGCCATATCGACCGCCGGCATGGCGGCGTTTTCCATGACCGAGACGATGATCGGCGTGGTGCGCTCGACATCGGCATCCTCGACTTCGAAGATCAGTTCGTCGTGCACCTGCAGCAGCATGCGAACGCGATCGCTGAGGCCAGCCGAAGCCAGTGCCGGCTCCATCTTGATCATGGCGCGGCGGATGACGTCGGCGGCCGATCCCTGGATCGGGGCGTTGATCGAAGCGCGTTCGTTGAAGGCACGGACGGAGGGATTGGACGAGCGGATTTCGGGGAAATGGATACGGCGACCGAAGATCGTCTCGACATAGCCCTTGTCGCGCGCGGCCTGCTTGGCGCCCTCCATATAGTCGCGAATACCCGGGAAGCGCTCGAAATACTTCTTGATGTAGTCGCCGGCTTCCGAGCGCTCGATCGAGAGCTGGTTGGCGAGACCGAAGGCGGAGATGCCGTAGATGATGCCGAAGTTGATCGCCTTGGCACGACGGCGCACTTCGCTCGGCATGCCATCCACAGGCACGCCGAACATTTCGGAGGCCGTCATGGCGTGAATGTCGATGCCGTCTTCGAAGGCCTGCTTGAGCTGCGGAATATTGGCGACATGCGCCAGCACGCGCAGTTCGATCTGGCTGTAGTCTGCCGAGACGAGCTTGTGGCCCGGCGTTGAAATGAAAGCCGTGCGGATTTTGCGGCCTTCCGCCGTGCGCACCGGAATATTCTGCAGGTTCGGCTCGGAGGAGGACAGGCGCCCCGTCGTGGTCGATGCCAGCGAATAGGAGGTGTGAACGCGCTTCGTCTCGGGATGGACGTAGCTCGGCAGCGCATCCGTATAGGTCGATTTCAGCTTGGTGAGCTGGCGCCAGTCGACAATCTTGCGCGGCAGTTCGAAGCCGGCCGCCGCCAGATCTTCCAGCACCTGCGCCGAGGTGGACCATTGCCCGGTCTTGGTCTTGCTGCCGCCGGCCAATCCCATCTTGCCGAAAAGGATATCGCCGAGCTGCTTCGGAGAGCCGATATTGAAGCGCTCGCCAGCCAGATTGTAGATCTCGTCTTCCAAGGCGGCGGCGCCCTGCGCCAGCTCGCCGGAAAGGCGAGAGAGGATCTGCCGGTCGATGGTGATGCCGCGCTCTTCCATATGGGCAAGCACCGGCACCAGAGGCCGCTCCAACCGCTCGTAGACGGCCGAGAGTTTTTCTGCCGCAAGTCGTGGTTTCAGCACCAGCCAGAGACGCAGCGTTACATCGGCATCTTCAGCAGCATAGGCCGTGGCGCGATCGATATCCACGAGATCGAAGGTGACGTTGGACTTGCCGCTGCCGGCCACATCCTTGTAGGCGATCGGCTTGTGGCCGAGCCAGCGCTCCGAAAGGCTGTCCATGCCATGCGTGGCATTGGCGCCGCCATCGAGCACGTAGGAGAGCAGCATAGTGTCGTCGAACGACTTCATCTCGATGCCGTAACGCTTCATCAGAAGATAGTCGTATTTCAGGTTCTGCGCGATCTTCAGGATGGAGGCATCCTCCAGCAGATCCTTCAGGCGCGGCAGTGCATCGCGAAGGGGAATCTGGTTGTCCGCCAGGCCGCCGCCGAGCAGATCGCCGACACCGGTCTTGTGACCGAGCGGAACATAGGCGGCGCGGATGGACGCGCCAGTCGGATCATCACGGTTATCGACGATCGCCAGCGAGAAGCCGACGATTTCGGCCTGCATGGCATCGAGCGAGGTCGTTTCAGTATCAAAGGCAACGATACCTGTTTCGCGCGCATCCGCGATCCATTGGTCGAGCGTTGCGAGATCGCGGATGGTCACATATTTGGAATGGTCGATCGGCGCGCTCGCGAAACTTGCGGCGCGCGCCTTGGCGAGATCCTCGGGCGCAGTGGTGCCATCCAAAGCCAGGCGCGCCTTGGCCGACGGCGCCGGAACCGATGCCCCTTCGGCCTCGACAACGCTACCGGCGACGAGGTCGACATTCTCGCCGACATCGAGATCCGGGCCATGAGCGCCCTCGCCCCATTCGATCTTGACGACGGAGGGCTCGATTGCCGCCGCGTCGCAATCGCAGGCCTCCGCCACGCGCCGCGTCAGGGTCGTGAACTCCATGGCCTTCAGGAAGCCGATCAGCTTCGGGCCGTCCTGCGGATCGAGCACCAGCGCATCGAGCGCAAGTTCCAGCGGCACATCGGTCCTTAGCGTCACCAGCTGCCGCGAAATGCGGGCAAGCTCGGCATTGGCAATAATGTTTTCGCGGCGTTTCTGCTGCTTGATCTCGCCGGCGCGGGCGAGAAGGGAATCGAGATCGCCGAACTCTTCTAGAAGCTGCGCCGCCGTCTTCGGGCCGATGCCGGGAATGCCGGGGACGTTGTCGATCGAGTCGCCAGTCATGGCCTGCAGGTCGATCATCTTGTCCGGCGGCACGCCCCATTTCTCGATGACATCGGGAATGCCGATCTGCTTGTCCTTCATGCTGTCATACATGTGGACCATCGGCGTGACGAGTTGCATCAGATCCTTGTCAGACGAGATGATCGTCACATCGGCGCCCGCTGCCTCGGCCTGACGGGCGTAAGTGGCGATGATGTCGTCGGCCTCGAAGCCGTCGGTCTCGATGCAGGGCAGATTGAAAGCGCGGGTCGCCTCGCGGATGAGGCCGAATTGCGGGATCAGCTCTTCCGGCGGCGCCGAGCGATTGGCCTTGTATTCCGGGAAGATGTCCTTACGGAAGGTCTTCGAAGAATAGTCGAAAATGACGGCGAAATGGGTCGGCGTCACTCCGACGGAGGTATCGCGCGCCGAAGTCAAAAGCTTCCACAGCATGTTGCAGAAACCGGAGACGGCGCCGACAGGCAATCCGTCCGACTTGCGTGTCAGCGGCGGCAGGGCATGAAAGGCCCGGAATATGAAACCGGAGCCGTCGACGAGGAAGAGATGATCACCTTTTTTCATGGAAGCATGGATAGCGTGACGCACCTCCAACGTCCATATAAACTTCAGCTTTGCAGGCTTGAGCGCTTCCGCTTTTCTTCAAATCGCGCAAACGCTTTATCTTTTGTTTTTACCCAATTCCGGACGGAAAACCGCGATACACTTTTCCTGGAATTGCTTTGGTGGGAAGGCCAAATCTCTCACCGAAACGTTACTAACTTTTAATCAATCTAATCTGCGCATTCCCTTGAAAAACCACATTCGAAACCTCAAATCATACTCACCGGCGATTGATACGCCGCGGGTCTGGCAACCGGCCTGTCCCCCGCCATGTCAGACTTGGACAAAGGCCTATCCCCTCTCCGGGCCTTTGTCCCCCTTTCGAGAGCCGCCATGGCGTCCCCTCCAGGCCATGGCGGCTTTTTCATGCGAAAAATACAACCCCTGAACGTGAAAAACTCGACTGAAGTTGCTGATTTCAGAGGCCTCCACCTAAATAATTGCCGATTGTCTTGACCTTGAATTATCGGCATATTTGCAATCATGGGATTTAATCGGATGGACTCCGCCGCCTACCTTGCCAGTCAGATGGCAAAGGGATTCGCTCGCTCGCTACAACAACGCGCGGCGAAGCTCGGCTTTTCCCCCGGTCAGTTTCCAATCCTGCTGGAATTGTGGTCCGAGGATGGGCTCACGCAAAAACAGCTGCTCGAAAGGGTCGATATCGAACAGGCGACAATGGCCAATACGCTGTCGCGCATGGAACGGGACGGGCTGGTGGAGCGCCGCCCGCACCCTTCGGACAAGCGGGCGCAACTGGTCTTCCTGACGAACAAGGCCGCAGCCATGCAGGCGGAAGCGATCGAAGCCGCCATGGCCGCGGACACGGATCTCCTGAAAGACTTTCGTCAATTCGAGCGCGAACTGCTGCTGGAATATATACGGCGTGTGCTGGAGAATGCCAGGCAGCTCTAGGGTAACTCGACGGAAGAACGCAGCGATTTTCTATTATGAATTATTCAGCGGATGAACACCTAAAAGATGCAATAGCCCTAGCCTCGTCCGACCACCTTTTCCAGCGCAGCTTGATGTTGGCTAGGCCCAACATCCGGCCTGCCGAAGAATATTCCCTGAAGCTGAGCGCAGCCTTCCTCGATGACGATGCGACGCTGGGTTTCCGTTTCCACGCCTTCCGTGACGACAGGCATGTTCAGGCTGTGGCCGAGGCCGATGATGGCGCGGACGATCGAGCGTGCTGCCGGATCGTGTTCGAGGGCGCCGGTGAAGCTGCGGTCGACCTTGATCTTGTCGAAGGGGAAGGCGCGCAGATTGCTGAGCGAGGAAAAGCCGGTGCCGAAATCATCCATGACCACGCGCACACCGAGGCGATGCAGCCGCTGCAGGGTCGCGATGACAGCCGTGCGCTCGCGCATCAGGGCAGCCTCTGTGATCTCCAGTTCGAGGCGCTGCGGATCGAGGCCGGTTTTGCGCAGGATCCGTTCGATCTGGTCGTACAGGGTCGGGATCATGAATTGCAGTGGCGAGAGATTGACCGCGACATTCGCGGGCTCGCTCCAGCGCGTCGCCTCCTGGCACGCCTGCTGCAGCACCCACTCGCCGATCGCGACAATCGATCCGCTTTCCTCGGCAATGGGAATAAACGTCTCCGGTTCGATCACGCCGCGATCCGGATGCGCCCAGCGCAACAGCGCCTCATAGCCGCTGACACTGTCGCTGCCGACGTCGTAGATCGGCTGATATTCCAGAAAGAGCTGCCGGCGGAGAATGGCCTGGCGCAGATCGTTCTCTAGCTGACGGCGCGTGCGCACGGCCTTGTCCATTTCCGCATCGAAGAAACAGGCGTGGCCACGGCCTGCATGCTTGGCGCGATAAAGCGCCATATCCGCATTGGCGTAAAGCTGCTCGGCGCTCGTGCCGTCACGCGGATAGATGGCTATGCCGATGCTGACGCCGACGGCCGTCGGATCGCGCGCCGTATCCATTTCCATGCCGAATTCGGCCAGGATGCGCTCGGCAAGGCGGGTTGCTCCCTCGGGCTGCCGGCGCTTCGGCTGGATGATGGCGAATTCGTCGCCGCCAAGCCTTGCTACCGTATCGCCATCCTCGATCGCGCGCTGCAGGATGCCGGCGACCTTGCAGAGGATACGGTCTCCTTCAGCGTGACCGAAGACGTCATTGATCGCCTTGAAGCGGTCGAGATCCAGGCAGAAGATCGCGACCTCGCCACCCCTGCGGTTCACCATCTGCAGTGCCTGGCGCATGCGCTGATCGAACAGCGAGCGATTGGGCAGATCCGTCAATATATCGTGGTGAGCTAGGTGCTCGATCATCTGCTGCGCCTGGCGACGCTCGGTCAGGTCGCGCACGACAAGCACGCTGCATTCGTGGCCGCGATAGGTGATGGAACGCCGCACGGTCTCGACGGGGATCGCCTTGCCATCGCACCCCGACAGCGTCGTTTCCAGGGGAATGGCAGCTTCGGCCTGGATATCCATGTCGATGCTCAGAAAGACATCGGGTGCGATACCAATCACCTGCTGCGCCGACCAGCCGGAAATGGCGAAGAACCGCTCGTTCGCATCAATCACCCGACCGTCACGGACGATGAGCAGCCCTTCCAGCGAAGCATTGGCGAAACCCCGGAGGTCGGTCAAATGACGATCGACGAAGATGGCGCCGAGAGCGATGAGGATCAGCCCCATCGCGGCGGCCATGACGATACCGGCAAGGATGCTTCGATTCATGGCGAGGGCAGCACCCGGCATGGTCACTTCGGGCGTCAACGTGACGCCGCTCATCGCGGTGAAATGCAGGGAGCAAATCGCAAGCAGCAGAAGAAAAGCGCCAGCCATGATGCGCCCGAAGCCATGAAGGCTGCGAAACACCAGAAAAGCCAGGGAGGAGAAGACGCCACCGATGACGACTGAAGCGACGACGCGCGGTATATCGAAGGAGAGCTCTGCCGAGGCCTCAATGGCCTGCATTCCCGTGAAATGCATGGCGGCTATTCCAAACGCCATCAGCATGCCGCCGACCGCAAAGGAAACGCGATTATCCCATTCGAAGGCAACGGCAATGGCAAGCCATGAGCCGACGATGGCAAGAACCACCGAAAGCACCGTCAGCGAAACGCCATAGGAGATCGGAAGACTACTCTGATAGGCGAGCATGGCGATGAAATGCGTTGCCCAGATGCCGACACCGCTGGCAAAAGCCGCGGCAACAATCCAATAGCGACGCTGATGCGACTGGCATTCCTGCGCACGCGAAAAAAGGAGCATGGTGGCAAGGCTGCCGATAAGGCAGATGATCGCCGCTACAATAATAAGCCTGAAGTCATGATCGTCACGAATACATGCAATCACTGAAAACATTACGCGTCTCCAGAATACGCTTCTGGATTGACGTTATTTCTAATAATCTAAAAAACTTGTAAACTACATGCGCAACTAATCACATAAGAGCGTGCCTCGATCGAAAGACGCAAGCTACGGTAAATTTTCAGTTTTAACGCCTCGAAACCCGCCGGGCTTTGGTCTATCGTCCATCCAAATCTCATGTAAGGAGTCGGATATGACCGATCTATCGCCCGTTCTCGACCGCGCCGATCAGAACCTCCCTTCCAGCCTCGACAATCTCTTCGAACTGCTGCGCATCAAGTCCATCTCGACCGACCCGGACTACAAGGCAGAATGCCGCAAGGCGGCGGAATGGCTCGTCACCTACCTGAACTCGATCGGCTTCAAGGCTTCCCTGCGCGATACGCCCGGCCATCCGATGGTGGTCGCTCATCACGATGCCGGCAGCGCGGATGCGCCGCATGTGCTGTTCTACGGCCACTACGACGTGCAGCCCGTCGATCCCCTCGAGCTTTGGGAAAGCGACCCATTCGCTCCGGAAATCAAGGACCTGGGCAATGGCCGCAAGGTCCTGACGGGCCGCGGCACGTCCGACGACAAGGGACAGCTGATGACCTTCGTCGAGGCGGTGCGCGCCTATAAGGAAACCAGGGGCGCACTGCCGGTGCGCATCACCATCCTCTTCGAAGGCGAAGAGGAATCCGGCTCGCCCTCGCTCAAGCCCTTCCTCGAAGCCAATGCCGCCGAGCTGAAGGCGGATTTCGCCCTCGTCTGTGATACCGGCATGTGGGATGGTGAAACGCCGTCCATCTCAGCCAGCCTACGCGGCCTCGTCGGCGAGGAGATCATCATCAACGCCGCAGACCGCGACCTGCATTCGGGCATGTTCGGCGGTGCCGCCGCCAATCCGATCCACATCCTCTCCGATATTCTCGCCGGCCTGCATGACGAGACCGGGCGCATAACGCTCGACGGCTTCTATGACGGCGTCGAGGAAACGCCGGCTAATATCAAGGCCTCCTGGGAAACGCTCGGGATGACGACGGAAAAATTCCTCGGCGAAGTCGGCCTGTCCATTCCCTCGGGGGAAAAGGGCCGTTCAGTGATGGAGCTGATCTGGGCGCGGCCAACCGCGGAAGTCAACGGTATCACCGGCGGCTATACCGGCGCCGGTTTCAAGACCGTGATCGCCGCCAAAGCATCGGCGAAGGTCTCCTTCCGTCTCGTCGGCCGGCAGAACCCGGCGGCAATTCGCGAGAGCTTCCGCGCTTATGTGCGATCGAAGATCCCGGGAGATTGCTCGGTGGAATTCCATGAACACGGCGGCTCGCCGGCTATCCAGCTTTCCTACGATTCTCCGGTACTGAGCAAGGCGAAGACGGCACTTTCCAACGAGTGGCCAAATCCCGCCATCGTTGTCGGCGAAGGCGGCTCGATCCCGATCGTCGGCGATTTCCAGAGGATGCTTGGCATGGAATCGCTGCTCGTCGGATTCGGCCTTTCCGACGATCGCATCCATTCGCCGAACGAGAAATACGAGCTGCGCTCCTATCACAAGGGCATCCGTTCCTGGATCCGCATCCTCGACGCACTCGCCAGCTAAGCCATCTGCGGGTGCGCGCGTCCTTGCGCGCGCCCGTGGTCATTCCCACCACGGCAGGAATGCTGCAACCCTGGCGGCGCGGCCAGAGTGCCACCGGGCATTTCGCGGCAAGCAATGAGATGGAATATGGGAATCTGGATCGATACCGATATGGGATTCGACGACATCGCCGCCATCCTGGTGGTCGCGCACTCGGATCTTGTCATCGACGGCGTTTCGCTTGTCAGCGGCAATGCGCCGCTGTCTCATGTCCAGGCCAATGCCGCGAGCGCGGCTGCGGTCTTCAACTGGACGTTTCCGATCCATACCGGACGTGAGCTGCCCGTGCTTTGCAAGCTGGAAACGGCGCAAGGCATTCTAGGCCAGAGCGGCATTCCGACCACAGGCAGAAGCCTGCCGCCGGCGCACCCGCTTCCGGCGAGCGATGCCTTTGACGCCCTCAGCAACTGGCTTTCCGATAGCAACGGCTCGAAGCGCATTCTGGCGCTCGGGCCACTCACAAACATCGCGGCGCTGGCGTTGGCACGGCCGGATCTCGCCACCCGCATCGACGAGCTGACCTGGATGGGCGGCGGCGTCACGGCGGGTAATCATACGGCGTCGGCAGAATTCAATGCCTTTGCCGATCCGGAGGCGCTTGCAATCGTTCTTGCCCACGGCCTGCCATTGCGCATGGTCGATCTCGATATCTGCCGCAAGGTGCTGGCCTGGCCGGAAGATGTTGCCCATATCCGGAAGATAGCCGGAGAAAAGGCACAACTGCTTGCGGACCTGCTGGAAGGCTACATCAACATCGCCATCAGCCGCGGCAGACCGGCCATGGCGATCTACGATCCGACGGCTGCCGCCATTTTCGTCGAACCTGGCATCGCCACCCTTCGGCATGCCCGGATCGATGCGGAACTGCAGGGGCAGCATACGCGCGGGCGCACCGTCGTTGAAACGCGGGCCTCGCATGGGCAATTCAATGCCCATTTCGCGGCGGAAATCGATGCCGAAAGGGCACGCCGGATCATATTCGACGCCTTGCTGCAAGAGGCCAGCCGCTGAAAAGCGACGTAGAAATATCGTATCTCAAATTCTCAAGCTGCGGTGATAGAGGATGTATCCGCAGTGAGGCACGTTGAGACCTGTCTCAGTTCTCTCTCAATTCCTGTTCGACCAGTGTCGTCCAGAAGGCCACACCCGAGGCGATCGCCTCGTCGTTGAAATCGTAGGCGGTATTGTGATGCATGGCGCCGTCAATGGCCGGGCCATTGCCGAGCCAGACGTAACAGCCGGGAGCATTCTGACCGAAGAAGGCGAAGTCATCGCCGGCGGTCGATGGCGGAAAGCGGGTCAGCACGTTCTCGCCAAAGACCGTCGTAGCAGCTTTCAGCGCCCGCGCCGTGGCATCGGCATCGTTGAAGACGGGCGGTATGCGGCGCTCGAACTGATAATCGGCGGCAATGTTGAACATGGCTGCAGTCCCATGCGCCAGGCGTCCGATCTCCTCTTCCAGCTGATCGCGGACCTCCGGCGTATAGGCGCGCGCAGTGCCGCCGATCTCGACCGTATCGGGAATGACGTTCAATGCCTTGGGATCGCCCGCCTGCAGCGAGCAGGCACTGACGACGGCCGGCTGCAGCGGATCGACGACGCGGCCGACAATGGTTTGCAGCGCGGAAATGAAGGTTGCCGCTGCCGTGATCGGGTCCTTGCCGAGATGCGGCTTGGCGCCATGGGTGCCGGTGCCTCGGAAGGTGATGCGCCAGCTGTCCGACGAGGCAAGCTGCGGCCCTTCGACAACCGCCATCTCGTCGACCGCAAGACCGGGCATATTGTGCAACCCATAAACGGCGTCGCAGGGGAAGAGATCGAAAAGGCCTTCGTCCACCATGCGCTTGGCACCACCCCGACCTTCTTCCGCCGGCTGGAAGATGAAATGCACCGTGCCGGAAAAGCCGCGCGTAGCGGCAAGGTGACGGGCGGCGCCGAGCAGCATGGTCGTATGGCCGTCATGTCCGCAGGCATGCATCTTGCCCGGAATGGTGGATTTATAGGGGCGATTGGCCTTTTCCGGCATGGCAAGCGCATCCATATCGGCGCGAAGGCCGATGCGGCGCGTGCCATTGCCGACCTTTAGCGTGCCGACGACACCGGTCTTGCCGAGGCCGCGATGCACCGTCAGCCCTGCTTCCTCCAGCAAAGTGGCGACGATGCCGCTCGTGCGTTCCTCCTCGAAGCCGAGTTCGGGATGGGCATGAAGGTTGCGGCGAAGCGACGTGAGGAAAGGAAGATCCTGCGCGATCTCATCGGGAAAAGACATGGAGAGATTCCTTCGGCATGGAGCACGATGATGGCGTGCCTTATCTTCCTCAAAGCATCGTCCGCTTCAACCCGAATTAACGCTTAGCTATCGAGCCTGTCGAACACATGTGCTCTTCCGATGACGCTCACCGAAACCATGCTGCCGACTTCGGGCAGGCCGACGCCGGAGCTCTTGATATTCAGCGTCTCCGAGCCGTTGGAGAGCACGACCGTAACAGCGCAGACGGCACCGCCGAACTCGATTTCGGTCACCTTGCCGGTGCAGGCAGCACCTGTACCGGCCTCATCGATCGCCCGGAGGCGTAATTGCTCGGGCCGCAACATGATCTCGGTGCGTCCCTGCCGGTTATCGGCATCGACCGGAATCTGCCCGAGAACACATCTGGCAGCCCCTCTGTCGAGATCGGCGGACAGCACGATGGCATCGCCGAGAAAGAGCGCGGTCTCGCGATCCCTGGGGCTGAGATAGAGCGCCTGCGGCGTGCCGGCCTGTATGAGCCTGCCCTCGCGTAGGACGGCGACCTGATCGGCAAAGGACAAGGCTTCCGCCTGGTCATGCGTCACCAGAACGGCGGTGATGCCGGCAATCTGCAGCACGCGGGCGACGGCCTTGCGCATGTTTTCGCGCAGTCCTGTATCGAGGGCGGAGAAGGGTTCGTCGAGCAGCATCAATCTCGGCTTGCGGCCGAGCGCGCGGGCAAGCGCCACGCGCTGCTGCTGGCCGCCGGAGAGCTGATGCGGCCGGCGATCGAGCATGCCGCGATCGAGCTCGACCATGTCGATGAGGGCATTGATGCGCTGATCGCGGTCGCGCGCACCGCGCTCCATACCGAAACCGATATTCTCCGATACGCTCAGATGCGGGAACAGGGCACCATCCTGCGAGACGATGCCGATGCCACGGCGGTGCGCTGGCACGATGGCTTCGCCATCGGCCAGGGTCTCGCCCTGCAGCACCACTTGGCCCGCATCGGGAACCTCGAAGCCGGCGATGATGCGCAGCAGCGTTGTCTTGCCCGAACCGGACGGGCCGACAATGGCCGTGCGGCTGCCGGCGGCGACCGTGAGGTCGATATTATCGAGCGCATGCACGGGGCCGTAGCGTTTGCTGATGTTCTTGATTGCCAGAAAGGTCATTGTCCGGCCGTTCGCTTGGATTGCACGTAAAGGAGAAGGGTGAGCGGCAGCGACAGGACGACCATCATAAAGGCGTAGGGTGCTGCGGAAACATAGTCGATCTCGCTGGTCAGCGACCAGAATTTCGTCGCAAGCGTTTCTGTGCCGTTGGGAGAGAGCATCAGCGTCGCCGTCAGCTCGTTGGTGATGCCAAGCGCGACCAACGCGACGCTGGCGGCAAAACCGGGAGCGGCGAGCCGCATGGTGATCTGCCGAACGGCTTGCGCCGGCGTACGGCCAAGCGCCATGGCGGCGCGTTCGAGCTCGACGGGTGCCTGGGCGATGCTGGCGCGCAGGCCGACCATGGCACGTGGCAGGAACAGCAGCACATAGGCGAGCAGCAAGGTGGCAAAGGTCTGATAGAGCGGCAGGATCAGCCGGACGGTGATCGACACTAGGGCCAGGGCGACGACGACGCCCGGCAGCGAGCCGACATAATAGTGACAGGCTTCGAGAATGCGCTGCAGCCGGCCGGGGGCACGCACCGACAGCCATGCCATGGGGGTCGCCGCGATGGTAGCGAGGAGGCCGCCGGCAATCGCGAGAAGAATGGTCTGCAGCAAGGCGGAACCGACCGTATCGACCCGCCAGACACCCGCACCGCCAAGATAAAGCCAGCGCGCCAGGGTGACGAAGGGAATGCCGAGGGTCAGCGCAGCCGTGACGACGGGCAGCGTGACCGCGGGAACGACGAACCAGCCGAGACGGCGCCGATCGGCCGGCCGCGCTGCACCCGAGCCGATGCGGGCATAACGCTCGTTACCGCGCGCCAGCACCTCGATGCCGAGCAGCAGCAGGCAGCAGAAGACGAGGACGCCGCCGAGCATATTGGCGGCCGGGCTGTTATAGGCGGATTGAAACTGGTCGACGATCGCCGTCGAGAAGGTGTCGAAGCGGATCATCACGTAGAGACCGTATTCCGCCAGGAGATGCAGGCCGATCAGCAGCGAGCCGCCGCAGATGGCGAGACGAAGCTGCGGCAGGATTGCCCGGAAGAAGACACGCCAGGGACCGAGGCCGAGCGAGGCGGCGGCATCCTCGATCGCCGGATCGAGCCGGCGCAGGGCGGCCGCGACCGGCAGGTAGAGGAAGGGAAAATAGGCGAGCACCGAGACCAGTACACCACTCCAGAGCCCGCGCATGCTCGGCACGAGGCTGACCCAGGCATAGCTGTGTACGAAAGCGGGCACGGCAAGAGGTGCCGCCGCAAGCCAGGACCAGAGGCGCGCTCCCGGAATATCGGTACGTTCCGTCAACCAGGCGAGCGTGACCGCCAGCAGAATGGAAAGCGGGATGGTGCAGACTTCCAGCAAGACGGTATTGACGAGCAGCTCGCCGACTCGGTTGCGGAAGATGAGCGCTGCGACTTCGGCCCAGCCAGTATCGATCGTGATCCATACGATGAAGCCGAGCGGCACCAGGCTTAAAAGCGCGACGGCGGAAGCAAGGGCGACGACGGAGGCATGCCGGACGCGGCTGCGGGGGACAGCCGTCGACGGGAGCATTCGCATGGCGGCAGGCTCGCCGGCATATGTGTTTTTCTGCAGCAAATCCGAGCTGCCTTTCACGCCCTGAAATAGGAAGGCAACCGCCGTTGACGGCGATTGCCCGATCGGTCGGCCTTAAAGGCCATCCCATGCCCCTAGCAGGGCATGCGACTGCGATGCAAGAGCAAAGCCCGGCCGAACGCGCGCGAAAGGCGCTGCGGGGCGGGCTTTCGCCTTAGATGAGACCAGCTTCCGTCATCAGATCGGTGACCTTCTTACTGTTCAGCTTGGAAGGCTCGATCTTTGGAGCCTGCAGGTCGGGAATCGGCACCAGCTTGGGATTGGAAGCTTCGCCATTGCCGACGGCATATTCATAGGAATCGCCATCGCGCAGAACGGCCTGACCGCCTTTGCCGGTGATCCACTTCAGGAAAGCCTGCGCTTCCTTCTGATGCTGGCTGGATGCCAGGATACCGCCACCGGAGATGCTGACGAATGCGCCAGGATCCTGGTTCTTGAAATAGTGCAGCGAGACATTCTTGCTGTTTTCGCCTGTCTTGGCCTGATCGCCGAACCAGTAATAGTGATAGATGACAGCGCCTTCGATCTCGCCGGCATTGACGGCCTTCATTGCGACGCTGTTGCCCTTGTAGAAGCTGGCATTTTCCTTCATCGCTTTCAGCCAGGCACGGGTCGCGTCTTCACCCTTCAGCTCCAGAAGCGCGCTGACGATCGCCTGGAAGTCGGCGCCGGCGGGCGAAGCGCCCCAACGGCCCTTCCACTTGGGATCGGCGAGATCGAGGAGCGATTTCGGCAGATCGGCTTCCTTCAGCTTGGTCTTGTCATAGGCGAAAACGGTGGAACGGGCGGCGACGCCGACCCAGTTGCCATCGGCAGCCTTGAAGGTTTCCGGCACCTGGGCGAGCGTGGCGGCATCGACGGGAGCGAAGAGCTTGTTTGCATCGACCAGCGTCATGCCCGGGGAATTTTCCGTCAGATAGACGTCGGCGGGAGAGGCAGCACCTTCCTGGACGATCTGGTTGGCGAACTGCATGTCGCTACCGTTGCGGATGGTAACCTTGATGCCGGTTTCCTTGGTGAAGCCATCCGCCCAGGCCTGCGTCAGCGCTTCATGTTGAGCGTTGTAGACGACGATGCCTTCGGAATCGGCGGCATTCGCCATCATCGGAGCAACCGCAAGGCCGGCGGCAAGCGCCAGCGCACTGGTGAGATGAGAAAAGGAAAAAGTCATTAAGTCCTCTCGCTTGGAAAGCGCTGCTCCCAGGCAGCAATGCGGTAGCCTATATTTTTCCTGAGAGTTTTTTTCAAGTTTGCACTCGGGTCGCTTTATCACAAAAGTTTGAAATCAGAGTCAAGATTTCGCCGCTATCTCGGCTGCGAGGTCGAGCCAGGCACGACCGGCATGGGACAAATATCCGCCGCGCCGCCAGATCCAGGCCATGTTCCACTCCATGCCGGGTTCGACGACGAGCGCATGGGCGATGCTCGAACGCTGGCGCTGTTCGGCGATCAGCCGTGGCAGGAAGCCCACACCGAGGCCCGCGGCAACCAGTTCGACAATGAAATTGATCTGGCTTGAGCGCGCCGCAATATCAGGCGCAAAGCCAGCCGCGCGGCAGGCGTCGAGAATGATGCCATTCAGCGCGAAGCCGGTTTCGAAGAGGAGAAAGGGGTAGTCCTTGAGCGCTGCCAGGGGCACCGTTTGCTGCCCGGCGAGAGGATGCGCCGATGGTAGGAGAACATGCATCGGCTCGCAGCGCACGGTCTGCCACTCGAAGACATCGGGCATCGGCAGCAGCGAGGCGCCGAGATCGACCTCGTCGGCCAACACCATTTCCTCGAGCCGCTTGGCGCCTTGCTCCACCAATCTGATCTCGATACCAGGATAGCGGTTGCGGAAGACGGCGAACACCGGAGCGAAGAGGGCATCGTTGCCGATCGGTGGCAAGCCAAGCCGCAGGGCGCCGCGCGCGAGCCCACGAAGCTCCGACAATTCCGCCAGAAGATCGTCACGCCCGGCAAGGATCGCAATTGCCCGACGATAGACCACCTCACCAGCATCGGTCAGGGTCGCGCGATGGCCGATGCGGTTGAGCAGCGGCAGGCCAAGCTCGTCCTCCAGCTGGCGCACGGCCTTGCTGACGGCCGATTGCGTGGTGAACACCACCTTGGCGGCTTCCGAAAAGCCGCCCTGGCGCACCACTTCGACGAAGGCTTTCAGTGCCCGAAGCTCCATAAGTATTCCTTACAGGAATTGATTTCATGAAATCAATTCATTTTCCTCATGAAGTGGAAGCGCCTATTGTCAGATCGAGAGATTTTCCCGAGCCTTCCATGCGTATCGACCCAAAGAACCATCCAAAATTGAGCTGCCTCGCTCAGATCCTGCTGCTGCTTGCCTTCTGGCAGGCGGGCGAAGCCATTGCCCACCTGGCACATCTGCCGATACCCGGCGCCATCGTCGGCATGCTGCTGGTACTGGTACTCTTTTCGAGCGGCAAGGTGAAGCTGGCGAGCATAAAGCGTGGCGCGGAGTGGTTTCTCGCCGAAATGCTCTTGTTCTTCGTGCCGGCAGTGCTGGCTTTGCTCGATCATGGCGAATTCATCGGTCTCATCGGGCTGAAAGTGCTTGCGGTGATCTTCACCGGCACCATTATCGTCATGGGTGTCACCGCGATAGCGATCGATTTCGGCTACCGCCTGATGATGCGCCAGAGAGCACCCCGCCATGTCCAGCATTGAAAGTCTCGCAGCCGGCCTATTCTGGCCGCTGGCGACGATCGGACTTTATTATCTTTCCAAGATGCTCTATCGGCGTCGGCCTTCGCTCTTGTTGTCGCCGCTGGTGGCGGCACCTGCTATTTTGATTGTGCTCGCACTGGCACTGCACGCGAATTACCAGGATTATATGCATGACAGCCGCTGGCTGCTTGCGCTGCTCGGACCGGCGACAGTGGCTTTTGCAGTGCCGATCTACGAACAGCGCGGCCTCATCAAGCGCTATTGGCCTGTCCTGCTGTTCGGCTTGACGATCGGCAGCACGACCGCCATGATCTCGGCCTGGGGATTTGCGAGCCTTCTCGGTCTCGACGAAAGCCTGCGGCTCAGCCTGATGCCGCGCTCGATCAGCACGCCCTTCGCCATGGTGGTTTCCAATGATATCGGCGGCGTGCCCAACCTGACCGCCGTCTTCGTCGTTATTACCGGCCTATTCGGCGCCGTTATCGGCCAGATGCTGCTGCAGCTGCTGCCGCTCAGATCAGGTATGGCCCGCGGCGCGCTTTACGGTATGGGGGCACATGGCATCGGTGTGGCCAAGGCGCATGAGATCGGCCGCGAGGAAGGATCGATCGCCGGTCTCGTCATGGTGCTGGTGGGATTGACCAACGTGCTGGCGGCACCATTGATCGCCTGGCTGATGCACTCGTCCTGAACAGAAAAAGCCGCGGCACATGCATGCCGCGGCCCTTTCGCATTCGAAAATCCGCCTCAGTTGTCCCGCGTCTCCAGCGTCTTGCTGAAGAAGATCGCGACCAGCGTGCAGACGACGCCGGAGAGCAGATAGAGGCTCGTATAGACCAGGCCGAACTGGCTGGAGAGGGCAAGCGCCACGAAGGGCGCGAAACCGGCACCGATCAGCCAGGACAGATCCGACACCAGGGCCGAGCCGCTGTAGCGATAGTTTTGGCTGAAGCGGGAGGCGCTGGCGCCTGCCGCCTGACCGAAGGAGAGGCCGAGCAGCGTGAAGCCGAGAACCACGTAGATGTGGCGGCCAGTCGCGCCGCCATCAAGCAGCCAGGGTGCCACGAAGGCGAAGCAGGCGATCAGCACGGCGCCGATGGCTAGCTGATTGCGGCGGCCGATCCGGTCAGCGAGCATACCGGAACAGATGATGGCGAGAATGCCGCAGATCGCGCCGAGGAACTCCACCAGCAGGAACGAACCGGGAGTCTGCTCGCTGTAAAGCGTCACCCAGCCGAGGGGGAAGACGGTCACAAGGTGGAAGGTCGCAAAGCTTGCCAGGGGCACGAAGGCGCCGATCAGGACATCGCGGCCATGCACGCGCAGCAGCTCCGTCATCTTCACGGGCTCCAGCTCATGACGCTCCAAGAGCGTGCCGAACTCCTCGGTGGCGACCAGGCGCAGGCGGGCAAAGAGCGCGACGACGTTGACGGCGAAGGCGCAGAAGAAGGGATAGCGCCAGCCCCAATCCAGGAAGTCCGCGGTCGTGAGGCTCGTGACGAAATAGGCAAACAGAGCGCTTGCAAGCATGAAGCCGATCGGGGCGCCGAGCTGCGGGATCATCGCATACCAGCCACGATGGTTCGTCGGTGCGTTAAGCGCCAGGAGCGAAGCCAAGCCGTCCCATGCACCACCAAGTGCAAGACCCTGACCGATCCGGAAAATGGCAAGCAGGATGATTGCATAGACACCGACTTCCGAATAGCCGGGCAGGAAGCTCATCGCGGCCGTCGAGCCGCCAAGCAGGAACAGCGCGATCGTAAGCTTCACCCCGCGCCCGTAGCGCCGGTCGATCGCCATGAAGATGAACGAACCGATCGGACGAGCGATAAAGGCCAGCGCGAAGACCAGGAAGGAAAGCATCGTGCCATGGAGCGGGTCGGCGAAGGGGAAGATGAGCTTCGGGAAGACCAGCACAGATGCAATGGCATAGACGAAGAAATCGAAGAATTCCGATGTGCGACCAATAATCACGCCGATGGCGATGTTGCCGGGGGCGACCGAGCCCCCCGCATGCATGCTGCGGGCATCGCTCTCCAGAGTTGAAGATGTGGGGTTCAGTGATTCATGCGTTACGCTGACCATGCGCGGGAGCCTCCCTCTCCGAGCACGAATTCCTCCACGAATTCGCGCGTAATGAAAATGTCGATCAAACGTGCGAACATATCAAGTATCCAGCATGAAATAATTCGCAAATTAGCAATCAGTCGAGCCATTATCTGCCTTTGGCGCCGCGTTCCGGTCGAAGAAAAACCGCCGGTGATGGCCATTTGTTCCGATCCAGGTATATTAGCGCCGGCAAAAGCGAATTGCTTGATGGAAAACCTTCTGGATTTCTGAGGGTTTTCCCGATACGTGGGACAGCATTCCATACCGCAATGCACTCAAGCTTGCTGCGGTGCGACGAAACACCTCATATCGTTCATGACCGCCGTCCTTTAGTCGCGGTAGGGTCGAAACAAAAAGAGCTTTAAGACGTGCCAAGACTATCGAAGATTTTCAGCCGTTTATCCGTCATCCCTTTGTTTTTGCTGCTCTCAGGTTGCAATCTGGTGGTGATGGCTCCCTCCGGCGATATCGCCATGCAGCAGCGAGACCTCATCATCGTCTCGGTCGTGCTGATGCTGATCATCATCATCCCGGTGATCTTCCTGACGCTGTTCTTCGCCTGGAGATACCGCCAGTCGAACAACGAAGCGACCTACGAGCCGGAGTGGCATCATTCGACACGTCTGGAGTTGGTCATCTGGTCCGCTCCGCTTGCCATCATCATCGCGCTCGGCGCGGTGACCTGGATCAGCACCCATCAGCTCGACCCCTACCGCCCGCTCGACCGCATCGCCGCTGACAAGCCGCTCAGCGCCGACGTAAAGCCGCTGACGGTCGAAGTGGTCGCGCTCGACTGGAAATGGCTCTTCTTCTATCCGGAATACGGTATCGCCACCGTCAACGAGATGGCAGCTCCCGTTGACCGCCCGATCAACTTCAAGATCACGGCCTCCTCGGTGATGAACTCCTTCTTCATCCCGGCGCTGGCAGGCCAGATTTACGCCATGCCGGGCATGGAGACGAAGCTCCACGCCGTCATCAACCATCCCGGCGAATTCCAGGGCCTGTCGGCCAACTATAGCGGCGCCGGCTTCTCGAACATGCGCTTCAAGTTCCACGGTTTGGATCAGGCCGGTTTCGACCAGTGGGTCCAGAAGGCCAAGAGCCAGGGCACGGCGCTCGGCCGCAATGAATACCTGACGCTTGCCAAGCCGAGCGAACGTAACCCGGTGCAGTACTTCAACGCCGTCGACGATGGTCTTTACAATGCCATCCTCAATATGTGCGCCGATCCGAGCAAGATGTGCATGAGCGAAATGATGCATATCGACGCCAAGGGCGGCGGCGGCAAGGAAAGCCACGAAAACCGCGAGCGCCTGATCTATGACAATCGCGATGGCGCCTCGGCCGAGGTCACGCCGGTCAAGGCTGACGGCGGCCACACCATGCAGCATGGCGATAACTCCATGCCGGGCATGGATATGGGCAACGGCTCTTCTTCCGATTCGTCGACCGGTTCGGCGCAGCATCAGGGTCATTGATCCGGTGCGCTCAATAACAAGACATTCATAAGGGACAGAGGCAATCCATGTTTTCCAACCCGGACCTCTATAAATTCATCTTCGGTCGGCTGACGCTCGATTCGATCCCGTATCACGAACCGATCCTCGTCGTGACCTTCATCGGCGTCGCCATCGGCGGCATCGCGGTTCTCGGCCTGCTGACCTATTTCCGCCTCTGGGGCTATCTCTGGAAGGAATGGTTCACCAGCATCGACCACAAGAAGATCGGCATCATGTATGTCGTGCTGGCGCTGATCATGCTGCTGCGCGGCTTTTCCGACGCGCTGCTGATGCGCCTGCAGCAGGCGATCGCCTTCAACGGATCCGAGGGCTACCTGCCGCCGCATCACTACGACCAGATCTTCACCGCCCACGGCGTCATCATGATCTTCTTCGTGGCGATGCCCTTCGTCACCGGTCTGATGAACCTCGTGGTGCCGCTGCAGATCGGCGCCCGCGACGTTTCCTTCCCGTTCCTCAACAACTTCTCGTTCTGGATGACGACGGCAGGCGCGATCGTCATCATGATTTCGCTTTTCATCGGTGAATTCGCGAAAACCGGCTGGCTGGCTTACCCGCCGCTTTCCGGCATCGCCTATAGTCCAGACGTCGGCGTCGATTATTACATCTGGGGCCTGCAGGTCGCGGGTATCGGAACGACGCTTTCGGGCATCAACCTGATCGCCACCATCGTCAAGATGCGCGCGCCGGGCATGACCTTCATGAAAATGCCCGTTTTCACCTGGACCTCGCTCTGCACCAACATCCTGATCGTAGCCAGCTTCCCGATCCTGACCGCCACGCTTGCTCTGCTGACCCTCGACCGCTACGCCGGCACGAATTTCTTCACGAACGACCTCGGCGGCAATCCGATGATGTATGTCAACCTCATCTGGATCTGGGGCCACCCGGAAGTCTACATCCTGATCCTGCCGGCCTTCGGCGTCTTCTCGGAAGTCGTCGCAACCTTCTGCGGCAAGCGCCTCTTCGGCTACGCCTCGATGGTTTACGCCACCTGCGTGATCATGATCCTCTCCTACCTCGTCTGGCTGCACCACTTCTTCACGATGGGCTCGGGCGCCAGCGTGAACTCCTTCTTCGGCATCACGACGATGATCATCTCGATCCCGACGGGTGCAAAGCTCTTCAACTGGCTGTTCACGATGTACCACGGCCGTATCCGCTACGAGCCGCCGATGCTGTGGACCGTCGGCTTCATGGTGACCTTCACCATCGGCGGCATGACCGGCGTCATGCTCGCGGTTCCGCCGGCCGATTTCGTGCTGCACAACTCGCTGTTCCTGATCGCCCACTTCCATAACGTGATCATCGGCGGCGTGCTCTTCGGCATGTTCGCAGGCGTCAACTACTGGTTCCCGAAGGCCTTCGGCTTCAAGCTCGACCCCTTCTGGGGCAAGATGAGCTTCTGGTTCTGGCAGATCGGCTTCTGGTTCGCCTTCATGCCGCTCTACATCCTCGGCCTGATGGGCGTTACGCGCCGCGTCAGCCAGTTCGACGATCCGTCGCTGCAGATCTGGTTCATCATCGCGGCCTTCGGCGCCGGTCTCATCGCCATCGGCATCGCCTGCTTCCTCATCCAGCTGGCCGTCAGCTTCATGAAGCGTGAGGAGCTTCGCGATCATACGGGCGATCCCTGGGGCGGCCGCACGCTGGAATGGTCCACCTCGTCGCCGCCGCCGGCCTACAACTTCGCCTTCACGCCGATCGTCTACGATCACGACGCGTGGTGGGACATGAAGAACCGCGGCTATGTCAGGCCGACCGAAGGCTTCATTCCGATCCACATGCCGAAGAATACCGGCACGGGCATCATCCTCGGCGTTCTCTCCATCGGCTTCGCATTCGGGATGATCTGGTACATGTGGTGGCTCGCCGCCATCACCTTCGTCGCGATGATCGTCATCACGATCGGCCATACCTTCAACTACAAGCGCGACTACCACATCCCCGCCGACGAGGTCGTTAAGACCGAGAACGAGCGTACGAAGCAGCTCGCAGGACAGGTGTAAGACTTATGACGACCCCAACCGCACACGCTCCGAAGGATGGCGAAACACCCGCCTTCTACATGACGGAAGAGCATCATCCGGAAGGCAGCACCATGCTGGGCTTCTGGATCTACATCATGAGCGACTGCCTGATCTTCGCAGTCCTCTTCGCCACCTTCGCCGTGCTCGGCCACAGCTATGCGGCCGGCCCGTCGCCGGCCGACCTCTTCGAGCTGCCGCTCGTCGCCCTCAACACGGCGATGCTGCTCTTCTCCTCCATCACCTATGGCTTCGCCATGCTGGCGATGGAGAAGGACAACAAGTCGGGCACGCTGATGTGGCTAACGATCACCGGCATCTTCGGTGCTCTCTTCATCTTCTTCGAACTCTACGAGTTCTATCACCTGATTCTTGACGGTGCCGGCCCGCAGCGCAGCGCCTTCCTGTCGGCCTTCTTCACGTTGGTCGGCACGCACGGTCTGCACGTCACCACCGGTATCGTCTGGCTGATCACGCTGATGGTGCAGGTCGGCCGCTATGGACTGATCCCTGAAAACAAGCGCCGCCTGATGTGCCTTTCGATGTTCTGGCACTTCCTGGACGTCGTCTGGATCGGCGTGTTTTCTCTCGTCTACCTCATGGGAGTTCTCGGATGAGCTCGAACGCAAACCATTCGCATCATTCCGGCGACGCCCAAGGCCACGATCACCATGGCGGCCACGAGGCGGCGCACGGCACCTTCAAGAGCTACATGACGGGGTTCATTCTCTCCGTCATCCTGACCGCCATTCCCTTCTGGCTGGTCATGGCCAAGGTCATCCCCGATCCGGCCGTCACCGGAGTGATCGTCATGATCCTCGGTGCGATCCAGATCGTCGTGCACATGATCTACTTCCTGCACATGAACACCCGCTCGGAAGGCGGCTGGAACATGATGGCGCTGATCTTTACGATCGTGATCGTCATCATCGCGCTGTCCGGCTCGCTCTGGGTCATGCATCACCTCAACGCGAACATGATGCCCATGTCGCCCGAGATGATGCGCAACATGCCATAAGATCGAGCGGCGGGCCTTCAGGCGAAGGCCCGCCCTCTTCCGGCGCGAAAAATTCCGCCGCATGCTGCGTAGTGCATGCCTGAAAATGCCAATAGCCGCAGCCGAATATTCCCGACGACGCATGATCTTCAGCGAAGAGAATCGAACCTCCCGAAATCATGCGGCAGCGCCTCTCCGGAGATCAGCGCCATGACCGATATTTTCTCGAACACGTCTCAGGGCAAGCCGCGCTCGACGCTTACCCTGGTCATCTGGGTGTCGCTGCTTCTGCTTCTGACGGCCCTCCTCATCGGTCTCGGCACCTGGCAGGTGAAGCGTCTGCAATGGAAGCTGGATCTGATCGCCCGGGTCGATGCACGCGTGCATGCTCCGGCGGTTCCGGCTCCCGGCGCCGCAGAGTGGGCCGACGTCACAGCCGAAAACTCCGAATACAAGCATGTGCAGGCAAGCGGCACTTTCCTCAATGACAGGCAGGTGCAGGTCTATGCCTCGACCGCGCTCGGCGCAGGCTATTGGGTGCTGACGCCGCTGAAGCTTGCAGACGGCACGACCATCATCGTCAACCGCGGCTTCGTTCCCACAGAGAAGCGCAATCCGGCGACGCGCGCAGAAGGCGAAATTTCCGGCGAGACCACGGTTACCGGCCTGCTGCGGATCAGCGAGCCAAAAGGCACGCTGCTGCGTTCGAACGTGCCGGCGGAGGAGCGCTGGTATTCACGCGACGTGACCGCAATCGCCGAGACCCGCGGGCTGCAGAACGTGGCGCCCTACTTCATCGATGCCGACGATGCGAAAAATCCCGGCGGATTGCCCGTGGGCGGACTTACGCAGATCACCTTCCACAACAGCCATCTCGTTTACGCCATCACCTGGTATGGACTGGCCGCCATGACATTAGGGCTGGCCGTCTATCTCGTCTATTTCGAGCGGCAGCGGGCAAAAGCGGCCCGTTGATCGCCACCCTGTGCTTTCAGGTAATGCTATGATCGAAGTTGGATTCGGCGATGGTTTGAACAAGAGATGAAGCTGCTGAAGCAGCAGTTTTGAGTTAGCGCTCCTCACGATAGATAGTGTCAAGTAATAGCCCGGAAATATTCAAAATAATGGATTGGTTCCCTATAGTCTTCATTACGTTCAAGGTTCTCGTGTTGGGCACGGGCATGTTCTTCGCCATCAAATGGCATCACGATCAAGGAAAGAAGAAATAACGAAACCAGCGGACCGCAAGCGCCCGCCGAGCACAGGTTGTCACTGCCGCTACGTCCGGGATCGGTGGTTTGTCCAGACAATATCGTGCCATCTTCGCCCACTGGGCGTCAGTCAGAATAAACGATCCATCAAAGGCTTGAACCACATCAAGCCAATGTGAATCCCCACAGATCTTAGATCGTCATCTTCGAGAAGCGAAGCTGCCAGCGCCGGCCGTCGCTCGTCATCTCGACGATCCCGAACGGCTCGACATCAACAGCCCAGAATGCCGCAGGCGGCGCCTGCAGGGCCTGCAGAACGGCAGCGCGAATGACGCTCGCATGGGTGATGACGACGATATGGCCGGCATCCTCGATATGATTTCCCATCCATTCGCCGACGCGTTTCATGACCGACGAGAGGGCTTCGCCGCCATGCGGCGCGACCGACGTATCCGTCATCCAGAGCGCCAGGGAATCCGCGTCCCTTTCATGCAATTCGGCGAGCGATTGCCCCCTCCAGTCGCCATAGTCGCATTCGCGCAAGGCGACATCCGGGATAGCGTCGAGACCGAGAACCACGGCGGTCTGGCGGGCACGCAAAGCCGGGCTCGCCCAGACCCGGTCGATTGCCCCCAGCCCGAAGGACAAGGATTGAGCCTGCTGCGCCGCCTTCGCCTCCAAGGGTTCGTCATCCGGAAAGCAGCCATTCCGATTGGCTTGCGTTGCCCCATGGCAAATCCAGCTCAAACGCGTTTTCATGAGACTGTTCCAACTCCATCCCCTGCCGCGCTCTTGTCGCGATTTCGCATCGCAGTGGCGCTTGATTGACAATTATATTTGCAGATAGCTATAAACTTGCACTTGCGGGTGTGGAAGCCGGTGGAATCCCGGCGCGGTCGCGCCACTGTAATCGAAGACGGACGAGTTCCGCCCTCCGAGAGCCAGACCCTTCCCGCAAGAACCCTTCCGCAAATGGAACGCGCTTTTCTTAAAGAGGGAAATACAATGTCCGACACCACTTTCGCCCCAACCGCAGTTCCGCAGCCGATTCCGCTCGGCCAAATCCTGCCCTGGGCTATTTTTGCCGGCCTGCTGATGCTGCTCGCGATCTATTTCATCGGTGCAGAGGAAGGCGCGACCTCGCTCATCTCGGGCACGTATGTGCATGAATTCGTGCATGACGCCCGTCACCTGCTCGGCTTCCCCTGCCACTAAGGGGTCAAGCACATGGTTGGACGTCTTTTGCTCCGCGGCATGATCGTCGGGGCCTTTGCCGGTATTCTCGTTTTTGCCTTCGCCCACATCTTCGGCGAACCGCTGGTCGACTGGGCCATCGACTTTGAAGAAAAGGCCGCACAGGCGGCCGGCGAAGCGCCGGAGCCGGAAATCGTCAGCCGCGCCACACAGGCTGGCATCGGCCTTTTCACCGGCAGCGTAATCTTTTCGACCGCAATAGGCGGACTGTTCGCGCTGGTGTTCTCGTTCGTTTACGGCCGCGTCAGCCCCTTGGGTGCACGCGGCACGGCGGCACTGCTCGCCATCGCCGCTTTCGTGACGATTTCGCTCGTGCCCGACATCAAGTATCCGGCAAATCCGCCGGCCGTCGGCAATCCCGATACGATCGGCGCGAGAACTGAACTGTTCTTCATCATGATCGTTGCCTCCGTCGTCGGCATGATCGTCGCTGTGGGCTTCGGTCGCAGGCTGGCGGCGCGATATGGCTCCTGGAACGGTGCGATCATCGCCGGCATCGGCTACATCGCCTTCATCGCGCTGATCCAATATCTGCTGCCTCCCATCAACGAAGTGCCCGAGCAATTCTCCGCCGTCGTGCTCTGGCGCTTCCGCATCACATCGCTCGGCATGCACGCCATCCTCTGGACGACGCTCGGCCTTGCCTTCGGAGCCTGGGCGGAACGTCAGTTGCTGCAGACACGCTACGGCAATGCGGCACTACGCCGGGCTTAGTGTGGTAAATAGATCGCATCCCGCGCATGGCAACATGCGCGGGAGACGCCTGTATCCAGGTGGCCTCCTGTTTGCAATCTTCTGTCTCATCGTTGCGGGTTGGCCAGCTTCCGTTGCCGCGCATGGCGGCGGCTCCTCCGGCAGCCAGGTCGGCATCCCGATTCCCAATCTCACCCATGGCGAGATGGCTGTAATCGCTCCCTATTACGGGCGTATAGTCTCGCTTGCCGAGAGCATATCGGATACCGACGAAACCTTTCGCCGCCTCCTGAACTTCGCGCAGATCCAGCGCGCCTATTGCTTATGGGGCCTGATGCCGGGCAGCGTCAGCGACGAGGAAAGCCCATTCAACGAATGCTCCCACGCCTATCTCGCCGCAGCGAAGGCAGTGCTGCTGCGGATGCGTGTCATGAGAGTGGAGAAGGCATCGGTCGTCGATCTCATCTCTGATATCGACGCGGTACTCGTGCGCAACAATCTCTCGTTCGTCCTTTGCAAATTCAGCGGCGAGAACTTCAATACGGCCAATCTCATCCGGCCCAAACTTGCCGATATCGCGCTTCATGCGAAAAGCCTTGCTGCAATTTTGTCGGCCGGCCTGCTCGTTCTTGCAGGACTATGGCTCGCAGCGCGCGCGTTACGGCCCCCAACTCAGCCTTAGAGCGGGTCAGCTTCTCAGCAAAATCCGCGAACCGTTCCAGCTCTTTGTTGTCGCGCTTTTCCTAGAATTGCTCTCAGCAAAACACCGCCGCGAAGTGCGGCGGTGTTTCTGATCTTACCAGTAACGCGGGCGATCGCGCCAACGGTCATCGCGCCAACCATCGCGATGATGGCGATGGCCGTGCCAGCCCCATGGCGGCGGCGGTGGCGGCCTGTAGTAACCCCAGCGCCGGGGCGGCGGACCCCAACGATTGGGGCGGCATTCGCCCCAGCGCGTCAGGTGCCAGCCACGACCGCAGGCATAGTCAACTTTCACGATCGGCGCTGAGGCCGCTGTCCCAACGGCTGGGATAGGCATTGCCTCTGCCGAAGATACAACCAGGCTGCCAAACAAGGCAGCAATGGCAATCACGGACGATCTCATTTTGATGGCCCTCTATCCAAGTCCCTTACATCTGGGATTTAACCCCCTGAGGTATGAACGCGGGCTGAACCGAAAAAGGCCATTTGACGGCAAAATCAAGATCAGACCAAACGCCTGACCACGGCCCGAAAAGCATATTGTTGCCGGTATTTGCAGCCAGCCGCAACCTACTCGCGCGTCACGAGAGTTTCATGAAGGAGGCTTACACCAACGATATCAATTGCCATAAAGGAGTTTGGGATGGTCGACCTCGCTTCAAACACGTCGGAGGGTGGCAATGCCAACCATCCAATTCACGGCGCCGGTAGTTCGGCAAAATGGTTTCTGCCGATCTTCGGTGTCGTCGTGCTGGCCGGCCTTGCCTATGTCGGCTATGCCCTTGGCAGCGACCTCGCCGAAGCCGCCGCCGTTCCGTGGATCCTGCTCGGCCTGGCGCTGCTGATCGCGCTCGGCTTCGAATTCGTCAACGGTTTCCACGATACGGCCAATGCTGTGGCAACCGTCATCTATACGCGCTCGCTGCCGGCGGAATTCGCCGTCATCTGGTCGGGCTTCTTCAACTTCCTCGGCGTTCTCACGTCTTCAGGCGCCGTCGCCTTCGGCATCCTGGCGCTGCTGCCGGTCGAACTCATCCTGCAGGTCGGCTCCGGCTCGGGTCTGGCGATGGTCTTCGCCCTGTTGACGGCCGCCATCATCTGGAACCTCGGCACCTGGTATCTCGGCCTGCCGGCATCGAGCTCGCACACGCTCGTCGGCTCGATCATCGGCGTCGGCCTCGCCAACCAGTTCCTGGCGCCCGCCGGCTCCGCCACCAGCGGTGTCGACTGGTCGCAGGCGAGCAGCGTCGGCATGTCGCTGCTTCTGTCGCCGATCATCGGCTTTGCCATGGCTGCAATATTGCTGCTGGTCGCCAAGGTGCTGATCCGCAACAAAGAACTCTATGAAGCGCCGAAGGGCAATACGCCGCCGCCAGCCTGGATCCGCGGCCTGCTGATCTTCACCTGCACCGGTGTCAGCTTCGCCCATGGCTCGAACGACGGCCAGAAGGGCATGGGCCTCATCATGCTTATCCTCATCGGCCTCGTGCCGACGGCTTTCGCGCTGAACCGCACGCCCGATGTCAACTATCTCGAAGCGTACAAGACTGCTTCAACGCAGGTAGAGACCGTGCTTGGCAAGTATGTGAAGCCCGGCGTTACCGCTCCGGCCGATCCGAAGACTGCCGTCAGCGATGCCGTGAAGAGCAAGACCTGGTCGGATGCGACCACGCCTGCGCTGCAGGCCTACATCCACTCGACTAGCGCAGAAATCGCCGCCTATCCGACCGTCGAGAAGCTGCCGAACGGGCTCGTCAGCAACGTTCGTAACGACATTTACCTGATCGGTGAATCGCTGAAGCTGATCGACAAGCAGAAGCTGCTGCCGATGAGCGCCGACGACTTGAAAGCCGTGACCAACTATCACGCCGCCGTCGATCACGCGACCAAGTTCATCCCGCTCTGGGTGAAGGTTGCCGTCGCCTTGGCACTCGGCCTCGGCACCATGGTCGGCTGGAAGCGTATCGTCGTCACCGTCGGCGAAAAGATCGGCAAGACGCACCTGACCTATGGCCAGGGTGCTGCCGCCGAGGTCGTCGCGATGCTGACGATCGGTGCCGCCGACCATCTAGGCCTGCCGGTTTCGACCACGCACGTCCTGTCTTCCGGCGTCGCCGGCACCATGGCGGCCAACGGTTCCGGCCTGCAGTGGTCGACCGTGCGCAACATGCTGATGGCCTGGATCCTGACGCTGCCTGCCTCGATCGCACTGGCATTCGTGCTGTTCATCGTGCTGCGCCAGGTCTTCTAATCGTCGCGATAAAGACGTCGAACATTCTCGATAAGACAATGGCGCCTCTGACGAGGCGCCATTTTTATTTGCAGCATTCCGCCAGCAGACACGGCGCTACAGCAAGCATCGCAAAACGCATGAAAAGCGTTCGCGAAATCCGCCTGCATTCCCACGGAGTATCGAAGCCGAGCCGTCAGCAGCGCATGAGGCGCCTGTTTGCGAATTGCTTCAGCCGACGCTTTCCCTCTTGTTGCCGTTCGCACCGAGGCCGGAAATCTTGGCAAGTTCCGAGCGACGGTTGGCGTAATTCTGCGCAACCATCGGATAGTTGGGAGCAAGTCCCCATTTCTGCCTGTATTCCTCGGGCGTCATGCCATAATGCACGCGCAAATGGCGCTTCAGGGTCTTGAAGCGTTTGCCGTCTTCGAGGCAGACGATGTAGTCGTTTGTCACCGATTTCTTCAAATCCACCGCCGGCACCAGGTTGCTTCGATCGACGATCGAAGCCGACCCATCCAATGTTTGCAGCGCCTCGTGAATATCCTTGATAAGCCTGGGGAGGCTGTGAACAGGGATGGCATTATGGCTGACATAGGCCGAAACGATCTTCACGCAGCCATCGAACAAAGCAGGCGTCTTCTGGGGTACGGGGTCTTTTCTCTCGCTGAAAGAATCCATGATCTTTTCCCGGATCTCATTTGGTTCCTCGTGCGCCGCCCCGCTCGAATTGCATCATGCGCGATACCCGCAGCCGGGCAGCGCGCCGTTTCGATTTGCGCCCTGTTCCAAGAGCGCGATCCCGGTTTGGTAACCGGGGCACAATGCGTCCGCATAAAATGCGTGCGCAATCACAGCCGG
The DNA here is from genome assembly GCF_002277895.1 of Rhizobium sp. 11515TR. NCBI lineage: Bacteria > Pseudomonadati > Pseudomonadota > Alphaproteobacteria > Hyphomicrobiales > Rhizobiaceae > Rhizobium > Rhizobium sp. 11515TR. The sequence continues at coordinate 798,756 of NZ_CP022998.1, read as the reverse complement.
AAGCCTTTCGCTCCGTATCCCATATCCGCAGCGGTCTGCGGCAGTTCGCCGGCGGAGTCCGAGAAGTAGACCGCCAGCTTGTTGCAAAGAGTGACGAGCGGCATGCCGAGCATGAACGCCGTATGAGTGGGATCTCCGCCACAATGCTGCAGCGTCTGGAGAATAAGCTTGCGCTCGACATCCTCCATCGTCTGGCCAACGAGGCTGCTGACGGCGGTATCGACCGCTCCCTGCAGCAAACGGCCATTACCAAGATGGAGAGTGATCTCCTCGATCAATCGATTTTCGCTCGCGGTCACGATAACGATATCATCAGCATGACCGCCGAGCTCGCACAGAACATAGAGCCCGGTCTCGGCATCTATGCTGACGCGGCCAATCGCCTCTGCCGACTGATCGCAGATAAGGACATGCGGCTCGGCCCCGCCGACGAATGTAGCGTCCAGCTCGCCGCTCCCGGAGAAGACGATGCGAAGCCGGCTCACAAAAGCGCGCAGCAATGTCTTCGCCTTGAGCTCGCTCGCCGCCCGGGCCGCCGAGATCTGATAGGCCGATGTGAAAGCCGGCTGCTTCATCATGACGTCACCTGCAAAGCCCTGATGGCAGGCTTCGGCGAAAGACCGGCAGACATACGCCATGCATAAGGTTTGAAGATCGCGGCCATATCCGGCGGGAAAACGGCAGGAACAATCATTCCACCCCCCGCAAGACGGCTTTCCGCTTGTAGCGCCGGAGCTGGGCCAAGGAAACCGGCTTCGACAGCAGGAAGCCCTGTACATGCGTTGCGCCCGCTTCCCGCGCCACATCGAGCTGGGAGCTGGTTTCGATACCCTCCACGACGACGAAGGGAGCAAAGCAGGCGGCAAACCCGACAAGATGGGAGAGACTGTCGCTTCCGTCGCGGCCTCGTCTGTTATCCCACACGAAAGCCGCATCGATCTTGATGATATCGGCAGGCACCTGCAACAGCGATGCCGGCGTGGCGAAGCCGGAGCCGAAATCATCAATGGCGATACGACAGCCGAGACCACGGATCATCTTCATGCGCTCGATGGATACGCCAACCACAGGATAACTTTCGGTGACCTCGATGATGAGGCGCGAAGCAAGCTCTGGGCGACGGCTGATTCGGCCGAATATTTCAGCGAACCGATCGGAGTGCGACAGGCTGGTGGCGGAGAGATTGAAACCGAGAACCAGCGCCTCATCCGCAGTCAGATCGGACAGCACCATGTCCAGAATACGCAGATCGAGATCGAACCAGCGATCCTGCCGCTCGAGCAGAGAGACGAAGGTGCCGGCCGTGTGCACAGTGCCATCCGAGTCCGTTACGCGCGCCAGGCTTTCCGCGTAGAACACTTTGCCGACATTTGCGGCATCATGAATCCATTGCGCCGCAAAACCCAGGCCACCTTCGGCGATCGCCTTCAAGATCAGGGCTCCATGTCCCTCCTCCTCGCGGCTTGCACTACCGTTCATCGGACTTCCCTTTCGGGGCGACGCGGCGATCGAGGAACATCCAGGAGCAGGAAACAGCGGGTGATGAACGGCGCGCCTCCCGCCGAAACATCGGATTCCGGTGTCTATAATCCGCCTCTTCCATCTTCCAGACACCCTCAAACCTCAATCATTGAGGCCCCCTTCATCGAGCTGGAAATATTGCGCCGAAGACCATAGTCAACCCGGCACGGACATGCCTACGAGATAGTTATTTAATAATTGCTAATACACTAATTAATTAGCGCTGCAAAAGTCAATCTCCGCGCAGCTTTCTCCTGTACAACTAAACTAAAATATTAATGCTCTTCAACAATTATTCGCCACTTGCTCGGGACCACCAGCCACTTTGCCGCGCTGCCTGCAGGGCCAAATCCAGAGGCGGCAGATCTTGGTGCCACAATCTTTCCCACTCCAGACTCATGATGCCGGCATAACCATCGGCATCGAGCGCTGACTGCAGCGCCGGCATCGGGAACTCGCCGGTACCGGGCAGCACGTAACTATAGGGCAGTCTCGGCCCCGGCCTCGAAACGCTGTCCTTGATGTGGAGATGTCGGGTGTTGCCCCGAACCTGCTTCCAGGTTTCGACGGGATCTTGCCCGCCCTTGCGCCAGGTATGATGCGTATCCCAGATAAGAGCGCAATCGGGTGCTATTTCAAGGAAGCGTGGAATAGCGTCCGGCAATGCAAGGAAATCATGTGTCTCGATGACCATGGCCGCATGAAAGCCTTCACGCTCCGCTGTCTCACGCCACCATTGCAGCGTCGCCAGCGCCTCGGCTAGTTCGCCCGTGTCGGCGGTTTCGCCACCGTCGAAGACCCGGAGCGAACGAACGCCGGCGGCCTCAGCCCATGGAAGATAGCCCAGGAACTCTTCCTTTGCCTGGGCTGTCGCACCGACAAGACGCAGCGAAGTATTGAAGGCACAGACGCTGACGGGAGAGGCCTGCAGCACTTTGGCTAGGCCAGCCGGAGAACCGAACCTTTCGGTGAAATAGGCAACCAGATCGACAGTGCCGCCAAGGGCGCGGATTTCGATGGAGTCGATGCCATGCTTGGTCGCCAATCCAAGGGCTTCGTTCAATTCGAAATCCGCACATCCCAATGTGGAAAATGCCGACACCATCCGCGACCTGTCACTATCAACTGCACTCACCAGAGCCTCCTCCGCCCGGTTGCCGCTCACTCGACGTGGGGATGGGTATGCTTCACCCTTTCGCGGCCTGCGGCTCGCCATAAGTAACCAAATAGATAATTAAAGAACCGACGTCGGCCGTCAAGCTCCGATCACAATCCACCCGGTCGAGCAGCTCATCAACGATCAATGGCGCGGCCGATATTCAGAATATGAAAAACGGATATCCTCACCAGACGATCGGATGCGTTTCCCCGGTCGCGACATTGACGAAACCTTCCGGCGCCCTTTCGGAGGGAGCGACCAGAACCCAGCGCCAGGGCGCGCAGGTGAGCGTCGCGAAGGAAAGCCGCTCGGGAAAGCCCGGCCACCAGCGGGGCGAGAAGGTTGGCTCATACATCCAGTCGATCTCGGCGCCGGCCTTATAGAGCGCCTGCATCTCAGCATCCAGCTCCTCGGCCGAGCGCGCCGTCATCAGACCGCCGACCTCATAACGGACGCGGGCGACGACCTTGCCGCCCGACACCAGCACCCAGCCACCCTGCTGCTCCTTCAGCGCATTGGCGACCATCGCCATGGCTTCATCGGAAGAGCCTACGACCCAGATATTGTGCTTATCGTGGCCGAGCGTGGCACCGAGGGCGGTATCCGGCGTGCGTGGGCCTGTGCCCAGCCAGAACATGCGCGCGACCTTGGCCTCGCCGGAAAAACGGTCGACGATTGCAAATTTCGTAACGTTACGATCATGGTCGCGTTGCACTGCGCCCTCTCGGACAGGCAGATCCATAGTGATGAAATCATCAGCCCAGTGGAACGGCCGCAGCAATGCGGCCTTGGCGGTGTCGGACGTTGACGGGGCGGCAATGCGAAAATCCTCTGCCGTCACGGCCCGATCCATGCGGACCGTCCGCGTTGCCCATGCCGGCCAGTCGATCTCGGGCCGGACGCCGACAAAAGCCTTGCCTTCGGATGCCGGCCTGCCATCGGCCCAGACCTTGGCGATCGACAGCGTCTTCACGTCATCCAGCAGCACGATATCGGCAAAACGGCCGGGCGCGATCGAGCCGACCCATGGCGTCAGCCGCATGTGCCGAGCGGGATTGATCGTCACGCATTGAATGGCGGTTTCCGGCGACAGCCCGTTTTCGATCGCGAGGCGGACATTATAATCCGTCGCGCCGATCTTCAGCGTATCGCTGGCGCTGCGATCATCGGTGACGAAGGCGATCTGCGACCAGTCGGACAGGCCTTTATCGATCAACCCCTTGATGACCTCGGGCAGGGAATGCGGACGGAGTTCGATGAACAGGCCATGCGTCAGCTTCTCCCAGATCTCGTCGAGGAACCAGCCCTCGTGATCGGAGGCAAGGCCGGCGCCCGCAAAGGCATTGATCGACGCCAGATCGCGCAGGCCCGCGCCATGACCCTCGACGACGCCGCGCTGTTGGAAGGTGGCCCGGATCATGCCCCAGAGGCGATCGTAAGCCGGATTCTCCGGGTTGCTGACGGAAGGCCAATCCATGACCTCGTCGAGCCCGGCCACCATCAGACTTTCGCTCAGAAACGACTTCTGCTCGTCATAGCCGAAGTGGCCGCCGCCCCATTCGTAAGCCGTCGGCGGCACGGCCGATCCCGGCAGGGGAAATATCTTCATCGGCGAACCGCGGCGACGCGCTTCCAGCCAGAATTCCAGATTGCGGGCACCATTCACATTGGAAAACTCGTGGCTCGCCTCGCAAGTCCAGGTGACACCATGCGGCATGACCAGAGCCGCTTCCCATTCCGGCGTCAGATGCGAGCTTTCGATATGCTTGTGTGCCTCGCCGAAACTGGGAACGGCTGCGAGATGCGGCTCGTGCACACGCTCGCTCACCTCGCCCTGATAACTGCCGGCCGGACCGACATAGGCGATGCGCCGACCTTTGATGACGATTTCCTGATCGTCCAGCCAGGTGCGGCTATGCACATCCAAAAGCCTGCCGACACGCAGCAGGCGATCTGCGGGCCGACGGCCGAGCGCGGTCAGCGTCAGATCCTGACGGATCAGTACCTCGTCCGCCGCGTTGATGAGCAGATCGTCGGGAAGATTTGTGTTTGGGGATGTCATGAGAAGCATGCCTGCAGGATATTCGGTCAAGTGAGGGTAGAGATGACCGATCCGCCTGTAAAGCTGCCCGGCCACCGGCCGAATAATCGCGTGTAAAGTGAAGGCATTGCTGCGGCGCTCATTCTCCCGAATGAGGAGAAGAGTTCGCGGATTTCAACGATGTGCAATGGCCAGACGTCGCAGCGTGACGCAACATATTCATCCCACCAAAGGCAAAAACCACCACCCTGCCCATTTGTTGGGCTTGTAAAGCCGGTGCTCGAAAAATAGTATCCTGCAAGCTTGAAACATATCCCAGATTTCATTGACCAAAAGGATTTCGAGAATGAACGGCCTCACCCTTGCCCGTGTTGCGGGATTTGCTTTCCTTGCCGCGGCAACCGCCATGCCGGCCTTCGCGCAGGCAAAGACGCTAACCGTTTCCTGGTGGGGTTATAATGGCGAGAAGATGCAGGCCAACATCATCGAGCCCTTCAAGAAGATCTGCGGCTGCGACGTGGTCTTCGAAACCGGCAACAATGCCGATCGTCTCAACAAGCTGAAGCTGCGCGGGGGTAAGGGCGTCGACGTCATCTATCTCACGGACAGCTATTCGCAGCTCGGCATCCAGCAGGGTCTTTTCCAGGAAATCGACCGCAGCAAGATCTCCAACCTTGCCGATCTCTACGATATCGCCAAGGCGCCGCAAGGCAATTACGGCCCCGCCTACACGATCGGCCGCATCGGTATCGTCTATGATACGGCGAAGGTGAACCCGCCGATTACCTCGTGGAACGATCTTTGGCGTGATGACCTGAAGGGCGCCGTTTCGCTTCCGGGCATCACCACGACGGGTGGGCCGCTGACGGTGCTCCAAGCCGGCAAGCATGCCGGCGTCGATCCCTATGCCGATGCCGACAAGGCGTTTGAGGCCATCGAGGCGCTGAAGCCGAATGTCGTCAAGAACTACAATACCGGCTCCGAGCTGGTGAACCTGATCTCGACGGGCGAGGCGAAGGTGGCGATGACGCAGGACTTTGTTCTGTCGTCCCTGCGCGCGGCCGTTCCGACGATGGCCTGGGCCGACGTCAAGGATGGCGATATCGCCGTCCTCAACACGGTCAATATTCCGAAGGGCTCGGAAAACGTCGAGCTTGCGCACCAGTTCATCAACTTCATCCTGTCGAAGGACGTGCAGCAGGCCGAAGCTGAACAGGGCGTCGATGCGCCGGTCTCGACCAAGGTCGTGCTGCCGCCTGAGAAAGCCAAGCTCTGGACCTACGGCACCGAGATGATCGCCAAGCTCAACCGCATCGACTATCAGAAGCTGATCGAGGCGCAACCGGACTGGGTCGATCGCTGGAACGAGATCTTTGGCATGTAACAGAGCATGCCGCATACTCGTGCGGCGTACTCACGGAATTCGGTTGATGAAGCATTTGATGAAATGGGGTTTAGCGACGCCGGCGATCCTCGCCGTAACGCTCTTCCTGCTCGTTCCCGTCATCATTACGATCGCGGCGACCTTTGGCGAACCCAAGGGGGTTTTCTCCGCCTATGTCGCCTTCTTTTCCAGCGGCTTTCGCCGAACCGTGCTCTTCAGGACGATCGAGGTGGCGCTGATCACGACGGCGATCTCGCTGTTTATCGGCTTCATCGCCGCCTATGTGATCGCGCAGATGCCGGGCCGCGCCAAGAGCGTGATGATCATCGCCGCCGTCTTTCCGCTGCTGACCGGCGTCGTCGTGCGCTCCTTCGCTTGGCTGATCATTCTCGGCAAGAACGGCATTCTCAACACCATCCTGCTATCGATCGGCGTCATCAGCGAGCCGCTCTCGATGCTCTACACCGAGGGCTCTGTCGTTGTCGCGATGGTCTATCTCTTCGTGCCCTTGATGATTCTGACCCTCGTCGGCGTGCTTGAAGGCATACCGCAGGATCTCATTCAGGCCGCTACTTCGCTCGGCGCAACCCCGGCCGCGACCTTTCGCCAGGTCATCCTGCCGCTGGCAACGCCCGGCCTTATCGTCGGCGCGGTGCTGGTCTTTACCGGCAGCTTCACCTCCTACGCCACACCGCAGCTGCTCGGCGGCGAAAAGCAGATGATGATGGGCACCTTCCTCTATCAGCGCGCCATGGTCACCTTCGACTGGGTCGGCGCCTCGACGATCGCCGCCATCATGGTGGTGGTCACGATCGGCATTGTCGCGATCATGAGCCGTCTCGCGCGATGGCTGAACCCGATGGCGGTGTGATCATGACAAGAACGGTCCATCCCGCGCTCATCGTTTTCACCGCCCTCGTCTTCCTGTTCCTGCTGGCGCCGCTCGTCATCATCATCGGCGCCGCCTTCAGCGACACGACCTATCTCACCTTCCCGCCGCAGGGCCTGACGCTGCACTGGTTCGCGAACATCTTTCAGATCGAGGCCTTCCGCACGACGGCGATCACCAGCCTGGAACTAGCCTTCCTCGGAACGGCACTTTCGCTGCTGATCGGCATTCCCGCCGCCTATGCCATCAGCCGCTATAGGGTCGAACTGCCGCGCTGGCTTTCGACGCTCTTTGTCCTGCCGATCCTCGTTCCGGAAATCGTCTTCGGCTTTTCGCTGATGAAATCGATCACGATCGGGCTCGGACTGCCGATCTTCCCAAGTCTCCTGATCGGTCATGCGCTGCTGGTGCTGCCCTATTCGGTGCGCGTCGTCAGCGCCAGCCTCGCGAGTTTCGATTTCTCGATCGAGGAAGCGGCAATCAGCCTCGGCTGCCCGCCGCTGAAGACCTTCATGACCGTGGTGCTGCCGAATATCCGCGCTGGCGTCATCGCCGCCTTCATCCTCGCCTTCATCACCTCGATCAACGATGTCTCGGTCTCGGTCTTCCTGACGGGCCCGGGCATCTCCACCCTCCCGATCCAGATCCTCGCCCATATGGAGCAATTCTTCGACCCGACCATCGCCTCGGTTTCCGTGCTGCTGATGCTCGTCACAGTCGCCGTCATGGCGATCGTCGAAGCCACCCTGGGCCTCACCTTCCTGACAAAGTAGCCGCCTGTGACCGTATCGCTCTCCATCAATTCCATCAGCGCCCATTACGGCAAGACGGCCGTCCTGCAGGATCTTTCGCTTTCGGTCGCGGCCGGCGAACTCGTCTCGCTGCTCGGCTCCAGCGGCTGCGGCAAAACGACGACGCTGCGGCTCGTCGCCGGCTTCCTGCAGCCGACCAGCGGCACGATCAAGCTCGGCGAGCGCGACCTGACGACGCTGCCGGCGCATGCCAGAGATATCGGCCTGGTGTTTCAGAACTACGCGCTGTTTCCGCATCTAACCGTACTCGAAAACGTCGCCTTCGGCCTCAAGCAGCGCCGCATGCCGACAAAGGAGCGCCTCACGAGGGCCGCCGCAATGCTGGAGCGCGTCGGTCTTTCCGGCCTCGGTGACCGCCTGCCCGGCGCCCTATCCGGCGGCCAGAAGCAGCGCGTCGCGCTCGCCCGCGCCCTCGTCATCGAGCCGCCGCTCCTAATGTTCGACGAGCCGCTCTCCAATCTCGATGCGAAGCTCCGGGTCGATATGCGCGTGGAAATCCGCCAGTTGCAGCGCGCCAATGGCACGACCTCGCTCTACGTCACCCACGATCAGGAAGAGGCTTTCTCGATCTCCGATCGCGTCGCCATCATGAATGCCGGCCGCATCATGCAGCTCGATACCCCGAGACCCTCTACCGCAAGCCCGCCAACAGTTTTGTGGCCCGCTTCGTCGGCTTTGAAAATCTGCTGCCGCTGCGTGTTGTTGAGCGGCAAGGCGCCTCTGTTACAGCCGAGGCCATGGGCGGTGCCAGGATCACAGTATCGCAGGACGATTTCGGACCGATTCCGGACAGCTTCATTCTTGGCTGCCGTGCGGATGGTCTTTCGGTTCGACGCAAAGGCAACGGCCTGCCCGCGATTCTGGGAACACGCACCTATCTCGGCCGCGCCTATCAGTATCAATGCGACACGGCGGCTGGTGCTATTGTCGCCAATGGCGCCTTATCGGAACCGATGGCTGCCGGAAGCAGCGCGATGCTCGTGCCGGTGCCGGAGCAATGCTGCATTCTGGAATCTGAAGAGTAAGAGACACGCTGAGCTAGGATTGCCATCGAAGAAGAAGTCTTGGCGGGAGCGATATTGTTCTTGGGGGGAAGGAAGGATTGGTTGCGGGGCAGGATTTGAACCTGCGGCCTTCAGGTTATGAGCCTGACGAGCTACCGGGCTGCTCCACCCCGCGCCAGCGCAAATCGCGGAGCGATTTGTCGCGAGTAGCAAGCCTTGGGCTTGCGTCATCCACGTAAACCGCAGAGCGGTTTATCGTGTGTTAGGTGGGCACCTTTTGGAGCGCACCTGCTTTCGAGATGCCTGTTATTCCAGGTTCTCGAAGAAGAAGTCGTTATCAGAAGCGACAAAGGCCGCGTTAGCGGCCTATTGTAACACGGCCTGGCCGTATTTCAGAGTGTGACGAGAAGATTTTGTGCGGCATAAATTGCTGAGCAATTTAGCGAGGCATAAATCGATTTCATCGATTTAGCGTGAAGTTGCGATTAGCAGACCTGGCAGCGACCTACTCTCCCGCGTCTTAAGACGAAGTACCATGGGCGCAGGGGCGTTTCACGGCCGTGTTCGGAAAGGGAACGGGTGCAGCCACCCCGCCATAACCACCAGGTCGGCAAAGCGCAACTTGTTGATCCATGCGAAAGCATGGATCAACAAGTTGCTCTTTCTGGGCTGATATGCCTTTCCTTCTCGCTTGTCGCTCGAAGGGGACATCAGCCGTCCATACGGAGGCTTGCTGTTCATGCTTTTGCATGGACATTTTTGAGAAGCTGGATTTTTTATTTGAACACGTCGTGTGATGAGCACGAGCAATGGGAACGATCAAGCCAATCGAGCTATTAGTACCGGTAAGCTTCATGCGTTGCCGCACTTCCACACCCGGCCTATCAACGTGGTCGTCTTCCACGGCTCTGATAGGGAACACTCGTTTCCAGGTTGGTTTCCCGCTTAGATGCCTTCAGCGGTTATCCATTCCATATATAGCTACCCTGCTATGCCCTTGGCAGGACAACAGGTCCACCAGAGATATGTCCATCCCGGTCCTCTCGTACTAGGGACAGATCCTGTCAATATTCCTACACCCACGGCAGATAGGGACCGAACTGTCTCACGACGTTCTGAACCCAGCTCACGTACCGCTTTAATTGGCGAACAGCCAAACCCTTGGGACCTGCTCCAGCCCCAGGATGCGATGAGCCGACATCGAGGTGCCAAACAACCCCGTCGATATGGACTCTTGGGGGTCATCAGCCTGTTATCCCCGGCGTACCTTTTATCCGTTGAGCGATGGCCCTTCCACACGGGACCACCGGATCACTATGACCGACTTTCGTCTCTGCTCGACTTGTCAGTCTCGCAGTCAGGCGGGCTTATGCCATTGCACTCGACGACCGATTTCCGACCGGTCTGAGCCCACCATCGCGCGCCTCCGTTACTCTTTCGGAGGCGACCGCCCCAGTCAAACTACCCACCATACACTGTCCCGGATCCGGATAACGGACCGCGGTTAGACATCCATGACGATAAGGGTGGTATTTCAAGGATGGCTCCACAAGAACTGGCGTCCCTGCTTCAAAGCCTACCACCTATCCTACACATGCCGACACGAATGCCAGTGTAAAGCTATAGTAAAGGTGCACGGGGTCTTTCCGTCTGACCGCAGGAACCCCGCATCTTCACGGGGAATTCAATTTCACTGAGTCTATGTTGGAGACAGCGGGGAAGTCGTTACGCCATTCGTGCAGGTCGGAACTTACCCGACAAGGAATTTCGCTACCTTAGGACCGTTATAGTTACGGCCGCCGTTTACTGGGGCTTCGATTCAGAGCTTGCACCCCTCCTCTTAACCTTCCAGCACCGGGCAGGCGTCAGACCCTATACGTCGTCTTGCGACTTCGCAGAGCCCTGTGTTTTTGGTAAACAGTCGCTACCCCCTGGTCTGTGCCACCCTCACATGCTTGCGCATATAAGGGTCACGCTTCTTCCGAAGTTACGCGTGCAATTTGCCGAGTTCCTTCAACATAGTTCTCTCAAGCGCCTTGGTATACTCTACCTGACCACCTGTGTCGGTTTCGGGTACGGTCTGTACGGTGGAGCTATTTCCTGGAACCGCGTCCCCGCCCACACAATCCAATAAGTGTGAACAAGTTAAGCAATCCGTCACTACCACCAGGCCCACGAATATTAACGTGGTTCCCATCGACTACGCGTGTCCGCCTCGTCTTAGGGGCCGGCTAACCCTGCTCAGATTAACTTTAAGCAGGAACCCTTGGTCTTTCGGCGAGAGGGTCTCTCACCCTCTTTATCGTTACTCATGTCAACATTCGCACTTCCGATACCTCCAGGACCCCTCACGGGTATCCCTTCATCAGCTTACGGAACGCTCCGCTACCACTCCTCAAAGAGGAATCCTCAGCTTCGGTGCATGGCTTCAGCCCCGTTACATTTT